>NZ_JADKYP010000021.1 GCF_015354405.1 Nocardia sp. BSTN01 | reverse complement strand
ATTTCAGGCGCGGAACACTAGGTGTCGACGCTCCGCGCCTGCTGCGTGGGTTCAGGCGAGGAGATCGCTTGGTGGTCAATGCGAGCCGGGAAGCCGTGGCCTCGCACTCCACTTCGCCCGCCGCCATCCGCGAACTGCTCGAGCGCGGCGTCGAGGTCTACTCCTTGGCCCAGCTACACGCGAAGGTCATCACCACCGCCGACTATGCCGTCATCGGATCCGCGAATGCCTCAGCGAATTCCGAGATGAGCGACGAAGCAGTCGTGATTACTGACCAGAAATCCGTTGTGCGCGAGGCGCGTAGCTTCATCGATGCCCTCATAGCGGACGCGGACATCTCACCGAGGACAATCACCTCCAGCAGGTGTGGAACGGGGCACCGCCTCAAATTCTCATTCCCGGGGTGTCCGGCAGGTCCGAGGAAACGGAACTGCTACCCCGCCGAATAGGTTCTATGTGGCTGGTGTTCACAGAAGACGACGGCCTCACCGCGGCGGAAATCCGTGCGATCACAGCAGCGTTGGGCCACAACCCGAAGTTTCCGACCGCCCCCTCCAACTCGATGATGGCGACCAAAAATTCCCCGTTCACAGCGTGCTCCTGCGCTACGACGACAGGGACGATGTGGTGGTAAGCCCTGCCCAGTCGTTCGCCACCTACGGACTGACGTGGCGCATTCGCCTGAACAACAGCGATCGTGCGAGTCCGCTCGATCGGCGGAGAGGCCGGGTTGGTCAGCCGGGGAATCCGGCGGCGTCGAGACGTGCGATCAGCGCGGACTTGCGGAAGTGAGGGTGGCGTAGTCCGATTTCGCGTTTCGCGAACGGCTCCAGCCAGCCCGAACGCTGGGCCAACGTGCAAGTCGGTCAGGATCGAGACGGCGGAGCGTATTCGCTCGCTTTCTTGGCCGCGATCAACGCCTCGACCTGTCGCCAGGTGTCGTCCTGGTTCGCGGCCACTTCGGCGAGCTGTCGTTCTCGTTGTCACGCTTGCTGTTCCGCGCGTAGTGCGAGCCGCGCGGTATGTTCGCGACGTTCGTGCTCGGCGCGATTTCGGGCCGCACCGTCGAGCGCGTTCCCAGGTGCCGTACCCGGCCAGCCAGGCCACGTAGAGCGGGCGCAGGTCGCCGACCGCGAGTTCGCACCGCACGCCCGGGATTTCGGGCAACCACGACTCGGCGTCGCGGTCCAATCGGGCTCGTCGTCCTGCTCAGTCGATAGTTCGATGATGGCGTGCCTGCCCAACGTCCAGGCGGTCACGTGCTCGTCTAGCTGGAATCGATCAACCGCGTCGAGGTCGAGTACCCGCTCCAGCACACGGCTTGGATCACCGCCGAACGCGCGCCAGTGGTGCTCGTTGACGAAGCTGGTATCGGTGATTCTGGCCCTGGTCGACAACGCGCGCGCCTCGGCCTGCTGTGCGGCGTCCAACGGCCTGTTCAGGGCCACGAATTCGTAATACTGGTACTCGCTTAGCGCGACGACGATGCCATAACGCTGCCCCTCCCACAGCGTTGCGTTTCAGGCCAAAAATCGGGATGAAACGCAACACAACTGCCAGTTCACTTACGATGTGCGCCTCGAAATGTTCGTAAGCAGCCCGAATGGGGTTCTTGCCGGCGTGTTCGGGCAGTACGGCGAGACTTCCTACGGCCGACGTTTCACCGCACCCGACGTGCTCGCCATACTGTTGCGCTCAGGGTCTGTGTCGAGCACACTCCTCAAGCGCCGCATAGGCGAATTATTATGACTGCATGGCCGTCCCAGAGGCGAAGCGACCCGAACTCCCGGAGTGCATGACCTGGGACGAACTGTCGGCGCTGCCCGAAGAGATCGCCGAGCACATCGAACTTTGGGAGGGGCGCGTGGTGTGGATGCCACACTGCCCGCCCGAACATCACGAATTCACCAACCTGGTCTGGAACGGCCTGAGTGCCTGCGCTACAACAGCATTGAAGGCAGACCTCAAGCAGTGCTGGCGGGTGAGTACCGAGACCAACGTGTTCTTCGGGCGCACCGGCATGTCGGATTTCGTCACACCGGACTTCATGGTCTATCGGTGTCTGCCGGAGCCGTACCAGGACGTCCGGTCCGATCGGGTGGTTCTGGTGGGCGAAGTGCTCTCGCCGTCCAACTCGGACGCCGACATGGAAGCGAAGAAGGCGCGCTACGCGCGAGCCGCAATCCCTTGGTACTGGGAGGTCACGCTCGCCACACACCGCAGCGAGATCGCGCACATCCATGCCTACACGTTGATCCCCGAGGTGAAGCCCCCAGATCCTGGCATCACGGTGTTGCACCGCGCCAACTACGTCCTGGCCGGGGCCTGGTCGCCTACGGACGCGGGCGCGGTCACCATCAACCACCCATTTCCCATCAGTATCCCGTGGTCCGAACTGGAATTTTGAGCTCAGGCCGCCGCCTCTCGGCTACGCCGCTGCTTCCAGCTCCGCCCCATTCCAGGTGAACCGGACTGTCGTCACAGCATCGCTGTCGTCGCCCGTGACGATCTGGTGGATGGCGATTCCGCTCAGTTCCGGGTAGGTGCACCATTCGTGGTCGGAGGTGAGGACCAGGTCGAGTGACAGTGCGGACAGCAGGGCGAAGATCTGGCCGCGGTTGGCGGTGTCGACGCCGACGAACACTTCGTCGAGCAGAATCACTCGGGGAGCCGTGGGGCTGGCGTGGTAATGCGCCGCGACAGCCGCGAACAGCGGCAGGTGCAGAGCGATAGCCTTCTCGCCGCCGGAGAGGGCTCCGTGCAGTTTCTTGGTGAGTTCCTGGAAACCCTCTCCGCGCCCGCGGTCGATACGGACGGTGAACTGGTGCCATCGGGTGTAGTCGAACACTTCGGCCAGTTGCTGTTCCCAGCTGGTGGCGGAGTCAGCGGCTTTGGCTTCCTCAATGCGGTCGCGCAGGAACCTGTGCAGGGCTTCACGATCGGCATCATTGAGACGAGCGGGGTCCTTCAAGAGCAGTTCGCGGGCCGCGGCAGTGCCCGGTGGCAGGTCTTTGCCGACCTGCCACCGTAGTTGTACGCCGACGTCGGAGGCGGTGCGCACGCGGGACAGATGCTCGTTCATGGCGTCGACGAGTGCGTTCGCCTGCCGGATTCTGGACGCGAGGTGGCGGCGGGTGTCTCCGGTGAGGGTCTTGTCGAACAGTTCGTGTTCGTGCTGGGTTATGTCGTTGCGGCTCTGGTCTGCTTCTCGCCGCAGGATGTCCTTCAGGCCGGCGGCGCCGACGCGCACGCCATCGACGACGGCGGTGAAAAGTTGGATGTCGCCGTCGGATTCGAGGTCCAGGTCGGCGCGAGCGCTCAGTGAGGTGCGGCATTCGTGCACGGATTCGCTGAGGCGGCGCAGGGCGTCGCCGATATTGTTGGCGGTGTGCGGGACGGTCGGCCAGGCAGCCGTCACTTTGCGGGCGGCATCGAGGGCCGCACGGACGCCACCGGACCCGGTGAGCAGTTCGCGGAAACTTTCGGATTCGGGGATCTCGGCGTCTGCAGGCAGGTTCCCGCCGGCGAGCTCCCGGAATCGCTGGGCGATGAGGTCGCGTTCGGCGGTCTTGTCGCGGTGAGCCTGCGCGGCGGCCTCGGCCTTGGTGCCCAACGCGGCTTCTTTACCGGTCCAATCACGCTCGCGCGTACGTTCGGCTTTCAAAGAATCTGCGGTGGTTGAGATTTCGCCTTGCAACGTGGCGATCTCGTTCAACACCTCGCGGTATTCCATGCCCACAGAATCCTCGACAGCCCGCAATTGCTCACCAGCGTCCCGAAGTTCGGATGCGGCGCGCTCTTCGTTTTCGGCGGATCGCTGTGCCTCCTCGGCCTTATCCTCGGAGTCTTCGGCAGTGGCGCGTTCGTCGGATTCGGCATGTCGGAGGTCGCGGCGATGGTCGAGCCACGTCTGCGCTTTTCCCTGGAACGACTTCAGTGTGGCCCGGAGTGCTTCCAATGCCGCCGTTTCGGTCGGCAATCCGCTCTCGGCGCTGCGCATATGGAGGTTCTGCAGCGCGGCTGTCTGTGCTGCCTGTGCGCTCCGCAAAGCGTCGATCGCGGTCCGCAATTCCTGGTCCACCGAATCTCGGTTGCGGTCCGCGTCCGCGAAGGCTGTCCGGGCGGAGCGAAATGCGCTGCGGTCTGGTTGTGCCCGCATGTCGTCGTCGATCGACCGGCGCCGGTTCGACAGCATCTCCAGCTGCAGATCGTAATCCTCGATGTGCCTGTCGATTTCGGCGATGAGCGAATCGAGTTCGGCGAGGCGGCGCTCTCGGTTCCGTCTCCTGGCCTCCGCCCCGATATAGGTGGCCGCCGGTTTGGCCCAGCTGCCGTGCAGATTACCGATGCGCCAGCTGCCGTCGGCGGCGACCGCCATCGCCGGACCATCGGTGAGGGTCCGGCCGAACGATATGGCTGCCAATACCTTTCGTACCGACTCGGTCGCCACGCCGCCCTCGTCATGCACTGTCAGCACATCGGCGAGGGACTCGCCGGCAACGGCCTGAACCGCGTCAGGGTCGGCGAAGATATCGTGGCCGGCTATTTCACCTCGGGAACCGATCCAGGCGTCGAGGAGACCGGACGATTCGAGTGCCGCTTCGATCGCCGCAGCGGTAGCGGAATCCAGCGCCGGTGCGAATTCGACCAGCTGCCACAGGGGCGCGCCCGTCATGACGGACCGGTCGGCTGTTCGCCATCCGGGCGCGGCCGGGGGCACATCCTGTTCGGTGAGCAGCTTCTCGCGGTCGGCGGCCGGGCGTTCCCGCTCCGCAACCGCCCCCTCTTTGTCCCGGCGACAGGCTTCGATCGCGGCAGCGATGGTCTCGCGCGCGGCGGTGACGGCCTCGTTGACGCGCTCGGCGAATCCGGTGTCCGAATCCGCCACGGAGACAAGCAATTCGGCATCAAGAAGCAGTTCCGAGCAGCTCTGCACCCACTCCTCGATGTCGTGCCGCAGCGATTCCAGCGCTCGATCTCGCTCGTCACCGGCGGTGTGTAGCCGCTCGTCGGCAGCAGTTAGTTTGTCCCGGGCCTGCTCGACACGCTTTTCCTCAGCCTCGCTCAACGCACGCTTCTTCTCGTGCTCCGCAATGTCGCGCTCGACGAGCCGAATCCGGTCTTCGCGCGCCGCTACGGAATTGCGAAGCAGACCGGAGCATTCCGGAAGTGCCAGACTCTCGGCCATCTCGTCCACAGTTGCGCTCATTCCACAGGAGAGAGCCGCTTGCCGTACTTCCGTGGCGGCCAATGCCACGGTTTCCCGCCACGATACGGCGGCGTCCTGGGCCTGCTGATAGCGCTGCGCCGCCTTCTCCGCCGCGGCGGCCTCGCGACGAGCCCGCCCCTGCGCGTCGTCGTACCACCGTTGCGCCTTCGCCACGTTCGCGCGCAGATCATCGAGTTTCGCTCCCTCCTGGTAAGCGTGGGACTTCATCAGCCCCTCCCGGCGCGAGACGGACTGGGCATGGGCCTGTTCGAGCTCGATCACTTTCTGCTCGATGTCCATGAGCTGTTGTTTCGCCGCACCGTGTTGTCCGGCAGCCTCCCGTGCCTGTTCCGACAGGGTGTCGAGTTCGGTGGTCACCGAAACCAACTCCCCGGCATGAGCTCGGAGTACGCGCTGTGCGTAGGTCCGCTGCTGATGCGCGAGCTTCGCCACCGCGGCCGATTCCTCATCGAGACGAGCCAGCCGCTCCCGCTGCGCATCCAGCCGCTCGAACCCCTCGGCGAGGTCGGCGAGTTCGTCGGTTCCCAAGGGCGGCAGCGCCTTCGACAACAGTGTCGACAACAGTCCGGGATCGAGGCGCTGGGACAGTTTCGGCATCCGCAACTGCAGCAAGGCGGTGATGAGAGCGTCGTACCGTTGTTCGGACAGTTCCGGGAACAGCGTGGTACGCACGGCATTCCGGTATTCCGCGGCGTTCTCGTAGACATCGCCGTACTCGCCGATCCGGGCATCGAGTTCGGATTTGCCGATCGGCCGCTCCGAATCGGTGAGTACCAGCACTCCTTCTTCGCCCGGCTCGCCGATCCGCTGGCTGGTGGTGAAGAAGTCCGGGTGCACGCTGGTGGTCCGGCTGGTGGCCTGCAGTCGGGCACCACAGGTGAACCAGCGGTCCTGCTGCCGGAATTCGAGCCATACGTAACCGACGCGGGTCACCCCGGTGGCGCCCTCCCCCATCATGTTCCAGTGCATCGTGCGTTCGTTGGTGCCGAAGGTCGAGAGCCGATTGGCCCGCAAGCTGGCATCGAACAGGAAGGGCAGCAACAACTCCAGCGCCTTGGATTTGCCGCTCCCGTTCGCACCGCGTAGCAGCAGTCGGCCTTCGTGAAATTCGAAAATTTCACGGTAGTAGCGCCAGATGTTGAGGATTCCGGCGCGAGTCGGTGTCCAGCGCACCTGAGCGGCAGCGGTCATGACTGCTCCTGAGTGGGATCGGCGAGGCGAGGCTGCTGCACGCGATAGCGCGCCGCAGCGGGTAGTGGCACGACCAGCCCGGCCGTGGTGGTGCGAACCAGCTGGAACTGAGTGAGCACCGCCAGCGCGTCGGTAACCAGGTCACCGGGACCGTCGTCGGTGCGGTAGGAACGTGCCCAACGGGGGAATCGTTGCAACAGCTCAGCCGCGTGGCGGCGCAGTTGCTCGACCGTGGTCGGGCCGGTCAGCTCTTCCAGCAACAGCAAGGCGGCGACCTTGGCGGTGGCGGCATCATCCGGGAATTTCTGGTCGGTGGACAGTGCCTCGGGGTCTACGAACATCACCCCTTCGGCCCGCTCCTCCAGGACGAAGCCGGCGGTATCGGCAGCTCGTTTGAGCATCTGCCGTCCGGTCGGGGTTGCCAGGTAGGCGCGTTCGGCGTCGGTCAGGGTGTCGAAGTACAGCACGGGGTCCTCGACCAGTCGGCGAAACACGCTGTGCCGCAACCAGAGATTGCGCTGCGCATCCGGCGCTGCTGGGGAATCGGTATGGCGACCTCGATGTTCGGCGGCAGCGCCGTAACGACGTTCACGGGTCAGTTCGCCGAGTACGTCGGGCAGCCGCAGCGGGACCTCCTCGGCCGGAACGCCCAGCTGCGATGGACCCGACGTAGTGACCAGCAGCCGCAGCAACAATGTGTTGTCGACCCGGTAGAGCACCTTCGCCTGCGTGGAGTCGACGTAAGTGTCCGACGATCCGTCGACGGTCTCCAGCACTCCGAACGACTCCAGAAGTCGCAGGACATCGACGAATGCTCGCCGCTCCGCCCGATCGACCGGGTCGAACCCACTGATCAGGGGTTCGTTCGCGGTCGCGGCCGCGACATTGTCGGCCAGGATGCCGATGGTGGTCACCGGAACTGTGCAAAGCTCCGCCGCGACGACACACAGCAGCACATACCGGCGGCGGTCGAACGGCGTCCGCTGAGAACGATGGCGCCGAGCCGGACGCGTGGGATCGACACTTGTACGGACCTTACGCAACCGCGCGTATCCCACCCGCGGCTCCACGATGAGCCCCCATCCGCAGAAGGTGTCGAACCAGGCGGCAATCGGTACCCGGCGCCGGCGGACGACGTCGAACCGGTCGGGGGCCGACCTTGCGGTGAGCAGCGGTTCGGCGAGCAGATAGCGGATGCCGCGCCCTACCTCTTCCTTTTCGGCGATCGCGAGCTGGTTGGTGAGGTCGCTCATCGCCGGGCTCCGACCGCACGAATCTCGACGAGATAGTCCGGGCCACGGAAGACACCGTGCGGCAGGCGCAGTTCGGCGACAGCGCCGTCCGCGGCGGGCCGCAGCACGATCTGGATGCGGCCGTCGTGTGCCCGGGCCGACCGGACGCCCTCTGCATCCGGTGCCGAACCGAGTGCACGTCCGATCAGGTCGAGAAGGCGCTGGAACATGGCGTGGTCGAGTTGCTCGAATTCCGACAGCCGCCGGGCGGTGCCGCCGGTATCGAGCATGTCCCAGGCCGCCTGGATTTCCGCGCGCTCGGCGATCGCTTTGGCCGCTCGTTCCTTACGCAAGGCCGATACATCAGGAACGGCGCCCGTCCGTCCCATCCGTTCGGTCTTTCCCGCGGTGCGCAGGAGCGGCGACACCGGCACACCTGGGGCCTCGATCCACGAAGCCGTGTAACTCACCAGCTCCGGGTCCGGGTGTGCCAGATGAGCGTGCCGCGCCGGACTGAGGCCGAAGACCGTGGACCACAGGCGATTCAGGTCGTCTCCAGCCGGGATGATCGCGAACCAGCGAGCGAGCTCACGGAAGTCGGCCGAAGCATTGCTCGATCGGCGGCGCGATTCGGTGAGGCGGTCGAGAAATTGTAAGAGGGTGACGATGGCACGCCGTCCCACATGTCGCAGCTGATCGACACGTGGCACGGAGCCGTCGGCCGGCAAGAACCAGGCGCGCAACCCCGCCCAGCGAGCCCGGCGCTGTTCCAGCCAGGCCGGACGGGGATCGGTTCCACTGAACGCGGGCAGATCGGCACCGGCCAACGCCCGCTGCTGCAGCCGGGCGACACCGAAATCCTCCAGCTGCCGAATCCGCATCGCGATGGTGTGCGCACGGATATCGAGATCGTCGAGAAACTCCTGCAGGTATGCAACTGTGGCGGCCTTGACTTCGTGGAACACCACGAGATCCACGCCGTCCGCACGCAGCAGGCGTTGCAACTCGCCGTTGAATTGTTTTGTCCCGGAACGCAATGCCTCCAAGTGCCCCTCCAGCTCGGCCAGCACCACATAGACCTGCCGGTTGGTGCCGGACTCCGACACGCGGATCAGGTCGGCCAGGCGATCGGCGATCGCGTCCAGCACCGCGGTCTGCAAGGCGCCGCTCGAGGCAAGGACGGTCAAGGCGTGCACAACTCCGGCGAAGGCCGCCTCCCCCATCTTGGTCAGTGAATACAGCAGATTGCGGCGTTCGTAATCAATTGCGGTGCGGTAGTTCTCCGAGTGATTCTGGATTACATCCACGAGATTCCACGCCCGCAACTGGTCGAGTACCTCGGCCAGTTCGTCGTCGGCGACGGGTTCGAGCCGGCCGACAGAAGGCAACCGGGAACGCAGATTATCCAGGCTCAGCGCCGTCTCGAGATGTTCGTTCGCCTCACCGAACGCATGCAGCACCGCCGTATACAGTCCCGAACGCTCTGCACCGGTGAACCGGAACATCTCCGGTGGGACTCGAATCGGATCCATGCGGCGCCTCCCCTCGATCAGCAGCCACGGTAACGCCGTGCACCGACAACTACAGCGCCAGATCGTCCAGGAGGATCTCCACGACCCGTTCCTCCGGCACCGAAACCCCGGTTCGACGCATATGGGAGGCCAGATCGCTATCCCAGGGAGCCTCCGATACCCGGCCCACCGGGGGCCCGCCCGGACCGACCGACGCCAGGTAGTCCGCGCTACCCATGCGCCAAGGATGCGCACCGGTCCGCGCGATGACGTGTGCCGCAATCCGCAAACCCTCACCGTCGAAATCGCCGTGATATTCGAGCCGGGCACCCGCGGTGGACAGGAGATCCAGGAGCCGAATACCTGCGCTGGACGGCCAGCCGGCGGTGCACACGATCGGCGCGCAGGAGGGTCCGAAGCGCCGCAACGCGCTCGCGAGCACGCTCGGATTCTCGACCACCCGAACGACTTCCGGCACGACATCGAGTTGCTGTGCAGTGCGCACCTGCTGCAGCGTCAGCGAGGCAGCCGAGCCTGCGGCTGCGCAGACGGCGAGCATCGCTTCGAGCACCGATCCGGATCCGGCCACACGGAGTCCGGCCGCGAGAACGGTGGACGAGAGTTCGTCGTCGGCAACGCCTGCCGTCTCCCAGAAACTGCGCACCCGGGCGGCATCCCGAGGCACATCACAGTCGTGGATTGCTGCCAGCCCACGAAAAACAATCGCCTGCAACCGAGTTCCGTTGTCCAAGCCATGTGGGTCACGCAGCGTCTGCTCCGCGAAGACCGGGAGCGGCGTCCCTGGTGCGGGTATAGCGTGCAGCACTGCCAGGGCCTCGGCCAACAGGTCCCGCGTTGTGTCCACCGATCCCCCGATGATGCCGGCGCGTCGCATGGCGTGGGCCCACTCCCCCAGCGCCGGTTGTGAGCGAACGACGGGATGAGTATCCAGCCAATTCCACAACTCCCGCCGCCGACCCGCCTGCTCTGCACGAGCGGCCGACCGATTCTCGATCGGTCCGACGAGCTCTTTCACAACCTGATGAGCCGTCATCCCCACGGACTCTGTCAATGCGGAGTCCAGCTGATCGACACGAATGCTGCACACCTCGGGCGGCAGGATTGCCATGCCCAGCAGGTCTGCCAACGCTTCGCGCTCAGCCACGCTCAAAGGGCCGACTCGAACCGACGTCACTGTGGTGCCGGATCCGAAGCGCCGATGTAGCGCACGCCAAACAATCATCAGATCGGCTGAGAGACCGACCCCCGTCCCGCCCGTCATAGGCATCAGTATCCGGTATAGAGCGTTGGCTGCACCCACTAACCGAGCCGCGGCTACCGCCTGCGATCTACCCCTCGGGATAAAAGAGGAACAGGGTGCACCCCGTCTCGCTTCCTGGCACATGCCAGCTCCCTGCCGGGGCATGGAGGAAGGTACCCGCCGAGTAGTCCCGGGCGCCGTCGTTGAAGGTGCCGGTCAGGACGTAGACCTCCTCGGGTCCGGGTTCGTGCACGTCGCGGCGGGGCCAGGAGGTGCCGGGGTCCATTTCCAGGACGTGGGCGTGGGCGCCGTTGTCGCCTTTCCACAGGTGGCGTAGGCGGATGCCCGGGAAAAGTTCGCGACTGGGGGCGTCGGCGAGGTCTGTCCAGGTGTAGCCGGGCTGGGTGAGGATTTCGGGGTTCATATCTGTCACGGTGCCGGATGCGGCGAGGCCCGGACAGTGTCTGAGATGACGTCGAGGGGTACATTCTTGCCATGCATCGTGTGGTGGCTTTGGTGCGGCCGGTGCAGTCGACGTTCGAACTCGGTTGCGCTGTCGAGGTTTTCGGTACACAGCGGGACGGCGTGCCGCAGTACTACGAGTTCGAGGTGTGTACGGAGGCGCCGGGGGCCGTGCCTACGACTGCGGGTTATGCGATATCGGTGTCGCGTGGGTTGGCGGCGCTGGAGTCCGCGGACACCGTGATCATTCCTGGGTGGCTACCGGTGGAGACCCCGCTGTCGGGACCGGTGCGGCGGGCGCTGGTCCGGGCGCACGGCCGCGGGGCGCGGCTGGTCACCATCTGTTCCGGGGTGTTCGCGCTGGCTCGGACCGGACTGTTGGACGGGCGTTCGGCGACGACGCATTGGGCTCGGGCCGGGCAATTGGCGCGGGAGTTTCCGCGGGTTCGGGTGGAGCCGGATCGGCTGTATGTGGACCACGGCGATGTGGCCACGAGTGCAGGGGCGGGTGCGGGAATCGACCTGTGCCTGCATCTGGTTCGCACCGATCACGGTGCCGCACATGCCGCACTCATCGCGCGGCACATGGTGATGCCGCCGCATCGCGATGGCGGTCAGGTTCAGTACGCGCCGCCGTCGCCGGTCGAGGACGGATTCGACGGTCTGCTGGAATGGGCCGAGGCGCGGCTCGAGACATCGCTGTCGGTGGCCGATATGGCCGCCCATCTCAACGTCTCGCCACGAACGCTGGCGCGCCGGTTCGCCGAGCAAGTCGGTACCAGTCCGGGTGGATGGTTGCTCGAGCGGCGGGTGGCGCGGGCACGAGTTCTGTTGGAGGACACAGACTTACCGGTCGATGCCATCGCGGTCCGAGTAGGGCTGGGCTCGGCGGTCAATCTGCGTCGGCGTTTTCACGACCAGGTCGGCACCACGCCGGGCGCGTATCGACGCGCGTTCCAAACACCGGCCGCCGGTAAAACGTAGATATCGCCGCCCAGGAGCAGCCTCCGGCGGTTCGTCGTGCATCGCGAAGTTCCGCAACGGTCCACCGCGAAGCCGGAGAGGCTGGAGCGCGGTATGTAGACCGGGGACCGTTGCGCGGCCTGCACCCAGCACAGCCGTCGCCCGGGTGAGCAGCGACTGTCGCGCTGACTGAAGGCGGTTCAGAAGACTGGGAGTCCGCCGGTTCCTCGTACCAGACGGTATCGGGCCGAAGCCTGGGACGAGACCGCACGCCGCCGGTTGACCGCCGGGCCGCTGACAGCGCCCGTGATTCGGGCCGCCCACCGGAACGACGGCGCCGCCGACCGAGAGTTGTACGAATGGAGTAGGCGGACGTCGAGACCGGAGGCGGAACAGAATCGCCGACCCCAGCCTGTCGGTCCGAACCGACCGAGCCCTGTCATCGTTTCGTCCCGACCGACCAGCAGTCGCCGAGAGATCGGGACCGACTCGAAGGAGCGCCGACCCCAGGTCGAGCGGCATGCGGTGAGAAACCGACGAGTGCCACGCATTCTCGGCGAGGGTTTCGTCGGGTGTGGCCGGGTAGACCGCCAGTGTGGACATCGGCGGACCGGGCGACCGCGAGGCAGTTCGTACGAGCAACTCGCGTGGCGACTACTCGATGACGCTGAGCGATCTCACGCTGCGCAATGCGGATGTGGGTACTCGTTGCGCGGCGGCCGCGGCCGCCGGTTTCACCGGTATCGGGCTCTCGGTCGAGCACTACCGCGCGGCGTTGAAGGACCATTCGACCCCCGCGGATATCTCCGCGGTGGTCACGGAGCACGGTCTCCAGGTGGACGAAGTCGAGTTGGCCGCACACTGGGCGGACCCGGCCGCATATTCCGAGGACGAGCTCGAATCCGACCGCCTCGTGGTGCGAATGGCGGCCGAACTGGGCGCCACCCGAATCCACACGGCCATGTCGCAGCAATTCCCATTCGGCACCCTGGCACGCGGGTTGCGCGAATTGTGCTACCGTGCAGCCGATTCCGGAGCCGTCGTCGCCCTCGAGTACATGCCGTACGCCGCGATCGATTCCGCTACCTCCGCGTGGAAACTGATCGAGGCATCCGGCGCGGACAACGCCGGACTCCTCATCGATGCCTGGCATTGGCAGCGCGCCCACACCGCCGACGAACCGGTTCCCGCTTCGAGCCATTCCGCCGGAGCGGGTGGCGGCGATCCAATTGTGCGACACCCTGCCCGAACCGTTGTCCGACCTTCGCCGCGAGGCGCTGCGTTGTCGCCGGCTGCCCGGTCACGGTGGGCCGCGCTGATTCCGATGCTGCGCCGGCTCGCGCGCCACGGCGTCCGGGCACCGATCGCGGTCGAGGTCGTGTCCGACGAACTGGACGCGCAGGATCCGTACGTCACTGCCCGGCAGGCTTATGCCAGTTCGCGACGCGTTCTGCGGGACTCCGGCTGGCCGGTTTCGTCTCCCCGCAGATCGGTTCGGTGAACGCGCCGGACCGCGAGAACGCACCGCGCCGGCTCCACCCGTTGGGTGTCGTCGGAGGATCGGGTGTCGCGCTCACCGTAGGTCAGGTGATCACACGCCGCGCATATCGGCGAGTCTCCGGAGACCGGCGGGAAGTCCGCAGTGTTCGCTCACCGGCCCGCGCGGCCGCGACCATCGCACAACCCACCTGCGCATCGGAATGGCCCCGTCCCGGCATGGGTCGAGGCCATCTTCCGATCGGCTGCGATCAGGATGTGCGCGCCGTCCGGTGAACCGGGATTTCGCGATGCCCATTGGTGACAATGCTCGGAATCGACCGCAGCTCAGCAGGATCCATCGCCAGTTCCATATCGGGGAACCGCTCGAACAGAGCAGGAAGCGCTATCGTTGCCTCGAGCCGCGCCAGCGGCGCTCCCAGACAATGATGCACCCCGTAGCCGAACGCGAGGTGTTCCTTCGACCGCCGCCCGGCATCGAACACGTCGGCGTTGTCGCCGTGCACTTTTCGATCCCGACCCGCGCCCGCCAAGGACGCGATGATCACGTCACCCCGGTTGATCCGCACACCCGGACGATCGGAATTGCCGGGGATGTCGATGTCCTCCACCGCGAAACGCATCGGCATATGCGCCAGCGGCGCATTCCATCGAAGTCCCTCTTCGATCACCTCGGACCACGGTGTTTGTTCCGCGATGGCCGCCTTCCGTTGTTCGGGATGAGTGAGCAGACCGACGATGCTGTGGTCCAGCAGATTCGCGGTGGTTTCGTGACCGGCCGTGATGATCAGTAGCAGCGTATCGCGCAGTTCCTGTTCATCGAGGCGCGATCCGTCCGCGTCGTCGTGGGCGTTCATCAGCACGGTCGTGAGGTCGTCGCCGGGATTCTCACGCTTGTGCCGTAAGAGTTCTTCCATGAGGACGAACAGCGCGCCGAAATGCGCGCCGACTTCGGCGGGGTCGAGGCTGGTATCGAGAATTCCGTCGGCGTGGATGCGCAGTTGCTCATCCATCCCGGCCGGAACACCCATCAGTTCGCCGATGACACGAATCGGCAACTCGGTGGCGAAACCCGCACGCAGATCGACTATTTCGCCGTCGGCGGCGGCGGACAATTCGTCGAGCAGTTCGGCGACGAACGCTTCGATCCGTGATCGAAGGGCCTGGGTGCGTTTGTTCGTGAACGCCGGCGCCACGAGTTTGCGCAGCCGCTGATGCTGCTCGCCGTAGGTGGTGAGCATATTTCTCGCCGCCACCCACGGAAACATCACCCAGTCGGGCCCGATTTCGCCGTCGAGGAACCGCGGCCAGTGCTGATGTGCATCCTTGGAGACACGCGGATCGGTGAGCAGTTGCCTGAGCACGGCGGCGTCGGTGACCGACCAGGCCGGCACGCCGCCGGGCAGCACCACCTCGGCGACCGGGCCGCGAGCGCGGATGCGGGCCAGCTCGCCCTGGATGTCGGCGGCGCTGGGATCCAGCACCAGCGGCTGCGTATCTGTCATCGGAGACCCTCCATCAGGTGAGACGCATCGGCGGGCATGCGGGAAACACCACCGGCAGGGCTGCCAAGGCGCGGTGAAACTGCCCGGTTCTCCAACTTAGTTGCTGCGCAGGGACTTCCGGGCGAATATCCGGAAGGGCATCGAGCAACAGATCGATCGCCTGCCGCGCTATGGTCTGTGCGAGCGGCTGCGCCGGGCACGAGTGGGGGCCGACTCCCCACGCCAGATGAGACCGGTTTCCCCGGCGGTCACCGCCGACGATGTGCGGGTCGGTGTTGCATGCGGCCAGGCTGACGACGACCGGCTGATCGGCCGGCAACCACACGTCGCCGATGAGTTGCGGCTGTCTCGGATACGTCATGCAGAAATTGGCCAGCGGCGGGTCCGCGAACAGGACCTCGTCGATGGCATCGCGGGTGTCCATGGCACCGCTGAGCACGTTGCCGCCGTACTCCTCGTCGGCCATCAACAGCAGCAGGGTGTTCAGGATCAGATTGCAGGTCGGCTCCGTGCCCGCCGAGAACAGCAACGCGGCCTGGTTCACCATCTCCATGGGGTCCAAGCCCTCCGGGTGGGTCAGCAGTCGCGAGGTGAGATCGTCACCGGGCCGCTCGCGCTTCTGCTCGACCACCGCGAGCAGCGCCTCGATGAACCGCTGCTGACCTTCTTCGGCGCCGACCCCGTCCAGCATCGCGGCCATCCCCTGGTAGGCCGCCGATGCGGCGTCTTCGGGGAAGCCCATCAACTCACTGAGAACCCGAAAGGTCAGTGGGAAGGCGTAATCCATCCGGAGATCGGCGGTGCCGCGCTCGCAGAAGGAGTTGACGAGAGCGTCGGCGGCGCGTGCGACCGCGCCGTGGACCTTGTGCAGATTGACGGTGTCCAGCGCGTCGGTGATCGTGCGCCGGTAACGGGCATGTTCCGCGCCCGCGGTGCGCAGGGCGTTCTGCCGATAGCCGAGCATCGGCGTCACCGGGCAGTCCGGCGGAGCGTTCTTCTCCCATCGGCGCGGGTCGGCGGGAAAGCGGGCCTCGTCGTTCAAAATCTGCAGTGCCGCTTGATATCCGATCACCAGAGTGGCCGGCACCCCGGGCGCCAGCTCGATCGGTACCAGCGGCCCACGGCGGCGCATGGATTCGTAGGCGCGGTGCGGATCCGCCGCGAAGTCGGTGGAATCGAGCCGGATCTGCGGTTCCGCGGAGCGCGCCGGAGAACCGTGGCCGGATGTCCGGCCGCTGTCATGCACCGCGTCTGCGTCGTTCAGCATGCGTCCCCCGCGTGAGATGATGCGTGTCCTGTCCGACGTCCTGCGAGATTGCCTGCCATTCGTTGTATGGGCACGGCGGACACCCTAGCGGAAACCGTTGCACTTCAATGTTTTTGACAAATTAGCCAGCGCTGCAGCTTGTTGCGTGCAGGTAGCTGCGTGGCGAGCGTTACTACTCCACGCTCGGCTCCCGCATCAGCTCGGCGAGCCGGTCCCACGCCGGGGACGACGCGCCGGGCTGCGACTGGACCGCCAGCCGGGCAATGGTCGCGTCGTGATCCGGGACGGCGCTCTCTCCATTATCCCTGCGCGCGAACCACTCTCGCGTCCGCGCCGCCAACTCGGGTAGCCGCGGATCCTCCGGGGAGCACTCGTGGACGGCATCGTAGTCGAGATAGATGGCGCGGAATTCGGAATCTTCGAGCAGTGCGCGCTTTTCGGCGACCCATGCGACGGCCGCAGCGGGCGAGGCGGTCTGCATGAGGATCCAGCCGTCACGTTCCAGCTGGATCTGCCGCTCGCTGACGCCGAGTTCACGCAGTTCGTCGAGGTGATCGGCGACGTCCGCGGACACGTAGAGACGGTCTCCGCCGCGCAATTGGGTGAGTTGTTCCCGGGTTCGCCGCAATTGTTCGATGCGCTGTTCGAGGTCGTGGTCGATTTCGGCGAGGGCCGCCGCGAGGGCGCCGGGGTCGGCGTCGAGCAGTTGCGCGACGCGGGCCAGCGGCACCCCGGCGTGGGCCAACGTCCTGATCTTGACCAGATCGATCGCGTGCTGCGCGGTGTAGCGGCGATAGCCTGAGGCGTCGCGGTCGGGTTCGGCGAGCAGACCGCGCTGGTGATAGTGGCGAACGGCCTTGACGGTCACCCCCGCATAGTCCGCGAGCTGTCCGATCGTGAGCATGGGGACATCCTCGCGCGCGGCGGCTCGGTCACCAACGCCGGGTCAGGCGACCACCGGCGTTGCGGAACCGGGCACGACCGTCGCGAATGTCGTGGTAGGAGACGAGCAGCAATCGCAGATACCCGTCGAAGATTTCCGGCGGATAGCCCGCGGGCGCGAACAGGCCGGGGCGGACCGGTACGTAGCGTTGCGGCGGCGCCGAGGTCGCGCCTCCGGCGAAGGCGGTGAAGATGCGTTCCTGCGTCGGGTCGTCGGGTTCGTAGGTCACGCGCTCCTCGAGCTGTCCCTCGACGACGTGGACATCGACGCGGAGCTGGCCCGACCGGTAGGTGCCGGCGTACGGGGTGAGATCGAACTCCGCATCGAATTCATCGACGAGCGTGGGGATTTCGACGCCCAGATGTTCGGTCAGCAGCCTCCGCAGCAGCCGGTCGTGCAGCACGATCGCACCGGAGGTGTTGCCGAAGGCGGTGAAGACCAGGTCGTATTCGGGGACCACGCACAGAATGGACACCCCGCCCGGTGACGCGCCCGACATCGCCAGCACCGTGGTGTCACCGAACGGATACCGCACCCAGCCGAGTCCCATCGGCGGGACGTTCGGAGTGTGCATATCGTGGGCGACTCGTTGCATCGTCGCCGTCGATTCCGCGGACAGGACCCGGACCCCGGTGGGCGCGACGCCACCGGCGAGGTGAATGCGTCCGAACGCCAGCAGGTCGGCGACCGTGCCGATCGGGGTGCCGCCGGCCGGTCCCCAGGTGTCGGGGAGCATGAACATCCCGGTCGGCTCGACGCTCCCGGTGTCGGGATCGATGAAGTGGCCGACGGCCGTGCTGCGCAGAATCGCTTGTCGCGCAGAAGTACTCGACGTTGTCATCCCGGCCGGGTCGAACAACTCCCGCTGCAGCAGGTCCGAATAGGGCGTTCCGGTGACCACCTCGAGCAGTCGGCCCGCCACGATCATGCCACCGTTGGAGTAGCTGAGCTGCTCGCCGGGTGCGAACAGGGCGCCGCACGTCGCGAGGCCCTCGACGTAGTGTTTCAGCGCGTCGCGGCCCTCGGCGTCGGGGAAGAACAGGTCCGCGTCGATGCCGTTGGTGTGTGAGATCAGGTGCCGGACCAGGATCTTGTCCGCGGCGCCCGGTTCGGCGAGGGCGAATTCCGGCAGGTAGTCCACCACCGGCGCATCGAGTTTCAGCAGTCCGCGTTCGACCTGTTGCAGTACGAGCGTCGTGGTGAGCACCTTGGTGACGGAACCGAAGAGGAAGTCCGTGTCCTCGCGCATCGGGGCGCCGGTGGCGAGATTCGCGGTGCCGTGCGAGACGAGAATCTGTTCGCCCGCGTGATAGACACCGGTGACGTAGCCGGGGACCTTGTCCGTTTCACAGAAGGCGTCCACCTGCGAGCGGATCCGGTCGGCGATGGTGTGCAGTGCGTTGTCGTTCATGTGGACCATCGTCGAACCTTGCCCCTGGGTCAAGGTCAAGCCGCAGACGGAAAATATTTGTTCGACACGCTCACTCCGGCGTTGTCGAGCAGGACATCCATCTCCCACCCAGCGGCCTTGTCACGATCTCCCGGGTCGGTGACGTCCGAGTTTCTCCACCCTCAGCCCACCCCACGCCTGTTCGCCTCCTGCTCGAGCTCCCACACCCGCGCAGAGATCTCGACACCCGCGATCACATCGAAGCCGGTCCGTTCGGCCAGACGGAAGGCGGTATCCCTGCCGAATCCGGCGCCGGCTCCGGTTATCAATGCAGTGGTCATATGTGTCGTGCTGCCGGATCGGGCGGGCTCGAAACCGATGGCCCGGGCGGCTTCGGCGGTCCGTCAGTGCGCGGTCCGGACCGCATCGCGGGCGTCCATCAGGGCGAAGCCCAGCAGATTGAGCCCCTGCCACCGCGCCGGGTCCTCGGCGCGTGGATCGTCGGCGGCCAGGCCGATGCCCCAGATCCGATCCACCGGGCTGGCCTCCACGAGCACTCGATCGCTGGTGCGCACGAGGAATTCGCGAAGGTGTTCGTGCTGGCCGAATTTCGCGGTGCTCGCGGCGACCACGATGGCGTATCGCTCTGCCTCCCAGACTTTTTCGTCGATTCCGGCAACGCGGCGGCCCAGTGTCTTCGCCTCGCGCGGATGTTCGGCTGCCACGACCTGCTCGGCGGTCGCCGTATCCCCGAACAGCGTCGCCTTCCTCCACATCATGTAGTGCTCGGCGGTGCGAAAGGTCAGTTCGCCGACGACGAACTCGGCCGGCCACCACTGGCTCAAACAGCCGGCGCCGATCGCTCCGTCGCGTTGCGGTTGATGCCCCCAGAACGGCAGGTACTGCACCTGTACTCCGGCGGCCAGGAGGTCGATCAGTTCGGGGACACTACGCGCCTGCATTCGGGACAGTCTGCCCGCTGCCTCCGGCGGCCGCACACGAATTACCCTGCGGGCAGGACAGTTTCACGGCATGTGATAGACACATCCGCCCATTCCGAGATAGTCCCGGAATTCACAGATCAGATTGCTCAGCGCATCGGCCGAGCCCGAGGACGAACCCGTGCCGGTCGTATCGGCGGATGCCGACGGTGCGGCGGCCGCGAGCGGCAACACCAGGGCGGCAGCGGTCAATGCGGCGGCGGCGAATCGCTTGCTCATGGGACTTCTCCGTATCGATGAGTGTCAGGGCTGACTGCGGCCCTGTAACACTTCGAAGCGTAAGAAGCCATCGGGGAGTCAGACAGCCCCGAGTTTCCAGGTCTGGTGACTGTGGTGATCCGGGTCGCAGAGCGCACGGCCGGGCGGGCGGCGGGGATAGCCTGGGCCACAGGGAGGGCACCATGATGATCGATTTCGTTCCGGACAAGAGTCTGTACCCGTTCGAGTCGCGCTGGTTCGACTCGTCGGCCGGACGCATGCACTACATCGACGAGGGGTCCGGGCCGACGATCCTGTTCTGCCACGGGTCCCCGACGTGGAGTTTCCTGTATCGCCACATAGTCACCGAACTGCGGGATCGATATCGGTGTGTCGCGGTGGACTATCCCGGGTTCGGATTGTCCGAGCGACCTTCCGATTTCGGATATACCGTCGCCGAACTCACCGCCGTGCTCGGCGAGCTGATCGATCATCTGCGGCTCGACGAGTTCATCGTCATGGGACAGGATTGGGGCGGGCCCATCGGTATCGGGGCGGCGGTCACGAGGGCGGATCGGGTGCGGGGAATCGTGTTGGGTAACACGGTGTTGTGGCCGATCGAGGCAATGGCCAACAAGGCATTCAGCACGATCATGAGCAGCCGTCCGATGCAGCGCCGGATACTCGAGCAGAACTTTCTCATCGAGCGCGTGCTGCTCTCGGAATTGGGGCGCACCCTCACCGCGACGGAAGCCGAGCATTATCGCGCGGTACAACCCACCGCGGCAGCGCGTCGCGGACTTGCGGTGATGCCCGGAGAAATTCGTGCTGCGACCCCACTGCTGGAGCAGCTTTCCCGAGACGTTCGCACGTTTCTCGGGGACAAGCCGACGCTGTTGGTATGGGGGATGCGCGATCCCGTGTTCCGGCCGAAAGCGTGCATCCCGCGCATGCGGGCCGCCTTCCCCGATATCGAAACGGTCGAACTGCCCCACGCACGACACTTCATCCAGGAACACGCGCCTGATGAAATCGCGAGGGCCATCGCCAATCGCTTCCCGTGAGTGGTTCGCGGCAGAGACCCGGGCTTCCAGGCTTTACCGGCGCGCCGTCCGACACTCCGCGCGGCGAACCCGACTGGGCGAAGACCTGCGCGGATGTCGGTCGAACAGCTTATTGTGGACGCCGTCCAGCCCGGCGATAATCGGTAGCCGTTCTGCGGCAAGTCGGCCGACCACTCGAACCTGATGAGACCGTGAAGGTTTCGGAAAGCGTGCGATGAACAGGCGTGCAGTTCTTTCACCGTTCGTCACGATGTCGATCTGCGTGCTGACGATGGGCATCGTCGGGTGCGGCGGTTCGGCCGGCCAGGCGGTCGGCGACAACGAGGCGGTCTCCGATGTGCGGAGTGTCGGGACGGCTTCGCCCGCAGGCACATCGGCTGCGCTGTCGAATATGGCGATGCCCGGCGTGGCGGTGGCCGATGCCCGGTCGTACTTCGCCACATCCGGCGGGATCGACGGTTACTACTTCACCACTCCGGCCGGGCGATGGCAGTGCGCGATCGTCGTCGGCGGTGAACCGCATATGGCCGGATGCCAGCCCGCGACGAGCACCGGCGCGGGGATCGGCGTGAAAGGCGCTCCGACCGTGGAGAGTCACTACTCCCACAAACAGGTCCCGCCCGACACGATCATGATCGAGCGGGGCAGCGACCCCCGCTTCGCGGTACTGGGACAAGCGGTGTTCCGGCAGACGCCGAATGAGGCAAAAGTGTTGCCTTACAACACATCCCTGTCGGCGGATGGCTTCATCTGCACAGCCCGCGACTCGGGTGTGTCGTGCCGAGACGATGCCTCCGGAAAGGGTTTCACCTTCTCCACCGAAGGCTTTGCGATGAACTGAGCCGGCACGCACACCGCCAGGCGGTAGGCGAGCACAGCCGGCACGATGATCAGCAGGGCCACTCGCAGGACGACGACCGCCGCGGTCACAGCCAGATAGCCGAATCCCAGCCCGTCCGGTGAGCCGTAGCCGTGCCGGGCCGAGAGCGCCGCCATCACCGCATACAGGGCGAGATACAGCACGAGCAGGACCAAGGGAATGCGCAGCGGTCGAAGGGCTGCGAGCACCTGCGTGCTGTCGGGACGTTTCATCGCGCGAGCTCCGGACCGGACGTGAGGAAGGCCAGCAGGAGGGCGTTGCCGATCACACCGCCCGTCGCGAAACGCAGACGGTCTCCGCTGCGCACAGGTACGCCGAGGAGATCTGTGGTGCGGAACAGGCGGGTGAAGAGGTCGCGGTGCCCGAACGCGCGGGCCGGCGCGAGAGCGAATCCGGTGGCGGAGACCGAGATTCCGAGAATCACCGGACCGCTGTCCATATCACCGGGGCCGCTGTGGCCGTGACCGTATTCGTGAACAGCGCTGAAGCCGAGCACACTTCGCTCCTGACCGAACACGGCGTTCGCCAACTGGGCGGCGAGGGCGCGGTCGGCGAATCCGGCGAAGTAGGCCGCCAGGCCGGTTCCCGACGCGCGCGGAGCATCGTGGGCACGGCCGTCGACACCCATGCGCTGGATGATCAGACCTGTGCCGCCGTCGATCTGGACGGCACGAACCTGCCGCGCCCAGTGCGCGAGCACCGCGCTGTGGTCGGCACCGGTCGCCCGGCCGTGCACCGCGATCGCGGCGGCGACGGCCGCCACGTCGGTCGGATACGCCTCACCGGGGAAGGTGTCGATCAGCGCGGTCGGCGCGGCGAGTAGTCGCCGTTCGAGGGCGGCGACGATCGCGTCGAGTTCCTCGGCGAGATCGGGTGGAAAGGCCGGGTCGACCAGCCGCGCCATCCCGAGCGCGAGCGCGGAATAGGACAGATAGGCGTGGCCGTGCACGCTGTCGAGATGGGCGAGGCCGTCCTCGCCGTGCCAGGCATCGGTGAATACCGAGCGCATCTGCGGCAGCAGGCTTTTGGTTGCCGCCCGAGTCGCGATCGGAGCGTAGCGCCCCCGCCATTCGGGGTGCGCGAGGACCACCTGCGCGAGGCCCTGGGCCGTCATCTGATGTGCGAGCAGTCCCCACATCCCGTCGAGGGCACCGGATCCCGCGGCACGCTGCCGATCATCGTCGGCTTCGAAGGCCACCAACTCCTCCGCCAGCCCGTGCACCCGTGCCGCATCCCCGCGAAACCACGCGTCGGCCTCGCGACCACACCACCACCGGGGCAGCAGGCACACCACCGAGGCGGCCACCACGAGCCCGGCCACGACGGCGATCGCACGGCGCAATCTGATGCTCGCAACTCCGGGCCGATCGGACTCCCCTGGGCCCGAGGGTGATTCCATACCTCACCGTACCCGGCCATCGAGGCGCCCCCTCCGCCCGCGAGCCACCCGAGCAGTCAGTCGTCGGCGAACACGACCGCGGCGAACCGGTTCAGTCCTCGGCGACGAAGCCGCGCAGTGTGACCACCCGCCGGCCGTCGACCTCCAGTTCCGCGATCCCTCGTTCGGTCGGGGTGCGCACACTGACGGTCACGAATCGGCCCGCCGCGATCGTTTTGCCGACCTCGAGTCCGCGCACCCGCTTGACGAATTCGGCATGGCCCACATCGGAACCGGCCGGCCATTCCACGACCGCGCGTGGGCTGAGCACCGCGCGCACACCGGCGACGTCGCCGCGACCGGCCGCTTCCAGCAATCCGGTGGCGGCGCGTTTGCCTGCCGCGCCGACCCGGATGAAACCGCGGCTGAAACCCACAGCACCACCGATGCCTTGGTTTCCGAGCAGCTGCGGCGCGAGTTTCGTGGCCGCGCTGAGCCCGCGCCCGCCGGCGGCGAGCAGTTGGCCGACCATCACCGGCAGTTCCCAGTGCGCGTAGAGGCGGGCGATCTTCCAATCGCCGCCGACGGGTGTCAGGTCGTAGCGCAGGTGCATCGGCACGCGCAGCGTCACACCGGTGGACATGGTGGGGGCGAGAGCGAGATCACGGAAGACCGTCGCACCGCGCACGACGTCGTGGTCGCCGTGGAAGACGATGTGGTTGGGGCCGATGAAAGTGTCGTAGAAGCGTTCGATCGCCTGTCGGCCGAGGTGCGGGCGCGAGCCGACCGGATCCTCGACCCGGCCGTCGGGCGCGAACAGATTCACCCAGGCCGCACGATCGTGCACCGCGACCGCCTGCGGGGATCGTTCCACCGTGGCGAGCAGTTGGGCCGCCGACGCGTTCGCGGACATCGTTCCTCCAGACTCTCGACTACCCCCAATCTATAACGTGTTCCAGTTTCATACGGGGTAACCAGCGACCCCCGGCAAGTGCGCGTGACGGATCTCGCGATGATCACGCCGCGCCCCGGGCGTACGGTGACCGGTATGCAGGTCGGGCAACCCA
Organism: Nocardia sp. BSTN01; assembly: GCF_015354405.1. Lineage (GTDB taxonomy): Bacteria > Actinomycetota > Actinomycetes > Mycobacteriales > Mycobacteriaceae > Nocardia. The sequence goes on along the minus strand of NZ_JADKYP010000021.1, from coordinate 81,743 downwards.
GCAGAACCGCAATGGCCACCGCGCAGGCACGGGCCCATCACCAGCTCGCCGACGAACCGCGGATCTTCACCGATCCGCTGGCGGTGCGGATCGTCGGCGGTGAGGAAGCGGCTCGCGACAATCCCTTCGACCAGGGGGTGGATCCGGAACTGGCGCGGCGCCGCCGGCTCTTCCTCGCCACACGCAGTCGCTTCGCCGACGACGCCGTCGCGGAGGCGGTCGCCGGCGGAACCCGCCAGGTGGTCGTACTCGGCGCGGGTATGGATACCGCCGCCTACCGCAATCCTCATGCGGATGTGCGATTTTTCGAGGTCGACCACCCCGACACACAGGCGTGGAAGCGAAATCGGTTGTCCGAAGCGGGAATCGAGGTCCCCCACTCGATGACCTTCGCTCCGGTGGACTTCCACCGCGACAATCTCGCCGACGCGCTGGCACAGGCGGGACTGGATCGCACCCGCAGCGCGGTGTACGTGTGGCTCGGCGTGGTGGTCTACCTCGAACACGACGCCATCGCCGCGACGATGCGCTACATCGCCCGCCAGGGCGGCGGTGCGGTCCTGGTGTTCGATTACTCCTATCCGCCCGACGCGGGTCAGCAGGCCCGCGGGAAACGCGTTGCGGCCGTGGGTGAACCGTGGGTGAGCTTCTTCACCGAAGAGCAGATGCGGGGCGAACTGGAGTCGGCCGGATTCACCGACATCGAGGACCACTCCGGGATCGCGCTGGTGCGGTCCTATACCGAGATCCCCGCCGACGGACCGGCGCTCCCGGGCCCGCATCTCGTTCGCGCGAGAACCGCCGCGAACGGCTGAGTAGACCGAAGGTTCTCGACACCGGCTGCGGTGCTGCGCGCGCACCGGCGACCACCATCTTCGCAACCCCTGGAACAAATCTCCGGCAGACGGCGGTTGCCCCGGGAAATAGCAGACCGCGAACTCGGGAGGTGCGATGCTGGCGATCGGATTCGAGGAGCCGGGTGGTCCGGAGGTACTGCGACCGGTCGAGGTGCCCGAACCGCACGCCGGTGCCGGGGAAGTGCGGATCCGGGTGGCGGCCGCGGCCGTGAACCCCTCCGACACCGTGACCCGGTCCGGTATGGCGCACGATCGCTACCGGGAGGTGACGCCACCGTACGTCCCCGGGTGGGACGCCGCGGGAATCGTCGACGAGGCCGACCCCGAAACCGGCTGGCGCAGTGGCGACCGGGTCGTCGCGATCACGCTCCCGGTACTCGCCGGGGGCGGTGCCTATGCGGAAAAGATCGTGGTACCCGCGGGTCAGGTGGCGCGACTGCCCGAGGGAAGCGACTTCGTTTCCGCCGCAACGCTTCCGATGAACGGCCTCACCGCCTGGTTCGCCCTGGACGCCCTCGACCCGCGCGCAGGTCGCACGATCGCGGTGACGGGGGCGGCCGGTGCGGTCGGCGGTTATGTGATCCAGCTGGCGAAGACACGCGGCTACACCGTGATCGCCGACGCGAAGCCGGCAGATGAACAGCTGGTCCGCGACTTCGGCGCCGATATCGTCCTGCCGCGCGGCGAGGACCTCGCCTCCCGCATCCGCGCCCACGCTCCCGACGGCGTGGACGCGCTGATCGATACCGCGCTACAAGGCGATGCGGTGCTCGCGGCGGTGCGCGACGGCGGTGCGTTCGTCATCCTGCGGCCCGCGGCCCTGGGTGGGGGAGCCACGCCGGAGCGCGGCATTTCGGTCCACCTCGTGATGGTCGCCGACCATCTGGACGAACCGCATGCGCTGAGCGAATTGAGCCGCCTCGCCGCCGAGGGCGCTCTCACCCTGCGTGTGGCCCGGACCTTCCCCGCCGACCGAGCCGCACAAGCGCACGAGCTGCTCGAAGCCGGTGGTGTCCGAGGGCGGATCGTCCTCGAATTCTGAAGAGCGCGTTACTCGTTCCGCGGCGGCAACGCAGGGAGTTCGAGGTTGTCGCGGAAGGTCTCGCCCACGTAGTCGGTGCCGACGATGCCGCGGCGGCGAAGTTCGGGGAGCAGGCCCTCGAGCAGGAAGTCGCGGTTGCGTGGGTCGTCGAGGCCGCCGAGACCGATCACGTCCAGGACGCCGGCGTCGTAGCGTTCCTCGATCGCGTCGGCGAGTTGTCCGGGAGTGCCGGCGGCGGCCCAGTGGCCGGTGTCCTTGGCGGCGATGATCAACTCACGCAACGTTTTTCCGGATCGGGCCAGCGCGGTGAAGATCTCCACGCGGCCGCGGCGGCGGTTCGCCGCGTGCACATCGGGCAGCAGCGAGTCCGGGATCGGCCGGTCCAGCGGCAGTTCGGACAGGTCGATCTCGCCGCCGAGCATATCGGCCAGCGCATGGCGGCCCGCCTCGAAATCGGTGGCCTCGGCACGTTCACGAACCAGCCGCCGCGCTTCCTCCTCGGTGGCGCCGTAGGTGGTGTGCAGTGAGCTGAAGATGTACGGCAATCCGTCGGCGCGGCCCAATTCCGCTGCGCGCGTGCGGATCTTCTTCGTGTAGGTGAGCGCGTCGTCGAGCGTCGCCAGTGAGGTGAACACCACCTCGGCGAACCGGGCGCCCAATTCCACGCCGCCCTCGGATTGCCCGGCCTGGAACTGCACGGGGCGTCGCTGCGGCAGCGGCGGAATGTTCAGCGGCCCGCGCACGGTGAAATAGCGTCCGGCATAGTCGATCGGACGGACCCGCTCGGCATCCAGGACCGCGCCGCCGTGACCGTCCGGCCTGAGCGCGCCCGGCTGCCAGCTGTCGAACAGCGCGTTCGCGACTTCGAGGACTTCGGTCGCGCGGGCGTAGCGTTCCTCCGGACTCGGCAGGTCTCCGGCACCGTAGTTCTCCTCGCCCAGAGAAGAGGTCACCGCATTCCACGCGGCGCGCCCGTTGCTGATGTGGTCGAGCGTCCCGAACAGTCGCGCCAGATTGTACGGATGGTGGAAAGTCGTTGTGACCGTGGCAATCAGGCCCACACGGCGGGTCACCGCGCTGAGGGCGGACAGGAAGATCAGCGGTTCCTGCGCCCCGATGGCGCCCTGCGCGCCGAAACTCAGCAGGTCCGCCGCGAACAAGGCGTCGAAGCGGTGCTCCTCGGCGAGTTTCGCGACACCCAGCGCATCGTCGAGCGTCGAGCGCCGCGGATCGATCGCGGCATCGTAGATTTTCGGCGAACCACTGACCCCGGTCACGATCTTCAGCGGCCGGCGTCGCGCACTGCTACCCATCCCCCGACGGTATCGATAGCCGCCCTCGTCGCCACCGGTTGCATTCAGCCGGATCCTTTCGCTCGGATCAGGAATTGTATTGTGAGCCAGATTGTTTCATTCCGATTGTTCCTGCGCCGCGCCCGAGATCGTCGTGCACAGCGTGGAACGGACCGTCTGCACGGCTCACGCTCCCGAGGGCCGCGGCGCCGGGCCGGGCGGAAGTTCCGGCCCCACCGCTGTGAGACTGCCCGGCCGGCGTCCCTTTCCCCAGCCGATTTCACGCCGATACGCGCCGATGTGCTCGCGCGGGACCGCCTGTTGCGGCGGCAGCGGCGTGGATTGCGGGTCCACGTACAGCGCGTCGGTCGGGCAGTACGCCTCACACATGAAGCAGGTCTGGCAGTCGGATTGCCGTGCGATGACCGGGATTCCGTCGCCACCGCGGTCGAAGACGTTCGTCGGGCAGACGTCGACGCATTTGTCGCAGGCGATGCAGGCCGGGGCGTGAACCAGTTCGATCATCAGGCCACCGCCGCGACCGCGGGAGCATCTGCCGACCGCAGCGCCGCCGCCACCGTCCACACCTCGTCGAGCCCGCCGCTGAGGATGTGGTGGTGCTGTGCGGGATCCAGTTCCGGATGGTCGGCGCGCTTGCTCATACCGCGAGATTCGGTGCGCGCCAGCGCCGATCGGTACATCAGCCGCCCGACCGCGGTGATCGCGGCGGCCTCGCGCGCCCGCACTCGGTCGGCGCCGGTGGCCCGCAGCCCCGCGGCCGCCTCCGTCCACACCGTGTCCAGAGCGGCCAATGCCGGTCGGACCCGCTCGCCGTGGCGCAGATAGTTCTTCTCCACCGGCAGCAGTTCGGCGCGTGCCGCGGCGAGCACCTCGTCCGCGCCGACGCGTCCGGACCCGGTGGGCCGCAGCCCAGTCCGCCCGGCCCGCGTCAAACCAGCCGGACGAACACCGCGGCGCGCGAATCGCGCCGCACCCCGTCCCGCCCAGCTACCCGACGACATCGCCCATGCCGCATTGTGGCTGCCGCCGCCGGTGAATCCGCCGCAGATGCGTTCGCGGGTGGCCGCGTCGCCCGCGGCATACAGTCCGCTCACCGAGGTCGCGCACTCGTCGCTGACCACCTCGATCCCGCCGGTGCCGCGCACCGTGCCCTCGGCCAGCAGATCCACCTCGAAACGCTGGGTGAACGGGTCGATGCCGCGGCGATCGAATTGCAGGAAGAAGTTCGGCTGTCCGCGCCGCATCTGCTCCTGCGTGGTCCGATCCGCGCGGTCCAGTTGCGCGAAGACCCTCTCCTGCAACAGGGTTCGCGCGATGACCGAACGTCCCTGCACCGATCCGGCGCCCTCGAGAATGCTGCCGTCCTCGTGGAAGAAGGTGGCGTAGCGGTAATAGGCGGTCTTGGTGACGGTCGAGCCCTTCGCGGCGATGCCATAGGCGTTGGAGAATTCCATTCCGGAGAAGCGTGCGCCCACCTCGGCGGCCATGAGTGTGCCGTCACCGGTGTCGACGTTGGTGCCGAGCGCGCGCGAGAGGAAGGCGCAGCCGCCGGTGGCCAGCACCACCGCACCGGCGTGCACGCGGTAGTCGCGGTGCTCGCGCAGCAGATAGCCGGCCGCGCCGCGGACCGTACCGTCTCGGTCGACCAGGAGTTCCAGGGCCGGGGCGTGGTCGACGATCCGCACGCCCAGCCGCTGCACCCACGCCCGCATCCGGCGCATGTATTCCGGGCCTTGCACGCCCGTGCGAATCGCGTTGCCGGTGCGCGGGTCGACCGGGAACGGGTAGCGGCCCTCCTCGGCCAGTCGGTGCATATTCGCGTAGGTCTGGTCGAGCACTCGGTCCATCCAGTGGTGGTCGGCGAGGAAGCCGCCCAACTCCTCGCGACTGGCCTTGGCCGCCGCGCGGGCCGCCGGATCCGGCGCCACGTACCACACCCCTGTCCCCGCGGGTGCGGTGGCGCCGCTGGTGCCGCAGTACCCCTTGTCGACCAGCACCACCTCGGCCCCGGCCTCGCGGGCGTGGATCGCGGCCCAACAGGCGGCCGGTCCACCACCGATCACCAGCACATCGGCATCGATCTGCCATGCCTCGCTCATCGCCGTACTCCTTCGAAAACGGGGCCGAAAACCGTCGCCGGACACATGCCCGACAGAAATACTCGCCCGCGCCCCGGCGGCGGAGAATCCTTACGATCAGCAGGATTCTGTGCTGAAGTAGCAGGCACCGCCGGAATTCGAATCACACCCCGCACTAACCGTTTACGCGACCGCACCCGTTTGGTTGACTGCCGTCGCCCGGTCCGCAGACCGGGTTCATCGCGACGATCGGACGGGTGTGCTCGTATGAGTGAACGGCAATTGCATCTGAACGCCTTCATCTATCCCGCGGGCCATCACGAGGCCGCGTGGCGGCATCCCGACAGCAGGCCCGACCGGATCTACGACGTGACCTATTACCAGGAGATCGGCCGCACCGCCGAGGCCGCCACCCTCGATGCGGTGTTCTTCGCCGACGGCCCCGCGCTGCGCACCGATGTGCGTTACAACGCCGCGCCCGGTCTGGAACCGATCACGCTGCTGACCGCGATCGCCGCGGCCACCACGCGTCTGGGCCTGATCGCGACCGCGTCCACGACCTATTACGAGCCCTACAATCTGGCCCGGCTGTTCTCCTCGCTCGATCACATCTCGGGCGGGCGCGCCGGATGGAATATCGTCACCACCGGAACCGACCTCGCCGCAGCCAATTTCGGTCTGGACCGCCACCCCGATCACACCGAACGTTATGCGCGCGCACGGGAATTCGTCGACGCGGTCGTCGGATTGTGGAACAGCTGGGACGACGATGCGGTGCTCCTCGACCGTGCCGCCGGCATCTACGCCGATCCCGACAAGATCCATCGCATCGATTTCCGCGGCGAATATCTGCGCGTACGCGGACCGTTCAACGCCGCGCGCACTCCGCAGGGCCATCCCGTCCTGGTGCAGGCCGGCGCCTCCAACGACGGACGAGCGTTCGCGGCCCGCTACGCCGAGGCCATTTTCACCGCCCATCAGCGGCTCGAGGACGCTCAGACGTTTTACGCCGATATCAAGCGCCGGGCCCGGGATTTCGGCCGCGATCCCGAGCATGTGAAAATCCTGCCGGGTATCAGCCCGTTCATCGCCGATACCGAGGCGCGGGCGAAACAGCTGCAACGCGAATTCAACGAGCTGACCGTGCCCGAATACGGTCTCGGCCAGCTGGAAAGCCTCGCCGGGGAATCGCTGCGGAATCTGGCGCTCGACGAGCCGGTGCCCGCCGCATTGTTCGCCGACGCGGGCGATGTCACCGACAATGCGGCCAGCCGCCGGCAGGTGATCGCGGGCATCGTCACCCGCGAGCAGCCCACACTGCGCGGACTGCTGCACCGGCTGGCGGGTGCCCGCGGGCACCGGGTCTTCGCGGGCACGCCCGAACAGGTCGCCGACACCATCGAGGACTGGTTCCGCCACGGCGCCGCCGACGGCTTCAACGTCATGCCGCCCTACTATCCGGGCGGACTCGAGGTGTTCACCAGCACCGTGGTGCCGATTCTGCGCAGCCGCGGGCTGTTTCGCACCGAATACACCGGCACCACGCTGCGTGACCACTTCGGATTGCCGCGACCCGGTTCGGCCGCGGCGAACTGACGCGAAAATCGTTGTGCTACATCGTTTTCAGCGGACGGGGCATTCGTTCGGCGCGGGGACACCGGCCAGTCGCTGATCGAGCCAGTCGATCGCACCCGGGAATCCGGCCATGAGGGTGATCGAATGCTCGCCCAGTACGCTGCGGAAGACGGCGGGCACGCCGCGAGCGCACTGCGCGCGGAACAGATCGGTCGACTCGACCTCGGGAATCCAGATGTCGAGCAGGCCGTGGTAGATGTACAGCGGCGCAGCGGATTTCCGGTCGCGCAGATCGGTGGCTGCGAACAGCGCGCGGGCTGCCTCGGTGTCGAGCGGATGGGCGGTGTCGGTCGCCAGCTCGATCGGCACGCCGGTCACACCGAGTGGTCCGTTGCTGTCGCCGCAGGTGTCCTTCACCGGGGAGGTGGCCAGCCACTCCCCCAGATGGTTCAGCTGATCCAGCAGTTCCGGATGTTCACGGGCGAAGGCCAGCGCGACGACCATCAGAATTCCCGACGCGATATTGCCGTTGAAATGACGGGCCACCTCGCTGTAATCGGTGGCCAGACCACCCACCGACACCCCGACGATCGACCCCGCCAGCTCCGGCGCGTACTCGCCGAGCAGCATATCCGCCGCATAGGCCGCGATCGCCCCGCCGGAATAGCCGCCGATCGCGAACTTACCGTCTCCCAACGTCTTCGGTTCGACCGTCCGCACCGCGCGCATCGCGTCCAGGATCACGTGCCCGGCGACATGCGGTTCGGCATAGGCCATCCACGGGCCCTCGTGGTCGGGAACGAGAACTCCGTACCCGTGCGAGAGGGCCCACCATGTGGTCGGCGGGAAGAGATCACCCGCGCTGAATTTGGGATGCAGTCCGTGCGCCATCGCATAGCCGGGGGTGCAGCGCAGGCCGAGGGAATTGATCGGAATGGCGTTCACCAGCACCGATCGCTGTCCTGGACCGGTCCAGCTCGCGGCGGGAATCAGCAGGGTCGCCGTGCCGAACGAGGGCGCACCGGTCGCGCCCGTGGAGCGGAATTTCAGCAGCAGCGCGCGGGCGATCGGCACCACCGCCAGCGGCGCGGCCGTGGCGGTCACATCGCGCACCTCGATCGGATCGCCGGGACGCATGGCGTCGAGTCCGGCGGGCCACTGATCGAACAGCGGATCGCCGGCCGGCGGCGACAACACCGACCGCCACAGCGCGGCGAGTTCGGGCCGCAGTTGGGCGTTGGGCGGCGAGGACGCGGGCGGCAGGTTCGGCGCCGGGATCGTCCGATCGATCCACTGCTGCCACTCGGTCGAGTCCGTGGGCGCCGGGCCGTTGTCCGCACGACCGAGCGCTGGGCGAACGGTCATCGACGCCAGCAGGGCGCATGCCGCGAGCACGACGATCAGCAGCGTCCGGGCTCGTTTCACAGCAACCTCCACAACAGATCGACCAGCCCCGTGCCGGGGCGGTAGTGACTGGAGCCGAGATCGGGTTCGAAGTACCCGCCGGGCACAACGATATCCCCAGCTGACGGCACCTGCGCGCAACTCACCGCCGTGCCGCCGACCGCGTCGGCCACGACGATGCCGGCGGCGCGAACGGCCGCCGGGAGGAACCGCCGGAAAGGTTGGGATGCCACACCGAAAGTCACTGTGCCCCTTTGTGAATGACTGCCCCGACGCAGGCACACCATATGGTCGGCGGATACGCAGGAGAGCCGATCGGGCCGCGGTCGTTCACAACTCACGAAGCCGGAGCGCCGATATGGGTGCCCGGCACAACGGACCGATCGGTGAAACGGGCGATTTTCATCAAATGTGCATGATGCACTTCATATGTATGATGCAAACGTCGGCTCGTGATACTCGAGGAGTAGGGCGTGGAGAAAGCACATACCGCCGGGCGTTCCGGCGCGATACTGGCGGTGCTGGCATTCGCCGGCATCGTCGTCTCGCTGACGCAGACGGTGGTCGTGCCGTTACTCGGCCAGCTGCCGCAAATCCTGCACACCAGCTCCGCCAACGCCACCTGGGTGGTCACCGTGAGCCTGCTGGCCTCCGCGGTCACCACACCGGTGTCGGGACGATTGGGCGACCTCTACGGCAAACGCCTCGTGCTGCTCGGCTCGACGGTGCCACTGCTGGTCGGATCGGTGATCTGCGCGGTGTCCTCCTCGCTGTGGCCGATGATCGTCGGGCGCGGTCTGCAGGGTATGAGCGCCGGCATCGTTCCCGTCGGCATCGCCGCACTGCGCGATCTGCTGCCGCGCGAGCGCCTCGGATCGGGTATCGCGCTGATCAGCTCCTCGCTCGGTATCGGCGGCGCGCTGGGACTGCCGATGGCGGCCGCGGTCATCCAGTACTCCGACTGGCGGGTGCTGTTCTGGACGATGGCCGCGCTCGCGGCGGTGATCGGCGTCCTGATCTTCACCCTGATTCCCGCCACCCCACCGACTTCCGCTGCCACCGGACGGTTCGACGTCCTCGGCGCCCTCGGCCTCGGCGTAGGCCTGGTGTGCTTGCTGCTCGCGGTGTCCAAGGGGTCGAGCTGGGGTTGGGGCAGCGGTCTGACCATCGGCTTGTTCGTCGCCGCCGTCGTCGTCCTGCTGCTGTGGGGCTGGTGGGAACTGGCCGCCCGCAACCCCCTCGTCGATCTGCGCGTCACCGCACGACCGCAGGTACTGCTGACCAACGCGTCCTCGATGGTCGTCGGCATGGCGATGTACGCCCAGTCGCTGGTGGTGCCGCAGCTGTTGCAGCTGCCGAAGGCCACCGGGTACGGACTCGGGCAATCGATGATGGCCATGGGCCTGTGGATGGCACCGGCCGGACTCATGATGATGCTGGTCTCCCCCATCGGCGCCAAACTCTCCGCCCGCAGCGGACCCAAGATCACCCTGATCGTCGGCTGCGTCATCATCGCCGCCGGATACGGATCCTCGATGGCGCTGATGGGCAGCACCTGGGGCCTGCTGATCGTGACGCTGATCATCAACACCGGCGTCGGATTCGCCTACGGCGCCATGCCGGCTCTGGTGATGGCCGCGGTGCCGCAGTCGGAGACCGCCGCCGCCAACAGCTTCAACACGCTGGTCCGCGCGATCGGCACCTCGGTCGCGGCCGCTGTGGTCGGCGCGGTGCTGGCGCAGATGACGATCTCGCTCGGCGGGCATGCCGTGGCCAGTGAGAGCGGATTCCGCGTGTCGCTGCTGATCGGATGTGGCGTGGCCGTGGCCGGTGCACTGGTGGCGACGTTCATTCCGGGGCATCGGCCGGCCGCGATCGCCGCGACCGCAGCTGTGGATATGGATGCCGAGCACAGTTCGCACTCCGCTGAACATGCGGTCGCGTCGGAGTCGGACGCGGTGCAGCGCAACGGTTTTGCGCAGACGCCGCGCCGACCCGCTGTGTCCGGACCGGTCGCGTTCGGTCGTGTCCACGACTCCCGCGGTGCGGCGCTGCCGGATGCCGTGCTGACCCTGATCTCGATGTCGGGCCGCCAGATCGGCCGGTCGCTGACGGATGCCGAAGGCTACTTCGAGCTCGCCGCCCCCGAACCCGGCTCGTACGTGCTGATCGCCTCGATCGACGGGCGCCGCCCGGACGCGTCCACGGTGCAACTCGCCCATCATCCGGTGCCCTGCGACATCGTGCTCACCGCGATGGCCGGACTGGCCGGCACCGTATCGCGCGGCGACGACGGCACCGCCATCGCCGGCGCGCGGGTGTCGGCCCTCGACGCACGCGGTGAGGTGCTCTCCTCCGCCGCCACCACCGACGACGGCACGTTCGGCCTCGCGGAACTGCCCGAAGGCGACTTCACGATCGCGGTGAGCGCCAACGGCTTTCACCCGACCGCGCTTCCGGTGCGAGCAGGTGGCAGCGAGACACCGCGCCTGGACGTCACGCTGCGCCCCTGCGCCCGCCTGCACGGCGTGGTGCGCGGACGCGACGGCCGTCCCCTGCCCGACGCCCTGGTCACCCTCACCGACTGGGACGGCACCGTGATCGACACCATGGTCACCGGCCTCGACGGCGCCTACACCTTCGCCGACCTGCACGACGGCACCTACACGGTGGTGGCGAGCGGTTACGCACCGGTGCACACCCCGGTGGTGGTCGGCGCCGACGCCGAGGAGCTGAATGTGGAACTGGGACACGATAACTCGCGCGACCTGGGATCTGCCGACCAGCTGACGAGCCGGTATTCGGGCAACTAGGTTCCGTCGCGGCCTCCGCATTCCTCCGCGAGGCGGGCTCAGCGCTCGAAAAGACGAGTTTCGGCGGCGCCCGGACGGGTAGGGTCGGAATATGTGCAGTACGCACTTGGCAACGGCTGCCGGTCGTCCCGTGGGCGCGGCTGCCGGGGTGACGGCGCTCGAATGCGACTCGCCATGACTACCGTTCCGCCCATCTGCTGGGAACCGACGGAAATCGACCGCTGTGTGGTGCTCGACCCCGATATCACGCTCGACGCCGTGACGTATCGCCGATTCACCGACGACCTCGTGAAGTTCGTCGTCGAACAGCCGCGTGCGGTCATCGTGTGCGTCGACCGCATGGCAATCGCGTCCGAAACCGTCCTCACCGCGTTCACCAGCGCCTGGTTGCGCACCGCGAACTGGCCGTGTGTGCCCATTTTCCTGGTCGCCGAGGACGACGAACTACGCCGCCGGCTCCGGCGCAGCGCGATCCGCCGCTTCCTGGCGGTGCAACCGAGCGTCGCCGCCGCCGTCGCCGCGGCGGCCGAGCCGCCGATCCGGCGTCGGGCCGCCATGACCATGGCGTTGTCGCCGGTCACCGGCCATCGGGTGCGCCGGCTCATCGATGAGGTCTGCGTCGAGTGGGGCATCGCCGAGATCAGCGAGGCCGCGCAGATCATCGCCACCGAATTCATCGACAACGCCGACCTGCACGGCCATTTCACCGGCGTCCCCGATATCGACGTGCGGCTGGAATATCGCGAAGACCTGCTCACCATCGCGATCGCCGATCCCGACCCGCACGAAGCCGTGCTGCGCGAGCCCGAACCGGGCTCCGCCGGACGCCGGCTGCACGGCCTGCACATCGTGGCGGAACTGGCGTCGGCCTGGGGGTGCGCGCCGCGGTGGCCGACCGGCAAGGTGGTGTGGGCGACGCTGGCGACCACGCGGAACCGGCAGGTCAGCTGACCGCGGCCTCCGGCTCCACCGGCTCCATGACCAGAATCGCGCCCGACGGTTTACCGCTGCGGTCGGTGAGCGATGTGCAGACCACCCGGATCACGACCGCCCGGCCGCGCCGGTTGACACTGTCGAGACGAACCTCGCGCTCGTAGGCGGCGTCGGACAGCGCGGGCCGCACCACCGGCCGCAATTCCGAGACCGGAAGGCCGATATCGAGGTTGAGCAGATGTTCGCCCTCGGCCTCCTCGGGCCGCAGGCCCCACAGATCTTCCGCACCCGCGTTCCAGACCACGATTCGCATGGAGGTGTCGACCACGGCGACACCCGCGTGCCAGGAACCCATGATCGAGGCGAAGAATTCGTTCACGTCGTCGAGTTCGGTACTGCGCTCCCGCAATTCGGTATTGATCGTCTGCAGTTCGTCATTGGTCGACTGCAGTTCCTCGTTGGTGGTCTCGAGTTCCTCGTTCGTGGACTGCAGTTCCTCGTTGGTCGTCTCGAGTTCCTCGACGGTCGACTGCAATTCCTCGTTGGTGGTTTCGAGTTCCTCGTTGGTCGACTGCAATTCCTCGTAGGCCGACTCCCGTTGTTCGTTGGCATGGTGCAGTTCGGACAGCAACCGGCGCGTAGCGCTGACATCGTGAAAGACCAGTGAGATCCCGATGGCCACATCGTCTGCCAGCAGCGGCGAAACGTGCACCTCGAGTGCCAGCACTTCCCCCGGCCCGCGCTGCCACTCGACATCCTTGACCCGCACCGCCCGGCGGTCGGCGCGCACTTGATCGATATAGCCGCGCAATTCCAAAGGGCGGTAGGACAATTCGAGATCACGCAGCGGCCGGCCCACATCCCGGTCCGTCAGGCCGAACAGATGCTTACCCTGGTCGTTGGCCAAGACGATCACATCGTCTCGGCCGAGCACCACCTGCGCGACCGGGCCCGCGGAAAAGGCCAGGGCGCACAGGGATTCGATCTGGTCGGTGTCGCGGCGATCATGCATCAGGGTGCGCCCGAACACGGAGCCGACATCGACCCGCGCGGCCGGAACCTTGCGGAATATCCGTCGCTTGAGGTCCACGGCGTCGAAGATGCGGCTGTGGCTCAGCAACATCTCGGCCTTGCCCAAGAACAGCAGTCCCCGCTGCGATAGGGCGAAATGGAATTTGTCGAGCACCTTGGTCTGCGTCTCGGCGTTGAAATACATCAGTGTATTCCGGCACGCCAGTAGATCGATCCGGGAGATCGGCGCATCCTGTACCAGGTCGTTGCGACCGAAAATCACCGAGCGCCGCAGATCCTTGCGGAATCCGTATCGCCCCGAGGCCGGTTCGAAATACCGCTGGATCAGGTCCGCGCCGAGCGGGCTGATCTCCTTCTCGGTGTAGGTGGCGTGCCGCGCGACGCTCAGGGCCTCCTCATCGACATCGGTGGCATAGATCTTGACCCGCTGCCGGAATTCCTCGATGCCCATCGCCTCCGCCAGCACGATGGCCAGGCTGTAGGACTCCTCGCCGGAGGCACATCCTGCGCACCAGACCCGAATCGGTTCCTCGGGGCCCCGCTCGCCCAGCATCGTGGGAATGATGTCGGACTGGAGATAGTCCCATGCGTCGGGATCGCGGAAGAATCCCGTCACGTTGATCAGAATGGTGTTGAACAGCGCGACGAATTCGTCCGCATTGGCCTGCAGCACGTCCAGGTATTCGACGTAATCGCTCACGCCGAGTTGGGACATGCGCCGGTCCACGCGTCGCATCAGGCTGCTGCGTTTGTAGCCGGTGAAATCGAATCCGCGAGCTTCCTTCAGATACTGGAGGATCTCCTCGAATCCGCGGGCACTGCCGGGTGCCTTGTCCTCGTCCACCCGATCAACCTACCGCTCCTTCAGTTCGTGGAACGGTCGACGAGCAGCTTACGCAGCGTTTCGATCGCGGCCGCCTGCTCGGCGCCCTGATCCCGATAACGCTGGGCCAGCCGGTCGTCGCCGTGGCGGGCGGCATCCTCGGTCATCCGCTCGGCCAGCCGCTGTTTCTCCTCCAGAGCGCGCAGCGCCGTCCACAGCGCCTTGTCGACCTCGACCTTCTGCTGGATCAGCAGAGCCTCGGCGGTCCACGCGTGGCCGACGCGGCACCGGTAGCGGCCGCTGTCTTCGAGCACATAGAGAACACCGTTGCAGTCCGGGCAGGTGAGTCCGGACGGCCGGGCCATCGCCGCCACGCCTTCGTCACCGGGTACGCCGCCGGCGTCGATACTCGCTTCCAGACGCTGCAGGTCGGACGCGTCCGGCGGGTCGGGCGCGCGGTGCCGAGTGCGGAGCCGTTCGGCGACGGCCTTGCCGAGCTCCCGCGCCGGGAGCACCACATCGACTGCGACGGAGTCCAATACGCTCTGCGGCATACCACGGTACAGCGCGTCGTGCGGCTCCTGCGCGGCCACCACACCCCCACGGTGGGACATCAATGCGGCGCCCGCGGTCCCGTCGTCCAAGGTCCCGGACAACACGACGCACGCCACCCGCGGCGCCCACGACATGGCCGCGGACCGGAACAACGCGTCCACGCCCGGCCGATGACCGTTCTCGGTGGGCCCCCGCGACAGATGCAGATGGGTCGACGTGACGACCAGATGGCGATCGGGAACCGCCACGTACACCACACCGGACCGCAGTGGCATCCCGTCGGCCGCGGCGACGGCCGGAAGCGGTCCGGTCCGGTTCAGAATGGCGGGCAGCGCGCTCGCGCCGTGCGGCGGCATATGCAGGACAACCGCGACCGCGGCGTCGAGATCCGGCGGTAGCCCGCCGACGAATTCGCGCAGCGCTTCCACACCGCCGGCGGACGCACCGGCGACGATCAGATCCTGTGGTGGCCGCGTCGCCCCGGCCTCCGATTCGGGCCGGTCGCCGACCAGGGATTCGTCCATGAGGCGCGATCACTCGGCTTTCGGACAGGCGGTCCGGACCGAGGGCCGGCTGCGACCGCGAGACGACACGGACGGGGCACCCGATGCCGGCTGCGGGGGGCCGACGGGCCCCACCGGCCCCAGTGCCTCCACGACGGTGCCGTACAGCGGCACATGGGCATCGATATCGCCGGCGTCCACCATGCGGGCGACCGTCGGACTGGTACTGACGAGCGCAAGATCGACCGGAAGCCGGTCGGCCTCCTCGGCGAGGACCGCCAATGCGCGCCAGCCGAGAAACCTCAATCGCGTCGTATCGATCACCAGATGACCGCCGGCGCGGCGCGCGACCGCCGCACCCGAACGGATGTGCTCTCGCCACACGGCCAGCGCCGCGGTGTCGGCCTCACCGCGGAAGCACAGAATCGCGGCATGCGAGCGTTCCCGGACGACGGCCCTCAGATCAGGCCGCGGGACGCCCTCGGCGTGCGCGGCCACGCCGAACAGCGGCCCCGACCCCGGTTGCGACTCCCCTTCGCTCGGAAACATCTCTCCTCCAAGCAGTTTCGAATACGGCCCCGCTCGCCACGCTACCCCTGCGCCGGAAGCGGACCCACCTTCCTTTGTAACAGAGAACCGGGCCCCGGGTGGTCGCCCGAGCGGCTGTGCGAGCGCCTCGACGACGCCTGTTCACCGCATACCCGGCGGGTGCGAATCGAACCGTTTTCGCACGAGCCGCGCCGGAATACCTCGGCGCCCCCGGGGTAGGGCGTCCAGTGACCGGCCCCAGCGCCCGCCACGAGTACACATCCGACCCGGCTATCGAGGAGTGAACGTGAAAGCAGTTGTCTGGCACGGCGTCGGCGATATCCGTCTCGACGTCGTCGACGATCCGAAGATCCAGGAACCCACCGACGCCATCGTGCAGATCACCTCGTCCGCGATCTGCGGTACCGATCTGCATCTGGTGCGCGGCACGATGCCCGGCATGGTGCCCGGCACCGTCCTCGGCCACGAGGCCGTCGGCACGGTCGTCGACACCGGTTCGGCGGTGCGCGGATTCGCGCCGGGCGATCGCGTGGTCGTGTGCTCCACGGTGTCGTGCGGGCACTGTGCGTACTGCCGCAGCGGCTATACCGCTCAATGCGATACGGCCAATCCGAACGGCCCGCTGGCCGGCACCAGCTTCTTCGGCGGTCCGGAGACCACCGGACCGGTCGACGGCCTGCAGGCCGAGTACGCACGCATCCCGTACGCGAACAACACCCTGGTCAAGGTGCCCGAAGGTGTCTCCGACGACCAGGCGATCATGGTCTCCGACGTGCTGCCGACCGGCTGGTTCGGCGCCCGGCTCGCGCAGGTCAGCGAGGGCGACACCGTGCTGGTTCTCGGCGCGGGCGTGGTCGGGCAGTGCGCGGTCGCATCGGCCTTTCGGCAGGGCGCCGGCCGGGTGCTGGTCGTCGACGGGATCGCCGACCGGCTCGAGACCGCACGCGCCCAGAACGCCGAACCGATCGACTTCCACCGGGAGGATCCGGTCGAGGTGACCCGCGAACTGACCGGCGGGATCGGCGCCGATCGCGTCATCGACGCGGTCGGAGTCGACGCCCAACGGCCCGAGCAGGGACCGGCGGCGGACCACCTGCCGGTCGAGACCGACGTCTTCGAGGAAGAACGCCGGCTC
This sequence comes from Nocardia sp. BSTN01, assembly GCF_015354405.1. Lineage (GTDB taxonomy): Bacteria > Actinomycetota > Actinomycetes > Mycobacteriales > Mycobacteriaceae > Nocardia. Next base: position 65,131 of record NZ_JADKYP010000021.1, on the reverse strand, counting down.
GCCGCACCCGAGGGCAATACCGATTCCGGTCAGTGGCTGGTCGGCGACGCACCGAGCCTGGCCGGGCGCTGGGCGGTGCAGGCGGTCGCCAAGGCCGGTTCGGTGGGGGTGATCGGCGTATACCCGCCCACCTTCGACCGATTCCCGCTCGGGGGCGTCCTCAACCGCAATCTCACCGTGCAGGGCGGCAACTGCAATCACCATCGCTATGTGCCCGGTCTGCTCGACAAGGTGGGGCGCGGCGATCTCGATCCCACCCGGTTCATCACCCAGCACGCGGAACCGCAGTCGATGATCGACGCCTACGAGGCCTTCGATCTGCGCCGGACCGGCTGGCTGAAAACCGTGGTGCCGATGTAGATCTCTCCGCCTGATCACTCCGACCGCCCCCGCGCCGGCGCGAAGCGCGGGTGGTTAATGTACGGACGGCTCGTGAGAACCCTCGGTTCACCAACCGAGAGGGCACGGGCGATATCAGGCATCGAGAAAGAAGAATCATGCGTCACGTCATTCGCGCAGCCGCGATCGCGGTTCTCGCCACATCCGCCACGATCGGCATCGCCGCTCCGGCCTTCGCCGAGTCTGGGTCGCCCGCGACCGCCACGGTCGCGGGCGAACAGGGCACACCGGCCGATCCGGCCGACCCCGCCGGTACACCGGTCGATCCGACCACCGAATATCTGAACGCATTCGACACCATCGCCGGTGCGTGGGCCAACGACTCGACGGTCGGCCAGGTCGTGGGCACGGCGGCCGGCCTGGCCGTCGGCTGTCCCCTCGGCGCCATCACCGGCGGCACGCTGACCATTCCGGTGCCGGTGCTGACCCCGATCGGCATCGTGGGCGGATGCATTCTCGGCGCGGGCACACTCGGTTTCCTCGGTGGCATGGCCGGCGGCATCGTCACCGGCGGACCGGGCCTGGCGAACGCGGTGGGCGACCAATACAACTCGCTCCATTCCAAAGGCCTGATCGCACAGTCGATGCCGGCCGACGCCAACGCACGGTAATCGACACTCGCCCACCGATCAGAGCGGAAGAATTCATGAAGACCACCACCCGGACCATCGCCGTATCCACCCTGCTGGCCACCGCCGTCGTCGCGGCGGCCGGGGCCGCCCAGGGCGAGACCGTCGCCCCCGCACCCGTTGCCCCGCAATCGAATTGGACCAGTACCGACCTGGGTGCCGGCATCCACTACCAGGACGATACGACCACCGGCACCGCGGCGCTACAGACTCCGCTCGGCGCGGTGGCGGTGCGCCCCGGACAGTTCGACATTCGCGACGGCGCCGGTAGGACACTGCTCGGAACTCCGATCGAGGTTCCCGCGACCGCCGACTCCGCCCCGCCGGCGACGCCGTCCCAGACCGTCGCCGGTACCGTGGAAACCACTGCGGCACAGCCCAATCAGGTCGCCGACACGCAGCTGTCGGACCTCAACCAGGCCGTCGCGGCGGCCGGACCGCACATGGGTCTGGCGATGGCGGTCGGCGGTATCGCCGGCTCGGTGATCGGCGCGGCCATCGGTTGCCCGCTGGGTATCGCCACCGGGGGCACCCTGATCTCCGTCGCCACCGCCGGCACCATGACCGTCCCCGCGATGGCCGCGGCCTGCCTGGTCGGCCTGGTCGCGGTGGGCGGTCTCGGTGCGAGTGTCGGCGGAATCGCGGTCGCCATTCCGGTCGGAATCGCCGCGGGCACACAGAAGTACAACCAGCTGCAGGCCGAACACGCCCAGGGCGTCACGCACTGAGCCCTCGCCGTGCCCGGCTCTCCGCGCATGCGGCCGGGCACGGCGCCGGACAGCAGGCGACGGCGTGTCGGCGTGACCGGGAGTGTTGCGCGGCGGACAGTGTGCACGACGTCGAGCGGCAGCAGGTCGAGCGGAAGAAGTAGGCACCGATGAGTTTGTCCACCCTGGCCCTGGTGCTGGCGCTCGGGCTGGCGGGACCGTTGCTGGCGTGGCGCGAAGCCTGGCACATACCGGTGATCGTCGGCGAACTGCTGGCCGGAATCATCTGCGGCGTCACCGGATTCGGGCTGCTCGATGCCTCGGATCCGGTGTTCGCCTTCCTGGCCGATATGGGTTTCGCGCTGGTGATGTTCGTGGCGGGTACCCATGTTCCGATTCGCGATCCACGGATCCGCTCGGCACTCGGAATCGGCGCCGTACGCGCCGTGCTGGTCGGTGCGGCCGCGGCCGTCGTCGGCTCCCTGCTGGCCGGGTTCTTCGACACCGGACACGGCGCGATCTATGCGGTGCTGCTCACCTCCTCCTCCGCGGCACTGGTGCTGCCGATCATCGATTCCCAAGGGCTGCACGGCAGATCGGTGCTGGAGCTCACGGCGCAGGTCGCGATCGCCGACACCGCGTCGATCGTCGCGCTACCGCTGGTGATCGACGCGGGAAATGCCGAACGCGCGGCACTGGGCGCGCTGGCGGTGATCGGCACCGCGCTGCTGTTGTTCTTCCTGCTGCGGTGGCTGGAACGCTCCGGCCTGCGCCGGCGTGCGCACCGGGTCTCCGAGCGCCGCAAATTCGCCCTCGAACTGCGGGTCAGTCTGGCCATCGTGTTCGGGATCGCCGCCCTCGCCACCCGCACGCACGTCTCGATCATGCTGGCCGGGTTCGCGGCCGGACTGGCCGTCGCGGCCGTCGGCGAACCGCGCCGGGTGGCGCGGCAATTGTTCGCCGCGACCGACGGATTCCTGGCTCCCCTGTTCTTCGTCTGGCTGGGCGCCCGGCTGAATCTGCGGGAATTCGCCGACCGGCCGCGGCTGATCCTGCTCGGATTCGCAATGGGGGCCGGTGCGCTGCTGGTACATCTGCTCATGCGGACGCTGGGACAGCCGGTCACCTTCGGCGCGCTGGCCGCCGCTCAGATCGGTGTGCCGGTCGCGGCCGTCACCGTCGGCACCCAGCTGCATGTGCTGGTTCCGGCCGAGGCGGCGGCGATGATGCTGAGTGCGCTGGTGACGATCGTCGCGGCGGCGGTGGCTGCCGCGCTCGCGGCGCGACGGCCGCCGGTGGCGGATCCGGTCGCGCCGTGAGCCACGGTCAGGGTTTGTGCGCCACCACCGCGAACATGGTCACCGAGAAGTGGTAGTCGCCGCTCTCGGCAGCACGCCGGACATCGGCGAGAACGCGATCGCGCTGGGCGGCGGTGATCAATCCGTCGGCCACACCTCGCTCGGTGACCGCCGTGAACATCGGGAGGATCGCCTCCGGCTCCCAGATCACGGCCTCGGAACCGATATCGTCGATCACCAGCCCCGCGTCGACCAGCCGACCTCGTAAATGCCTGCCGGAGTTGCGATTCGGACTGTTGGTTTCCATCCGCTGCTGCAAGGCCGCGACAACCTCCGGATCGCCGGGATGGAAGATCGCCGTCGACCAGTCGCTGTCGATCAGCACCACCCGTCCGCCCGGCCGCAGTACCCGCGCGATCTCGGCGGTGGCCTTCGCCGGATCGTCGAGGTGCTGATAGACCCGCTCGCAGCGAACCGCGTCGACGGATGCGTCCGGCAGCGGCAGATCGTAGGCCGATCCCTCGATGAATTCGGCCTTCACGTCGGCGGCGCGCTCGCGGGCCACCGTGAGCATCGACGGATTCGGGTCGATACCGATGGCCCGCCCGGACTCCCCCACCAGAGCGGCCAGCTCGACCACTTCGGTGCCGGTGCCCGAGCCCAGATCGAGGGCCGCTTCGCCGGATCGCAGGTCCAGCGCGGCGCGTGCCCATTCGCGCATCCGCACCACGCCGGGTAGGGCGGCCTGATTGTCGAGTATTCGGACGATCAGGTCTTGTTCCGGGTGGTCGACCTGGTCGATGTGGAAGGACGGAACGCCTTGTTCATCGCTCACCCCGCCAGTATGCCCGCGCGGTCAGTCGAACAGCAGCCGCGCGGCGTGGGCGAGCACATCCGATCTGCTCTGCCCGGGGTGTTCGGCCTTGATCAGGTGATTGGCGATGACCATCGAAAAAGACAGCAGCGCAACCGCTTCCACGTCCTGCGAGGCGACTCCGGAGTTCCGCAGGAGGGTGCGCAGGTAGTCCATTCTGGCGTTGTCCACTTTCCGCAGCCGCGCCTCCACGGCCGGGTCGCGCCGGGCCCAGGCCCGGATGGCGAGGTCCAACGGCGTCAAATCCTCGGCGAAGGTGAGCGTGCCCGCCCGCCGGATCTTGCGCTTCGGGTCGCCGCCCTCGCGTTCGACCTGTTCGCGCACATCGTCGACGGCACGGCGCTCCCAGTCGTCGAGCATCGCCTCGAGTAGTTCGTCGCGGGAGCGGAACTGCCGGTAGAAACCACCGCGGGTCACTCCGAGTTGTGCCGCCAGCGCTTCCACCCGGACCGCGTCGGGGCCCTGGCGCTCGAGCACGGAGAGTCCGGCATCGACCCACGCCCGCCGCGGAGTTCGCACCGGTGGTGCCATCACGCCCTCCTTCTCGACCGGCTCGATACGCCCTTGATTAGATCACCCTCGATAGATACAGTACTGTTCTGTATCTATTGTGCAGTACCGAAACCAGAAGGTTCTCGTCATGTCCGTGCACATCTGCCCCAGCGTCCGCCAATGCGGAATCACCGCCGAACTGCTCACCCTCACCACCCTGGACGACGTCGTCTACATCGACAGCCACGTGCTGGAAACCCCCGCCGCCACCGGCCGCACCGCCGAGCAGTGGGCCCGCACGATCATGGAGGACGTCCCCGAAGAGGTCCGGGCGCGATTGCGTGCGGCGTGGGCCGGCATCGAACTCGATCTCACCCCCGGTGCGCCGGAGACCGTCGCCGGCTGGCGCATCACCTTCTCCGCACCGGAATGTCTTCTGCTGCGGGCCGATTCGGGGCTTGGCTTCCACGGCGAATTGGCGATCGAGATCCGCGACGGCGTCGTCGCGCTGTCGACCTTCGTGGCCATGCGCGGCACGCGTGCGCCGGATGTGTGGTTCGGCGTGGTGCCCGGCCATCTGGCGTTCGTGCGTGCACTGCTCGAACGAGCCGGCAGTATCGAGCCGGCGGCGAGCTGACGACCGCGCCGCCTCAGTACCTCCACCGGCACGCGTCGGTGATCTGCTCGGGTGTGGCGTCGGCGAACAGCGCGATCTCACCGCGCCGGACGCTGCCGATGGTGTCGGCGAGGTCGTCGCCGAATGCCGTCCAGAGCACCTCGTCGGCGTCGAAAGCCGCCACCGCGTCCGCGAGCGTGGTGGGCAACGGGGTGATCCCGCGCGCCGAGCGGGTGGCGGAGTCGAGGCGAGCCGGATCGCCGGCGACCGGCTCGGGCAGGGTCGCGCCCGCGCGCAAGCCCGCCCGGCCCGCTGCCAGCAGGCCCGCCAATGCCAGGTAGGGATTGGCGGCGGCGTCGAAGGTCTTGATCTCGATATTGGCCGCGCGGTCGCGTTCTCCCTCGCTTCCGGTGATGTAGCGCAGGGCGGCCTCTCGGTTCTCCAACCCCCAGCATCGGAAGACCCCGGCCCAGTGGCTGGGCTGCAATCGCAGATAGCTCGCCACCGCCGGGCAGCCGACGGCCAGCAGCGCGGGCAGATGGTCCAGGATCCCCGCGGCGAAGTGCTCTCCCTCCGCACCGATGCCGAACGGACCGGGACCGCCGCACATCCGATTCACGCCCTGGCGCCACAGGCTCAGATGGACGTGGCCGCCGTTGCCGACGACACCGGGCACGACCATCGGGCTGAACGTCGCCCGCAATCCGTGGGCGTGGCTGACGGCCCGGACGACCTCGCGCACCAGCACGGCGTTGTCGGCGGTGCGGACGGGATCGGCGGAGGCAATCGACAGTTCGAACTGGCCCACCTCGTATTCAGGATGGATCTGCTCGACACCGATGCCGCTGTCGCGCACCTTCGACACCACATCGCGCAGGTACGGCGCCAATTCACCGAGTCTGGCCATGCCGTAGGCGGGCGCCGAGGTGGCGGGGATGAAAGTGTCCGGGTCATGTGGGTCGGGGCGCGATATCGTCCATTCGAATTCGATCGCGGTGCGCAGTTCGTAACCGTCGTCGGCCAATTCGGCGACGAGCCGGCGCAGCAGCAACCGGGGATCGCGTGCATGCGGGGTGCCACTTTGCGTGTAGCGATCCGCGGGCGCCCACCCCCAGCCCGGTAGCGCGGCCACGGCGGTGGCCCGGTCGACGTCGGGATACAGCCGCAGATCCCCGGTCGGGCCACCGGCGACGTGTTCGGTCAGGATGGAGTCGTCGACCAGGAAGGCGTCGAAAACCGGCGACGCGCCGATGCCCCAGGCGGCCGCATGCGAGAAACGTTCCACCGGAACGGCTTTCATCCGGACGATACCGCCGGTGTCGACCCAGGTGACCGCCACGGCGTCGACATCCCGGGCGCTCAGGGCGGCGGCGACGGCGCTCGCCCGATCCGCGCGGTCGCGGCGCAGTTGCTCGGTCAGTGGTTCCACGTCGACTCCCGGGAGTTCGAGGGAAGCCGGCACAACCAGACACAGACGCCGGCGGGTTGCCGCGTTCGAGACTACGCGCCGAGATCCCGATCGCTCGCACTTGCGCCGCTGTCACGCCGGATCACCCGACCACCCACACCCGCGCGGAACCGGCACGAGGACCGCGGCGTGGAGAGGCGCGGTCACCGCATCGACAGGCAGCCCTGGAAGGTCTGGAAATCGCCCGCGAAGCCCGGGCCGCCGGTACATTCCGGGGTCCCGACGCCGGAGACGGTGACCGTGGCGCCCGGTCCTGCGATGCCGATGGCCAGACCCGGCCGGACCCCGGACAGGTCGGCGGTCGCGCCGGAACCGACCGCGATCGCCGCGGGCCCCGACCACGGCCCCGAGGCGGACCGCGCGGTGCCACCGCCTTGTGCGATGGCCAGCGACAAGCTCGTCGGCCCCGCGTCGGCGGAAGCCGTACCGTTGATGCCGTAGGCGGCAGCCGCGCTCCCGCCGGTACTGGTGGCCGAACACGCGGCATCGGCGCCCGTATCGGCGACCGATGTGGCGCCCGGCGCCGGGCAACTGGTGGAGTCGGCTTGGGCCGGCGCGGCCGGCAACGCGGCCGAGGTCAATGCGATACCGCCGCCGGAGACGAGAGCGAACAGCGCGCGACGCGCGGAAGAACGAGACATGAGGGCCTCCTCTGATTGGTTCGTCTCAGCCAGAATACCCGAAATTCGATGCATAAACGATGCAATTTGCCCTTGGCTTCAACTGATCGCGGTGGCAACCTGCGAACCGCGCCTACCTCGCGCTAGTCGATCAACCATGCTCGCCCCGGCTGCGCGATACACAATCAGCCTCGGCAGATCGATACAGCTTTCACTGCATCATTTATGCATCGTTTGCGGTAGCCTGGGGTTCGGACGTCGAGGGAGGATCCCCAGGCGGGCCGCAATACGCGGTCCCGATCCCCGCCTCGCAGACCCAGCCGGCACCCGTACCGCCGAACCGAGGAGTGGACGTGAGCGTCACCATCGACAATTCACGCCGATTGTGTTCCCCCGCAACGATTCTGGCCGATCACCCGGTGAACGTGGCGGATGGTGTCGCACGGTGGCGCGCCGCGGTGCAGGATCGAGTGCTGACCGAACTGGCCACCTTCCTGCGCGAGAACCGGATCGGCGCCGTTCACGGGATCGCGGTCGACGACATCGCACGCCGATACGTGGCAGGCGGCAAATGCCTGCGATCGACGTTCATGTACATCGGCTGGTTGTGTGGCGAGGCCCCGGATGCCGCCGCGCTGCGAGCCGCCGCCGCGCTGGAACTGGTCCACGCCTTCGCGTTGATCCAGGACGATGTGATGGACGAGTCGGCGCTGCGCCGCGGCGCACCCACCGGGCACGTCGCCTTCGCAGACGCGCACCGGGATCGTCGAATGCCCGGCGACGCCGCTCGTTTCGGCGACTCGGCGGCCGTGCTTCTCGGCGATATCTGCCTGGTCTGGGCGGATAAGATGCTGCGCGACAGCGGAATTCGCCCCGATTGCCTCTACCGCGTGTGGCCCCGCTTCGACGCGATGCGTATCGAGCTGGCGGTGGGGCAGTTCGGCGATCTGCTCAACGACGTCCGCACCGAACCGGATTTCGGGCAGGTACTGGCGCTGGCACGGGCGAAATCCGGCAACTACACCGTGCGCCGGCCACTCGAACTCGGCGCGGCGATGGCCGGATGCGACGAGCCGACCCTGTCGGCGCTGAGCCGGTATGGACGCGCGGTGGGCGAGGCGTTCCAGATGCGCGACGACCTGCTGGGAGTCTTCGGAAGCGTCGATGCCACAGGCAAACCCGGTGACGGAGACCTGACTCAGCGCAAGGCGACCACCGTGGTGATCGCCGCCCGGCAACTCGCCGAACCCGCCGCCCGCAGCGAACTCGACACCCTGCTGTCGGCACCGGTCGTCGATGCCGGCGCCACCGACAGATTGCGCGCTGTGATCACCGCCTCCGGAGCGCCCGCCCGGATCGAGGCGATGATCAGCGACCGCATCGGCGAGGCGCGGCACGCGGCCGAGAGTGCGAGCCTGCCCGAACCGATGCGCCGCGTACTCGACGGCATGGGGCTCATCTGTGTCACCCGCCACCCCTGAGGAGGAATCTCATGCGCACGACCATCGGTCTCAGCAACCGCGTCGTCGTAGTCGGAGCCGGGCTGGCCGGACTGTCCGCGGCGCTGCACCTGGCCGGCCGCGGCCGCACAGTCACCGTGCTGGAACGTGATTCGGTCCCCGGTGGCCGCACCGGTCGCGTCGATGTGGACGGCTACCGCCTCGACACCGGCCCGACCGTGCTGACGATGCCACACCTGGTCGAGGAGACGTTCGCCGCGGTCGGTGAGCGGATGGACGACCGCCTCTCGTTGGTGCCGGTGGATCCGGCCTATCGGGCCCATTTCGCCGACGGACGCCAGCTCGAGGTCCACAGCGACGCCGAACGCATGGCCGCGGCGATCACCGAGTTCGCCGGAGCCGGCCAGGCGGCGGGATACCGGCGATTGCGCGCGTGGCTGATCCAGCTCTACCGGACAGAGTTCGACTCGTTCATCGGGGCGAATTTCGATTCGCCGTTCTCGGCGCTGCGTCCCTCGCTCGGCCGGCTGGCGGCAATGGGAGGATTCCGTCGCTGGGACCGCGCGGTCGCACAGCACATCGACGATCCGGAACTGCGGCGGCTGTTCACCTTTCAATCCCTGTATGCCGGCGTCGCGCCCAGCCGAGCGATAGCGGCATACGCGGTGATCGCCTATATGGACACGATCGCCGGCGTCTGGTTCCCGCGCGGCGGGATGCGAGCGCTACCCGACGCCCTCGCCGCGGCGGCGCACGAAGCCGGCGTCGAGATCCGCTACGACACCGCCGTGGCGAGCCTGGACCGCACCGGATCCCGGATCCGCACGATCGTCACCGACACCGGCGAGCGCATCCCCTGCGATGCGGTCGTGCTCACCACCGAGTTGTCCGACACCTACCGCCTGACGGGCCATTCCCCGCGCCGTCCGCTGCGTCCCACAGCGGCACCGTCCGCGGTCGTGCTGCACGTCGGCTGCGAGGCGATGCCCCGGGCCGCGCACCACCATCTGCTCTTCGGCCGCGCCTGGGACGAAGCCTTCGACGACATCATCGCTCGCGGCAGCGTCATGACAGATCCGTCGCTGCTGGTCACCAGGCCCACCGCGGGTGACCCGAGCCTGGCCCCACCCGGACGCGACCTGCTCTACATCCTCGCGCCGGTACCGAATGCCGTACGGGGACCGATCAATTGGGACCGCTTCGGCCCCGCCTACGCGCAGGAAGTTCTGACCACCGTTCAGGATCGCTTGCCGATCCCACTGACCGATCCCTGGCTGCTCCACATCACTACGCCCGCCGACTGGGCGCGGCGCGGCATGCTGGCAGGCAGCCCCTTCGCATTGGCCCACACCGTCACCCAGACCGGCCCCTTCCGCCCGGCCAACATGATCCGCGGACTCGAGAACGTGGTGCTGGCGGGCGGCAGCACCGTCCCCGGTGTCGGCATACCTCCTGTCCTGATTTCCGGCCGGCTCGCCGCGGACCGCGTCACCGGACCGATGCCTTCCGCACAGCCCGCACGCCGACGCGCGTCCGCCCTTTCCACTTCGACCGCCGCCATCATTCGCTGATCGGAAACTCATGTCCCCCATCGCCTTTCTCGACAACGGCCGCGCCGATCCCCAGCTGCAGCGGTCCTATCGCGCCTGTCGCACCCTCAACGCGCGCCATGGCAAGACCTTCTTCCTCGCCACCCGGTTACTCGCCCCCGATCAGCGTCCGGCGATCCACGCGCTCTACGGCTTCGCCCGCCGCGCCGACGACCTCCTCGACGACATCGACCCGCGCCGCCCGATCTCCGAACGCGCGGCGCGACTGGACGCGCTGGCCGCGCAGTTCACCACCGAGGACGCCGATGCCGACGCGGTCCTCCCGGCCGTCCTGCACACGGCACACTCCTACCGCATCGCTGCGTCGCTGTTCGACTCGTTCCTGGAGTCGATGCGCATGGATCTCACGGTTACCGACTATCCGGATCGGCGCGCGCTGGACCGCTACGTCTACGGTTCCGCCGAGGTCATCGGATTACAGGTGCTACCGGTGCTGGGCACGGTGTGCCCGGTGGACGAGGCCGCCCCGTACGCCGCCGCGCTCGGAAAAGCCTTCCAGCTGACCAACTTTCTGCGCGATGTGGACGAGGACCTGGTCCGGGACCGGGTCTATCTGCCGGCGGACGAACTGGCCGCCCACGGCGTCGACCGGGATCTGTTGCTGTGGTGCCAGGCGCACCGCCGCACCGACGCCCGAGTCCGGCGTGCCCTGATCACCCAGCACTCCCACACTCGCGGCATCTACGACTATGCCCGTGCCGGTATCGCCCTGCTCGACCCGCGGTCGCGGCCGTGCGTCGCCGCCGCGCTCACCCTCTATTCGGAAATCCTGGATCGTATCGAGAGCCTGGACTTCGACATCTTCGTTCATCGTGCCCGCGTCGGGATTCCACGACGCGCCGCGGTGGGAACCCGAGGTCTCGCCGCTGCCGTCTGGTCTCGCAGTCGCGTCGGCGGCGCTATGAAACCGGCTGGGACACAGCCTCTTCCGCCGCTCCGGTGATATTACGGGTCATTCCGCCGAAGATGAGCGCGTGGAAGGGAGCGATGGCCTTCCAGTAGAGGTGACCGGCCAGGCCGTGCGGGTCGAAGACGGCCCGCTGACGGTAGACCGTGCCCCGCGCGGCGGAGTCCACGCGGAGCTCCAGCCACGCCCGCCCCGGCACCCGCATTTCCGCACGCAACACAAGGATGCGCGGTCGCTCGATGCGTTCCACTCGCCACCAGTCCAGCGCCTCTCCGGCGTGCAGCCGATGCGGATCCCTTCTTCCCCGGCGCAATCCGGCGCCGCCGGCCAGCCGGTCGATCCAGCCGCGCAACGACCACGCCAGCGGAAACGAATACCAGCCGTATTCGCCGCCGATGGATTCGATCACCGCCCACAGCGTCGCCGGATCGGCGCGGGTGTGGCGTTCTCGCACATCGACATAGAGGGAACCGCCCGACCACGCGGGATCGGTGGGCAGCGGCGACGACGGTTCACGACCGAGCTGGTCGGCGTCCGACCAGCGGGTGGGAACGTCGAGGTCGCGAATGCGCGTCAACGCCAGTTCGACCGCGGTGCGGTAGTCGATCAATCCGCGCGCCGGGTCGGGGATGCGCTCGGCGATCGCGTGGTCTTCGCAGACAACGTCGTTGACCAGCGATTCCATCAGCGGCACCGCGATCGCCTTCGGCACCGGGGTGACGAGATCGACCCATTGCGCCGACAGCCACGGCGTGAGCACCGGGACCGGGACGATTACGCGCCGAGGCAGCCGCGCCACTTCGGCGTAGTCACGCATCATCTGTTCGTAGGTGAGCACATCCGGGCCGCCGATATCGAAGGCGCCGCGCACATCCGGCGGTAGTTCGGCCGCCCGCGTCAGGTAGTACAGCACATCGCGCACCGCGATCGGCTGGATGCGGTTGCGCACCCACCGCGGCGTGACCATCACCGGCAGCCGTTCGGTGAGATACCGCAGCATTTCGAAACTGGCCGAACCGGATCCGATGATCACCGCGGCCTGCATCGCTATCACCGGAACCGATCCCGCCAGCAGGATTCGCCCGACCTCGGCACGGGAGGACAGGTGCCGCGACAGTCGCTGACCCGGCGGAACGATGCCGCCCAGATACACGATCCGGCGTATCCCCGCCCGCGCCGCCTGCTCGGCCACCAATGTCGCCGCGCGGCGGTCGACATCGTCGAAATCGGTTCGCGTCAGCGAATGCACCAGGTAATAGAGCACGTCCGCCTCGGCGCAGGCCGCGGCCACATCGTCGGCGCAGAGCACATCACCGCGCAGGACTTCCACGCTGTCGCGCCAGGCGGCGTCATCGAGTTTGGCCGGTGTGCGGGCCAGCACCCGCACCTCGTGGCCCGCGGCCAGTAGCTCGGGCACCAAGCGGCCGCCGATGTAGCCGGTCGCACCGAACACCACACATCGCATACCGTCTCCTGATCACCGCATCGATTACATGCCGGGCACTTCCACGATCGGCGCCGGATAGGTCGCATCGTCGATGTCCTCGCGCCACGGGCGGTGCACCGCCGCGCCGGACAGGTGGGCGAGTTCGGGTAGCCAGCGGCGGACGTACTCACCCTCCGGATCGAAACGGTGCGCTTGCCGCAGTGGATTGAGCATGCGATTGGGGCGGGTGTCGGTTCCGGTGCCCGCGACCCACTGCCAGTTCATCTGGTTGTTCGCCACATCACCGTCGACCAGCCAGTACCGGAACTGGGCTGCGCCGATTCGCCAATCCAGCCGCAGCGTTTTGGCCAGAAACGATGCGGTGATCAGCCGCGCGCGCCCCGGCATCCACCCTTCGTCACGCAGCTGGCGCATCGGCGCGTCGACGATCGGGAAACCGGTGCGACCGTGCGTCCACGCCTCGAAGGCCTGCTCATCCTCGCGGATCTCGACCGGGCCCGAGCGGTAATCGGACCACGCCGCCGCGGGGCGGGCCGCCAGCACCTGATGATGAAAGTCGCGCCAGGCCAGTTGCCGGGCGAAACTGTGCGCGCCCGGGTCCGACATGTCCAGACGCGACACCACCTCCGCGGCCGACAGGCATCCGAAATGCAAATACGGCGACAGATGTGAGGTGGCATCGGCGGCGAGATCGTCGTTGGCATCGTCATAGGCGGTGACCGGATCGGACAACCAGCGGCGCAACATCTTTCGCCCGGTCGTCTCGCCGCCGACGCGCAGGTCCGGTGAGGACCGCACGGTGCGGAGTTTGTCGAGACCCGGTTGCTCGCCGTCCAGGCGCGGCACCTCGAGGTCTGCGGGCGGCGGCAGGGGACGCCGATGGCGGGCGCTTTCCCAGCGCCGGAAGTACGGCGTGAAGATCGCGAAATGATCGCGTCCGGTGCTCGGCTCGATCGCATCGAGGTCCACACTGGTCACGGTGGCAGCGTGCGTATGCACCTGGCAACCGTGCGGTTCGAGCCTGTCACGCAGGGCCGACTCGCGTCGTTTGCCGTAATAGCTGACTTCGGCCGCGAGGTGGACCGACTCCGCCTGCGTCTGGGCGACGATCCGTTCGACCTCGTCGACAACCTTGCCGCGCCGTAGAACGAGATGCCCACCGCGTGTGCGCAATTCGCCGTCGAGTTCGTCCAGCGCCGCGGCGAGGAATCGCACCCGGTTGGGTGCGGCCTCCGCGCCGGTGACCAACGATTCGTCGAGGATGAACAGTGGAACCACCGCATCTCCGGCACGCTGCGCCGCGGTCAGCATCGGATTGTCGTGAACCCGTAGATCACGAGTGAACAGAGCTACCGCCACACCCATCGCTTCTCACCTCCACTCACCGGACTTGCCATGGCTCGTACTCGGGCTCACAGCCGGCACAGCGGGGTGATGTCGCCACGCCCACCGGTCACCGGCGAGGTCAGGTACAGGCAGGGCTGCTCCCCGGCGGCCACGATCGCCGCGACGACGCGGTTCCACTGATCCGCATCCAGTGCGGGCGTGCGGGAGAGCACGAATCCGGAGATCCGGTAGGGGTCTGTGACGAGGGCCCAGGAGTAGTCCGGCCCGAGTGCGGTCACGACATAGTTGGGCGGACCGTCCAGGCTTTCCTGCGTCGGGACTCCCGGGAACGCCACACGCAATTGCGCTCCCGTCACCGGATCGACCGCGCGCGCCGCACCCTGGATCTCGTTGTTCGCACCCGACCACGTGGTGCACGAATTGTGCACCGACACATCACCGTTCGGCAGTGCCGCGTATTCGGCGCGCGTATCGCGGGCGCAGACGAGATTGAAATACTGAGGAACTGCGGCGACCTGGTACCACGTTCCGACATAACGGCTCAGATCCAGCGCGGGAACGGGAGCCGGACCGGCCGCCGGACTCGCACCGGCGGGCGCCGCGACGGCTCCGAACACGACCATCGCCGCGACGGCCACACCTGCCAGCCGGGCCGGGCGCATCGCTGCCGCAGCGAACGCGGTCACGCGGCGGAGGGCGCCGGTCAGCGCTCCCGCCACCTTCCCGTCGAAGCCACCGGGCCGATCTACCTTCGAACGATGTTCGAGCACCTGCGACTCCTCCGTTCGATGAGCATGGGTTCGATGACACTGACGATCCTACAGCAATCGATGCGTAATCGATGCATACTGGAGGTGCCGCCGACGCATCACCCCCACCGCGCGGGCGCCGTAGCACTGTGACGTTGCGGTGCCCATGCCCGCGAAAGGCAGAATGATCGTCATGTCCGATGCATCGCCTCCCGACAACGACGCGACCGGATTCTCGGTACGCACCGTCGCGGAGCGCATCGGCATCCCCACCGCGACCCTGCGCAGCTGGAATCAGCGCTACGGCATCGGCCCCTCCCAGCATCGGCGCGGTCGCCACCGCCTCTACTCCGAGGCCGATATCGCCCGGCTCGAGCGCATGGTCGTGCTCGTGCGAGGCGGATCGAGCCCGGCACGAGCGGCCGAGTCCGTGCGCGGACCCCTGCCGGTCGCCGGAGACCACGCGTCACTCCTCGAAGCCGCCTTCGCCTCCGACCCCACCACACTGCAGTCGCTGCTGCTCGCCCACATTCGCGCCTTCGGCGTGGTCGACACCTGGGATCGGCTGTGCCGCCCGGCCTTCGCCGAGATCGTCCAGCGGCAAGGGGCGGGCATCGGGTGCATCGACGTCGAACACCTGCTGTCCTGGTGCATCACGGCCGCGCTCCACCGCGCGGTCCCGCCCCCGGCCGACGCACCCGCCACCCCCGTCCTGCTCGCCTGCACCAGCGGTGAGGCGCACTCCCTGCCACTCGAGGTGTTGCGCGCGGCCCTCGCCGAGCGTGACGTTCCGGCCACCATGCTCGGCCCCAACGTCCCCACCCCCGCCCTCGGCGACGCCCTCGATCGCGGCGCGCCGGACTCGGTCGCGGTGCTGTGGTCACAGCAGGAATCGACCGCCCTCCTCTCGGCCGTGCGCACCTGCGCCGACCGCGGCGCCCGCGTCCTGCTGGCAGGCCCGGGCTGGCAGGACGTACCCGCCCCGGACACCGCCGAGATCGTCGACGACCTTCGGTCCGCACTGGCGGAACTGTCCCACGCCCACCCGGCAGGGGTATGACCTCGACCACGCTGATCGGGGATTACCGGCCGGGCGGCACGCAGTGCGGGACCCCCGGCTCCGCTGCCGAGAGCGTGCCGGACCTTGTCCCGCAGCAAGCGTGATGCTAATTTTCGTATGCGAGAATCATATTCTCGCACTCGCCGACATTACCGGCGGCTCGAAAGGTCGATCACGTGCGCGTCATTCAATGGACCACCGGGAAGGTCGGAAAGCTCAGTCTGCGAGGGATTCTCGACGATCCGCGACTCGAGTTGGCCGGTGTCTACGCCTATTCCGACGACAAGGTCGGGGTGGATGCGGGCAGGCTGTGCGGACGGCCCGATACGGGAGTGCTCGCCACCTCCGATATCGATGCGCTGCTCGCGCTCGATGCGGATACCGTCATCTACACGCCGTTCATGGCCGACCTCGACCATGCGACGCGGTTGCTCGAGAGCGGCCTCGATCTCATCAGCACCAACCTGTTCCTCAACGTCGGCGGAATTCAGGGCGAGACGGAGCAGAAACTCGCCGCCGCCTGTGAACGCGGCAACAGCTCGCTGCATATCACCGGCATCAACCCGGGCTGGGTCAATGCCGTGACCACCGCGTTGACCGCGGTGTGCCGTGACGTCCGATCGATTTCGATCTTCGAATCGGCCGACGTCTCGGTCTACGAATCGGCGGAAACGTGGCAGGCCCTGGGCATTTCACGGCCCGAGGCCACCCCGGAGCTGATCGAGATCGCGAAACTGTGGATGAGCACCTTCCGTGATTCGGTGCGGCGCATGGGCGTGGCCCTGGGCTACGAATTCGACGATATCGATTTCTCCATCGAGTACGCGACCGCCGCCGAAACGGTGGATCTGGGCTGGATCCGCATCGAGAAGGACACCATTGCCGCGGTGCGCGGCGGATGGACCGGCACCGTCGGCGAGAAATCCGTCGTCCGCTCGAACGTCGCGTGGTATCTGACGAAAGCGCTGAACGAGAGCTGGGAATTCGACGACGATCACTATTACATCGTCATCGAGGGAGAGCCCGAGGTGCGGACCCGGATCAGGTTCGTCCCGCCGGACAGCTGGGGAAATCACGAGTGGGACACCATGACCGCGATGCCGGCGGTGAATTCCGTCTTCGACGTCGCCCGTGCGCCCGCCGGCATCTCGACACTGAAAGAGGTGGGATTGCCCTGCGCACCCGCCGATCTGTGGCTGTCGAGGTGACAACGCCGTGGGATATGCCGACGAGCTGTTCGATCTGACCGGCAAGGTGGTTCTGGTCACCGGCGGCAGCCGCGGACTGGGGCGCGAGATGGCCTTCGCCACCGCGCGCTGTGGTGCCGATGTGATCATCGCCAGTCGCAACTACGACACGTGCGTGGCCACCGCCGACGAGATCGCACGCGAAACCGGCCGCGCCGCCATGCCCTACGGCGTGCACATCGGTCGGTGGGACCAGCTCGACGGGCTGGTCGACGCCTGTTGGGGAGGCGGGCATTGCCCGGTCTGCTCACCGATCGAATTGATCTCCGCGTTCGAGCGCACATCGGGCTGCCGAGACCGTCACCGTGCCGACCTACCGGCGTCGTCTGCGCGTCCGCTCTCGACGTAGTGTGGCCGTCGTGGCGCCCGCAGAAATCTCCGAACCCGTGCCCGACTCCGCGGAGTTGGCGAGGGCGTGCGGGAGTGATATCGCCGAGCTCACCGCCCGGCTCATGGCGGCGGTGTTCACCGACAACCCGGAGTGGACCGACTATTCGGCGGTGAGCAGGACCGACCTGCAGGAGGGATGCCGGCGGTTCCTGACGCGGGTGCTGGAGTTGCTCGCGGCGAGGGGCGCCGGCGCCGAGCGCGACGATGTGGCCGCCGCGATCGGCCGGCAACGCGCCGCGCAGGGTGTTCCGCTCGAGGCCATGCAGCGCACCTTCCGCCTGGGCGGGCGCATCGTCTGGGAAGCGCTGATGGATCGTGCCGGCGATATGTCACCTGCCGATCTCCGTGACATCGGCACCGCGATGTGGGCGGTCGTCGACGGGATGTCCTCGGCGCTGGTGACCTCCTATCGTGGCGCCGAACTCGATCGCGTTCGACGCGACGAGCGCCGCCGGCACGCCTTGATCGAAGATGTGCTCTCCGGGCGTGGCCGCGATGCCGCCTTCGCGGCGTATGCGGCGCGAGAACTCGACCTCCCCGCCGGCGGCGACTATCTGGTGGTCGTCGCTCGTGGGGAACCGCAGCCGCTGCGGCTGGGCACCGAAAGTGCGTTGGCGGCCATGGGGATTCGTTCGGTCCGCCACGATCGGGGTGACCACACGGTCGGCATCGTCGCACTCGAACGGCATTCGCCGCAGCAGGTGGCGGAGCTGCTGGGTCCGCTCGTTCTCGGGCGCGCCGGGCTCTCCCCCACGGTCGACGGTTTGGCCGAGGTCGACGTCGCCCACGCACTCGCCACGCTGGCACTCGATACCGCGCCGAAAGGCCGCGAAACCACGCTCACGCTGCTGGACGATCGCTACCCGGAAGCCTTGCTGGTGCGCGCGCCCGATCTGGCGCAGCGATTGGTCCAGCGGTGCTTGGGTCCGATTCTGGTGCTGCCCGCCAGAGAGCGCGACGTCCTGCTGCGCACGCTGACGGTTTGGCTGGCCGAGAACGGCTCGGCCGCGCACGCCGCACCGCGCTTGCACTGCCATCGCAACACCGTCATCAACCGGCTCCAGCGCGCCGCGACGCTGCTCGGGCGGCCGCTCGAGGGCCGGCGCCACCAATTCGAACTCACCCTCGCGCTCACCGCCCGCGACCTGCTCGATCACTCCGCCGGCTGAGCGTTTCGCGCGGCGCGGCCGCAAGCGATATTGGGCGCAGCGCCCAATCCCGGGTCGCAAAACCTGGGCTTGCCGGGAATTGTCCGGCCTCCGTGTGCGGACAAGACTCCACATGTGATGGCCCACACCGCAACCGGATTAGGGTCACGCGATTCAGGACGAGGAGCACCACAAGTGCCGGAATTCGATCTCTTGGTCATCGGTGGCGGGCCGGGCGGGTACGTCGCGGCGATCCGCGCGGCCCAGCGCGGCCTGCACGTCGCCGTGGTGGAGAAGGAACGCCCGGGCGGGGTGTGCCTGAACTGGGGCTGCATCCCCACCAAGGCCATGCTGCGCTCGGCAGAGGTATTCGAAACTCTCAGCACCGCAGCAGATTTCGGTGTGTACGCCGACGACGTGCGGTTCGACTTCGCGGCCGTCCGCCGGCGCAAGGACGGGATCGTCGGCAGACTCACCGGCGGCGTGGCCGGGCTCCTGCGAGCCAACGGCGTCACCGTGATCGAGGGGCATGCCCGCTTCACCGGACCGACCACGGTCGAGGTATTCCAGCCGGGTCCCTCGCCGGTCTTCGCGGACGGTCCGCGCTACGCGGCCGCGCCGACCGGGACCCCGACGCGAACCGTGACGGCCACCGACGTGATCGTCGCGACCGGGTCCGTGCCCGCGGTCCTGCCCGTGCCGGGCGCCGACCTGCCCGGCGTGATCACCTCCGACGGCGCGTTCGGGTTGACCGAGGTACCGCGGCGGCTGGTCGTCATCGGTGGCAGCGCGGTCGGCGTCGAATGGGCCGGCCTGTTCGCCGCCTTCGGCGCCGAGGTGACCGTCGTGGAGATGCAGGACCGGCTGGTTCCCGCGGAGGACACCGAGATCGGCGCCGCGCTGGGCCGCTCGTTCACCGAGCGCGGCATCACCGTCCTGACCGGCTGCACCGTCACCGGTATCGACCGGACCGGCGATGCGCTGGTGCTCGACGTGAACGGCGCGACGACTCGGAAGGTCGCGGCCGACGTCGTGCTCGTCGGCGTGGGACGACGACCGAACACCGCCGACCTCGACCTGAAATACGCCGGAATCGACACCGACGCACGGGGTTTCATCCCGGTCGACGATCGGCTGCGGACCACGGTCGAGCATGTCTACGCGATCGGCGATGTCACCGGCAAGGCGCTGCTGGCCCACGTGGCCTCCCATCAGGGGCTCACCGCCGCCGATGTGATCGCCGGTCACGACGCCCACATCGACTACACCGTCATCCCCGCGGCGACGTTCACCCATCCGGAGATCGCGAGCGTCGGCCTGACCGAGGACGCGGCTCGCGCCGGCGGCCAGGAGGTGATCACCGCGAAATTCCCGTTCGCCGCGCTCGGGCGAGCCGAAGCGCTCGGCGATACCCAGGGCTTCTGCAAGATCGTCGCCGGGGCACGCCACCGGGAAGTGCTCGGCGTGCACATCATCGGTCCCTCGGCGAGCGACCTGATCGCCGAAGGGGCACTGGCGATATCGCTCGAGGCGACGCTCGACGAACTCGCCGACACCATCCACGCCCACCCCACACTCGGCGAGATCGGCATGGAAGCAGCCCTGACCGGGCTCGGCCTGCCGGTCCACATCGCGCCGCGTTCACGTTGAGGAGCACCACCGTGACTACCACAACCCCACAGAAGGCCACGCGCACGTCGACCCGGCGCGCACCGAAACGACCGGCCGTGACCACCGAGTCGACCGGGAACGGATCGAGTGAATCTCTCCTGGCCGACCGAACCGCCTCGCAGACAGCATCATTCGAGGCCCGTGTGGCGGCCGAGGACCCCGGCACACTGCGGAAGCTGTATCGCGACATGCTGTTCGTGCGCCGATTCGAGGAGCGCACCGCGCAGAGCTACCAGCAGGCCAAGATCGGCGGTTACTGCCACCTCAACCTCGGTGAAGAGGCCACCGTGGTCGGTCTCGGCGCGGCGATGCGGCCCACCGACTATCTGTTCACCAACTACCGCGAACACGGTTACGCCCTCGCCAAGGGCATCGAACCCGGCCGGGTCATGGCCGAACTGTACGGCCGCTCCACCGGCACCTCCAAAGGCTGGGGCGGATCGATGCACATGTACGACACCCAGACCCGGCTGCTCGGCGGCTACGCCATCGTCGGCGGCCAGGTACCGCTCGCCGTCGGCGCGGCACTGGCGATCGACTACCGCGGCGGCGACGACGTCGTCGTCTGTCAAATGGGCGAGGGCACAACGAATATCGGCGCCTTCCACGAATCGCTGAACCTTGCCGCGCTGTGGAATCTGCCGATCGTCTTCCTGGTGGTCAACAACCAGACCGGCATGGGCACCACCGTCGAGAAGTCCTCCGCCGAACCCGATCTGTGGAAGCGCGCCGCCGCTTACCGCATGCGCGGCGAACGCGTCGACGGCACCGATGTCCTCGCCGTCCGCGATACCGCCGAGCAGCTCATCGACACCGCACGCCGTGAGGGAAAGCCGGCCCTGCTGGAGGCGGTCAGCCACCGCTTGAAAGGCCACTCGGTGGTCGATCCCGCGAAATACCGCACCGAGGAAACGGTCGCGGCGGCGCGATCCCACGACCCGATCGAGATCTGGAAGAGCGCGCTGCTGAAAATCGGTGCGCTCAGCGACGATTCGGCCACCGCCCTGGACGCGGAGATCATCGCCGAGGTCGCCGCCGCCGTCGAGTTCGCCGACTCCAGCCCGCATCCGCAGCCGTCGAGCCTGTTCGACTACACCTACGCCACCCCGGTGCCCGGCGATTCCCGCCGCCTGCCCGCCGACCCGCTCTTCACCGTCTGAGGATCACCCGTGCCTGTCATGACCTACCGCGAAGCGCTGCGCGAGACCCTGCGCGAGGAAATGCGCCGCGACGACGACATCCTTCTCATCGGTGAGGAGATCGGCGTCTTCGAAGGCTCCTACAAGATCACCGCCGGACTGCTGAACGAATTCGGCGACAAGCGAGTTCGCGACACCCCGATCGCGGAGGAAGGGTTCGTCGGCGCGGCCATCGGCGCCGCCATGCTGGGGTTGCGCCCGGTCGTGGAGATCATGACGATCAACTTCTCGCTGCTCGCGCTGGATCAGATCGTCAATCACGCTGCCAAGATCTACGGCATGTTCGGCGGGCAGACCAGCGTGCCGATGGTCATCCGCACTCCGGGCGGCGGCGGACAGCAACTCGGCGCCACCCACTCCCAGAACATCGAGCTCTACTACGCGTTCGTGCCCGGCCTCAAAGTCGTCGCGCCCAGCACCCCCGCCGACGCCCGCGCCCTGCTCAAAGCTGCCATCGACGACGACGATCCGGTGCTTTTTCTGGAGAACCTGTCGCTCTACAACACCAAAGGCGACGTACCGGATGATCTCCCACCCGCGCAGATCGGCAAGGCCGCTGTCACCCGCGAGGGCACCGACATCACGCTGATCGGCTACTCGCGGATGGCCACGGTCTGCACCCAGGTCGCGGAAAAGCTTGCCGCCGAAGGTATTTCCGCCGAGGTGATCGACCTGCGCAGTCTGCGTCCGCTCGACCGCGACACCATCGTCGCCTCGGCGCGCAAGACCGGCTGCGCGGTCATCGGCGAAGACGACTGGCTGACCTACGGCATCGGCGCCGAAATCGCCGCTTCCATCTCCGACGGCGCCTTCGACTATCTCGATGCCCCCGTGCGCCGCGTCGCCATGGCCGAAGTGCCGCTCCCCTACGCCAAGCCGCTGGAGAAGCTGGCTCTGCCGTCCGTCGAATCGCTCTACACCGCCGCCGTCGAAACCCTTGCGGCCGTGGGCAAGCGACGCTGAGAGGAAAGACCGTTGTCCGACATCACCATGCCCCGCCTCTCCGACACCATGGAAGACGGCGTCGTCGCCACGTGGCTCAAACAGGTCGGTGACACCGTCACCCGCGGCGAGGTACTCGCCGAAATCGAAACCGACAAGGCCCTGATGGAGCTCGAGGCGTACGACGACGGCGTCCTCGAACGCATCATCGCCGCACCCGGAACCCGCGTGCCGATCGGCGAACCCATCGCCATCCTCGGCGACGGCACTGCGCCCGCTGCATCACCTGCACCGTCTTCGACCGTTCAGCAGGCCGAGAGCGCAGCGACACGGCAGCCCGCCCAGGAGCGGTCAGAGCCGGCCGACACCGCCGCGGAACAGCGGCGGATCGCGCAACAGCCCAGCCCGGCCGACGCGGCGCCGGCAAGGTCGGCTGCGTCCTCCGATGCCGTCCGCCGCAAATCCTCGCCTCTGGCGCGCAAGATCGCGCAGGAACTCGGTGTCGACATCGCAACCGTCACCGGAACCGGCCCCGGCGGTCGCATCACCCGCCTCGACGTCGAAAACGCCCATGCGGCAGAGTCTTCCGACGCCGCGCAAACAACCGCCGCACCGGAACGCGCGGAACCGGGCACCACTGCCACCCCGGCCTCCGGCGACTACGACGAAATCCCGCTGACCACCATCCAGCGCGTCTCCGCCACTCGCCTCACCGAGAGCAAACAGCAGGCGCCACACATCTACCTGACCAGCGCCATCGACGTCACCGAACTCCTCGCCTTCCGCACCCGGATCAACGAGACACTCGCCGACACCGGGGCCGGCAAGGTCAGCGTCAACGATCTGCTCGTCAAGGCCGTCGCCACGGCACTGCGCGCCAGCCCCGCGGTCAACGTCTCCTTCGCCGGTGACACCCTGCGCCGCCACCACGGCATTCACCTCGGCGTCGCCGTCGCCACCCCCGCCGGCCTGCTCGTGCCGGTCATTCGCGACGCCGACCGCAAAACGGTGTCGGCCATCGCCGCCGAAACCCGTGACAAGGCCGAACGCGCCCGCGACCGCAAACTCCGCGCCGAGGAGATGACCGGCGGCACCTTCACCATCTCCAACCTCGGCATGTACGGCATCGAACACTTCACCGCCGTCATCAATCCGCCCGAAGCCGCCATCCTCGCGATCGGCGCCGCCACCGACGAACTGCGACTCGACGGCGACGAGGTCGTGAGCCGAAAGGTCCTGCGGGTCACCATGTCCGCCGACCACCGCGCCATCGACGGAGCCGTCGCGGCGCAGTTCCTGGCCCAACTGAAGGAGCTGGTCGAGCACCCGCTGCGAATCGTGACCTAGGGGCACGACGATGTGCGCGGGTCCCGAGAGTTCCGGAAAATTGATCTGACATGTGTTCGAACCGTTGAGTCGGCCGCGGGAACGACGTTCAATCGAAGGCGCGGTCCACCTTACGAGTCGGGGCGCGAGTGCTCATGGTGACGGCCATCGCGGTCGCGCCGATACTGCCTGCCGCGCCGGCTCTGGCGGAACAGCCGGCCGGAACACCGGCGGTTCAGGTCGTCCAAACGCGAGCTACCGGGAGATGCATCTGCACTGGACCGCCGCCGCACCGGCGGTCGTCGCCGCCTATCGTGCCGATGCGGCGCAGGGCGACCCCGAATTCGACCGGGTGATCACCGAACTCTCCTCGGTCAGTTCCGAATTCGCCGAGTTGTGGGCACGCCACGACGTCGGCGCCCCGACGCAGGCGGTCCACGCGGTGCGCCATCCGGACGCGGGTGAGCTGTACTTCGACACCACCACGCTGATCGTCGCGGACCATCCCGATCTGCATCTGGTGCTGTACAACCCGCGGCCCGGCACCGAGACCGAGCAGCGCCCGCGCCTGCCGGCGCCGGAACGGTCGGCCGCACCCGCATAGCCTGGTGGTAGTGATCCCACGTTGACCTCGCACCGGTTGTCCAGGGCGATCGTCGGCAGGCTTCTCGGCATGGCACACAACAGATTCGACGGCAGGATCGCACTGGTCACCGGCGGTACGAGCGGTATGGGACTGGCCACGGCGCGACGGTTGCGCGACGAGGGCGCGCGAGTGATCGTCACCGGACGCGACCCGGCCCGGCTGGCCGCGGCCGCCCAGGAACTCGGACCGGAGGCACTCACGATCGCCGCCGAGACGACCGATCTCGACGCCCTGTTCGACACCATCCGTAACAGGTACGGCCGGTTGGACGTGCTCTTCGTGAACGCGGGCATCGGATTCTTCCCGCCGACCGACGCGGTGACCGAGGCCGATTTCGACCGGGTGGTCGGCGTCAACATCAAAGGGGTGTTCTTCACGATCCAGCCTGGCCTCGTACGAGGCGTCGTACATCACCGGTCAGGACCTGCTCGTCGACGGAGGCTTGGTGGGCCTGGTTCCGGGCGCGGCAACCTGACCTCCCGGTCCGCAGTGGTCACCGCTGAGCGAGGCCGTGCGCTATTGCAGGATTGAGTCGACGTAGCCGCCGTCGACACGCAGGGCGCCGCGGCGTGTTCGTGGACGCGCGGAGAGGCGGCGGCATCAACCGTTCAACTGCGGGCTGCTGACTTCACGAAGCTCGATCGCCGTTCACCAAATCCGGCAGGAGGGCGGGGTCGCGACTGGGATTCCATGCGTAGTCCAGTGCTGCCAGCAGATGCTGCTTCAGTCCCCTCGTCTCCCTGTTGTCCGTACGGCCGGGAGCCAGCGCCGCCTGCAACATCTGCAGGAACCGTCGTCTGGCGACGCCGAAACGCACCAGCAACTCGCTGGAGTCGGCACCGCCGAACGGCGCCCAATGAATGGCGAATACGACTATCGACCGCGCATGCGGATCGAGATAGCCGTCTCTCTCGAGAAGTCGGCATTGCTGCAGCGAGGTCCGGACCCATGCCTGGCTGTAGCACCGCGCGACACCAGGTTCACCGCGACGCATGGCCTCGTCCGTCGGAGCCCGAGGAAGTCACCGATTCGCGGCTGCACTGCCGGTGCCGGCGATCGGCACACACGACGAAGACCGGAAACCTGTCGTCTCGCGGACGCGGCTGGAAATGCACGCGCACGGGCCGATCCGCAAGCAACGGCACCTCCCCCTCCAGCGAGGTGTAGACCCACGGGCCCTCGTCGAGTTCGACGATCGCGACCGTCGACTGAGCCAGCACACCCCCCGCACCGGCACGTTCCACCACCCGCCACGACACGACCGAACCCGCACCCGACGACGGCACCCGTTCCAGGACATCCGACGCACACGAGGAACACCCCGCCGTCAGCGGCGCATACAACTTGTCACATTTCGCGCATCGCCGGATCATCAAGACCTCTTCCGAGGTCCTCGTGCCGCTATGAGACCTGTGCTGAAGCTTGGGTGCAGACATCGAATCCTCCGCAACGTGACCGATAGAACGCACTCCAGCCTCGTCACCGACGGGCACCCCCGCGACGGTAGAACTACCCCTGCGTATACCTATTTCTTGCCGGCCGACGTGCCGAGTGACACCGCGTGCCGCACGGTTCAGCCCGATGCACTTATCACTTCTACTCCGTGAATCCGTGCTGCCTTCTGCATCCCGTCGTCCAGGGTCATCAGCGGATAGGCGAGCCGCTGAGCCAACACGATATACCCAGCGTCCGCGTAGGCGGCGTGGTCGATCATTCCGACAGCGGCGACCGAATCCACCGGCTCGCGGATTCGCTCCACGGAATGCGTGCTGAACGCAGCAATCAGTTCACGCGCCTGATCGAACTCGAGTTCACCACGGCGAGCCAGGCGAATGAGCGCGGAGCCCACTTCGAAGTCGACATGTGGCGTGAAAAAGCCTCTGACCTGTGTTGACAGATCAGAGGTCGGCTGTGGGCGCAGAGGGGTTCGAACCCCCGACCGCTGGTGTGTAAGAGCGCTGAGAACTGTCTTTCTGGTCCGCTTGATGCTCGTTCGTACAGGTCACAGCGTTTTTGGCATTCAGCCAGTTCGTCCCGTCGCGCCTTGTTTCGTGGCGTCTTGGCCAGTTCTTGGCCACCTGGGATCGGGTTGGCCATGAGCGCCACGCAGCATCCGGCAGCGCCGGACCTGGAGCGTCGGGCCATTCGAGCGCGACCCCGCGATGCCCCGTCTGCACCCAAGCGAGTGCACCTTCGCCAGCAACCGGTCGACGCATAGGGAGTCGGCACGTCCTTGCCGGATGGCACTCGCGGCCGCACAACCGCAGTCCGCTCGACGTACACGCACTTCACACGAGCACGCGCCACCTGTAGGGGGTAGGGGAATCGAACCCCTAACCACTCCCTCGCAAAAATCGAGCTGAGGCTGCGGATGCAACGTCTCCGCCGGTAGCAACGGGAATTTCACGAGACTTCGCGCAATTTTCCGGCGCAAACGATACCTGTTCCCTGCTGACGCCGTCAACACTTCATCCCTGCTCCTGACGGCGTCAGCAGACCAATCGACAACACTCACGGGTCCAGGTAGGGCATCGCGTTCGAGCAGGCCGACGCTCGACACGCGTACTTCACGGATTCATACAGATAACAAGTACACGCCCTCTACCAGAGTCGTGTGATGTGCGCCATATTCGTGTGGCAGATGAGGAGGTACATGCCCGATGGGTGACACAACTGTGCGTTTTACCTATCGACAGGCTCCGGGGGGAGGTGTTCGATGGACGCAACCATCTCGACACCGGCTACGAGCAGAGACGTTGTTGCGCACCCGCGATCATTCCGGCGCAGCGGCGGTCGGAGGGAATCGGAACCTCATGAGCGTCGATATATCTTGTCCCTCTTGCGGTTACGACGATTGTGTGCAGAGCGTTCCTGCGATCCGCGCTTCGGGGACCTCGACGGTCTATGGCACCGACTACTACTCCGGTGTCGGTGTGAGTTCGCTGGGTCCGGTGCCGGTCATGGGCTCCTCGCTCGTTGAGCGGACGCAATCCAGTTATCTCGCACAATCACTCGCGCCGGAGCCTGGATTCCGGGGTGCTGGCCGCCTCACAACCCTCGCAGTGGTGCTGAGCTTGCCTGCAGTTGGGTATTTCGCCGCTGGAGCCGTGCTGATTAGCCGTCCACAGCCCGACGTCTCGACTGCTTCGATTGTGATGGGGACTTTTGGTCTTGCGCTTTTCCTTGCGCTTCCGTCCTTGCTGATTCTGTGGTTCGCGTTCCGGAGGCTGCGACGGTCGGCCCGGATTCGCCGTGGTGCGCCTGCGGCTTATGCGGTGTGGCGCGCCGGCGTGTACTGCCATCGATGCGGCATGTGCTTTTGGCCCTTCGCACCGGCCGCCGGGATCCCGGTGCGGCATCCGGTGCCCCCGGGCGGTTTCCAGGGGATCGTCTGGAACGCCGGGGGTTATCTCAACGACGCGTGATCTCCACTGACACGAGTCGTAGGCCACTACCGTCGCCAGGCCGAGCTTGCTGGCGGCCGTCGGCTCGCCGGTCCGCTCGGCGGGCTATTGCCCGGATGCCGGTTTCGGCGATCGCTCTGCCAATTCCGCAGACCGCTGCGGCTCGTTGAGTCTCTGCTCGCTCTGACGATGTGTCGTCTGCACACCAGGTTCAGGCTCTGCCCGCCCGGCGGCCAGTAGTTGGCGAGCGCCTTTGAGCGCCTTTGAGGCTGATTTCGAGCAGTTCGGCGATGTCGTCGGTGCTACATCCCTGCTCGTTCATGCGCGCCACAGCCGCCGCCTGCCTGTCGTGGTGTACCGCGATTTCAGTTGCGGCGGCTTGTTCGAGGTGGCCGATCTTGTCGCGCAACGCACGGACGCGGCGGTCGCGGCGCTGTTCAATCGTCGAAATCGCCTGCCACGCAGACCAATACTCCCGCACCGCGTCGCTGACATTCTGTTCGCGCCGACGTTCGACCGCGCGGCGGCGATCCATTACTTCCCGCGAATGACGTAGTTGGCCAGCGAGATTCCCGGCGTCCCGTCCGCGTTTGCTCCTGCTCGCCTGGGGGTCGTTCATGTCCGTGATCTCCCAAAATTCTGGGTGAGATCAACCCGCGCCTCGCGGTTCAACGATACGCCCAACCATCCAGCGCCGCCGCCACATCGCGGTCAGAGGGAGCGACGTCAGCCGTCAACTCGCGGTCATGTCTCGCCTCCCTTTTCTCTACTGCCCATTGCTGTCGAAAGGAGCCCCCGTGACCGAAAGCCAGCTCGTCGAAGTTGCTGATATCGCATCGGTCGTCTCTCGGTGTCTGTCCGACCTGGAGCCGGTGTTCGAGCAGATCGACTGGGCCGAAGACGAAATCGCCCGCGCGCAACGCCGCCATCCGCGCCACCGCAACACCCTCTATCACTCGTTCGGGCTGCTGATGCCGACCCATGAGCGGATGCGCCAGGAATTCGTGTACCGGTCGCACTGCCGCGAACTGCTCGACCGCGTCGCCGGGGGCCTGTCCCCGGTTCCGGGAACGGCGGCCGAGGTCGCGCTCGCGGTCATGGCGGCCAGCCAGCGCGCCCCGCTCAACACCGCCGCGTTCGGCCTGTACACGCGGACGTGGATCCAGGCCGGATTCCCTCCCTTGGAATCGGTGACCGATTCGCACCAGCACTACGAAGCGATCGCCAAGTCCCGCATCGATGATCTCGAAGCCGAGACACGCACTCGCCTGTCGGTGGCCGACCGCGTCCTGCGATCTATCGACTGTCCGGGCCGCCACCACGGCCAACCGGCCGACGACTGCGAGTACGCGCGTTCAAGCTTGGCTGCCTGAGCGAAAACCTAGACCGCGCGTCCTCTCGCCCTGACGCAGCGGCTCTGGCACACGCGGGTCTCCGCTTCTACCGAGCGCTCACCTCGGTTCTTGTTTGCCCTGTTTCTGTCCGTTTTCCGCGCCGGTCGACTCCCTGTCGGCCGGCGCTTTTCTGTTGTGGAGGGTGTGTGCGTTCATGACCGATCCGATCCTGGGTCCACCGTGCGCGGTCTGCGACGGCGCGGCAGCCGACACGGAGCTGTGCATCGCGAATTTCGCTGTGTGCGACTCGTGTTGGCAACAGCTACCCCGCTGCGCCTACTGCCGGACCCCCTCCTTGCGGTTGACACGCACTGCCGACGAGGCCGAGTTGTGCGCGCACTGCCTGACGGGGTGGGCCGGGTGTGTGTCGTGCCAGGAGTTGACCGGCCCGCAGTTGCGCACCGATACCGATGACCCGGTGTGCGCGCGGTGCGCGAGCGTGTTGTTCGCCGCGTGTTTCAGCTGCGGGCGGTTCACTGCCGACAGCCGCTACATCTCCGGCGGGCACCGCGCCTGCCCCCGCTGCGCCAGTCGATTCCACGCCTGCCCGGCATGCGGCACCCTCGTCCAACCCGGACACCGGTGCGAGGCCTGCGGCAACCGGGGAAAGGTGTGGAACTACACCTACCGCCCCGACCCCCGCTTCCACGGCACCGGACCCCTGTATCTGGGGCTCGAACTGGAAATCATCGTCCCCGAACACCGCTTGGACACCTGCGCCACCCTGGCCACCGACCACCTCGCCGGCCTCGGATATCTGAAACGCGACTCTTCCATCAGGCCGTCCGGGTTCGAGCTCGTCACTCACCCCCTCTCCTACCGGTATGCGATCGAGTCGTTTCCCTGGCCGCTGCTCGACCAACTGCACCGGCTGGGGTGTGAGGCCGACGCGTCGGTGGGGCTGCACGTGCACGCCAGCCGGGCCGGGTTCGACAACCCGGCACACGTGTATCGATGGCTGAAACTGTTGTACCGCAACGAGGAAGCGGTCACACGGTTGGCGCGCCGCCGCACGCATTACGCCCAGTTCGACAGCGCCGCCCGCGCGCGTGCCCGCGACACGGCCAAGGGGCCGCAGCACGCGCTGGGGCTGGAGCGGTATCAGGCGATCAATCCGCTGCCGCGCAACACGTTGGAGGTGCGGGTGTTCGCCAGCTCGCTGGATGTGCAGCAGGTGCAGGCCGCGCTCGCGTTCACCGCCGCCTCCATCGACTACACCCGCGGTCTGCGGGTCGCCGATATCCGCGCCGGCGCCTGGGACTGGGCCCGCTTCGCCACCTGGGTCACCACCCGCCCCGACTACCAGCCGCTGGCCGCGGAGATGGAGGCCCTGCAATGTGCCTGCTGACCTACTACCCCGCCGGTGCTGCGATCGACAAGGGAGCGCTGCGGTTCGGGGCTGATGCGAATCCCGACGGTCACGGCTTCGCGATCGTGGCCGGCGGTCGCATCATCACCGGGCACGGCATGAACGCTGACACCGTGATCGGCACCTTTGCCCGCACCCGCGCCGACCATCTGGACGGCCCGGCGTTGTTCCACTCCCGCTACGCCACCCGCGGCGCGGTCGATCTATCCAACTGTCATCCCTTCCGGCTCGGCGGCGATGCGCGAACGGTATTGGCGCACAACGGCACCCTGCCCAAGCGGGTCCATCCACGCGCGTATGACCGGCGCTCGGATACCCGGATCGCGGCCGAGGATTACCTGCCGAGGCAACCGTTCGGCCCGATCGACACCGTCGCCGGTGCGCGGGGGCTGTCGGGCTGGTTGGGGTCGAGCAAGCTGGTGATCTTGACCGTCGACCCGGCCTACGCCCACACCGCCTACGTGTTCGGGGAACGAGCGGGGCAGTGGGTGGGCGGGATCTGGTATTCCAACCGCTCCTTCCTGCCGCCTGAGCAGCGGTGGCCGGCCCGGCGCCGGACGGTGTGCGGGTACTGCCTGGACCGCGATCTCGAACGCACCAGCCGCTACTGCCGGACGTGTGGCTGGTGTTTCGACTGCCGATCCGTCCTGTTCTCCTGCACCTGTGAGTTAGCTATAAAACTGCCGGAGGTTGTTGACAGTCTGGGCTCCTGATATGAAGAGGAGTCCTTGTGCCCGAACGTGTATGGAGCGAGAAGGATCTGATCAGGCGCGCGAATCGGCGCCTGGCCGTTCTACAACATGCCGAGGAGGTCAGCGGCAACGTCACCGCGACATGCCGGTACTACGGGATCAGTCGAAATGTCTTCTACCGGTGGAAACGTCGTTACGAGGACGAGGGGATCGACGGGCTGAAAGACCGGTCGAGCGCACCATTGCACTGCCCGAACGTCACCCAGCCCGAAGTCGTCGCCAAGATCATCCATCTGCGTCAGCACTACCACTTCGGTCCGCTGAAGATCTCGATGTACCTGCAGCGCTACCACGATGTCTCGATCAGTCAATCCGCGGTGTGGCGCATCCTGAAACGCCTTGGGATGAACCGGCTGCCGGCCTCGCAACGCTACAAACGCCACAAGCAGCGATGGAAACGCTACGAGAAGCAGCGGCCGGGCCACCATGTGCAGGTCGACGTCAAGTTCATCGAACCGATCACGACCGGCCCGCACCGCCGCAAGCGCTTCTACCAGTACACCGCTATCGACGACTGCACCCGGCTGCGGGTGCTTCGCATATACCCGCGATCGGATCAGAAGACCGCGATCCAGTTCCTCGACTACCTC
Organism: Nocardia sp. BSTN01; assembly: GCF_015354405.1. Taxonomy (GTDB): domain Bacteria; phylum Actinomycetota; class Actinomycetes; order Mycobacteriales; family Mycobacteriaceae; genus Nocardia. The sequence goes on along the minus strand of NZ_JADKYP010000021.1, from coordinate 33,370 downwards.
ATCGCCCGGCTGCCGTTCCAGATCGAGAAGATCCAGACCGATAACGGCGCGGAGTTCCAGTCGGCATTCCACTGGCACGTGATCGACCAGGGCATCGGCCATACCTACATCAAACCGGCCACGCCGCGGCTCAACGGCAAGGTTGAACGTTCGCACCGCATCGACGCCGAGGAGTTCTACCGCCTCCTCGACGGGGTGGTCATCGACGATGCCGGACTATTCAACGACAAGCTCAAAGAGTGGGAGGACTACTACAACTACCACCGCCCCCACGGCGGCCTCGGAGGACAGACACCCTATGAAAGGCTGCTACAGAAGACCCAAGCCCACACTGTCACCGGCCACCGTCAGTAGCACAACTAGCCCCTATTCGCCGAGCCGCGACTCGGTTCCCAGCATCCAGCTGATTCGCGACTCACCGCTCATTCCAGCTGCTTCTCGACGCATTAGCCCTGCGCCCCGCTCCGGCCAGTCATGGCCCGGAGCGGGGCGCTGTCGTCTCTCCCTCATTCTCCGGAAGGACGTGAAATTCGTATGCTCTCATCCACTCTCACCGATCGGCGGTGCGAGGACTGTTCACACCCGATCGACGACACCACGACCGTCCTCACGGTCGAGGGGGATCATCTGTGCCGTGCGTGCGCCGACCGGCTCGATACCTGCGACGACTGCGCCACCCCCACGCGCGATCGCCGCTCCACCGTGCACGACACCGACGTGTGCACGGAATGTTCGATCGGGTGGCGACGGTGCCGCGATTGCGACCGCTTCGACAGCGATCTCGTCCGTGTCATCGGGCACGGCGAGGTCTGCGACGACTGCGCCGACAGCTACCTGGTGTGCGATGACTGCGGCTCACGCGCGGACGGGCTCAACGAGACCGAATCCGGGACGGACGTGTGCGGGCGCTGCGAGGACGCCGACTACCGCCGCTGCCCCGGCTGCGAAATCCTCATCCGCTGCTGGGAGGACTACTGCGACTACTGCGCCAACCAACGACCCGACCATCACGGCATCCACTCCTACGACTACAAACCCGAACCCGACTTCCACGGCACCGGGCCGCTGTATCTCGGACTGGAACTCGAAATCAAAACCCCCCGAGACGTTTTCGATGAAGCTGTCGAGCTCGCCATCGACCAGCTCGGCGACATTGGCTATCTAAAGGAGGATGGGAGTATCCAGCCGTGCGGATACGAGCTCGTCACGCACCCTATGTCGTATAAGTATGCGCGCCAACACTTTCCGTGGCCGCTGCTGAATCGGTTGCGGATTCTGGGAGCCTACACCGATACCAGTGTCGGCATCCATGTGCACGTGTCCCGCGCCGGGTTTTCCTCGCCGGCACACGCTTACCGGTGGTTGAAATTCGTCTACCGCAACGAATCCCACGTCAAGACGTTGGCGCGCCGCGACTCCGAGGAATGGGCGGTATTCGACCCGGGCGCCCGCGCCAACGCCGCCGCCCACGCCAAAAGCAACGCCGAACGCGCGTTCCGGTACCAGGCCATCAACGTACGCCCCGAGCACACCTTCGAACTACGGGTATTCGCCAGCTCCCTGAACACGCGGGAGGTCCAAGCCGCGCTCGCCTTCGCCGACGCCTCCGTCGAATACACCCGCACCCTCTCCGCAGCGGATATCGCTCGCCGCCGTGGCTGGGAATGGGCGGCGTTCACAGCGTGGCTGGCCGCGCGCCCCGAATACCGCTGCCTGACCGACGAATTGGAGGCCTTCGCGTGTGCATCCTGACCTTCTACAAACCCGGCCAGGACCCCGACCTCGACGCCCTGCACGGCGGGGCCCTGGCCAACCCGCACGGCCACGGCTACGCCATCCACACCGGCAAGACGATCCTCGTCGGCCACGGCATGAACAGCGACGACGTGATCGCCGAGTTCGCCGAACAACGCACCAAGCATCCGGGCGGTCCGGCGTTGTTCCACTCCCGCTACGCCACACACGGCGACCGCGACACCAGCAACTGCCACCCCTTCACCGTCGGCGGCGACCCGCGCACCGTCCTCGCCCACAACGGAGTGCTGCCGCCCAACGTGCACCCCGCAGCGGGCGACGCGCGCTCGGATACCCGGATCGCGGCCGAGGACTTCCTGCCCACCAAACCGTTCGGGTCACTCGACAGCTGGGCGGGGCGAGACCGGTTCGAACACTGGCTCGGCTCCAACAAGGTCGTCATCTTGACCACCGATCCCGCCTACAAACATCCCGCCTACGTGTTCGGGGAACGCCACGGGCGCTGGGTCGGGGGCACCTGGTACTCCAACGACAGCTACCTGATACGCGAGTGGGCCAGCGCCGACACCGACTACATCGGATTCTGCGAACACTGCGGCGCATTCGAAGACGACCCCTTCGGCCCGCACTGCGGGTGGTGCGGATACTGCGCCGACTGCGCGCACCCGTTCCCCCGCTGCGCCTGCCCGCAATTCGACGGCGTCGACCGCTACGCCGACCTGCTCGGCCTGCCAACCCACTGACCAGCCGACCACCCATCACCGGGCCCGGCCCCGCCACCGCTTCGCTGCCGTGCCCGTGCTCGCTGTGCAAGGAGTTGTTCCCGTGAGCGAATCCACCGTCAAACCGTTGAGCCGCGACGAGACCGTCGCCCTCTTGGTCGAGGCCCTCGGCCCCTACATCGCCTCGACACGGCGTGCGCTCGGTATCGCCCACACCATGGCCACCGTCGTCGGCGGCGAACCCCTGACTCTGCTCAACCACGCCATCGCCGACTACCGCACCCACGAACGGCTCGTCCGCGTCACATATCGCGCACTGCGCAGCTCGGCAAGCGCCCACGAGTAGAAGGCGTTCCCGGACTCCGCCGCGACCGGACTCGCAACCGAACGTCACGGCTACCAGCGGTGACCCGAGAGAAACGACGGTGCTCGCGGCGACCGGTCCGGCTCACCGCAGCACCGCCCCGTTGCTTTCCCCTTTCGATCCGAATGGAGGTACCCGATGCCCGACACTCCCGGCGGCGCCATCCCGGGCCCGGTTCCGGTTCCGCAACGTCTGGCCGAGGCGCCGGTCGCGGCGGGCATGGTCGTTCCCTACATCACGATGACCCACCGCGACCCCGCCAAGCCCGTGTGGGGCGCGGTGAATCCCGCGCGGCTGCAACAAATCTGGCAGCACAGCCTGTGCCAGGTGTGCGGTCAGCGCCTCCACGGCCCGTGGGTGGTGGTCTACATCCGGCCGCAGGACTACCTGCGCGGCATCGGCCCGGAACCCGCGCTGCACCCCGAGTGTGGTCTGTATTCGAAACGGACATGCCCCATGCTGGCCGGGCAGAGCGATCACTACAACCGGCATCCGAGCCGGCGCCCGTGCGGCGACCCGGAGTGCACCTGCCGACTGTGGGCGCCACCGAATCCCCAGCCCGGCGAAGGCCGGCGTGAAGGCCAGCCGGCCGAGGCCTGGTACGAGGCATGGATCGCGATCGAGGACTACACGCTCATCCGCGCTCCCGGTAGCGAACACAGCATGGCGATGTTCGGTGTCGAACTGCGCCCCGCCTCGCGGCTGCGCAAACTCCGCAAGATCCGCGACGCCGCACCCACCGACACCGGTGATCAGCCGCTGGACCTGCTGGCCGCGATCATCGCCACCCGCACCCTGTTCACCAGGGACGGTGAATGATGGCCGATACGGACAGGGTGCTCACCCGCATCGGTGCGTTGATGCGCCAGGCCGAGGGCACCGACAACCCGCACGAAGCCGAGGCCTTCCTCGCCCGCGCCCAGCAGCTGGCGACCCAGCATTCCATCGACCTGGCCGTGGCCCGCGCCGCTGCCGCCGACCGCGGCCGTGCCCGCCCGATGCCGGGCATGCGGCGCATCGAAATCGGCGCCAAACACACCAAAGGGCTGGCCACCTATGTGCAGTTGTTCGTGGCCATCGCCCACGCCAACGACGTGCGCGTGGACGCCGCCCACAACTCGACCTGGGTGATCGCCTTCGGGCTCGGCTCCGACATCGACACCACCCAGCTGCTCTACACCCATCTGCTCGCCCAGATGGTGCGTGGCTCACGTGCCTACCTGAACTCCGCGGCCCACCAGCGCCACCCGGTAGCCGGTGTCACCGCGCGGCTGGCCTACCAGCGCGCCTTCGCCGCCCGCGTCGGGCAACGCCTACGGGACGAGCGCGACCAAGCACGCGCCGACGCCCTCACCCCCACCTCGCCGGCCGCGGCGGGCACGGCGTTGGCGTTGCGGGACAAAGACATCGAGCTACGCGACTACTACACCGCCCACTCCACCGCGAAAGGCACCTGGCCGGGGCACCGCCGCGCAGGCGGCCACGCACCCGCCGCCGGCGAGGCCGGTGACCGCGACGGGCAACGCGCCCGCCTGCACGGTCTCAGCGAGATCGACGGACCGCGAAAAGGTTTACCGTCGTGACCGCACGACCACGTGATAGCCAGCGACGCAAGGTCTACGACGCCGAGCACCGGCTGCGTGCCCTGTTCGATCTCGCCGATCGCACTCCGGGACGCACCGTCGAACTGTTCGGCTCCCATATCTGTGTACCGGTCGAAAGGCGCATGGGCACAGTCGAATCCGTGACCGCGTACCTCGCAGCCGTGATGGCGCTGCCCTCGATCCGTGCCCGGTACCCGCGGGCAGCGGCGGCTGTGCGGGTGCGTGCGCGGCGCGGCAGTCGTTATGCGCACTACGAGCCCGCGACCGCCACGATCGCGGTCCCGCTGCGCGAGCATGCGGTGCGAGAACTGCTGGTGCTGCACGAGCTTGCTCACCACCTGCAACCACGCCCCGCTGCCGGGCACGGGCCCGAGTTCTGTCGCGTGTTCTGCGAGGTGCTCGACACCGTCGTCGGCGCGGAAGCCGGATGGCTGATGCGCACCCTGCTCCACGACACCGGAGCCCACCTCACCTAGCACGCACCACCGACCCTCCACCCTGCGACCACGACACGAACAGTCGTGGTCGGACTCCACTCGCCACTGCCGCAGTCGAACGGTGAGGTCTAGACTTCGCGATGGGATCGGGGGGATCGAGGGGATACACGGGTGGCTCGCACCATCCCCTACCCCGATGCGCCCCGTCACCATCGCGGTGCGTTTACACACCGTTGCAGGGCGAAGGGTGCGAGAACGGGCTCAGTCCACCCCCTCCGGACACGCCCGTTCTCCTCGCAAACGACTCGCGCCCCGAGGCGGCGCGGACTCAATCGGCTGATAGTGGCCAGTTTTCGCCTGCGCCGTCCACTGTGCACACCGATGCGCTGTCCCGGTGTCATGCGCCATCGCGGCAGGGGCTCGTCCGGCTTTCCGGCACACCCGCTTGCTTCGGCGCTGCCTGGTCGCCGCCCCCGCTGCGCTGATCGACTCCCCCAATTGACTTCCATCAGGAGATTGCCGTGTCCGCTTCCGCCCCTGCCTGCGACGAACGCTTCGCGCCGTTGAGCGCGCAGAGGCGGTTTGCGTGGGCCGTCGCTGCCCGCGCCGCGTTGACCAATTCCCTTACCGTGGCGGCACTTCTGGCTGACACCGACGTCGAGCAGGTCGCCGAACAGTTGTGCACCGACCCCGAACTGTTCCAAATTCCACCCGATGTGCGGGACCAAGCCGTAGCCGACCTCGATCGCGCGGCCGCGGTCGAGGCGATGCTTCTGACTCCCGAGGATCCCGATTGGCCGACGGCCGCGGTCGCCGACCTCGAACGCGCGAACGTCACTGCCCCGGTCGCCTTGTGGGTGCGCGGCCCGCTCGCGCTCACCGTCTGCGTTGATCGCACCGTGGCAGTGACGGGGGCGCGGGCGGCCTCCGACTACGGCATCCACGTCGCCCACGATATGGCGACCTACTTCGCCGAGCGCGGCTGGTGTGTCCTCAGTGGCGCCGGGTACGGCATCGACACCGCCGCCCACCAGGCCGCGCTGCTGTTGTCGGCGCCCACAATCGCGGTCGTGGCCGCCGGAGTCGACCGCGCCTACCCGACCGGAAACACACCGCTGTTCGATCAGCTCGCCGAACGCGGGCTGATCGTTTCCGAGTATCCGCCCGGCTCCCCGCCGACCAAATCCCGTTTCCCCGAACGTAATCGACTCGTCGCCGCCCTCTCGACAGGCCTGGTCATCTGTGAGGCCGGTGCGCGCTCGAGCACCCTCGACACCGCGTCGTGGGCGCGACGATTGCACCGCCGCATCGCCGCGGTCCCTGGTCCGATCTACTCGGCCACCTCCACCGGATGCCACCACTTGCTGCGCGAGCACACCGCGCACCTGGCCGCCAGCGGAAGCGACGCGCTCGACATCGTCACCGACCTCGGCGCGGGGCCGGCCTCGTGACCGACACCAGCACCTGCGACCTGCTGGACCGAGCCCTCGTCGCCCGCGCACTCACCACCAGCGATCACCGAACGCGCCTGCTGTGGCAGTCCAGACCCACCAGCGAGATAGCCGATCGGATCCGCCGCGGACACACTGGTTTCCCGACCCCTTCCGATCTCGGCGACCTCGCACGCCGCGACGTCGATCGCCTCAATGAACTCGATGCCGGGTGGTCACCCGCGACGACGCTGAATGGCCGTGGCAGCTGGCGCGGCTGGACCGCGCCACACAATCCGGCCCGTTCGCGCTCTACCTGCGCGGCCCTGTCCGCCTCGACACCGTCATCGAGCGGGCGATCACCATCACCGGTTCCCGGGCCGCGACCGGATACGGCCGCGCCGTCACCGACCGGATCGCCGCCGAACTCACCACCCTGGGCTGGAATGTCTCGGCGGACAGCGCATACGGGGTCGCCGCGATCGCGCACAAAGCCGCGCTCGCTGCTCACGGCCATCCGGTCGCGGTTCTCGCGGCCGGGATCGACGTCGCTCACCCGCCTGGACATTCCGGACTACTCGCCACCGTCGCCACCAGCGGAGTTTTGGTATCCGAGTACCCGCCCGGTACGTCGGTGACCCGGGCCCGTCGCCGCGCCCAGACTCGCCTGTTGGCCGCGCTGTCGCGGGCAGTGCTCGAGTCCACACCAGGCGGTGAACCCGCCACGATCGCGGCGCACGCTGTGCGCCATCGGGTTCCGGTGTTCGCGGTGCCAGGACCGGTGACCAGTGCGACCACCGCGCTGCCGCACGAGTTGATCGCCACCGGGCGCGCGCGCCTGACCACCAGCGGCCACGACATCCACCACTTCATGAGCTGACCGCGGCGCGCCGACCGGGCTGCCCGCGCCCCGGTCAGCTGTGTCGGCCGTCTCCGATTCGTTGTCCAGTGAAGGGATCGTTCATGATTCAGCCGACGACACTACGCATGTCTGCCCCGGGGGAATTCATCGCCGCCGTGCCGGCCCTGCTCGGCTTCTACCCCGTCGATTCATTGGTCGTGGCGCTCCTCGAACGCCGCCCTCCCGCCGACGAGGTCTGCATCAAAGTCGTCGCCCGCCACGACCTCCACGTCAGCGACAGCCGGCTCACCGCCGTCGTGGCGCAACTGGCCGACGTCGCCGCGAACGAAAACGCGTCGGCAGTATTGGTTCTCATCGTCGACAGCACCGCGCAACCAACGTCCGCGCCCCCTGGCAGGCACACCCACACCCTCGACATCCTCGACCGAGCCCTCACCACACGCGGTGTTGTTCTCGCGTCGGCGTGGGCGACCCGCGTGATCGACGCAGGCGCGCCGTGGTGGAGCCTGCTCGATGCCACCGAGTCCGGCGTCGTGCCCGACCCCGACGCGACCACGCTTGCCGCCGCGTTCGTCGTCGCGGGACATCCGATCCGCCGGTCACGCGAGGAACTGACCCGCCTGATCGAGCCCGACCCGGCGCTGGCCGACCAGGTCCGCGCACTGCTGCACGCCGACACCGGCATCCACACGCAGAGCGCGGCGAGCGAGATCACCGCCACCGTCGCGACGGTGGTCGAGCACATCGACACGCTCGCAGCAGGTTCGACGCTGACACCGGCGGAGATGGCCGCACTCGCGGTGGCCTTACGCACAGCGGCCGTGCGCCATTGCCTGCTCGGGCTGGCCGGCACTGCTCGTGTCGACGCGGCTGAACGGTTGTGGGCGCTGCTCACCCGCAGCCTGCCCGATCCCGAACGCGCCCATGCCGCGGCTCTGCTGGCGTTCTCGGCCTATCACCGAGGCGACGGAGCGCTGGCCTCGATCGCGCTGGACGCAGCCCTTGACTCCGACCCACAGCATCGGTTCGCACGGTCCCTCGATACCACACTGCGAGACGCCACAGCCCCACCCTCCCTCCACGCCGTCGTCACCTACGCACACGACATCGCCGACGCACTCGGCGTCGATCTACACCGCTGACCAGCATCGCCTCTTTGGCCGTCTCCTCGTTTCGTCCCCGATCAGAAAGGTCACCGTTCATGCCGTCCGCGAACTCTGTCCCCACCCTGTCCCGCGCGCAATTCGATCGCCTCGAACACCGCGGCGCCGCGGGCACGAGCGCCACCCTCACCGAGATGGATCCCGCCGTCGCCGACCGCTGGCGCGCCGAGCACGCCGGGTGGCGTGGCCGCCACTGGGCCTACCTCGACGACGAGCACGGCGTGCTGCGGCTGCACCCGATCAACGTCACCCGCGCGTCGAGCCAGGCAGCCGCCTGACCCACCTCTGTTCCGCTTCACCGTCCAGATCGGCGCGGCCCCACCGCTATTCATATCGGCGCGGCCGCGCCGATCGTCATCTCATAGGAGGTCTCCTTTGAGCCCCACCACTCTCACCGTCGTGCCCGACATCGAACCCGCCGCCGCCTCGGCCACCCCCATCGGTGATGCCACCGGTGCGGAATCCGCCACCAGTGCCGAGTCCGCCGAGAATGAGCGCGACCCGCACCCCGCCGGCGAGGCGGAGCTGGAGGTTCCGCCGAATGCGACCGCGGCGTATATGGATCCGCGGGAGTTGGTGATCGCGGAGAATGTGCGCACCGGCTTCGACGTCGCCGAGCATCCGAAACAGGCCGACTCGATCCGCGAGTTCGGTGTCGGCGCTCCGGTGCTGGCCGAACGCGAACCCGACGGGTCGGTGCACGTGCTCGATGGTCAGGTGCGGGTGTTGATCGCCCAGGCCGTCGGCCTTGCCCGGGTTCCGGTGTGGATCACCGATGCACCCGTCGACGTCGATGTCAAGCAGCGTCGTATCGACCGCACGATGGCGCAGATCAATCTCAACGAGCGTCGGATCCCGTTGACCCAGGCCGACTACGCCGCCGGGGTCGCGCTCATGCTCGATCTGGGTGCCTCCCCGACACGGGTGGCGAAAGGACTGCAACAGACCAAACGCGCGGAAGTGCGCAAGCTCGCCGCGGTCGGCCGTTCGGCGACAGGACGCGAGCTGGCCGATGCCGGCCAGTACAGCCTCGATCAGCTCGCCGTCATCGCCGACTACGACAACCTCGGCGACGCCGACGCCGTCGAGAAGCTGACGACGACCTCCCGCTACAACTTCAGCTACACGGCCAAGGCGATCGCCGCCGATCGCGACGAAACCCGCCGCCGCCTCCACGCGTCACTGCCCTACGGCGCCTACGGATTCGGGATCCTCACCGACGAACCCGGCCCCGACGACGCCTACCTACCCGCCACCGACCTCACCCGCGCCGACGGCGAACCGGTCACCGACACCGACGTCTACGCCGATCCGGCGCGGTGGGTGGTGTGGGTCGATGTCGAGGAAAACGGGGAGCTGGTCGATACCGCCACCGGCACGCTCGTCGATCCCGACACCGTCGACTGGGACACCCAGCACGACCGCGACACCGAACCCGGCGACGGGTTGCGCCGCGCGGACGGGCTCGCCTGGCGTGATCGCTGGATCCCGGCCTACTACCTGCCCGCCGACCAGCTCGACACCACCGGACTACAGCGTCCTGTTCCGCAGGCCGCTGACCCGCAGGAGGCGCTGGCCGCCGCCGAACGCGCTGCGGCGGCGCGGGAAGAAGCACGGTTGGCCCGCCGCCGGGTGCGGGAGCTGAACAAGCGGGGTGTCGCCGCGGCCGAGCGGCGCGAGGAATTCCTGACGAAGTATATCCAGCGGAGCAAGCCGCCGGTGCAGGCCGCGCATTTCGTGGCCGAGTACCTGGCGCGGAATCTCGCGCCAGGCGCTCTCCAGTTGATGACCAAGCTGCTCGGGGTCGGGTCCTCGACCGAGGAACTGGTGAAGGTGATCGGTGCCGCGTCGACCAACCGGGCGTGGGTGCTCGCACTGGGCATGGTGCTGGCCAACCGGGAGGTCACCCTGGACAAGAGCCTGTGGCGCACACGGTCGCAGACCACCACCCGGTATTTGCACCTGCTCGCCGACATCGCCACTGCCGACGACGATTTCGCGTTGGTCGACGTCGAACAGGCCGCCGCCGGCGACATCGACTTCCACGACATCCCCATCGACAAATAACCACACCTGCCGTACCCCGGTCCTGCCACGCCCCGGCAGGGCCGGTCTCGTATTCCATCCGATCCCCGTTGCTGATGATTGAGGAGAACGCCCATGGCCGGTGACACCGTCCTGACCGTGACAGGAAACCTGACAGACTCGCCAGAGCTCCGGTTCACTCCAGCCGGCGCGGCGGTGGCCAACTTCACCGTCGCCTCCACACCGCGGTACTTCGACCGCACCGCCGGGGAGTGGAAAGACGGCGATCCGTTGTTCCTGCGCTGCAACCTGTGGCGACAGGCAGCGGAGAACCTCGCCGAATCCCTCTCGCGGGGAGCGCGTGTCATCGTCACGGGCAGACTCAAGCAGCGCTCGTTCACCACCCGAGAGGGCGACAAACGCACCGTCGTCGAACTCGACGTCGACGAGATCGGCCCCTCGTTGCGCTACGCCACCGCGAAGGTCACCCGAATCTCCGCCGGCACATCCGGCGGGCCGCGCACCGACCGCGCCGTGACCGCGCACCGCGACGGGTTCGGCGGCCCCGCCGTGGACACCAGCACGGGATTCGGTCAGCCTGCGACTTCCCCGTCCCGTGGTGAGGATCCGTGGCGGGAGCCGGTGATGGCTGGGGCCGCCGCAGGTTTCGGAGACGACGCGCCTCCATTCTGAGCTTCATCACCTCGCTCCACCCTGCTCGTGCCGACTCACCGCGTCCGGAACCCTCTCCCGGTTCCGGGCGGGGTGAGTTGCGTTGCGGGGCGGGCGACTGGCCGGTCGCGGCGACCAGCCGTCCGAGGGCTACCGGGGCGGGCGGCGCCGCGCGTGACGGCCCGCGCCCGGCGCCCACGAATTCCTCGGCGCGCCGACCCTAATCTCCATCACCGGTTTCGGTGGTGTGCGCGGGAATTCGTGCGCGCACGCCCCGGCGCGTTCCGCCCCTGCCCCGCGTGTCGCCTCCCGCCCCGGTTCTTGCGCCCTCGGCTGGTCACCACGACCGGCCCGACACCCGCGTGTTCGATCGGGGCCGTGACGGTCCCGGCGGGTGCTCGCACATCCCCTCTTCGACGACAGGACGAACTCTCGTGACCGAAACCAGCACCTTCCTCGATGCCATCGCCCACCTCGACTACAGCATCACCAGCGACCGCCGCGCCGCCCGCCGCACCTTCACCACCGCACTCACCCACACCACCCCCGGTGAGCGCGAGGTGCTCGACGCCATGGTCGACACCTTCACCCTCTACCCGTTCCGCACCGCGCTGCTGCGCCTGGAAGCCGCGTTCCGCTACCACGAACCGAAACGCGAGTTGCTGGCGCGGTTGCTGCCCGACACCGACCCCGGCCTCTACGTGCGCGAGCGGGAGGAGCGGATCGCGATCCTGGAACAGCGTGCCCGCGCCAACGGGAGCAGCGTCGACGAGGAAGCCTTCCGCGACTACGCCCCACTCACTGCCGCCGAGACCGCACCGACCTCGATCCGGTTGTGGCGCAACCCACCTGCCCGCGTCTACCTCGCACCCTCACGGGCAACCGACAAGTCCCGCATGACACCCGAGCAGATCACCGCGCGTGTCCGCGCGCGCGGCAAGCGCCGACCCGCGCCCATCGAGCCCGACGTGGTCACCGGCTACATCGCCGAGGACCTGCACCGCGACACCATGGCCCGAGAGATCGCCCGCACCCGCGCCACCGAACAGCGGTTCCGCGACCTCGGCCTGCTCGCCGAACCCGCACCCTCCGCGTCGCTGCGGGTGCAGGGCGCGCAGCAGCGTAGCGACGAGGATGTGCAGGCGCGGTGGGACCTCGAGTTCGTCCACCACGTTGCCGAACAGCACACCCACGACGCCGCGGCCGCCGAACACAGTCGCCGCGTCTCCCACGACAACGCGCTCGCCTACGCCGACGCTCGCACCGGTGTGCGCGGAGACCTTCGGCCCGAGTTGCCGTTCCACGGCGACAGCGTCGACTACACCCGCGAAGCCATGACCCCGATCTCGGGGTGGCGCTGCGTCGCCTGCTTCATCGAACGCTCCACCCGCGACCAGCGCCTCATCCACTCCGTGGGTGGACGGCGGCGTAGCGACGACGGGTTGTGCGACTCCTGCCGCAGCGACGACCGCACCCCGCGCCTGCCCGAGCTCCCCGCTGGGTTCACCGCCACCGATCTCACCCGCACGTACTGCCGGTTCCTGGCCACCAGCTATCCGGGTGCCGCGACCGCCCTGCTCGCTGAGACCCGCCGCCGCGCGCCGCGCTGGCTGACCGCCATCATCGACGAACACCTTCCCCAGCCTGAACACATCGAGCAGGCCGCCGACTCGAAGGCCGACGTCGAAACCGGTGCGGCACAGGCCAAGCCTGTGACCCGTCGCCGTCGTGGCCCGGTGACCGGTGCCGGGCAGCGCCAGGCCCGCTGCGAAGGGTGCACCCGCATCCGCGCCATCCACGACGACGGGTTCTGCACCGAATGCCGCGTCTGGCTCGGCCTCGTCACCCCACCCACACGCCAGACCGTCGCCGCCTAAAACGCGCGAGTCTCGATCCCCGGTCCGTCGCGGTGACACCCCTCCTGCGACGGACCGGCCACCACTCATCCTCTCCTGCAAGGAGTTTCTCGTACACGACCTGCTCATCTTCGTCGTCGGACTGCTCATCGGCTTCGCGCTCTCCGGCCACCCGCTCATGACCGTCCCCGGCACCCGTACGCCGGGCGACGACAAGCGCCCGCGCGACTGACCCGCTGCGCCGCGCGACCGCGGCGCTGTCGTGCTCGCTGCGTCGCCGTGGGGCCTGCGACAGCCAGCTCGCAGGCCCCAGCACTCTCCACATTCACTCTCACCCACTCACCCCACACTCACTCACCCACAACACCACCTATTCCACTCACACCCATAACCCCATAACCCCATAACCCCTCACCCCCACATTCACCCACCCCCCCGCACACCTCATGCATTTCGGAAGCTGAGAATTTCCTTACAACCTGGGAAAATGGCGCGTTTTGATACAAACTACCTCCCTTCCAAACCTGGAAATATTGGATGCATTGGGCATGTGATGGAAAGGTGACCGCGACGCTCCACAAAATTCTCGCCGGCGACAGCTACCGCTACTACCTTCGTCAGGTCGCCGCCGCCGATGCTACCGACCGCGGCCCCGGAAGCCTGTCGGACTACTACTCCGCCCACGGGGAACGACCCGGTACATGGTGGGGCAACGGACTTGCCGCCCTGAACCTCTCACCCGGTGACGAAGTCACCGAAGCACAGATGCGGGCACTGTTCGGGCAAGGCCGCCACCCCGACACGGAAACGATCACCGCCCGCATCATCACCGCCGAGACTGTGAAAGGAACCAGCCTCAAAGCCGCGGGGGAAATGGCGCAGCGAGCGACACGGTTGGGCAATCCGTATAGGACCTATTCCGGTGACAACGAGTTCCGCAAACGCTGCGGCGTGGCGTTTTCCGCGCACAATATCGCTGCCGGAGTCGACGCTCGCGCGGCGATTCCCGACGAGGCTCGCGCGCGGATTCGCACCGACGTCGCGACGGAAATGTTCATTGAACACTACGAGCGACCGCCCTTGGATGACCGTGAGTTGTCCGGGTTCGTCGCCAAGATTTCGCGCCCGAAATCAGCGGCGGTCGCCGGCTTCGACATCACGTTCTCTCCCGTCAAAAGCGTCTCCGCGCTGTGGGCCATCGCCCCTATCGAGGTCTCCGAGCGCGTCGCCAGCGCCCACGATGCCGCCGTCGACGACGCACTCGGTTGGCTGCAAGAACACGGGATCTTCACCCGGGCGGGCCGCAACGGAGTGCGTCAACTCGATGTCGACGGCATCGTCGCAGCACGGTTCGTCCACCGCGAATCCCGCTGCGGGGATCCCGATTTGCACACCCACGTGCTGATCGCCAACCGCGTACGCGGAGCCGATGGCAGGTGGCGAACCCTGGACGCGGCTGTGATCTACCGGCTGAACGTGACGATCAGCGAGATCTACAACACCCGCCTCGAACACCACCTGCGCGCCGACCTCGGCGTCGAGTTCACCGAACATCCCGGCACGAACCCGAGCAAACGCCCCATCCGCGAAATCGATGGCATCCCCCCGACGCTGATCCGGTACTGGTCGCGCCGCGACGCCGCCATCAGGAACCGGCTGGGAGAGCTGACCGTCGACTTCCACCAGCAGATCGGGCGCGAACCCACACCAGTGGAAGTGTGGAATCTCGCGCAAGTCGCCACCTTGCAGACCCGTCCAGCCAAACACCTGTCCCGGTCATGGGCCGAACAACGCCGCGACTGGCGTGCCCAAGCCGTCACCGTCCTCGGCGACCATCACGCGCTCGATCAGGTCGTCGCCACCACGCTGAACCGGGCGCCGGCACCTTCGCCGGTGGTCGATGAGGATCGCATCGCGGACATCGCCGGCGAGGTCGTGGAGGTGGTGTCGGCGCAGCGGTCGGTGTGGCAGCACCACCACATCCGCGCCGAAACCGAACGCCGCACCCGTGCCCTCACCGACCGCGACACGTGGGCGTCCATCGTCGATTCCGTTGTCGGCGAAGCACTCTCACCCCGAAATTCCCTCGCTCGCGGGGACCCCGAGATCGCCGCCGAACCCGATCTCGCCACCGTTCCTGAGCCGTTCCAGCGCCGCGACGGCGCCAGCGTCTACACCCGCTCCGGCAGCCAGACCTACACCTCCGCCCACCAACTCGACATCGAATACCGCCTCGCAGAGCTGTCGGTGCAGCCCGGTGCACGCACGATCGATGAGAGTTTCGTGGCCGCCGCGATCGATGACTACAACACCGATCCCGCGAATCAAGGCAAGAAACTCAACGCCGGCCAGACAGCGATGGTCACCCGCTTCGCCATCTCCCCCGCCCGCATCGCGGTCGCCTCCGCCCCTGCCGGCACCGGGAAAACCACCGCCATGCGCGTTCTCGTCGACGCCTGGTGCGCCTCCGGCGGCACGGTTTTGGGCCTGGCGCCCGAGGCCGCACCCGCCGCGGTCCTCGCCGAAGCCACGCGGGTCCGCGTCGAAACTGTCGACCGGCTGTTACACATCCTCAACCAGCACCGGCCATTGTCCGGGCAGGGTATTGAGCCTGCGAGCCGGGATTTTCCCGCGGCGGTGCCGCGATGGGTGACACAAATCGACGACCGAACGTTGGTGATCATCGACGAACACATCAAACTATCGGATCGAAAACGGCTGCAGTTGTTCGAATTCCTCACCGCCTGCGGCGCTACCATCCGCTGTGTCGGCGACGACAAACAACTGCCCGCCATCGACGCCGGCGGCGCCGGAATCGACTTCGCCCACACCCCCGACGCGATCACTTTGACCCACGTGGTGCGCTTCGCCGACACCGCCGAAGCCACCGTGGGCCTGGCACTACGCGACGGCGATCCCTCAGGTCTCGGCTTCTACCTCGACCATCGGCGCATCCATTCCGGCAGCGCCGCCGCCGTCGCCGACAAAGCCTACGGCGCCTGGTTCGCCGACCAGCACGCCGGACGCGACGCGATCATGCTCGCCCCAACTCACGACATCGTCACCGACCTCAACGACCGTGCCCGCGCTGACCGTCTCGCCCGCACCACCGAAACCACGCCAGCGACAACGTTGTTGGCAGACGGATTGTCCGCGTCGGCGGGTGACATCGTGTGCACCCGCCGCAACAACCGCGGCCTGCCGGTCGGCGAGCGCGACTGGGTACGCAACGGCTACCGGTGGCGGATCGACACCGTCCACCCCGACGGCACTCTCACCGTCACCCACCTGCGCCCCGGAAACACGACCGGCGCCACCACGGTCCTTCCCGCTTCATACGTCGGCCTGCACGTGCGACTGGGTTACGCGATGACGATCGATTCCGCGCAGGGAACCACCGCCGACACCTGCCACACCGTGCTCACCGGCACCGAATCACGCAACCAACTCTACGTCGCGGTCACCCGCGGAATCCACTCCAACCACCTCTACGTCCCGACCACCATCGACGGCAGCGAAGCCTCCTTCTGGACCGAATCCGCCGTCCTCCCCCACACCGCCGTCGAAGTTCTACAGGACATCCTCGCCCGCGAGGCCACACCCACCAGCGCCCACACCGCCCTACGCGACGCCCTCGACCCCTATCGTCGGCTCGGCCGCGCCGTCGACATCTACCTCGACGCCGTCGGCGTCGCCACCGAACACGCCTTGGGCCCCGACGCCCTCACCCAGATCGACCACGACGCCGAAACGCTGCTGCCCGGCCTCACCGACGCACCCGCCTACCCCACCCTGCGCCAGCACCTGGCCATCCTCGCCCTCGCCGGGCACGATCCTGCCACCGCCCTATGCGAGGCCATCGACGACCGCGAACTCGACACCGCGAACGATCCGGCCGCCGTGCTGGATTGGCGCCTCGACACCAGCGGCGCCCACTCCACCGGCACCGGACCCCTGCCCTGGCTGCACGGCCTGCCCCAGCGGCTATCCGACCCAGCCATCGCCGGCCAACTACACGCACGCCGACGCATCGTCGCCGACCTCACCACCCAGATCACCACCGACGCCCGCACCTGGGTCGCTGCCACCGCGCCGGTCTGGGCGCGGCCCCTGCTCGGCAACCAGAACTTGATCGCCGAGCTGGCGGTGTGGCGCGCCGCCCACCATGTCCCCGACACCGACCTGCGCCCCACCGGACCCGCGCGCTTCCCCACCCGCGAACGCGACCACCAAGCCAGACTGAACACTCGGGTGACCGATGCGCTCGGCGATCTGCACACCGCCACCCACACCTGGGAGCCTCTGGCCAAACGACTCGACACCCGCATCACCAGCGACCCCTGGTGGCCCGTCCTCGCCGCCCACCTCGACACCGCAGCCGCGGCCGGACTCGACATCGACACGCTGCTCACCGACGCCGCCACTCCGCGTCCGCTACCCGACGACATGCCCGCGGCCGCACTCTGGTCCCGCCTGCGCCTCGATCCCGCCGCACTCACCATCCCCACCGGACACCTTCTGCGCCCCGACTGGACCCCGCATCTGCACGACATCCTCGGCCCTGAAGCCGCCGAACACGTCATCAACGACCCGGCATGGCCGCGGCTGGTCGCCGCGATCGACACCGCCCCTTCCGGCTGGACACCCCACGATCTCATCGCCACCGCCCACGAACTTTTACTCACCGCCACCGACGACAACACGACACCACCGCGCGCCGATCAACTCGCCATCGCATTGGCCTGGCGCGTCGAAATACTCACCCATCACCCCACCGAAAACACGACACCGACAACCGAAACCGACGCGACCATGGCACCAAAACCATCCGAACCCGACGAGAACCCCACCGCCCGCCCAGTCCGGGAAAACGCCGATCCCGCACCGGCCGCCATCGTCGGCGCCATCGGCGAACTGGTGTCCACCGGCCGTCTCGACGACGCCCGACACGCCTTCACCCGCCTCACCGCACACCTGCACGACACCGACCGCGACCTGCTGCGACGAGTCATCACAACCCTGTCCACCCGCGCCTATCCCGTCGCGGTCGCCCGCCTGCGCTGGGCCGCCGACCACTACCCCGACCACCGCGCCTTCATCCTCGCCGCGATCCCCACCACCGATCCCCACCTCTATCAACCCATCGACACCACCCGCCCCACCCACGACCCGCGCACCGCCGCCCGCGATCACCGCGAATGGACCGACCAAACACGCCGACGCCCGCCCCGACCCGACCGTGGCCGCGACGCCTTCGACGCCTACACACGATCCTTCGCCGATCTCGATGTCGACCCCGCACATCTCCCCGTCCCCGAAGGCACCGGCACCACCCGCCACCAACCCGCCCGCGCGACACCAGAACGCGCCGAAGCCGCCAGTTTTCTGGCCGGCACCGGCTACACCGTCGACTACGACCGTTACGCAGTCGCCGACCACCACGGCCTACCCTGCTTGTCCTGTGGACTCGAACGCGCCCTGCTCGACACTCCCCTCCCGCCCGACAACCACTGCGACGACGGACTGTGCAGTACCTGCCGCGACGACAACCGACCCGGCATCCCCGACCACAACCCGGTCGACCACATGAACGCCCGCTGCACCTTCATCACCACCCACCACAGCCCGGCAGCCGCGCTGTCGCTGCTACGGAAAACATGGCGGCACACCACAAACCCCGCCGACCGCGCCACCATCGAAACCTTCGCCCGCGCCGTCCACACACCCTCAACCGCCACCGAAGACCCGAACCTCCGCAGCGGCTTCGATCCAACCAACCCGATTCACCTGCTGACCGACGCGGCACTGCGCGACTCTGTCCGCACTGTCGAACTCCGCATCCACCTCGCCGACGACGAGGCCACCATGTACGGGCCCGCGCCCGGTACCTCCGACGCCACCAACCCACTCGATACTCACTGGCTAGCAGAAGAACTCACCGAACTCCAAGCAGAACTCACACGCCGCGCACACCTCACCCCGGAACAGTCAGCCACCGAAGACGCACAGCGCACCCGACTCGCGGACGGATCAGACACATGGTCACGCTTCGAGCCACCAGCGCCAGAGTTCGATTCCGGCCGCGACGGCGACGGCCCCGAATTCCATTGATGCGACCCCCAATCGCGCCAGAGGCTAGGTGATGCGGGGATCGGTTGACGACGGTTATGCTCGGCGTGGAGCTGGACGCGCACGCTCCTCGCCCGAGTCGCCCCGCCCACGCCGGCCGGTGACGTGGCCAAGGTCCTACCCGGGACCCGCGAGTTGACCCCCTTTTTCGTATCGGCACGATTCGTGATGGCGGGGCGGCGTGGGAGCCTTCGCCGGAACGGATGATGATGCCGAAGAACGGCAGCTCACGACGCAAGCGGCGGGCACGGGAACTCACGATGCGGGAGAATTTGCGCTACACCGAGGCTCTGCGACACGCCAACCCCGGCACCAGTGAACACGGCTCGCGCCCTGACAGTACCGAGTCGGCCAGCCCAGCCCCGACCCTGCTGGATGTGTTGCACACCGAAGTAGCGCGGCTCACGACGACGGATGCCACAGATACTCCGACGGTACTGAAGATCACCTACGAGTCGTTGGATCTGACCACGGCCGCGGATCGACTGCTCGAGGAGACCCTGCTCGATACCGACCCCGCGCGGTTCTGGCCCGGCCCCAACGGTCTGGGCCGGCTGCGGGACGAGCTCGAGGTGGCGCTGGCGTGGCTCGAGACCGCGCCGTCGCTGCCGGAGCTGACCGTCCAGGACGAGCGGGTAACGATGCTGGCACCGCTGAATATGGCGACCCAGCTGTACCCGGGACAGTTGAGTGATCCGCTCACCCACGGCGAGTTCGTCGAGCTGGTGGTGATTCAGGCACGCATCGCCGCGGTCGGCTGCAAAGCGATCTGGCTTCACGCCAGCGACCTGCTCACGCGAGGGGCCAAGTGTGCACGCGACCACGACGATGTGGCCGCATGCCGGGTCGCTGCGCTGATGGCGCGAGAGTTGGCAGACCCGCACTCGATCAACCCTCAGCGCAGCATCGATCGGCGAGTACTGCTGGCCGCCAACGACAAACACAGCCGAGACGAGCTGCTGGCCGACCAGAAGCTGATGAATCTGCTGTACAACGCGGCGGCCGCAACCGCACGCGCCAACGGTTGGTCCAGAATGACCGACATCACCGCAGCCTGTATGAAGGCCGACCAAACCTGGGCATGCGAGCGCTGGGGATATAAAGCCGACATCGCGCTGATTGCTGCGACCAAGAAATTCTCGATCCGGCGAATCCAGCGGCAGAGCCAAACGGTAATCGAGATCCGGCCCCGCCCTGGACGTCGCGTGTGATTCGAAGCCCCAATCGGTTGGGTAGCCGTCGAACACCGAGATGCTGACAGGGCCCGACCGCTGACCGGGATCTGCCCCGTTATCGGTCAGGGCTGCTGTCACCGAACAGGTGCAATTGCCGCTGCTGCGCAGGATGTGGGCCGCCGAGTTTGCGTAAGCGGCAGCGGGTTGAGTCCAGCAGGATGGTGTACGACCGGACGTCAGCAAAGTGCGGGCGTGTCGTAGCCGGATAGGGGGTGGTCACCGCGTGATCCCTAGGGTTATGACTGTCCGGAGCAACGGGTTCCGGATGCCCAGAACGGTGGGGTGTAGCTGACCTGCGTGATGTCGTTGTCGAGGCTCTGAAGGAATGGCTGCCCCACCGGACTGGACGCTCCGGCCACTGATTGAGATCTGATGCGGATCGTCGCTGACTAGGGACCTGATGGCGGGGTTGTCCACGGGCTCGGTCTGCGTGATCGGGAGTGTGAGAGTGGCTCTGCGCCAAAGAATTTGGATCGGAATAGATGTCGGCAAGGCGAGCCATCATGCGTGCATAGTCGATGAGATCGGAAAGGTGTGCTGGTCAGGCAGGGTCGGCAACGATCAGCGAGATATCGAAGCGGTCATCGAGCGTGCACGCCGAACCGGTGTCGAGCTGCGGTGGGCGATCGATCTGGTCAGCCCGCTGGCAGCCTTGCTGATCACGGTTCTGCTCGATGCTGGGCAATCGGTGGCCTACGTCCCTGGTCGGACGGTATCGGCCATGACCGGCGTATTCCGCGGCGAGGGCAAGACTGATGCCAAGGACGCACGTGTCATCGCCGACACCGCCCGCATGCGCGAAGATCTGCAGCCGGTGACCTCGCCGGATGAATTGATCGCGGAGTTGACGCAGTTGTCGAGCTATCGAGGTGACCTGATGGCCGACTGGGTCCGCGGGTCAACCAACTCCGCAGCATGCTCGCAGCGATCTTCCCGGCTCTGGAGGCCGCGTTCGACTACTCGACACGCTCGCCGTTGATCCTGGTCAGCGGTGTGGTCACCCCGAACGAAGTTCGGAGGGCTGGAATCGATGGTGTGACAGCGCATCTGGTGACCAACGGGGCGTGGTCTAAAGGTATCGATAATCTCGCCGCACGAGCAGTTGCCGCCGCCAGCGAGCAGTACGTGGCGGTGCCTGGTGAGCCCGCGACGGCGGCCTTGATCAAGCGGCTAGCGCGTAAGCTGCTCGACCTCGATCGTGAGATCAAGGACCTCGACAAGCAAATCACCGCTCGATTTCGGGAACATCCACACGCCTCGATCATCGAGTCGCTGCCCGGCATGGGGCCACATCTAGGGACCGAGTTCCTGGTAGCTACCGGCGCTGACCTGGCTGCGTTCGGCACCGCAGGCCGACTGGCCTCCTATGCGGGGCTGGTGCCGGTGCCGCGAGACTCCGGCCGCATCAGTGGCAATCTACACCGGCCCAAGCGATACAACCGACGACTGCGGCGCGTGTTCTTCATGGCGGCACTGTCGAGCCTCAAGGTCGAGGGGCCGTCACGAGAGTTCTATCAGCGCAAAAGATCTGAGCGACGGGTTCATACCCAGGCGCTGCTTGCACTCGCCCGGCGGTTGGTCGACGTCCTCTGGGCACTGTTGCGCGATGGCCGGCACTTCGTCCACAGACTCCCAGCCCCGGTCGGAGCGGCCGTCGCCACTTGACAACAGTCATTGAGATTCCTTCAAAAGACCAAGTCACTTGAAGGAAAGAAAGTTCACGCGATGACCTCTGTCCAGCCTATCGACCCGTCCAAGATGCTGTCGGACCAACTCGCCGTCGCGAGCCCGGACCTGCTGCGCGAGATGATGTCCACCTTCATTCAATCCCTGATGAGCAATGAAGCCGACTCGATGTGCGGTGCCGGCTACGGCGAACGCTCCGACGACCGCGTCAACTCCCGAAATGGCTACCGCCACCGCGATTTCGACACCCGTGTCGGCACCGTCGACGTCGCGATCCCGAAGCTGCGTTCGGGAAGCTATTTCCCGGATTGGCTGCTCGAGCGTCGCAAACGCGCCGAACGAGCCCTCACCAGCGTGGTGGCCACCTGCTATCTGCTCGGGGTGTCCACCCGCCGGATGGAGAAGCTGGTCGAATCATTGGGTGTGACAAAGCTTTCCAAATCACAGGTCTCGGTCATGGCCGCCGAGCTCGACGCCCAGGTCGAAGCGTTCCGCACCCGGCCACTGGATCAAGGCCCTTACACGTTCGTCGCCGCCGACGCGCTGGTGCTGAAAGTGCGTGAGAACGGGCGCGTGGTCAACGTGCACGCACTGGTCGCCACCGGCGTCAACGCCGACGGATATCGAGAGATCCTCGGAATCCAGGTCACCTCCGGTGAGGACGGCGCGGGCTGGCTGGTGTTCTTCCGTGACCTGGTCGCGCGCGGCCTGTCCGGCGTCAGCCTGGTGACCTCCGACGCACACGCCGGGCTGGTCGCCGCGATCGGCGCCACGCTGCCCGGCGCGGCCTGGCAACGATGCAGGACGCATTACACGGTGAATCTGATGTCGATCACCCCGAAATCGTCGTGGCCGTGGGTGCGGACTTTGCTGCATTCGGTGTTCGACCAAGCAGACGCTGAATCAGTTGGTGCCCAATATGATCGGGTGCTCGACGCATTGGGTGAGAAGCTTCCGAAGGTGGCTGCTCACCTCGATGCGGCACGCGCGGATCTGCTGTCGTTCACCGCGTTCCCCAGGCAGATCTGGCGCCAGATCTGGTCGAACAATCCTCAGGAGCGGTTGAACAAGGAAATCCGCAGGCGCACAGACGTTGTCGGGATCTTTCCCGACCGGCAAGCCATCATCCGCCTCGTCGGGGCCGTCCTGGCCGAGCAACACGATGAATGGATCGAAGGCCGCCGCTACCTCGGCCTGGACGTCCTCACCCGATCCCGCGGCCTCACCGACGAACAGGAGGACACCACCACTCCAGCACTGACCGCCTGACCAACCAGGATCACGCGGCAATCACCCCGATACACCACGCATTTGGACTTGACCAAGCAGCGCGCAGGTGACGTCCGCGCGCATAGCCTCCAGGACGGTTGGCGACCATCCAG
Source organism: Nocardia sp. BSTN01 (assembly GCF_015354405.1). Lineage (GTDB taxonomy): Bacteria > Actinomycetota > Actinomycetes > Mycobacteriales > Mycobacteriaceae > Nocardia. The sequence goes on along the minus strand of NZ_JADKYP010000021.1, from coordinate 10,048 downwards.
ATACCCCCGTGTGGCACAGCAGTTCCGGTGCCTGCTCATCGCCGACCCACTGCCCGAGAACGACCGCGTGTACAGTGCGACCGGCTCTGACGACGGCGTGCACACCAGGATCGCCGAACACGGCGCGTGTGGATGCCGCCAGTGGGGCGATATCGGTCATGCGCCCAACGATAGAAGCAACCACCGACAGCCTCAGCGGTGCTTGCTGCCGAACCCTACTTGCTGGGCTCGTCGGACCGGGACCAGTTCCGCCGCCGCTTCCTCTGGTGTTCGTTTGACGCGGGAGTTGCGGAACTAGCGCGTAGGCTCGCGGCATGGAGCGGCCTTGTGGATCTCGCCACCGCCTGTGGCGCAGTCGAGCCTGGTCTACTCGTATACGTTGCGCCGCAAGCCATGCCGCTGGTCATTGGGCGATGTTATCGAGAAACTGGTGGAAGCCCCACGCGTCGCTGATAATCGCATCCAGTTGCGGCCGTTGGGGCTTCCATCCCAACTCGCGGTGAGCCAGGTCGCTGGATGCAATGCATACGGCAGGGTCGCCTGGGCGACGTCCGACGTGGGTGACAGGGAAGTCGATGCCCGTGACTTCTTTGACAGTGCGCAGCACTTCGGCGTTGGTGTATCCGTTGCCGTTGCCGAGGTTGTAGATGTCGTGGCGGCCGGGCTGGACCGCCTCCAGTGCCAGCAGGTGTGCTGAGGACAGGTCGCTGACGTGGATGTAGTCGCGGACCGCTGTGCCGTCGCTGGTCGGATAATCGGTACCGAACATCGTGAACGATTCGCGTTGCCCGCCTGCGGCTTGCAGCAGGATCGGGATCAGGTGTGACTCCGGGTCGTGTCGTTCCCCCAGGTGCACTCCCGAGTCGGTGAACACGGCCCCGGCCGCATTGAAGTAGCGCAGCGACGCGGCACCGAGCGCGGCGGAGGCACCGCATTCCCCGGTGATCATCTGATCGATGAAGGCTTTGGTGGCCGCATACGGGTTACGGGGTTTGACCTCCGCGTGCTCGTCGAAGGCGGTCTCGCCGTTGCCCACGTACATGCTCCCGGTGCTGGAGAAGATCAGCCGCGGTACGGCTGCCGCGCGTATCGCTCGCAGAAGCGCGAGTGTGCCTTCGATGTTGTTGTGCCAGTACTTGTCGGGGTTGCGCACCGACTCGGCGACTTCGATCGAAGCGGCGAAGTGCAACACACCGTCGAATCCGGCTTGCGGGGTGAGAATTTCGGCGACGTCGTGGATCGAACGCTGATGGAAGATGGCTTGTGGTGGCAGGTTCGACGCGTGTCCGGTGGAAAGGTTGTCGATGATCTCGACGTCGTGTCCGGCGTTGACGAGGTCGTGGGCGACAACGGAGCCGATGTATCCGGCGCCGCCGGTGACGAGCAACTTCACGGGTTCGATCCTCCTCGGAGAGCGGGTTATTCAACCGTAGCGGTGGCGATGATGTAGCCCTTGGGGTCACGCCATACCTGGCCGGGGTGCGCGGTGAACCAATCGGCGATATCGGTGGTGACCGCGGCGAGGATGTCGGGCCGGTGCGGATTGTCGGCGCTGATGCCGCAGAAGCTGAACACCGCTTCGGCCAGCCGGATCAGCGGTTCGGGACGGTCGAAGACCAGGGCGTTGTCGAACCGGTGGACCTGCACGTCCGGGAACACCGTCGCCATCATCTCCGGGAGGGCGTCGGAGTTCACGGTGTTGGCGAGTTCTTCGACCGGGACCAGGCCGTACTCGTGGGCGCGTCTGGTGACGAGTTCTCGTGTGCGGGCGCAGGTTTGCGGGTGGTTGACGGCGACGGCGACCATGCCGCCGTCGCGGGTGATGCGGCGGAATTCGCGCAGGGCCTTCACCGGATGAGGAACGTGGTAGAGCATGTGGCGGGCGGTGGTTCGGCATATCGAGCGGTCGGCGAACGGCAGACGCTCGGCGTCACCTGGTAGGGCCTCCACGCCCGGGATCTTTCGAGCAGCTTCGACCATGGCCGGGGAGGTGTCGACGCCGATCAGGCGACCGCAGTGACCGGATTGGGCGAGGTGAGCAAGGAATCGTCCGTCGCCACATCCGATATCGGCCACTGATTCGTCACCGCTGAGGTCGAGCACCGAGGTCACGGCAGCGACTGGGTCATCGGGGTGTTCGCTGTAGCGGGCGTGGGTTTCGATGCGTACCTGCAGCGGTGTGGGAGAGGCGTATTCCGATGACAGGGTGGGTCCGCTCATCGCGGGGTTTCCTCCTCGGCGTTGGTGTCCAAGTAATGGATGTGTCCGCTGGTCATTACCAGGATCGGTGTGGTCAGCACGTGGAGCTCTCGGGTGGGGTCGCCGGGAACGGCGATGAGATCGGCGGCCCGTCCGGCGGTGAGCGTACCGGTGAGGTGGCTGACTCGGAGCGCTTCAGCGGCTCGGCGGGTAGCGAGGTCGACGACCTCGGCCGGCGAGAAGCCGAGATCGGTATAGGCAGGTAGCGAGTGCCCATACATGTGATGGGGCGTGTGCGGGATTCCGGAGTCGCTGCCGGGCACGATGCGTACACCGGCGCTGAGCATGATGTCCAGATGGGCTCGGCGCACCGGCCACGGAAGTCGCCCGCTCGCCTGGCGAGCGAGGTGGTTGATGGTGGGGCACACCAGGATTCGTTGCTCCGCAATCGCGTTGACGATGCCGTGATCCAGATGAAAGCCATTCTCGGTCATCCAGGTGCAGTGTTCGACACTGTCGACCCCGGCGTCGACCGCTTGCCTGATCCCCGCTGTGCCATGAGCGTGAGCGGCCACGGGCAGGTCGTGGTCGCGCGCGGCGGCGACGATGTCCGCGAGTTGGATGTCGGTGAACTGTGGTGCATACGGTGAGCAGTGGCCGCGCGAGGTGAAGCCTCCGGTGACCATGACCTTGATCCAGGCTGCGCCCCGTTCGGCGTTGCGGGAAACGACGCGGTCGATGTCTGCCGATGACGTGACGCTGCCGCCGAATTCGTCGCAGTGACCGCCCAGAACGGTGAGCGGCACACCGGCGGACAGGATTCGTGGCCCGCTGGTTTCCGCTATCGCGCTGATGTCGGTGTGATGGGGTGCGCCGAGGTCACGGGCGGTGGTGATTCCGGCGTGCAACAGTTGCTGCACGGCGGTGCTCAACTTTACGGCTGCCCGACGCGGATCGGGGCTGTGGTCGAAGGCGAGGTGTACGTGCGCGTCGATGAGTCCGGGGAGCAGTGTCGCCTGCGGGAGGTGAATTTGGTGAGCCTTGTTGGTGGTCCAGGTGTCGGGGAGTTGGTTGGGTGTACCGACCCAGGCGATGTGCTTGTCGTCGACGACGACCGTTCCCGGGGCGTGGACGGTGCCCAGACCGGTGACGACGCGCGTGGCGTGGAGAACTCGTGGCGTCATGTCGTTGGGATGGCGGTGTGCCGGTCGTGTTCGGCGAATATCTCGACCACGAGCGTGCCCGGAGCCACGGTCGCGCCGTGTAAGACTCGATCGCCGATCGTGAAGTGCCCGCCGGCCTCGATGACGCATTCCTGGTCATCGAGGGTGAGAGCGACGCTTCCTGTGACGACGAAGCCGAGCTGCGGGCCATGGGAGTGGACGGGCACCTGGGCCCCGGTTGGGAACGACCAAAGCACGACCTGGCCGTGCTTGCATGCCAGCAGCTTTCCTTCGCCGGGGAACGAGATGTCGACGGTAGGGAGTTGATGGATCCAGTCGGGCCAGTCATCCATGATCGGCGCTCCTTGTTGATGGCGCGAGGTTCGCGAGGGCAGGGCCTCGGTATTCGGCGACGGGGTGGGTGCCGAAGTTGTGAGGGCCGAGCCAGGCGTAGTAGTCGCGGCGCAGGCCCTGTATGTGCTGGCACAGAACGTGATTGGGGTGCTCGAGGCCGCGGCAGATGTCGATGGGCGAGATCGCGGTCAATGCCCGCAGCGAGTCATGGGCGGTGATGAGCGCGCTCGGGTCGATCGCGGTGGCGATGACGTGCAGCGCCGATGCCGCCGAGCGGCGGTAGGTGATCGGCCCGTCGAGGACGATGGTTGCGGCCAGCACGGCGGCCTGGAATCCGTCGAGCAGGTGGGTCCCCTGCTCGATTGTGTGCAGGGCGTCGATGAGGTCGCGGTGGGTTGCCGGTACCCCGAACAGCCAGCATGCCGACGCAATCACGCAGCGGTACGCCTCGGCGATGGTGATCGGCAGGGCCGTGCTGTTCTCGCGAGCTCGTACCAGCTGCGCGACGATGGCGGGGTCCAGCCGCTCACGCACGGCAGGGTCGGAAGGCAGGTCGCTGAAGCGATGAGGCCCCGGGCGGTGATCGGCCACGGCGCGCAATGCCTCCAACACCGTCTTCACTCGCCACGGGTTGTCCCCGCCGGAATTATCGGGGTCGTATCTCGTCGCCAGTTGATGCGTTATTCCTTCCAGCCCTTCACGTTTGCCGAGCCGAGGCATCACTGCCGGGTCGGGAACAGGTCCGGCCAGAGGGCGTGTGGCTGCCGAGTACAGGTCGGCACCGAACCTGCCCGCCACGCGAGCCAGATCGCGGCGACCGGTGGCGAATACCGTGGTCTCGATCTGTGGATGGTGTCGCAGCACGCTATTGCGGAAGTTCTCGGCTTGCGCGGCGGTTTCCGTGGTGTCGATGATGGCGACCAGATCGACGTCGGAGGCGAGCCGGTATCTGTTGTGCTCGCGGCGCACGGCGGGCTCGCCGCGGGCCAGTGATCCGGACACGCACACGGTGACCTGTTTGCCGAGATATCTTGTCGCGCAGGCCTGCACGGTGTCGGAGTAGGCGGCGAGTTGCTGGTTGACTTGGCAGCGTGCCTCGGCCGGCACGGTGGCGGTGTGGGTGAACCAGTCGCGGATGGTGACGGTGGTCATGACAGTGCCTTGTAGGTCTCGATGATCGCCGACATCTCGAGGTCGCCGAGGTTCGCTGCGAGAGCTCGTTGGAAGCGGTCGGCGACGGCGGCCAGCACCGGTGGGGTCGCGGCACCAAGTCCCGCGAGGGTGTAGGCCAGATCCTTGGCGATCACTTTCAACGAGCAATCGCTCAACTCATGCTCACCCGATAGCATCGCCGAGGTGTAAGCGTTGGCGACCGGGGCGGCCCAGCCGTATTGTCTCCACACCTGCGCCACCCGGTCACGGTCCAGACCGAGTGCGGCTGCCGCGGTGAGGGCTTCAGCCAGTCCGGTCAGGATGGTCGCGGCCAAAGCGTTGTTCACCAGTTTCAGTCTTGCCGCGTCGGCGGCGCTTCCGACCCGGATCACGTCGCGGCTGAGCATCCTCAGCAGCGGGTTCGCCGCGTCGATGGCGTCGGGGGCACCGGCGACGAAGGCGACGAGCGTGCCGTGCGCGGCGGCCGGGCGGCTGCCGGTCACCGGGGCCAGCACCGGGCGGGCGGCGAGCGAGTCCGCTGTACGTATCCAGTAGTCCGCGTATTCCGCAGAGAGCGTCGAGCTTTCGATTACCACAGCCCCGTGCTCGACTGCGGTGAGTGCGCCGTCGGTACCGAACCATACGGCCCGGCTCGCGGTGTCGTCGTGGACGAAGCTCCATATCGCGGTGGCGTCCTCGGCGGCCTGCGCCGGGGAGGCGCACACGATCGCCGGTCCCTCGATGGCGCTGGTGGTTCGGTTGTAGCGGCGTAGCTCGAACCCGTTGGCGGCGAGGGTGTTCGCGACCGTGTTGGCCATGATCCCGGCACCGAGGACCGCGACGACGCTCTGGTCACTCATCGCTCGCCTTTCGGTACAGCAGCCACACCATCGTCGGCTGGAATTCGTCGACCACCTCGAGTTGCGGGAACCGGGCGACGATATCGGTGGAGGCGATACACGCATCAACGTCCCGGTGCGCGGCGGCGAGCGCGGCCAGCGGCTTGGCTCGCATGGAAAGCTGGCGCGCCGAGGGCGCGTAGCGAGCGGCGAACGTCCGGGTCGCCGGATGCGTCGCGACCGCCCGCACCGATGTCCGTGGCACGGTGCGGTGGATCGCGAAACACATGGGCTTGGTGCGGCTTTCCCAGCAGCGCTCCAGTCGTAGCACTCCCGAGTGAGTGAAGTGCTGATCGGTCCACGAATCGACGGCAACGCCTGCTTCATCGAGGGCCAGGTATCCGGCGGCGACGAGGGCGTGTACCCCGGGGTCTGCTGCCGCGCAGGCCATTGTGTCGGTGAACGACTCGACCAGACGCACTGTGCTGGAGTGCTTGTCGGCCTCGGCGTGGGCGTCGGTTCCGGCCGGTCCCAACGTGACTATCGGCTCCGGCACCCGGAAGACCGCCGGATTGTTCGTGTCGATCGTGAGTGCCTCGCTCGGGCAGCAGGCTGCGGCGGCTCGCGCGTCGTCGCGGCCCAGTGTGGTTCCTTCGACCGGGTGTGCGGTGCCGTCGACCAGGCGTAGGTGCTGCGGTGCGATCGATACGCACACACCGGTGCCGGTGCAGCGGTGGTGGTCGACGATCAGGCGGGTGTCCATGTGACCTCCAGTCGTTCCAGTGCTCGCACGACGCGGCCGTGCCGCCAGCTGACGGGCTCGGCGGAGTCGGTCAGCCGCAGATCGGGCAGGCGAGTGGTCAAGGTGTGCAGGGCAATGCGGGCTTGCAGACGAGCCAGGTGCGCGCCTACGCAGTAGTGCGGGCCGTGCCCGAACGCCAGATGAGCCACCTTGGCCCCCCGGTCGAGCACCAGTCGATCAGGGTCGTCGAAAACCGCTGGATCGCGTCCGGCGGCGTGCATGGCCGGGATCACCGCGTCCCCGGCGCGCACGAGCACGGGCCCGAGCTGGACATCCGCTCGGGCGACTCGGGTGAATCCGCCACCGACACCGACCGGCACGAACCGCAGCAGCTCCTCGACTGCCGCAGGTATCGCCTCGGGCCTATCCACCAACAGCTGGTAGTGCCGGCGCTCTCGCAACAGAGCGAAGATTGCGCTCGACAGAAAGACCGTCGGTGATCCGCGCCCGCCGATCAGGCACGCGATCACCAAATTGATCACCTCGTCGTCGAACTCGGCCGAATCGCCGAGTAGACCGAACAACCCGCCCGGGTTTTCCTCCGCCATCGCACGCGCCAGGTCCTCGCACTCAGCGCGTGCTGCCGCCAGGGCCTGCGGTGTGGCATCCCGCGCGGTGAGCGCATCGCTAAGGGTGAAAACCTGTTCGCGGAAATGTGCTGGCACATCGAATATCTCGCACACCACCGCCGCCGCGTAGGGCTCGACCCACCCGGTCAGAAGGTCCGCTGGTGGCCCGGCAGCCACCAGATCCTCGAGAAGGTCCACCGCCAGTTCCGCGATACGCGGGCCCGTCGCGTCGACCTGCCCGGGTGCGAACATTCTCGCGATCAGGGTCCGCAGCCGTGTGTGTCGCGGTGGGTCGGTCGCCAGAATAGCTGCTGCCGGAAGCACTTCCGTGGACAGTCGCGCGACCTCCGGCCGATTGGCCAGCTCCCGGGAGAAGACCGGGTCTGCCAGTACCTGCCGCACCAACGCGTGCTCGATCACCAACCACGCCGTCAGACCGCTAGGCAGAACCACCTGTGCCACCGAGCCGCAATCGCCGTAGTCGGGTTCCAGATCCAACGTGTGATGGTCGGCGCCGAAGGGATACCGCCGAGGGCACACCATGGTCGATCGGTCGAGATCCATTGTCGCTCCTTCGAGTTCGAATCGACCTCACTTTGACCTCGCGCGGCCGGCCGGCGTATGCCCAAATGGTTATGCGGTATGCGAGTCGGGTTATAACTCCAGCTCGAACCGCTTGGCTCTGCCTACACTCGGCAGATCGCAGTGTTGGTGCGATCGTCACGATCCCGGGGGCAGAGGCTATGGAACCAGCGTCAGGCAGGCATCCGCTGAGCTGTCGTGGATGCCGACGCGAGCTGGCCGCTGACAACACCACGCGCCTGTGCGGCACCTGCACCTCCAATACCCGCCAGCACCTCATCGAGCCGCCCGCACTGATGCCGGGGTTCTGGGACCACCCGCCGATCAAACAGGCACTGGCCGAGCGGCATATGGGCCGCATCATCGCCGCCTACCGCCGCCACCCCGCCCACGGCGCCGCCGTGCGCCAGGCCGACGTGGCCCGCTGGGCGGGGATCAGCCAAGTTCGCATCAGCCGCATCGAGACCGGGCCGCCGATCCGGCACATGGACAGCCTCGTGTTCTGGGCCAAGCTGCTCGGCATCCCCTACCACCTGCTGTGGTTCCAGATGCCCGGCCACAGCTATCCCGCGCCCGCACCGCCACGCACCAGTGCACCCGCTCCCGTGACCGGACCGTATCGGCTGCTGCGCCTGGACACCCATCTTCCGGCCGAGCACCGCGATATGGCGGTCGTGCAATCGCTGCGGTCGGCCGACCTCACCATGGGCGGCGGCCACCTCTACAGCGAGTTGACCCATTACCTGACCAGCGACCTCGCCCCCCGCCTGTTCTTCGGCGAGGACGACGCCGACCCTGCCCTGTTCGTCGTCGCGGCGGGCTTGGTCGAAATGGCCGGCTGGATGGCTCATGACGCAGGCCACGACGAGCGAGCGCGCCGCCAGTTCACCCGAGCCCGCGAGCTCGCCAAGATCGGACCCGACCGGCAGCTGCCGGTTCACATTCTCGCGAGTCTCAGCCACATCGATCTCCACAATGGGCAACCTAAAAGCGCCATCCGCCACGCCTACGACGCCGAATCCGCCCTCTCCAAAGCACCCAGCAGCCCCGAACTCAAAGCCCGCCTGTTCGCGATGCAAGCCCGCGGACTCGCCGCCCTCGGCGAAGCTCGACAAACGCACGCCATGCTCGACCGCGCCGCCGACGCGCTCCACTCCTCCACCGCATATCCGTTGTCCCCGTGGGTGAGCCGATTCGACAACGCCAGCCTCGCAACCGAAGCCGCCCGCTGCGCCAGACAACTCGGCCAACTCCACCGCGCCGCCGAACACGCTCAACATGTCCTTGAACTCCGGCCACCCGAACGCGCCCGCGCCCGCGCCTTCGCCCAACTCACACTAGCCACGATCCTCGCCCAACAGGGTCACCCCGAACAGGCGTGCACGATGGCCACCGAGGTCATTGCCAACACCACCGATATGGCCTCCCACGTCCTGGTCCGCCATCTCAGCGATCTAGCCGGCCACCTCAAGCCCTACCGGTCGAGCCCCACCGTGATCGCATTCGGCGAACACCTCCGCGAAACCATCCGCGCCCGCACCTGGATCCCCGCCATGGTCATCAACCAGACTTCCACCCGTCTCACCACCATGACATGACCAGCCCCGAGTTCAGCAATGTGCGCGACGCCGTCGCGTAGCAGCCTCAATCAAGAAGGTGATGTTATGAGTGCCGTGGAGCGGCCCCTGTACGAACGCGACCCCGACGCTTACGCGGCACACATCGCCGAAGGCAATGCCACCCTTCCGCGCAAACTTGTCAGCGCCGATGTACTACTCCTCGACCAGCACGGTCAAATCCTGCTCGTCGACCCGAATTACAAGCCCGGATGGGACCTTCCCGGCGGAAACGTCAAAGCCAATGAACCCCCCGACATCGGAGCGCAACGCGAACTCCACGAAGAACTCGGCCTCGACCTCCCAACGAGCGACCTACACCTGCTGTGCGTGGACTGGGTATCACCACACAGCAAATGGGACGACTGGCTGAAGTTCATCTTCGGCGGCATCGAACTAACCGACACACAACTCGCCAGCCTCCACATCAACGACCCCGAACTCACCGCATATGAGCTCTGCTCACCGAACCAAGCACAACAACGACTCAACACAGCACTATGGAAACGAGTCGACGCCGCCCTCCACGCCCGGCAAACCGGCCAAGTCGCGTACCTCCACGACGGCCTTCCCCCGCGCTAACCGACGGCCGCCAATCAGCAACCGGTCCTAACTCTGGATAGCCCACCATCTCATCGACTGACACGATCGCCCCGCTGTGGCAAACCACCGCCACGACGGCCTCCCCGGTGATCGCGGCCTGAGGGGTGTCACTGCGGACGGTCATCCCAACCGGGACTGTGGATTTAAGGGTGTTTTCGGCCTGATTCGC
>NZ_JADKYP010000208.1 GCF_015354405.1 Nocardia sp. BSTN01 | reverse complement strand
CCCCCTATCGCAAGGTGGAGAACGGCCGGGTCACCGACGAGGTCAAGTACCTGACCGCCGACGAGGAGGACCGGCACGTCCGGGCCCAGGCGAATTCGCCCGTCGACGCCGACGGCAACTTCCTCGAGGAGCGCGTGCTCGCCCGCCGCGGTAACGAGGAGATGGAATTCGTCTCCCCGGCCGAGGTCGACTATATGGAT
>NZ_JADKYP010000207.1 GCF_015354405.1 Nocardia sp. BSTN01 | reverse complement strand
GCCGGTCGGCGTGGCGATTGTTGAGAGTAGTACGCGGCTTCGTATTCGGCCGGGGTCAGGTAGTCCAGCCGGGAGTGGAGGCGGGCGTTGTTGTACCAGTCGGCCCATTCCATGAGAGCGAATTCGACCTCGGTAAGGGTCTTGAACGGGCCGTGCCGATTGACCACCTCGGTCTTGAACAGGCCGATGATCGATTCGGCTAG
>NZ_JADKYP010000206.1 GCF_015354405.1 Nocardia sp. BSTN01 | reverse complement strand
GAGTACCTCGGTGAGGGTGGGGTCCCCGGTGAGATCGACTCGTAGTACGAGGGTGTTGACGAAGAACCCGACCAGCTCGTCGAGCGCGGGGTCGTCGCGGCCGGCGACGGCGAGCCCGACCGCCACGTCGGGGCCGGCGCTGATCTTCGACAACAGGATCGTCAAGGCGGCTTCGATCACCATGAAGGTGGTGGCGTTGTGTTCGCGCGCTGTCCG
>NZ_JADKYP010000205.1 GCF_015354405.1 Nocardia sp. BSTN01 | reverse complement strand
AGTTCCGCCGAACGGGCAGGCAACGAACCGGGATGCGGTGAGCGCGGTGCGACGCCAATATCCGGGGCTGACACCTGTGCCGGCCACATACAACTCGCCGGTGACACCGATCGGCACCGGCCGTAGCCGGCGGTCGAGGACGAACAACGCTGCACCGGGTACGGGCGCCCCGATCGGTGGTGTCCCTGAATCCGGTGCCAATGGGGCAGTCAGGGAA
>NZ_JADKYP010000204.1 GCF_015354405.1 Nocardia sp. BSTN01 | reverse complement strand
TATGCGTTCGAGGTGGGTGGGCCCTGAAGTGATCGTGCAAACCTCGTTGATTTGTCGAATTTTCGGGCTGTTGCGTTTTGGTTTGGTGGTTCCGGCCGCGGAGCGGCCGGAACCACCAAGGGTCGGGGGTTAGTTGGTGGCTGGGGTGAGGTGGCCGGTGTTGATGGCTTTGAGGAGGTTGTGGACGAGGGCGTGGAAGGCGAATTCCGCGGTGGCTCTGC
>NZ_JADKYP010000203.1 GCF_015354405.1 Nocardia sp. BSTN01 | reverse complement strand
AGCTCACCCATACCCCACCCGGCACACAACCTCAGCACCTGAGCGAACAAATCCTCCACCGCCCCGGCGGCCTCGGCACGGAACCGCGAAATTGTCGAATGATCCGGCACATCACCAGCACAAATCACACGAAACGCGATATCACGCGAACACAACCGCTCGATCACCCGCGAGGACCGCTGCCCCTGCGCCCACGCCCACACCAGCAACGTCAACAACAT
>NZ_JADKYP010000202.1 GCF_015354405.1 Nocardia sp. BSTN01 | reverse complement strand
GTGGTCAGTGTCGGCACCGCGACATAGGTGTAGGACACCCCGTTACTCGTCCCACCCACAGTGGCAACCGTGACCGACACCGTCCCGGCCGCCCCAGCGGGAGCGACGGCGGTGATCTGGGTATCGGAGTCGACGGTGAACGAACTCGCCGGTGTGGCACCGAAACTCACCCCGGTCGCACCCGTCAGACCTGTTCCGGTGAGCACGACCGTGGTCCCCCCGGT
>NZ_JADKYP010000201.1 GCF_015354405.1 Nocardia sp. BSTN01 | reverse complement strand
GGCCCGGTCACTTACACATCACCCCTTGATCCAAGTACTGCTGGCGTGGCAGAATTTCGCCGGAAACAACGACCCCGCAGCCGGTTTGGTGCTCGAAGACCTCGACGTCACCTCGCTCCCACTCGACACCCACACCGCCCGCATGGACATCGCCTTCTCCCTCGGCGAACGCTTCACCGACACCGGCCAACCCGCCGGACTCATCGGCGCAGTCGAATTCCGCACCGA
>NZ_JADKYP010000200.1 GCF_015354405.1 Nocardia sp. BSTN01 | reverse complement strand
AAGGGGCTGCTGCACGTTTGGGTGACAGTGGTTATGCGGCCTGAATTACCGCTGGGGTCATGATTGTCTCGTACTCGATCGGGGTCAATCGGCCGAGCCGGGCCTGGCGGCGGCGTCGGTGGTAGGTGCGTTCGATCCAGGTGACGATCGCGATCCGTAGTTGTTCGCGGGTGTCCCACCGCTGCCGGTCCAAAACGTTGCGTTGCAGCAGGCTGAAGAAGCTTTCCATAGC
>NZ_JADKYP010000020.1 GCF_015354405.1 Nocardia sp. BSTN01 | reverse complement strand
GGACACCGCGCGCCATGATCACCGGCACCATGGTCGACGAGCTGGAGCGCCGCAACGCCCGCTACGCCCTGGTGACGCTGTGCATCGGCGGCGGCATGGGTGTGGCCACCATCATCGAGCGCGTCTGACGCCCAACCCTTCACATTCTCCAGGAGAACGAAAAACTATGACAGAGAACATGATCGGCTGGGAAAAGGACGCCGACGGCATCGTCGTGCTGACCATGGACGACCCGAACCAGGGCGCCAACACGATGAACGAGCTCTACAAGAGCTCGATGCACGCCACGGTGGACCGCCTGGTGGCCGAGGTCGACGACATCACCGGTGTCGTCATCACCTCCGCGAAGAAGACCTTCTTCGCGGGCGGTGACCTCAAGAACATGATGAAGACCACTCCGGAGAACGCTCCGGACATCATGGAAGAGCTCACCAGCATCAAGGCCGACCTGCGTCGCCTCGAGACCCTGGGCAAGCCGGTCGTGGCCGCCATCAACGGCGCCGCGCTCGGTGGTGGCCTGGAGATCGCGCTGGCCACGCACTACCGCATCGCCGCCGACGTCAAGGGCGTGCAGATCGGTCTGCCCGAGGTCTCGCTCGGCCTTCTCCCGGCCGGTGGCGGTGTCACCCGCATCACCCGCATGCTCGGCATCGCCGACGGCCTGATGAGCGTGCTGCTGCAGGGCAACAAGTTCAACGCGCAGAAGGCCAAGGCCAAGGGCCTGATCAACGAGGTCGTCGGCAGCGTCGAGGAACTGGTCCCGGCCGCCAAGGCGTGGATCACGGCCAACAAGGACAACGCCGAGGCCGCCACCCAGCCGTGGGACCGCAAGGGCTTCAAGATCCCCGGCGGCTCGCCGTCGAGCCCGGCGCTGGCCGCCAACCTGCCGGCCTTCCCGGCCAACCTGCGCAAGCAGCTCAAGGGTCAGAACATGCCGGCCCCGCGGGCCATCATGGCCGCCGCGGTCGAGGGCGCGCAGGTCGACTTCGACAACGCGTCGCTGATCGAGTCGCGCTACTTCGTCTCCCTGCTGACCGGCCCGGTCGCGAAGAACATGATCCAGGCGTTCTTCTTCGACCTGCAGGCCATCAACAACGGTGGTTCGCGTCCGAAGGACGTGGCCAAGCGGGAGATCAAGAAGGTCGGCGTGCTCGGCGCCGGCATGATGGGCGCGGGCATCGCCTACGTCTCGGCCAAGGCCGGCTTCGAGGTCGTGCTCAAGGACGTCTCCCAGGAGAACGCCGACCGGGGTAAGGACTACTCGGTCAAGCTGGAGCAGAAGGCGCTCTCGCGTGGCAAGACCACCGAGGAGAAGTCCAAGGCGCTGCTGGATCGCATCCACCCGACCGCCGACCCCAAGGATCTGGCCGGTGTGGACTTCGTGGTCGAGGCCGTCTTCGAGAACCCCGACCTGAAGGCCAAGGTCTTCCAGGAGATCGAGGACGTCGTCGACGCCGACGCGCTGCTGGGCTCCAACACCTCCACCCTGCCGATCACCTTGCTGGCCAACGGCGTGAAGCGGGCCGAGGACTTCATCGGCATCCACTTCTTCTCCCCGGTCGACAAGATGCCGCTGGTGGAGATCATCCGTGGTGAGAAGACCTCCGACGAGGCGCTGGCCCGGGTGTACGACTACACCCTCGCGATCCGCAAGACCCCGATCGTGGTCAACGACAGCCGCGGCTTCTTCACCTCTCGCGTCATCGGCACGTTCATCAACGAGGCCATCATGATGCTCGAGGAGAACATCGACCCGCAGACCATCGAGCAGGCCGGTCTGCAGGCGGGCTACCCGGCCGCGCCGCTGAAGCTGAGCGACGAGCTCAACTTCGAGACCATGCAGAAGATCTTCAAGGAGACCAAGGAGGCCGCCGAGAAGGACGGCATCGCGATCTCCGCCGCTTCGCTGGCCTCGGGCCGCGTGGTCGAGACCATGATCGACAAGTTCGATCGCAAGGGCAAGCTGCACGGTGCGGGCTTCTACAACTACGCCGACGGCAAGACCGCCGGCCTGTGGGAGGGCCTGCGCGACGCCTTCAACTCCAAGCGTGAGCTGCCCGAGGGCGTCACACTGCAGGATCTGAAGGACCGCATGCTGTTCATCGAGGCCATCGAGACCCAGAAGTGCTTCGACGAAGGCGTGCTGACCAGCACCGCCGACGCGAACATCGGCTCGATCTTCGGTATCGGCTACCCGGCCTGGACCGGTGGTGTGCACCAGTTCATCGTCGGCTACCCCGGTGGCACGGAGGGCTTCATCGCCCGTGCCGAGGAGCTGGCCGCGAAGTTCGGTGAGCGCTTCCAGGTGCCGGACTCGCTGCGCAAGTAAGGTTCTCGCCACGCCGAGATACCCTGCGACGGCCCGGATCACGTTCCCGCGTGATCCGGGCCGTTTGCTGTCTCGTCGCTCTCACCGGCGTGGCAGCGGCCGACGGAAACGGTCGCGACTCGAAGCGAGCGGAACTGCGCCCCGACCCGTACGGACCGCGCTACGTTGGAATGAGGGCGCGACGTTCGAGGTGGCCAGATGAACCCACAAACGGGCAAGGTCCCCAGCACGGACGACCCCGCGGCGGACTCGGAGGCGGCCGCGGGGGCGAATACCCAGCGCTACCAACCGATTCGCATCGCCGACGAACTCGAGGCGATGGGGCTGTTCGATGCCCAGGAGATCGGGCGCGGCGGTTTCGGGGTGGTCTATCGCTGTGCGCAGCGGGTACTGGATCGCGTGGTGGCGGTGAAGGTGCTGTCCTCGGAGATCGACGAGGAGAGCCGGGAGCGGTTCCTGCGCGAGGAACATGCCATGGGCCGGTTGTCGGGCCATCCGAATATCGTCGACGTCCTGCAGGTCGACGTCACGCCCAGCGGTCTGCCGTTCCTCGTCATGCCGTTCGCCGCGCACGGCTCGCTGGAGCAGCTGATTCGCGATCACGGCCCGCTGAGCTGGTCGGATTCGCTGCGGGTCGGCGTGAAACTCGCGGGCGCGATCGAGAGCGCACATCGCGTGCACGTCCTGCATCGCGATGTGAAACCGGCGAACGTGCTGCTGAGCCGCTACGGCGAACCACAGCTGACCGATTTCGGCATCGCGCGCATTCCGGGTGGTTTTCAGACCTCGACCAGCATGATCACCGGATCGCCCGCCTTCACGGCGCCGGAGGTGCTCAAAGGTGAGGAACCGACCGTGCGGTCCGATGTGTACGGTTTGGGGGCCACGCTGTTCGCGCTGCTGACCGGGCACGCAGCCTTCGAACGCCGCTCCGGTGAGCGTGTGGTCGCCCAATTCCTGCGGATCACCACCCAACCGGTTCCCGACCTGCGCGAACAGGACATTCCGGCCGATGTGGCGGGCGTGATCGAATCGGCGATGGCTCAGGATCCCGCCGATCGCCCGGCCTCGGCCCTGGAATTCGGGCAGGAGATGCGTGCCGTGCAGATCGCGCACGGCGAGACGGCCGACGAGATGGCTCTGCTCGACGGCGAAACGACCGACGGCCGCACGGCCGAACCCGACGCGACGGCTCATCCGATCACCTCACGCCGCAGCCGCGCGGTCCTCGGCCTGCCCGCGCTGCGCACGCCGGGGCCGCCCGGTCTCGCCCAGCCCGCGACGCTACCGCCTACGGCCGCAACGAAATTCCGTCCGCCGACCCCGGCCCGCGAGCCGATTCCCCGGCCCCGGCTGCTCGATATCCTGCGCACGGGTGGGCGCCGCCGGCTGGCCGTGATCCACGGTCCGGCGGGCTTCGGAAAAAGTACGATCGCCGCTCAATGGCGCACCGAACTCACCGCCGACGGCATCGCGGTGGCGTGGATCGGCATCGATCACGACGACGACAACGAGGTGTGGCTGCTGGCCCATCTGATCCAGGCGATCCGGCGCGTGGCGCCGGATATCGGTTCCGGGCTGGCGGAGGTGCTCGAGGAGCGCCCCGCGGAGGCGGTGCCCTATGCGATCTCCACGCTGATCGACGAGATCCACAGCGGCGGACAGGTCGTCGTGGTGGTGGTGGAGAACTGGGATCGGGTCACCGACGAAGGCGCGCACCGGGTGATGGATGCGTTGCTGGAGAACGGATGTCACCATCTGCGCTTCGTGATCACCACCCGCGAGCAGGCCGGTCTGCCGCTGAGCCGGATGCGGGTATGCGACGAGCTGGTCGAGATCGGCAGTCACGAACTGCGGCTCACGTTCGCCGAGACACGGCAGATCCTGTTGGAGCGCAACAAATTTCCGCTCACCGACGAACAGGTCGAGCAGATCCACGCCGCCACCGACGGATGGCCGGCGGCGATCCAGCTGGTCAGCTTGTCGCTGCGCGGGGCCACCACGGGCGCACCGGTGGATCCGGCGCAGCTGATCGCCCATCTGTCCGGCGGAAACCAGGCCATCCGGGAGTATCTGGCGGAGAACGTGCTGGCGGGGCTCGAACCCCGCATGCTCGAATTCCTGATGTCGATCTCGGTCGCGGAGAAACTCAACGGCGGGCTGGCCGTGGCGCTCAGCGGCGAACCGGATGCCGAGCAACTGCTGGAGCAGGCGCAACAGCGCGAGCTGTTCGTCACCCGCGTCGAACACGATCCGGGCTGGTTCCGAATCCAGCCGCTGTTCGCCGAGCAGTTGCGTGCCCGGCTCGAACGCGTGCATCCCGGCAAGTTGAAATCGTTGCACCGCAAGGCGTCTCGCTGGTACGCCGAACATCAGCAACTGCGCAAGTCGGTGGACCATGCCCTGGCCGCCACCGACCTGAAGATGGCGGTGGATCTGGTCGAGAACGGTGGCATGGATCTGATCGACACCTCCCGTCTGGCGACCCTGCTCGGCACGGTATCCAAACTGCCTGTGCAGCAGGTCACTTCGCGTTCGAAGCTGTTGATGACGCTGGCGCGGGCCAATATCAATCTGCAGCAGTCCGGAGCGGCCCGCACCGCGCTCGGGCGACTGTCGAATATGCTCGCCCGCAGCTCACCCTCGGATGCCGATGCCACCCGCCAGCGGTGTGAGGCCGCGGTGTTGTCGGCCGCCGACCTGGTGGCCCGCGACCGTACCGACGGTGTGCTGGAGAAGGTGCTGCCGTGTCTGGAGGAGCCCGAGGAACTGCCGCCGTGGACGGTGTCCACCGCGGCGAATCTGGTGTCGTTCGTGCGGCTGTGCGATTTCGATTTCGACGGTGCGCTGGCCATTCAGGACTGGGCCGCGCCCTATCACAGCAGGTCCAAGGATCCGCTCGGTGTGGTGCTGGGTCTGCTCAACACCGGCGCGGTGGCCTACGAACAGCTCGATATCGACACGGCCACCCGGTGTTTCGACAAGGCCTGGCAGATCGGGCGGGAGCGCTCGGGCCCGCGTTCGCACGCGGTGCGGGTGGCCGCGGCGCTGCTGGGGGAGCTGACCTATCGGCGCGGCGATCTGGAGGCGGCGGATCGGCTGCTCGAGCAGAGCCATCGGTTGCCGGCGCGGATCGGTGCGGTGGATTTCATGATCACCACCTTCGTCGTGGGCGCGCGGGTCAAGGCCGTGCTCGGTGATACCGAGACCGCGCGCGCCCGGCTCGACGAGGGCGCGCGGATGGCCGCCGAGCGCAAACTCCCGCGCATGGCCGCCCACATCCGGGCGGAACGGCTGCGGTTGGGGCTGGTCGAACCACCCGCCGGGCCGGAACCGCCCGCCCCGGTGCTGCGCCAGTCCGCCGGCACCGTCGCCCTCACCGCCGAGGCCGAGGAGGTCGCGGCCGTGCGCGTGCTGCTGGCGCGGCACTATCGCGGTCTGGACGGGGCGAACGTGGCGGCCGAGGGCCTCGAATCGGCGGTGAAACGGGCGCGCGCGCTCTACGGCCGGATGGTCGAACAGAACCGTCCCCGAGCGGAATTGGATGCCGCGCTACTGCTGGTCGAATGCCTGTCGGTCGCCGGATGGAACGGCGAGGCGATCACCTCACTGCTGCCGGCGCTGGATCGCTGTGCCCGCTTGGGCTGGACCAGACCACTTCTCGATGCCGGCCCGGAATTGAGCTATCTGCTGCATTCGCTGCGCGACGACATGCTGATCGCCGGTGAGGGCACCGGATCGTTCGATATTCCACGGCCGTTCCTCAACGCGCTGCTGCACTGACAACGCCGGCGGGCCGGATTCGTCACCACGAATCCGGCCCGCCGGCAACATGTTTCGTGCCCGATCAGGCGTTCCACCAGGGACGCAGCGGCACGTCCCAGGTCTGCTTGTCTCCGAGCTTCATCCCGAGCACCTGGTGCAACTGCACCACATTGCGCTCGAAGCCCAGCTGGGAGCCGGCCATGTACAGGCCCCACACCTTGGCGGTGCCCTCACCGACCTCCTCGACGCATTCGTCCCAGTTCGCGACCAGGTTCTTGCACCATTCGTGCAGGGTCAGCGCGTAGTGCGGGCGCAGATTCTCCTCGTGCAGCACCTCGAGCCCCATGTTCTGGATATCGGTGATGATGCGCCCGGAACCGATCAGCTCGCCGTCCGGGAAGACGTAGCGGTCGATGAAGTCGCCGGCCTTCGTCGTGCGGGTGTTGTCGGGGCGGGTGATGCAGTGGTTCAGGAACAGGCCGCCGTCGCGCAGCTTGCTCTTGATGAAGCCGAAATAGCTCGGGTAGTTCTGCACCCCGATGTGCTCGGTGAGGCCGATCGAGGACAGCGCGTCGAAACCGGATTCGGCGATGTCGCGGTAGTCGCTGTGGCGGACCTCGGCCAGGTCCTGCAGACCCTCCTCGACGATCTTGGCCTGCGCCCATTCGGCCTGTTCCTTGGACAGGGTGGCGCCGATGACCTTGACGCCGCGCCGGGCCGCGTAGCGGACCATGCCACCCCAGCCGCAGCCGATATCGAGAAGGCGATCGCCTTCCTTCAGCCGCAATTTCTCGAACACCAGCCGGTACTTGTTCTCCTGGGCCTGTTCGAGGGTCTGGTTCTCATCCGCGTAGCAGGCGCAGGTGTAGGTCATCGACGGGCCGAGCACCAGTTCGTAGAACCGGTTGGACACGTCGTAGTGATGGTGGATCACCTCGGCGTCGCGGTTCTTCGAATGCCGCAGCCCCTCGAGCGCGATGCGCCGCCAGCGCGGCAGCGTCTCCTGCGGCGGCGGCGCGATCGGCTTGAGGGCGTCCCAGCCCAGCGAGCGCGCGATGGTGACCAGTGCCAACGCCGACGGGCGCCGGAACTTCAGGTCGGTCATCGCCTTCAGGATGTCGTACGGGTCGCCCGGGTGGACGCCGTCGACCGCCATATCACCGGAGATGTAGGCCCGCGCCATGCCGAGGTCGCCCGGTGCGGTGGCGATGTAGTTGATGCCCCGCGGCGTCGTGATCTCGAGGCTGAACTTCGAATCGTCGGGTCCGGTGCTGCTTCCGTCGTAGGCGGAGAACCGGATCGGGACGCCGCCGTCGACGAGAGTCTCGAAGATTTCGGCAATGCTGAGTTTCGTCCCCAGCTCCGAGAACGGGGGCAGCTGGGAATCCTTGAATGTCGTCACTTGCGTTGCACCGCCTTCGAATACAAATCCAGCAAACGATGATCGGGGTCGTATCGTTTCTTCAGATTCGCGTAGTGATCGCCTCCGTAGAGGCGCGCGAAATCGTCTTCTGCGTAGTAGGAGTCCGAGTAGAGGGACTTGTGGCCGTCCAGGCGGGCGACCTCGTCCTCGATCGCGCGATTGGCCGCGCCCTCGATCTGCCCGGGTTGTTTCGGCACCGCCGACCAGAAACCGACATTGACGTAGGTGCGATCCGGTTCCAGCGGATACAGCGGCCACGGACGCGACGGATCCCCCGGTACTTCCGCACTGTCGCGCAGCCGGAGCGGGCACAGCCACAGCGGTTCGATCGGAATTTCGCGCAGGAACCAATGCAGGAATTCGGCGGTGCGCTCGATCGGCACCTCGATGTCCTGCACCACGCGTTCCTGCGGCGGATTTCCCTTGCGTGCTTCGAGCTTGTCGCCGATGTTGTATTTGTGATCGAGCGCGATCAGCTTCCAATAGAAGCTCGAACGGCGGTACTTCTTCGGCCAGAACCGGCGGATCTTCGGATTCTGGGTGCCGAATGCCCGTGAGCACCAGAACCAGTCGGTGTCCCAGCGCCACAGATAGTCGTGGATGGTCAGCCGGTCACGCTTGGGCTCGGCGCTGTCGTGCCGCAGGGACTGGTAATAGATATCCATCCCGGTGTAGTCGCTGACCGGGCCGGGTTCGTCGGTCTGGCGGCCCAGGACCAGATAGCTCTCCTCGGCGGTGAATACCGCGCCGTCGAGATAGTCGACCCGCTCGCCGTCGTAGCTGCGGTCGGTGACGATCTGCGCCATCACGGTTTCGAGTTCGCGCAGATCGTGGAAACGTACATGGCGCAGCGCCACATACGGCTGCACCGATTCCAGCTCGATCTTCAGGCGAGTCGAATAGCCGAGCGTGCCATAGGAATTCGGGAAACCGCGGAACAGATCGGCGTATTCGCCGTCCGGGGTGGCGGTGATGATCTCGCCCGCGCCGGTCAGCACATCGATCTCGAGGACGGATTCGTGCGGCAAACCGTTGCGGAACGACGTCGATTCGATTCCCAGGCCGGTGACCGCGCCACCCAGCGTGATCGTCTTCAACTGCGGAACGACGAAGGGCGCCAGACCGTACGGCAGGGTGGCGGCGACCAGATCCTCGTAGGTCGTCATACCGGCCACATCCGCGGTCTTCGCCTGGGGATCGACCGCGATCACCCGGTTCAGGCCCGAAACATCCAGTCCGGGTGCGGGGTTCTTCGCCCGGGCGCGAAACAAGTTCGACGTCTTTTTCGCCAACCGCACGTTGGCATCCGAAGGAATCGCACGATAGCTGGCGAGCAGACGCTCGACACCTTCTCGGTGCGCGGCAAAACCTGATTCGCGTGCGGCCGGCGCGCGGCCGGCCTTCCCCAACAGACTCACTGCCACCCCCTGACGCTATCTCTCCTGGTTTCCCCCGGCCACCGCGAGGGTACCTATGGGCGCGATTCTTCACGCATATGTTGTATTGCGTTCGATCACGGGCCCGGTCCGTACCGCCCCACCATCCGCGCAGCTCGCGCGCATATTTCCGGTCGGAAACACGGCAGCGTGTGCGGCCTCGGCGGACGTGTCGAACGCCTCGAAATTCTTCGCGCGTCCCGGAACGTGCGTTCCGGTTCGGCGTCGATCCGCGGTCGGCGGCCGCCCGCGATCGGCTGGCCCGACGAGTCGTCGCCGGACCCGTTCGTCGTGCGCCGAACAAGTGGGGTCGACGCCCGGCAGCCGCAGTCACCGCTGTCTGTGCCGCCACCGAAGGAGTGCGCGAAAGAGAACTCCGGCAGACGACCGCCTGGGCGGTGCCGTTGGCGATGCGGACGGGACGGGCACTACCTCCAGCGAGGCGTCGAAACTCGACGACGGCGGCCGACGATGCCGCCCCGGGCTCCGGTGCCATTCACGGTAGGCCGGACATTCCGGAGTTGCCGGCCGGACGTTCCGGTCTCGGACGGACCGGCGTTCGTCCCGGCGAAAGGCTCGGCCCTGCGGACGTTTTGGCGAGTCGTGGTGCTATCGCGGTCCGCTCGGGGGATATCCGGACGGCGCGGGCGGGTGGCTCGGCGAGGCAGCGCCGGGCGCGAGATAGGGTGCAGCAGAGGGGTATTCCGCGTAACCGGATGGGCCCTGGCGGGTCGGATATCCCGGCGGCGGCGAAGCGTAGCCGGCCGCGGGGTAGGCGGGCGGCAGATAACCGCCGTTCGGACCGCTCGGATAGCCGGGTGGGGTAGGTGTCACCGGCTGGTCGGTACCGGTCCCGGGATATCCGGCCGGATTAGGGACCACGTGCATACCGGTGTTCCCACCGGAACCGCCCAAGCGGCGCACCTCGCCGACCAGGAAGGCGCCACCGGCGATGATCATCAGCACACCACCGCCGAGCATGAACCAGCCGGTCCGGGTGTTGTCCGACGCTTGTTCGTCCACCGATCGGGTGGTGCGGTGACCGTGTTTGTCGACCTCGACGCAGGTGTCCCCGGACTTCATGGTCCTACCGCCACAGTCGACATCGCCGTGACTGTTCAGCATCGTGAAGGCGCCGATGAGCAGAACGACGCCGACGACTATGGCGCCGACCCAGATCAACACGTTCTTCACACGGCGCGCGCGGATCGCGAAGTTCGACATTCATCCCCCCGGGCATAGCTGCGGGCAGAGCGAAACCGCGTCTGCCGGTCCGGAACTGCACCGGACGCGGCGTAGCATAGCCCCGCAGAACGGCTCGAATAAACCCGAACGACCCCGGATCGACTAGGAGCTCATTGTGGGACAGGTCAGTGCATCCAGCTCGACCGTCGTCGCTGCGGAACCGCAGCGTGCGCTGGAAGCGATCGCGGAC
This sequence comes from Nocardia sp. BSTN01, assembly GCF_015354405.1. Taxonomy (GTDB): domain Bacteria; phylum Actinomycetota; class Actinomycetes; order Mycobacteriales; family Mycobacteriaceae; genus Nocardia. Next base: position 98,523 of record NZ_JADKYP010000020.1, on the reverse strand, counting down.
TATCAGGATGTGCGCCCCCGCATCCTGTCTTCGCACTACCACGACTACAAGGTGCTCGAAGGCGGAAAAGGCGCCGGAACCGTCGCCGAATGGACGCTGCAGGCGACGCAGAAGCGCTCCCGCAACGTCCACGCGGTCGTCTCGGTCTCCGATTCCATGGTGACCGAACGGGATTCGAATTCCACGCTCGTCACCACCTGGACCGTCACCCCCTCGGGTGAGGGTTCGCAGGTGACGGTCCGCACCAGCTGGAAGGGTGCGGGCGGTGTCCCCGGCTTCTTCGAGGGCATCTTCGCCCCGCTCGGCCTGAAGAAGATCCAGGCCGAGGTATTGGAAAACCTGAAGCGCGAGCTCGGTTAATTGGCCTCCGCTTCGCTCCGGCGGGCTTCGGCCCCCTGTGCCTCGATTTTTCCCTCCTCCGCTCAGTCGCTGCGCTCCCTCGCTCCGTCAGTCCAAAATCGAGGCGGGCCGAAACCATTGGGGATGCACCGCTTCGGGGAAGTGCTTGCCTGCACACCCCCCGAAGCGGCTCAGTGCTGGTGGGCGATGTCGAACAGGTTGCCCTCGGGGTCGGCGAGAGTGACCCACTGCACGCCGAATTCGTCGAAGTCGCCGATGTGTTTCGCGCCCAGCGAGACCGCCCGCTCGATCTGAGCGCGCCAGTCCGGTGCGCTCAGATCGAGGTGGACGACGTTCTTGCTCGGGGTCTTGTCGGGGACCTGGATGAACATCAGCGCCGTACCGCTGTCGCCACCGCGGCCGATCGAGGCGAAGTACTCGTTGGCGTCCGGGTCCACCGGCCGCTCCAGCAGCTGGGCGTAGAAGTTCGCCAAGGTGGCGGCGTCACGGCAGTCGAAGGTGACGGCGGCCAGGCTGATCGACATGAAATATCCTCTCTTCGTGGGGAATTCGTGAATTCGGGAGGTGTGTCGCGGCGTTCGCCCGATCACGCCGGTGCGATCGGCCAGCAGACCTCGGTGCGCTGCGCGGTGGGATCCGTGCAGTCCTGCGGGCCGACCACGTAGATCTCGCGAATCGGCTCGGTCAGCGCGGTATCGTGTTCGGCCACATGCGAACCCAGCGCACCGTAGGTGCGGTCGAAGTCGGTGAACGGCCCGGCATGGACCGCAATCGCGAAGCGGCGCTGCGGAAATCGGCGAACCGTGACGTCGCCGTGGTTGTCGAAGGCGGCGCCCGGATCCGCAGCCAGCGGCGCGAATGCCACCACCTCGCCGATCTCGTTCTCGAAGAAGTCCGCCGAATACGTCGCCCCGCTGGGACCGCCCGGAGCCACCCCCGCGGCCGCGAGCACGTCGTAGAGCCGGGGGAACACGGCCCCGCACCACTCACCGATCTGCGCCCGCGATACCAGCGCGCGAATCGTCACGGCGGTGAAATCCGGAACCAGGCGATACCGCACGTCGATCGGCGCGCCGGGTGACAGCAGCGTCCGCAGCGATGCCACCACATCGCGCGTCCGCAGCAACTCCGCTTCCATTCGCTCCAGGTGCGCGGCCAGCGCCGCATCCCGGGTCGACCGATCCGGCGCGGCCAGGACCGCGCGGATCTGCGGCATCGGCATATCGAGATCGCGCAGCCGGCGGATCAGATGCGCCTGCTCCACCTGGGCGGTCGAATACCGCCGATACCCCGAGCCGGGATCGACCGACACCGGCTCGAGCAACTCGATCTCGTGGTAGTACCGCAGCGTTTTCACACTGAGACAGGTGAGGCGGGAGAACTCGCCTATGGAGACTGTCGCGGGCATGAAGACAAGCGAACACCCTCCAGCAACAGGAGAGTCAAGTCCTATTGCTCCGTGAGAGCGAACGTCAGCAGCAGCGTGGTCTGGAAGAACCCTCGCCACCAGGAGTAACCGAACCAGACGCCGGGGGTCACCTGGCGGATCTCGTCGAGGATCTGCGGTGTGATCGAGGGGCTGTAGTCCAGGAGCCAGGCCGGTTGGCCGTCCAGGCGGGCGGGTCCGGAATACACGTTGGCGGGAAAGCCCTCGATACCGGCCCCGGTGACCCGGTTGGTCAGGGTGCCGCCGTCGGGGCCGGTGTAGAAGTTCTTGCCGATCCAGAACGACGGCGCCACCGCCTCCATCACCGGCGGTCGGGTCACCCAGCCGTTGGTCACCCCGGTCGGCACGTCGCCGCGGGGTGCGTCCCGGAAGATCTGATCCTGCTGTTCGGCCGAACAGTGGTTGTGCAGCGCGTCGATCGTCGCCGCCGGATCGTCGGTGTAGAGCACGCAGCCACCGCCGTAATCGGTATCCGCCGACGCGGCCGGGGCCAGGACGGCGGACCCGAGGCTCAGAACGGCGGTCGCGACGACGGCCGTCAACGCCGAACTCCGCCGCCCGCGACGTGGCGGTGGTGCGGATGGGGTGTGCGCAGATGCGGAAGACATGTGTTGATCTTGATCCCGATACATAACCGGCCTCCACCGGATTGGCCCGACCCGTGTGCCGACGTCCGGCCCCGTTCCGATGGTAAAGGCGCCCGGGCCGGGCCGGTACCGGGCGGAATCCGAACGTGACTACGCTGGTGCACATCCGCATCCCGCAGAGAGGACATCCCCGTGGAGCCTGGTGGACAGCTCGATATGCAGGCCCTGCTCGCGCAGGCGCAGCAGATGCAGCAGGCGGTGATGGCCGCGCAGGCCGAAATCGCCGCCACCGATGTGACGGGTGAGGCCGGCGGCGGTCTGGTGCGGGTGACGATCAAGGCCAGTGGCGAGGTGCAGTCGCTGCAGATCGATCCGAAGGTGGTCGATCCGGAAGACGTGGAGACGCTGCAGGATCTGATCGTCGGGGCGGTCAACAACGCGATGGCCAACGCGCAGCAGCTGGCCGCGGAGAAACTGGGCCCGCTCGCCGGCGGCATGGGCGGCGGTTCCGTGCCCGGCCTGCCGTTCTGAGCGGCCCGATAGGACGAATCGGTGTATGAGGGTCCGGTCCAGGATCTGATCGACGAACTGGGCAAACTGCCCGGAGTCGGTCCGAAGAGCGCGCAGCGCATCGCCTTCCATCTGCTGTCGGTCGAGCCGCCGGAGATCGATCGGCTGCAGTCGGCGCTGCAGAAGGTGCGCGACGGTGTGCGGTTCTGCGCGGTCTGCGGCACCGTCTCCGACGGAGAGTTGTGCCGCATCTGCGCCGACCCACGCCGGGACCGGACCATGATCTGCGTCGTCGAGGAACCCAAGGACGTCCAGGCCATCGAGCGCACCCGCGAATTCCGCGGCCGCTACCACGTGCTCGGCGGTGCGCTGGACCCGCTCTCGGGGGTCGGCCCGGATCAGCTGCGCATTCGAGAGTTGTTGGCGCGCATCGGAAATCAGGAGGACGGTGTCGACGTCACCGAGGTGATCATCGCCACCGATCCCAATACCGAGGGCGAGGCGACGGCCACCTATCTGGTGCGGATGCTGCGGGACTTCCCGGGCCTGTCGGTCACCCGGCTCGCCTCCGGTCTGCCGATGGGCGGCGACCTGGAATTCGCCGACGAACTGACCCTGGGCCGCGCCCTGTCGGGACGGCGAACACTCTGACGTCGCGGGAGGCGCCGATCGGGACGTCCGTCAGAACGTCACCTTCAGAACGTCACCGCTTCCCAGTCGAGCGCGTCGAGGCGGCCGCGATCCCCGGCGGTCCAGTCCCAGACGAGTGCGGCCACCTGGTCGCCGTCCTCCAGCTGCACCGCGAAATGCCGGTCGGGACCGCCGTCGCGGTATTCCAGCGTGTACAGGCCGGGCTCGTCGCGATAGGTCTGGATGTAGACGTGGTCGGCGCGTTCCACGATCAGATACGGATTCGGTTCCCCGAGTTCGGTGATCCATCGGTGCGCGAGCTGCTCGGTGAGGTAAGGGAATTCACCCGCACCGCCGTGCGTGACGGTGACATCGATGCGACCGGTCGGATCGATCAGCCAGTTCAGCTGCGGATCGTAGAGCGCGTAATCACGCGGGGTCGCGAGTTCGAACAGAAGGTTGCGCACGTGGCCGATGGCGTCGTAGCGGGCGGCGACGTACAGGGCGCCGCCGGTGCCGTCGCCGCCGGTGGCGACACTGAGGAACGCCTCCTCCTCCGGCAGCGCGTCGTTGCGCCGGTTCACCTCGGCCGCGATCGCCGCCACGGTGTCGGTCTGCGGCCGTCCCTGCTGTGCGGCCAGGTAGGTTTCCACCGCATCGGGCGAGGTGGCGATGCCCGCGGGGAGCAACACGTGGTCGTAACTCATCCGGCCAGGCTACGTGGGGGTGTGGCGAGGGTCCTTTTCCCGCCCGCGGACCGACCTGTAAACTGGCCGACATCATGCAGCGGGCACTCCTCCTCGGCCGCCGCGACGGGGTCTGAATCGGACCGGCTCCCGTCGCGGGGTTCAGCTGTGCCGGTCGACCCCATACTTGGGACACCCACCCACACCCTCGGAGAAACGCCATGTCACCCGCTGACGCCTTCGTATCCGGTACGCGCACCATCACCGCGCCGTCCAAACCCGCGCCCGCCGATCAGCCCGCGTGGAATCAGCAGAAGAACTCCTCGATGCCGACCTTCCGGTACCGGCCCTTCGCCGAGGAGGTCGAGCCCATCACGCTGCCCGACCGCACCTGGCCGAACCAGGTCGTGGACCGGGCTCCCGGCTGGTGCGCGGTCGACCTGCGCGATGGCAACCAGGCCCTGATCGACCCGATGAGCCCGGCCCGCAAGCGCCGCATGTTCGACCTGCTGGTGCGGATGGGATACAAGGAGATCGAGGTCGGCTTCCCCTCGGCCAGCCAGACCGACTTCGATTTCGTCCGCGAGATCATCGAGGACGGCGCGATCCCGGACGACGTCAGCATCCAGGTGCTGACCCAGTGCCGCCCCGAGCTGATCGAGCGCACCTTCGAGGCCTGCCAGGGCGCCGCCAACGTGATCGTCCACTTCTACAACTCCACCTCGATCCTGCAGCGTCGCGTGGTGTTCCGCGCCGACCGCGACGCGGTGAAGAAGATCGCGACCGACGCCGCGACGCTGTGCCTGGAGATCGAGCAGCGCTACCCGGACACCAACTGGCGCTACGAGTACAGCCCGGAGTCCTACACCGGCACCGAACTGGACTACGCCCGCGAGGTGTGCGACGCGGTCTCGGAGATCATCGCGCCGACCCCGGACAAGCCGCTGATCATCAACCTGCCGGCGACGGTCGAGATGGCGACGCCGAACGTGTACGCCGATTCCATCGAGTGGATGAGCCGCAACCTGGCCCGCCGCGATTCGATCGTGCTGTCGCTGCACCCGCACAACGACCGCGGCACCGCGGTCGCGGCCGCCGAACTGGGCTATCAGGCCGGTGCCGACCGCATCGAGGGCTGCCTGTTCGGTAACGGTGAGCGGACCGGAAACGTCTGTCTGGTCACCCTGGGAATGAACCTGTTCTCCCGCGGTGTGGATCCGCAGATCGACTTCTCCGATATCGACGAGATCCGCCGCACGGTCGAATACTGCAATCAGCTGCCGGTGCACGAGCGTCACCCCTACGGTGGCGATCTGGTCTACACCGCCTTCTCCGGCAGCCACCAGGACGCGATCAACAAGGGCCTGGACGCCATGAAGACGGCCGCCGACGACGCCGACGCAGATATCGACGACATCGTCTGGGAGGTTCCGTACCTGCCGATCGATCCCAAGGATGTGGGCCGCACCTACGAGGCCGTGATCCGGGTGAACTCGCAGTCCGGCAAGGGCGGCGTCGCCTACATCATGAAGACCGACCACGGGCTGGTCTTGCCGCGGCGGTTGCAGATCGAGTTCTCGCAGGCGATTCAGAAGATCACCGACGGCGAGGGCGGCGAGGTCACGCCCAAGGAGATGTGGGACGTCTTCGCCGACGAGTACCTGAACCCGATTCTGCCGCTGGAGCGGATCCGGCAGAAGATGACCGCCGCCGAAACCGATTCCGGCACCGACACCATCACCGCGGTGGTGAAGGTGGACGGGGCCGAACAGGAGATCGTCGGTTCCGGCAACGGCCCGCTGGCCTCGTTCGTCGACGCGCTGACGACCATCGATTACGACGTGCGGGTGCTGGACTACTCCGAGCACGCGATGTCCTCCGGTGACGACGCACAGGCCGCCGCCTACGTCGAATGCGCGATCGGGGACAAGGTGACCTGGGGTGTGGGCATCGCGACCTCCATCACCACCGCCTCGCTGCGCGCGGTCGTCTCCGCGGTGAACCGCGCACTGCGCACTCGCTGATCCGCACACCCCGCTCGACAGCCGGGACCGCCCACCGCCGGGAAGGTGGTGGGCGGTGTTCTGCGGCGACCCGTCCGGCACGGGGTGCGGCCCCTGTTCACCGGGGGACTCGTATTCGGCCAGCATGCTAGCGTTGTGGCGCATTGGCCGCGAGCTCTCTGCTCGAACTCTGTCGAGCAGATGGGGGAAACGTGACGACTAACGACAACTCCACTTCACCGCCTTGGTTGCATGGGCAGGGAATGGGCGATACAGCTGCCGACCAGGACAATCCGACCTCGCTGCCGTCGCGGGACGAATCCGACGCGGACACAACGGCATCCGACGGGACGTCGAGCGTGACGTCCGAAGCCGAACCGAACGGCGCACCTGCCGACGAATCCGCGGAATTCGAACACGCGGCGTCCGGGATCATTCCGCCGGTGCCCGACGGTATCGAGCAGACCACGTTCGCACCCGGTCCGCAGTTCGGGCCGGACGGCTTCGCCCCGCCCGAGCAGGGAGGATTCGCACCGGGCCCGTTCGCGCCGCCGGGAGCGAACCCGTATCCGCCGAATCAGGGTTTCGCGCCGCCGGGGTTCCCGATGAACGACCACGCCGGTCCGTTCGCCCCGCCGGGAGATCCGAACGGATTCCCGCCGCCGTGGGCGGGCGGTCCCGGTCCGGACGGTTTCGCGCCCAATGGATTCCCCGGTGAGCAGGGCGGTTTCGCGCCGCCCGGCGGCCCCGCCGACCAGGGCGGCTTCCCGCCGCCGGGACACCCCGGCGAACCGGGCTTCGCACCGGCCGCATTCCCCGGTGAGCAGGGTGGTTTTCCGCCTCCCGGAAATCCCGGTGAACAGGGTGGTTTCGCGCCGGGCGGATTCCCCGGCGAGCAGAACGGTTTCGCGCCCCCCGGTGAGCAGGGTGGTTTTCCGTCGCACGGAAACCCCGGTGACCCAGGTGGATTCGCGCCGCACGGCAATCCGGGTGACGCAGGCGGATTCGCGCCGCACGGCAATCCGGGCGATCCGGGTGGTTTCGCAGCGCAGGGCAATCCCGGTGAACAGGGTGGTTTCCGGCCCGGTGCCGGTGAGCCGGGAGCCGGGTACGGCGAGGTCCGGCAGGACACGCCGTACGGTGAGATCCGCCAGGAGATCGGTTCCGACGGCATGGTCCGCCGGGTCTTCGACGAGCGGCAGGGGCCGGCGTCCGGTCCCGAGCAGCAGGGCGGGGACGCCGATGCGGGCGGCCCGATCTTCAGCTGGGCGCCGCCGCCGTTGCCCTCGACTCCGCCGCAGCAGCCCCAGCAGTATCAGCCGCAGCAGCAGGGCGGCTGGCAGGGCGGTCCCGGACCGCAACAGCAACTGCCGCAGGCATATCAGCAGCAGCAGCCGCCGCAGTCGACGTTCCAGCCGCAGCACATGACCCAGCCGGTGCAGCCGGGCAATTCGGTCAACGACCTGAATCTGCTCAAGCGAGCACGGCGTTCACCGCGCAGTGGCTGGCGCCGCGCCGTGCACAAGGTGACCGGTGGCGCCATCAATCCGGGTGAATCGTCGGCCGATGTGATCTACCGCGAACTGGTGGATCGGGTGAATCAGCCGGTGCGCGGCGACTACCGGATCGCGATTCTGTCGCTCAAGGGTGGCGTCGGAAAGACCACGACCACAGTCGGTTTGGGCTCGACCTTCGCCTCGCTGCGTGGTGACCGCGTCATCGCCATCGACGCCAATCCCGACCTCGGGACCCTGGCCCACCGGGTGCCGCGCCAGACCCGCTCGACGGTCCGCAATCTGCTCGAGGATCAGCACATCGGCCGCTACTCGGATGTGCGGGCCCACACCTCGCAGGCGCCGAGCCGGCTGGAAGTGCTTGCCAGTGAACAGGATCCGGCCGTGTCGGAGGCTTTCAGCGAGGCCGACTACCGGCGCGCGATCGGCATCCTGCAGCAGTTCTACAACATCATTCTCACCGACTGCGGTACCGGACTGATGCATTCGGCGATGGCCGGTGTGCTGGATATGGCGAGTTCGCTGATCCTGGTCACCTCCCCGGCCATCGACGGCGCGCGCAGTGCCTCGGCGACGCTGGACTGGCTCGAGCACCACGGCTACAGCAAGCTGGTGGAGCGGACCGTGGTGGTGGTCAACGCCTCTCGCCGCGGCGCCTCGACCGTCGACCTGGATCAGCTGCGCAAACTTTTCCTCGACCGCACCCGCGCGGTGCAGGTGGTGCCGTTCGACGATCATCTCGCCGAGGGCGCGGAGATCGATCTGGAACTGGTCGGCAAGCCGACCCGGCGGGCGCTGCTGGAATTGGCGGCCATGGTCGCCGACGATTTCGGATATCACGTCCCGCAGCCGCCGTTCCCGGGTCCGCAGACGCAGTACCCGGGTCCGCAGGGGCACTATCCGGGCCCGCAGGGCTACTGATTCGCGCCGGGCACCGGTTTGCGAGGATTTCCTCCCCGCCGAATTGCTGCCCGGCCGAATTGTTACCCCAATCGATACGAGGCCCGGCCGCACCGCATACAGTTACCCGCGGTGTGGAGGTCCCGATAGATGGCAGAAAAATACGGGGCCGTCTCGCGAAGGACGGTACTTCGCGGGGCGGCCGGCGCGGGTGTGATAACCGCGGGCGCCATGATGCGCCCGATTCGTGCGAATGCCGATCCCGGTCGGCGGGTCGCGATTTTCGGTGGCGGCGTCGCCGGACTGACCGCGGCGCACGAATTGGCCGAACGCGGATTCGACGTCACGGTCTACGAACGCCGGGCGCTGGGCGGTAAGGCGCGCAGCATTCCGGTGCCGGACAGTGGTCGCGGCGGCCGTGCCGATCTGCCGGGTGAACACGGTTTCCGATTCTTCCCCGGTTTCTATCACCACATTCCCGACACCATGCGACGAATTCCGTTCGCGGGCAATGCCAACGGCGTCTGGGACAATCTGGTCCCGGCCGCCGAGGCGCGTTTCTCCCGCGCCGGCGCCGACGACACCATCGTGCCGATGGGGCGCGCCGGAAAACCGTGGGCCACCCCCGACGATTTCCGCCAGACGGTCGCCTCGGTGATCTCCACCTCGATGAAGATGCCGATGACCGATGCGGCGTATTTCGCCAATCGGCTCCTGGTTTTCAACACCAGTTGCGACGATCGCCGTTTCGGTGAGTGGGAAAAACTCGCCTGGCGCGATTTCGTGGGCGCCCGCGGTCGCTCGCAGGAATTCCGCATGCTGATGTCGCGCACTCTCACCACACTGCTGGTCGCGGCCAAGGACGATCACGCCAGTACCCGGACCATCGGTTCCATGGGCGAGCAGTTCCTCGGCAATCCGCTGGAGACCGGTAACGACGGACCGCTGGACCGGCTGCTGAACGGTCCGACCAACGAGGCCTGGATCGACCCGTGGGTGGCCCATCTGCGCGGCCTGGGGGTGCGCTTCGACACCGCCGAACTGCGCGGGCTCGACGTGCGCGATCGGCGTATCTCGGGTGCCCGGGTGACCGCCGGCGGCGGCGAGCGGGCGGTCGACGCCGACTATTTCGTGCTGGCGGTGCCGGTCGAGGTCGCGCGCGCACTGTGGACGCCGGAAATTCTGGCCGTGCAGCCGGAATTGGCGGCCATGGACGGCCTGGTGGTGAACTGGATGAGCGGAATCCAGTTCTATCTGCGCCGTCCCACCCAGATCGCGCGCGGCCATACCGCCTACGTCGACTCCCCGTGGTCGCTCACCTCCATCGCGCAGAATCAGTTCTGGTCGCGCACAAGGCTTTCCGATTCCGGCGACGGTTCGGTCCGGGATTGTCTGTCGGTCGACATCTCGGACTGGAATACACCCGGCATCCTGTACGGCAAACCGGCGATCGAATGCACCCACGACGAGATCGCCCGCGAGGTCTGGGCGCAGTTGCAGAAGCATCTGGAAGGGCATGCGGCGCTGGAGGATTCGGATCTGGTGTCGTGGTTCCTGGATACCGGCGTGAGCTGGGATGCCGCGCAGAACCGCAATACCAACGCCGATCCGCTGCTGATCAATACCGCCGGCTCGTGGGCGGCGCGCCCGAATGCGCACGGTGGTCTGGAAAACCTCTTCCTCGCAGGCGATTACGTCCGCACGAACATCGATCTCGCGACGATGGAAGGTGCCTGCGAGGCGGCTCGCACCGCGGTGAACGCGCTGCTGGACGTCGCCGGGTCGAACGCCGCCCGCTGCCGGCTGTTCCAGCTGTACCGGGCGCCGCAGCTGGAGCCGCTGCGCCAGGCCGACAGCGCGCGCTACGCGGCCGGACAGCCGAATATGTTCGACGTCCCGATGTAGGTGGCGGGCGGCGGATCTCGCGCGTTCAATGGGGTGATGAGCGAGATCACCAGCGCCGCCGAACTTCGGGAACTGCTCGGTGAGCCGGCGCCGCGCGCCGCGACGAAGGAACGGACGCGGCTGCACCCGCTCGATCGGGAGTGGATCGCGACCGCGCCGTTCGCCGTCCTGGCCACCAGCGACGCCGACGGTCGGTGCGATGCCTCGCCGAAGGGCGATCCGGCCGGATTCGTGCACGTGATCGACGACCAGACGCTGGCCGTTCCGGAGCGGCCGGGCAATCGCCGGGGCGACGGATACTTCAACATCCTGTCCAATCCGCACGTCGGCGTGCTCTTCCTGATTCCCGGACGCAACGAGACGCTGCGGATCAACGGCCGGGCGCGGCTGCTGCGTGACGCGCCCTACTTCGACGACATGGTGGTCAAGGGGCACCGCCCGATCCTCGCCATCGAGGTGGCGATCGAGCAGATCTTCTACCACTGCGCCAAGGCGTTGCTGCGCAGCGACCTGTGGCGGCCCGAACGCTGGCCGGAGGATCCGCTGCCCAGCCATGCGGTCCTGGTGAAGCAGGTGCAGCGCAACACCACCGAATCGCTGGAAGAGCTGCGGGACTACTACTCACCGGAGAACTACCGGCGCATGCTCTACTGAGCGCCTCCCGCCCCCGGTCGCAGATCACATCGGCCGGTCGCGCACCGGTGTCTGTCCACCAATACACTCGCGTGGTGGCAGACATCTCGGTGCGCGGACGGCTGGCGCTGCGGGCGGCGGCAGCGGCGTCGTGGGCCTCGCAGAAGGCCGGACGCGGTAAGGGGTCGATGATCGGCGGGCTGATCGCCCTGCAGATCGCCCCGGACATCATGACCCAGTTGGGCCGCGATCGGCGGACGGTGCTGGTCACCGGCACCAACGGCAAGTCGACGACGACCCGGATGACCGCGGCCGCGCTGGCCGAACTGGGCCGCGTCGTGACGCAGGCCGACGGGGCCAATATGGATGCCGGAATCGTCGCCGCGCTCAGTGTCGACCGCACCGCGCCGCTGGCCGCCATCGAGGTCGACGAACTGCATCTGCCGCACGTGGCCGATGCGCTGAACCCGGCCGCGGTGGTGCTGCTGAATCTGAGCCGCGATCAGCTCGATCGGGTCGGCGAGATCAACATGATCGAGCGCAAGCTGCGTGAGGGGATGGCCCGCCATCCCGACACCGTGCTGATCGCCAACTGTGACGACGTGCTGATCACCTCGATCGCCTACGACCATCCGAACGTGGTGTGGGTGTCGGCGGGCAGCGGCTGGGCGGTCGACGCCACCAGTTGCCCCCGCAGCGGTGAGCCGATCGTCTGGGAGGGCAACCACTGGCGCAGCACCGGTGCCGACTTCCATCGGCCCGATCCGCAGTGGTGGGTCGACGCCGAGTATCTGTGCGGACCCGACGGGCTGAAACTGCCACTGCACCTAGCACTTCCGGGGCGTGCCAATCGCGGCAACGCCGCGCAGGCGGTGGCCGCGGCGGTCGCGCTGGGCGGCCGGGCGGAAACCGCGGCGCAGGCCGCCGGAACCGTTCGCGAGATCGCCGGCCGCTACCGCACCGTGCAGGTCGGTGAGCACTCCGCGCGCCTGCTGCTGGCCAAGAATCCGGCCGGATGGCAGGAGGCGCTGTCCATGATCGATCCCGACGCAACGGGTTTGGTGATCGCGGTCAACGGCCAGGTGCCCGACGGTGAGGATCTGTCCTGGCTGTGGGATGTACGCTTCGAGCACTTCGAGGGCACCCAGGTGGTCGCGGCGGGCGAGCGCGCCACCGACCTGGGCGTGCGACTGACCTACGCCGGGGTCGAGCACACGACCGTGCCGAATCCGTTGCGTGCCATCGCATCCTGTCCGCCCGGGCGGGTCGAGGTGCTCGCCAACTACACCGCCTTCCGGGATTTGAATCGCGATCTGGACGGAAACCACTGATGGCTGAATCGACGGTACGGATCGGGCTGGTGCTGCCCGATGTGATGGGCACCTACGGTGACGGCGGCAATGCGCTGGTCCTGCGGCAGCGGCTGCGCATGCGCGGTATCGATGCCGAGATCGTGGAGATCACGCTCGCGGACCCGGTGCCGGAGACGCTGGACATCTACACCCTCGGCGGCGCCGAGGACTCCGCACAGCGCTTGGCGACCAGGCATCTGCAGCGTTATCCGGGTCTGCAGCGTGCGGCCGCGAAAGGTGTTCCGGTACTTGCCATCTGCGCCGCGATCCAGGTGCTGGGCAACTGGTACGAAACCTCGGCGGGGGAGCGCGTGGACGGTGTCGGCCTGTTCGACGTGACCACCGCTCCGCAGCGGGTCCGGTCCATCGGCGAGGTCGCCACCACGCCGTTGCTCGCCGGCCTGACCCAGCCGCTGACCGGCTTCGAAAATCACCGGGGTGGAACGGCTCTCGGTGCGGACGCGACCGGACTGGGCCGGGTCACCAAGGGCGTCGGCAACGGTGTGGGCGACGGCCTCGAGGGGGTGGTGCAGGGCTCGGTGATCGGCACCTACATGCACGGCCCGGCACTGGCCCGCAATCCCGAACTGGCAGACCACCTGCTCACGCGCGCCCTCGGCGGTCGCGAACTGGAACCGCTCGACCTGCCCGAGGTCGACCGGCTGCGTCGCGAACGTCTGCGCGCCTGAGTCCCTCTACTACGTGATATAGCGATCGCGCATGTAACAGCGCGGTCGCCGGCGCCGATCCTGTTGAGAGATAGGAAGTTCGGCGGTAATCTCGCGCGCGGCCATGCGTGATGAGGGAGGTGGCCGGTGCGGAGACGTGCCTTTTTACAGGCGGCCGGTGCTGCGGTTTTGCTGGGTGCCACGGGCGCGTTGCGCGAGACCGGAACAGCCAGCGCCGACCCGGCGTGGAACGGGATGTTCCGCAACTGGGTGTCGGAGATCTTCGTACCGCTCGCGGATCCGCCGGAGCACACCGAGGCCATCGTGATCGGATCCGGCTTCGGCGCCGCGGTGGCGGCGTTGCGCCTGGCGGAGGCGGGTATCGCCAACACCGTGCTGGAGCGCGGTTCGCGCTGGCCGAACGATCCCTGGCGAGAGATCTTCACCGGTGACGATCTGCCCGACGGCCGCGGGTTCTGGCATCGCACCAGCTTCACCGGCGTCACCAAGGTCGCCATGCATTTCGCCGATTTCGGCGGTGTCCTCGATGTCACCGAATTCGACGGGATCGATGTGTGGCGGGCCGCGGCCGTGGGCGGCGGTTCGGTGATCTTCTCCGGGTGCATGATCGCCCCGGAGCGCCGGCACTTCGACGAGATCTTCGGTGGCACAGTCGATTACACCGAATTGGAGCGCACCTACTATCCGCGCGTGCGGCAGATGCTCCGCCTGTCGGTCATGCCGGCCGACATCTACAATTCGCCGCCGTTCGCCCATTCCCGGATGTGGGACGATCAGGTGCGCGCGGCCGGATACGAGCCGCAGCCCAACGAGTCCATCTTCACATGGGATACGGTCCGCGCCGAATTGGCCGGTGCGACGCGCGCGTCGGCCACTGCGGCCCGCAGCAATCTCGGCAACTCGAACGGTGCGAAGTTCGACCTCAACCAGAACTATCTGAAGTACGCGCATGCCACGGGCCGCTCGTCGGTGTTTCCGGGGCATCGGGTGGACAGCATCGGCCGCGACGGTGACCGCTACGTCCTCCAGGTCTCCAAGATCGACCCGACCGGCAAGGTCCTGGGCATCCGCACTCTGACCTGCGACAAGCTGTTCCTGGGCGCCGGATCCATCGGCACCACCGAACTGCTGGTCCGTGCTCGCGCCACCGGCACGCTGCCCAACCTCGACGAACATGTCGGCGACGGCTGGGGCACCAACGGTGACGTCGCGCTGGCCCGCGGTGAGAGTCGCCTCTCGGGGCTGGGGCAGGGCGTGCCGAGCGCCAGCCGGATCTTCGACGAATCCGGCATGCCGTTGACGCTGGAGAGCTGGTACATCCCCGGGATTCCGGTGGAGACCGGCGCATTGGCCTCACTCGGGCTCGTGATCGATCCGACCCGGGCGCGCATCACCTACGACGCCGCGCGCAATGCCCCTGCCCTGAGTTGGCCCCGTGCGGCTCAGGATCGGATCGTGGCCGCCTGCCGCGCGGTCGACCAGCGCATCGCCGAACGGTCGGGCGCGCTGTTCGACTATCAGGCGCTCGGCTACGACGCCAATGCCCCGTTCACCGCGCATCCTCTCGGCGGTGCGGTCCTGGGCCGGGCCACCGACAACTACGGCCGGGTCAACGGCTATCCGGGGCTGTACGTGGTCGACGGCGCGGCGATTCCGGGCAGCACGGGTGCGGCGAATCCGTCGCTGACGATCACCGCGCTGGCCGAACGCAACGTCGAGGCGATCATCCACTCCGGGCACTGATTCCCGCCGCCCCGGGCCTCGGGGCGGCTTCCCGGCGTCGCCGGTGCCGTTACTCTCGGCAGGTACCCGTTCGATGTGGAAGGGACCGTTGTGGCGCAGTACCCGGCTGGATCGTTGCCCGAGCAGTATCCGCGCAAGCCGCCGGCGCTGTGGACCGACCTGGTGATGCTGGTGCTCGCCGTGGTCTCGGTGGGTCTGGTCACCTGGATCACCTTCTTCACCGTTCCGCAGCACACGTATCACGTGATCGTGGTGGTCGACATTTCGATCTGCGCGGTGTTCGCCCTCGAATTCCTCTGGCGCTGGCGGCGGGCGGATTGGTCGTGGACGTTCCCGTTCGTCTACTGGTACGAGGTCCTGGGCATGATCCCGGTGACCAGTCCGTTCTTCCGGGGCTTCCGGTTGCTGCGCATCATCGTGATTCTGGTCCGGCTGGCCCGCGTCGCCGACCGGGCCTTCGGCGATCGGGTCACCGCCGCGGTGGTGAACCGCTCGGTCGGCGTGATCGTCGACGCGGTCCGGCGCCCGGTCACCATGGCCGTGCTGGAGGAGGTCGCCGATGTGCTGCGCCGCGGCCGGTACACCCACAACATCGCCGCGGCGCTGGAGGAGAACCGCGACGAACTCGACGCCATGATCCTCGAGCTGATCAAGAAGGATCCGGCGGTCGGGCGGGTGCGTTACCTGCCGTTCCACGAGGAGATCATCCGCGGTATCGCCGACGCCAGCTTCCGGATCGTCTTCCAGGTGCTGGCCGACCCGCGCACCGATGAGCTGGTCGGAGATGTGTTGCGCGAGAACATCAATCAGATGCGGGACGCGGTGCGCGACGGCGGGCAGGTGCCGGAGGCGGTGGATCACAGACTCCAGCAGCGTGTTTCGCCCGATCGGGCACCGCGCTAGTCCGGTTCGGCGGTCAGTGCGCGTGCCGCACCGCGTCGCGTGGCTGCGCGTAACGCACTGTCTCCCAGACGATCAGCACGGTGAGCACGGCACACAGCAGCGCCAGTGCGGCCATCGCCGGCAGTTGTCCGGCGAGCGGAACCGCAGCGATCAGTACCGCCGCGGTGACCAGGCGCGGCCACAGCACCACCCGGGTCGCGTAGTGCCGGAAACCGACCAGTGCCAGCAGGTACAGCACCACGCCGCCGTAGAGCGCGAACAGCGGAATGCCCTGCAGCCGATCGTGCAGGGTATGTCCGGCCGCGCCGCCGAGATAGTTCAGCGTCTTCTTCAAGCCGAGCGACATGGCGACGATGCCGGCCACCATCGGGAAATGCCAGAAGGTGTAGCAGTTGCGCGCGATCCGGATCCGGCGCGGCCCCGAGGCCTCGGTCATCGCGCGTTCCACGACGGTCGCGGCGACGTCGAAGTAGGCCCACCACAGCAGGCCCGAAACCGCCAGTGCCAGTAGCGATCCCACGGCGATCGGCCACGAGATCGGCAGCCCGGCCACGCCGACGCCGATGGAGACGATCGATTCCCCCAGCGCGACGATCACGATCAGGCCGTGCCGCTCGGCGAAGTGCGAGGCCGAATTCACGCGCCAGTCGTTACCGGCGAAGAAGGTCCAGACCATATCGCCGGCGATGGCCGCGATCCACAGCACGATCTGCACGGTGCCATGTTCGACGGCCGCCACGATCAGCAGTGTGGTGCCGATGGTGATCGAGCCGCCGGCCCAGCGGCCGACCTGCCCGCGCAACTGCCGGTCCTCGATACTGGCCAGCCAGAACATCCCCAGATGGACCAGCCGGATCACGAGGTATCCGATGGCGAACACGAGCGGTCCGTACCAGCCGCCCGGCATGTCGTGGAATGCCTCGGGAATCACCTCGGCCACGATGAGTCCCGCGCCCATGGCCGCGAACATCGCCACCCGGGCCAGACCCTCGTCGGCCTTCACCACATTGCCCAGCCAGGCGTAAGCGATCCACACCCACCACATCACCGCGAGGACCAGCAGGGCTCTCAGCATGTTGAGCGCGGTGACGTCGTGGGCGGCCAGATCGGTCACCTGGGTGAAGGCGAAAACGAGGACGAGGTCGAAGAAGAGTTCCAGCTGGGTTACCGAGGCGTCCTCGGTGACCGCTTGAATGCGTGTGCGTCTGACACCGGTCATTCGCACATCGTGGCAGGAAGCCGACGTCAGCGCCCGCGACGGCGAACCGCTCGCTCAGCCGACCTCGTAGTTCTCGCCGAAGGGAAATTTTTCGATGTACTCGATGAGGTTCTGCACGGCCTCGTCGTTGGCCCGCGACAGCGTGCGCTTGAGCAGCAGACCGGGAACGGGGATCGGCAGGTACACCTCGGAGTGGTACCAGACCTCGGTGCCCTCGTCGGTCTCCTCGATGTCGAACCAGCCCTTGCCGCCGCCACCGGCGGCGCTTTCCACCACTTCCCAGGAGATGCGTTCCGGGGTGCAGGTGTACTCGAGGACCTGACGGTCGGAGTTGTTGAGGGTCGTCACCGTGGCGTAGACGCGGCGGGGACGGTCGAATTCGTCGCGGGTCGCGACGCGCACATCGCGGTGCGCGGGCGACCATTCCGGAATCCGCTCGACGGCCAGCAATGCTTCCTGAACCTGATCGGGTTCGACATCGATGATGAATCGGTGATCGGTCTTCGTGCGCATGTCTTGCCCTCCACTGCTTCGGCCGATTGTCTCCGCCGTCACACGCGGTCGTCAACCGTGTGGTCTGTTCCTTGAGTTACAGAGACCGACCAGTCTGATTTGATTCGGTCGGGCGAGCCGAGTTTGCGGTCGCGCTGCCGGGGCGGGTCGGCGGCGTGCGCGGCGTCGCTGCGCCGCGCCGGTGGCCGGGCGATTGCCGGGTGAGTGGTCGCCTGCCCGTAGAGGGGCTGCCCCCGGGTGGGAAAGGGGGCTTGACGTTGCTCGTCCGCACAGCTACCGGTGGTGAAGGACCTCCCAGTCGGGCCCTGGGAAGACCAGACTTTCGTGTCCGTCCTCGAACCGGACGACGTAGGGCGGGGCGCCGTCGCTGCCGCGCGCCTCGATGATTTCGCCGGTGCGTTCGGGTATTCCCACGGCATTGCTGTGGACGAGGATGTGATCGCCTATATGCGCCTGCATGCCCGCCATTATCGTTCGATGTGATACTGCTCACAAGTCAATGTCATAGTTCCCTGCCGACCGAATCGCCTTGTCCGTGGCGATCACCGCGACGGCGGTGCGCAGCTATTCCCGATCCCGCTTGACACCACTTCGACTGTAGTACTACGTTTCAACCACTACAGTTAGAGTGCAACAAGCAAGGCGGTATCGGTATGCGAAAGCTTCTCTACTTCGTCGGCGTCTCGCTCGACGGCTATATCGCCGGGCCGGGTGGGGAGTACGACTTCTATCCCGTGGCCGAGGACATGGCGGAATTCGTCAATGGGCGCTATCCGGAGTCGGTTCCCGCGCACCTGCGTCCCCACTTCGGGATGGCCGTGGACGAACCCAACAAGGAATGGGACACGATCCTCATGGGGCGCGGCACCTACGAACCCGCGCTGTCGGCCGGAATCGCGAGCCCCTATCCGCATCTGAAGCAGTACGTCGTATCGGCCACGCTCGATCGCGTCGACGATCCGGAGGTCGAGCTCGTTCCGAGCGATCCGGTGGCCCTGGTGCGTCGCCTGAAGGAGCAGGACGGCAAGGACATCTGGCTGTGCGGCGGGGGACAACTGGCCGGCGCGCTCGTCGACGAGATCGACGAGCTGATCATCAAGAGTTATCCGGTGGTCGCCGGCGCCGGCATCAGCGCCTTCACCGGCAACTTCCGGCCGACCGCGTTCACGCCGGTGCAGCGCCGCGAATTCGGCAACGGCGCGCAGATCACCTGGTTCGAGCGCGGCTGACGTGCCCGCCCGGCGCGGGGCCGCGATCAACCGGCGTCGCGCAGGAACGACAGGCGCACCCGGCGAATGGGGTTGTCGATGTTGAGATCCACGAAGGCGATGGACTGCCAGGTCCCGAGCGTCAGCTCGCCGCCCAGCACCGGCACGGTGGCGTAGGGGGCGATCAGCGCGGGCATGACGTGTGCGCGGCCGTGCCCGCGCGAACCGTGGGCGTGGCGCCACCGATCGTCGGCCGGCAGCAGGTCGCGCAGGGCGTGCAGCAGGTCGTCGTCGCTGCCCGCGCCGAGCTCGATCAGGGCTACGCCGGCGGTGGCGTGCGGGACGAAGACGTGCAGCAGTCCGTCGCCGCCGCCGGCCTCGCGCAGAAACGTGGCGCACTGCGGGGTCAGGTCGTGGACGACCTCACGATCGCCGGTGTGCAGCTCGATTTCGATGCTCTTCATAGGCCCATCGTGCGCTTTCGCCGCGAGGTACACCGGCGACTCACGGGAACGGGTTCGCCGACCGGGTGCTAAACCGGTCGGTGTGATTACTCACACCGGTACGCCGGCTGTTCGGGCGGCAGCCGGTCACGGACTCCCGCGCACCCGGAAAACCGCTGATGAACGGGGCTGTTCGCGCCGATTCCGATGCCCCGCAAGGGCTCTGCCGTCGCGGCCGCGCCCCACAGCGCCGTCACGGGACGGGATCGCCGCTGGTCCGGGTAACGAATTCGAGGGACGAACCCGTCCGGTCCCGGTGGCCGCTCGGAGGTAGCCCACCACCGAGCGGACTCCGATCGGTAGTCTTATTGGCTGTAACAGCAGCTAGTCGATCTTGGAGGACCCCACTGTGGCTCTCGTCGTTCAGAAGTACGGAGGATCTTCGCTCGAGTCTGCCGAGCGGATCCGGCGCGTCGCTGAGCGGATCGTCGAGACGAAGAAGCAGGGGCACGACGTGGTCGTCGTGTGCTCGGCAATGGGTGACACCACCGACGAACTGCTCGACCTGGCCCAGCAGGTTGCGCCGGCGCCGCCGGCCCGCGAACTCGACATGCTGCTGACCTCCGGTGAGCGTATCTCGAATGCGTTGGTGGCCATGGCGATTCACTCGCTCGGCGCCGAAGCGCGGTCGTTCACCGGTTCCCAGGCGGGAGTCATCACCACCGGCACCCACGGCAACGCCCGCATCATCGACGTGACCCCGTCCCGGGTTCGCGATGCGCTCGACGAGGGCTTGATCGTGCTGGTCGCGGGCTTCCAGGGCGTTTCGCAGGACAGCCGCGACATCACCACGCTGGGCCGCGGCGGTTCCGACACCACCGCGGTGGCGCTGGCCGCCGCGCTGGAGGCCGACGTCTGCGAGATCTACACCGATGTCGACGGCGTGTTCACCGCCGATCCCCGGATCGTGCCGGATGCGCAGAAGCTGGAGCAGGTGAGCTTCGAGGAGATGCTCGAGCTCGCCGCCACCGGCGCCAAGGTGCTGATGCTGCGCTGCGTCGAATACGCCCGCCGCTACAACGTTCCGGTGCACGTGCGGTCGTCCTATACCGACCGCAAGGGCACCTATATCTACGGATCGATGGAGGACATCCCCTTGGAGGACGCAATTCTCACCGGCGTCGCGCACGATCGCAGCGAGGCCAAGGTGACCGTGGTGGCCCTGCCGGACGAGCCGGGCTACGCGGCCAAGGTGTTCCGGGCCATCGCCGACGCCGAGATCAACATCGACATGGTGTTGCAGAACATCTCCAAGGTCGAGACGGGCAAGACCGACATCACCTTCACCCTGCCGAGGGCCGACGGGCCGCGCGCGGTGGAGTTCCTGACCAAGCGTCAGGGCGAGCTGGGCTTCAGCCAGGTTCTCTACGACGATCACATCGGCAAGGTGTCGCTGGTCGGCGCGGGGATGAAGAGCCACCCCGGGGTCACCGCCACCTTCTGTGAGGCGCTGGCCAAGGCCGGAATCAACATCGACCTGATCTCCACGTCCGAGATCCGCATCTCCGTGTTGGTCAAGGACACCGAACTGGACGGCGCCGTGCAGGTGTTGCACAAGGCGTTCGACCTAGGCGGCGACGAGGTCGCGGTCGTGCACGCGGGATCGGGGCGCTGACATGGTCGGGTCAAGCGCGGAGGCGGCAGCGCAGCGTAACCACGTAGCGCTCCCGAGCATGTCGAATGGAGCAGAGCCATGGGCGTACGCGTAGGTGTGGTCGGCGCGACCGGGCAGGTCGGCGCCGTCATGCGAAAACTGCTGGAGGACCGCGACTTTCCGGCCGATGAGGTGCGATTCTTCGCCTCATCGCGTTCGGCGGGCAAGAAGCTGCCCTGGCGCGGCGGCGAGATCGTGGTCGAGGACACCGAGACCGCGGATCCGTCCGGGCTGGATATCGCCCTGTTCTCGGCCGGCGCCACCATGTCGCGGGTGCAGGCGCCGCGGTTCGCGGCGGCCGGTGTGACCGTCATCGACAATTCCTCGGCGTGGCGCAAGGACCCCGAGGTGCCGCTGGTGGTCAGTGAGGTGAATCCCGAACAGACCCGCAACCTGGTCAAGGGCATCATCGCCAACCCCAACTGCACCACGATGGCCGCCATGCCGGTGCTCAAGCCCCTGCACGACGAGGCCGGACTGCAGCGGCTGATCGTCTCCAGCTACCAGGCCGTCTCCGGCAGTGGACTGGCCGGTGTCGAGGAGCTGGCCGGCCAGGCGCGTGCGGTGATCGGGGACGCCGAGAAGCTCACCCACGACGGCAGTGCCGTGCAGTTCCCCGCGCCGAACAAGTACGTCGCGCCGATCGCGTTCAACGTGCTGCCGCTGGCGGGTGCGCTCGTCGACGACGGTTCCGGTGAAACGGACGAGGACCAGAAGCTGCGCAACGAGAGTCGAAAGATTCTCGGCCTGCCGGAGCTGCTGGTCAGCGGTACCTGTGTGCGCGTGCCGGTCTTCACCGGGCATTCGTTGTCGATCAATGCCGAATTCGCGCGGCCGCTCTCGGTGGAGCGGGCGAAGGAACTGCTCGCCGGTGCGGCCGGTGTGAAGCTGGTCGACGTCCCGACGCCGTTGGAGGCCGCCGGTAAGGACGAGTCGCTGGTCGGCCGGATCCGCCAGGATCCGGGCGTGCCGGAGGGACGCGGCCTGGCGCTGTTCGTCTCGGGTGACAACCTGCGAAAGGGCGCCGCGCTCAACACGATTCAGATCGCGGAAGTGCTGCTCGCGCAGCGCTGACACTG
Organism: Nocardia sp. BSTN01; assembly: GCF_015354405.1. Taxonomy (GTDB): domain Bacteria; phylum Actinomycetota; class Actinomycetes; order Mycobacteriales; family Mycobacteriaceae; genus Nocardia. The sequence continues at coordinate 76,485 of NZ_JADKYP010000020.1, read as the reverse complement.
CGTCTTCGCCGAAGTTCACGTCGAACGGGCCGTCCGATTCCGGGCGGCCCGTTTCGCTGTCGATCGCTCAGCCGGCCGGCGTGCAGCGGGCCCGCAGTCCGTCGAAGACGACGGCGAAAGCGCGGGCTCGCTGCTCGCCGGTGGCGGTGTGCGTGCCCGCGAAGGTGCCCTTCAGCACCCGCATCAGATCGTCGAAGTCGATATCGCCGCGGATCGCGCCGGCATCCTGCGCGCGGCGCAACAACTGGGCGATGGCCGCCTGGAATTCCTTTGTGGGCCCGGTGATCTCGATCGTCTCATGACCGCCCAGCGCATCGGCGAGGTCCCGCTTGACGCCCCCCTCGGTGACCATGTGGTCCAGCAGGTCGAAGAAGGCGGCCCCCGGATCGTCGGCGGATTCGAGCCCGCGCGCGTAGTCGATCATGCGCTCGATGTTGTCGACGATGGCGGCGTGGAAGAGGGCTTCCTTGGTGGGAAAGTGGCGGTAGACGGTCCCGGGGCCCACCCCGGCGCGCCGTGCGATCTCGTCCAGCGGAACCGAAATACCTTCGGCGGCAAAGGCTTCCCGGGCGGCTGCGAGTACCCGCTCCCGGTTGCGGCGGGCGTCGGCGCGCAGGGCGCGGCGCGGTTCGGCCGCCGGGTCCGCTAACTGTTTCTCCGCCACAGCGCGAGTCTACCCGGTAACCGTTGACAAACGGGGCGCGCGTTCCGGATCATAAGCGGGGCGTACGTTCCGCTTCTAGCAGAGGAGTTTGTCATGGTTTCCAGTTCGGTGCGCAGTGCCCGCCAGGTGGTCGAGGATCTGTTCGCGACATTGCCGGTGCGCGATGCCGACGCCTTCGTCGCGGCGCTCGCCCCCGATGCGGTATTCGAGATCCCGTTTCCGATTCCGGGAATGCCGGAGCGGCTCGAGGGACGGGAGGCGATCCGCGAACACCTCGCGCAGCGCTGGTCGGGTCTGTCGGGTATCGAGGTGCACGGGGTCTGTCCCACGGTCTACGAATCCACCGAAGACGGAGTGCTTTTCGTGGAGAACGAGGTGGATATGACGGTGCCCGGCGCACCACGTGCGCGAGTGCGTACCTCGGTCAACGTGGTGCACGTGCGGGACGGGGAGGTCACCCTGTTCCGGGACTATATGGACACCGCGCGGATAGCGCGTATCACCAGCTGATCCGGTGACGACAACGCCCTGCCTCCGCGGGCGGCGGATCCGGCCGCGGCCGAAGGCATTGCGTCAGCGGATGCCCGGTGTGCGGGGATCGGGCCCGAGGCAGACCAGCAGCGCGCAGCCCGGCGGCGCGTCCGAGAACGGCGGTGTCAGAGGCGTATTCAGACAGGACAGCACCGAACAGCCGGGGTAGGCGTCGGGCCCGACGCCGAACACCGCCAGGGTGATGTTCGGATCGAAGAACGCCCGGGGATCCAGAGTGACCGGTGGTTCGACATAGGGGCCGGGGTCCGGGATCGGCGGCTCCTGGAAGGCGGCGAGCAGCCTGCGGAAGAATTCCCAGGTCAATTCCGTCAGATTCTGCACGATGCCGGTCGGTCCGCCGTTGCTGCGATTGCCGAACACACCGGTCCACACCACGGTGAGATCCAGGCTGGGGATGAAGAAAACGTCCTGCAGACCGAGCCCGGACATCGCGAAGACGTCCGCGGGCAGGAACGACGGTATCTCGATACACCCGGGGCGGGCCCAGAACAGATAGCCGTAACAGTCGCGGCCCGGACCCGTCTCCTGCGCGCGGTGCAGATAGTCCGCCGAGACGACCCGCACTCCGTTCCAGTCGCCACCGTCGGCGACCAGCAGCGCGATCTTGGCGAGATCGTCCGGCGGGATCAGCAGATGCGCGTAGCCGTAGGTGTGACCGGACCGGTCGCGGGCCCAGTAGTAGTCACCACGGTCGATGCCCAAGGCAGAGAACAGTTCCCGCTGCGCGAACTGCTGCAGCGGTTCACCGACCGCCAACTCCACCACGTAGGACAGCAGATCGACATTGCGCTGGCTGTAGGAGAACGTCGTGCCGGGGGGATGGTCGAGCGGAACGCCCAGCGCCTGCACGGCGCTGTTCGGATCGAGCGGGATCACCCCGGAGATCCCCTCGTTGATCACCCCGACGCGCAGGCCTGAGCGCTCGGTCAGCAAATCCTCGACGGTGATCGCGCGGTGGGCGGCGTCGCCGAGGCCGGGCGGAAGATAGCGCCCGATGGGCGCGTCGATATCGAGTTTGCCCTGGTCCCAGGCGATTCCGGCGATCAAGGAGACCACGCTCTTGGTGACGCTCCAGATATTCCACGGCGTCCGATCGGTCGCGTCGTTGTGTGCGCCGGTGCCGATGAGGCAGTTGTGCCGGAAGATCTTGACGTTCAGCCGGTTCCGTTCGTCCGCGAACCGCAGGGCGGATGCCAGCCGGGCCGAGTCCAGGCCCGCCGATTCCGGTGCGGCTCGTTCGAACGCGCGTCCGGACGAGACCGCGCAGGTCTGTGGATCCTCCGCTCGTGCCGGAACCGCAGTGGCGCAGGCGCCACCGATCAGTACTACGACGAGAACTCCGATCACCCAGCCGTGTAGGCGTCCCATGAGTGCGAGGTTAACGACCGGCATCCCGCCGTGGTGCCCAACACGCAACCGGCGCAATCAAATCGGAACCGGCGGCGCACCTCTTCGGTCGGACGCCGGATTCGGGCCACGCAGCGCTACTGCCACATGGCGACGCCCGGCAAGCGCCTCTCGGCGAGTGGTCGCTCGAAGCGACAAGGGGTGCCGCCCGGGGCTGTCCCGACGCCGGCAAGCACTACCAACCCGGGAATGCGGGGATCTATTTCGCGGCCGACTGTGGTCTGGACGACGGTCCATGTGCGCATCCGGCGAAGGGCTGTGACCTACAGAACATCCCCACTGGTCTTTTCTTGACTTATTCCAGAAAAGGGGCAGACTGGGTTCATGCACACCGAAGGTTTCGATCCGCGCGAACGATTGCGTGCGGCCGGCCTGCGGGTTACCCGCCCGCGGGTGGCGGTGCTGGAAGCGGTTGCGGCCCATCCGCATTCGGATGCGGACCGGGTGGCCGCCGCGGTCCGGCAGGAGCTGGGTTCGGTGTCGACCCAGGCCGTGTACGACGTACTGCACGCCTGTGTGGGCGCGGGCCTGCTGCGCCGGATCGAACCGGCCGGTTCGTCGGCGCGGTATGAAACCCGCATCGCCGACAACCACCACCATCTGGTGTGCCGGAACTGCGGCACGGTCGTGGACGTGGACTGTGCCGTGGGCCGTGCCCCCTGCCTCGACCCGTCGGATGCGCACGGGTTCACGATCGACGAAGCCGAGGTCGTGTTCTGGGGACTCTGCCCGCAATGCCGTCGGTGACGACGCGCCATCACGATGGCCCGGATCTCCCGGGCGACAGCTGAAACAGGAGGCTGCGATGACCAAGCCGATCAGTGGGCCGACCACTACCAACACCGGCACCCCGGTGCCCAGCGACGACGAATCGCTGACCGCCGGCACCGAGGGCCCGATTCTGCTGCACGACCACTATCTGATCGAGAAGCTCGCCCAGTTCAACCGGGAGCGGGTACCGGAGCGGATCGTGCACGCCAAGGGTGCGGGCGCCTTCGGCGAGCTCGTCGTCACCAACGACGTCAGCCGCTACACCAAGGCGAAGCTGTTCCAGCCGGGTGCCCGGACCGAATCGCTGGCGCGGTTCTCCACCGTCGCCGGTGAACAGGGCAGCCCCGACACCTGGCGCGATCCGCGCGGTTTCGCGGTCAAGTTCTACACTCCCGACGGCAACTACGATCTGGTCGGCAACAACACCCCGGTGTTCTTCATCAAGGATCCGATCAAGTTCCCCGATTTCATCCATTCACAGAAGCGACTGCCGGGCAACGGACTTCGCGATCACAACATGCAGTGGGACTTCTGGACCCTGCGCCCGGAATCGGCGCATCAGGTGACCTGGCTGATGGGTGACCGCGGCATTCCGAAGACCTACCGGCACATGAACGGCTACGGCTCGCACACCTACCAGTGGATCAACGCCGAGGGCGAACGGTTCTGGGTGAAGTACCACTTCAAGACCGATCAGGGCATCGAATTCCTGACCCAGGCCGACGCCGACCGGCTGGCCGGCACCGATCCCGACTATCACCGCCAGGATCTGTGGGAGGCCATCGAACGCGGCGAATTCCCGAGCTGGACTCTGTATGTGCAGATCATGCCGGTGGGCGAGGCGGCGAACTACCGCTTCAACCCGTTCGATCTGACCAAGGTGTGGTCGCACAAGGACTACCCGCTGATCGAGGTCGGCACCTGGACGCTGAACCGCAACCCGCGCAACTACTTCGTCGAGATCGAACAGGCCGCGTTCGAGCCGTCGGCGATCGTGCCGGGTATCGGTTATTCGCCGGACAAGATGCTGCTGGGCCGGGTCTTCGCGTATGCCGACGCCCATCGCTACCGCATCGGTACCAACTATCACCAGCTGCCGCCGAACCGCGCGCGGGCGGCCGAGGTGAACTCCTACTCCAAGGAGGGCGCCATGCGCTACGACTTCAACGCGCCGGAAGTACCGGTCTACGCGCCGAATTCGTTCGGCGGCCCGCATGCCGACGCGGCCGCGGCCCCGGAGGAGGCGGCGTGGGGTTTCGAGCCCGAGCAGGTGCGGGCCGGATACGTCCAGCACGCCGAGGACAGCGACTGGGCGCAGCCGGGCACGCTGGTGCGTGAGGTGTACAACGACGAGCAGCGGGAGCGCTTGGTGGACAACGTGGTCGGGCATGTGCTCGGCGGCGTGCGCGAACCGGTGCTGAGCCGGGTGTTCGACTACTGGAAGAACGTCGATCCGGAGATCGGCAAGCGCATCGAGGAAGGTGTGCGCGCGGGTCTGAATGGCAACGGCTGAACCTGACGAAATGTACGGGCCCGCACCGGACTTCGGTGCGGGCCCGTCGTCGGCAATGTCATACGGCCGGCAGCAGGGTGTCGACCAGCCGGGTGGCGGTGGTGTGGTCGAGGGGGGCGTGGCCGAGCAGGAAGCGGTACCAGAACAGTCCGTAGAGCAGATCCACCAGCAGGTCCGCATCCGTCTCGGCGGGCAGTTCACCCCGGGTGATCGCGCGCTCGAGGATATCGCGCACGGCGGCGCGGCGGGCTGCGGTGAACTCCTGCATCAATTCGGCGAGGTGGGGGTCGCGGGCCGCCTCGCGCACCAGCGCGCGCAGCGCCGGAGCGGTCGAAACCTGTTGGGCGCCGGTGAAAGTGGAATCGGCGACCGCCAGCAGATCGGTGCGCACCGAGCCGGTGTCGGGAGTCGGGACCGACCGGTGCGCGCGGTCGAGCAGGGCGTCGAGCAGCACCGCTCCCTTCGATGGCCACCAGCGGTAGATCGTCTGTTTGCCGACCCCGGCCGCGGCCGCGAGGGAATCGACCGTGACCGTGCCGCCGTCGGCGGTGGCGAGCTGAGCGAGAGCGGCGTCGAGAATCGCGCGACGGGTGGCCTCGTTCCGGCGCCGGCCGGTGTGCTCGCGTGCGGGTGGCGTCGAATCCGGTTGCCGCGGTGGTGTTCTCATGGTCTACCTCCCAGCGGTGGCGATGCGCGGGAATACCGCACCCGATACGCTCGTTGTCGAGACTGTCAGTCTCGTCAAACTGTACAGGACAGGAACAGTTGCAATGAGCGCTTCCAGCACCGGCATCCCGCGCGTGGTCGTCATGGGCGGTAGTTCCGGTATCGGTGCGGCCACCGCCGCGCTGTTCGCGAACGAGGGTGCCGAGGTCGTGGTCACCGGCCGCAGTCAGGACAAACTCGACGCGGCAGTGGCTCGGCTGGGTGGTAAGACCAGCGGCTACCGGATGGACGCGACCGATGCCGAGCAGATCGCGGCATTCTTCGCGCAGTCCGGCCCCATCGACCACCTCGTCGTCGCGGTCAGCGGTTCGGCGGGCAGCGGCCCGTTCGCCGAACTCGATCTCGACCACCTGGCGCAGGGGTTCGACGGCAAGTTCTGGCCGCAGGTGAGAATTGTCAAAGCGGCTCTGCCGCATCTGGTTTCGAACGGATCGATCACCCTGATCACCGCGGCGTCGGCGCATGCGGCCTTCCCCGGCACCGCCGGACTGGCCGCGATCAACGGGGCGCTGAACGCCATGGTGGCACCGCTGGCGGTCGAACTCGCCCCGCTGCGGGTGAACGCCGTCGCCCCCGGCGTCGTCGACACCGAATGGTGGGAGCGGGTGCCGGAGGAACAGCGCCGTACCCTCTTCGACGGCCTCGCCGCCACCACACCCGTTGGGCGCGTAGGGGATCCGGAGGAATTGGCGCGGGCCGTGCACATGATCGCCACCAACGGCTTCGTCAGCGGTGTGGTGCTCGACGTGACCGGCGGGGCGAACCTGCCCACCGGCCGCTGATCTCCGCGGGCGGAGGCTCCGGGCAGGTGCTCAGGACCTCCGCCGCGCGTGCAGTCCGTCGAGGATCAGGCCGAGTTCGGAGTCGAAATTGTCCTCGCGGATGCGGGCCGAGTCGTGACCGCGATGGCCGGCGAAGCGCTGATGGATCCGCGGATACGGCCGTGCGGCGATGTCGGCGGCGGCCATGAACTGCTCGAACCACACCTGTTCGTCGAGTCCGCTGCGCGCGATGGAGGTCAGCATCGCGGCCTCGGTCGAGGTCGCGCCGATGACATAGGCGAGCAACGTATTCGAGGCACGGTCGGCGGTGTCGGAGTCGAAGCCGGCATCCTCCAGGATCGACAGCAGCGACTCCGACAGCCGCAACATGTTCGGGCCCAGATAGGCCAGCCCCGCGGTCGTCATCACCATCGAAATCCACGGGTGGCGCAACAGGATGCGCCGGATGTCGTGACAGAGCTCGAGCATCGCAGCACGCCAGTCGGTGCTCGGCTCGGCGGGCAGCCGCAACTCACCGAAGGCCTCGTCGACGACCAGTTCGAGCAGTTCGTCCTTGTTGGCGACATGGGTGTAGAGCGAGGTCGCGCCCGCGCCCAACCGGCTGCCCAGCTTGCGCATGCTCAGCGATTCGAACCCCTCGGCATCGAGTAGCGCGATCGCCTCGGCGACGATCTGCGCTCGGCTCAGCGCCGGTTGATCGCGGCGCTGCCGGTGTTCGCGGGTCCATACCGAGCGGATCTGCGCGGTGTCCGCGGATTCGGCCGGCGTGGAGTCAGTCGTAGTGGAGTCGGTCGTAGTGGAGTCGGTCGTAGCGGGCCGAGACGCCATCGGCTCTCCTTTCGCAGTCGACGTCAGCATAGTCGCGTCCGCACGACGTTCGATCAGTCGAACGCCGTACTCATTGCCGAACGGTGTGCGGTGGCCGTACAGTGTTCGGAGTGGCGCACGGTGTGCGTCCTTTTGGTCCTTCGAAAGGGTTCGCGATGGATAGTTCGGAATCGACCGCTGTCGGCAGTTCGCGCCGCTGGCTGATCCTGGTCGTCCTGTGTCTCAGCTCGCTGGTGCTGGTGATCGACAATATGGTGCTGACGGTCGCCATCCCGCAGATCGCCACCGATCTGCATGCCGACGCGCAGCAGATCCAATGGATCATCGACGCCTATCTGCTGGTGTTCGCCGGACTGCTGCTCACGTCCGGCAGTCTCTCCGACCGCTTCGGCCGGCGCCTGATCATGGTGATCGGACTGGCACTGTTCGGCGGCGCCTCACTGCTGGCCGCCTACGCCGGAAGTCCGGAAATGCTGATCGCCGGGCGGGTCCTGATGGGCATCGGCGGCGTCCTGATCATGCCCAGCACCCTGTCGATCCTGATCACCGTCTTCGACGACCGGGAACGGCCGAAGGCCATCGCGGCGTGGAGTGCGGTCGCCACCCTCGGCATGGTCGGCGGCCCGGTGCTCGGCGGAGCGCTGCTGAACCACTTCTGGTGGGGTTCGGTCTTCGTGATGAATGTGCCGATCGCGGGCGTGGCGATCGTGGCGGCGCTGGTGCTCATGCCGGAATCTCGGGGACCGTGGCGTAAACCGGACCTCCCGGGCACGGTGCTGTCCATCGTCGGGATGACGGCGCTGGTGTGGACGATCATCGCCGTGCCGCAGCGCGGCTGGACGGACGGCGCGACTCTCGCCGCCGCGGCGGTGACGGTTGCCGCATTGTGCGGCTTCGTGATTCGCGAACTGCGCACCGATTCGCCGATGGTCCCGCTGCACCTGTTCGGCAACCGCACCTTCACCGGATCCAGCTTCTCGCTGGTGCTGGTGACCTTCGCCAACGGCGGTCTGGTGCTGGTGCTGACGCAGTATCTGCAATTCGTGCTCGGCTATTCGCCGATGCGAACCGCACTGGCGTTCACGCCGATGGCGGTCGCGGTGCTGGCGTTCAACGCGCTGGGGGCGAGTGTGGTCGGGAAACTCGGCGCCAAACCGGTGACCGTCGCCGGGCTGGTCGTCGTCGCCGGAGGTTTCGGGGTGCTGGCCACATTGAACGCCGGAACCGGGTTCTGGCTGCCGGCCTTGGCCATGGCGCTGCTCGGCGCGGGAGCCGGTCTGGCGATGCCCGCGGCGATCGGCGCGTTGATGAGCGCGGTGCCCGCCGAACACGCCGGGGTGGGGTCGGCGCTCAACGACACCATTCAGCAGACCGGTGGTGCGCTGGGCGTCGCGGTTCTGGGAGCCATCCTGGCGGGCACCTATTCCGGCGCGATGCCGGACCGGGCGCCGGCGAGTGCGCGCGAGTCCATCGCCGGTGCGCTCGGCCTGGGTGACCCGCACCTGGCGAGATTGGCTCGCGATGCCTTCAGTTCGGGAATGCAAGCCGCCTTCGCGGTCGGCGCGGTGAGCGCGGTGGTCGCGGCACTGGTAGCGGTGTTCTTGATGCGGAACGTGAAAGAGACTGTGGGACAGCAGGACCCGGGTGCGGCGGAAGAACTGGTCGGCACGCGCTGACCGGCCGGGACGGACTCCGTCGCGTCCGGGGGTCGAGTCCGTGGCGAGCCGGGGCCTGCCGATCGGTCAGATCAAGCCCCACCAGTAGATCAGGCAAGCCAGGACGAAGACGACCGCAGTTTCCATACCCCCATCATTCCTCGAGTCGGACACCCGCGCCGCTGCCGAATCGTGATCCGCCCGGCCTGTCACCCCTCGTCGACAGACCGAGCGGATCGTCTCGGTCGCAGCCGGTGGGTGATCCTGCCGCCCCCTCTCGCGGCAGGAGCACTCCCGGTGTCGACGACGACAATGCCGGGATGCGCTTGCCGCGCCCTTAACGAGCGCTTGTGAGGGGGTGGGGAGAACAGAGGCCGTCGATCAACCGACGATGACGACGACCAGCCGTCGCTCGGTCTCCTCGATGACTCCGCCGACCTTGCCGGAATCGGCCTCCGGATCGGTCATGGCGGTCGGGCCGCCGAACCAGGTGATGGACCGGCGCGGGTCCAGCTTGTCCAGGACCTGTGGCAGCGAGAAGTCGATCTGCTCGACGCGGACCACGCAGATATGACAGTCGGCCAGGACGGCGGCGTCGCGGCGGCACTGTCCCGGCCCGCCGTCGAGAATCAGGGTGCCCGCATCGGCTACCGCGCCGGCACATCCGGTGACCACGGCATCGGTGCGTTCGCGATCGAGGATCGACAGCTGCGGCTGATCGTCGAGGACCCGATGTTCACCCGTCAGTTCCCAGCGCCGCAGCCAATGTTCGGGCAGCCCGTCGGGGGCCAGCGCGGAGCGGGCGCCGTGCGCGCGCAGGGCCGAGTCGATCGCACCGGGGATTTCGTCCGCGCCGACCCGATGGACCTGGGCGCCATAATGTTTGAGGCGATCGATGAACAGTTCGACGATCTCGGCCTGGTCCGCGGCCGAGTGCACCGGGGCATTGCGCTGATAGTTGCGCGGCACCGGCACCATACGTTCGTCATTCGGTAGCGCCTCGAGGGCATCGCGCACGCGGCGCAGGAAATCCTCCCGCGAGGTCACCGTGAATCTCCCGTTCCATTGCTCCGGCTCCTCCCGCCGGATCGTACTTCGCGACCTAGGCTACCGTGCGGTAGAAGATCGCGAGTTCAGCCTACGAATTCCCGGGTACGCCGGCGCCGGACCAGCGTAACCACCAGATCGGCCGCGGTGGCCGCCCACACCGCCAGCGCCACCCATGCCTCACCGTGCCCGAAGTCGACCATCCACTGTTCGCCGGTGGCCTTGCCCAGTTCGGCGGTTCCCACGCCGTACATGCCCACGGGAAACACGATGCTCCACAGGCCCGGTTCGTAGCTCAGCCCGAAATGCCGGACCAGATGCCGCCAGATGCCGGCCGCCAGCAGCAGCGGCACCAGCCAGCTGCCGAACGCCCACAGCACCAGCGTCGCGCCCTCGAGCATGGGCCGCACGGTCGCGATCAACGCCACCGAGCGTTGATCCATGATCTGGGTGCCGGCCAGCACGCTGATCGCGGTGGCGCCCATGAAGATCCAATAGGTCGGCGCGAGGCGCTCGGCGGTCAGCGAGGTGCCGAACAGGGTGCCCAGCACCACCGTCGCCACGATGCCGTAGAGCACCACGCCGACCGACCAGCACAGCAGCGCCGGCACCGCGAAACGCTGACCCCACGGCTGCGGCAGGGCGGTGGCGGCCACCGCGAGTGATTGAGTGCCGACCACCCAGAGGAACCAGGTGCCGTTGGCGCCGGTCACCGCGGTCGGTGCGCCGTGGTGCAGCATCAGCAGCGCCGGAATCGCGTATACGAGGACCGCCCACGCGACCGTCGCCACCAGCAGTAAGGCCAGCGCCGCACCCACCCAGGCGTGCCGGGACAGCCCCGCCGACATCACCCCGGTGGCGGCGACGAAGGCCAGATAGGTGAAGCCGGTCGTGGGATTCACCGCGTCGCCGATCACGCGGTCGCCGAAGAATGCGATGCGCAGCAGGGTCGCCACGACGAGCACGGCGTAGGCGATCAAGCCGACGATCAACAGGGCAGTGCCACCCCACTCCCACCCCGCCGCGCCGACGGCCCGCGAGACGATGCCGGTCGCCATCACCGAGGCGAACCACCCCGGACCGAGATTCGCCACGAAACCCACTCGCCGCCCGAACTCGCTCACAGCGCGAGTGTTCCACGCGGATGTCGCCGAGCCCCGCATCCACACCGTGCAGGGGTCGGCTCGGCTCGACCGGTGCGCTCGGCGTCGTGATGCCGCGCTGCCGCCGGTGAACTCGTCTCTGCGGGCGTCGCCGGATGTGCCCATGGGTGGTCCGTGTAGCCGATGTGGTGCGCCTTGGCGCTCGCGGCGGTAACTTGCGTCGGATGTGCTGGTCCGCCGGACTGTGGGATGTGGCGGGTTTGCCCTCGAGCCAGCTTTGTTCAGGCGGCGGTGACCTTGTCGTCGTCCCTGGCAGCTGGTTCTTCGCGTACCACCAGCAGGCGTTCGCGGTGGTGTTCCTCGTGCAGGTCGCGGCGGCGGGCGTGGAGCAGCTGTTCGAGGGTGATGATGCCGCACAAGCGGTTCGGATCGTCGCGCGCGACCACGGGTGCCGCCGTCACGTGTGCCAGCGCGAGTGCGTTGGCCACCTCGCGCAGGGTGTTGTCCGGATGGACGGCGGTCCGGATGTCCAGGGTGGCCGCCGCGACCGCCGTGCCGGGGCTGTTCTGCAGGGCCTGGCGGGTGGTCACGCCGGCCAGCGCACCGGAACCGTCGACCACGGGGTACAACCCGGCGTAGTGGGTCCGGGGGAGGATCGGGTCGATGAGGTCGTCGAGTCCGAGCACCAGCGGATCGGCGGTCATCACCTCGTGGGTGAAGAACGTCTCCAGGGGGTCGGTGGTGTATTCGCGGGTGAGATGCAGGCGGCGGCGGGCGATCTTCTCCGTCAGCACCGAACGCTTGAGCAGCAGGACCGACACCGCGTACGCCGAAACCGAGGCCACCGCGAGCGGCAGCACGTCGTTCCAGGCATGGGTGAGTTCGCAGGTGAAGACGATGCCGGTCAGCGGTGAGCGCATCACCCCGCCGACCACCGCGGCCAATCCGCACATCGCCCAGAAACCCGCGGTGACGTGCGGCAACAATCCGCCCTCCGCGGCCCCGAGCGCCGCGCCGATCATGAACACCGGCGCCAGCACGCCGCCCGAGGTGCCGGAGCCGAGCGAGAGCGACCAGATCAGGGTTTTCACCACCAGAATGCCGACGATCAGCGACAGCGTGGCATGTCCGGTGAGCAACTGGTCGATGACGTCGTAGCCGACTCCCAGCGCCCGCGGTTCGAACAGGCCGCCGATGCCGATGATCAGGCCGCCGATGGCCGGCCACCACATCCAGTGCACCGGGATCTTGGCGAAGGAATCCTCGGCGAAATACACCATCGCGGTCGCGGCGATCGCCAGCAGTCCGCCGGTGATGCCGGGAATCAGCGCCAGGCCGTCGGACAGCGCGCCGGGCGTGCGCCCGTCGGTCGCCACCGCGAACACCGGTCCGTTGCCGAGCATCGCCCAGCGGCAGATGGTGCCGGTGACCACGGCGGCCACCACCGGAATGAAACTGCGTGGCCGCCATTCGAACAGCAGCAGTTCCACCGCCAGCAGAATCGCCGCCAGCGGGGCGTTGAAGGTCGCCGCCATCCCCGCCGCCGAACCGGCGACCAGCAGTGTCTTGCGTTCGTCCGCGGACAGTTTCAGCAATTGCGCCAGAATCGAACCGACCGCGCCGCCGGTCATGATGATCGGCCCCTCGGCGCCGAACGGGCCACCCGAGCCGATGCTGATCGCGGCGGAGGCGGGCTTGAGCAGCGCCACCCGCGGCTGCACCCGCGACCCGCCGGTGAGAATGGCCTCGATCGCCTCCGGCATGCCGTGGCCGCGAATCTTCTCCGAGCCGTAGCGGGCCATCACCCCGATGATCAGCCCGCCCACGACCGGTGCCGTGAGTACCAGCCACCACGGGTGATGGGTGGCGCCCGGCGCGACCATCTCGGTGCTGAAGCGTTGGTAGAACACGAGATTGGTGATGAACCCGATCAGCTGCAGCAGCGCGTACGCGGCCACCGCGGCCGCGCCGCCGACCGGAATCGCGAGGCCGGCGATCAGCAGCAGGCGCGGGCTGACCTGGAAATCGCCCAGATGCGTCGCGCGCGAATGCCCGGCGCTCATAACGACCCCGGCCCGGTCGCGGTGACGAAGGGCGTGGTGGCGGCGGCCTGCACCAGATCCCGCGCCGCGACGATCACGCGGGCGCGTGCCTCGGGAGTGAGGCCGTCCAGCAAGGATCCGAAGGCGACCTTCCGCCGCTGCAACACCTGATCGACCACGGCCTGTCCGGCGGTGGTGACCTCGATGGTGACGACGCTGCGGTTGTGCGCATCGGTTCCCCGCGCCACGTACCCGCGGGCCTCGAGCTTGTCCGCCAGCCGCGTCACCGACGAGGCGTTGACGCCGAGCGCGGCCGCCAGCCGCGACGACGACACCCGGCCCAGGGCCTGCAGGATCAGCAGGAAGCGCATCTGCGGGAAGGTGACGCCGGGCGGTGCGGCGTGGGCACTGTCCCAGGCGATGGAGACCAGCATCCGGGTCAGTGCTTCGAGTGCCGCGATCTCGGCAGTGGTGCTCTGTTCGGACGCGGCGTCGGCGGCCGGCGCGACGGTCCCCTCATTGCCTTGCATTAGACAATAGTTGCAATGTGCAAATGTTGCGTCAAATCAAACGCCCCCGTTGTGTTTGGCATCACAACCGATCCGCGCCGATCGGCGTGCTCAGGCCGTATCGGCAGTCAGCGGAGATAGAGATCGTCCAAGCCGACCAAGGCGATATCGCTCGCCCGGGCCGCTGCGCGCTCGAGCGCCGGCATGAAACCCGCCGCGCTGTAACAGATCAGCCGAGTTTCGGAGGTGTCGTACCGACTGGAGAGTAGTTGCCGGATACGGCGAAGCCGGTCCAGATGCCCCATGCCCACGACGTCGTTCCACTTCGCCTCGCCGATCGCGAGCAGCGATTCGGTACCCTCGCGCCCTTCGCCGAACACGACCACGTCGACTTCATGTGTAGCCCGATCGGCGGGGTCGTTCACGACTCCGGAGCCGACCCTGCCGGGATAACCTCCGAAGGTCTCGGGCGGTGCGTAACCGGCGATCCAGTCGCGGCAGATCTGTTCGAAATGCGGGCCCAGCACATTGCTGTCGAATCTGCTACGCCGACGGCGCCACAACCTGTCGGTATCGCGGCCCCGCTCCCACTGTGCCCACTCGGGACGCAGGATGGTCTGATAGAAGGTGACCAATGGTTCGCTGATTCGATAGAGGATTCGGTTGCCGCGGAACAGATCCGGCTCCCGGCGCAGGAGTCCGCAGTCTTCCAGAACGGCGAGCGGGTGAGCGATATCGCTGGCCTTACGGCCTACATACGATGCGATCCCACCGCTGGTCGAATTGCCATGTGCCACAGCCGAAAGCACCGAATGATAGAGGCCGGGATCGCGTAGTCCGGGCTCCTCGCTGAGCAGATACCGAGCCTCGCGGAACAGCGGGCTGGACGGATTCAACACCGTTCGCCGAACCCAGTCGTCGAAGTCTTCCGGCCCGGAGGGGGCATCGTCCTCGACGAATTCCCGGCGGTAGGCGGGGGTGCCGCCGACGATCGCGTGCACGCGCACCGCCAATCGCGGATCCTCGATTCCCCAGAACTCGGCCGCGAGCCGATAGTCGAGAGTGGGCACGACGAGTTCCAATCCGGCTCGCCCGCGCAGTGGTGCGTCGCCGGAAAGCAAGGAGCCCATGAATGACAACGCCGAGCCGCACAACAGCAATCGACCTCGCGAACGCAGGCGTTCGGGTCGGCGGGGCGCCAGCGCGGCTTGCACGATCGAGGGAAGCGCTGGAGCGGCCTTGGCGAGGTAGGGAAACTCGTCGATGACCACGGGCACCTCGCGGTCGACGGTCACCGCGAGTAGTCCATCCACCGCTTGACGCCAATCCTCGAAGGTCACCGGCAGATCGGAACCGGAATAGTCTGCGACCGCGCCGGAGAAGTAACGGAGCGACTCGGCCTCGGTCGCTTGATCTGCCGCGAAGTAGAAGCCGCCGGTGGCCTCGCACAACGCCTCGAGCAGGAAGGATTTGCCCTGTCGCCGACGTCCCGAGACCACCCCGAGAGTCGCGTGCGGTTGTCCACTCGTGACGAATCGGGTCAGCGCCTCCCATTCGCGCGTTCGGTCGAACATGTCCGAGGGCTTCGCGATCGCCATCCAAACCTCCGAGGTTTAACTATGGTTAAACTAACTATAGTTAAACCTGCCGCGGCAAGCGGATCCGCTACCGAAGCGTGGCGCGCCGGCCCGGCTCGTATGACGCGATCGATCTAGCCGTTGTCGAGGGTGCCGTTGCGGAGGTCGGTGGTGAAGGCGTCCCATTCGGTGGGGGTGAAGACGAGGGCGGGGCCGGTGGGGTTTTTGGAGTCGCGGACTCCGACGTGTCCGGTGGGGAGGAACGCGGTCTCCACGCAGTCCTTACCGCCACCGCTGCGGCTCGACTTGAACCACTTGGCTCCGGTCAGATCGACGTTCACGATCGAACTCCCTTGCTGTGTTCCTCAGAAAACGCTTGCTGTCCGCAATGTCAAGCGCCGCTTGCTCGATGATGCTGTACGCCTGACGATACCGCCCCACATCCTTTGGGCGCTCGAGGTACAGATCGCCTGCGTACGATTCGATATAGACGACCGTCGGCGACAGTTCACGGCCCTTCAAATCGGTTCCGAAGTCGAGGATGGCGAAGGGGCCGGTCGGCAGTCCGGCCGGGAATCCGGCTTCGTACGTCAGAACCTTGACGGTCACATTTCCCGGTAGATTTGCCAGGTGGTGGCATTGTGCCGCCATCGTCCGCGGGTCTCCCACAACGGTTCGCACCGCAGACTCATGGATTATCAGATCAACCGAGATGGGGCTTACTTTCCTGGTGAGCAACGCTTGACGTTTGGTCTTCAGTTCGATTCGCCGCGCCAACTCGCCAGGATCGATCTGAGGGTAGTAGCGCTGATCGACAGCACGCGCATACTCCTTCGTTTGGAAAAGGCCGGAAGGCATGTCGGGCCTGAAAATGGAAAGCCGTTTAGCCGACGACTCCAATCCCACGTACAGGTCGAAGTTCCCCGAAATAACGTCATCGAATGCCTGCCACCAGCTTTTGCCGGTGCTTTGTTTCGCCAGGCCGACGAGGCCGGCAATGACCTCGGGATCGTCGATGTCGTAGATGCCGCACAGCGCCTCCACATCGAGCACTCGGATGGCTGGGGACTTTCCGGCTTCGAGTCGAGACAGTTTGCTCGCCGACCATTGCATAAGCGGCGCAACGTCTTCCAACCGCAGGCCCACGCCCAGGCGGGCCTCCTTGAGATACCTGCCCAATTGCCGCCGGGGCAGGGTGGTCGAGCTGTCCTCACCAATGTTCGTCACGGATTCCTCGTTTGCATCGTGAGCGGTCGCCGTTTGCACGAGGAAAGAAGTCGGCTACCCCCGTGCGAGCCGCTCTGGGCCGTCGCAGAACCTTCGTTGCATATGCATGGCGCTATTGTCCCGCCGGCTCAGTCGGTGGTCTTCTTGAGCCACCCCGATGGCCGGGAAACTCGAATCGGCAAGTCGCACAACCGTTGCCCCCGGATGCGACTACAACCGCGATGGTACCGACGAGACATTACCGCGTAGCACCGACGCCGCAAGGTGGTGGCCGAAAAATGGCCCCGGCCATCGGGAGTACCAGCAGTCGCGTGTCCGCTGGTGCCCCGACGACGTCCGGAGGTGTTCTCCCGTGCACGGTTTGCGACCGATCATCCACAGCGCCCTGCCGACCATGACCACCGCGCTCGCTCACCGCATCATGCAGGACCATCTCGACTGCCCGATCACGGTGTGCGCCCGCAAGTTACAGGCCAAGCTGTGGCTCGTCGCGACGGGCGCCATGCACCCCGCCGACCGCCCGCACTTCGGAATCTGAGCGGCCATGACCAACCCGGTCTTCCACGGCCCGCTCGCCAACCCGATCTCCCCCGAGCGGATGCACCGCGAGATCCATGCCGACCGCCACGCGGCCTGCACCCCGCAAACCTGCGACATGCTCGGCAGCTGCCGCAACATCCTCACCACCCTCGGCCACGACCCCGACGCCGCGACCACCGCCCAATGCACCGCCTGCCACACCGGGCCCACCATGAAAACGCCTCGCTCGCAGGACGTCTCGACGCCACCGTCCCACTCCCCACCGAGTGCCGCGAGCGAGTCTGAGGTGCCTGCGGGGTCCCCTCCCGACCCCGCAGGCCACCGCAACGCCCCACCACCGCAACGCGTCACTACGCGGCAACGCTCCGCGACGCCCCCGACCGCAACGCCGCCAACGCAATATCCGGCCACCGCAAGGTCCGCCAAGGAAGGGCCCGCGCGCGATATCACGCGACAAGGAGCGACATATGACACCGACTCTGCCGCAACGCATTCCACGAACTTCCCCCGCCCCGACGATCCAAGGCGACCCCCACTGGTACGCGGTAATCGCCCAAGCCCTACGCGCCACCCCCGCCACCAGCTTCCCCTGCCTGAACGACCTGATACCCCGCCACAACCCAACGTCCGAACCAGACCGACCCCGCCAGTCCCCGAGGTGAACTAATCGTGCAAACCTCCACGAAAATGCGCGAAAACTGCAAATCCGAGCGAGGTTTGCACGATCAGTACACGCGCCGCCCCTTCGAGAACGCCCACCGGAACGGCTTGCACGCACTTGCGGGCCTACCGCCCCCCTAGACGCCCGGATGGTCGAGCGCCGACTTGCGGCATCGAGCGGCTGGCACGGCAACTCGCGCTTCTTGCGTAGTTGCTTCTGTGCCCTGCAACATATCTCGGCGTCGGCTTCGGCCCGCCGAACCCGGCGTGAGTATGCCCGACATCGCTTGGGAGGAGCGCTGTCATGACCGTCGATACCGTCCCGTCGGAATAGATGCACCAGCGAATCACGGCAGCGGAATACGATTCCTGGCCCGAAGAGCGTTGTGCGAGTACCGAAATTGCGGTGGGCATCGCCGTGGCGCGTCCCAGCGCGTCCAAGCGGCACAACCGGCTGGCCCGCGTTCTGGCCAACGCGCTGGATGCCGCGTCGGGCCCGGAGTGGAACGCCGATACGGACTTCGACGTCCGCCTACAGGACGTTCCGCTCACCAACCGCCGTCCAGATGTCGTGGTGTACCGCGCGGACACGATCGACATCACGCCTACCCGCCCTGAACACGTCCTGCTGGTCGTGGAGGTTGTTTCGCCCGGGTCCGAGACGACCGATCGGATCGTGAAGGTCGACCAGTACGCCAAGGCGGGTATCGCCTTCTACTGGCGAGTCGAACAGGCCGCGACCGGCGTCCCGCTGATCTACACCTACATCCTCGACCCGGCAACGAGGGCATATCGGACCGGCGAGATGTACACGGGCATTATCAAGGCGACGGCACCTTTCACCGTCGACATCGATCTCAGCGATATCTGACGACCCCGCGACGACGACGGCCCCGGTCGCGATCGGTGATCACAACCGGGGCCGGTCGAACGAGGCGAATTACGCGGAGGCGGTGATGAATTCGGCCGCCTTCTCACCGATCATGTAGCACGGGGCGTTGGTGTTGCCGCCGGTGATGCTCGGCATGATCGAGGCGTCGGCCACGCGCAGGCCCTCGATGCCGCGCACCCGCAGCTGCGGGTCGACGACGGCGCGCTCGTCCACACCCATCCGGCAGGTGCCGACCGGGTGGTAGACCGAGTGGATCCGCATCGGCAGCTCGCGGCGCAGCGCGGTCTCGTCCTGGAACGCGGGGCCGGGGGAGAACTCCTCGGTGATATCGCCCGCGATCGCCTTGTTCGCCGCCGCCTCGCGGATCATGCCGATGGCCTCGACCAGGAAGTCCATATCGGCCGGATCCGAGAGGTAGCCCGGGTCGATCAGCGGCGAGGTGAGCGGATCGGTGGAGGCCAGGCGCAGTTCGCCGCGGCTCTTCGGGTAGATCAGGGTCGGGAAGATCGTCAGCGCTTCCCGCTTGTCCACCATGTGCAGCTTGTCCTCGTCCTGGTTGGGCGTCGGGTAGCTCCACGGCAGGGTGTGGATCTGCATATCCGGGATGTCCTTGGCCATCGAGGTCCGCACGAAGCCCACGGATTCGAAGACCGTGCGCCCGAACCACGAGCTGCCGGGGCTGCGCAGTTCCTTGAGGAAACCGGCCGCGAAATGTGACGGAATGCCGCGGTGCAGCGCCTTCTTCGAGATGAAGGTCATCGGGACGAACAGGTGGTCGTGCAGGTTCTGGCCGACCGGCAGATCCGCGTTGACCTCGATGCCGAGGTCGCGCAGGTGCCCGGCGGGGCCGACTCCGGACAGCATCAGGATGTGCGCGGAACCCATCACGCCACCGGAGACCACGACCTCCTTCTCGGCGCGGATGATCCGGCGGCCCTTCTTCTCGATGACCTCGACGCCGATGGCGCGGCCCTTCTCGATCACCACGCGCGCCACGTGCGCCTTGGTGACGACCTTCAGATTCGGATTGGGGCGGTTGGTGATGAAGCCGCGCGAGGAGCTGAAGCGCAGGCCGTCCTTCACGCTCTGCTGGAAGATACTGATGCCCTCTTGGGACTCGCCGTTGTAGTCCTCGATGACCGGGACACCGAAGGTTTCGGCCGCGGCCTCCATCCACTCCTTGGCGATCGGGGTGAGGTCCTTCTGCCGGGTCACCTCGATGGGACCGCCGGAGCCGCGCAGGTCGCTGGCGCCGTCCTCCCAGTTCTCCAGGCGCTTGTAGGCCGGCAGCACGTCCTCGTAGCTCCAGCCCTCACAGCCTTCGGCGGCCCAGGAATCGAAGTTGGCCTTGTTGCCGCGCACGAAGAGCATGCCGTTGACCGAACTCGAACCGCCCAGCACCTTGCCGCGCGTCATCGGCACCCGGCGCTCGGCGGCGTGCTTCTGCGGAATCGAGTACTGCGACCAGGTGACCTGGTGCTTGAGCTGCGGAACGGTGTGAACCGTGGTGATCATGCCGGGGACCGTGACCAACTTGGTGTTGTCCTTGCGGCCGGCCTCGAGCAGGATGACGCTGGCGCCCTGCTCGGCGAGCCGACTAGCGACAGTGGCACCGGAGCTGCCCGCGCCGATGACGATGTAATCGGCTGCGCTGGTGTCGGTCATGTTCGGTTACCTCATCTTCGAAGTGGTAGCGGCTGATCGCGGCAGCGCTCGGCGCGGGAGCGTGCCTCAGCTCACTGTAGAACAAGTTCTAATAATGGTGAAGATGCGCAGTGGGGAAAAATCATGCGCGGGACGCGGTCCGGGAGCGACTTCCTGGCTATGACCTGGGATGTTGTCCACGTCACACTATAGAACAGGTTGCAGTTAGTTCGCCTGTGCGCGGGCGCTGCGGCGGGATGCGTCGACCCTCGGCACACCTTCCGCGGACGGGTCCGGCGACGGAAGTCGCGCTCGCACCCGCCGAGATTCCACCTATCATTTCGACTGTGACCGATATTCGTGACATTCCCGTCCAGACGCTCGCCGGCGAACCCGCGACCCTGGCCGAACTCGCCGGTGACAAGGCCCTGCTCGTGGTCAACGTCGCCTCGAAATGCGGTCTGACACCGCAATACACCGGATTGGTGGCGCTGCAGCAGGCCTACGGCTCGCGCGGATTCAGTGTCGTCGGCGTGCCGTGCAACCAGTTCATGGGGCAGGAACCGGGCACCGCCGAGGAGATCCAGCAGTTCTGCTCGACCACCTACGGCGTGGATTTCCCGCTGCTGGCCAAGGTCGACGTCAACGGTGACGACCGCCATCCGCTGTATCGCGAACTCGTGCAGACCGCCGATGCCGAAGGCGACGCCGGCGATATTCAGTGGAATTTCGAGAAATTCCTCGTCGATCGCGACGGTAAGGTGGTCGGCCGTTTCCGCCCGCGCACCGAACCGCAGGATCCGAATGTGGTCGCCGCCATCGAAGCGGTATTGCCGTAATTTCCGGAATGCCCCGGGAATTGCGCGATCAGTCCCGCAGGACCTGCAGGGCCGATTTTTCCAGTCGATCGGCGATTTCGGCGTACGAGGCGTAACCCACGCCGGCGCGCACCAGGGCGCCGGCGTAAAGCAATTCCAGCGTTTCCACCACATCGGGATCGGCATCGGGGCCCAGGGCGTCCAGCAGGCGCCGCCGGATCTCGGTCCCGATGCGGGTGCGCAGATGGGCGACGTCGGGGTCGGTGCCCAGCAGTGCGCTGGTCACCGCGCCCGCCAGCGCGGGTTCGTCGGCGACCAGCATGGCGATCTGCCGCAACACCGCGACCACCCGGGTGATCCGGTCGATGCCGGCCTCGGGCTCCGGCGGCGCGTCGGCCGCCAGCCGCCGCCAGAAGACCTCGGCGACCAGGTGTTCCTTGGAGGAGAAATAGGTGTAGGCGGTGGCCGTACCCACTCCGGCGGCCGCGGCCACCATGCGCACGGTGAGGCCCGCGAAGCCTTCGCGCGACAGCACCTCCAGCGCGGCCTTGGTCAGCCGGTCGACGGTATCGGCCTGCTTCTCGGTGAGGCGGCGGCGAGTTGCCTCCATATTCACCGGTGTAGGCTCGGTGGAAATGGGATCGGACACGTGTCTGGATGCTACTGTAGTGAAGCTTCGAAAGCAACTCGCATACCCGTAGCCGGAGCGGATACAGTCGCAAATCACACAATATCGCATCCGCTCGCAAAGTATCGAGAGATGATTTCCGAAAGGTGTTCTTCTGATGACTCGTGCCGATTCGATAATTCCCGCGGAATCCGATATTTCCGCGGATACTCGGCGATTGTTCGAGCTGGCCGAGCAGGCGACGGGATTCATGCCGATCGAGGAGGGGCGCGCGCTCTACGAGGCCGCGCGGCGTTACGCGGGCGACGGAATAATCGTGGAAATCGGCACCTACTGCGGCAAGTCGGCGATATATCTCGGCGCGGCGGCCCGAGACACCGGCGCCACCGTCTACACCATCGACCATCATCACGGGTCCGAGGAACACCAGCCCGGCTGGGAGTATCACGACACCTCGCTGGTCGACCCCGAAACCGGCCGCTTCGACACCGTGACCACGTTCCGCCGCACCATGGTGCGCGCGGAATTGACCGATACCGTGATCGGCGTGGTGGGCCCCTCGGCAACCGTGGCGAAGCATTGGCGCAGCCCGATCCGGCTGCTGTTCATCGACGGCGGACATACCGAGGCAGCGGCCCAGCGCGACTACGACGGCTGGGCGCACTGGGTGGCGGCCGGTGGCGTGCTGGCCATCCACGACGTCTTCCCGGATCCGGCCGACGGCGGGCAGGCCCCGTACCACATCTATCGAAAGGCGTTGGACAGCGGCAATTTCCGCGAGGTCGCGGCCATCGGATCGCTGCGGTTGCTCGAGCGTGGCACGGGGTGCGGTGGTAAGGGCTGAAACGGCCGAAGCGGAAGCGATGAGGTCGCGGCCGGCTCAGCTGGGCGAGCGCACGCAGTCGCAGGTGAGGCCGGTCGCGATATCCGCACTGGGCGCCAGGTCGCGGAAGATGCCGTTGCCGCCGGTGGTGCGGGTCAGCGCGTCGGCGGCCAGCACCGCCGCCGCACCGGTCCAGGTGGTGCGCTCCTCCGGCCAGCGCTTACCGTCGGCGAAAACCAGTCCGGTCCAATAGGATCCGTCGTCCTCGCGCAGGTGCTGGATACTCGCCAGCAGGCGCAGCGCGCGATCGGAATCACCGAGGGTGTCCAGTGCCAGTGCCAGTTCACAGGTTTCGGCGCCGGTCACCCACGGCCGGTCGGAGACGCAGCGAATACCGATCTCGCCGACCACGAAATCGCTCCAGCGCGAGGCGATCCGGGCATGTCCGGCCTCTCCGCGCAGCGCCCCGCCCAGCACCGGGTAGTACCAGTCCATCGAATACCGGTCCTTCTCGGCGAAGGATTCCGGATGATGCCGCAGGGCGTGGCCGAGGCGCAGGGCCGCGACCTCCCATTCCGGCTGGGCGAGGCCGATCAGTTCCGCGATCGCCAGCCCGCAGCCGATGCTGTGGAACATACTCGAGCAGCCGGTCAGCAACGCCTCGGGCAGGATGCCCTGTTCGGTCTGCAGCCAATAGATTTCGCCGTTGCGGCCCTGCTGCAACGAGATGACGTAGTCGATCGCGGCGCGCACGGTCGGCCACATCGTGTCCACGAAGCGGCGGTCACCGGTGCAGCGGTAGTAGTGCCAGACGCCGGTGGCGATGTAGGCGCAGAAATTGGTGTCGGTGTCGGCGGTCTCGACGACGTCGCCGCGGAACTGCGACGGCCAGGAGCCGTCCGCGCGCTGGGTGTCCGCCGACCAGGCATAGGCGGCGCGCGCGGCATCGAGCAGCCCCGCCACCGTCAGCGCCATCGCCGACTCGACATGGTCCCAGGGATCGGTGTGCCCGCCCCGGAACCACGGGATGGCGCCGTCGCTGTGCTGTTGTGCGGCAATGGATTCCGCGGTGGCCAGGCATTGCCGGGCGGTGAGGACGCCGGGAATCGAGGGCAGCTCAGCGGCGCGCACCGGACACCGCCGGCTTGGTGAAGTACAGGGCGACGCTCTTGCCGATCACCGGGTCCAGGGCCGATTCGGCGACACGGGTCAGCCACGGCCGTTTCATCATGTCCCACACCAGCATCCGGTGATACAGCTGCACCGGCCGGGCGTCGGGCTTGTCCACCCCGACCAGGCATTTCAGCCACCAGTAGGGAGCGTGCAGCGCGTGTGCGTGTTCGCTGTGGATGAAGCGCATCCCGCGCGCGGTGACCTTGCCGCGCAGTTCGTCGGCGCGGTAGATGCGCACATGCCCACCCTCGTTGGCGTGGTATTCGTCCGAGAGCAGCCAGCAGATCCGCTCGGGCAGCCAGCGTGGCACCGTGATCGCCAGGGCCCCACCGGGTTTGAGGATGCGTACCAGTTCGGCGATGGCGCCGTCGTCGGCCGGAATGTGCTCGAGGATCTCCGAGGCGATGACGACGTCGAATTCGCCGTCCTCGAACGGCATGGCCAGCGCGTCGCCCTGGACCGTCTCGGCCTGCGCGTAGTCGGGAGCCTCGTCGGCCTCGGCCAGCGCACCGAACATGACCTTCACATCGGCGAGGTCGTCGGCGTTCTGATCGAAGGCGACGATATCGGCGCCGCGCCGATACGCCTCGAAGGAATGGCGACCCTGCCCACATCCCACATCGATGACTCGCAGGCCCGGACCGATCCCCAAGCGGTCGAAATCGACGGTCAGCATACGGTCGCCTCCTGTGTATCGGCGGTCAGATCGGTGCCCTGGCGGCGGGCGATGGCGCGTTCGTACACCGAAACGGTTTGGGCTGCCACGGCTTCCCAGCTGAAGACGGTGAGTGCGCGGTGGCGCCCGGCGGCGCCGAGGTCGTCGATGCGACGCGGATTGTCGAGCAGTTTCCCGAGGACGCCGGTCAGTTCGTCCACATTGCCCGGCTCGACCAGTTCGGCACAGTCGGCCGCCACCTCCGGCAGCGCGCCGGCCCGGCTGGCGACCAGGGCGGTGCCACTGGCCAGCGCCTCCACGGCGGGCAGCGAAAAGCCCTCGTACATGGACGGAATGCAGGAGATCTGCGCCGAGGCCAGCAGTTCGGCCAATGCCTCGTCGGACAGGCCGCTCGAGACCGTGACGATATCGGAGATGCCCAGTTCGGCGATCAGCTTCTCGGTGGGGCCGTTCGATTCCAGCTTGGCCACCAACTGCAATTCGACGTCGTGGGTGAGCCGCAGCCGGGCGAGCGCCTGCAGCAGGTGGGAGATGCCCTTGAGCGGTTTGTCGGCACTCGCCACGGCCACGATCCGGCCCGGCACGCGGCGCTCACGCGGCCGGAACAGTTCGGTGTCGACGCCGAGCGGGACCACCCGCAACTGGGAGGCGTCGACGCCGAAGTCGTCGGCGATATCCGCTGCCGAGGTCGAGGAGACGGTGATCAGATCCGGAATCAGCCGCGCGACGCGCTGCTGCATGCCGAGGAATCCGTACCAGCGGTGGACGAACGCCTTGCGCCGCCACGGCGCGGCCGCCAGATCGACGGCCCGGTCGCGGGTGATCGGGTGGTGGATGGTGGCCACCAGCGGCACCCGCCGGGCGATGTCGAGCAGTCCCGAACCCAGGCACTGGTTGTCGTGCACGACATCGAAATCCGCTGCGCGCGAACGCAACAGCCGCGCCGCGCGCAGGCTGAACGTGCGCGGCTCGGGGAATCCGGCGGTCCACATCGTGCCCAGTTCCAGCAGGTCGATACGGTCGCGGATCTCCCCGGGCCGCGGCGTGCGGAACGGATCGGAATCGCGGTACAGATCCAGGCTGGGCACCTCGGTCAGCTTCACCCGGGGATCGAGCAGTTCCGGGTACGGCTGACCGGAGAAGACCTCGACCTCATGGCCGAGTTCGGCCAGGCCGTGGCTCAACTTCCGGACATACACCCCCTGCCCGCCACAGTGGGTCTTGCTGCGGTAGGACAGCAGGGCGATACGCACGTCTTCGGCTCACTTCCTGTTCGGGCGCCAGGTCGCGTGGTGGTTCAGGCGCTCGCGCGCCGGGGTGTTCAGGCGCTCGCGCGCCGTGGTGTTCAGGCGCTCGCGCGCAGCGGCGCGAGCTTGCCGGCCAGGCGGTCGAGATAGGCCAGCACCTCGGCTTCGGACTTGTCCGGCAGTCCGTACAGTACGTCGGTCACCCCGGCGGCGCTCCATTCGGTGAGCCGCTGCGTGTCGGGTTTGCCGTCGAGTGCGACCACCCGCGGGGTGTCCTCGCGACCGGCTTCCTGCCACACCTTGGTCAGCAGTCGCAGGCGTTCCAGCAGCGTGTGGGTCTCGTACGGGGTGGTGATCCAGCCGTCGGCCGACCGCGCGATCCAGCGGAAACCCTGTTCGGTGCCCGCGGTGCCGATCAGCACCGGCACCTTGGGCTGCACCGGCTTCGGCCACGCCCAGCTGGGACCGAACTTCACGAAGTCGCCGTCGTAGCTCGCCTCCTCCTCGGTCCACAGCGCTCGCATCGCCTCGAGGTATTCGCGCAGCACCGTGCGGCGCTTGTTGCCCGGCACGCCGTGGTCGGCGAGTTCGTCGGTGTTCCAGCCGAATCCGGCGCCGACACTGACCCGGCCGCCGGACAGATGGTCCAGGGTGGCGATCGTCTTGGCCAGCGTGATGGGGTCGTGTTCGGTGGGAAGTGCCACGGCCGTGGACAATTCGATGCGTTCGGTGACCGCCGCCGCGGTGGCGAGCGCGACCCACGGGTCCAGGGTGCGCATGTACCGGTCGTCGGGCAGGCTCTCGTCGCCGGTCAGCGGATGCGCCGCCTCCCGTTTGATCGGGATGTGGGTGTGCTCCGGCACGAAGAACGACTCGAAGCCGCGCTCCTCGGCGGCCTTTGCCGCGACCGCCGGCCGGATGCCGCGGTCGCTGGTGAACAGGACGATGCCGAAACGCATGGTGTTCCTTTCGGTTCGGTCGGGCATCAGCTCGATGCCGGACCGTCGTTGGCGGCGGCGCGGCCCGCGCGGCGACCGTAGAAGCTGCCGTCGCCGAGGGAGGTGCCGCTGGCATAGCCACCCGCGCAGACGCCGGAAGTGCAGCGGCCCGCTGCGTACAGGCCGGGGATCGGCTCGCCCGTGACGTGGATGACCCGGGAGTCCAGATCGGTGCGCAGACCGCCGAGGGTGAATCCGGCGGTAAAGTTGCGCATATCGAACCCGGCCACCGGCGTGCCGATCGGCTTCACCCACTCCGGCTTCTTGCCGAGCAGCGGATCCGCGCCGGATTCGGCGTGCCGGTTGTAGACCTCGACGGTGGCCTGCAGCGAACCCGCGGGCAGGCCCATATCGCTTTCGAGTTCCTCGACCGTCTCCGCCGCCCAGGTGGGGGGCTGGCGGAAGAAGGGGGTGCTGGACTCGGTCTTCAGCGCCTCCTCGAGCGCGGCCTCGTCGATGATCAGGTAGGCCTGGTTGTCCTGCTGGATCAGCGTGGCCTGGCCGATCCGGCCCGGATAGGTGTCCTCGGCGATGTAGCGCTGCCCCCGGCCGTTGACCAGGATGCCGCGCACCATCATCTGCGGATCACCGAAGAAGGCGACCTCGGTGGCGTCCATATGCGCCAATTCGGCGCCGAGCGCCTGGGCGACCCGGATGCCGATGCCGTCGTGTTCCTCGATCGCGGCGGCGGGGCGGCCGATCAGTCGCGGCGCGTAGCCCTCGATCATCCGCTGCTCGTAGGCGAAGCTGCCGGTGGCCAGCACCACGCCGCGCCGGGCGCGAACTGTGATCTCCTTGCCGTAGCGCTTGGCCACCACGCCCACGACGCGATTGTCGTCCGCGACCACGAGCCGCTGGATCCGGATGTCGTATTCGGCTCGCACACCGAGGGATTCGGCGGTGTCGGTGAGCGGCTTCATCAGCATGTAGCCGCCGCCCTGCTCGCCGATGCGCTTGTTCTGCATCTGCGGCAGATGCCCGCGTGGGGCCGGGGTGGCGATGTCCTTGAACGGCGCGGCGTTCTCGCCGCCGGAATACATCAGGCCCTCGTCGTGCGGGGGTTCCCAGCCCGGCTCGCCCCAGAATTCCTCCTTGAACGGAACTCCCTGGGCGACAAGCCAGTTGAAGTGTTCGACGCTGCCCTGGCAGTAGTCGTGGATCTTGGCCTCGTCCACGCCGGGCCCGAGGGCGGCCAGCATGAACTTCTCCATGTTCTCCGGGGTGTCGTCGAAACCGAGCGCCTTCTGCAGCGGAGTGCCGCCACCCAGATAGATGAATCCACCCGACAGGGAGGCCGCACCGCCCCAGCCGCCGGTGCGCTCGAGCACCAGCACGTCGGCGCCGGCCCGGGCGGCCTCGATCGCCGCGGCGACGCCGGCGATGCCGTACCCCGCGATGACCACATCGGCCTCGTAGTCCCAGTCGGTGATATCGGCGGCGGGCTGTGGTCGCACACCCAGGGTGTCGGACATGGTGGGTTCGTTCCTCACTTCTCGGCGGACTTCTTTTCGGCAGCCTTCTTCTCGGCGGCCACGACTTTGCCGACGACGCTGTCGAGTTTGGTCCCGGCGGCCCAGCCGGTGTAGTGGCACAGGAAGATCGCGATTTCGCGCAGCTGTTCCTCGGTCAGTTCGCCGTTGCGCAGGGCCGCGCTGACCTGGATCTCGGTGACGTCGAGGTGTCCCTGCGCGGTCAGCGCGCCGAGCAGCAGCAGGCGACGATCACGCACGGACAGTTCCGGTCGGCTCCAGATATCGGCGAACAGATGATCCGCCGTCACGGCGAAATGTGCGCCGGGCCCGTCGGACATCTCCCAGCCGTAGACCTCGCCCATCTTGGCGACCCCGCGCGCGCGGCGCTGCTCGGGCGTGAGGCCGTCGGTTTCAGCGCTCATTGCTCTCCTCCGAAGTGTCGGTGCGCGCGGCCCGGGAAACATCGCCGGGCCCGACGCCGAGCCCGTCGCCGAGTCCGCTCAAAGCCATTCGGGCGAAGGGCAATTCGACGCCGAGCCGCTCGCCCAGGGCCAGGGCCAGCGACAGATCCTTCTCGCCGAGGTCGCGGGTGTGGGTGAAGATCGAATGCCAGAAGTCGTCCGCGGCGATCGGCGCGGTGGTGTCGCGCAGCATGATGGCGCCCGCGCCGCCGGTGATGGCATCGGAATGCCGGACCACCTTGCCGAGGTCGACGATGTTCAGCCCGGCCGCCTCGGCCAGTCGCTGGGCTTCCGCGGTGGC
Organism: Nocardia sp. BSTN01; assembly: GCF_015354405.1. GTDB lineage: Bacteria > Actinomycetota > Actinomycetes > Mycobacteriales > Mycobacteriaceae > Nocardia. The sequence continues at coordinate 47,749 of NZ_JADKYP010000020.1, read as the reverse complement.
CGTGAACGAGACGAAATGCAGCAGATTGCGGGCCAGTTTCATCCGGGTACCGGCGCCGACCTCGCCCGCGTGCACCACCAGTTCGGCCCAGTAGCCGAACGGTTCGCGCACCTTCTCGAACGCGGCGTCGCTGCCGCCCACCATGACCGCGAGCGATCCCTTCTTCGCCCCCGCACCACCACCGCTGACCGGGGCGTCGACGAAGTCCACCTCGTGTTCGGCGCAGACGCCGCCGAGTTCGACCGCGGTCCGGTCGCTGATGGTCGAATGCACGGCGATCACCGTGCCGGGGCGCGCGGTGCTCAGCAGTCCGTCCGGACCGGTCACCACGGATCGGACCTGCGCGTCGTTGAGAACGACCACCGAGATCACCTCGGCGCGCTCGGCGACCTCGGCCGCCGTCTTCGCCGGCTCGGCGCCGCCGTCGACGAACGGCTGCACGGCCTCCGCCCGGGTGTCGCAGACGATGAGGCCGCCGGCGCGGTTCAGCAGCCGCTCGGCCATCGGCGCACCCATATTGCCGAGGCCGATGAAACCCGCGGCGCCGGTGCTGTCGTTCGTGGACCCGCTCATGGGTACCTTTCGGAGCTGTCTGGACACGTGTACGGAACTATAGGTTCGACTCTGATCTTGGCGCAAGAACTTGTTTCAATTCCGCGACTGTGCCGAGGGTACGGAATCGGCGCCGACCACGGCGTGGGCGGTCCACGGCACCCTGGTCGAACGTCCGCTTCTCGGTGGCAAAAGTGGTCGATCCATTGTCGGCCCCCGCTTGCGGTGGTACCGTCCAGACACATGTCCAGCGATGTGTCTTTCGCGCCTGTCCGCGAGGGATATCCCGGCCTGAACTCGTTCTCGAAAACGGGCTGACGGACCACGACGTTCGCGGTCGCCGCAGCCCGGTGACCGCCCGGATCAGGCCACGCCGGAGATCGGCGCCGGCCCTCGACACAGAATGTGAAGGAAGCTGCGATGTCCGGTTTTTCCCGGGACGAACTCGACGAGATGGTCCGCCGCTGGGTGGTCGAGAACGAACGCTGCGAGGCGGCGGGCGACTGGCGGCCGCTGGCCGACATGTACACCGAGGACGCCACCTACGGCTGGAACTACGGCCCGACCCAGGAATTCATGGCGGTGGGCCGCGAGGAGATCCGCGAACTCGCGCTGGGTCAGGAGATGGACGGGCTCGAGGGCTGGACCTACCCGTACCAGGAATTCGTCGTCGACGAGCGCAGCGGCAACGTGATCGGACTGTGGAAGCAGGTCAACGAGAACACCCGCCCCGACGGCCGCCACTACAGCCCGGAGGGCATCGGCGGCAGCTGGTTCCGCTACGGCGGCGACTTCCAATGGTCCTGGCAGCGTGACTTTTTCGACTTCGGCAACGTCTCCGCGCTGTTCGTGGAGATGATCACCGCGAACGCGCTCTCGGAGGGTATGCAGAAGCGGATCGCACGCTCGGGCGCCGGGCCGCTGCCGGGCTGGTACAAGATCGGCGAGTCGCCGGTCCCGCTGTGGTGAGCTCCATGAGCGCGAGTCGCTTCGCCGCGCTGAGCCGCGAGCAGCTGGCGGCCCTGGTGCCCGAACTGCTGCTGTGCGGGCATCTCATCGATCGCTCGGGGATGGCGCATTCGATCGGCGCCTTCGGGCGCGACGGGATGGCCGAGGTGGCGATCGAGGAATGGCAGCTGGCCAGCCCGATCTACACCCGCCGGATGCGCGCGGCGCTCGACATCCCCGGCGACGGCGTTGTCACGATATTCAAAGGGCTGCAACTGGATATCGGCGCGCCGCCGCAGTTCATGGACTTCCGGTTCCGCGTCGACGACGACCACAACGGTGAGTTCTGGCTCGACCACTGCGGTGCGCTCGCCGACGTCGAGCCGATGGGTGAGGCCTACGTGGTGGCCATGTGCCACACCATCGAGGACCCCACCTTCGACGCGACCGCGCTGGCCACCAATCCGCACGCGCAGGTGCGCCCGATCCACCGGCCGCCCCGGCAGCCGGCCGATCGAGTTCCGGTGTGCGCGTGGACGGTTCGCATCGATCCCGCCAACGAACCGCCCGCGGTTCCGCGCAATGCGGCACGCATGGCCGAATTCGCCGCTGCCGACATCGAATTGGCGCCGATCGAAGCAGGAGGGCCGGGCCGGTCGGACTACCGCGGGCCGCTGCTCAGCGATATCGACTTCGCGAGTTTCTCGCATTCGGCGCTGGTCCGGATGGCGGACGAGGTGTGCCTGCAGCAGCATCTGCTGAACCTCGGATTCCTGATCGCGGTCGGCGAGCGCGCGGACGCGGAGACCACCGCCGCGATCGCGCGCAAACAGTTCACCGGCATCGCCGGGCTCACCTCCGAACGGCTGCGGGCGCTCCTCGGTCTCGGCACCGGCTTCGACGATCTGGCTCAGGTCCTGCGGCTGCATCCGGCGTGGAATCCCCTGCCCTACGTCGATATGCAGGTCGACGCCTATCACGATTCGGCGATCCTGCGCATCGCGCGCGACAGCCCGGGGGTACGCGACGGCGGTTGGCCGGCTGCGGTCGACGCCGAACATCTGGAGCCGCTGGCGGCCATGGTGCGCGGGGTGAACCCGCGGTTCGACGTGCATGCCCGCGAGGGTGACGAGCGTGAACTCGTCGTCGAGATCACCGCCGCGTCGACACCTTTCCGCGAGTCGCCGGAGGTGGCGATCACTCGGTTCAGCACCGGGGCGGACTTCCACTTCAGCCCCCGGCAGTCGCTGCCGCTGACGGTCGTCTGACCGCCCCAGTCCCGAACCGCCGCAATCGACGAGAGATCTCAGATATGCCGAACAATTTCGCCGACCTGTTCGAGCACGCCGTGGACGCCATGCCGGATCGGGTGGCGCTGATTCAGGGCGAGCGACAGGTCACCTATCAGGACCTGGAACTCCGCGCCAACCAGCTCGCCCACCACCTGGCCGCGGTCGGGCTGGGGGAGGGCAGCCACATCGGCTTCCAGATGCACAACAGCATCGAGACGATGGAAACCCTGATCGCCGCCTTCAAGATCCGGGCGGTCCCGATCAACATCAACTACCGCTACGGCGCGGACGAACTGCGCTACGTCTACGACAACGCCGATCTCGAGGCGGTGGTGCACCACCGCTGCTACGCGCAGGTCGTCGATCAGGTGCGTCCGCAGGTGACCACGCTGCGCCACGCCTTCGTCGTCGACGACGATCAGGGCGGCGACGGCCTCCCCAGTGAATCCACCGCCTACGCCGAAGCCTTCGAAAGCAGCTCCAGCGCACGAGATTTCGGTGAGCGCAGCGCCGACGACCTGTTCATGATGTACACCGGCGGCACCACCGGCATGCCCAAGGGCGTGATGTGGCGCCAGGAGGACATGTGGCGGGTGCTCGGCGGCGGCATCGACTTCTACACCAATGTGCCGGTGGCCGACGAGTTCGAACAGTCCCGGGTCGGTTCGCAGAACGACCCGCTGCGCTGGCTGATCCTGCCGCCGCTGATCCATGCCGCGGCGCTGATGCCGACGTTCACGGCGTTGTGGTCGGGCAACACCGTCGTCTACGAACCGCGCTTCGACGCCGACCGGGTCTGGCAGGTGGTCGCGGGGCAGCGGGCGAATATCGTCGTCATCACCGGCGACGCCATGGCGCGGCCGCTGCTCAACTCCTATCGGCAGTCGCCGGTGGACGCCTCCTCGATGGTCGCCCTGGCCTCCGGTGCGGCGCTGCTGTCACAGCCGGTCAAGAACGAGATGCTGGAGCTGTTTCCACATGCGGTGATCACCGATTCGATCGGATCCTCGGAAACCGGATTCGGCGGTATCGGAGTGGCGCAGAAGGACGACGACCCGTCCCGCGGGCCGCGCGTGCAGACCGGGCGCGGTGCGGTCGTGGTGAACGAGGAGGGCCGGGAGGTGGCCCCTGGCGAAGAGGGCTGGATGGCCAAGAAGGGGTCGGTCCCGCTCGGCTATTACAAGGACCAGACCAAATCCGACAAGTTGTTCAAGACCGTCGACGGCGTCCGCATGGTCATCACCGACGACCGCGCGCGGGTGGAGGCCGACGGCACCATCACCCTGATCGGCCGCGGCAACATGGTGATCAACACCGGCGGCGAAAAGGTCTTCGTCGAGGAGGTGGAGGCCGTCGTCAAGGCCCACGAGGGCGTCTACGACGTGGTGGTCATCGGAGTTCCGCACGAGCGCTGGGGCCATCAGGTCGCGGCGGTGGTCTCGATCGCCGGCGCCGATCCGCTGGATTTCGCCGACCTCGAGGCGCATGTCCGCAAACACCTCGCCGGATACAAACTGCCCCGCAGCATCTGGGTGGTCGACGCGGTCGGGCGCACGCCCAGCGGCAAACCGGACTACCGGTGGGCGAAAGCCCACGCCGAATCCCACCCGCCGGCCTACACCGTCGGCTCCTGAAACCTGTCGCGCCCCTGCGCCGGACGTCGCTGACGCGGCGTTCGGCGCAGCCGTGTCCGGGCGATCTCGGTGAATGGGATTTCCGGGCCGAGAGGGCCTGCCGAATCAGACTGGAACGTGTTCTACTTGGAGGATGACAGCGGTGCATTCCGTACTCGGTGAAAAAGTCAGGATGCCGGTCGAGATTCGCGACGCGGACGCCTGTGCGGCGACATTTCTCGTCGACGCGGCAGCGGCCCGCGAGCTCGTGGCGCCGACCGGACTCGAGCCACTCACGGTCGCCGGACGCGGGGTGTGCTCGCTGGTCTTCGTGCGCTATGTGGACGGCGACCTCGGTCCCTATCACGAATTCGGCCTCACCCTCATGGTGCGCGGCCGGGACAAGGACCTCGGTGTCTACATCCCGTGGCTGCCGGTGAACCAGACCTTCACCTGCGCCGCCGGCCGCGAGATCTGGGGTTTCCCCAAGGAGATCGCCGATATCCGGATCACGCCGGTGCGTCGCGGCAAGCGCTGCGAGGTGCGCATCGACGATCGCCTGGTGGTGGCGATGGAGGTCGGTGGCGGTGTGCCGTCACCGGGCGGCATGGGCGGCGCGTCGATCGCGGCCTACACCCATATGGACGGCATCCTGCGCCGCACCCCGTGGGTGATGAACCCGTCGCAGGTGCGAATGGGGCTGGGCGGCACCAGGATCGAGCTCGGTGATCATCCCGTCGCCGAACAGATGCGCGCCCTGGGGTTGCCCAAGCGCGCACTCTTCAGCAGCCGGATCGGACTGCTGCGCATGACTTTCGAAGACGCGGTGGAGGTTCGATGAGCAAGACGGCAGTGGTGACCGGTGCGGCCAGCGGCATGGGGCGCATGGCGGCCCAGCGGCTGGCGGCCGGAGGCTATCGGGTGGCCGCACTCGACATCAACGAGACCGGCCTGGCCGAAACCGCGCGACGCTCGCCGAATATGAGCACCTACACCTGCGATGTCGCCGACGAGCAGGCGGTGCGGGCGGTGGTCGACAAGGTTCGCTCCGACCTCGGCCCGATCGAGCACGTGGTGCACGCGGCCGCGCTCTGCCGGGTGGGATCGGCGCTGACGCACGATGTTTCGGATATGCGCCGGGTGATGGACATCAACTACGGCGGGACGATCAATATCTGCCAGGCCATCGTGCCGGAGATGAAGCAGGCCGGTCGCGGAACCCTGGTGCTGTTCGCCTCGGTGGCGGGCTGGCTGCCCTCGCCCGGCCTGGCCGCCTACTCGGCCTCCAAATTCGCCGTCGTCTGCTACCACGAGGCGCTGGCCCAGGAGTTGAACGGGACCGGGGTGCGGGTGATCTCGATCTGCCCGCCGATCGTGGAAACCCCTCTGCTGGACGGCATTCGGGCCGCCAACGAGGCAGTGGTCGCAGGCCAGAAGGGCATCACCCCCGACCGGGTGCTCGATGCCGCGGAGCGCGCGGTAGCCGACCCCAAGGCGCCGCTGTTCATCTTCCCCGGCCCCGCCAAGCCGCTGTGGCTGGCACGACGTTTCGCCCCGAACTTCCTGCGCAAGCAGGTCACTCGGATGGTGAAGCCCGAACTGTGACGGTGCTGAACTGATCGTGCAAACCTCGGCGCGACAACGAGTTTTCTCGCAATCTCGTCGAGGTTTGCACGATGTGTTCAGCCGCCACGCACCCGGTGGTCAACCGGATGCGGGGTCAGCGGCCCTTGAACTCCGGCTTGCGGCGCTCGGCGAAGGCGCGCGGGCCTTCCTTGGCGTCGTCACTGCGGAAGACGGTGAGGCCGAGCTGCGAGTCGATCTTGAAGGCCTCGTTCTCGTGCATGCCCTCGGTGTCGCGCATGGTCTTCAGGATCGCCTGCACCGCCAGCGGGCCATTGGCATTGATCTTCTCGGCGAGTTCGAGCGCCTTGTCCAGCGCGGTCCCGTCCGGCACCACATGGCCGATCAGGCCGTACTCCTTGGCCTCCGCGGCGGTGATGTGCCGGCCGGTGAGCAGGATGTCGGCGGCGACGGTGTAGGGGATCTGCCGGGGCAGACGCACCGCCGAGCCGCCCATCGGGAACAGGCTCCAGCGTGCTTCGGACACACCGAATTTCGCGCTCTCGCCGGCCACCCGGATGTCGGTGCCCTGCAGGATCTCGGTTCCGCCGGCGATGGCCGCGCCCTCGACGGCGGCGATCAGCGGCTTGGTCAGGCGGCGGCCCTTGAGCAGGCCCGGAATGTTGGTCGGGTCGAACGCGCCGCCGGCGCTCATGTTCTTGGCCGGATCCTGTTTGGTCATCGCCTTGAGGTCGGCGCCCGCGCAGAACGCGCCGCCCGCGCCGGTGAGGATGCAGGAGCGGATCTCCGGGTCGTTGTCGACGGTGTCCCAGGCCTGCACCATCAGATCGAGCATCTCGGCCGACAGCGCATTGCGAACGGCCGGGCGGTTCATGGTGACGATCAGGGTGGCGCCGCGTCGCTCCAGCAGCGCATGGGGTTCCGTGTTGCTACCTGTTTCAGTTGCTGCCGTCGTCATCGCCGACCCACTTTCCTCATGGTATTACTCGCGTTTTGCGGACGAAGTTACCCCGCAACGTTGTACAGAACAATAACGTGTTCTAGTTTGGATCATGGTGACCGCCGTCACGGGCGGCAAGTTATGGAGATCGCTGATGGAGACAACCACGCACAGCGGCGCTGAGGCGACGTCGCACAGCAGCGCAGCGAGCACGCTGCCGCCGCGGATCACGACGACGCTGATCGACCGCCTCACCGGGCTGATCACCGCGGGCACCGCGGGGGAGAAGCGCGAACCCTACGACATGATCGAGGTGTACACCGGCGCGGTCGTCGGTGAGCTGCCGCAGTCCTCGCCCGAGGACGTCGCCGCGGCGGCCGACAAGGCGCGGGCGGCGCAGCGGGAATGGGCGAACTGGCCGGTCAAGCGCCGGTTGCAGGTCTTCGAGAAGGCCCATGAGCTGATTCTCTCCGAACTCGACACCATCGCGGACCTGATTCAGATCGGCTGCGGCAAGACCCGCCGGATGGCCATCGAGGAATCGTGCGATCCGGTGATGGTGATCAGCCACTACCTCAAACACGCCGAGCGGATCCTGAAACCGATCCGGCGCGGCGGCGCGATGCCCATCATCTCCACCTCCACCGAACAGCATCGGCCCAAGGGCGTCGTCGCGGTGATCGCGCCGTGGAACTTCCCCTTCGCGATCTCGATCTCCGATTCGATCCCGGCCCTCATCGCCGGCAACGGCGTGGTGATCAAGCCGGACAACAAGACCGCGCTGTGCACGCTCTACGGCGTCGAACTGCTGCGCAAGGCGGGGCTGCCGCGCGATCTGATCCAGGTCGTCTGCGGTACCGGACCCGACGTCGGCCCCACCCTGATCGACCACAGCGATTTCGTGATGTTCACCGGCTCCACCGCCACCGGCCGCACCATCGGCGAGCGCGCGGGCCGCAACCTGATCAGCTGCAGCCTCGAACTCGGCGGCAAGAATCCGATGATCGTGCTGGAGGACGCCAACCTCGACGAGGTCATCCCGGGTGCGATCTTCGCGGTGTACGGCAACTCCGGCCAGGCGTGTATGCATATCGAGCGCATCTACGTGCACGATCGCATCCACGACGAGTTCGTGCGTCGATTCGTCGCGGCGGCGGAGGAATTGGGATCGAAGGCGGGTGCCTCCTACACCGCCGACCCGGAATTCGGCTCGCTGGTCTCGGTCGATCACATGCGGCGGGTGGCCGCCCACGTCGACGACGCCGTCGCGAAGGGCGCGACCGTGCTGACCGGCGGCAAGGCCCGCCCCGATATCGGCCCGGCGTTCTACGAGCCGACGGTACTGACCGGTGTGACTCCCGAGATGGAGCACGCGACCGTCGAAACCTTCGGCCCGGTCGTCACCGTCTACCGCTACACCGACGAGAACGAGGCGGTCCGGCAGGCCAATGCCACCACCTACGGCCTCAACGCCAGCATCTGGAGTACGGATCTCGCTCGCGCCGAGAAGCTCGCCGACCGGCTCGAGGCGGGCAATGTCAACGTCAACGACGGGTTCGTCGCGACCTATTCGGCGAAGATGACGCCCTCGGGTGGCGTGAAGCAGTCCGGTGTCGGCACCCGGCACGGCGATGCGGGGCTGCTCAAGTACACCGATACGGTCAATGTCGGCGTGCAGAAGAAGCAGGTGCTCTCGGCGCGGGCGGGTATGCCGTTCGAGAAGCAGCTCAAGAGCACACTTCTGACCCTGCGTCTGAGCCGGCGGCTGCGCATTCGCTGACCGGCGCACCGGTACTCGAAGGGCCCGTTCGCCCCCCACGTCGAACGGGCCCTTCTCCTCCCCGCACCTCGTTGTGCCGGGCGTCTCGCGCCGATCGCGCGCTCCGGTCTACTTCACGCCGATCGGCTTGCCGAAGAACGAGGCGAAGGTCTCACCGAAGGTCGAGGCCAGCATCTGGAAACCGTTGGGGTCCAGCAACAACCATCCGGCATCGGCGGTGTGGCACCCGGGCTGGGCCAGCACGCCGTCGAGACGGTCGCGCAACCACAGCATCGCGGCACCGCCGCCGGAGATCTCGGTGGCCACGTGTTCGGCGAGGTGTTCCCGGGTGTATTGCACTGTGGCGGAGGGGTTTCGGCAGTAGGTGTCGACGAGGGTGTTCACCTGGCCCACCGGGATGATCTCGTCCGGATTGCCCTGCCAGATGTACATCGGCATATCCGGCACCGCTGTGCCCATCCGGGTCTCGTCGAGCACGGCGGCCACCGCGGGCTGCTGCATCGGATCGCCCGGAACACGCAGCATCCCTTTCAGATTCAGGAACGGCAGCAACGCGCTGACATATTGCACGCACAGTCCGCTCTGCAGCGTGGTCAGGCCCTTGCCCAGCGGGTCCATATGCTCGTCGACGAAGCGGGCGAATTCCGGATACTCGCGCGTCAGGCCCATCACCGCGGCCAGCACCAGGCCCGAGGTCGCCTGCCCGTTGGCCACGTTGAGCGTCGTGCCGAGATCTGCGGGCACACCGCCCTCGGCCGCGCCGACGATATTCAGATCCGGGGCGTAGCTGCTTTTCAGTTCGGCGGCGTGGCCGGTCGCGATCGCGCCACCGGAGTAGCCGTAGAGGCCGATCCTGGCCTGCGGGCTCAACCGCATCGGCTCGAAGTCGCGGGCCGCGCGAATGCCGTCGAGGGTGATCCTGCCGGCGAGCGGTCCCGCCGCGTAGGCGTTGTTCGGTCCCTCGTGATCGGGAATCACCACCGCCCAGCCCTGCTGCAACGCCCCCTGGGCGATGACGAATTCGGCCGGGGCGACGATCTGGCCCAGGAACGGACCGGCCGAGAAGTGCTGGATCGCGTAGGAGGGTGCGCAGTAACCGGCCAGGGAGTCCTCGGCGATCTGCATGGAGACCAGCTTGTCCGGCGCCGAACCGCGTGGTTTCAGAACTGTCGCCACCGCCGGAATCGGTTGGTCGCGGCTGTCGTTCGACCGGTAGGAGATCTGCCACGCGTCGACGTTGACCGGGATCAGCCCCAGATTGGCCACCCGCACCTGCCGCGCGGCGATGATCTCGCCGGGTTGTTTCGCCGCGACGATCTCCACTGCGGGGTGGTAGAAGCCCGGGTCCAGCTCGGGCGGTAGGGGGATAGGGGCCGCGGGTGCGACCGGCGCGGGTTCGGCGGTGGCGCCGGGCGGATGGGCCACCACCGCGGCCAGGACGGTCAACGCCGTCGCCGCGGCGAGTAGGCAGGTCGTCCGGCGGATGCGGCGCGTCCAGGGTTCGGTCACACTCGGCTCCTTCGCTAATGCGAGACTGCTCCGTCTCACATGTGCAGCGAACTATGACACAGGTGTGATCGCCGTCGCAAGAATTTCGGTCGTCGGCCGCCGGTCGGGCGCGGCTCGACGAGGTGCGGTTCGCCGGTCAGGCCGATTCTTCGGTCGGCGCGGGCGTCCAGCGCTCGTCCACCTTCGCCAGCCGCCAGTAGGCGATCGCGACAATCCAGGCGAGAACGAACAATCCGACGATCGCGAATCCCGCGTTGTTGAGGTCGATCCCGGCGATCCACTCCGCCACCGGACCGCCGAAGCCGGTGTCGTCGTGCAGCACCTTGATCAGCTCGATCGAGCCGATGAACAGTGCCACCGCGATCGACAGACCGGTGATGGCCAGGTTGTAGAAGATCTTGCGCACCGGATCGGAGAACGCCCAGTCGTAGGCGACGTTCATGAACAGGCCGTCGATCGTGTCCATCACGCTCATCCCGGCCGCGAACAGCAGCGGCAGCACCACGATCGCGTACCAGGGCAGTCCGGCCGCCGCGCCGGAACCGGCGAGCGCGAGCAGGGCCACCTCGGTCGCGGTGTCGAAACCCAGGCCGAACAGCACACCGACCGGATAGACGTGCACCGGCCGTCCCACCATCCGCATCACCGGCGCCAGCAGGCGTGCCAGGAATCCGCGCGAATCGAGCGCCGCCTCCAGCTCCGCGCGATCGTAGTGCCCGCTGTCGCGCAGCCGGCGGAACACGCGCCAGATACCGAGCAGTGCAACCACATTGAGCAAACCGATCAGATACAGGAACGAGCCGGAGGCCACGGTGGAGACGGTGCCGAGTGTCTTGCGGGTCGGCGAGTCCTCGTCGACCAGCGTGCCGACCACGTGCGCACCGGCCACCACCAGCGCGGCGAGGACGAACACGATCGTGGAATGCCCCATCGCGAACCAGAATCCGACCGACTTGGGGCGTTTGCCGTCGCTCATCAGCTTGCGCGTGGTGTTGTCGATGGCGGCGATGTGGTCGGCGTCGAAGGCATGGCGCAGCCCGAAGGTGTAGGCGGTGATGCCCAGCCCGATACCGAACACCTCGGTGCCGATGCGATAACCGTGCGGAGCGATCGCGCCGAACAACAGGCCGAATCCGATCAGATGCATCAGCGCGACCACACCGAGCAGCACCCCGGCCTCCAGCCAGTCGCGCCGGGACCAGTCCCGCAGGACATCGCGAAGTAGACGGCGACGAGAGGACATGGGCCCCAACCCTTCTGGGGAACCCGCGTCCCCGTCCGTGCGCAGCGACGAAAGGGGTCTGGCTGACAGCATCGGCTGAACACAGTGGCGCGACCGCACCGGATTGGCACCGGTTTCCCGTTCCCATCGCGAGAACTCTGCGGACTATACCAACGAACGGCGCCCGTGCGGCCACGGTCATCACAGGTCGCGACTATGGTGCGAGCGGATTTCCGAGCGATGAAATGTCGGGTATGCGCCCATAGGCCCAGGAAATAGGGGAGACTCGGCGTAACACAGTTTGTAGTGCGACGGCTGTGTGCCGGGTACCAGTTCCACAGGGTCAGCGTTTCAGCAATGCCGTTTCAGCAATGCCAGGGGAGCCTTCATGTCGCAGTCTTCTGCCGCGTACCCGAGTGTGGTGCCGGTCGGGGTGGATACCGCTCGTGCCAGCATCGCGCGCGTCTACGATGCCGCCCTGAACGGCAAGGACAACTTCGAAGTCGACCGTGACGTGCTCGCGCAGGTGCGTGCCGTGGCCCCGCAGGTGAACGAGCTGGCCTGGGCCAACCGTGACTTCCTGATCAGAGCGTGCCGGTTCCTGGCCGCGCAGGCCGGGATCGACCAGTATCTCGACCTGGGTTCGGGACTGCCGACGGCGGAGAACACCCATCAGGTGGTGCAGCGGATCCGGCCCGAGGCCCGGGTGGTCTACGTCGACAACGATCCGATGGTGCTGGCGTACGCACGGGCACTGCTCGAGGCGAATGCGCAGACCAGCATCGTCGCCTGCGACATCTTCCGCCCGCACGAGGTCCTCACCGACCCGACCGTGCGCGACGACCTCGACTTCTCCCGGCCGCTGGCGCTCTTCCAGATCGGGACCCTGCAGCACTATCTCGATGACGACGCCCCGGCCCTGATGCAGACCTATATCGACGCGCTGCCCTCCGGTTCGTATGTGGCGATCGCGCATTTCTACGATCCGGAGGACTCCGGCCCGAGTGAACTGGCCCGCAAGATGGAGGACAGGTTCGTCCACAGTCCGATGGGCAGCGGGCGATTCCGCACCCGCGACGAGATTCAGGCCCTGTTCGGCGGGCTGGAGATGGTCGAACCGGGGCTCGTGCTGTGCGACGACTGGTGGCCGGACGGCCCGCGACTCACACCGTTGTCGGACGTGCGCCGGTGCATTCTGGGGGGAGTCGGTCGCAAGCCCTGAGTCAGTACGCTCCCGCGGGTGCGCCCGGGGCGATGCCGTGATGCAGTTCGGCGACGTCCGGATGGGCCCGGATGCGTGATTTCCAGGCGTTGCGGCCGTAGGTGTCGAAAATCGGATTGTCCGGATCGGCGGTGATTCCGCGTGCGGCCGCGGCCAATTCGGGCGGCAGCGGTAGCAGCGGTATGCGGGCGTCCAGCGCCGGATTCAGGAAATACGGGACGGAGATGCGGTCGGTGCCCGGTTCCGGGGCCAGTACGCGGTGCCGGGTGGCACGCAGATAGCCGCCGCTGGCCACCTCGAGCAATTCGCCGATATTCACGATGAAGGCGCCCGGAAGCGGCGGCGCGTCCACCCACTCCCCGGACGACAGTTCCACCTGCAGACCGTGCGAATCCGGTTCCACCAGCAGGAGCGTGAGCACGCCGGAATCCTTGTGCGCGCCCACGCCCTGCGGATTGTCGGGGTTACCGGGATAGCGGACCACCTTGATCAGGGTGGCCGGGCGGTCCGCGAACGCGGGATCGAAGAAGTTCTCCGCGGCACCCAGTGCCGCGGCCCAGTGCCGCAGCAGGGCACGCCCGACCCGAGCCAGAGATTCGTCCCAATCACGCAGTGCCGGACGAAGTTCCGGGAGCGCGGTCGGCCAGAGGTTGGGGCCCTGCAGTCGCCAGTACCCCTCCGCACCGGCGATCGCCTCGGCCTCCGGCCCGATATCGATCTGCTCGCGCCAGTCGACCCGGCCGTTGGTCAGTTCGCCGCCGAGTCGCGAATAGCCGCGGAACTGCGGGCTGCGCAACTGACTGATCTCCTGCTTGGCCGCCTCCGGCAGCGCGAAGAAGCGCCGGGCCAAGGCGAGCAGTTCGGTGCCGCGCTCGGGTGCGACGCCGTGACCGACCAGATAGAAGAACCCGAATTCGTGTGTGGCCGCGCGTAATTCGCTGCGGAACCGCAGTGGATCGGAATCCGCGGTCGTCAGATCGAGTACCGGGAGTACGCGGTCGGTCATCGCACATCCTTATCCTCGGTCGCGGGCATTGATCCCCAGATCTACCGCATTCGCGCAGGTGTCCGAAAGGGTTCTACTCGGCCGGAATGCAATCGCTCCAACCGAATCGTCGTGATTCAAAGGGGAGGCTTCGCAATTCACACCCCCTAGGCTCGGCCGGGCCGACGCGCACCACCGTGCCGTCGTGCGCAGTGTCGAGAGGAATTACCTGATGTCCGGACGTATCCGCACCGCATTATCCGTATTCGCAGCCGGTACGGCTGCCGCTGTGCTGCTCACCGCCTGCGGCAGCGGAGGATCCGCCCACACCGAGAACGGGGTGACCTCGCTGCGGTATCTGGGCTGGACCGATCAGGTCACGCTTCCGGAGGTCGCGGAGAACCTCGGATTCTTCGACGGCAAGATCAAACTCGACTACGTCGGCAACACCATCAGCGGACCGCAGGAAATCCAGACCGCCGCGACCGGGCAGGTCGACTTCGGCGGGGCCTTCGCCGGTGCGGTCGCCAAGCTGGCCGGCGCCGGGGCGCCCATCACCGCCGTGGTCAACTACTACGGGTCGGACGAAAAGTCATTCCAGGGCTATTACACGCTCGACAACAGCCCGATTCGTTCGGCCGCCGATCTGGTGGGCAAGAAGGTCGGCGTGAATACGCTCGGTGGCCAGAACGAGGCCGATATCCACGATGCGTTGAAAAAGGCCGGACTGAGCGTCGACCAGATCAAATCGGTGCAATTGGTGGCGCTGCCGCCGCCGAATATCGAACAGGCGCTGCGGCAGGGACAGATCGACGCCGCGGCATTGAACGGCCAGTTCCAGCAGCGCGCGGTGGCCAACGGCGGGGTGCGTCCGATCTTCACCGAACTCGACGAATACGGCGGTCCGATCAACGGCGGCCCCTACGTCTTCCGCAACGACTTCATCGCGAAGAACCCCGACGTGGTCCGCGCCTTCACCACCGGCGTCGCGAAGGCGATCGAGTGGGAGCGCAGCACGCCGCGCGAGCAGGTGATCGCGAAATTCACCGAGATCATCAACGCCCGCCACCGCGCCGGTGAGGACACCTCGACACTGAAATACTGGCTGTCCGTAGGTGTTCCGGCCCGCTACGGCAAGCTGTCGGACGAGGACTTCACCCGCTGGCAGAGCTGGCTCGAGGACACCGGGGCCATCGATCACAAGCTCGATCCGAGCAAGTTCTACACGAACAAGTTCAACTCGCTGCTGCAGTCCTCGGACGCGTCCGGGAAGTAGCGCGCACGCACGTCGTGCCCCGGCGGGTCGGTAGCGGCGAGCCGACCCGCCGGTACGGCATCATCGGTGCCCATGAGCGACTCCGTGACCACCGGCGGCGGGCGCGGACCGGCGCACCGCCGCATCCCGATGACCGGCCGCGATCCCGACGAATCCGGACGCGTGTCCTCACCGCTGGAGCTGCTGTTCGATCTGACCTTCGTGGTCGCGGTCGGCACCTCGGCGTCGTATTTCGCCGAGATGGTGGCCGACGGGCATGTGGGCAAAGCGGTGCCCGCCTTCGTGCTGGCGATGTTCGCGATCGTCAACGCCTGGATCAATTTCAGCTGGTTCGCCTCCGCGTTCGACACCGACGACTGGCTGTACCGCGTGCTCACCATGGTGGTGATGATCGGCGTCGTGGTCTTCGCCCTCGGGCTGCCCGCGATGTTCCATTCGGTCGACGTGGGCGATCACCTCGACGTGCGGGTGATGGTCGTCGGTTACATCGTGATGCGCATCGCGATGGGGCTGCAGTGGTGGCGCGCCGGACGGGAGTCGCCCTCCTTCCGGCACGTCGGTTACGGGAGCATCCGCTGGACGATCATCGCCCAAATCGGTTGGGTGATCATCGCATTCGTCCACATGCCGCTGCTCGTGGCGGGAGTGGGATGCGTACTGCTCGGCGTGCTGGAACTGCTCGTACCGGTGCTGACCCAGGGCCGCGCGAGCGGCACCCCGTGGCATCCGCACCACGTCGCCGAACGCTACGGCCTGTTCGCCATCATCGTGCTCGGTGAAGGCGTGGTCGGTACGGTCGCCTCCTCGGGCGGGCTGCTCGGCGGCAGCGACGGTGCCAACTGGAGCGCCGACGCCATCGCGATCGTGGTCGCCGGCGTGGGCCTGACCTTCGGCATGTGGTGGGTGTACTTCACCACCCCGTTCGGCGAGATCCTCGTACACCGCCGCAACCGCGGCTACCTGTTCGGATACGGCCACATCCCGCTCTACATGGGTATCGCCGGCGCCGGCGCGGGCCTGCACGTCGCCGGCCTGTCGCTCGAGCACCACTCCCGTATCGGTCCGGTCGCGGTGGTCCTGGCGCTGGCGCTGCCGGTCGGCGTCTACCTGCTGATGGTCTACCTGCTGCACACGCTGCTGCTGTCGGCGCCGGACCCGTTCCACATCCTGCTGCTGACCCTCACGGCCGTGGTCCTGGCCGTCGCGGTGATCCTGGCCGCGCTCGGCGTCTCGATCTCCGTCTGCCTGCTGGTGGTGATGATCTCGCCGTTCATCACCGTGGTCGGCTACGAGACCGTCGGCTACCGGCACCAGCGCGAGATGCTGGCGAATCTGGCGTGAGGAGTGTACGGCCCGCGCCGCCGCCTCGGGCCTGTCGCCGCTCTACCGCGGTCCGGACGACCAATACGGCGTCTGCGGCTGCTGGGCCGAATTCCGCTGGGCCGAATTCTGCTGCGGCGGGCTCCACAGCGGGACGTCCTGCTGCTGCGTAGGCGTCCACAGCGGGACATCCTGGTGCTGCGGGGGCGTCCACATCGGCAGATCCTGATTCTGCGGCGCGACCGACGCAGCACCACCCTGTCTCCGCCCGGACGTCTTGACCAGACTGACGACCAGAAGAACCGCTCCCGCAATGAGGATGAGGATCCCCAGAATCGCCACCAAGCCGATGAGTGCCGCCACGAACAAAGTTGTAGCACAGGGAATTCCGATGGTCCCGGAAATGGGAAGGGAGCGCGCCCCAGAGGATCGGGCCGCAAATGGTGAACTCTCCCGAACCCGCTCCCGACGCAGGATCGGGCTGTGGATGGTGAAGCCTCGGCGAACCCGCTCCCGACGCGCATCCGGCAAAGCAAAAGGCCCTGACCAGTGGATTGGTCAGGGCCTCTGCCGTGTCTCCACACACGAGTCGGGGTGACAGGATTTGAACCTGCGACCTCTTCGTCCCGAACGAAGCGCGCTACCAAGCTGCGCCACACCCCGTGAGTTGAGCCTGTCGTAGCTTACAGCAGGGGGGAGCGGATCATTAAATCCGCTGGTCAGCGGGCAGGCAGGGGGCGGATGGTGGAGAGGATGCGCTTGGCGGTTTCCTTGTCCACGGACTTGTCGACGCCGGTGTCGGCGGCGACGGTCATGACGAAGTTCCCGTTCTCGCTGGGGAAGGCGAAGGTGTAGACCGCGAAGGTCGTGGCGCAGCCGGGGGCCGGTGGCGGCGCGCTGCCGGTGGTCTCCACGAACGCGCCGTGCAGCTGCCCGTCCAGCGAAACCATCGGCTGGGCGGGGGCCGGGGCGGCGACGGTGGCGTTCGACCAGCCGAACTTGGCCATCCGGGCTCCGATATCGGCGGCGGCCGCGGCCGGGTCCGCCTGGGGAGACATGGTGAGGAAGGCGTTGGTCCGGGTGTAGTTCGGGCAGTAGTTCTTGCCGTCCTGCGCCAGGCCGGCGATTTCCAGCGGATTCGATCCCGAACCCCAGGCGGCGGTACCGACCGGATCGACCTTCCACTCCGCGGGGGCGTCGTAGGCCGCACCGCGATCGAGGATCTGAACGACCTGGTAGCCCGGAAGCATCGGCGGCGGCGCCGCGCCGGGCTGTGGCTTCGGCGCGGTCTGCTGCGGCGCGGTCTGTTGTGGCCGGGACGGCGGTGGGGGAGGCTGGTTTTCGCTACTGAGCGCACTGACCATGGACGGCTTGCCGGACCCCGCGGCGGCCGGCGAGTCGGAATGCCGGCTCGCGACCACCGCCACGGTCACGCCGATCGCCACGACGACCAGCACCCCTATTCCGCTGAGTAGCAGAGTTTTTCGCCGCCGGGGCTTCTGCCCGGCCGGTACCTGCAACAGCGCGGTGTGCGGATGCTGGGCTGTCGGCGGGCCCCAGGACGCCTGCTGCGGTGCGGGATGTGATCCGACCCCCAATTGCCAATCCGGTTCGGGGCGACCGTTACCGGACGGTGCCGAGAACTGTTGCTGGGAGGACGTATTCGCGCCCGGCATCGGGTTGCCCGACCACTGCGGCATCCCGGGTTGCGCCCCGAAGGCGGTGGTGGGCGCATCGGTTCCCCCGGGCCCCGACGGTGCGCCGGAATTCCACTGCCCGCCGAAGGGATTCGGGCCGTGCGGCCCGCCGGGCCCGCCCGGGGCGCCGAAACCGTGCGGCGACGGAGCGAAGCCCGGCGGGGTGCCCTGTGATGTCGGAGGAGCGTCGGGATAGTGGGGCACCGACCCGTCGGAGCCGATACGAGGCGCCTGGAAAGCGGTAGGGGCACCGGAATTCGGCTGACCGTTCCCGGGACCCGGCACCGCATTCGCGCCGCGAGAGGCGTCTCCGCTCGCACCGCCCTGTGGCGACCACGGATGGGCCGCAGCGGATTGTCCTCCGGCAGCGTCGTTCCCGTCGAACAGCGATCCGGGCGACCGGCCCGCGTCCGGGGCCGCGGGCTTCGCAGGCTCGGCCGGCGAGCCGAACCGTGTGGGTGCGGCCGCGCCACCGGGAGGGGTAGGGATCGACCCAGGCGGGGCCCACGGAGATCCTTGCGACACAGGGAAATTCGCGCCCGGCACCCGCCGGATCGCCAGTGTCGGCGGGGTCTCGTTCGAGTCGGGAGTGGGTTCTCGTCGCGCGGTCGGGTCGTCGTTCCGCTCGAACCCACTGTTCACCGTGTACCCCTGCCTGATGTCGTGCCTCGGCACGCCACCCTAGCGCGCCACGGCCTCCGATTCCGAGACGCCATGGCCACTGTCGGCGATGGGGCCTTTCGGCGGGGCGGCCACCAGCGTCAGCAAGGTCGCCTCGGGGCGGCAGCAGAAGCGGTACGGCGCCCACGGCGAGGTGCCCAGACCCGCGGACACGTGCAGCCGCGTGTGCGCACCCCAGCGCGAGGGACCCTTGACCCGGGACCGATCGATACCGCAGTTGGTGACCAGCGCGCCGAATCCCGGCAGGCACAGCTGCCCGCCGTGGGTGTGGCCGGCCAGCACGAGGTCGTACCCGTCACCGGCGAACCGATCGAGCACCCGCGGTTCGGGCGAATGGGTGAGTCCGATGCTCAGATCGGCCAGGGGGTTCGGCGAGCCGGCGACCGTGTCGTAGCGATCGCGAGCCAGGTGCGGGTCGTCGACGCCGGCCGTGGAGATCTTGATTCCGGCGACCTCGAGATCGCGCCGCACATGCGTCAGATCCAGCCAGCCGCGTTCGGTGAACGCCGCGCGCAGATCCTGCCAGGGCAGCGGATCGCCGTGCACGCGCTTGTGGTTCTTGTCGAAGTACTTGAGCGGATTCTTCGGCACGGGCGCGAAGTAGTCGTTACTGCCGAACACGAAGATGCCCGGACGGGAGAGCAACGTCGTCAGCGACTGCACCACCGCGGGCACCGCCTTCGGATGCGCGAGATTGTCACCGGTGTTGACGATCAGGTCCGGTTCCAGGGCGGCGAGTTCGCGAACCCAGGCCTGTTTGAGTTTCTGGCCGGGCGTCATGTGCAGGTCGCTGATGTGCAGCACACGCAGGCTCGACGAGCCCGGCTGCAGCACCGGCATCGTGGCCTCACGAAGGACGAAGGCATTGCGTTCGATCAGCGAGGCATAGCCGATTCCGGCCACTGCGGTACCGGCGGCCGCGGCGGCGACCTTAGCTCCGGAGCCCAGCGCTGCTCGTCGAAGTGCGGGGGACGAGAATACGGGCATCAGCCCAGAATAGGCGACCACTGTGACGAATACCGAGTGTGATTCCGCACAGGCATCCGGTTTGTCGGGGGCTGTCGTGCCCGTCCACCCGGCTCGACACGCGGAAATGCGGTGGGAGGGTCCGCGCGCAACGGCTAGCGTGTGGCGCATGTCGGAACTCAAATCGAAGTTGCGCGCCGATCTGACCGCGGCGATGAAGGCCAAGGACACGTTGCGCCTCAGCACGCTGCGCATGCTGCTGGCAGCCGTGCAGAACGCCGAGGTCGCCGGAACCGAGGCGAAGGAGCTCTCCGATGCCGAGGTGATCGCGGTCCTCGGCAAGGAGGCGAAGAAGCGCAATGAGGCGGCCGTCGTCTACGAACAGAACGGTCGCGGCGAGCTGGCCGCCAACGAGCGCGCCGAGCAGGAGATCATCGACGAATACCTGCCGACCCCGCTCACCGAAGCCGAGGTCGCCGACATCGCCGATTCCGCCATCGCCGATGTGGCCGAGCAACTGGGTGAGCGCCCGGGCATGAAGCAGATGGGCCAGGTCATGAAGGTCGCGACGGCGCTGGCCGCCGGCCGGGCGGACGGATCGCGGATCTCGGCCGCCGTCAAAGCCCGCTTGTAGGGCGGCTACCGGCACAAAGCAGGAGGCCGGCGAATGTGTCGCACATTCGCCGGCCTCTCGCGTATCCCTACCGGGGGATCGGAATGGGAATCGGTGGCAGCCGCGGTATCTGCGGCAGACCCGGGAGCGCCGGCGGTGCCGGCGGCGGTCCGGGCTTCGGGATCTCCCGCTGTGTGCCGTCGCTGACGAGCACCGTGATCACCGATCCGGGAATGGCCGAGCCGTTCGGCGTGGTGGCGGTGACCGTCCCCTTGGCGGCCGATCCGGGTGTGGTGACCGTCGAGACCTGGAAGCCCGCGCCGATGAGCACCGAGCGGGCCTCGGACTCCGACATACCGTTCACATCCGGAATCTGCGCGTTGTTCGAGCCGCGCACGTATTTGTCGTCCAGCGGCGGCAGCGCGGGCGGCGGGAATTTGTCGAGTACCGGCTTGATACCGCCGAACCAGCTGCGGGCCGGCTCGTTACCGCCGTAGAGATTGCCGTCGCCGCAGGTGCGCAGCGGGAACGAGCAGATCTCGCCGGGCGTCGGGGAGTCGCCGTAGATGTAGGCGGCGCCGGCCATCGAATTGGTGAAGCCGAGGAATGCCGAGGACCGGTGGGTCTCGGTGGTCCCCGTCTTGGCCGAGACGGGGGCGTTCCAGCCCACCACGTGGGCGGAACCGGCCGCGGTACCACCCACGGCGTCCTGGCTCAGCGCGTTGGCCAGCGTATTCGCCAAGCCCGGCTCGACGACCTGTTCACAGGGCTGCTGGGTGAGCGGCACCTGCTTACCGTCGCGGTCGGTGACCTCGGCGATCGGCGAGGGCGGGCACCACTTGCCGCCGGAGGCCAGCGTCGCGGCGACATTGGACAGTTCCAGCGGATTGATCGCGACCGGGCCCAGGGTGAACGAGCCGAGGTTCTGCTGTTTGATCATGTCCGCCAGGCTCTGATTACCGTGGCCGGAGGTGCCCGCGTCGGCGTAGGAGCGCATCCCGAGCCGGACGGCCATATCGACCGTCGGTGTGACGCCGACATCCTGAATGAGCTTGACGAACGCGGTATTCGGCGACTGCGCCAGCGCCTCGGTCACCGATTCCGGTGATTTGTAATTACCGGCGTTCTTCACGCAATAGGTGGCGGGTGGACAGCCCGCGGCGCCACCGTTACCCATACCCTTCGCGGCGAAGAACGAGGGCACGTCCAACTGTGCGCTGGTGCCCAGGCCCTTCTCCATCGCGGCGGCTGTGGTGAAGATCTTGAAAATCGATCCGGCGCCGTCACCGACCATCGAATACGGCTGTGGTTGGACCGTTTGATGTGCGCCCTGATCCAGACCGTAGGTGCGGCTAGAGGTCATCGCCAGGATGTGGTGGGAGTCCTGGCCGGGAGCGATGATGCTCATGACCTCGGCGATATTCTCCAGATTCGGATCGGTGTTCGCCGTGACGGCGGCCTTGACCGAATTCTGCACCGCCGGATCCAAGGTGGTGCGGATCAGATATCCGCCTTTGTCCATCTGATCCTTGCTGATACCGGCATTGGCCAGATACTGCAGTGCGTAATCACAGAAATAACCGCGGTCACCTGCGGCGATGCATCCGCGCGGCAGGCCCTTGGGCTCCGGCAGCACACCGAGCGGCTGTTCCTTGGCGGCCCGGAATTCGTCGGCCCGGCTCGGAATGTTCTGGATCAGGGTGTCCAGCACGGTATTACGCCGCTCCAGCACACCCTTGGGGTTGGTGTACGGGTTGAGTTTGGAGCTGGACTGGACCATACCGGCCAGCATCGCGGCCTGCGCGACCTTCAAATCCTTGGCGTCGACCCCGAAATAGGTCTGCGCGGCGTCCTGAATGCCGTAGGAGCCGTTGCCGAACGGCACCAGATTCAGATAGCGGGTGAGGATCTCGTCCTTGGTGAGTTCTTTCTCCAAGGTCAGCGCCATGCGGATTTCGCGCAGTTTACGGGCCGGCGTGGTTTCGATGGCGGCACGGCGTTCGGCGTCGGTTTTCGCGACCACCAGCAGTTGGAAGTTCTTCACGTACTGCTGGTCGATGGTCGAGGCGCCCTGCTGGACTTCACCGCTCGAGGTGTTGGTCAGGAATGCGCGCAGCGTGCCCTGCCAGTCGACGCCGCCGTGTTCGGCGAAGCGTTTGTCCTCGATGGAGACGATCGCCAACTTCATATCGTTGGAGATCTTGTCGCTGGGGACCTCGAAACGTCTCTGCTCGTACAGCCACGCGATGGGGGCCCCGGTCGCATCGACCATCGTCGACACCGCCGGTGCGGTGCCCTCCACCAATTCCGCGGAAACGTTGTCCACGGCATCGGCTGCGCGGTTCGACAGGTACCCGAAGCCGCCTGCGAGCGGGAACAGCAAGCCGGCGACGAGTACGGCCGCCAGGACGCAGGCGCCGGCGAGCCTCGCGAGCGATTGTGAGATCGGCACGCGCCCCAGCCTAATTGGCCCGCCGTCACACGCGCGGTGCGC
The DNA here is from genome assembly GCF_015354405.1 of Nocardia sp. BSTN01. Taxonomy (GTDB): domain Bacteria; phylum Actinomycetota; class Actinomycetes; order Mycobacteriales; family Mycobacteriaceae; genus Nocardia. The sequence continues at coordinate 25,055 of NZ_JADKYP010000020.1, read as the reverse complement.
GGTCGGCGGCGCGCCATGACACCTGGTCGCGCGGCCTCCGCAGGGACGGGCGTACCAGAAATTACGGGCACGGTCTTGCGCTCGGCCCATACCTTTACCTAGATTGAGAACCCAGTGTGATAGAGCTAACACTCAAAGTGGAATGTGGTGCGGAGCGCAGCGGGGTTGGGTTGCTGTGGGCTGCACGCGATTCCGGAGCGCCGTTGACCCGGTGTTCGGACTGCAAAGGGGCACACCAAATGCACATGACTACCCCCATCGCTCGATTGGACGTAGAGCAGGCCGAAGCGAGAATCGCCTGGGTGTCCCAGGCCCGATGCAAGGAAGTGGATCCCGACCAGTTGTTCGTGCGTGGTGCCGCCCAGCGCAAGGCGGCCACCATCTGTCGGCACTGCCCGGTGCTCATGGAGTGCGGTGCCGACGCCCTCGACAATCGAGTCGAATTCGGTGTGTGGGGTGGGATGACGGAGCGGCAGCGGCGTGCGCTGCTCAAACAGCATCCCGAGGTGACCTCCTGGGCGGACTTCTTCCGCGCCCAGCGTCAGCAGAAGGTCGCGATGTAGTCGAGTAACCGTTCGGTCCGAGCCCGCGCGTGCGGACTCGGACCGTTTTTCGCCCGGTGACGTGCGGAATCGGGGCCGCACGTCATCACCATTGGAGAATTCAGGCCGCGCCGGATCCGGCGAGCTGTTCGCCGACCGCACGCAACGCGTCCAGATCGGACACTTCGAACGGCAGCGCGGTCACCGTCACGATCGGCACCCGCGGATGGGCGCCGGTGAAGCGGTGCAGCAGATGTTGTTCGCGTTTGGCCGTGACCGCGCGATGGGCGTGGATGCGCAGGATATCGGCCGTCAGCGTCGCGGGATCGGTGGCGGCGTCCGCGGCGGCCACGGCCTCCTTCGAGGTGCCGTCGGAGGCGCTGCCCGGGCCGGGGCTCAGCCGGTCCGCGGCGGCGGTCGCCTGAGCCGACGAGAGGGTGCACAGCACCGGATGGGTGCGATTGAGAACCAGCCCGGCCAGCGGCATTCCGTCGGTGGAGAGCCGATCCACGAAGAACGACGCCTCGCGCAGCGCGTCCGGCTCGGCGGCGGCCACCACCACGAAATGGGTTCCGGGCCGCGAGAGCATGGCGTAGGTGCGTTCGGCGCGGTCCTGGAAGCCACCGAACATCGATTCCAGCGACTGCAAAAACAATGAAGCGTCCTTGAGCATCTGCCCGCCCACGACCGTGGACACGCCGCGCACGGCGAGGCTCATCGCGCCGGTCACGAAGCGGCCCACACCGCGGCCGGGCGCCATGATGACGCGGATCATCCGGCCGTTGAGGAAATTGCCGAGCCGCTTGGGCGCGTCGAGGAAGTCCAGGGCGTTGCGCGAGGGCGGGGTGTCGACGACGACCAGATCCCACTCGCGCTTGGCGACCAGCTGGCCCAGCTTCTCCATCGCCATGTACTCCTGCGTTCCGCCGAAGGAGGACGCGACGGTCTGATAGAAGGGGTTGGCGAAGATCTGCTCGGCCTTGTCCGGACTGGTGTGCTCGAGCACCATGTCGTCGAAGGTGCGGCGCATGTTGAGCATCATCGCGTACAGCTCACCCTTGGCCGTCTCGGGCAGTTGGACGCGCTGGGGAGCGTTGCCGAGGTCGCTGACGCCCAGGGACTGGGCCAGCCGCCGCGCCGGGTCGATGGTCAGCACCACGACCTTGCGGCCCTGTTCGGCCGCGCGCAGGGCGATCGCCGCGGCGGTGGTGGTCTTGCCGACCCCGCCGGAGCCGCAGCACACCACCACCCGGGCGGTCGGGTCGGCGATGACGGCCTCGACATCCAGCAGCGGAGTCGCGGGCGGGATCAGATGGCTCATCAGCGGACTCCCTGCGCGCTCAGGTGTTCGGCCAGTTCGTACAGTCCGCCCAGGTCCATACCATCGGGCAGCGCCGGCAGATACAAACGGCTGATATCGACCTTCGCCAGTTCGGCGGAGCTGTCGTCCTGGGCCTGCAGGGTCGCCGAATGTTCCACGGCCTCCTGGATCAGGCCCTGAAAGTCGTTGTCGTCCACCGTGATTCCGGCCTCGGCCAGCCCCGCGCGAACGGCGTCCAGATCGAGGTCGCCGGTCGCGACGCGGGCGCGCACCGGGGCGGGGAGAAAGCCCTCGGTGGCGCGATTGACGATGACCGTGCCGATCCGGAAATCCGATTCGGTCAACTCGGCGATCGCATCCGCGGTCTCCTGCACCGGCAGCGCCTCGAGCAGGGTCACCAGGTGGACGACGGTCTGCTCGGAATGCAGCAGCGCCGCCACGCCCTCGGCCTGCCCGGCGATCGGCCCGCCCTTGGCGACCTCGGCCATGGCCTTGGTGACGTCGAGGAATCCGGCGATGCGACCGGTCGGCGGGGCGTCGACCACGATCTCGTCGTAGACGCGCTTACCGGATTTGTCGGTGCGGACCGCGCATTCCTTGATCTTGCCGGTCAGTATCACGTCGCGCAGACCCGGAGCGATGGTCGTGACGAATTCGATGGCGCCCATCCGGCGCATCGCCCGGCCCGCGAAGCCGAGGTTGTAGAACATGTCGAGATATTCGAGGAAGGCGTGTTCGATATCGAGGGCCAGCGCCATCACCTCACCGCCACCGTCGGCGGTGGCGATCTTGGTTTCGGTGGGCGGCAGCGGCGGCAGATCGAACAATTGGGCAATCGACTGGCGGCCCTCCACCTCGACCAGCAGCACCCGGCGCCCGCCGGCGGCCAATGCGAGCGCCAAAGCGCCTGCGACCGTAGATTTTCCGGTCCCGCCCTTGCCGGACACGTAATGCAGCCGCGCTTTGTCGGCTCGGTCCGGCCACCCTAATTTCAGTCCCGGCTCTTGCGAAACGGGTACTGCTGTCGGTACTCCCACGCTCGCGAGCCTATAACCCGTTACGAAACAGCGACCAGAGGATCGCCCTACTGTCTGGTAGGCCACAGCGCACTTCCGTGCGAGCCGGAAATGTGCTGATCGGTCCGCGACGAGTCGCTCGGCCGCACAATTCACCGTCGGTGCACCCAGTACGCTTCTGCGACATGAGCGATGTGACGGTCTGGGAATACGCGACGGTGCCGCTGTTGACGCATGCGACCAAACAGATTCTGGATCAGTGGGGCGCCGACGGCTGGGAACTGGTCACGGTGCTGCCGGGGCCGACCGGTGAACAGCACGTGGCCTACCTGAAGCGGCCCAAGCAGTGACGGCCGGCACCGACTGGCGGGCCAACCTGGAACGGCTCGGTCTCGCCCTGCCGCCGGTCGCGGCTCCGGCGGGCGCCTACATTCCGGCCGTGCGCAGCGGTTCGCTGGTCTATACCGCCGGCCAGCTGCCGTTCGTCGACGGCGCGCTGTCGGCGACCGGCAAGGTCGGCGCCGACGTGAGCGTCGAGGACGCCGCGCGTGCGGCCGGGCTGTGCGCGTTGAACGCCCTGGCCGCGGTCCACGATCTGGTCGGTCTGGACGCGGTCGTGCGGATCGTGAAGGTGGTGGGATTCGTCGCCTCGGCACCGGGTTTCACCGACCAGCCGCTGGTCGTCAACGGCGCGTCCGAGCTGCTGGGCGAGGTCTTCGGCGCGGCGGGAGTCCACGCCCGATCCGCGGTCGGCGTTTTCGAGTTGCCCAAGAACACTCCGGTTGAGGTGGAGCTGATCGCCGAAGTGCGGTAGGCAAGGGAGATGACCCTCACTCATCCCGCGTACGGGCAACTGCGGCCGGTCACCGGGACCGCTTCGGTGCTGTTGGCCGACAATCCGAACCAGATGACCCTGGAGGGTACGAACACCTGGATTCTGCGGGCGCCGGATCGATCCGACTGTGTGGTGATCGATCCGGGGCCCAAGGACAAGGCGCACAGCGAGGCGATCGCCCGCGCCACCGACGGCAATATCGCGCTGACGCTGATCACCCATCATCATCACGACCACACCGGAGGCATCGATCGGCTGGTGAAGCTGACCGGAACGCCGGTACGGGCGATGGATCCGAAATATCTGGCCGGCTCCTCGGCGCCGCTCACCGACGGCGAGGTCGTCGAGGCGGCCGGCCTGAGTCTGACGGTGCTGGGAACCCCGGGGCACACCCAGGATTCGGTCAGCTTGCTGCTCGACGACGCGCTGATCACCGGCGATACCGTGCTCGGCAGCGGTACGACGGTGCTGGAATCGCGGGACGGCGCGCTCGGCGACTATCTCGACTCGCTCGCGCTGCTCGCCCGGCACGCCCCCGGCCGTGCGCTCCTCCCGGCGCACGGCCCCGATCACCCGCAGGCCGAGCCGGTGATCGGTTACTACATCGAGCATCGGCATCAGCGCCTGGACCAGGTGCGGGCGGCCTTGCGCGAACTGGGTGAGAACGCGACACCGCTGCAGATCGTGGCGAAGGTCTACGCCGACGTGGACAAACGGCTGTGGCCGGCCGCGCGCAGCTCGGTCAAGGCCCAGCTCGCCTATCTGCGCGGCCGCAACTGAGCCGGATGCGCCGGAGCGCGGTGGGAATCCCTACCGCGCCCGGCGAGCCAGCCGCTCCGAATCGGAGATCAGCACGCTCTTGCCCTCGAGCCGCAGCCACCCGCGGTGGGCGAAATCGGCCAGGGCCTTGTTCACCGTCTCGCGTGAGGCGCCGACCAGCTGGGCGATCTCTTCCTGGGTGAGGTCGTGGGTGACCCGCAGGGCACCGGCCTCCTGAGTGCCGAACCGCTGCGCGAGCTGCAGCAGCGCCTTGGCGACTCGACCCGGGACATCGGTGAAGATCAGGTCGGCCAGGTTGTTGTTGGTACGCCGGAGGCGACGGGCGAGCACCCGCAGCAACTGTTCGGCGATCTCCGGCCGCTGGTCGATCCACGCCTTGAGCGCATCGCGATCCATGGTCACCGCACGCACCTCGGTCACCGTGGTGGCCGTGGAGGTACGCGGACCCGGGTCGAAGATCGACAGCTCGCCGAACATGTCCGACGGGCCCATGATGGTCAGCAGGTTCTCGCGCCCGTCCGGGGAACGGCGGCCGATCTTCACCTTGCCGGACGTGATGATGTACAGCCGATCGCCGGGTTCGCCCTCATTGAAGATGACATGGCCGCGTGGAAAATCCACAGGCTGAAGCTGTTTGGCGAGAGCAGCCACCGCGGTGGGCTCGACGCCTTGGAAGATGCCTGCTCTGGCGAGGGCCTCGTCCACGAATGTGCTCCTTATGGGAATTGACGGTGCTTACTGCGGCGTCAGCGGGTCCCTACGTGGTACGCAGGCTGCCGCCTGGCTCGGCGTCGCTCGCCACAGTGCTGGACCGAAGCGTTCGGCCGACAGTGCAGTCTACTTGCCATCCACGCAGCGTAGTGACAGACACCACGTAACGTGCGGTTTGTGAACGGGCGCGGCGTCGCGGAAAGTTCCCGGGCTCGGGTATTCGCGGGTCGGGGCGGCGGTATCGCCGGACGGCGGAATCGGGTCAGCTGGCCTGGGCGACGTCCAATTCGTCGCGATTACGGCGGCGGCCACCGGAGCCGGCGTGTGCGGGCACGCCCAACTTGGCCAGCTCGTTGACCTCGGCATTGCTGGCCCTGTCCAGATATTGCTGGACCTCTTCACCCGGTTCGAGCAGCTTGCGCAGCCGGTTTTCGACACGTTCCATGAACAGTGCGAAAAGCATCAACACCACCGGGAAGAGCACCACAGCGAGTCCTTGCATACGGGTGAGTAAACACGGAGAAGGTCTCAGATGGAACACGGGGATTGTTCGCGATCGCGCTCACGTCGGTGCGGTTCCGTATGGTGGACGAGTGCGTGAACCCAGATCCACCGCCGTGAACGGGCACGAGTCGGCCGCGACGGCCACCGATGCGGCGTCGGTCACATCGACCGAATCGAGTTCTGCGGCTCGAAAAAAATCTCCGCGGAAATCTGCGCGTGCGAACTCGAAACCGGTCGCCCGATTCGCCGACGAAACCCGGCTGGGTCTGGTACGCCGCACCCGGCGGATGAATCGCACGCTGGCGCTGGCATTTCCCGATGCGCACTGCGAACTTGATTTCACCACCCCGCTCGAATTGGCCGTTGCCACAATCCTTTCCGCGCAATGCACCGACGTCCGGGTGAATCTGACGACGCCGGCATTGTTCGCCCGCTACCGTGACGCCGAGGCCTATGCCGCGGCCGACCGCACGGAACTCGAGGAATACATCCGGCCCACCGGCTTCTACCGCAACAAGACGAGTTCGCTGATCGGGCTGGGACAGGCGCTGGTGGAACAGCACGACGGCGTGCTGCCGCACACGATGTCCGAATTGGTGAAATTGCCGGGAATCGGCCGCAAGACCGCCAATGTCATCCTCGGCAATGCCTTCGATGTGCCGGGAATCACTGTCGACACCCATTTCTCGCGGCTGGTGCAGCGGTGGAAATGGACCACCGAGGACGATCCGGTCAAGATCGAACACGCCGTCGGCGAACTGATCGAGCGCAAGGAATGGACGATGCTCTCGCATCGGGTGATCTTCCACGGCCGTCGTGTCTGCCATTCCCGTAAACCGGCGTGCGGCGCCTGCCTGCTGGCCAAGGATTGCCCCTCGTTCGGAATCGGCCCGACCGACCCCGTGACGGCCGCCGCGCTGGTGAAGGGACCTGAGGCCGAGCATCTGCTCGAATTGGTGGGCCGGTGAAATCGGTTCCCACGGCGTGGCGATGGGCGTTCGTCATTCTCATAGCGGTGGTGGCACTCGCGGTCGCGGTCTGGCCGCGCGGTGACGATCACGGCCCGTCCGTCACCACCACCGCGGTCCAGGGTGGGCCGGCTTCGGCGTCCGACGGGCAGCGTGCCGCGGCCGCACTGGCCGATTGCCCGCGGCCGGGTGATCCGACGGGGCGGCCGCCGACGCCTGTCGCCGGTCCGTTGGCCGGGATCACTGTCGAATGTCTGGCCGACGGGCGTCCGGTCGACCTCGGCGAGGCGTTGGCCGGCCGTCCGGCGCTGGTGAATCTGTGGGCCTACTGGTGTGAGCCGTGCGCGCGGGAACTGCCCGCGCTGCAGCAATTCTCGGCCCGCGCCGGTAGCGCGCTGACCGTGCTGACCGTGCACAGCGATCCCGACGAGGGCAAGGCGATGGCCCGGTTGCGCGACCTCGACGTGCATCTGCCGGGTGCACAGGACGGCGCCGGAAAGGTGCGGACGGCGGTGCGGGCGCCGGCCGTCCTGCCGGTCTCGGTCCTGGTCCGCGCGGACGGTTCGATCGCGAAGGTGGTGGTCCGGCCGTTCGATACCGCCGACGACGTTGCCGCCACCGTCGCGCAGGAACTGGGGGTGCGGGTGTGAACGGGCAGGACGCGAGGACCGGCGAGGGATTGATCCGGTACGACCGGTACGGACCGGACGCGGAAGCAGTACGCACAACCGTGGAGGACCTCGTCCGTGCCCGATAGCTCCGAGATGAACGACAATTCGACAACTGAGGACCGGCCGCACCTGCTCGCCGCCGACATCCCGGACTGGTTGCGCGGAGTCGCCGAACACGAACCGGCCGATCCGACGGGCGTGAATCAAGTGCTCAAACGCACCGCGGGCAAGGTGGCCGCGGCCGCCCTGCGCCCCCGCGAGGCTGCTGTCCTCGTCTTGTTCGGCGGCTCCCCGGAGTCCGATCCGGCTGCGCGCGGCGGTCTCCCGGCCGACGCCGACGTGTTGTTGACCCAGCGCGCCGCCACCCTGCGGCAACACCGCGGGCAGGTCGCCTTTCCCGGCGGTGGGGTGGAACCGGGTGACGACGGTCCGGTCGGCACCGCACTGCGCGAGGCGCGCGAGGAGACCGGCCTGGACCCCGTGGGCGTGGAACCGTTCGCCGTCCTGCCCAAGATCTTCGTCCCGCCGTCCCGGTTCGACGTCACGCCCGTGGTCGCGTATTGGCGCACGCCCGGTGAGGTGGGGGTGGTCAGCGAAACGGAAGCCGCTCGCGTGGTGCGGGTTCCGCTGGCGGATCTGATCGACCCGGCCAACCGGTTCGTCGTTCGCCATCCTCTGGGGTACATGGGACCGGCCTTCGCGGTCGATGGCATGCTCGTCTGGGGTTTCACCGCCGGCGTGCTCGCCGGTCTGCTTGCGGTATCGGGATGGGAGCGGGACTGGGATCACCACGACGTGCGTGATCTGCAGGCTTCGCTCGCGGCAGTGGGGATGACGTTATGAGTAGTTCCGGGTGGCTCGACCTCGCGGTCGTCATCATCGCGCTGCTGGCCGCCACCTCGGGGTGGAGACAGGGCGCGGTGGCCTCGGCGCTCGGATTTCTCGGCGTGGTGCTCGGCGCTGTGGCCGGCATCCTGATCGCGCCGCACATCCTGCAGCACATCAGCGAGGGCCGTAAGCGCGTGCTGGTGGGCGTCGTGCTCATCGTCGTGCTGGTGATCGTCGGCGAGGTGGCGGGCATGGTCCTGGGCCGCGCGGCGCGCAGCGGTATGCGGCATCCGTTCACTCGCAGTATCGACAGCGTGGTGGGTGCGGCGCTGCAGTGTGTGGCCGTGCTGGTCACGGCCTGGCTGCTGGCGTTGCCGCTGGCATCGTCGTCCCAGCCGGGTATCGCGGCCGCGGTCAACGGCTCCCGGGTGCTCGCCGACGTGAACCAGGTCGCACCGAACTGGCTGCGCCGGGTGCCGAACGAGTTCTCCAAACTGCTCAACACCTCGGGCCTGCCGGAGGTGATCGGCCCGTTCGGCCGCGCGCCGATCGCCGCGGTCGAGCCGCCGGATCCGAGCGTTCTCGACACGCCCGTCGCGCTGAATCTTCAGCACAGCGTGTTGCGGGTGAACGGTGTCGCGCCGAGTTGCCAACGCGCGCTGGAGGGTTCCGGATTCGTCGTGGCGCCCGAGCGCATCATGACCAACGCGCACGTGGTCGCGGGCACCTCCACCGTGCAGGTCGACACCGCGCGCGGTCGCCTGGACGCGACGGTCGTGCTGTTCGATCCGTCCAAGGACGTCGCCATCCTGGCCGTACCCGGACTCAACGCGCCGGTGATCCCGCTCGCGCCGTCGCCCGGAAAATCCGGGCAGAGCTCGATCGTCCTCGGCTACCCCGGCGGTGGCCCCTACACCGCCAGCGCGGCCCGGGTCCGCGAGACGCTCGAACTGACCGGTCCCGACATCTACAAGAGCAACACCGTCGAACGCCAGGTCTACACCGTGCGCGGCCGGGTGCGCGCTGGCAATTCCGGTGGCCCGCTGGTCGACACCGACGGTGAGGTGCTGGGTGTGGTCTTCGGCGCGGCGGTCACCGACGACGACACCGGCTATGTGCTCACCTTGAAGGAGGTCGAATCCGATCTGGAGGCCGCGTCGAATTCGACCGCGCCCGTCGGCACCGGGGACTGCGTCCTGAGCTGACGCGCTGACGGTCCACTTCCAGGGCGAAGCCGCGGCGCCGGCGCCACGGACGCGTCGGAGGTCCGCGTGTTCAGGGGCTGCCGTGCGCTAGCGGTACTGCGCGGACCGGGGCCGCCGTGCGCTAGCGGTACGCGTGGACGGGGGCCCGCCATGCGCTAGACGTACTGCGCGGTTGCCGGATCCCCCAGTAGTTTCGACAGTTCCGTGGTGACGGCGTCCGGATTCTCCTGGTGAGCGAAGTGTCCGGCTTGCGGGATCGTGACCACCCGGCGATCGGGTGAGAGTTTGCCGGCACCGCGCACGGTGGCTTCGAGCATGTAGTGGTCGGCGTCGCCGCGCAGGATCAGCGTCGGCACGCGGACGGGTTCTCGCATCGCCGCCAGGAAGCGGCGGCCGTCGGGACGCCACTGACTGCGGAAGGCCCAGCGCTGATATTCCAGGGCGCAGTGGGCCGCGCCGGGTATCCGGATCGCCGAGCGCATGCGCTGGGCGGTGTCGACGAACTCCGTAGTGCCCGCCCACCGCGGCGCGACCCGCTCGCGCACGAGACGTTCGATTTCGAATCCGTCCTGCCGCGTCAGCCGGCGCTCGCCGTAACGCGGCAGCTGATACCGCAGGAAATTCGGCAGATAGGCCGCACGCTGGCGACGATCGCGCAGCACCGCCCGTTTCAACGCCACCGGATGCGGTGACGCGATCAGCGCGATGGAGCGCACCACCCGCGGATGCAGCACCGCGGTCGCCCAGCACACCAGTCCGCCCTCGGCATGGCCGACCAGGGTGGCGTCGGTATGCCCGAGCGCCCGCACCAAGCCGGCGATATCACCGGCCAGCGTCCAGCCGTCGTAGCCGCGCGGGGGTTTGTCGGAATCGCCGTACCCGCGCAGATCGACCGCCACCGCGCGATAGCCGGCCTGGGTGAGGCCGGTCAGCTGATGCCGCCACGACCACCAGAAATCGCCGAAGCCGTGCAGCAGGACGACCAGCGGCCGCGCGGGATCGCCCACCGCATCCTCGGCGCCGCCCTCGGCGATATGGAATCGGATGCCGTTGGCGTGCACGTCGCGATGCGTCCACGGGCCGTCGAAGCGGACGCTGGACGGATCGGGAAGCGGATTCGACGACACGCCGAAAGCGTAATCGCCGGACTATGCCGTCGGCTTGTCGGCCGGGCTGTCGGCGTGTGAGCCGAAGCCGTGCGGCAGCACCGTCCGGGTTTCCTTGAGCGATTCGATCGTCTTCTCCGGCGCGCGCAGTTTGCGGACCTTCCGGTAGCCGAGCAGCGCCAGCACCGCCACCACGACGATCATCAGCACGAAGACGATCAGGAACGCCGCCCAGCGGTACAGCCACACATCCAGCAGCTCGGCGAGGAAGAAGAAAAAGAAGAACGACGAGAACAGCAGCACCGTCAGCGCGCCGATGAAGAAGACGCTGCCCTGCAGGCCCTTCTTGATCTCGCCGGTCACCTCGGCCTTGGCCAGCTCCACCTCGGCGCGGACCAGGGTCGACATCTGCTCGGCGGCGTCGCGCACCAGATCCCCGACGCTGGCATTCGCGGTGGTGTCGACCTCGGACAGCGGAATCGAGGTGATGGTCCGGTTTCGGCCCGCGTCGTTACCGCCGTTTGTGAAGCTCAATTGCTCGACCCTTCTCCATGTCCCGGTGCTGTCCGGCCTTCACTCGTATTCGGTGGCCGCACTCGCGTCTCGCCGCGCCTGATGCGCCCGCCCACGCCGCAACAGTAGCGCCGAACCGAGCAGAGAGGCCGCCAAGGACGTCATCAACACGGCGGCTTTCGCCAGTTCGGTCGCGGCCCGGTCGGGCAACGCGAGTTCTGCCACCAAGAGGCTAACGGTGAAACCGATCCCGCCCAGTACCGACAGGGCCGACATATCCCGATTGCCGAGACCGGCGGGCCGCCTGGCGATTCCGAACCGGATCGCCAGCCAGCTCGATCCGAAGATGCCCACGGTCTTGCCGACCAGCAGTCCGGCGATGATCGCCAGCGACAGCCGCGAGGTGAACATCTCGCCGAAAACCTTGGTGGACAACGGAACTCCGGAGGCGAACAGCGCGAACAGCGGGACGCACACGCCCGCGGAGATCGGCTGGAACAGATGCTCGAGCCGGGCCGCCGGGGCCTCGTCCTCCTCCGGATCCGGACGTACCCGGGTCAGCAGCCCGCAGATCACCCCCGCCAGCGTGGGATGAATCCCGGCCTCGTGCAGGGCGTACCACGACAACAGCGCCAGCGGTACATACACCAGCGGGGTGCGGATGCGCATCCGCTGCGCCAGCGCCCACCCGGCGAAACAGGCGGCCGCGCCGGCGAACCAGCCCAAGGCGATCGTGGTGGTGAACAGCACCGCGATCATCACGATCGCCATCAGATCGTCGACGACGGCCAGGCTGAGCAGAAACACCCTCGCCCCGGCCGGAATTCGCGAACCGGTCATGGCCAGCACCGCCAGTGCGAAGGCGATATCGGTCGCCACCGGAATCGCCCAGCCGCGATCCATCCCCGGCACGCCCCAGCCGATGGTGAAGGCGATCACCGCCGGGGTGATCACGCCGCCCACCGCGGCCACCACCGGGAGCGTGGCCCGTTTGCGATCGGCCAGCTCACCGACGACGAGTTCGCGTTTGAGCTCCAGTCCCGCGACGAAGAAGAACAGCGCGAGCAGACCGTCCTCGGTCCAATCGCCCAGAGTGAGGTTCAGATGCAGTGGCGGGATCGCGAGGGGCGTGTCGACCATCGCGAAATAGCTGTCGCGCCATGGAGAATTGGCCCACAGCAGCGCCACGCCCGCCGCGACGAGCAGCAATGCGCCGCCGACGGTTTCGGTGCGGAGATAACGAGCGAGCTCGGAGCGCAGCGCGACGATCACGGAGATCCTTTCGGGAGCGGACGGCGACTGCGGCGGGCACTCCCGCAACGGGCTCACCAACCACACGCCGACCAGACTTCCCGGCACTCCTCGACAAAATTTTACCGGTTCAGGCGTGGCCGTTTACCGCCGCCTCGGCGTTCCACCGGCGCGAACGGGCGAGCCCACGCCCGGTGCGGCACCGGACGTGGGCTCGAAAAGCGCGGTCGATCAGGCGTTGGAGGCGCGGATGGCTTCGAACACGTTGGGGTCGACCAGGGTGGAGGTGTCGCCGAGTTCGCGGCCCTCGGCCACATCGCGCAGCAGGCGGCGCATGATCTTGCCGGAGCGGGTCTTGGGCAGTTCGGGCACGATGTGGATCTCGCGGGGGCGGGCGATCGGGCTGATCTCGCGGGAGACCTCGGCCTTGAGCTCATCCACCAGCTGCTGTCCGGAATTGTTCGAGCCGCCGGTGAGGATGACGAAGGCGACGATGCCCTGTCCGGTGGTGGCGTCGCTGGCGCCGACGACCGCGGCCTCGGCGACGCTGTGGTGTCCGACGAGGGCGGATTCGACTTCGGCGGTGGAGATGCGGTGGCCGGAGACGTTCATGACGTCATCGACGCGGCCGAGGACCCACAGAGCGCCGTCGGCGTCGATCTTGGCGCCGTCGCCGGCGAAGTACCAGCCCTGGGCGGCGAAGCGTTCCCAGTAGGTGGCCTTGTAGCGTTCGTCGTCGCCCCAGATGCCGCGCAGCATCGACGGCCAGGGCTGATCCAGGACCAGATATCCGTTGGCTTCCGTTGATCCGCGTTCGACCGAATTGCCTTCCTCGTCCACGACTTTCGCGGTGATGCCGGGTAGCGGGGCCATGGCGGCGCCGGGTTTGGCGGCGGTGACGCCGGGCAACGGGGAGATCATGATGGCGCCGGTTTCGGTCTGCCACCAGGTGTCGACGATGGGTGCGGTGCCCGCGCCGATGACTTCGCGGTACCAGCGCCAGGCCTCGGGGTTGATCGGTTCGCCGACCGAGCCGAGCACACGCAGCGAGGACAGATCGTGGGCATCGGGGATCTCGCGGCCCCACTTCATGAAGGTGCGGATCAGCGTGGGTGCGGTGTAATAGATTGTGACACCGTACTTCTCGATGATCTGCCAGTGCCGGTGCTCGTCGGGGAAGTTGGGGGTGCCCTCGTAGACGACCTGGGTGGCGCGGTTGGCCAGCGGGCCGTACACGATGTAGGAGTGCCCGGTGACCCAGCCGATGTCGGCGGTGCACCAGTACACGTCGGCGCCGGGTTTGTGGTCGAAGACGTAGTGGTGGGTGTAGGCGACCTGGGTCAGATAACCGCCCGAGGTGTGCAGGATGCCCTTGGGTTTTCCGGTGGTGCCGGAGGTGTAGAGGATGTAGAGCGGGTGCTCGGCATCGAACGGCTGGGCCTCGTGCTCGGGACTGGCCTGGGCGACGGTTTCGTGCCACCACAGGTCGCGGCCCTCGGTCCACGGGATCTCGATATCGGTGCGGCGCACCACCAGGACGTGTTCGACGCTGTGCGGGACGTCGCCGTGGGCGTAGAGCGCCTCGTCGACGGCTTCCTTCAGCGGTGCGGCCTTGCCGCGGCGCCACTGGCCGTCGGTGGTGATCACCAGGCGGGCCTCGGCGTCGTCGACGCGCTGGCGCAGCGCGCTGGGGGAGAAGCCGGCGAAGACCACCGAATGGGTCAGGCCCAGCCGGGCGCAGGCCAGCATGGAGACGATGGCCTCGGGGACCATCGGCATGTAGATCGCGACCCGGTCGCCGGCGACCAGGCCGAGTTCGGTGAAGTAGTTGGCGGCCTGGGAGACCTCGGCCTGCAGCTGGGCGTAGGTGATCGAACGGGAATCGCCGGGCTCACCCTCCCAGTGGATGGCGACCTGGTCGCCGTAGCCGTCGGCGACGTGGCGGTCCACGCAGTTGTAGGCGACGTTGAGCTTGCCGCCGGTGAACCAGCGCGCGAACGGAGCGTCGTCCCAGTCCAGCACCCGATCCCAGGGCTGATGCCAGTGCAGCCGCTGCGCCTGCTCGGCCCAGAATCCGTCGCGATCCGCCGTTGCCCGCTCGTAGATGGACGCATCGGCATTGGCTGCCGCGGCGAATTCGGCGGTAGGCGGGTACACGTCTCGGTGCTCAGCGGTGGTGTCGGTCATCTCGCCTCCATCGGGCCTGTCCATCGGATACGCGTCGGCCGCAGCGTGACCGCGGCCACGATGTGACCCTAACGGACAGTGACCTGCGCCGCGTACCGGTCCCGAACGGTGGGCCGGGGACGCGGACCCCGGTCGGCCGCGTGATGCGCTCGGCTAGCGTGTGGGTCGTGACCGACGTGCTGCAACCCCTGGTCGACCTGCCCGGTGTCCGCGATGCGGCCGACCGCGCACGCGATGCGCTCGCCGAAGTCCACCGGCACAAGGCGAACCGGCGGGGCTGGCCGACGACGGCGGCCGAGGCGGCGGTCCGCGCGGCGCGTTCCTCGGCGGCGATCGACGGCGGGGCCACCGAACTGCCCGCCGACGGCCGGGTCGCCGACCCGATTCTCGCGGGGGCGCTGCGGGTCGGGCAGGCACTCGACGGTGACGCGCTGCGCAATCTGGTCGGTGTGTGGGAGCGGGCGCCGCTGCAGGCGCTGGCTCGTCTGCATCTGCTCGCCGCGGCCGATCTGGTCGACGACGAAATCGGTCTCGGCCGTCCGCGCCCCGAACCGGGGGTCGCCGAACGACTCGATCTGCTGGCTCAGACCGTGCTGACCTCGAATGCGCCGGCCCCCGTGCTGGCCGCGGTGGTGCACGGCGAGTTGATGTCGTTGCGCCCCTTCGGTTCCGCCGACGGCGTCGTGGCGCGGGCGGCGTCACGGCTGGTGGCCGTCGCGAGCGGCCTGGATCCGCACAGCCTCGGCGTGCCCGAGGTCTTCTGGTTGCGGCGCCGTCAGGCCTACGTCGACGCCGCGGCGGGCTTCGCCGAAGGGACGGCCGAGGGTGTGGGCGGTTGGGTGGTGTTCTGCTGCGGCGCGCTGGAGGACGGTGCCCGCGAGGCGCGATCGATCGCCGATGCGGCGGGATGAGCGTGGGGATGATCGGGGCGGGACGCGCGCTGATCACAGCGAGAGTGAAACGGGTCCGCACATCGAAGCGGGCGGCGTAGCCGTCGTCGGCCTCACCGCCCGCTAGCACGGACTACCCGGTTACCAAGCGTGCTTGTCGGGTTGTGTTCTGCGGCCTCGGCGATCATCCGAACCCCGCCGGTTCATCCCCGCAACCTGTGCGAGGCCATTGCCGACGTGAATTCGAATTTCGCAGGCCCACAACGCTTCTGCCCTTGTCGCGGCGCGCTCCGCGTGGGTGCCTGGCGTCCGTGCTGGGAAGTGCGGATGGGAGATCGAACCTTCTCTTCCGTTTCGATCTTGGCCTTCCGCCCCTCCGTGCGTCCATTGTTACTCTGTGAGACCCCTCACATCAAGGGTCGAGAGGACATTACTCATAATCGGCGTGTGGCCCCTCGAATCGTGGTTACATCGATGGGTTGCGCGTCGTTGACCAGCCTCGATGTGCCCGGGGCGCCGTCCTCAGCGGCGCCGTCGCAGCAGCCGGTAACTGAGGGCGCCGGCCAGTACCGCACTCACCCCGACCACCGCTGTGGCGGCCACGGTCGTGGTCGACGGCGCGGGAATGCGCGACCACAGTGACACCGGATTCGAGAAGGTCAGGATCGGCCATTCCCGTGCCATCGCCTCGCGTCGCAGATTCCGGTCGGGATTGACCGCGGTGGGATGTCCGACCGCCGACAGCATCGGCAGATCGGTGATCGAATCGGAGTAGGCGTAGCAGCGCGAGAGGTCGTAGCGTTCGGTCGCGGCCAGCTTCTCGATCGCCTCGACCTTGCCCTCGCCGTAGCAGTAGAACTCGACTTCGCCTGTGTACTTACCGTTTTCGACCACCATGCGCGTGGCCGCGGTATGGGTGGCACCCAGCGCCGCGGCGATCGGGGCGACGATCTCCTCGCCCGACGCCGAGACGATCACGACGTCGTGGCCGCGGATCTTGTGGTCGGCGATCAGATCCGAGGCCTCGGCGTAGATCAGCGGATCCACCAGTTCGTGCAGTGTTTCGGCGACGATCGAGCGCACCTGCGACACATCCCAGCCGGCGGTCATCTTCGTCAGGTGTTCGCGCATCCGCTCCATCTGGTCGTGGTCGGCGCCGGAGAGCAGGAACAGGAAATGCGCGTAACTGGATTCCAGTACGGTGCGCCGATCGATCAGTCCCTCGGCGAAGAACGGCCGGCTGAAGACGAACGCACTCGACTTCGCGATGACCGTCTTGTCCAGATCGAAGAAGGCGGCGATCCGGGGTGCGGGCGGCGCCTCCCTCGTCTCGTGCGCGCGGTTCGCTGCTGCGTCGTTGCGGTGTCGCGGGTGCCCGGTATCCCCGGCGGCCCCATCGTTCGTAGCTGTTTGGTCGCCCTCGGCCGTCACGGCTCCAGAATAAGGAGCTTTCCCGCAGACGCGGCGTTCAGCCCGGCCACACGCCCCGCTCGACGCCCTGGGAGCCGCCCCGCACCGGCCGAAACTTCGTCATGCGATGGACTTGCATTGCGGCCGGTTTCTGGGTGTAGTATTGCTGGCACCTGGACATGGTCCAGGCGCGTTCAGCCCGACCCCCCGGGGCTGAACCCCGACGGCCCCAGCCTCCTCCCCCCCCGGCTGGGGCCGTCCTCTATTTCCGGACTGTTCAGCTGTTACTCGGCGTGCAGAGTTTGTCCACAGCCCGCGAGTTGTCCACATTCGGTGTTCGGGGCCTGGCTCGCCCGGTCGATCCGGGTGACGCTGGCGGACATGAATTCCGTTGCAGCAGTTCCCCCTCCGGCGCTGGTGCTGGTCGGTGACCGCCGGTTGCGCGACGAGGTGCGCCGCATCGCGGCCGCCGCCGACCGCGGCCTGGACGAACGGTCGATGCCCGTCGGCAGGCATGCCTGGGCCGCGGCCGCGCTGGTGATCATCGACCTCGCGGCGGCGCGTACCTGCGCCGACGCCGGATATCCGCGCCGCTCGGGCGTGGTGCTGGTCGGCGGCGGTGAACCGGATCTCGACCATTGGCAGGCCGCCGCGGCGGTCGGCGCCGAGCAGGTCATCGCGCTGCCGGGCAACACCGAGACACTGATCGAGGCCTTCGCCGCCTATGCCTGGCGCGATCCCGGCGACGGACTCGTCTTGGCGGTCGTCGGCGCAGGAGGCGGTGCCGGGGCCTCGGTCTTCGCCGCGACACTCGCCTTGACGGCCGCGGCCCGGCGGTTCCGGCCGCGGATCCTGCTCGTCGACGGCGACCCGCTCGGCGGCGGCATCGATCTGCTGCTGGGTATCGAGTCGGTGCCGGGCCTGCGCTGGCCCGACCTCTCCGTCGAGGACGGCCGAGTGGCCGCGCAAGCCCTGCACGACGCATTACCCGCCGCGGCACCGGGACTCGGTGTTCTGGCGTGCAGCAGACCGGCCGGTTCCGGACCGGACCACATCGGCACCGGTGCGGCCCGCGCCGTCGTCGAGGCCGGCCGCGGCGCCGGTGATCTGGTGGTGTGCGATATCTCCGGCAGCCGGGGTCCGCATACCGATCATCTCCTCGATGCCGCCGATCTCGTCCTCTTCGTGGTGCCGGCCCGGTTGCGCGCGGTGGCCGCCGCAGGGGCCGTCGTGGCGGATGTCCGTCATCGAAATCCCAACCAGGCCTTGGTCGTTCGAGGACCAGCGCCCGGCGGGCTGCGCGGACGAGACATCGCGGAGGCATTGGGGCTGCCGCTGCTGGCCGCCATGCGCGCTCAACCCGGCCTCGCCGGCACTCTGGAACGCGGCGGCCTGACGCTCGGTCGCGGCCCGCTGTTCGCCGGGGCGGAGTCGGTGCTGTCCGCACTGCCGGACGGTGCCCGATGAGCGGCGTGGTCAGCACCGAACTCCTCGACCGGGT
This sequence comes from Nocardia sp. BSTN01, assembly GCF_015354405.1. GTDB lineage: Bacteria > Actinomycetota > Actinomycetes > Mycobacteriales > Mycobacteriaceae > Nocardia. Next base: position 6,816 of record NZ_JADKYP010000020.1, on the reverse strand, counting down.
ACGGGAGCGACTGGCCGCCCAGCCCGGTGAACACGATCCGGCACGCCTGGCCGCCGCCATCCGTGCCGAAGCCGGCCGAGTCCTCGGCGATACGGACCTGCTGCGCGCACTGCGGCTGCTGCAGACGGAGATGACCGGCGCCGGTGCGCTGGAACCGCTGCTGCACGACGCCCGGGTCTCCGATGTGCTGGTGACCGCACCCGATGCGGTGTGGATCGACCGCGGGAGCGGTCTGGAACGCACCTCGATCCGCTTCCCGGACGAAGCGGCGGTGCGGCGGCTCGCTCAGCGCCTGGCTCTCGCCGCCGGTCGCAGGCTCGACGACGCGCAGCCATGGGTGGACGGGCGGCTACCGGAATACGAGCGAGCACCCGGCGAGAGCTTCGGCGTCCGGTTGCACGCGGTCCTCGCGCCCATCGCGCAGGGCGGAACGTGTATCTCGCTGCGCGTCCTGCGTCCGGTCGGCCACAGCCTGCGCGGGCTGACCGCCTCCGGCACGCTGACGCCGGAGTCGGAACTGCTGCTGGAGAAGATCATTCGCGCTCGGCTCGCATTCCTCGTGGTCGGCGGTACCGGCGCCGGGAAGACCACGCTGCTGTCGGCTCTGCTGGCCCACGTCGACCCCACCGAACGGATCGTGTGCGTCGAGGATGCCGCCGAACTGTCGCCGCCGCATCCGCATGTCGTCCGGCTGGTCGCGCGCATCGCCAATGTGGAGGGCGCGGGTGCCATCACGGTTCGGGACCTGGTCCGGCAGGCGCTGCGTATGCGGCCGGATCGGATCGTCATCGGGGAGGTACGCGGGGCCGAGGTGGTGGACCTGCTCACCGCCCTGAACACCGGACACGACGGGGGTGCCGGAACGGTCCACGCGAACTCGCCTCGTGAGGTGCCCGCTCGGCTGGAAGCCCTTGCGGCACTGGGTGGAATGGGGCGTGCGGGACTGCACAGTCAGCTCGCGGCGGCGGTCCAGGTCGTGCTCGCCATGCGGCGCCGCGCCAACGGCGGGCGAGTCCTGCGGGAAATCGGACTGGTGACCCGCGACGGGGAGGCCGGTGTGCGCATCGAGACGGCGTGGTCGGCGGATGCCGTTGCGGCGCCGGCGAATACCGCGCTGCATCGGTTGCTGGACGAACGGTTGCGGCAATGACGGTGAGTCTGCTGTGCGGCGCGGGAGCCCTGCTGCTCCTGCCGACACCGACCCGGCGGCACCGGCTGCGTGCTCTGTACGGACGGCCGAATGGGAATCGAAATATTCGGCGTGGCTGGATCATTCGCGGTGTGACGGCTTCGGCGGTGGTGGCGGCGGTCGTCTTCGGCCCCGGGGTCGCGGGTGCGGCCGCGGTGCTCGCCACCACGTTGACCGTGCGCGCGAAGAATCGCCGCGCGGAACGCCGCCACGACGGCGAATGCCGGAAACTGCTGGAAGGGCTGGAAGTGGTGATCGGTGAACTGCGCACGGGAGCACATCCCAGCGCTGCCGCCGCGGTCGCGGCCGCGGAGATCGGCGGAGCCGCCGGAGCGGCCTTCGCGGTGAGTGCCGCCCGGGCCCGGCTCGGTGGTTCGGCCGCGGACGGTTTGCGCGGCCGCCCCTGCGCCGTCTCAACCGAACTCGGTCGTGTCGCGGACGCGTGGGAGGTGGCCGAGCGGCACGGTCTGGCATTGGCCGAACTGCTGAGCGCGGCCCGCGACGACCTCGCCGGGCGGATGCGATTCGGCGACCGCGCCACCGCCGCGCTGGCGGGTGCACGTGCCAGCGCCGCGGTGCTGGCCGGGCTTCCGCTCCTGGGCATCGCACTCGGACAGTTGATGGGCGCGCACCCGCTGCAGGTGCTGATGAGCCGAGGGGTCGGAACCATCGTCTTTCCGCTGGGCGCCGGACTGATCGGCGTGGGATCGCTGTGGGCGGATGCCATCACGCGGCGGGTATCGGTATGAGCGGCCTTCCGATGGCACTGCTCTGTTCCGGTGCCGCGCTGCTGGCACTTCCGGGCCGGATCACATCGGTCGCCCGCCTCCGCGCTGCCCGCGGCGCCTCACCCGCGCCGCGGCAGGACCTGCGCCCGGCCGCCGGTGACCCGCTGGCCGTGGCCTCGGCCCTCGATCTGCTCGCCTCCTGTCTGCGGGCGGGCCTGCCGACCGCCACGGCGGCGCGCGCGGTGGCCCCGATCGCCCCGGAACCCTTCGCCTCGGCACTGCGCCGGGCGGCGGATCTGCTGGCGCTGGGCGCGGACCCGGTCACGGCATGGGAGCGCGCGGCCCGGGAAGCGCCCGGGGCGGAGATGTCCGCGCTCGCCCGGCTGGTGCGTCGTTCGGCCCGCTCCGGTACGGCCCTGACCGGCGCGGTCTCCGAACTCGCCGAGAAGTGCCGCGCGGCGGTCGAGGATGCGGCCGCCGCGCGTGCGGAACGCGCGGGCGTACTGATCAGCGGTCCGCTCGGGCTGTGCTTCCTGCCGGCCTTCGTCTGTCTCGGCATCGTTCCGGTGGTCGCCGGACTGGCCGGACGAGTACTCGGCGGTGGGTTGTGGTGACCACACGAGAGACTCGGTGCGGATCCGCCGCGCCGACCGTAGAGAAAGGGGAGACCGATGCTGACGGCAACGCAATCGGTTGTGCGAGAACTACGTTCGCGGCTGATCCAGGTAGCGGTAGCCGACGACGGCATGAGTACGGCCGAATACGCCATCGGGACGATCGCCGCGGCGGCGTTCGGGGCGGTGCTCTACACCGTGGTGACCGGGGACTCCATCGTCAACGCGCTGACCAAGATCATCGACAGGGCACTGAACACCACCGTATGAGGTCGTCCCGCACGAGCGAGCGGGGTGCGGTCACGGTCGAGGCGGCGATCGCGCTGGCGGCGGTGGTCGTGGTCGTCGTGCTCTGCCTGGGAGCGTTGCTGGCGGCGTCGATGCAGATTCGCTGTATCGACGCCGCTCGCGAAGCGGCTCGTCTCACGGCGCGCGGCGCGGAAGCGGAAGCCCTGCCGGCGGCACAGCGGGTGGCACCGCCCGGCGCCGATATCGAGGTGCGTGCCGAGGGCGACCGGATCGTCGCCGTCGTTCGGGCGCGGGCGCCGCTGCTCCCGATGCTGCGGTTACGGGCCGAGGCGGTCGCCGTGCGTGAACCGGGAGAGTCGCAATGACAGCGGACGGACCGGCGCAGGCCGCGAGGGCGCCGGCCGCGTGCCGCTGCCGCGGGTGCGACGGAGGCGCCACCGTCACCGCATGTCTGGCGCTCACCGCAGTGCTGGTGGTGACGATCGTCATCGTGCAGTTCGCGGCGGTGGTCTGCGCACGCCACCTGGCGCAGAGTGCCGCCGATTCGGCGGCACTGGCCGCGGCGGGCGCGCTGCATTCCGGCGCCGAGGCGGCCTGTGCACAAGCGGATTCGGTCGTGCGGCGAATGCGGATGCGGCTACGTACGTGTTCGATCCGGGATTGGGATGTGACGGTAACCGTCGACGGTTCGGTGGCGCTCGCTCTTTTGGGCAAGCGATCAGTTGTGGCGGTCGCGCGGGCCGGTCCGGTGAGGGCGGGAAAACGCTCATGAATACCGGACGGTTGGTGTGAGAAAGAATGGGTGACCGGAGCCACAGTATGTAGCGGTAAGTGTCGTGGATTTCCCATTCGCCCGGCATTCAATTCCGCAGGCGCAATTGTGCAAGCATTCGGCGCTGCGGGATTCCGATAAATGCACACATGTGAATGCCCACATGGCCGTTATTCGCAAGGGCAATGAGCCGGTTAACATGATCGACTTCCTCTTTATTCGAGCCGAGGGCAGCCGGCACCGAATCGGAGACGCGGCCCGCCGACATGGGGAGCGCCCACGTCTACCAACGGTGTCCGCATCGTCACGAAACGGATTCGAGCAGGTCATGGCCTGAAATGTTGGCCGCGGCGGTCAGTTCGGCGCCTAGTCGGGCAGATCGGAGAGCACGGCTGTCAGCAGGGCGGCCGCGCCTTCCTTGTCCAACGGCGAATTCCCGTTGCCGCATTTCGGGGACTGGACGCACGAGGGGCAGCCCTGTGGGCACGAACAGGAAGCGATGGCCGCCCGGGTCGCCGCCAACCAAGTCCGCAACCGGGCGAACCCGCGCTCGGCGAAGCCTGCCCCGCCGCGATGGCCGTCGTAGACGAAGACGGTGGGCAGCCCGGTATCGGGGTGCTCGGCGATGGACACGCCGCCCACATCCCAGCGGTCGCAGCTCGCGACCAGCGGCAACATCCCGATCGCGGCATGTTCCGCGGCGTGCAGGGCGCCGGCCACGCGGCGTGGCTCGATCCCCGCCGCGGCCAGCAGTCGCGGCGTGACGGTGTAGAAGACGGCCTGGGTCGGCAGCGTCTGCTCGGGCATATCGAGTTCGATGAGGTCGAGGACCTCTCCGCTGGGAAGCGTGCGCAGATAACCGACCACCTGGCGCGTTACCCGGACCCTGGCCAGGGCGGTGGTAACGCGGCCGTGCACCTGTTCGTGCGTGCGCTCGTCGATCGCGACCGAGGTGACCATCCGGGCGTTGGTGGTCCAACCGGGCTGCTCGGCGTGGACGAACGCGACTCCGGCCTCGAGGTCCAGTTCGTCGACCACGTAGGTCTCGCCCTGATGCAGATGCACGGCACCGGCGTGCAGCGTCGCGGGCGCCCGCCCGGAATCCGCGCTGCCCAGCAGCCTGCCGCTGGTCGCGTCGACGATCGCGATCTGGGAGCCGATTCCGCCCCGGACATCGACGTCGTCGTGCGGAGCGCTCGAAGTCGGATACCAGCGGGCCGGTCCACCGCCGTTCTCCCGGCGCTTGATCAGCCCCTGCGCGGCGAGGTCGGCGGCCACGTCCCCGACGCCGAGGACGTCGATCTCGGCATCGGTCAGGGGATGTTCGCAGGCCGCGCACAGCAGATGCGGCCCGGCGACGTAGGGATTGTGCGGATCGGTGATCGTCGCCTCGACCGGCTTGTCCAGCAGGGCGTGCGGGTGATGGACGAGGTAGGTGTCGAGCGGATCGTCGCGGGCTACCAGCAGCACCAGCGAGCCCTGGGTGCGACGTCCGGCCCGGCCCGCCTGCTGCCAGAACGAGGCGACTGTTCCCGGAAAACCGGCCATCACGACGGCATCCAGCCCGGCGATGTCGACGCCGAGTTCGAGTGCGGTCGTGGTGGCCGCGCCCAGCAGCGAGCCGTCCGCCAGGCCGTTCTCCAGTTCGCGCCGGTCCTCGGCCAGGTATCCGGCTCGATAGGCCGCCACGCGCCCGGCCAGCGACGGATCCACCTCGGCCAGCATGCGTTGCACGTCGATGGCGACGACCTCGGCGGCCCGGCGGGAGCGAACGAAGGTCAATGTCCGCGCACCCTCGACGACCAGGTCGGTCATGATCCGGGCGGCCTCGGTGGTGGCCGCCCGCCGCACCGGGGCACCGTTCTCACCGCTGAGGTCGCCGAGCAGCGGCGGCTCCCACAGGGCGACCGTCCGCGCGCCCTGCGGCGAGCCGTCGTCGGTCACCGCGGTCACCGGCGCACCGATCAGCCGTTCGGCGGCCGCGGCCGGATCCGCGCTGGTCGCCGAGCACAGGACGAAGGTCGGGTTCGCGCCGTAATGTGCGGCCAGCCGCCGCAGCCGGCGCAGCACCATCGCGACCTGGGAGCCGAATACACCTCGATAGGCATGGCATTCGTCGACCACCACATAACGCAGCCGCCGCAGCATCCGCGCCCAGCGCTGGTGCGCCCGCAGGATGCCGATGTGCAGCATGTCGGGATTGGTGAACAACCACCGCGCATTCGCCCGCACCCACTGCCGGACCTCGGGCGGAGTATCGCCGTCGTAGGTCGCCGGATGGATATCGCGCAGGCTGCCGGCATGGGTCAGCTGCGCCGCCGCGCGGAATTGATCGGCCCCGAGCGCTTTGGTCGGCGATATATACAGAGCGGTCGCTCGCGAATCCCGCTGCAGGTCGGTCAACACCGGCAGCTGATAACCCAGGGATTTGCCCGACGCGGTCCCGGTGCAGACGACGACGTTTGTTCCTTCCGCGGCCAGTTCCGCGGTTCGAATCTGATGTGTCCACGGTGCGTCGACACCCGATTCCCGCAGCGCGCCGACCACGTCCGGGGCAGCCCAGGAAGGCCAGCCGGTGCTGCGCGCCGCACGGGCCGGAAGTTCGGTCACATGGGTGATACGACTCTCCGCATCGGGCACTCCGAAAAGGACACGATTCAGCAACGATGTCCCGTAACCGATCGCCTCGCTGGGCGCGGCGCCCGATCCCGGGCCGTTCGGATTCATCGGACCGAGACCGTGCGACGCGAAGAAAGTGTGAACCGTGTGTGCCGCGCTCGCCCGAGCTGCCAATTCACTACCGAGTAGCGACCTGCGTCACAGTCTGTTTGCCTGACGCTCGCTCGGTTATCGCTAAGCAAACCTACTTCAAGTTTGGATTTGGGCATTGTGCCCCTCACCTGCACATTCGCAAGATCATCTTTTTTGCAAATTGTCGGTAACTCGGCTGTCGAATTGCGCGCGGACATGGTTCACTAGTTCTCGGTCGCAAGCTTCTGTGTTCGAGGGAACGGATCAAAGGTCCAAACCATCAGCAGGATCGATGTTGCGAACGGTGTGCTTGAAGCTTCCTGCAGGGGGAACAGAGTACAGCGGTCGGAACGGACCCGGTGGACCAACCTAACTTGTCCGCCGTTCCGGTATGGAAAGAGAAGGAACAGAATGGCACAGGGAACTGTGAAGTGGTTCAACGCGGAGAAGGGGTTCGGCTTCATCGCGCCCGAGGACGGCTCCGCTGACGTCTTCGTCCACTACTCCGAGATT
>NZ_JADKYP010000002.1 GCF_015354405.1 Nocardia sp. BSTN01 | reverse complement strand
CCCATTTCGCAACAGCCCGGATTCCGCCATTTATGTGGAGGTTTGCACGATCTGTTCAGGTTCGGCCTTGCCGGATCGCGGGTGCAGGGCCGAGGAGGGACCCGGACAAGCGTGCTGAGCCGCGACATCGGTTGCTGTCCCATCGGGCTCCGAACCGGCGCCGCGGTGCGGTGCGGTTCACGATGCTGCATGGTGTCCGCTCGGATCGAATACATTGCGACTCAGGAGCTTTCGTGTCGTCGACTTCGGGTGCTCGTGCGGTGGGTGGCGTTGAAGCGCGCCTTCTTCTGGCGGTTCCCGCAGGTGTTCATGTCGCACCATTTGCGGGTGCGGCTCTGGCTGGTGTCGAAGAAGGCGGCGCGGCAGGTCGGCGAACCACACAGGGCCAATTTTCCGTCTCGCTCGCCTGAAATGATGGCGATCGCGTCGGCGGCGATGACGCCCAAGGCGTCTTCCACGCAGGTGGGCGTGCTGAGCTGCCATCGACGTGTTCCGTCGCGCGTCAGGACGGCCGCGGCCCGGCTCTGCATACTGCCGTCGTTGATGATTCGGACGGCCGCCGCGGGGAGCGCGTCGCCGAGTGCGGCCGCTGTCGCGGCGGCGTGAATCGCTTCCCTCAGTTCCCGGGCAAGATCGAGTTGGGCGGTGGTGCAGGAATCCACGGCCAGCCCGTTCACCTCCAGCCAATCGACGAGTCGCTGCGGTGTGGGAATGCGTTCCACCGGCTCGCCGTGCCGCTCCGACAGAGTTCCCGTGAAGCTCGTCGCCAGCACGGTGCCGAGGCGGAAATCGGGAAATCCAGCAGGCATGGAACCACCTTAGCTGGTTGCGGGCCGTCGCGCCGTCATGTTAGAACCGTCTTAGCCGGTTCACAACAGGCGGTAGCCGGTTCCGCGATGACCAGGAGGTCTCATGTCCGCACTCGGCCACCTCGATCCGATTCCCGCCCTCGACTCCATCGACGTACAACCATTCGAATCCCACGCCACCGACGCTGACCTCGACGACCTGCGAGAACGATTGGCCGCCGCTCGCCTCCCGGAAACCGAGACGGTCACTCGCGGCGCCCTCGGCCCCCAGCGATGGGCGCAGGGCGTTCCCCTCGCCGACCTGGTGGATGTCGTGAACTACTGGCGCACCGAGTACAACTGGCGCTCGTTCGAAGAGCGCCTCGATCGAATCGGCCAGTACCGCACGGCAATCGACGGTCTGGGAATCCACTTCCTGCACCGGCGATCCGCGCGGGCGGATGCCACTCCCTTGATCATGACGCACGGCTGGCCGGGCAGCATCGCCGAATTCATCGACGTCGTAGACGAATTGGCGGATCCGGAAGACGCGGCCGCGCCGGCGTTCCATGTCGTGGTGCCGTCACTCCCGGGCTTCGGTTACAGCGACAAACCGGCCACCACCGGGTGGGGCACCGAAAAGATCGCTGCCGCATGGGTGGAACTGATGGAAAGGCTCGGCTACCGGAAGTTCCTGGCCCACGGCGGCGACTGGGGAGGCAATATCACCACGGTTCTCGGCGGCAGGTTCCCGGAACACGTTCTCGGCATCCACTCGCTGTTCGCGGAAGCGCCGCCCGGGACGACAACGGACGGGCTGACCACGACCGAACGCCGGTGGGCCGAGGAAACCCGTCACTTCTGGCGCCACCGCGCCGCATACGCGAAACAGCAGGCTACCCGCCCGCAGACCATCGGCTACTCGCTCGTCGACTCACCGGTCGGGCTGCTCGCCTGGATCCTCGACAAATTCGCCGAATGGAGCGACACCGAAGACAGCCCTTTCGAAACGCTCTCCAGAGACCGCATTCTCGACGACGTCACCCTGTATTGGCTGACACGCACCGGCGCATCCGCGGCCCGCATCTACTACGAAAGCCACAACTCGCTCGATCCCGACCTCCGCGTCGACGTCCCCTCGGCGATCACCATGTACCCCCACGACATCGAGAAATGCCCGCGCCCGTGGGCGGAAAAGCGGTATCGGCAGATCGTCCGATGGAATGCACCCGAATTCGGTGGACATTTCCCCTCGCTGGAAGTTCCCGAGTATTTCGTCGACGACCTGCGAGAAGGTCTCGCCGCGGTACTGTCCGCCCAGCGGTGAACGCGGCTGGACTGGACGTCCCGGCCCGCTGGGTACAGTCGGGGAGTGGGGAGTGAATGTCTCATTTGCAATAAGCACCGTGGTATCGGCCGCCTGGTCGGTCCGGTGATCTACGCCGACGATCTGGTGGTCGTGACGCACCGTCCGCTGTCCGAGGGAGCGCCGATGCCCGGGTATCTGTTCATCGAAACCAGGCGCCATGTACCAACTTTGGCCGATTTGACCGACGATGAAGGCGCCGCCGTGGGGTGGGCGGTCCGTCGGTCCGCCTACGCGCTGCGGACCGAGCTCGCTCCGGAGTTCGTATTCTCGGCAATCACCGGCCGTAGTGTCGCGCACTTTCATCAGCATGTATTCGTTCGCCCTGAAGGTACGCCCGATGTCGTGAACTGGTTCGACAGTGATTCGTGGGAAGGCGGTCCGCGGATCGGGCAATCTGGCCTGACTGTGCTGTGCGAACGTCTTTCCGCACATTTCGTGCAGGGGTGACGTGCTCCGGGCGGCTGGATCATCGGCATGATGTGCGGGTATGTGGTTGTCATCATGCTGGCGGGCTCCGGACTCCAGTCCTGCTGACCGTAGCTCTCGCCGCTCGGAGGAAGCCGGCATGTTGGCAATCTGGCAGCGTCCGGATAGGGGCGCTGCCGTTCTCGCTGGTCGCCGATGAGCCGCCTGGTCGCAGACGAGTCGTGGCCGCCCGGCCGTCGGGGCCTTGACACGGCGTCGGGCGTGGCGTTTGACTGGTTCACTACCTTCTGTTACCTCGCACGATGATTCGGAGAGGTCGACGTATGCAGAGCATCGGGTTGGCAGGGGTCGGTCGTCGGCGGGGATCGAACTGCCGTGGAATCGGCGTGGTGGTGGCACTGATCGGGCTCTGCATCGTCTCGCTGGGCGTGGCTCGAACGGCATCGAGCGAACCGGTGGCAACCACGGCCGACACCGGGTTCGCCGTTCCCTTCTCCGGTGCGCCCGGATACGAGCAGGTGGCGCCGACGCAGATGATGAGTCCGGATCAGTTGAACCAGCCGCTCGGTGAGGCGGCGGCGGATCGGGTCGCCGCGCAGATCGGGCTCGACCGCGCGGACGCGCTGACCGATCAGCAGTATCAGGACCTCAGTTCCGGTGGGGGAGTCGGCGGTGACCGTGACGCGGCGAATGTGATCAATGCGTGCGTCGACATCCTCGCCAATACGGTTGGCCGCCCCATCTATTCCGATGTCGCGGGGCAACGTACGCCCTCGACTCTGGGCAGTTACGGGCTGTATGTGAATCCGAGTGGCATGTTGGAGAGTCCGGCCAACGCGGATGCGCCGACGCGGCAGGTGAATACCTTGATCGCGCCCGGCGGATATGTGGGTAACTGGATGCGGGACAACGGCGCGACGCGGAGTCTGGTCGCGCTGTACCGGTCCGCCTATACCGTGCAGGCCGCTTACGGGTTTGTGGCGCAACAGATTTCGGGTTCCGCACAGCTGGTCACCAACACGAAGGGAAATGTGAGCACCGTGGTCGGCATGTCGATGGCGCCGCCGCTGTGGATCGTGAACTTCGCCCTGATCTACATTTTGAAGCCCTCGCTGGCGGCCGCGATGCCCGCCTACTGGGCCCCGATTCCAGGATCCGTGGTCGACGCGGTCAAGGCGAGTCCCACCGGGCAGGTACCGTTCGCGGAGTACGCCTCCTATTTCCGGTGATGTGCGAACACGGTTCGGCACGTGGTGATTCTCGCGGGTCCAGCCATCCCGGCCGCGGTTAGAGTCGGGGCATGAGTAGCGAACCGCTTGCACTGCCCGCGGCCGGGTGGCCGGACTGGCTCGGCGATTACGTCCGCGACCGGCTGCGGACGGCGGCGGACACGATCGATCAGCTGAAGACCGCTACTCCGGGTGACACCGCGGTTGTGCTCGGACTGTGGAACGACGCCGATATCGCGCTGCGCGGGGCCGATTCGGCCGCGCACCTGTTCGCCGAAGTCCACCCCGATTCCGAGGTGCGCCGGCTGGCCGAGGAACTGGTACGAGACATCGATCGAGCCAGGATCGAGCGAGATCTCGACCGCGCCCTCTATGACATCGTCGCCGCCACCGACTCCTCGAACCTGGACGAGGTGTCGTCGCGCATGCGCGCGCATGTCCTGCGCGATTTCCGGCGCAGCGGTGTGGACCGCGACGAGGGAACCCGGGAGCGGCTGCGGGAGATCTCCGAGCGGCTCACCGCGCTCGAACAGGAATTCGGCCGGGCTATCCGTGAAGACGTCCGTTCGATCCGGGTCTCACCCGCCACGCTCGACGGACTACCCGAGGATTTCGTCACCGCGCATCCGCCCGCGGCGGACGGGCTCGTCACGATCACCACCGACTATCCGGACTATCTGCCGTTGCGCACCTACGCCCGGGACGCCGATGCCCGCCGTGCCCTCACCGCGGAGTTCGAAAGCCGCGGCTGGCCCGCCAATGACGCTGTGCTGCACGAGATCCTGGATCTTCGGGCCGAGAAGGCCAGGCTGCTCGGCTTCGACAGCTGGCCGGATTACGACGCCGACGTGAAGATGATCGGCAGCGGCCACGCCATCGCCGAATTCATCGAGCGCATCGCGACCGCCGCCGACGCCGCGGGCCGGCGCGACCTCGAGACGCTGCTCGCCCGCCGCCGCGCGGACGAGCCCACCGCCACCGGCATCGACCGATCCGAAGTCGGCTACTACACCGAACTCGTGCGCCGCGAACAGTACGACGTCGACGCCCGGGAGGTGCGCCGCTACTTCGATTTCCCGCGAGTGCGGGCGGGCCTGCTCGAGGTCACCGGCCGCCTGTTCGGACTGGAGTACCGGCCCGCCGACGTACCGCGCTGGCACGAGGACGTCGCCGTCTACGACGTCTACGCCGGCGATGAACGACGCGGGCGGATCTATCTGGACCTGCATCCCCGCGAGGGCAAATACAAGCACGCCGCGCAATTCGACCTCGTCGGCGGCGTCGCCGGGAAGCTTCTGCCCGAGGGCGTGCTGGTGTGCAACTTCTCTCGCGGACTGATGGAACACCAGCACGTCGTCACGCTGTTCCACGAATTCGGGCACCTGATCCACCACGTCGTGGGCGGGCACCAGAACTGGGCGCGCTTCTCCGGTGTCGCCACGGAATGGGATTTCGTCGAGGCCCCGTCCCAGATGCTGGAGGAATGGGCCTGGGACGCAACCGTTCTCGCCACCTTCGCCGTCGACGAGACCGGTGGCCCCATTCCGGCCGAACTGGTGGAGCGCATGCGGGCCGCGAAGGAATTCGGTAAGGGCATTTCGGTCCTCACGCAGGTCGGCTATACCGAGATCTCGTATCTGCTGCACCAGGACCGGCCCGCCGACCACGACCCGGTCGTCATCGATGCCGTGACGCGGCACAGCGGGATAGCCGAGGTGCCGCAGACCCATTTCCAGGCCTCGTTCGGGCATCTGGCCGGCTATACCTCGGCGTATTACACCTACCTGTGGAGTCTGGTGATCGCGAAGGATCTGTTCTCCGCGTTCGACGCCGGCGACCTCTTCGATCACGGTGTGGCGCAACGCTATCGAGACAGCATCCTCGCGCCGGGTGGTTCCCGCGACGCGGCCGATTCGGTGGCGGACTTCCTCGGCCGCCCGTTCACCTTCGACGCGTTCGCAGCCTGGCTGGACCGTGCGCCCACGCCGCATACCCCGGCGTAACCAGGTCGCGCAACGCCCGGCGCCCAACATCGGTGACTCGGCGGCGATCCGCCCTACTTGTGCGTCCAATCGGGTTGCAGCAGATCCGCCACCCGGGTTTCGCGGCCGAGAAGCACGACATCGCGGAATTGCAGCAGGATGGCGCCGGTCGGTGCGTGGATCGTCATGGAGTCGCCGATCCTGAGCTGCAACAGCCGGGAGCCGTCCGGCCGGTCGACCCAGTGCGGCACGTCGTCGGCCGCGAGCCGGTCGAGCCGCACGAAGTGGACGGCATGGACCTCGTCGTCGTTGGGATAGAGGGCGCCGGGATCGTCGAGCGCGACGACGATGGGGGTGATCGCGAAACCGGACGCTGCCGGGAAGTCGTCGAGCCTGCCCAGAACATTCGTGGGCGGGGCGACCAGGCCGATTTCCTCGTGCAGTTCGCGTAATCCCGCCGCGACCGCGGTCTCGTCGCCGTCGACCCGGCCCCCGGGCAATGCCCACTGCCCCGCGTTGCGTCCGCGATAGGCGCGTTTGATCACGACCACACACGGGTGCCCGTCATGTTCCAGTACACACAGCACAACGCTCGCGCGTCGCATTCCGGGCACGTCCGCGACCGTTCGATACTCGAACTCGCGCAAGCGGGCGGCGGCGAGTTCCCGGAATTCCTGCACACTCATACCTCGATGGTGGCAGTACCGGCCCAGGAGTGAACCGCCCGCCCCGAACGGAGGGCCACCGATGCGCGCGGACTACCCGCTCGCCGACTCGGTGCGCAGGTGCGTATGTGCCCATTGCTCGAAGCTGGTGAGGGGGATGGCGAGGGCGGTGGCGTAGTCGGGTCGGCCGGGCTGGCCTGCCACGTTCAGCCATTCGAGTGCGGCGCCCCGATCACCGACCTCGAACGCGGTACATCTTCGACACTGCCGATACGTCGTCGTACACGATCTGATGCACGGCCGGGATTCCCCGCCCGACTACCGTCCCCGCCGCACCTGATCGAACGGTACGTCCCGGTCGGCGGCGTATTCGCGAGGCATGCCCAGCACCCGCTCGCTGATGATGTTGCGGGCCATTTCGGTGCTGCCGCCGGCGAGGCTCCAGGCCTGGCGGGAGAGGTACTCCTGGCCGGCTCGGCCGAGGCCGGGTTCGCCGTCGGGGTCGCCGGTCGCGGCGGCGGCGCCGGCGATGCGCACGGCGGCATCGGCCTGCAGCCACGCGTTGCGGGCGCTGAACAGGCGCACGATCGAGCCGGCCGCGGGCGCCAGCTCGCCGGCGGCGATACGGGCGCCGACGTGGGCGATGAGCTGGTCGTGGACCAGATTCATCGCATGTGCCTCGCCGATGTCCTCCCGCACGCGGGGGTCGGCGAATTGCCCGGTGCGGCGGGCGATGTCGAGCAGGCTGTGTACGTCGCGGCCGCTGTGCTGGCCGATGCCGCTGGCATAGGGCGAGCCGCCGCCGACGGCGCTGCGTTCGTGCTGCAGCAGCCGGGTCGCCACCGCCCAGCCGCCGTCGACCTCGCCGACGACGGCGTCGGCCGGGATCCGCACGTCGTCGAAGAACTCCTGGCAGAATTCGGTGGATCCGTCGACCTGGGTGATCCGGCGAATGGTCAGTCCGGCGGAGTTCACCGGCACCAGGAACATGGTCAGTCCGGCGTGTTTGGGCACCTGCCAGTCGGTGCGCGCCAGGCACAGCGCGTAATCGGCGGCATAGGCGCCCGAACTCCAGATCTTGGAACCGTTGAGCACCCAGTCGTCACCGTCGCGGTCGGCTCGGGTGGTGAGCCCGGCCAGATCGGATCCGCCGCGCGGTTCGGACAGGAACTGCACCAGCAACTCCTCACCGCGCAACGCCGCGGCGATGTGGGTGCGTTTCTGCTCCTCGCTGCCCGTGTCGAGAAGTGTTGCGGCGCAGATGGTCAGGGTCGGAATGTTGAGCGCCAGCGGCATCTCGTACGGGCGCGACTCCTCGGTGAAGGCCCGCTGGTGGGCCGGGCTCAACCCCAGTCCGCCGTATTCGACGGGAAAGCAGATGCCTGCGAAGCCGCCGTCGTGGAGGATGCGTTGCAGTTCGCGGGCGCGGGCCCAGACCTGCGGTGACTTCTGCTCGCCCGAGCGGACCGGCGGCGCGGGCGGCAACGTGTCCCGCAACCAGCGCCGGGCGCGGTCACAGAAGCTGTCGACCGATTCGGTTGCGGCGGTGACGGATTCGGTGGTGCTCATGCGGGGATCGTCTCCAGCAGATCGGTGAGCCTGCGCCGGTGTTCGGCCGGGGTGCCGTAGAGGGCCCGCCCGAGCGTGACCCGGCGCAGATACAGGTGCAGATCGTGTTCCCAGGTGACGCCGAGCCCGCCGTGGATCTGCACGCATTCCTGCACGATCTCGCCGGCCGTGGCGCCGACGAAGGATTTCGCGACGCTGACGGCCTCGGCGGTGTTCGCCATGTCGTCGCCGAAGCTCGCGGCCGCGGCCCAGGACGTGGCCCGGCACGCCTCGAGAGTGGTGGCGATATCGGCGGCTCGATGTTTGAGCGCCTGGTAGGAGGCGAGCGGACGGCCGAAGGTGTAGCGGTCGAACATCCACTGCACCGTGGCCTCGAAGGCCCGCTGCGCAGCTCCGGCCATTTCCGCGGCGCTCAGTGTGGCGCCCACGAGCAACTGTTCCTCGGCGGCGGCCGCGGCGGCTTGGGGGGCGCGGTGTACGACGGCGTCCGCGGCGACGGGAACGTCGTCGAAAACGATTGTGGCCGTGCGGCGCACGACGTCCAGCGTCCAGACCGGGGTGATCGTGACACCGGGCGCGTCCGTGGCCACGAGCAGTTGCATCGGGCCCTCGGGACCCTGTGCGTCGACGACCAGCAGATCGGCTCGAGCGCCGTATTCGACGCGATCCTTCACCCCGGACAGCCGGAATCCGGCGCCGTCCGGCGTGGCCGCGGTCTCGACCGGAGCAGAGCGCAGACCGGCTCCGGGTTCGTAGTGGGCCCAGGTCGCGATCGCGGCTCCAGCGACGACGGCTGTGATCACAGTCTCGAAATCACCTGTGCTGCAGAGCAATCCGGCCAATGCGGTGTTCACCGCCAGCAGCGGCCCCGGCGCGCAGACCCGCCCGAATTCCTCGGCGATCAGCGCGAGGTCGGCCATCGGAGTGCCCGATACTGCCCCGCCGCCGAGCCGTTCGGGGACCAGCGGTGCGGTCCAGCCCAGTTCGGCGCCGCGCCGCCACCAGTCCCCGTCGAAGCCGTCGGGGGAGTCGGCGAGGTGGCGCACCGCGTCGACGGGCACGGTGGCGGCGAGGAAGTCGCGCGTGGTGGTCCGGAACAGTCGTTGGTCGGCGGTGGGAGCGGCAGTCACGAATGTGGTCCTTACGCAGAGGCCTCCCGCGAACCCGGTGAGGTGTGCGGATATCGAGTTCGCGGGAGGCGGGGCACCCATCGGCGGCGTCGAGAGGCCGGCGCGCCGCCGATGGGAGTGGTGGCCGGTCGACACCCCGGGGTGGCGACCGGAGTTTCTACAGCGGTTCCCAGAAGGTGATCTGGGTGGCCTTCGGATCGATCGCGGGGCTGAGGGTGGATCTGCCCTCGGCCGAGTTGGCGCGCAACTGCTTGAAGACGGCCTCGGCGTCGCCGTCGATCTCATAGACCGCCAGATACCGGTGGGTGGCGCCCTGCCCCTCGAGCTGCGGGGCCCGATAGCGCGCACACGAACGGATGCCCTCGATCTGCAGTAGTTCGGGAATGTGCACATCGGCGTACCAGGTGTTGTATTCGTCGTCCATTCCCTCGCGCGGGGTGGAGAAGACCAGCATCTGCATGGTGTGTGCCTATCGATCAGTGGTGGGGGACAACGGCTTTCGCGCCATCAGGCGCGCTGGGCGTACAGTTCGGCCCATTCCTTGCGTGGCCGGACGGTCAGATCGACATCGGCGGCCTGTGCGCGCAGCGCGCCGACGGTCGCCTGCTCGCGCGGGATGTGCGCGAACGGTTCCCAGTTCAGGAAGCGGCAGGCGTTCTGCCAGGTGATCTTGTCGATATCGGCGTCGTCGGCGCCTGCCGCCTCGAGTTCGGCGAGCACGAATTCCGGGGCGTCGGGCCACAGCGAATCCGAATGCGGATAGTCGCATTCCCACGCGATGATGTCGATGCCGATCTCGTGCCGCAGCTTCAACGAGGTCTTGTCGGTGACGTAGCAGGCCATGACGTGCTCGCGGAACACGTCCGAGGGCATCTTGCCGCCGAAGTCGCGGCGCAGCCACTTCTGGTTGGTGTAATGCCGGTCCGAGCGGTCGAGGAAATACGGGATCCAGCCGATGCCGCCTTCCGACAGCGCCACCTTCAGTCCTGGATAGCTGCGCAACGCGGGACCCCACAGCAGATCCTGGATCGCGATCTGGGACACGCTGGGCGCCAGCACCATCAGATTGTCGATCGGCGCGTCGGGGGCCATGCGCAGGGCGCCGAAACCGGGCCCGATGTGCAGGTTCATCACCAGCCCGGTGTCGGCGAGCGCCGCGAACACCGGACCCCAGTACTCGACGTCGTGATAGGAGGGGTGGCCTTCCACATGCGGAATCTCCGACATGGTGACGCCGTGGAATCCCTTGGCCGCCACCCGCTGGATCTCCGCCACCGCCAATTGCGGATCCCACAGCGGCAGAATGGCATTCGGGATGAACCGGCCCGGGTAGGTGGCGCACCACTCGTCGATGTGCCAGTTGTTGTAGGCCTGGATCATCGCGACGGTGATCTCGTCCTTGAACTGGCTCAGGTGGCCCGCGCTGAAGCCGGCGAAGGTCGGGAAGCACATCGAGGCGAACACCCCGTTGGCGTTCATATCCCGCACCCGGTCGTGAATGTCGTAGACGCCCGGCCGCATCTCGGCGTAGCGGGTGGGGTTCTTGTCCCACTCCTCCTTGGGCCAGCCGACGACCGCGTTCAGTCCGGTGACACCGACCGGCCGGCCGCGATAGGTCCACTGATCGATGCCCTGGTCGTTGGTGAGCAGTCGCGGCACGTACTCGGCGTACTTCTTCGGCGTATGCCGGTCGAACATGTCGGCCGGCTCGACCACATGGTCGTCGATGCTGACCAGGATCATGTCATCGGTATTCATGAGGTTCCTCGTGCTGGTGCGGACGGCGGCGGCCCACTGCGGTGGGCCACGGAGGAGATGCGCAATCTCTGTTATGGAGAATCATACTCTCCTATTTGGCTGCGACGATACACCCGATTCGGCGCCGGTACGGCAAACTTCGGTGGCGGGCCTCAACTGTCGATCGAATTCCGGATCGGAAATCTGCGCCGGGAGGGCACGCTCGAGCACATCCGGCGCGGCGCGATCCGAGCCGGTACTCCGGACGGCTCCGAACTCGTGGGCGTGCGCATCGATGTGCGCACCGGGCGGTAGTGCACGCTCCTCGCACTAGGGCGCGCGGTAGACGACCTGCCCGGCGACGATCGTGGCGGCCACGGGCGGCGAGTCGAGCGCATCGCCGAGCTCGGTGGGCGGGACCTGCAGCAGAGTCAGGTCGGCGTTGTGGCCCGGGGCGAGAGTCCGGGGAATGTGAGGCCTGGCGGCGGTGCCGAAGAACAGTGACAGCGCGGTGGCCGGGGACAGGGCCTCGGTGGCCGGGCGGCCGAGCCCGCGCTCGGTGGCGGCGCGCACCACCGCCCACGGATCCGGATCGCCGAACGGCGCGTCGGTGCCCGCCGCCACCCCGACGCCCGCGGCGAGTAGCGAACCGAGCCGCCACAGATCGGGCCGGTCCTCGGCGGGCACGTCGCGCGCGTACTGGGCGGCGCGCTCGATCGGGAAATGCGGCTGGGTGATCACCGGAATGTCGTTGCGGCGCAACCAGCTCAGCACCTCGGCGGGGACGACCGCGCCGTGTTCGATGCGGTCGCCGGGCACCACGCCCGCCAGGTCGAAGGCGGCCATGGTCAGAATCAGCTGCAGCCGCGTGACACAGTGCACCGCGGCGGCTCGGCCCGCGCCGTGCAGCCGGCGCAGCCGCACGACGACATCGTCGAGGTCGGGCAGTGCGGTGTCGTCGAGCAGAATTTTGGTGGGGCCCAGACGGAATCGCTCGACGTGCGGATCCTCGATATCGGGCTCGGCCATGCAGTAGACGCGTTGCACGATGCGCCCGTCCAGCACGGCGGCGGCGAGGGTGCCGACCTCGGGACGGGTGAGATCCGGTGTGGCATCGGTGAATCCGGTGATACCCCGCGTCGCTGCCGCCGCCGAGATCGGCGCCGGGTCGGGCGCCAGGCAACCGAGCCGGTCGCCGAGCCAGGTGTCCATCCGCCACAACCGGCCCGTGGCCCGGCCCTGCGGATCACGTTCCACTCCCGGCAGAGGACAGTTGTCGACGTCGAGCAGGGCGCAGGCGCTGGAGTCGAGGATCCACAGCGCGCCGGAACGATGCTGCACCCGCACCGGCCGGCCCACCTCCATGCGGTCCAGCGCCCACCGGTCGATGGCCCCGGCGACGTCGTCGTGGTAGTCCACGGCCCGCAGCCACGCGTGTCCCGGCGTTCGGTGCGCGGCGTCGCGCAAACGGTCGGCCAGGGCACGGGCACCGCGAATCCGGTCCGGCCCCACCGGAATCGACTCCGAGCGAGCCGCCAGTGAGCGCAGATGGATGTGGTGGTCGTGCAGGCCGGGCACCAGCTACCTACCGCGTGCGTCGATATCCTCTTCGCCGGTCCGGGGTCGCAGGCCGCGCCCGCATTCGGTGATCGTGCCGCGTTCGCAGCGGATGTCGGTATGGGCACTGCCGAAGACGACGGCATTGCGGATCAACATGCGACACCACCCGGAAATCCGGACGCGGCGCGGGACTGCGCGGAGCGCGGGGACAGGACGGCCTGGGTGGTCGCCGTGTGCGCGCACCGGACCTGCCAGCGCCCGTCGTGAGTGAACACCCGATGCGGGCCCGGGCAGCGTGGTGGCGCAGCGGCGAAGGCGGCCGTGACCGCGCGCATCGAGACGTCGGCCAGGACACCGCCCCCGGCCCGCACGGCCGCGCAGACCGCCAGCGCCGCCGCGATTCCCGACAGCGGGTCGCCGATCGCGTCCGCGCAGAACACCGGCATGCCGTGTCCGGTGCCGACCAGCGACTTCCAGTGATCGTCGATGCGGTGGGTGCCGATGATCGCGGGCACGACGGCGATATCGTCGGCGCGGGACAGTGTCAGTGCGCACCAGCCGTCGGCGGTGCGCAGCAGGCGGGTGGACCCGCCCGCCGACCGCGTGCCCGCGCGCCGGAAACCGTGGTCGACGGCGCGCGTGGTGAGCAGCGGGCCGGGGGCCAGGACGACCGCCCGGCCCAGCGCGGCGGTGGTGCGTGCGAGCAGGTCCAGTGCGTCACCCAGCGCGAAGGCGGGAGCGGGGGGATGTCGGGCGGCCCGCCCGCGGGACCGGTGAGGTCCATGGCCCCCGACGCCGCCCATCTACGGACCTCGCACCCGGACGAGGACGTGTCGGCCGCGTGCGGCGGCCACAGTTCGCATACCGGATGCGGCAGCGCGGCCGGTGGGGACTGTGCGGCTGGGTGATTCATCTCGGACCTCCTCGGCGAGGGGTGTGCGCGGCCGTCGCTACGACGGCCCGCCGGCGGGCTCGATGCGATCCACCAGACCCCAGCGCAGGGCGGTGTCGACGTCGATGGTGGCGCCGGTGAGTGCCGCTGCGGCGGCGATATCGGCGATGCGTCCGGGACTCGAATGCCGCAGCGCCTCGACGTCGAGGACCGTGAGCGGCTGCCGCGGCTTCCCGTCGCGGTCCAGGTTCAGGTCGGCGAATCGCAGGTCTGTGTCACCAGCGCTGGTGGTCATCGTCACCGCCGTTCTGTGCGGCCGGAAGGCATGGTTCGCGGGTGGAAAGGGTTACCGCAGCTGGTCTTTCATCACCTTTCCGGTCGCGTTGAGGGGTAATTCGTCCAGGAACACCACCGCACGCGGCGCCTTGTATCCGGCCATGTGCTCGCGACTCCAGGCGATGAGCCCGGCCTCGGTCAGCGGCGCGCGCGTGACGACGAACGCCTTGCCGACCTGGCCCAGCCGCTCGTCGGGGATACCGATCACCGCCGCCTGCACGACCGCCGGGTGCTGCAGCAGCAGGCCCTCGATCTCGGCGGGGTAGGCGTTGAAGCCGCCGACGATGAACATGTCCTTCTTCCGTCCGATGATCCGCAACCGGCCGTCCTCGTCCAGGGCGCCCAGATCGCCGGTGTGCAGCCAGCCCTCGGCGTCGATCGCTTCCGCGGTGGCCGCCGGATCGTCGAGATAGCCCTGCATGACGGTGTAGCCGCGCAGCAGCACCTCACTGTCGGCGGCGATGCGGACTTCCACGCCGTCGCACGGGGTTCCGGCGGTCGTCGCGATCTGCTCGAAGGTGTCGCCCGGGCGCGAGGCGGTCGCGGTACCCGCCTCGGTCAGCCCGTATCCGGTCATGATCGAACGGAACGGCAGTTCGGTCTTCACCCGGCGGATCAGCTCCACCGGGATGTCGGCCGCGCCGGTGACCGCGGACCGCAGCGACGACAGGTCGTAGCGTCCGCGCGCCTCCAGCAGCGAGTGGTAGAGGGTGGGCGGACCGGGCAGCATCGTGATCCGTTCGCGCGCAACGAGTTCACAGACGCGATCCACATCGAACACCGGCACCGGGAGAATCGTGGCCCCGCGGATGAACGACGCCAGCACGCCGGCCTTGTAGCCGAAGGTGTGGAAGAACGGATTGACCGCCAGATAGCGGTCACCCTCGCGCAGATCCGCCAGCTCACACCATTCGGTGTAGAGCCGCAGGTTCTGGCGGTGGTTCATCATCACGCCCTTGGGGCGGCCGGTGGTCCCGGAGGTGTAGATGATGTCGGAGATATCGGTCCCCGCCACCTCGCGTTCGAAAGGTGAACCGCTGGAAAGGAAGTCGGAAGAGAGGTCGATGACCGGCACACCCGCGGGCCCGCTGAGCTCGCGCCCGAGGAAGCCCTGCTGTACCAGCAGGAGCTTGGCGCCGCTGCGGCCGATGACATCCGACGCCTCGGCCGCCTGGAAGCGGGTGTTCACCGGAACCAGCACCCCGCCCGCGGTGAGCAGGCCGAAGGCGGCCACGATCCAGCCGGCGGAATTGGGCGCCCAGATCGCGACCCGATCGCCCTTGCCGACCCCGGCCTCCGCGAACGCGCCCGCGGCCCGGCGTACCCGGTCGACGAGTTCGGTGTAACTCAGCCGCAGATCGCCGTCGACGACCGCCTCGGCGTCACCGAAGCGGTCGGCGCAGGAGGCGACCATCTGCGGGATGGTCTCCCAGCTCATGCTGTGTCCTCTGCGGTATGCCGCCTTCGCACCGCACCGCTCATACCTTCAGCAACCTCGCCAGGTTGCCGCCCATGATCTTCTCCTGGTCGGCCAGCGGCATATCTTTGATCTCGTTGATGTAGCGAGCCGGTTCGGCCAGGCCCTCCGGATGCGGATAATCCGAGCCGAACAGCACGTTCTCCACACCGATCAGATCGGCGATGGCCTGCAGATCCTCTTCCCAGAACGGGCTGACGTGGATGCTGCGCTTGACCGCCTCGACCGGATCCTGGAATCCGAAGCCCTCCGGCGCCTTCTTGTACGTGTCGTGCAGGTTCTCGAGCAGCGGGGCCAGCCAGGAGGCGCCGTTCTCGATGACGGCCACCTTCAGTTCGGGGTGGCGGAACAGCGCGCCGTGGCACACCCACGAGGCCACGGCGTCCTGGATCGGCCGCCATTCGGTGGTCATCCGGAAGGTGTTCGTCTTGAACGGCAGCATCTCCAGGTTGCTGCCCTCCCATTCGGCGTTGAACCGCGAATAGCCGCTGTCGGAGGAGTGCATCGTCACCAGCACGTCGTGCTCGACCACGCGCTTCCAGAAGGGGTCGAATTCCGGCAGGGCGAACGAGCGCGGCCCGCGCAGACCCGGAACCGGGGCCGGCCGCACCAGAATCGCCTTGGCGCCGTGTTCGACACACCAGTCGAGCTCCTCGATCGCCTTCTCCACGATCGGCAGGCTCACCACCGGCACGGTGAAGATGCGGTCCTTGTAGGTGAAACCCCATTCCTCGAGCAGCCACTGGTTGAGCGAATGCACCACGGCGTGAATGAGATCGGGGTGATGGCGCATGCGCTCCTCGATGAGGCTGGCCAGGGTCGGGAACATCAGCGTGCGGTCGAGCTGGAGTTCGTTCATGAGCTCGAGACGCGGGCCCGGCTCGTGGAACGCGGGAATCGAACGCATCGGCTTACCGAAGATCTCCCGGCGGCTCTTGCCCTCGGGATTGCCGTTCTTGAAGTACTCCTCCATCGCGCCGGGCCGCGCGACCACCTCGAAGGTGGGGTTGGGGATGTACTCGCTGATCTGGCCGAGGACCGCGATCTTGGTGCGGCCGCCCAGTTCCACGTACTGGATGGCGCCGTCGAACTCCTTCGGCAGATACCGGGTGAGGGCCTCTTTGGTTTCGTACAGGTGGTTATCGGCGTCGAAGAGCTGATACGGCAGCTCGATCTTCGTCATAAGAGTCTCCTTTGTTCGTTATGAGAATCATATTCTCACTTGTTGTGCGTGGCAACGGCCTGGCCGGCGACGGCGGCGCGCACGCGGTACTTCTGGACCTTGCCGCTCGGGGTGCGGGGAAAGTCGTCGACGATGTGCAGCTCCTCGGGCCACTTCTGTTTGGCCAGCCCGGCCGCTGCCAGATGCGCCTGCACGTCGGCCAGCGTCGGGGTGGTGCTGCCGGACCGCAGCCGTACCACCGCGGCGGCATGTTCGATGAGCCGCGCATCGGGCGCGGCGACGACAACCGCTTCCGCGACCGCGGGCATGCGGTGCAGAACGTCTTCGACCTCGACCGCGCTGATGTTCTCGCCGCCCCGGATGATCAGGTCGGTGGTCCGGTCGGTGATGGTGAGATAGCCGTCCTCGTCCAAGTGGCCGACATCCCCGGTGCGGTACCAGCCCTCGTCGTCGAATGCGGCGGCGGTCAGTTTCGGATCCGTGTAGCCCAGGCACAGATCCGGTCCGCGACTGAAGATCTCACCGTCGTCGGAGAGCCGGATCTCCACGCCGGGCAGCGGGCAGCCGTCGGTGTAGAGGCGTTTGTCCTGCGGATCGGTGCAGTCGGAGCCGGTGATGGACGGATGTTCGGTACTGCCGTAGGCGCGGTAGGCGATGATGCCGAGGTCGGTGAGCCGGGTGGTCACCGCGGCCGGCACCGAACTTCCGCCCAGGCCCGCGTATTTCATCTGGCGCAGATGTGCGTCGGTGAACGACGGATGGTCGAGCAGGCTGGTCAGGTAGTAGGGCACACCGCCCGCCACGGTGGCGCCGACATCCGACATCAGCGCCAGGATCCGGCCGGGATCCCACACGTCGACCAGGTTGATCTCCGTCCCGTCGAGCACCGGGATGAGCAGGGCGTTGACCATACCGATGAAATGCCCGACCGGTGCGGCGGTGAGCTGGGCGCCCAGATCGGGCGGGTAATGCGCACTGAGCTGGCGAGTTTCGAAGCCGAGCGTGCGGTGGCTGTGGATCACGCCCTTCGGGTCGCGGGTGGTACCGGAGGTGAAGGCGATCAGCGCGGGGGAGTCCGGTGACACCGCGACGATCCCGGGCATCGGCTCGTCGTCGAGCAGGATGTCGAAGTCGCGTCCCACCACGCCGACGATCGGCACCCGCTCGCACAGATCGGGCTGAAACTCCAAGGCGCCGAAGCGTTCCGCGGTGACGAACACCTTCGGGCGCACGGCGTCGAGGATGTAACCGAGTTCCTTGCGGCCGTAGAAGTGCACGATCGGCACCAGGGTGGCCCCGAGGAAGGAGGCGGCCCAGAACGTGGCGGCGGCCTCCATCCAGTTGGGTAGCTGGAAGGCGACCACATCGCCGGGCCCCACACCGCGGCGGCGCAATCCGGCGGCGAGCCGACGGGCGATGTGCTCGACCTCGCGCACTGTGCCCGACCAGGGGCGCAGTGCGGAGTGCACGCGGAACGGCACCTCGGGCGCCCCGGCCAGGCCCCGCGCCAGCATCTCGCCGAGGGATTCGCGCGTCCACCATCCGCGCGCCTCGTATCGATCGACCAACTGCTGCGGGATCTTTCGCATGGCTCAGCTCCAATGCCCGACGAAATGGGGAAGGCCGGGTGTCCGGACCCGAATATGGAGATGATATTCTCAGATTCGGAGAAGCAACATATCCAGAATGGAGAACGTGCGATGGTCGACCTCGAAGTGGACGGCGGGATCGCGGTACTGACCATCAACCGCCCGCAGGCGCGCAACGCCATCGCACCGGAGACGATGGACCAGCTCGATGAAGCGATCGACGCCGCGGCCGGTGCCCGGGTGCTCGTGGTGCGCGGTGCGGGAGAGCGCGCGTTCGTCTCCGGCGGAGATCTCAAGCAGCTGGCCGCGATTCGCACCGAGGAAGGTGCGGCCCGGATGGCGTGGCGGATGCGCGGCATCTGCGATCGGCTGGCCGCGTTCCCGGCCCCGGTGGTCGCGGCGCTCAACGGTCATGCCCTGGGCGGCGGCGCGGAATTCGCGGTGGCCGCCGATATCCGGATCGCCGCCGACGACATCACCATCGGGTTCAATCAGGTGGCGCTGGCGATCATGCCGGCCTGGGGTGGGGCCGAACGGCTCACCCGGTTGGTCGGGCGCAGCCGCGCCCTGCTGCTCGCGGGATCGGGCACCGTGCTGTCCGCCGCGGACGCCGAGCGGTACGGCCTGATCGACCGGGTGGTGCCACGAGCGGATTTCGAGCAGGAGTGGCGCGCCCTGGCCGCCGGGCTGGCGCATCCGGCGTCGGCGCCGATCAAGCGGGTCGTATCCGGCGCCACGGAATCCGAGGCGGTGGAAGCTTTTGCCCGGCTCTGGGTCTCGGATGCGCACTGGGAGGCCGCGGACCGGGTGCTGAACCGCCGCTCGGCCGACGGTGCGACCGCGCGGGCCTAGCAACTACTGCTCGCCGAGCCGGATCGCCGGATACCCCCGGGCGTGGTTTGGCGCGTTCACCGGTGGTCAACACTATGTTCCGGCCTTGTCGGCCTGGTTCCGGCGGGCCGTCATTGCTGTGTACACCGGAAATCGACCTGCGCCACACCGGCGCAGAAGGAGGATACGTGCGCATCATCACCACCGGTCTCGCCACCGCGGCGTTGACCGTCGCCGCGGTGGCGGGGGCAGGCGCCGCTGCGGCCGAGGACGACCCAGGGTTCACCCCGCCCAAGGAGATCGTCACCGTCGACATCAATCTCCTCGGATGCTCGATCGGCGCCGGGCTCGGCGCGCAGCTGGTTCCCACCCTGAGCGCCGGCGGGTTCGGTGGGCCGGTGGGGATCGACGCGGGATTGGCCTCGCGGCTGCGGAGCGCGGGCTGCCTGCCCTGGCGCTGACGGCGCGAATTATTCGGCCGCGCTGTCGATTTCGGTGATGGCGTGCACCGGGCAGTCCAGGAGTGCCCGGTGCACGCCGTCGCGATCGGCGGGCGGGACGGCGCCGTCACCCTCCAGGGAGGCGTACCCCCAGTCGTCGAGGGAGAAGTACTTCGGCGCGTGTTTGGCGCAGGTGCCGAAACCGTCGCAGACGGTGCGGTCGAGTCGAATCTTCACAGCGAGGTCACCGCTTCCACATCGAAGGGCCGGACCGCGGCGAACGGTGTGGCCGCGCAGATCGCGCAGCCGCCGACGAGGTGGCGCGCCACCGCATCCGGGAATTCGTCGAGCAGGGTCCGGGCCGCGTTCGTCGCGGCATCGAGAGTTCCGCAGGCGCCGCGCCCGCGCAGGACGGTGGACCACCGGCGCAGCCGGTCCAGATCGGCGGCCTCGGCGACGCCGTCGCGCAGCGCGGAGGCGACCGCGCTCATCGCCGCGGTGCCGTTGAAACACGAGCCGCACTGGCCGGCGTTCTCCCGGTCGAAATACGCGAGCATCGCCGCCGCCACCGCGACCGGGCAGTCGTCGGGCGTCAGCAGCGCCACCGCCCCGCAGCCCAAGCCCGTCCCCATCGACCGCAGCGTTTCGTGATCGAGCCGGGCGTCGAGGATGCGGATGTTGGTGAGGCCGTTGAAATAGCCACCCAGCAGCGCGCCGTGCACCCGTTCCGCGGCGACGCCGTGCAACCCGAGGAGCGCACGGAACGAATAACCATGCGGCAGTTCGTAGATGGCCGGTTCGCGGCCGGCTCCGGTGACGGTGGCCAGGAAGGTGCCCGGTGAGTCCGCGGTGCCCACGGTGCGGAAGGCCGCGGCGCCGCAGCGGTGAATCCAGGCCAGCTGGGCGAGGGTCTCCACATTGCTCACCAGAGTGGGGCGTCCGCCGACACCGGCCGCATACGGACGCGGTGGCTTGTCGGTGGGTGTGGCGGGCCCGCCGTCGATCGCGCGCACGGCCGCGGTTTCCTCCCCGGCCACATACCCGGCGGCGACGGTGACGATTTCCGGCGGCACCGCCAGTTCGGCAGGGTCGAGTTCGGCCACCGCGGCGGCGACGGAATCGGCGGCCCGGTCGTCGGAGACGTACACCACGGCGCGGTCGGCGCCGAGAATCGCTGCGGCGGCGCGCAATCCGTCCAGCACCAGATGCGGGCGCCGGCGCAGCAACCAGCGATCCTTGCCTGAGGCGGGTTCGCCTTCCTCACCGTTGGCGACGACCACCGGACGCACCCCGGTACCGCAATGCCGCTGGACCGACAGCAGTTTCGCGCCCAGCGGAAAGCCCGCGCCGCCGCGCCCGCGCAGGCCCGACTCGACGATCTCGGCCAGCAGCCGCGCCGGATCCTCGATCGGCGCGTAACCGCCGCTCGCCCGGTATGCCGCCGCCGATTCGGTGCCCGCCTCGCCGCCGGCGATCCGCGGTGTGGTCCCCGGTGGTGCGGCGACTATCGGATTCGCGATCGCATCCATCAATCCGTCCTTCGGAATATCGTCCGCCGCCGAAAAGCGTCGGTGCGGAAATTGCTGTGCCTACAATCGGCGGCATGCGTACCGCAGTAATTCGCGTCGATGTGGATCCCGCCGGGGAACTGTCGCCCGCGGAATTCGGTGAAAGAATATCGGCGCTCACGTCCGTCGCCGCGGAATCCGGAATGGCCGTGACCGCACCGGAAATCGACCGGCTGCCGTCGCGGCGGCGCGAAATTCATCTGCTGGTCGACGGTGCGGACACGGCCGCGATGCGCGACCACGCGGTCGGGATCTGTGCCGAGATCTTCGGCTCCGCCGTGCGGCCGGGGCCGGTCACCTTCGTCAGCCGGGGAACCGATGACGACGCCCACGGCGTCCTGGCCGGATTCGGCATCACCGGGGAGATCGACCGCACCCACGACGAGGCCGGCTTCGACACCCTCACCGTCCGCCTGGCATCCAGCGATCTGGAGCGCATCCCGGAAAGCCGGATCCAGACCGCACTCGAGGCGGCGACCAATGCCGAAGTGGTCATCGTCGTGCGGTGACGCGACCGGTGGGCCGCTCACGAACGGCCCACCGCCACATCGGGATTCGCAGCACGCCATCGCTATCGCGCGACGAAGTCCAGGATCGCCGGAGCCGCCTGCACCCAGCAGTCGAACGGATGCCCTTCACCCCGCGCGCGGGCCCGCTGACCCTGCTGCCAGGCATCCTCCGGCCACGGCGGATCGATCAGGATCGACCCCTCGATCAGGCAGTGCACTTCCATCGAGGTGCGCTTGGGATGGTCGATATCGTGCTCGCCTCCCCGGATGATCAGCGTCGGGATCTTCAGCTTCGAGAACTCGTAATCGGGCACACCCGGAATCGTCTGGCCCGGTTTGGAAACATAGGCGTCGAGCCAGCGCAACATCTGCGCCTGGAATTCCTCCGCGTCCAGCGCCAGCAACCGGTCCTTGTTCTTCGGATTGTCCTGAATCCGCTCCTGCCATTCCGGCAGTTCGATCAGACCCTCGATTCCCTTGATCTTCGCCGCGGTGATGTTGGGGATGATGTAATGCGAACCCAGTGCGATCGATCCGTAGGTGCCGCCGACGATATTCCACACAATCAGCTTCGTCGCGATCTCCGGATACAACATCGCCGTCAGAATCGAATCGCGCGCACCGCCGGAACCGCCGGCGATGATCACCGGGCCCGTATCCAGACGCACGAGCAGCTCGTGCAGGACCTCGGCACGCATATGCGATTCGGTGGGCCCCCAGAACGCGACCTCGCTGCGCCCGCAATTGGGCCGGTCCCACAGCAGGACGCGGTGGCCACCGGCGACCAGGGCCTCGGCCAGCGGGCGTAATCCGGGAATCTCCGTACTGAACCGGCCACCCGGAGTGAGCACGATCAGCGGACCGGACTCACCCAGAATGTCGTAATAGACCTCACCACCGCGGATTTCGGCGAACGGCATGGACAGACCTCCTCGTCTGGAATTCACGCGGTGACCAGAACGTCGTTGCCGACCACCCGCACCGGATACGTGCGGATACTCCATTCCGGTTTCACCGCGGTGGTGCCGGTGGCCAGTTCGAATCCCCACTGGTGCCACGGGCAGTAGATGTATTCGCCGGCGCGCACACTGACCGCGTCGCCGGGCACCGATTCGTCGACCGCGGTCAGTCCCCGGGTACGACCCGCACACAGCGGCCCGCCCTCGTGCGGACAGTAGTTGGCGATGGCGTAGAAGGTGCCGTCGACGTTGTAGACGCCGACGCCGTGGCGGCCGATGGGTACGAGTTTATGTGTGCCGGGCGGTATTTCGTGGACGGTGGCGACGGCGTGCTCACGTCCCTGCGGCAGCCGCGGGGTGGCGCCGAGATCGTCGCTCATCTCAGAACACCCGTACTTGCCCGGGCAGTACCGGCACGGTATCGGGCACTGTGGCGTAGGTCTTCAGCCCGTTGCCGAACATCACCGCCTCGCGGGTATGCGCGGGCAGGTGTTTGACCAGCCAGCGCGGATCGTCGAAGGTCCAGTGCGGGTAATCCGAGGAGAACAGCAGAATCTTCTCCGCCTCCATCCACTCCAGCGCCCGGGTCAATTCCGTCTTGTCGTCGGGATAGTCCAGCGGCTGGGTGGTGAACTTGATGTGTTCCTTCACGTACTCCGACGGCTTGCGCTTGATCTCGACCCACGGTTTGCGCGCCGCGTAGATCGCGTCCATCCGCCACATCAGCGGCAGGATCCAGGTGAACGCGTGCTCGACCAGGACGATCCGCAACGCGGGGAAGCGGTCGAAGACACCGTCGAAGATCAGGCTCATCACCTGATTCATCGCCAGCAGCGAGTAGGTGACCATGAAATCGTGGTTGTAGCTGGGATATCCGACCGGCGGCATCGGCAGCGTCTCGAAGCAGCCGCGCGAGAGGTGACAGGCCACCGGCAGGTCGTGCTTCACCGCGGCCGCCCACACCGGGTCGTACATCGGATCGCCCCACGCCGGACGCGGTTCCGCGCGGATGAGGATCTGCGCCATGTACGGATGTCCGGCCCACTTCTCGATCTCGCGCACGGCACCGGCCGGGTCCTCGGCCGCCGCGCTGATCGACCCGCGAAAGCGCTGGTGCCAGTTGTTGTGGCCGTCGAGCCAGTCCTGGTCCAGCCAGGTGTTGACCGCCGCCGCGGCCGCCGAGGTCGCCTCCGGCAGCCGGGCCTGATGCAGTCCCGGCTCGAGGATGGCGATATCGGATCCGGCGCCCATGATGAGCTGCCGGAACAGGGTGTCGGGGTCGCTGCCCGGGAAACCGCCGTCGGGTGTGAACGCGTCCACGCGCATCGCGTAGGCATAGGCGAAGTCGGGGGCGTCGTAGAAGATGGTGCTACCGACCTGGCGATTGAGAAAATACTTGCTGCGCAACGGTTCGGGGTACAGTTCCGCGAGCCGCCCCGGCCGGGGCACCGGGTGGACGTCGGAGTCGACCACCCGCACCGCGACCCGATCCGAGCTCGGAACCCGTTCGCGTATCTCGATATTCGCCTGCGTCATGGGTATCCCTTTCGATTCCGATACCGGTTACCGCGTCGTGGCCGCGGCGGGAATGTCGATGCCGTACAGTCCGGCGGCATTGCGCCACAGCACCTTCTCGCGCTGGGCGGAAGTCAACGCGGACGGCAGCCGCGCCGGATCGTCGAGTTGCCAGTGCGGATAGCTGGAACCGAACATCACCATGTCGTCCTTGCCGGTGAATTCCAGCCAGTCCCCGGCGAAGTCGACATCGCCGGGCCCGTCGAGCCGGCCCTGAACGAAGTAGATCGAACCGGGAAGGTAGTCGCTGGGCATGCGCGGCGCCCACGGCGTCTGCTCGAGGTGCGGACGGCCGAAGGTGTCCATCCGCCACATCATCGGGGTGAGCAGGTCGGCGGCCCCGTCGGCCCATACGAAGCGCAGATCGGTGAAGCGTTCGAACACACCCTCGGCGATCATGTTCATCTGGTGGTAGAGGTAGTTCAGCGCCATGAAGCCGAGGTACTGCTCATAGGTGCGCGGATGTCCGGACGGGGTGGGCGGATAGGCCACGCCGGAACCGGATTCGATGTGCACGGCGACGGGGAGATGGGCGGCCGCAGCCGCCTCCCACAGGGGCCAGAACTGCGGCTTTCCGTACAGTTCGCGCGACTGCAGCGGAATGCCGATCTGCACGACGCGCGGATGGGAACCCCAGCGTTCGATCTCGCGGACCGCTCCGGAGATGTCCTCCGGATTCACCCGCAGCGTGCCGCGGTAGCGCTCGGCGTAGGTGCCGGAGTCCAGCCAGCGCGAGATCATCATCTCGTTGTGCGCGCTCGCGATCGCCGTCCCGAGGTGGCGGTCGGGCATGATGCCCCGGGTCATCGGATGCAGGATCGCGAAATCGGCGCCGCGCTCGCCGAACAGCACCCGCCCGACGGCGTCGGGCTCGGAGCCGGGATATCCGCCCTCGGACAGGACGGTGCCCGGCGCGTATTCACCGCCCGGGGCGCCGTACCAGTCCATCTCGACATCCGGGTAGCCGCGGGCGCTGTACGGTTCGCGCAGCCAGCTGCGCAGTTCGGCATTGCCCTGGAAGAAGATGTGCACACTGGCGTCGATCAGCGGACTGGTGCTGCCGTCGGGGAGGGTGATCATCGGCCCTCCCGCGGAAGATGCCGGGGCGCTGAGGGATTCGGTCCCGGCGGGGCGGAACGGATCGGCTCGGGATGGTCGGTCATGCGGGCTCCGTTGCGGGAAGTCGGCGCGTTCGCGGGCTGCCGTCGGTTCGGCGGTCGGGGAGAGTGCCCGGACAACCTGTGTGAACGGACCGGTGCGCATTCGTCCGGGCGAACTCGCGGGCGAACTCGCGAACCAAATATTTGTTCCGCAACTGTACGTCGAAACCCGGCCGGCGCACAAGGGCCGGCGTCCGGCGGTCAGGCGGCGGGGGCGGTGCGCGTGGCGCCGCACAGCAATGTCGCGCGGGAATGCGCGTGTGCGGCACGGATTCCCACGCGCGCGACCACCGGCGGCGGCATCCAGATCAGGTCGCGCACGCACGCCGACAACCGGCTCTTGGTCATGCCCTCGAGCGTGATCTCGCCGTCGGCGCGGCCCTGATCGACGACGCTCGCGATCTGCCGGGCACGCCGGCGCAGAACCTCGATCACGTCGCTGGTGTCGGGGGGAGTGGACCGGAACCAGGCGCGCTGGATCGCGAACTCGAGGTCGAAACGCTGCAGTGCGTTGAGGTTGATCCAGGTGAGCGCGTCCAGCTTGGCGACGGCGGAACTGTCGGTGGCGACCACGGCGGCGTAGGCGCGTGAGATCTCGTCGTGGAACGACCCCATGATCGAGTCCAGCAGCGCCTGTTTCGATTCCACGGCCCGGTACACGCTGCCCGCGCCCATTCCGGCGGCGGTGGCGATATCGCGCATGGTGGTCGCCTCGTAACCGCGGCGGGCGAATTCCACTCGCGCCACCGCGCGCAACCGGGCGGTGCGCTCGTCGCCGCCGGTGTCGTCGGGAGCCGCCCAGGTGGCGATGCTGTCGTGCGCGGCGCGCAGGGCCGCCGAGCGATCGAGTGCGGCGGGGGAGGCCGGCTCGGCGGGCAGGCCGTCGAGCAGCAGGCGGCACACCACGGTGGCGACGCGGTCGGCGGAATTCTCCCGATGCAGAACCGACAGGCCGATGTGCAGCATGGTCTGGCACAACTGTTCGGCCAGCACCGACCGATCCACGGTCGCGGCGAGGTAGCCGTGCGCAGCGCCGGCGTCGAGCAGGACGCGCATGGCCGCGATCGGGGCGGCCGGCGGATCGGCGGCCAGGGCGATCAGCGCGGTTCCGGCGCCGGTATGCGGTTCGTAGATCGACAACTGCAGTGCCGCACGGTGTTCCAGGGCGCAGGCGGCGAGGGCGGTGGCGTACCCGTTCACGACATCGAAGGCCCCGTCGGCGCTCGTGATCGCCGACGGCGGCGGCGCGGACCGGGCCACGGCATCCAGTGCGGCGTGATAGCGCTCGAGCAGTTCGACCGCGATCGCTTCCTTCGAGTCGAAGTGGTGATACAGGCTGCCGGGCAGGATGCCGCACGCGTCGGCGACGTCCTTCACGTTCGTCCCGGCGTATCCCGCCGAAGCGAACAGGTCCGCGGCCGCGCGCAGGATCTCCGACCGTCGTGTGCTGTCGGCGCGGGCGGCGGCCGGTGCGGCGGGGATCCGTGTTCGTGGCATGTGCTCAGTGTGACCGATATGCCCGCGTGGGGGTGGTGGTGACCCGACTCCGTCCGGGCTGCGCGGGGGCGTCAGTCGTTGCGCGGGAAGCCCAGATTCAGCCCGCCGTGGCTCGGATCCAGCCAGCGGCTGGTCACGGCCTTGGTGCGGGTGAAGAAGTGCACGCCCTGCACGCCGTGCGCGTGGGTGTCACCGAACAGTGAGTTCTTCCAGCCACCGAAACTGTAGTAGGCCATGGGAACCGGGATGGGCACGTTGATGCCGACCATCCCGACCTCGACCTCGTACTGGAAGCGCCGGGCCGCGCCGCCGTCGTTGGTGAAGATCGCGGTGCCGTTGCCGTACGGATTGCCGTTGATCAGGTCGAGGGCCTGCTCGTATCCGTCGACTCGCACCACCGAGAGAACCGGGCCGAAGATCTCCTCGCGATAGGCGGCCATCTCCGGAGTCACGTGATCCAGCAGCGTCGGCCCGAGCCAGAAGCCCTGGGACACATCGATATCGGCGTCGGCGGTGCCGGTCGCGCCGCGACCGTCGACGACGACGCGGGCGCCTTCGGCCTCGGCGGTGTCGATGGCGGCGGCCACCTTGTCGCGGTGCGCGCGGGTGACCAGGGGACCCATATCGGCCTCGCCGTGTCCGTCGCCGAGGCGCAGGCCGCGGGTCCGCTCGGCCACCCGGGCCACCAGATCGTCGGCGATATCGCCCACCGCGACGGCCACCGAGATGGCCATGCAGCGTTCCCCGGCCGACCCGTATCCGGCATTGACCAGCGCGTCCGCGGCCAGATCCAGATCGGCGTCGGGAAGGATCACCGCGTGGTTCTTGGCGCCGCCGAGGGCCTGTACCCGTTTGCCGGTCGCGGTGGCGGTGGCATAGACGTACTCGGCGATCGGAGTGGAGCCCACGAAGGAGACCGCCTTGATCGCGGGGTCGGTCAACAGCGCGTCCACGGCCTCCTTGTCGCCCTGCACGACAGTGAAGACGCCGGGCGGAAGTCCGGCCTCGTCCCACAGCTTCGCCAGCCACAGCGCTGCCGACGGATCCTTCTCGCTGGGTTTGAGCACGACGGTGTTGCCGGTGGCCACGGCCAGCGGGAAGAACCACATCGGCACCATGGCCGGGAAGTTGAACGGCGAGATGATCGCGACCGGGCCCAGCGGGGCTCGCACCGAGTACGCGTCCACGCCGGTCGAGACGTTCTGCGTGAAACCGCCTTCCATCAGATGCGGTATGCCGCAGGCGAATTCGATCACTTCCTGACCGCGGGAGACCTCGCCGAGGGCGTCGGAGAACACCTTGCCGTGTTCGGCCGTGATCAGTCCGGCCAGTTCGGATTTGCGGGCATTGAGCAGTTCGCGGAAGCGGAACATGATCGAGGTGCGCCGGGTCAGCGAGGTGTCGCGCCAGCCCGGAAAGGCGGCCGCCGCGGACTCGACGGCGGCGCGGACGTCCTCGGGCCCGGCCATGGCGACCGCGCCCGTGATCCGGCCGGTGGCAGGATCGGTCACCGGGGCGGTGCGCGCGGCGACGCCGGGGCGCGGACCGCCGTCGATCCAGTGGCCGATCTGCGTGACGTCTGTGGTGGTGGTGGGTTCGATCGTGCCGGTCATGACCGAACCCCCGCGTGCACACCCGTCATGGTGGTCAGCGGCGCCGCGCCGTACCAGCCGCAGGGCAGGCCGCAGCTGGCGGTGATCTCGATCTCGCGGCGATGATCAGCGAAGGTGCGCACGGTGCGGACCGCCTCCGCGGCGTAGCCGCAGCGCGGGCAGGTGCCGAAGTAGTCCAGTATCTGGACGACCGCGATATCGACGGGCGGCTGCATCAGTACCTCCGGGGTCACGAGTTGATCGGTGCGGCAATAGGTTCGCGGGGCGCGCGGTCAGTCGAGGAACAGGTCCGGGATCGGCCGCTCGCCGCCGCCGTAGCCCGACAGGTCGCGGACCCCGGATTCGATGAGCACCTCGGCGTCGACGAAGCAGTTGCCGGTGGTGTATTTCGCGGGGCGGCAAAAGATCTCGGCGGCGGCATCGCCCATGATGCGCGGATCGCGCGCCGAGTCGAGCAGTGCGGACCCGTCGGCCATATTCGCCACCGCCGAGGTCGCGATGTAGGTCTGGGGCCACAGACAGTTCACCGCGATCGCGCCGGCGAATTCGGTGGCCCAGCCGAGGGACAACAGTGTCATCGCGTATTTGGACTGGGTGTAGGCCGGATGCGCGCCCAGCCAGCGCGGGCTGAGATTCAGCGGCGGCGAGATGGTCAGCACATGGGCCTCCGGGGCCTCGCGCAGGGCGGGCAGGCAGGCCTGGGTGAGCAGGAATGTGCCGCGCACGTTGATCTCCTGCATCAGATCGAACCGTTTGGCCGGAAGCGATGCGGTCGGCTCCACCGCGATCGCGCCGGCGTTGTTGACGCAGATGTCGATGCCGCCGAAGCGGTCGACCGCGGTCCGCGCCGCGCGCCGCACATCGTCCTCCCGGCGCACATCGCCCACCACCGCGACGGCTTTGCCGCCGGCGGCCTCGATCTCGGCCACGGCGGTGTGGACGGTGCCCGGCAGTTTCGGATGCGGTTGCGCGGTCTTGGCCATCAGCACGATATTCGCGCCCCGGGCGGCCGCGGCGAGCGCGATGGCGAGGCCGATCCCGCGGCTTGCGCCGGAGACGACCATGGTGCGGCCGGCCAACGGATATGCGGGCATGACGCTCCTCGAAGTCAGTCGTTCACCCATGATGGTATTGGCATTCTCTTTTTTTGCAAGTAACGTATTCAAAGATGAACGACGACGTCCAGACCTCTTCCGGCATCCCGCTCGCCCCGGTCTACGGCCCGGGCGATCGCGCCGCCGAACCACCGCCGCCAGGTGACTATCCCTTCACCCGCGGCAATTTCGGCACCGGCTACCGCGGGCGACTGTGGACCTTCCGGCAGTACTCCGGTTTCGGCACCGCCGAGGAATCCAACCGCCGCTACCGCTATCTGCTCGATCAGGGCGGCACCGGACTGTCGGTGGCCCTGGATCTGCCGACCCAATGTGGTTACGACTCCGACGATCCCGAAGTGAGCGAGGAGGTCGGCCGGGTGGGCGTGGCCGTGGACACCCTCGCCGACGCCGAGATCCTGTTCGACTCGATTCCGCTGGACAAGATCAGCACCAGCTTCACCATCAACGGCACCGCCGCGATCCTGCTGGCGTTCTACGTGGCCGCCGCCGAACGCAAGGGCGTCGCGCGCGCGAAACTGACCGGCACCATTCAGAACGACATCCTCAAGGAGTACGCGTCGCGAGGCACCTGGATCTGGCCGGCGCAGCCCTCCCTGCGGTTGATCGCCGACACGATCGAATTCTGTGCCGCCGAGGTGCCGCGATTCAACGCGATCTCGGTGGCGGGCG
Organism: Nocardia sp. BSTN01; assembly: GCF_015354405.1. GTDB lineage: Bacteria > Actinomycetota > Actinomycetes > Mycobacteriales > Mycobacteriaceae > Nocardia. Next base: position 352,543 of record NZ_JADKYP010000002.1, on the reverse strand, counting down.
CGCACTTTCGCGATGCGGGCGCGACGGCGGTGCAGGAGATGGCGTTCACCCTCGCCGACGGAGTCACCTACTGCGACACCGTCGTCGAACGCGGCCGTATGAGTATCGACGAGTTCGCGCCGCAGATCTCGTTCTTCTTCTACACCCACGGCGACTTCTTCGAGGAGATCGCCAAATACCGTGCCGGACGGCGGCGCTGGGCCACGCTGGTGCGGGAACGCTACGGCGCCACGACCGACCGCGCGTCGATGTTCCGATTCGGCTGCGTCTCCGGCGGCGCCTCGCTGTACGCACCGCAGGCGCAGAACAATCTGGTGCGCGTGGCCTACGAGGCGATGGCCTCGGTCCTGGGCGGGGTGCAGTCGATGTTCACCGCCGCCTGGGACGAACCGTTCGCCCTGCCCAGCGAGGAATCGGCGACACTGGCGCTGCGCACCCAGCAGATCCTGGCCTACGAAACCGGCGTCACGCGGGTGGCCGATCCGCTGGGCGGCTCCTATTTCGTGGAGGCGCTCACCGATGCGACCGAGGAGCGGATCGTCGAGATCATGGCGGATCTCGACGCGCACGGCGGCATGGTCCGCTGCATCGAGGACGGTTATCTGCAGGGCCTGATCGCCGACGAGGCCTACCGCGCCCACCAGGACATCGAATCCGGGGCGCGCCCGATCGTCGGAGTCAACCGATTCACCTCCGACGAGCCCGCACCCGAGATCGGCACCTACGAATTGGATGCCGCCGGAAGGGATCTGCAATTGAAGCGACTGGCCAAGGTCAAGGCGGACCGGGATTCCGGCGCGGTCGCCACCACGCTGTCGGCGCTGTCGCGCGCCGCCGAGGGAGACGAGAATCTGATGCACCGGCTCATCGACTGCGCCAACGCCTACTGCACGGTGGGAGAGATGACCTCCGCGCTGAAATCGGTGTGGGGCGAATTCCGGCAGCCGGTGGTGTTCTGATGCCCGCGCGCGTACTGGTCGCCAAACCCGGGCTCGACGGCCACGATCGTGGCGCGAAGATCGTCGCGCGCACGCTGCGCGACGCCGGTTTCGAGGTCGTCTACACCGGCATCCGCCGCCGCGTCGAGGAGATCGTGTCGATCGCGGTGGCCGAGGATGTCGCGGTGGTGGGGCTGAGCATCCTCTCGGGCGCACATCTCGGGCTCACCACCAAGGTGGTGGAGGGACTGCGCGCCGCCGACGCCGCCGATATCGCGGTCGTGGTCGGCGGCACCATTCCGCAGGCCGATGTGCCCAAACTCCTCGAGGCGGGCGCGGCGGCGGTGTTTCCCACCGGTACCCCGCTGGATCAGCTGGTGAGCGAGATACGCGCGCTCACCGCGACGGTGGCGGGGCCGCCCGAGCCGAGATGACCGCGCCCCGGGCGGACGTCGCAGGTCACGGCCGGGCGAAGCGCCGGCGTCGCACCGGTCACGGACATGCTCGCCCGGGCGATCGAAGCCGGATGTTCCGGGCATTTCGGGCACCGAATATGGAGAATGACCACCACGATGTGGCGCCGGACGGCGGCCTGTGATGAACTCGTGCCCCTTTTCACAGGTTGAGCACGGTCCCAGCTGACATAGTCTGAGCAGGCGAGTTCTGTTCAGGGCAGTTTCGGCGCCGGTCGCTGTCCGGGCGATCGCCGGCGAGAACGAACGGAACCGCAGTCGGCAGGGGCAGTCGAGGAGGTCGGCCGTGCACACAGCGGTGACGACGGCAATCACACGGCGTGAGTTGATGCGGCTCACGGGAATCACAGCGCATTCGGTCAGCCGCCGCGGCGGCCGATCGCTCAATGCCGACGCGGTGTCGGGCTATATCGACTCCGCTGTCGGGCGCAGCGCCTTCGCCGTCGCGGACGGCATCGGCGATCATCTGCTGGCCGCGCGGGCGGCGCGCAGCGTGGCGCAGGTCGCCGCGCGGGTGGCCGTCGGTGGCAGCGCGGCCGCCGGAATCCTTGCCGCACAACAACAATTGCTGCGCGAATTCCCCGAACCCTCCGCCGATAGCGTGGTGGTCGTGGCCGTGTGCCCGACACCGGACCGCATCGAGGGACCCTGTGATATCGCCTGGGTCGGCGACTGCCGGGCCTACCACTGGAACGGTCGAGTGCTGCATCAGATCACCAGCGATCACACCGTCGCCGAGATGATGAACGCCCGCGGCGTCGCCGTCGCGCCCCGGATGCACCACATGGTCACGACCTCGGCGCGGACCGTGCGGCCGGACGCCGTGGGCCACGGCATCACCGGCACGGGCACCGGCCGCTGGCTGCTCAGCACGGACGGGGTGCACAAGACGCTGGCGATGACCGAGATCAAGCAGATCCTCGCCGACGCCGACTCCGCGTCGACCGCCGCGGACGCCCTGGTCGAGGCGGCGATCACGGCCGGTGCCACCGACAACACCACCGCACTGGTCTTCGATCACGGCTGACCGGCGGGCACACCGGTCGCGGCCGCGGCGGGTACACCGGCCGCTGCCGCGGCCAGGACCCGGCGCAGCGGCCACGGCAATTCGCGAAACAGCGCGGTCATCGCGGCGGCGGTGCCGCGCGGATCGGTGCGCCCGGACAGGTAGGCGCGCTGCAGATCCGGTGGCAGGGCGAAGAAGGCGTCGAAGAACGCCGGAAGTTCGTGTGGCGGCAGCGCCAGCAGCGCCCGCAGTCCGGCCTTGCGCAGGGCGAACACCAGCCGCGCCGAGACCGGCCAGAGACTGCGACCGGTGGCGACGGCGTCGGCCGCGGCCAGTGCGGCGCCGACGCTGTAACCGGTCGCCGGATGCAGCAGTCCGCCCGCCGCCCCGAAGACGCCGTCGCCAGCCCGGCCGCCCTCGACCGGGAAGCGCACCCGTTCGACCGGGGCGTCCGCACCGAATTCGATTCCGCGGCAGCGCAATCGATGTTCCAGCCGGCGCCGCAACTCGTCGAGGCCGATCGCCGGCCGCCCGGCCAGGCAGGTCTCCTCGAACAGCACTCGGTCCCCGCCCAGCGGGATCGTGTACAGGAACGACGCCGGTTCGGCGGCGCCGGCACCGTTGTCGCGGGACCAGTCCATGAAGACGGCCGGTTCGCGATCACGGTGCAGCACAATGCCGTACGCGGTCTGCTCGGCTCGCCGCGCGTCGCGGGCCAGTCCGCGCGCGTCGACCACGCGGCGCGCGGTCAGGATCCGGCCCGAGGCCAGCCGCACCCGCCCGCCTCGGTCGATATCCAGTACCCGGTCGGCGATCACCCGCACCCGGGACAGGTCCAGAGCGTCCTGCAGCGCGGCGGTGCCGAAAACCTGGTAGGCGCGGGCGATGCCGACTTCCCGCGTACCCCGGGCCAGCGGTCGCTCGACCGTCGCGGCCACGACCCGGGCCGGTAACCAGTCCGGCAATTCGTCGGCCCAGGTGGCGTAGGTCGCGGGCCAGCGGCGCCACGGATGCGGATCGATCGCGGTCACGGTGAGTCCGTGGACGGCCGCGCGATGCGCCAGCGCCCGCCCCGCCGGGCCGAGCCCGCAGACGATGAGATCGGCACTCATGCCGCCATTGCAGCAGATCGACCGGCCGCGGTGTGCCCGCCCGTCGCATCACGACGGGTGTGTCGGGTCCGGTAGGGTCGACCCACGATGCCCGGGGGGAGACCACGACCGCGGAGGGCGCTGCCCCGGGACGCGGAAGGTGGCAGCAGATGACGTATCCCCCCGGACCCGGGCCGTACGGCTACGGCCCGCAACAACCCCACGACGCGGGGTGGGGGCGCGACCCGAACCAGCCCGGCTCCGGCTGGGACGCGGCGCCCAGCGGGTGGGAGACACCGGCGTGGGATCAGCAGATGCCCGCCCCGCACTGGGGGCAGCCCGCTCCCGGCGGCTACCCGACACCCCCGCCACCGAAGAACAACACCGGGCTCATCGTCGGCATCGTCTTCGGCGTGATCGCGCTGCTGGTGATCGCGGGTGGCATCGTCGTGGTCGCGACGCGCGACTCCGGCAGCGACAACCAGGCCGCCGGAACCAGCACTCCCGCGCTCGTTCCCGCGACCACCGAGTCCCCGACCACCACCGCAGCACCCACCACCAGCGCGAGTCCCGAGACCTCCGGCCACCTGAGCTATCAGGAATACGGGCACGACTGGAACTTCAAGGCCGGCGATGTGGAACTGCACGCCGACTGGGTGGAGGGCCGCGATCATCCCAGCTGCGCCGATATCGAGGTCGGCGGCAAGCTCACCTCGCTGGGCTGCCAGTACGCCGCGGAGATGGTGTACAAGGCCGAGGGTGGTTCGCTGATGCTGACCCAATTCATCGTCGGCATGTCGAGCAGCGAGAAGGCCGCGGCCGCACCGGACGCCTACACCGACGACGACCTGAAACTGCGGCCCGGCACCTACATCTCGAACTTCGCGACCGGCAAATGGAAGGACGACGCCGAAAAGCAGTTCCTGGTCATCACCTTCGCCACCGCCACCAGCTCGGTGGACGAGGACACCGTGAAGAAGTACCTGAAGTACCGGCACGGCGACATTCTCGGCGCCCTCGCCTTCCGCTGACCGGGTGTGCGGTCGTCCGGCTCAGATACCGCCGGTCGCGAGCAGGCCGCCGTCGACCCGCACCACCTCGCCGGTGATCCACGCGGCCTGATCGGAGACCAGGAATCCGACCAGCGCGGCCACATCCTCCGGCGCGCCCAGGCGGCGCAGCGGGTAGGTCGCGGCCACGGCCTCCTCGTTGTCGGTGACCAGCGCGTCGGCGAATTTCGTCTTGACCACGCCCGGCGCGACGGCGTTGACCCGGATCGAGGGGCCCAGCTGCCAGGCCAGTTCCTCGGTGAGCCGGATGAGGGCCGCCTTGGACGCGCCGTAGGCGGCGATCACACCCGTCGAGCGGATGCCGGCCACACTCGCGAGGTTCACCACCGCGCCGCCGTGCTCACCCATCCACGCCCGATAGGCCTGCTGCACATAGCCCAGCGCCGCGACCACGTTGACGTCGAAGATCTTGCGCACCGCCCCGAGATCGGCCTCCATCAGCGATCCGTAGACGGGGTTGATGCCGGTGTTGTTGATCAGGATGTCCAGGGATCCGAATTCGGCGACCGCGGTGTCCACCTGCTCGGCGCGCGCCGCCTCGTCACCCGAATTGCCCGCCAGCGCGACGACCGTGCCGGGATGGCCCAGCGCCCGCAGCCGGTCGGCCGCCTCGGCCAGCGGTTCCGGCTTGCGGGCGGTGATCAGCACGTTCGCCCCGCGCCGCAGCAGTTCCGCCGCCACCGCGTAGCCGATGCCGCGGCTTGCGCCGCTGACCAGCGCACCCTTACCCAACAGATCCTCGCTCATGGATCGCGACCTTACGTCAGGTCGGCGTGGGCGCCGCCGCGGACCCGGGGCGGGGTGCTGCGCAGCACTTGGAAGCCGGCGCCGGAGACCATGACCGGAATGCGGCGCGCGGCCTGCAGGTAGCGGATCCGCGCGGAGGGGGGCAGGTCCGGCCACGGCAGCGGTTCGGCGTCGTCGGGATCGGGGTGTGCGGACTCGCCGAGCAGGGCGCGCCGATCCGCGATCCGGCGTTCGTAGTCGAGCCGTGCCAGCAGCCCGATCTCGTCGTCGTCGAAGGTGACCGCGAAGGCCGGATCGAAGGCGGGCACCATGAAGCAGCCGATCGCGGCCAGATCCTCGCCGATCCCGCGGGCCTGCAGCCGATAGGTCCGGCGAGCGTGGTCGCTCAGCTCGTTCCAGTGCCGCAGGGCGGCGGCGTCGGCCGGCGCCTCACCGGTGGTCATGACGGTGTGGGCGCGGGCCTGATGGTCGACCCGTTCGCTGGTCTCGTGCAGGGCTCTGCCGAGTTGTTCGCTGACCCGGTCGGTGACGTATCCGGTGAGACTGTCGATGACGCGGTCCTGTGCGGTGAGCCGGGCCTTCATCCGCCGGCATTCGTGCAGCACCGCCTGGGCGTCGAGGAAGGTCTGCTCGGAACGGCGGTCACCGGTGCGTCCGAGCACGTCCTGACCGACCATGATCACGATCATGAACACCAGCTGGGCGAGTGTGGACAGAAACGCCATGAAGGCGAACGGAAACGGGTCCAAGCGCTGAATTCCCGCCTGCGCCAGCACAACCCACATAATCTGCGAACCGAGCGCGAGATAGAAGCCCCAGACGCTGCCCAGCCGCTCGGTCAGCCACACCGCGATCCGGTCGTTGGTGCTGACCGCCTGGTCGGCGGCCTGCGGTGGCGGCTGCACCCGATGGCGTTCGATCCACGGATGCGGCGTCGACTCGAGCAGGCTCAGGCCCCGGCTGAGCGCGCGGTCGTGGTGGTCCAGATGTGCCTGCAGATCGGCGACCTGGGCGAAGATCGCCTCGGTGTTCTCGTAGGTCTGCACCGACCGGCGGTCGGCGGCGGCGCTGAGCACCCGCTGACCGACCAGGATCACCAGGCACAGAATCAGCTGGGCGACATTGTCGACGAACAGCAGGAACGGGAACGGGTACGGGTCCACCGGGCGCAACGGACCCCAGATCGCGAGCGCCATCCAGGTGCTGAATCCGATCAGCACCAGATACAGCGCGGGCATCGACCCGATCCAGCGCGTGAGGGCGGCGGCGACGGCATCGTTGACACCGAGGCGTTCGTCGGCCATCGTCACCGCGCCGGTGGGCGCATCGGCCGTTGCGCCATTGTGCGCGTTCGGGTCGGCGCCGCGTATCTCGCCGGCTCGGCTGTCGCTGCTCACCTCTACGGCCCCCTCGCCTGCGCTCGTCCGATATCGCGCACTGTACGTGCCCGATATGGCGAGTGCGTATCCGAGAGGCGGGGGAGCGCGGCGCGTAATGGTGAAACCTGCGGCGGTGCAGGGGGCTTCGGTCGGAAGCGACGTCAGCTCGCGCGCGCCGACGTCTGCGACAACAGCGTGGTGACCAGTTCGTGTGCGTAGTCCGCGGTCACCGGGCCCGTTCCGAAGAGCGTGCGAATGTACATGGGCGCCAACAGGTGATCGAGGATGTCGAGAGCACTGGGCGCGCGGTCGCCGCGGGCGTGGGCCCGATCGAGCATGCGTTGGATCTGGCGGCCGCGTTCGGCGAGGAAGGCGTCCCGCGCGCGCAGGCCCGCGTCGCCCGCACTCGACAGCGCGATCATCAGGCGCAGCACCGCCACTCCGTCGGGGCCGCTGAGGTCGTGGGCCACCCCGGTGGCGTAGGCGCGCAGGTCGCCGGTGAGGTCGCCGGTGTCCGGAATCGGTGACGTGCTGGTCAGCCAGCCCAGGGTGACATCGGCGGTGAGCTGTTCGAGCGTGCCCCAACGCCGGTAGATGCTCGTGTCGGCGACTCCGGCGCGCGCGGCGACATCGGCGACGGTGAAGGCGCCGTAGCCGCGCTCGGCCACCAGTTCCATCACCGCCCGGTGCACCGCCGCCGCTACGCGCGCACCGCGGCCGCCCGGACGCCGCGCCTTACCGGTGTCTGCCATGCCCCGATCTTAACGCAGCGCACACTTGCGTTTAGCGTCGTGCGCCTCTACGGTTCAAACGCAGCTGACAGCTGCGTTAGATCTCCCACCATACGAATCCGCATGGAGTCGCCATGACCACTCCCATCGACCACATCGACGCTGCCCTGGACGCGACCACGCGGATCGTCGCCGGTCTGCGCGCCGATCTGCTCGCGACGCCGTCGCTGTGCGCCGGCTGGGATCTGCGCTTCGAACTGAATCACCTGGTCGGCGGGATGCGGATCTTCGCCGCCGAACTCGCCGGAACAGAGGCCGAGCAGGATCATCACGACGAGTGGCTCGGCGGTGACCCGCACGGGGCCTTCGCCACCGCCGCCGAACTCGATCGCGCGGCCTGGCATCGGCCGGACGCCTTGTCCGCGACCGTGCGGCTGGGATTCGGTGCGGTACCCGCGCCCCTGGCCGCACAGATCCATCGCACCGAAATCCTCGTCCACGGAATAGATCTCGCCGTCGTCGCGGGCCTGACGGATCGCATCGACGAACGGCAGAGCGCCGAATTGCTGGCCACCATGCGGGCGATGGACTTCGACATGTTCCGCCGGCCCGGGATGTTCGCGGCGGCGGTCCCGGCCCCCGCGCAGGCGCCGCCGCATCGGCACCTGCTGGCCTTCCTCGGCCGCGACGTGCCCGACGTGTCGCTCAGCGTCGCAGCAGATCGGTGATCACGTCGACCACGGCGTCCGGCGCCTCCTCGGCCATGAAATGCCCCAGGGCGAGAGTGCGATGGTCGAGATCGGTCGCCCACTCGCGCCAGACCGCGGCCGCGTCGTATCCGAGTGCGGCGCCCCAATCCTGCTGAATCACGGTGACCGGCATGGTGAGTCGCCGTCCGGCGGCGCGGTCGGCCCGATCGTGGTCGAGATCGACGGTGGCCGAGGCGCGGTAGTCGGCGACGATCGAATCGACCGCGCCGGCGCACGCCCGCAGGTACTCCGCGCGGACGTCGCCGGGAATCGCCCCGGGGTGCAGGCACCAGGCGTCGAGGAAGTGGCCGAAGAAGTCGTCGGCGCTCGCGCGGATCATGCGCTCGGGCAGCCCGGGCGGTTGAGCCATCAGATACAGATGGAACGCCACCGCGGCGGTGTGGCCGTGCAGGACCTCCCACATGTCCGGCGTCGGCAGCACATCCAGCACCGCGAGATGGGAGATCCGATCGGGCCGGTCGAGTCCCGCGCGGATCGCGACCAGGGCGCCGCGGTCGTGCCCGGCCAGCGCGAACCGATCGAATCCGAAGTGGTCGGCCAGTGCGATCACATCCGAGGCCATCGTGCGTTTGGCGTAGGTGTCCGGGCCGGTGGCAACCGGTTTGCCGCTGTCGCCGTAGCCGCGCAGATCCGGGCACAGCACCGTGTGCTCGCGGGCCAGTGCCGGGGCGACGTGACGCCACATCAGATGCGTCTGCGGGAAGCCGTGCAACAGCACGATCGGAGTTCCGGAGCCGGCGTGCGCCACGGACAACGCGACATGCTCGGCGACCGGAACACGGTCGTAGTCGAAACCGGGGACGGTGGGTGCGGACATGCGGTGACGATCCCTTCTCTAGGCTGGTTCGGTGCGCGATCGATACTCGGCGGCGGGAATGAGCAACCGATGAGTGCGCAGCTCACCGACCCCGATGCCGCTCCCTCGGCCGGTGTCCTGGGCCCGGTGCGGGCCGTCGCCGCGGACGGGACGCCGCTGCCGCTGCACGGCCCCCGCCACGCCGAGGTGCTGGCCCGTCTGATCGCCGCGGCGGGACGGGTGGTGCCGGTGCCGGCAGTGGTGGGAGACCTGTGGGAGGAGCCGCCGGCGGGAGCGGTAGCCGCCGTGCGCACCTTCGTCGCCGCGCTGCGGCGTGCCCTGGAACCCGCCCGCGCACCGCGCACCCCTTCCCGCGTGATCGTCACCGAGGGCGCCGGCTACCGGCTGATGTTGCCCCGCGACCACGTGGACGCCTGGTATTTCGACGATCTGGTCCGCGCGGCGGCGAATCAGGCCGGGCCCGCGCGGATAGCGACGCTCGAGACGGCTCTCGCGCTCTGGCGCGGAGACGCCTACGGCGACTACCGGTGGGCGAGGGGAGAAGCCGCGAAACTCGCCGAACTCCGTTCGGCCGCAGTGGAAACGCTCGCGGAGGCGCGGATCCGGCAGGGTCGGCCGGAACAGGCCGTCGCCGAACTCGAAACGCATCTGCACGCCCATCCCGCGCGGGAACGGGCGTGGCTGCTGCAGGCGCGCGGGCTGTGGCAGGCCGGGCGCCGGGAAGACGCGCTGGCGGCACTGCGGCGGGCTCGCACCCGGCTCGGCGCGGAGGCCGGACTGGATCCCAGCGCCGAACTGATCGCCCTCGAACGCGAAATCCTCACCGGGGAACCGGAATTCGGCGAGCATCGATTGTGGCGTGAGACCGTCGCCGCCTACGGTGCCACCGGCCCGCGCAGCCGCCTGACCTCCTCCGCCGACCTCCTGCGCGGCCTGGCCCTCACCGACGCGACCGGTCTCATGACCGCCCAGGACCGCAGGGCGGGCGCGATCGACGACCTGTCCGCGATCGACGATCCCGAACTCACGGCCACCGCGCTGACTCGCATGGAGGTCCCCGGGGTCTGGTCGGTACTCGACGACCCGGCCCGGTCGGCGCGCGTGGCCGAGGCCGCCCGCACCACCCTCGAGCGCTTGGACGCCGAGGCCGCGCCCGCGCTGCGCGCCCGGCTGCTCGCGCTGTTCGCCATCGAAACCCGCGGCCGCCGTGGCACTTCCGGTGCCGAGGCCGCGCGCGCCGCCGAAGGCATCGCCCGCGACCTGGGTGATCCGTCCGTGCTCGTGCTCGCTCTCGACGCCCGATTCCTGCAGTCCTTCCACACCCCGGGCCGATGGCCGATGCGGGCGCGGCTCGCGCGCGAGCTCATCACCGTGTCGAGCCGAGCCGACCTGTCGACCTACCTGATCCTGGGGCATCTCGTCGCGATGCAGGCCGCGGCCGCTCTGGGCGAGGTAGCCGCTGCCGACGAGCACGCCGCCACGGCCGACCGGCTCGCGGTGCGCTACGAGCGAGACCTGGTCGGTGTGTTCACCACCTGGTACCGCGCGCTGCGCACCGTCCTCACCGACCGGCCGGAGCCGGAGGTGGCGGACGCCTACGAACGCGCACTCGCCACCCTGCCGGGCTGCGGAATGCCCGGTGTGGCAGCCGGTCTCGCGCCGCTGACCCGCCTGTGCCTCGCGCTGCGGGCCGGCCGCGACCCGGCCGAATTCGCCGCGGACGACTTCGGGCCGAACACCCCCTACGTCGCCGCCCTGCTTCAACCGGGGCGCGCTCACGAGCTGCTGCGTGCGGCGCCGGCCCCGCCGCCGGACCACCTGGCCGAATTGCGTTGGGCGCTACTGGGAATCGCCGCCGACCGATTCGCGGACCGGGAGACCGCGCGCCAGGTGCACCGCGCGCTGACCCCGGTGCGCGGCGAACTGCTGGGGGCGGGCACCGGCATGCTGAGCCTCGGCCCGGCCGGCGCGCTCCTGGATCGTTCGGCACCGTAACGAAACATCCGGCGCCTGTGGGGTGTGGTGCACGGGTGCGAACTGTTCGTGCCGCACCTGCGCCGCGCCCGACGCGGCGGCATCATCAACGTGGCCTCGGCGGCCGGATTCGCCGCCGCGCCCGCGATGGCCCCGTACAACGTCTCCAAAGCGGCCGTGGTGTCGCTGTCGGAAACCCTCGCCGCCGAACTGTCCGGCACCGGCCTGGCCGTGACGGTGCTGTGCCCGACCTTCGTGCGCACCAACGTCGCCCGCGACGGACGCATCACCGCCGGATCGGCCCGGCTGGCCACCGAACTGATGCGCTGGACCGGCTTCTCGCCCGACCATGTCGCGCGCATCACCCTCGACGCCCACGAGCGCGGTCGCCTGCAGGTGCTGCCGCAGCTGGACGCGAGGGTCGTCTTCGGACCCAATTCCGGCCCCGGGCACAATTCGGCGCTGGTGTACCTGGAGGCGCAGATCGATTATCTGGCCGCGGCGATCGGCATGCTGCTGGAACGGAATCTGCATTCGCTCGAGGTGCGCCGTGACCGGCAGGACCGCTACAACCACCGTTTGCAGCGCCGGCTGCGGGCGACCACCTGGGCCGGCTGGCCGATCTGCAGGCGGCCGTCAGCGCACGCCTGGACGAGATCGCCCACGACATGATGGCGGCCGCCAAGGAACATATCGTCGACACGCACGGCCCCGGCCGGCTGCCCGACACCGACGACGAAATCGCCGAAACCGCCAAGATGCTCAATCATTTGCGCGGTCTCGCCGTCACGGCGGTGAACAACACCCTGGCCCGGTCGCTGGACCGCGTGCTGCGGGAGGAACTGGGCGACTACCTCGCCGAGGCCGTGGACCGCCGCGCCAAGGACAGCTGACCGCGCCCGCGCGGTCAGGACCGGCCGGGACCATTCCCGGGCGCCGCCGGTGCGCCCGCGCCGTGCCGGATTTCCAGCCGCCGTTCCAGTCCGTCGATGATCAGGGCGAGAGCGAATTCGAACTGCTCACCGACGCGCCCGTCGGTCTCGCGAGCGGAGGCGACCGCGCGCAGCAGCGGGAATCCGGACTCGTTGCCCAGCGTGCGCCGCACCGCGGCCGCCTGTGGGTCGAGCGGCCCGCCGCCGACGTCGAGCGCCTCGCGCGCGGCCGAATAGGCCATCGCCGCAACGAGTTTCAGCGTCCGCCCGGCTTCGCCGGGATCCAGTCCGGCGCGGACCAGCGTGGCCATGATTCGCTCGACCAGGAGCAGCGCCGACAGCCCCGCCTTCCCGTCGAACCGGACGTAGGCGATGAGCGCACCGACCTGCACCAGGGCGTCGACGACCGCGTGGCCGAACAATCGCAGCAACTCGCGCCAGTCCGCACGTTCGGGCAGATCGACGCGGCCGAAGCCGGTGTCGAACGCGTCGAACGCGACCAGTTCGAGCAGGCCCTGGCGATCGCTGACGTGATAGTTCAGCGATTTGCGATGCACGCCCAGCGCATCGGCCACCGCCTGCATGGTCAGATTCTCCGGCTCCAGATCGCGTGCGGCGGCGAGGATGCGGCGGCGGTTCAGCCGGGGCGGGCGCCCGCGCCGACGCCCCGCGGCGACCACGGCATCACCGGAATCTGCCATGGGTGGCCTCGCTGTTCCTCGGAAGGCGGCGGTCGGCACGACGCGTCGCACGACTTTGGGCGAGCGCGCCGTATGTCGAGCGTAGCCGCTTTTTCCCGGCCGGAGAAAATAATGTGCGAACTTTCCCGGTCTCGGCGGGGCCGTGCGCCGGGCTAGGATCGACGATCGGTCCTCGGCCGAAGACCAGGCAGGAGTATGTGATGGCGTCGAAAGCCGCCGGGCAGCGTCGCCGGCCCACCCAGGAGCGGGCCAAGGCGACCCGGGAGCACATCCTCGACACCGCCGCCCGGCTGTTCGGTGAGCGCGGCATCGCCAACACCTCGACCAACCGGATCGCCGCCGAGGCCGGTATGAGCATCGGCACCGTGTACCGCTACTTCTCCGATCGCACCGTCATCGTCGAGGAGCTGCTCGCACGCCTGCTCGAGAACATCGAAAAGCGCGCCACCGACAGCATTTTCGACCGCTCGGACGCCACCATGCACGAGCTGACCGCGCGCCTGCTGAACTCGATCGCCGAGGAGCTGGTGGCCAACGCGCTGCTTGTCCGCGCGCTGGTCGCCGGGGTGCAGTTCTACAGCAGCGGCATTCCGGAATTCGAGCCGCGGCTGCGCCTGCTGATCAAGGTGCTGCTGATCCAGGTGCTCGGCCCCGGTAACGATCACGAATACGACGTGATGACCTTCGTGGTGATCAACACCGGCTTCTCCGCGGTGCTGCGGGCCTCGGCCATCGAATTCGACGAGCAGCAGCGCCGCGAGGCCATCGACATGACGGCGCGCATGATCGGCGACTGGATCGACGCCGAGGCCGCGCGCCGCGGCGGCGCTGGGGCCCCGGCGCCGAGCCTCAGATGACGGTGCCGATATCGGCGGCGACGATGCGGTCGAGCGCGCGCTCGGCGACCGCGGCGATGGTCATCGACGGATTGCAGGCCGCCGTACTGCCCGGAATCAGGGCGCCGTCGAGAACGTAGAGACCGCGCGTACCGTGGACTCGTCCCTCCAGGTCGCAGACCGTGCCCATCGGCGCGCCACCGAGTGGATGCCAGGTGCTCGGGGCCGCGGCATTGGTGTCGAGCACCGTACTGCCGGGTCCCGCGATGGCATGGACGCGCGCGGCGATGCGCTGCTGCAGTGCGGCGTCGGCGTCGGCGGGCCAGTACAGTTTCGCGTCGTCGGTGGCCGCGTCGTAGGCGAGATGTCCACGGCCGTCGGTGATTCCGAATCCGACCAGCATGGTCGAATGCGCGTCCACGCCGGCCGGCGGAATCGACGCCTGGATCACGGTATTGGCGACGGCCGGGTCGTCCCACTCCTTGCTGCCGTAGACCACCGGCCCGCCCTGGGCGGTGCCGAAATCGTCGGTGGGGCTGGTCCAGGTGAAGATCCGGTCGCCGTTGTTGCCCCACTGACCGCCGAGGCCGTCGGGCAGATCCGGGATCTGTCCCTTCGCGGCGGCCCGCAGCAGCAGCTTGGTGGTGTTGATACTGCCCGCGGCCATGATCAGCGCGTTCGAGGTGAGAACCAGCTGTTCGACGACCCGTCCGGCGGTATCGATCCGATCGACGCTGATCTGCCACCGGCCGTCGGGCGTGCGCGCCACATCGGTGACCTCGTGCTGGGTTCGCACGGTGGCGCGGCCGGTGGCCTCGGCGCGGGCCAGATAGGTGACATCGACGGAATGTTTGCCGCCGTTGTTCACCCCGAGCGCGCAGTCGCCGTTGATGTAGGAGGGCTTCATCTCGCCGCGCACCTCGCGCAACGCGAAGCTCCAGTCGATCGGCATGGGGATTTTCGACAGCTCGTAGCCGGCCGCGCCGACGTTGCGCGCGAACGCCCGGGAGGGCAGATAGGTGGGGCTGTCGATCAGCTCGTCGGGCGCGACGCCGGCGCCCAGCATCCGCGCCACCCGCGGATAGTGTTCCCGCGCCATCAGCGCGTAGTCGAGTTCGGCGGGGAAGACCTCGGAGAAGGTCGCCTCGGTCGGCTGCAGCGTCATGCCCTGGTACACCAGCGAGCCGCCGCCGACACCCGCGGCGCAGACCGCGGTCATATTCTCCCCGACGACGGCCTCGAGCAGGCCGGTGTACGGCTCGAGCGCCACCGGCACGCCCAGCACCTCGGGAGCGGACCGGTACCAGAGCATGCGCCGGTCGGGGCGGGACGGATGCGGGAAGGTGTCGGCATTCGGGCCGGTCGGCCAGCGCATACCGCGTTCGAGGACCAGAACGTCGACGCCGGCCTCGGCCAGGCGCAGCGCGCTGACGCCGCCACCGAATCCGGAGCCGATGATGACGACCCGATGATCTTCCCTGGTCAGCGGGACCGACGTCTGCCGTCTCCCGGTGGTCATCCAGGGCTGGGCGCTCGCGGTGGCCGCGGTGGCCAGAGTCAGTCCGGCGGCGGTGGCGCCGAGCAGAAAGGAGCGTCGCTTCATCGGGGTCATGCACTCTCCATCAAGACCTACAGGTACGTAACATCGGTCGCGCGGTTCGCCTCGGACGCGAAAACAGGGTGCGTGCCCGGCGAGTGTGACCTAAACCAACCGGACAACTGTCTCCGGTTGCTAGGGCAGTGTGTACGACCGGACCCGTCTCGTCAACTGCAACTTGTTCCAATCGAGGTGGCCGGGGTTCGATGTCGTGAAATCCGCACGCGCCGAAGGGCACCGGGCGCGGATGGCGGCATCCGTCCGCCGTGTCGAGTCGCCGAACGCGTGCGGTAACGTCGATCAGATGACCGCGTCACCCCGGGCCAATCGAGGGCCGAAGGCCGCTGCGGCGAACCGACGGGCGTTGGTTCGCGCGGCGCGGGAGGTGTTCGCCGAGAACGGCTTCGACGCGCCGCTGAACTCGATCGCGCGCGCGGCGGGAGTGGGTCCCGGCGTGCTGTACCGGCATTTCCCGACCCGTGAATCGATGATTCTTGCGGTGTTCGACGACAACATCGTCGAGATCGAGCAGGTGGCGAATCGGCCGGGGACCACGGCGGTGGATCTGCTGGATTTCATCGTCGACCAGATCGCGGTCTCGGCCGGATTCATCGCCACCATCGACCCCACCGGTTTCGACGATCCGCGGCTGTTCGAGGTGTCGCGCCGGCTCGTCGACCTGATCGGCGCCAAACTGACCGATACCGATCTGCGCGGCTCGCTGCGCCCGGAACTCACCGCCGAGGATGTCGTGACCGCGCTGGCCATGCTGGCGGCCGTGCTCATCAAAACCGAACTTCCGGCGCGTCAGGCCACCGCGCGGCGGGCCTGGGGTCTGCTGATGCGCGGGCTCAGCCGCGAATCCGGCAGCTGAGCCGCGTCGGTGGTCAACGCAGCCTGAGCGGCAGGCGTTTGATGCCGTGCACGAAATCTCTGTGCACATAGTGGTGTCGTTGCCGGCCGAGCCGAGCAGCACCGTGAACCGGATGGCGGCTGACGTGCGCGATGTCGGCGTGGCGGGTGACCGCCCAGTAGCCGCGCTCCTCGTGCGGGAAGATCGACTCGACGGGCGGATGCCAGCTCAGCCCGGGTTCCGATCGCAACGTCGCGAACGTCCGGTCCCGGGTCCGGAAGTCGTTGCGCCAGAAAACCGTATCGGAGACGTCGAGTGCGTGGAAGCGTCGCCGGGACGTGCCCGGCCGGTCGGCGGACATCGCGTACGCCCGGGTTCAGGCGGCCAGGTCGGAGGGCTCGAACGGTGCGAAGAAGGCGCCCATTCCGCCCGCGGCCAGCACATCACCCAGTGCGATGAAATCGTAACGGCCACCGGACCTTCCGGCGACCGCGCGCACCTCGGACAGGATATCGCCGGTGTCGTGGCGCAGCAGCCGGCGCCGTGCCCGGGACAGGTCCTCCGCCGGCACCCGCGCTTGCGCGTGAGCCAGCATCAGATGCAGGCACAGCTGCTGGGCCGGGGTCGCCGGGCCGGGCGGGCGCCCGGAGGACAGGTCGGCCTCGAGCTGGTCGAAGGTCTGGGCCAGGTAGAACAGGAATACCGGACGGGGGCTGTGCAGCAGGACGGCGCGCACCTCGTCGCCGAGCAGTTGCGCCGCGTGGCACAGCGCCGCGGTGAGTCGCGGGGTCGGTCCGCTGCTGTCGAAGTCGCTCATCTGTTCTCTCCCAACCACTTCAGTACTGGGTGCTGCCCTGATCCACCGGGATCGCCGCCGCGGTGAGATACCGCGATTCGTCGGAGGCCAGCCAGCAGACGGTGTCGGCGATGTCCTCCGGTTCGAGTACCCATGTCGGCAGGAACGGCGTCATCATGTGGGCCAGTTGCGGATTGGTCTCCATGGCGGCGCCCAGCCGGGTCACCATCTCGCCGGTTCCCATCGCCGAATTCACCGGCCCCGGATGCACGCTGTTCACGCGGATGGCGTGCCTGCCGAGTTCGGCCGCCAGCGCGCGGGCCATTCCGGCGACCGCGTGCTTGCTGGCGGTGTAGTGCACCATGAACGGCTGCATCTTGATCCCCGCCGCCGAGCTGATCAGCACGATGGACCCGCCGCGCCCGCCCTCGACGAGATGCGGCGCCGCGACGGCGACGGTATTCCACGTGCCGGTCACATTGATGTCGATGACGTCGCGGAAGGACTGCGGGGTGATCGCGTCCCACGGCTCCGGGACCGCGATCCCGGCATTGGCCACCACGACGTCGAGGCGCCCGAATTCGCCCACCCCCTCGTCGACGGTCTTGCGCAGGCCGTCGAGGTCGCGGGTGTCGACCGCCGCGGCGCGGATCCGCCGGCCGGTCGCCTCCACGAGGCGGACCGTCTCGGCCAGATCCGCACCGGTCGCGGAATCGTAAGGGACACAGGGCGGTAGCGGTCCCGCGATGTCGACCGCGATGATGTCGGCGCCCTCGCGCGCCATCCGCACCGCGTGTGCGCGGCCCTGCCCGCGGGCGGCCCCGGTGACGAATGCGACGCGGTCGGCGAGTCTGCCGGTCATGTGCCCTCCTGTGGCCCGATGCGGAATACCCATGGCGCGAACGGGTTTCGACTCAGTGGGCGGTACCTCCGGTGCTCGGCCGGTTGTAGTAGCGCAGCAACAGCAGCGCCAGGACGAAGGCGACGGCCGACGCGCCGGCGAACACGTAGAAGATGTTCGTATACGCGGCGCCGTCCGGCAGCTGCGCCAACGGACCGGTGTTCAGTTTACGTTCCTCGACGTGTCCGGGAGCGTTGATGTGCAGAATCAGCGGATTGGCCGACATGACCGCTGCGACGGCGGCGGTGGCGGCCGCGGTGCCGAAACTGTTGAAGGCGCCGTACATTCCGGCGCTGATGCCCTGCTGTTCCTGCGGCACCGCCTCCACCACCATATTGGGCAGGGTGCCCAGATACGCTCCCGCGCCGACACCGATGATCAGGGCGATCAATGCCATCTGCCACACGCTGTCGTGGAAACGGGCGAAGAGCAGGCAGCCGATCACGAACGCGATGGTCGAGGCGAGGTAGGGCTTGAGCAACCCGATCCGGGTCGACATCCAGCCGCACACCGGGGCGACGAGCACGTACACCAGCGCCAGGCCCAGCATGGCCTGCACGGTGAACTGCAGCAGTGTCAGACCGAAACCGGGCAGGGTGCCCTCCACCGAGAAGTACTGGGTGACAGCCGATGTGGGGACCTGGATGTGCATCTGCTCGGAGGCCTGCTTGGCGGCTTCGGCGGCCGCACCGTCGACGATCTGCTTCTTGATCGCCTCGCCCTCGGCCCCACCGGGTGTCTCCGCGAGATAGCCCATCGCGTAGGACAGGCCCTGCATGACGCCCACGGACAGGAAGGCCGCGGCGAGAATTCCGGTGAAGCGCGGGGCCCGCAACAACTTCGGATCCATGATCGGTTCCGGGGTGATCAGCTCCCACACGTAGAACGCCACCAGCAGGACCACGCCGCCGATGAGCCAGGCCAGGGCCGACAGTTCACCCCAGCCCCAGGTGGCGCCGTTGCTGAGGTAGATGAGCACACCGGCGATACCGGCGCCGAGCAGCACCGCGCCGAGCAGATCGATCTTGACCTTGGCGCGCAGCTTTGTCTCCGGAACGAACAGCGCGAGCGGCAGAATCGTCACCACGGTCCAGATCACGCAGAACCAGAACAGTGAACGCCAGCTGTAGTGGTCGGTGAGGACACCGCCGATCACCGGACCCAGGATCGCGCCGACACCGGTGCCGCCGCCCGCGAGTGCGATCGCCATGTTCAGATGGCGGCGCGGTGCGAGATCGCGGATCAGGCCGTAGGACACGAAGATCGCGGGGAAGGCCAGCCCCTGTAGTCCGCGCCCGAGCAGCATCAGCGTCCAGTTCGAGGTCAGCGCGTCGATGAGGCAGCCCAGGATCGACAGCAGCAGGCAGAACAGGATGATCTTCTTCTTGCCGACCAGATCGGACAATTTGCCGAAGACCGGTACCGCTACGCCGCCGATCAGTGAGTACAGCGTGGTCAGCCAGGTCAGCTGGCCGGCGCTCTGCTCGGGGAAGGATTCGCCGATGAAGCGGGCGCTGAGACTGATGAACGTGAAATGGAACGGGACGATCTCGGTGCTCGCGACGATCGCCACGATGATGAGAACGACACGGAGCGTGGAGGCGTTTTCCAGGCGTCCGGTGTCGTTGTCATCGGGGCTGTCGACGCTGGTGGTCGCGGTTGCCATGGGTAGTTCTTCTCCTTCACCGCCACCCGTGCGTCGGCTCGCTGCGGCCTGAGTGCGGTGAATCACATAGTAGTCATGTGAGAATCCAGTTTCCATTGAATGAGAAGTAGATTTCTGTTCGTTACTCCGAGGACTGCAACCGGGCCACGAACTCGGCCACGTCACCGGCGGCGGGGTCGTAACCCGGGAAGTAACAGCAGATGTCGCGGGCATAGTCGCCGAAGCGGGCATGAGCCTGCGCCGCGCAGTCGGCAGGCGAGCCGACCAGGGCGATGGTGCGGACCATCGGCTCGGTGATCAGCGCCCGCATCTCGGCGTAGCGGCCCCGCTTCGACAGCGCGTTGAGTTCGGGTTGCACCTCACCCCAGCCCTCGGCGTCGAGGACCGGGCGGTAGGCCGGGGTGGAGGCGTAGAAGGCGATGAGCCGCGCGACCGCGTCGACCGCGGCGGCGAGCTCGCCGGCGGTACGGCCGAGAGCGACCATGGCCTGGGCGACCACCTCGAATTCGTCGAGTGTGCGGCCCGATTCGGCCAGCCCGCGCCGCAGCGCCGGCACCGTGCGCCCGGTGAAATGCGTGGCGCTGTTGAACGGCATGACCAGCAGTCCGTCCGCCACCTCGGCGGCGGTCCGGGTCATCACCGGGCCGAGCGCGCCCATCAGCACCGGCGGCGGCCCGAACGGATTCGGGCCCGGATCGAAGGTCGGCGGCATCAGCGTATGGGTGAAGAATTCGCCTCGGAAATCCAAGGGCGCGTGGCCTTCCCAGGCGGCGAGGATGGCCTTCACCGCCGCCACCGATTCCCCGGTGCGCCGGGCCGGACGTTCCCACCGGCTGCCGTAACGCTTCTCGATGTGCACCCGGATCTGCGACCCCAGCCCCAGCCGGAACCGTCCGCCGCTGAGCGCCTGCAGATCGTAGGCGGTGTGCGCCAGATGCAGCGGACTGCGCGGCCCGGCGATGGCGACATTGGTCATCAGGTGCAGATCGGTTTCCGCCGCGGCGAGAACCAGCGGCACGAACACGTCGTGCGGGCCCTCGAAGGAGAAGATGCCGTCGGCGCCGAGCGCGGCGATCGCGCGAGCGCTGTCCCGGGCGCGCAGCGGCGAACCCTCCACCTGCAGATGCACTTTCACCGGTGATCCTTCCGTTCGGTGGCATCACGCTAGCGGAAGGTGCGCCGGCTCAGGCCGGATGCGCGGCGGTGAGACGTTCGGCGCACTCCCACACGTCGCGTTCGCGCGCCGGATCGTAGGACTCCGGTGACGATTCGGCGACCCGGTAGCGATCGATGTAGCTACCGGAATCGGCCGGGACGGATCCGGTGACCACCTCGGCGAGGCGCCGGCCCGCCGTCTTCGGCGTGCTCGCCAGCGGCGTCCAGGTGAGCGCGGGTGCGAGCCGGCGGACGGCGAAGCGCTCCAACGGCCCGGCGTTGCGGGTCAATCCGGTGCCGGGAACGAAACCCGGGTTGTAGGAGAGGATGTCGATTCCGGCCGGAAGCCGGCGGGCGTATTCGTGCACCAGGTAGATCATGGCCAGTTTGCTCGTCGAGTAGGCGGTGCGGCCCGCGGCCGTACTCGACGGATCGGCGAACGCGCCGGGGTGGGCCAGCACGTCGGGGGAGTGCCACACCGGGCCGGGCACCATGCCCAGGTTGTGCCGCAGGTCGCCGAAATGGGTGTCGCTGACGGTGATCACGATGCGCGAGGGCACCACGAAGCGGTCGCCGAGCAGGCGCAGCAGCAGATGGTTGGCCACGACATTGACGGCGAAGGTGGCCTCGAGCCCGTCCTCGGTCGCGATGGTCGCCTCGGTGTACTGCATCCCGGCATTGCCGACGAATCCGGCCAGCGGCGGCACCTCACCGCGATCGAGCAGGTCGTGGATCCGCCGCGCCGCCGAACGAATACCGGTCAGCGAGGCGAGATCGGCCTCCACGTGCGAGGCCGCGTAGCCCGCGCCGGACAGTTCCGCGCACACCTGCGACCCGGACTCGCCGCGGGCCAGTATCAGGAGTCGCGTATCCGGTGCGATGCGCAAGATTTCCCGGGCGGCGATCCGGCCGATTCCGCGTGTCGCGCCGGTCATCACGAGGGTGTGCATGTCACGACGGTAACCCGCGTGCGGTCCGCACGTCCGGCAGCGGATCGGCGCTCCGCCGCCGTGGGCCCGCTAGCCGAGCGCGCCGCGCAATGGCGGCGAGGGCGGGAAGGTGACCGGTAGGGCGGTCAGGGCGCGGTGGAAAGGGCCTGGGCGCCAGCGGAGTTCGTTCACCGGCACGGCCAGCTCGATATCCGGCAGCGCGTCCAGGAGCTGGTCGACGGCATCCTGGGCGACCAGATAGCCGATCTGCCGGGCCGGGCACGCGTGCGGCCCGGCGCCCCACGACAGATGGGAGCGGTTGCCGTTGCGGTCGCCCTCGCGCACCTGCGGATCGTTGTTGCAGGCGGCGATGCCGATCAGCACCGGCTGATGGGCGGGCAGCCACACGTCCTCGATGAGCATCGGCTGTCGCGGATAGCTCGCGCAGTAGTTCACCAGCGGAGGATTGTTGAACAACACCCAGTCCAGCGCGTCGCGGGTGGTCAGCGCGCCACCGAGCAGGCTTCCGGAGAACCGTTCGTCTGTCATCATCAGCAGCAGGGCGTTGGCGACCAGATGCACCTGCGGTTCGATCCCGGCACCGAACAGGCTGACCAGCTGGTTGATGACCTCCTCGTCGTCGAGACCGCTGTCGTGCGCGATCAGCCGCGAGGTGATGTCGTCGCCCGGGTAGGCGCGCTTGCGATCGGTATGTTCCTGCAGCGCGGCGGCCAGCATCCGGTTGCCCGCGGCCGCGTCGCCGGTCGCGTCGAAAATGGCGGCCATGCCGGCCGCGACCCGCTCGGCGATATCCGGCTCGATGCCCAGCATCGTGTTCAGGTTGGCCGACACCAGCGGATGGATGTATTGGGTCAGCAGATCGGCATGGCCGTCGGCGCTGAAGGAGTTGATCAACGGCATCGCGATCTGCTCGACGACGGTGTGCACCGTGTGCAGATCCACCCGATCGATGGCCGCGACGTTGGCGGCGCGAAAACGCGCGTGCTCGGGACCCGTATTG
Source organism: Nocardia sp. BSTN01 (assembly GCF_015354405.1). Lineage (GTDB taxonomy): Bacteria > Actinomycetota > Actinomycetes > Mycobacteriales > Mycobacteriaceae > Nocardia. The sequence continues at coordinate 330,160 of NZ_JADKYP010000002.1, read as the reverse complement.
CGCAACGCGTTCGGGCGCCATTCGAGCATCGGCAGAATCGGGCTGTCGGCCGGTACGGTGCGTTGCCAGGTACGCGGGTCGGCCGGGAAATGCTCGGGATCATTGAGAATGCCGAGGGCGGCCTGATAGCCGATCACCAATGTCGCCGGCACTCCGGGGGCGAGTTCGATGGGAGCGAAGGAGCGGTGGTGGCCGCGCATCCAGTCGTATCCGCCGCGCGGGTCGGCGGCGAATTCCTCGGTGTAGAGGGGAACACGCCGTTCGTCCGGGGCGATCGGTGAATCGTGTGCCACGGGGCACCTGTTCGACGACGACTCCAGCGAATGCGGCGTGGTCACAGAAGACAACTCCAAACGGTCGTGGTGGACGACGACGGCGGCGGCCGTCACCAGTCGTGAGGCCAAAAGCGTTGGGCCGAACCATGATCTGAGGTCCGAGGGCCGATGATACCCACCCGCGTGCCGGTTGCGCAGCGGAAGCCGGGCATCGGCAGCATGTCCGACGCCCGGCTTCCGGGCCACTGATGTGGTATTGGCTCTGTTGCTTCGTGGCCGGTCGTCGCAGACTGACCGATATGACAACTCTGCTGATCATCGCGGTCGTGGCGGCGGTGGCGGCCGCCCTGTTCGACACCGTGGCGCCGCGCGGTGACCGGGCGGAGTTCCGGTGTGCCCTGCGGCACGCCAGGCATTCGCTGACCGATTGGGGCGCCGCCCGCGAATGATTTATTCGCCGTCGCCCGAACGGCGCCCGGGCAGGAACTCCTGTGCCTTGGTCTTCATGCCCTGAGTGACCAGATGCCAGGCGTTCGGGTCGCCGCGCAGCACGGCCTCCGCGGTCGCCTTCATCTGATCCCAGGTGGCGTGCGGTGGGATCGGCGGAACCTCGGGATCGCAGCGTACGTCCAGCAGGGTCGGGCGATCCGCGCTCAGCGCCCGTTCCCAGGCCCCGGCCAACTGCTCCGGATCGTCGACCTCGATCGCGGCGAGGCCGAAGCAGCGCGCCGCGTCCGCGTACGAAATGTCCGGAAGTGACTGCGAATCCTCGAATTTGGGCGAACCGCCCATGGACCGCAGCTCCCAGGTCACCTGGTTGAGGTCGTTGTTGTGGAAGACGCACACCACCAGTCGCTTATCGCTCCACTGCTCGGTGTAGCGGGCGATGGTGATCAGTTCGGCCAAACCGTTCATCTGCATCGCGCCGTCGCCGACGAGGGCGATCACCGGGCGATCCGGGTGGGCGAATTTCGCGCCGATCGCGTACGGCACACCGGGTCCCATGGTGGCCAGCGTGCCCGACAGCGAGCCACGCATGCTGCCGTGGAATTTCAAGCAGCGCGCGTACCAGTTGGTGGAGGAACCGGAATCGGCGGTGACGATGGCATTGTCCGGAATCTGCTGCGACAGTTCCCAGACCACCCGCATCGGATTGACGGGTTTCGCGTCCAGCGTCGACTGGCGTTCGACGGTCTCCCACCAGCGCGACACATTCGACTCGATCGTCTCCCGCCAGGACCGGTCGCTCACCGGCTTCAACAGCGGAATGATCTCGGCCAGTGTGGCTTTCGCGTCACCGACGAGATTCACCTCGGTCGGATACCGCATCCCGATCATGGTGCCGTCGATATCGATCTGCACGGCGCGGGCCTGATCCAGCGGCGGCAGGAACTGGCTGTAGGGGAAGTTCGAGCCGACGATGACCAGAGTGTCGCAATCACGCATCAGCTCATAGCTCGGGCGGGTGCCGAGCAACCCGATCGGGCCCGTCACGAACGGCAGATCGTCGGGCAGCACATCCTTGCCGAGCAGCGCCTTGGCGACGCCGCCGCCGGTGATCTCGGCGAGCTCGGTCACCTCGCGCGCGGCCGAGCGGGCGCCCTGGCCGACCAGGATCGCCACTTTGGAACCGGCGCCGATCACCTCCGCGGCGCGCTCGATCTCCGCGCGCGCCGGAACGACCACCGAATGCATCTCGGCGGGCGGGCTCGACGGCACCTGTTTGAATTCGTGCTGCGGCGGCTCGTAGGTCTCCTCCTGCAGGTCCGCCGGAATGATCACCGCGGTGGGTGCGCGCCGGGTCCAGGCCGTGCGGAAGGCACGGTCGAGGGCGTTGGGGAGCTGTTCGGCGACGTTGACCTCGACGAGATATTCGGAGGCCACGTCCTTGTACAGGCTCTGCAGGTCGACCTCCTGCTGATAGCTGCCGCCCATCGCGCTGCGCGCGGTCTGGCCGATGATCGCCACCACCGGGACGTGGTCGAGTTTGGCGTCGTAGAGGCCGTTGAGCAGATGGATCGCCCCGGGACCGGAGGTGGCCATGCACACACCGACGTGCCCGCTGAATTTCGCGTAGCCGGTGGCCGAGAACGCCGCCATCTCCTCGTGCCGGGCCTGGACGAATGTCGGCCGGTCGTCGGTGCGGCCGAAAGCGGCGACGAGACCGTTGATTCCGTCGCCGGGATAGGCGAAAACCTGTTTCACGCCCCACTCGTTGAGCCGGGCCACGACGTAGTCAGCAACCTGTTGTGCCATATCTGTCCTGTCCTCTCCGTGTCGAGCCCGCGGGGATGCGCTGCGTGCCCCTGGTCGCCGGGCGGGTACCCGCGGTCGCGGTGCTCAACCGCGGCCGGCGGGGCCGATGGTGGGTCAGTGCCGGGCCATCCGGGCGACCGAACCGGCCACCGATTCGACGCAGCGCGACATCCACGCCTGCGGACTGTGCCGGTGCGCCCGGCCGTCGAAGTCACCGTGGGCGCCGAAATCGTGGCCGTGTTCGTCGTCGAGCGGGCGCCACAGGTTGTCCGGCCGGCCGGTCTCCTCGGCGTCGGTCTGCTGCGAGTCGTAGCCGGTGCGTGCCAGATAGCGATCCAGCACCGCGGGCGCGAGCCGCTGCGCGACGACGGTGCCGACCGTGCTCGCGCCGACCCAGTACTGCTTGCGTTCGGGATGCTCGGCGGCGAAGGCGATGGTGTCGGCCACCACCTCGGGCTGGTAGATCGGCGGCACCGGCTGCGGCTTCTTCGGCAAACGCGAACGTACCCACGAGAATTGGGGTGTGTTGACCGCCGGTGCCTGCACGATCGTCACGTGCACGCCGCTGCGCTCGTGCATCAACTCCACCCGCACCGCCTCGAGGAATCCGTTGACCGCGTGCTTGGCGCCGCAGTAGGCCGATTGCAGCGGGATCGCGCGTTCGCCGAGCGCCGATCCGACCTGCACGATGGTGCCCCGCTTGCGCGGGCGCATCCGGCCCAGCGCCACCATCACCCCGTGCACCGACCCGAGGTAGGTCACCTCCGTGACGCGGCGGAACTCCTCCGGCTCGATCTCGGTGAAGGGCGCGAAAACCGAGGTGAACGCCGAATTCACCCAGACGTCGATCGGACCCCACTGTTGCTCGACGCGGTCGGCGGCCGCCTCGACGGCGTCATGGTCGGCGACGTCGGTCGGAATCGGCAGTGCCTCACCACCGGCCTGCTCGACGTCCTTCGCCGCGGCGTCCAGTCCGGCCCGCCCGCGGGCCAGCAGCGCCACGCGCGCCCCGTCGGCGGCGAAGCGCCGTGCGGCGGCGCGCCCGATTCCGGCGCTGGCTCCGGTGACCACCACTACCGGTGACTGTGCGCTCACTCGGTCTCCTCTCCTCGCGCGGTTGTCCGGCGCCCGAGGGCATATCGCGCGGGCGTCGCATCTGCCGCGTACCCGGGACGCGCGGTGTTATGCGGCGGCGGATCGCCCGGCATCGTGTCCGATTCGGCGGGTGTGACCTGCGGGTGACCGGGTATTCGCGCGGTGTCCGGCCGCCCGCTGGCGAGGTGCGGCCGCCCGGTAATCCGGCCGATCACGACAGGGGTGCACGAATGACGATTTCCGATCGCGCGACCCGCCCGCACCGCGGCTCGAATCGAGACCGATGGCCGCTGCAGGCGCTCGAGACCGCACTGAAGGAGGCGGTCGACGGGGAGGTCCGTTTCGATTCGGGAACTCGCGCCACCTATTCCACCGACGCCTCGAACTATCGCGCGCTGCCCCTGGGGGTGGTCGTTCCGCGCACACCGGAAGCCGCCGCGACGGCGGTCGGCATCTGCCGCGACCACGACGTCCCGTTGCTCTCACGCGGTGGCGGCACCAGCCTCGCCGGGCAGAGTTGTAATACCGCGGTCGTCCTCGACTGGACCAAATACTGCCACCGGCTGCTCGCCGTCGACGCCGAAACCCGCACGGCCGTGGTCGAACCCGGCATCGCGCTCGACCCGCTCAATCAGCAGCTGAAGTCGTCCGGGCTGATGGTCGGGCCCAAGCCCTCGACCCATGTCAGCTGCACGATCGGCGGGATGATCGGCAACAACTCGTGCGGTGCCACCGCGCAGGCCTACGGCAAGATGGTCGATTCGGTGCGCCGGCTCGAGATCCTCACCTACGACGGGCTGCGCGCCTGGGTGGGTGCCGAGGATCCGATCCCGGGCGCGAATCCGGAGGCCGACGAACTGGTCCGCCGTCTGCGCGAGATCCGGGACCGCTACGCCGACGACATCCGTGCTGCCTATCCCGACATTCCCCGCCGCGTCTCCGGTTACAACCTCGATGCGCTGCTGCCGGAGCGTGGATTCGATATCGCGAAGTTCCTGGTCGGCAGTGAGAGCACCCTGGTGACCGTCCTGCGGGCGGAGATCGAGCTGGTGCGGGTGCCCGCCGCGAAGGCGATGGTCGTCCTCGGCTTCCCCGACGTCTATCACGCCGCCGACGCGGTCTCCCGGATCCTGCCGCACGACCCGGCCGCGCTCGAGGGCCTGGACCATCGTCTGATCCAACTCGAGCACAGCCAGCACCTGGCGGCGAAGGCCATCTCGCAGCTGCCCGACGGGAAGGCCTGGCTGATGGTGCAATTCGACGGCGACGACCAGAAGGAGGCCGACGCGCGGGCGAAGAAGATGATCGCCGACCTCGAACGCGCCACCGGGGCGAGTTCCACCATCCTCGACGATCCCGACCGGGAGGCCGAGGTGTGGGCCGCCCGCGAGGCCGGATTGGGCGCCACCGCCTATCCGCCCGACGGCCCGGAAACGCACGAGGGCTGGGAGGACGCCGCGGTCCCGCCCGAGCGGCTCGGCGACTACCTGCGTGACTTCGACGCCCTGCTCGACGAATTCGGCTACGAATCCAGTTCGCTCTACGGGCATTTCGGTCACGGCTGCGTGCATACCCGCATCCCGTTCGACCTGCGCACCGCGGACGGCATCGCGCACTACCGGCGCTTCGTCGAACGTGCCGCGCGCCTGGTGAGCAGCTACGGCGGGTCGCTGTCCGGTGAGCACGGCGACGGCCAGTCGCGCGCGGAACTGTTGCCGATCATGTTCGGCGACAAGGTAGTTCGCGCTTTCGGCGAGGTCAAAGCGCTGTTCGACCCGCGCAATCGGATGAATCCGGGCAAAATCGTCGAACCACACCGGCTGGATTCGGATCTGCGCCAGGGCAGCGCCTACCGACCGTGGGAACCGGTGACGCACTTCGCCTTTCCCGACGACGACCACCGATTCAGCGAGGCGGCCGGACGTTGTGTGGGTGTCGGCAAGTGCCGCGGCGAGAGCAGCGGGGTGATGTGTCCCAGCTACCGGGCCACGCGCGAGGAGGAGCATTCCACCCGTGGCCGGGCCCGGCTGTTGTTCGAAATGCTGCAGGGTGAGGCGATCACCGACGGCTGGCGGTCGACAGAGGTCCGCGACGCGCTGGATCTGTGCCTGGCCTGCAAGGGATGTCGCAGCGACTGCCCGGTCGACGTGGACATGGCCACCTACAAGGCCGAATTCCTGTCCCACCACTACGAACACCGGGTCCGGCCGATGGCCCACTATTCGATGGGCTGGATTCCGCTGTGGGCCCGGCTGGGTACTTCGGTGGCCCCGCTCGCCAACGCGGTGACCCACGCCCCCGGCCTGCGGCGCCTGGTCTCGGCCGCGGGCGGCATCGCGCGGCAACGCGAGATGCCGCGCTTCGCCCGCACTCGGTTCACCCGGACATTCCGCAATCACACGAGCTCCACGACGGGCGAGCGCGGCACCGTGCTGCTGTGGCCCGACACCTTCACCAACAATTTCGAACCGGGAATAGCCGACGCCGCGGTGACGGTGCTGGAGGCCGCGGGCTTCTCCGTGATCGTGCCCGAGCGCACGGCCTGCTGCGGTCTGACCTGGATTTCGACCGGGCAGCTGCCCACCGCCAAACGGGTGCTGCGCCGCACGTTGCGGGTGCTGGCGCCCCAATTGCGCGACAGCACACCGATCGTCGTGCTCGAGCCCAGCTGCGCGGCCGTGTTCCGGGCCGATCTGCCCGAACTGCTCTACGGCGACCAGGATGCCGAGCGACTGTCGAAACAGACCTACACCCTGGCCGAACTGCTGGCCGAGCGGGCGCCGGACTGGAAGCCGCCACACGTCGACACCGCCGCGATGGTGCAGCCGCACTGCCACCACCACGCGATCATGCACTACGACACCGATCGGGAACTGCTGACGGCGACCGGCGCCGACGTCGAGGTCCTCGATGCCGGATGTTGCGGTCTGGCAGGCAATTTCGGCTTCGAACGCGGCCACTACGACGTCTCGGTGGCCTGCGCGGAGGACAAGCTGATGCCGGCCGTGCGCGAGCGCGATCCGGGGACCGTGGTGCTCGCCGACGGGTTCAGCTGCCGCACCCAGATCAGACAGCTGCAACCGGACGCCGACCCCCGCCACGCGGTCGAGCTGCTGGCCGAAGCACTGGCGGCGAAGGACCGGAAGTGACGGCGACCATCGACGAGCCGGTTCGGGTGGGGGTCTATCGCTTCCCGACGCCGGAGCCGGAAGCCGACGGCACCCTGCAGTGGGAGGCGACCACTGCGGTGACCGTCGAAATCGACGCGGGCGGGCGGACCGGGCTGGGGTGGACCTACAGCGGCGGCGCCACCGCCGCGATCGTGCGCGATGTGCTCGCGCCGGTCCTGGCCGGGCGTTCGCCGTTCGATATCGGCGACTGCCGGATCCGGATGCAGCGTGCCTGCCGCAATCTGGGCACGGCCGCGGTCGTCGCCCATGCGCTCAGTGCCGTCGATATCGCCCTATGGGATCTGAAGGCCCGCCTGCTCGACATGCCGCTGAGCCGGCTGTTCGGTGCCGCGCGTCCGGCCACACCGGTCTACGGTTCGGGGGGTTTCACCACTCTCACCGACGACGAGCTGGGCGAGCAGATCGACGGCTGGCTGTCGGCGGGATGCCGATGCGTCAAGATCAAGATCGGCGAGGACCGCGGCGAGCGGACCGATCGCGATCTCGAGCGGGTGTCCTTCGCGAACGGTCTGCTCGGCGACCGTGCCCGCCTGATGGTCGACGCGAACGGCGCCTACTCCACCGCCCTGGCCCGCCGGGTGGGCGCGGAACTGGACCGGCACGGCGTGATCTGGTTCGAAGAGCCCGTCACCAGCGACGATCCGCCCGGTCTGGCCCTGCTGCGCGCGGCGCTGCGCTGCGACGTGACCGCCGGCGAATACGTCTACCGCCACTACGACGCGGCCACGCTGATCGGCTCGGTGGACTGCCTGCAACTGGACGTGACCCGCTGCGGCGGCTACAGCGGCTTCCTGGAATGCGCCGCGCTCGCCGCGGCGCACGGGCTCGACATTTCCGCTCACTGCGCGCCCGCGCTGCACGCGCCGATCGTGTCCTCGTTCGCCCATCTGCGCCACGTGGAATGGTTCATCGACCACAGCCGCCTGGAACCACTGCTGGCCGACGGTGTGCCCGGCGTCCGCGACGGGGCGCTCGCGACCGGCCGGGGCGCCGGGCACGGTATGCGGCTCGCCGACTCGGCCGGAAAATATTCGGTCGAGGGTGCCGGTCACCGGTGAGATGGTGTGCGCGGGCGGCCGAATACCGCCGCGGTTGCTGGGTATCCGCCGGATATGGCAGCCATCGGATATTTTCTCGCCAGCGAACAATTCGGGCCGAAGGAACTCGTCGAGCAGGCCCAGCGCGCGGAGCAAGCCGGTTTCGAGCGGCTGTGGATTTCCGATCACTTTCATCCCTGGAACGACGCCCAGGGTCACAGTCCGTTCGTCTGGGGCACGATCGGCGCGTTGTCCCAGGCCACGTCGCTACCGATCACCACGGCCGTGACCTGCCCGACGGTGCGCATCCACCCCGCGATCATCGCCCAGGCCGCCGCCACCGCGGCCGTGCAGCTCGACGGCCGCTTCGTACTCGGCGTCGGCAGCGGCGAGGCGCTCAACGAACACATTTTCGGCGATCCGTGGCCCGCGCCGGGGGAACGGATGCAGATGCTGGCCGAAGCCGTGGACGTGATCCGCCGCCTGCATCGCGGCGACCTGGTGACCTACCGCGGCGAGCACTACGAGGTGCAGGAGGCGAGGATCTACACCCTGCCCGAACAGCCGGTGCCGATCTACGTGTCCGGATTCGGCCCGCAGGCAACGGAATTGGCGGCGCGCATCGGCGACGGCTACTGCACGAGCATGCCCGATGCCGAGTTGGTGGGCCTGTTCCGCGACAGCGGAGGTGGCACCAAGCCGGTGCAGATGGGCACCAAGGTGAGCTGGGCGGCCGACGAGGAGTCCGGTGTCGACGCCGCGCATCGGCTGTGGGCCAACGAACTGCTGCCGGGCCAGCTGGGCCAGACCCTGCCGCGCCCCGCCGATTTCGAGGACGCGATGTCGTTGCTCGATCGCGAGGCGTCGCGGCAGCACTTCGCCGCCGGGCCGGACCCGCAGCGCCACATCGACCAGCTGCGCACATGTGTGGACGCGGGCGCCGACGAGGTCTACGTCGGCCAGATAGGGCCGGATCTGGAGGGCTTCTTCACCGCATACGAGAAGGAAGTACTGCCGGCACTGCGCTGAGCGGTACGCGATCACCATCGATATCCACGAGAGGCGAACGGATGGATCAGTCACGGGCCCCTGTGCTGGACGCATTGGCCGAATACCGGCAACTCGGCCGCTACGGCTTCACCCCGCCCGGCCATCGGCAGGGCGCGGGCGCGGACCCGCGCGTGCGCGAGGTGCTCGGCGGCGCGCTGGCGGTCGACATCCTCGCCGCACCCGGCCTCGACGACCGGCTCTCGCGGGGCGGCTATCTGAGCGAGGCCGAGCAGTTGATGGCCGACGCGGTGGGCGCCGACGCGGCGTTCTTCTCCACTTGCGGCAGTTCGCTGTCGGTGAAGGCGGCGATGCTCGCCGTCGCCGGCGGCGCCGAGGGCGGTCTCATCCTGGGCCGCGACAGCCACAAGTCGATCGTCGCGGGGCTGGTGTTCTCCGGCGTGCTGCCACGCTGGGTGCCGCCGCGCTGGGACGCGCAGCGGCACCTGTCACATCCGCCGTCGCCCGAGCAGGTCGACCGAGCGTGGGAGAAATATCCCGACGCCGCGGCCGCGCTGATCGTCAGCCCGAGCCCGTACGGCACCTGCGCCGACATCTCCGGTATCGCGCAGGTGTGCCATCGCCGTGGCAAGCCGCTGATCATCGACGAGGCGTGGGGCGCGCATCTGCCGTTCCATCCCGATCTGCCGACCTGGGCGATGGACGCCGGCGCCGATGTCTGCGTGGTCAGCGTGCACAAGATGGGCGCCGGATTCGAACAGGGTTCGGTCTTCCACGTCCAGGGCGATCTGGTCGATGTCGACAAGTTGAAGCTGTGCGCCGAACTGCTCACCACGACGAGCCCCAACGTGCTGCTCTACGCGGCCATCGACGGCTGGCGCCGCCAGATGGTGGAGCACGGCGAGAAGCTGCTCACCGACGCGCTGCACACGGCCGAGCGGGCCCGGACCGCGCTCGACCGGATTCCCGGCATCTCGGTGATGGAGGACGAACTGCTCGGCGCGGAGGCCTCCCACGACCTCGATCGCATGCAGGTGCTGATGGACGTATCCGATACCGGCGCAACGGGTTTCGAGGTCGCCGACTGGCTGCGCGAGCACCGCCGCATCGATATGGGCCACAGTGACCATCGCCGGATCCTGGCCACGCTGTCGATGGCCGACGACGCCGACACCGTCGACGCACTGGTCGACGCCATGACCGCCTGGCGTGTGCACTACCGCGGCGCCGGTCCGAACCCGGCCGACATCCATGTGCCCGCACCGCGTGAGCTGCAGCTGGAATCGGTGATGAACCCGCGAGACGCCTTCTTCGGCCCGGAGGAGACGGTGCCGTTCGAGAAGGCGATCGGCCGCATCGCCGCCGAACAGGTCACGCCGTACCCGCCGGGGATTCCGGTGATCGTGCCCGGGGAACTGGTCGACGCCGCGGTCGTGGACTACCTGCGGTCCGGAGTGGAGAACGGGATGAATGTCCCCGATCCCGCCGATCCGGAGCTGCGCACGCTGCGGGTGGTGGCCGAGTGACCGTCGAGAGCCGGTAAAATGGGTGGTTCTGGTGTGTCCCAGGGATGCACAATCGAACCGTTTGCCCCCTTACCGTGCTAGGAGACTGTTGTGATCACCGCGACCGACCTGGAGGTCCGGGCCGGAATCCGCACCCTGCTCACCGCGCCGGGTTCGGCGCTGCGGGTGCAGGCCGGTGATCGGATCGGTCTCGTCGGGCGCAACGGCGCGGGCAAGACCACCACGCTGCGCATCCTGGCCGGTGAAGGAGAACCCTACGCCGGCAAGGTGATTCGTTCGGGGGAAATCGGCTATCTGCCGCAGGATCCGCGTGAGGGAAATCTCGACGTGCTGGCCCGCGACCGGGTGCTCTCGGCGCGCGGGCTCGACAAGCTGATCCGCGATATGGAGAAGCAGCAGGCCCTGATGGCCGAGGTCGTCGACGACGCCGAACGCGAGAAGGCGGTGCGCAAGTACGGCCGGCTCGAGGAGCGATTCTCGGCGCTGGGCGGCTACGTCGCCGAGAGCGAGGCCGCCCGGATCTGCCACAGCCTCGGTCTGCCGGACCGGGTGCTGGGCCAGGCGCTGCGCACCCTGTCGGGCGGTCAGCGCCGCCGCATCGAGCTGGCGCGGATCCTGTTCTCCGCCTCCGACGGCTCCGGCGGCAAATCCGATACGACGCTGCTGCTCGACGAGCCCACCAACCACCTCGACGCCGACTCGATCACGTGGCTGCGCGGCTTTCTGCAGAACCACGACGGTGGCCTGATCGTCATTTCCCACGACGTCGACCTGCTCGCCGACGTGGTGAACAAGGTGTGGTTCCTCGACGCCGTGCGCGGTGAGGCCGACATCTACAACATGGGCTGGAAGAAGTATCTCGACGCCCGCGCCACCGACGAACAGCGCCGCGTCCGCGAGCGCGCCAACGCGGAGAAGAAGGCCTCCGCGCTCAAGCAGCAGGCCGCCAAACTCGGCGCGAAAGCGACGAAAGCCGCTGCGGCACATCAGATGGTCAAGCGTGCCGAGCGCATGCTCTCCGAACTCGACGACGTGCGCGTGGCCGACAAGGTGGCCCGCATCAAGTTCCCCGAACCCGCTCCCTGCGGCAAGACACCGCTGATGGCCACCAACCTCACCAAGCTCTACGGATCGCTGGAAATCTTCACCGGCGTGAATCTGGCCATCGACAAGGGCAGCCGGGTCGTGATCCTCGGCCTCAACGGCGCGGGTAAGACGACCATGCTGCGGCTGCTCGCGGGTGTCGAGCCGCTGACCGCCGGACAGATCGATCCGGGACGCGGGCTGCGCATCGGGTATTTCGCCCAGGAACACGACACCCTCGACGACAACGCCACCGTCTGGGAGAACATCCGCCACGCGGCTCCCGACGCGAGCGAGCAGGACCTGCGCGGGCTGCTGGGCGCGTTCATGTTCACCGGCCCGCAGCTCGAACAGCCGGCCGGCACCCTGTCCGGCGGTGAGAAGACCCGGCTCGCGCTGGCCGGCCTGGTTTCCTCGGCGGCCAACGTGCTGCTGCTCGACGAGCCCACCAACAACCTCGATCCGGTCTCGCGCGAACAGGTCCTCGACGCGCTGCGCAGCTATGCGGGCGCGGTCGTTCTGGTCACTCACGACCCGGGCGCGGCCGAGGCGTTGAATCCGGAACGGGTGATCATGCTGCCCGACGGCACCGAGGACCACTGGTCGCAGGACTACCTGGAACTGATTCAGCTGGCCTGAGCGTGGCGAATGCTTCCCGCGACGCGCCGAGACACGCCGAAAGATCCTCGCAATCGGTGAGTTTCATCACAGTGAGGCGTTGATCACTGCGAGTCGAGTGTCTAGCCTGGAATGAGGCTGCACGGCGACCGGAGGAAGCCATGAGTGACAGGCCCGCACAGGGGAAGTCGATGTTGGGTAAGGGCACGCGCGTCACGGGCAAGTCGCGCGACCGGCTGCAAACCCAGCTGAAGAAGCAATACGAGGCGGGCGCCAGCATTCGTTCGCTGGCGCGGGAGACCGGCCGCTCGTACGGATTCATTCACAACGTGCTCGTGGAGTCGCATGTGCAACTCCGCAGCCGGGGTGGTGCCAACCGGCGCAAAGCGGTCAGCAAGCCCTGACCCGCCCACTCGCTTCACGCACGGTGGGCGTTGCGTTCGGCCCACCAGTTCGGCGCGTCCACGAAATGGTTGTCGTACTCGTCCTGGGTGGCGGCGAGTTCGGCGAGGGTGGCCTCGCCGGCGGCCACCCGCTCGAGCAGTCGGAAGTAGCCGAAGCGCTGCACGGCGGGGGTCAGGGCGATGAGGATCCGCGCCGGTGAACCCGGTGCGGCGCCGAAGGCGTGCGGCATGAACCGCGGCACCGTGATCGCGCCGCCTGCGGCGACCGTCGTGATCTCCTCGCCCGCGAGCACCTGCAATTCGCCCTCGGCGACGTAGAACAGCTCGTCGGACAGCGTGTGGTAGTGCGGAGTCGCGCCGTCGGCGCCGGGCGCCATCGTGACCTCGAGCGTGCTGACGCTGCCGCCGGTGCGGTCGGAATCCAGCAGCAGGCGCATGGTCACCGCGTCGGTCGTGCGCACCTCGGCCTCGGCGGGCTGGACGACGGCGGCGGGAATACGGGGTTCGGTGGTCATCGGATCTCCCAAATAGTTCGCTATCGGATAGTTCGCTACCGAACTATATCCCGTCGAATAGTATGTGTCCATGGCTGGACGACAGACCGATGCGGTGGATGCGATCGTGGCGCAGTGGGAGCGGGAACGGCCCGACCTGGACCTCACGGCGATGGCGGTGCTCGGCCGCCTCGGGCGTCTCTACGTCCTCGCCGAGCGCGAGATCGACGCGGTGTTCACCGCGCACGGGCTGCAGCGCGGCGAGTTCGATGTGCTTGCGGCACTGCGACGTTCGGGTGAACCGTTCGAACTGACCCCGTCGGTCCTGGCCGACACGCTGATGTTGTCGCGCGCCGGCATGACCGGCCGCCTGGACCGCCTGGAATCGGCCGGACTGGTTCGACGCATCGCCGATCGCGCCGACCGCCGCGCGGTCCGGGTCGCCCTGACCGAGGCCGGTCGCGCCCGCGTCGACGAGGTCGTCACGGCACACACCGCCAACGAGACGCGCCTGCTGTCCGGCTTGTCGGCGCGCGACCGCGGCGAACTGGACCGGATCGCTCGCATCCTGCTGGCCGACCTCGACCGGCCGTGACGGCGGTCAGCCCGACACCATCGCCTCACCATGGACGAGGAACTGGGCGAGACTGGCGAAGATCGGCAGCCCGGTCTTGATCTCCAGGTAGGCGAACTGCCCCTGCGGGTTCACCTCGAGGAAGTAGTACTCGCCGTCGAGCCCGAGCCTGATGTCGAGCACGCCGAACACCAGTCCGAGCGCGCCCATCAGCGTGGTCAGCGACTTGCTCACCGACGCGGGCAGCCGCTCGCGAGTGAAGGCCACCGAGGTGTCGAGGCGCGAATCCACCCATCCCGCACCGGATTGCGAGTCGATCCGCACCGCCCACTCGACGCCGTCGATCCACACCACCCGCAGATCGCATTCGGCTTCGACGTAGTCCTGGAAGGTGGTCGGCGCCGAGCGGATGGTGTCGAATCGGCCGAGATCCTCGCGGCTCACGATGCGCGTTTCGGAGAATTCCGCGCGGCCGGTACCCGTCCGCTTGTAGATGACCGATCCGCCGCGGGAATCGACGAAACTGCGAGCCTCGTCGGGATCATTGGTGATCAACGTTTCCGGGATCGCGAAACCACTGCGCCGGGCGGTGTCGAGCTGCACGATTTTGCGGGTGGCGGTGCGGTCGGCGCCGGGATCGTTGACCCAGACCGCCGGTATCGACCACAGCAGGCCCTGCAGGAACCCGTCGCATTCGGCCTGCCGGAAATCGTCGTCGCCGTCGAGGAAACCGCCGGGCACCCGGCACGGCCGGGGACGACGCCACCAGACGGCGGTCACGTCGTCGAGACCGGCGATATGCGACATCGAGCGGGCGGCGCCGGCGCGGTCGAGCCGGAAACTGCCGCATTCGCGCGGAAAATCGCGCATATCCAGACGAATCGGATTGAGTCCGTACATATTCCGCAACATCGAGGCCATCGCGTCGGCGTGCAGATCGCCGCTCTCGGCGACGATCAGCACGGCACCCGGCGACCGGGCACTCATCGACCGGCTCCTCAGTCCAGGCTGTCGCAGGCGGTGCCGTCGTCGCTGCCCCCGCCGCTGCGAGTCTGGCTGTAGCTCACCGTGGCGCCGGCGGCCCCCGGGGCGGGCGCGAGGTCGAGCTTCCGGGCCCACTGGTCGGTCAGGCGGGCCAGCAACTCGTCACCGACGGCAGGGCTGGGCCGGGGCGGCAGCGTCAGCGGGCGTTCGGTGAGCTGAATGCGGCGACGCTGCGTGAAATCGGCTGTGGCACCGGGCCGTATCCAGACCAGGACCGCGCGTTCGGCGGCGCCGGTGCCGGAATCCGGCGATTCGTCGCGCAGCTGGAGGACGTCGTCGCGATCGAGGGTCCAGATGCCCTCGGCGACCCGGACGCTGATGGTGTCGCGAGATTCGGCGACCAGGCGGCCGGACAGCGGTGGCGCCGGGTGGCGGGGTTTCGGGCGCGGCCGGGTGTGTCCGGGTACCTGGCGGCCGGCATCGTTCATGGGCTGGACTCCGATCTGCTCGCGATTTGCCCCGGAAGTCGAGCGTGAACTGGATCATAGCCCGCCACGGTGCCCGGCCGGTTCGCAACGAAAGAATTCCGGTGCAAACCCGGTGCCGGGGCACCGGCGTGGAAAGCGCTATCGCCGAAAGCGATTCGGTTGAGCTGTCAACGCCTCACAGACCGAGCACACCGGGGGATTCGGCGAGTTCCAGGAACCGCCGACCCGGGTTCGACACGAGTTTGCGCGTGTCGAGATCCATCAGACCGAGCACGACGGAGAACTCCGCGGAGACGGTGCCGTCGAGCTTGCGGATCTGCTGGTCCATCCAGAACGCCTTGCCCTCGCCCCAGCGGCATTCGCAGGTCACGGTGATCTCGTCGCCCAGATGCAGTTCCCGCCGATACTTGACGGTCGATTCCAGGACCACCGGGCCGAGTCCGGACAGCCGCATCTTGTCCGGAACCAGACCGGCCGCGCGCAGCACCTCCCAGCGGGCGTGCTCGGCGTACTGGTGGTACACGGCCTGGTTGAGATGGCCGTTGACGTCGAGTTCGTATCCGCGGACGGTGACGGGCACAGAAAAGGTCATACCCGGGCGAACCGCCACCCTGTTCCGGGTATTTCCGGATCGGGCGTGGGATCGGTCACCGCATCGCGGCGGCTACATCAGTCGCCGCATCAGATACGTGTACTCGAGCGCGCTGGTGTGAGCCTGTTCCTCCCGGTCGGCGCCGGCGCCGTGACCGCCCTCGCCCGCCTCGTAGAACAGATACGGATCGCCGAACTCGGCCAGCCGCGCGGCGAACTTGCGGGCGTGCTGCGGGCCCACCCGGTCGTCCTTGGTCGTGGTCCAGACGAACGGCTCCGGATAGCGCGCACCGCGTCGCAATTGCCCGTACGGCGAGATGGATTGGAGAAACGCCCGCTGAGCGGGATCGTCGACGCTGCCGTACTCGTCCACCCAGGAGGCGCCCGCGGCGATCTTCTCGTAGCGCATCATGTCCAGCAATGGCACCTGGATGTCGACCGCGTTCCACATCTCCGGATGCTGGACGAATTCGACCCCCATGAGCAGACCGCCGTTGGAACCGCCCTGGATGCCGAGCCGCCGTGGGCTGGTCACGCCCCGGGCCACCAGATCCTTGCCGACCGCGGCGAAATCGTCGAACGCCCGCTGCCGCCGGGTGGTGCGCGCGGCCTCGTGCCAGGCGGGACCGAATTCGCCGCCGCCGCGAATGTTCGCCAGGACGAAGACGCCGCCGTGCTCGAGCCAGAGCCGGCCGAGCGTCGCCTGATAGGAGGGAGTCTGCGATATCCCGAAGCCGCCGTAGGCGTTCATCAGGGTGGGGTTCGAGCCGTCGACCGCCATATCGGCGGCGTGCACCACGAAATACGGCACCGGGGTGCCGTCGGCCGAGGTCGCCTTCTGCTGCTCGACCACATAGCGGGACGAATCGAACTGCGGCGGTGTGCTTTTCACCTGCCGGGCCGTGCCGGCGGCGGTGTCCACGCTCCACAGCGTGGTCGGAACGAGGAACGAGGTCACCGAGAGATAGGCGTGCTCGCCCGCCGGATCGGCGGTGACGGTGTCGACGGTCGCGTTGTCCGGCAACGGCACCGGCGTCGGCGACCAGGTCCCGTCCGGACGCGGTGTGTAGACGGTGGCGCGACCGCGCACGTCGTTCAGTGACGTGACCACGACGTGCTCACGCGTGGCCTGCACGCCGCTCAGACTCTCCGCCGGGCCGGGGAGATAAACCGGCGTCACCTGCGGATGGTCCGGATCGGTGCTCAGTCGATCGGCGTCCACCGATACCAGCGCGCCTGCCGGAAAAGTCGTCGCGCCGAGAACCCAGTCCTGCTGCAGCGACACCAGCAGGTGGTTGCCGACCAGACCGGCGAAGTCCGACTTCGCCGGGAGCGCGGTCCGTACCCTGCCGGTCGCGGTGAGCAGGTCGACATCGTGTTCGAAGAAGGTCCGGCCGCGCACGACGAGATCGAGCCGCCGCCCGGCGCCGTTGTCCAGCACGACCGGCGCGGTCGACAGCTGATCGGTCCGGTCGCCACGCGCGAGTTCGGTTGCCGCGTCGAGAGGTTGGCCCCGGCGCCACTGCCGGACGACATACGGGTAGCCGGAGACCGTCATCTCACCCGGGTGCCACTCCCGCGCGATGAGCACCGTGTTCTCGTCACTGAACGTGAGGTCCACCTTGCCGCGCGGCACCGTGAATCCGTCCGGCACGAACTGCCGTGTGCTGCGGTCGAATTCGCGGACCGAGACGGCGTCCTCGCCGCCATCGGACAGACTGATCAGGCACCGGCGATGCGTGACCGGATCGCAGTCGGCGCCGCGCCAGACCCAGTTCTTCCCCTCGGCTCGCGACAGCTCGTCGAGGTCGAGCAGGGTGGTCCAGTTCGGTTGCGGCGCTTCGTAATCGGCGGCCGTCGTTTCGCGCCAGATGCCGCGTTTGTGGTCATCGTCCTGCCAGAAGTTCTCGACGGTGCCGTCCTCGAAGCGCGGCATCGGGATCCGGTCGGACGTCTTCGCCAGCGCCGTCGCCTGCGCGAGATTGCCGGCGTAGCGCGAATCGTGTTCGAGCACATCGAGGGTCCGCCGGTTCTGATCGCCGACCCACGCCTGCACGCGGGGGCTGTCGAGCTCCTCGAGCCAGAGATAGGGATCCTGTGGTGCGGCGGCACTGCCGCACGCCGCGATCAGCACGGCGATCGACAGCACGACCGCGGCATGTAGTGGGGTGCGCCTGGCACCGATATGTCCGTCTCGTCGTCCCCGCCCCATGATCATCAGCACATGGTACGACGAACACCGCGGGGGTACGGGCGGATACGGTGGTTGGTTCAGTCGCGGCGGCGGACCGACGCCTCCACGAGATCGAGTACTGCCGTGAGGTTTTCGTTGACGTGGCCGGACGCGATGCGGGCGATGAGCCCGTCGAGCACGAGATCGAGATAGCCGAGCAGCACGTCGGTGGGCACGTCGTCGCGCAGCGCGCCCGCCGCCTTGCGGCGTTCCAGCCGGGCCAGGGTGGCCGCGGTGAGCTCGGCCGAACGCTGGGTCCAGCCGGCGGCGAATTCAGGATCGGTGCGCAGGCGCCGGGCGATCTCGAGGCGGGTTCCCAGCCAGTTGTACTGCGCGGGATTGTCGAGCATCTCCCGCATGACCTGCACGATGCCCTCGTTGGCCGCGACCTCGGCCATCCGTCCGGCATCCTCCTGGGCCAGGGCGAGGAACAGGGCGTCCTTGTCCCGGAAATGATGGAAGATCGCGCCGCGGGACAGGCCGATCGCCTCTTCCAGACGGCGGACGGTCGCACCCTCGTACCCGAATTCGGCGAAACACCGCCGCGCTCCGTCCAGAATCTGGCTGCGCCGGGCGGCGAGGTGATCGTCACTGACCTTGGGCATGGGCTCCTCCAGCGGGGAATGCACGGACCCCCGCGCCGGGACGATCCGGCGCGGGGGTTCTCACAGTACGAGCATGGACGCGTAGATCCTGCGGCGGCGCAACGCTGTTCGCGCCGGCCCGGCGATCCGGACGGTCGCCGGGCGCGGCACGACGCCGCACCGCGCGGTGCGGGATATCAGCCGCGAATCATGTTGCGCAGCACGAACTGCAGGATGCCGCCGTTGCGGTAGTAGTCGGCTTCACCGGGGGTGTCGATGCGCACGACCGCGTCGAAGGTGACCTTCTCGCCGTTCTCCTTGGTCGCGGTGACCTTCAGGGTCTTCGGCGTGACGCCCTCGTTGAGCTTGGTGATGCCCTCGATGTCGAACACCTCGGTGCCGTCCAGGCCCAGCGACGCGGCCGACTCACCCGCCGGGAACTGCAGCGGGATCACGCCCATGCCGATCAGATTCGACCGGTGGATGCGCTCGAACGACTCGGTGATGACGGCCTTGACGCCCAGCAGACGGGTGCCCTTGGCCGCCCAGTCACGCGAGGAACCCGAGCCGTACTCCTTACCGCCCAGCACGACCAGCGGGATGCCGGCCTTCTGGTAGTTCTGCGAGGCGTCGTAGATGAACGCCTGCGGGCCACCGTCCTGGGTGAAGTCGCGGGTGTAACCACCCGAGACGTCCTCGAGCAGCTGGTTGCGCAGCCGGATGTTGGCGAACGTGCCGCGGATCATCACCTCGTGGTTGCCGCGCCGCGAGCCCAGGGAGTTGTAGTCCTTGCGCTCGACGCCGTGCGAGTCGAGGTACTGCGCGGCCGGGGTGCCCGGCTTGATCGGACCGGCCGGGGAGATGTGGTCGGTGGTGACCGAATCACCCAGCAGGGCCAGCACGCGGGCGCCCTTGATGTCCTCGACCGGGGCCGGCTCGAGTTCCATCCCGTCGAAGTACGGCGCCTTGCGGACGTAGGTGGAGTTCTCGTCCCAGGCGAAGGTGTCACCGGACGGGGTGTCGAGGTTGCGCCAGCGCTCGTCGCCCTTGAAGACGTCGGCGTAGGACTTGCGGAACATGTCCTGGCTGATCGCCGACTTGATGGTGTCGTCGATCTCCTGGGCCGAGGGCCAGATGTCACGCAGGAACACGTCGTTGCCCTCGGTGTCCTGACCCAGCGCGTCGGTCTCGAAGTCGAAGTCCATGGTGCCGGCCAGGGCGTAGGCGATGACCAGCGGCGGGGAGGCCAGGTAGT
Source organism: Nocardia sp. BSTN01 (assembly GCF_015354405.1). Lineage (GTDB taxonomy): Bacteria > Actinomycetota > Actinomycetes > Mycobacteriales > Mycobacteriaceae > Nocardia. Next base: position 310,464 of record NZ_JADKYP010000002.1, on the reverse strand, counting down.
TCATCTTCACATCGGGGGAGATGCGGCCCTCGAAGTTGCGGTTACCGGACAGCACGGCGGTGACCGACAGGTCGTTGTCGTTGACGGCCTTGGAGATCGCCTCCGGCAGCGGGCCGGTGTTGCCGATGCAGGTGGTGCAGCCGTAACCGCCCAGGTAGAAGCCCAGCTTCTCCAGGTAGGGCCACAGACCGGCCTTCTCGTAGTAGTCGGAGACGACCTGCGAGCCCGGGGCCATGTTGGTCTTGACCCACGGCTTGCTGGACAGGCCCTTCTCGACCGCGTTGCGGGCCAGCAGCGCCGCACCGATCATGACCGACGGGTTGGAGGTGTTGGTGCAGGAGGTGATGCCCGCGACCACGACCGCGCCGTGATCGAGAACAAACTCACCGCGGTCCTCGGAAACCACCTTGACCGGCTTGGACGGCCGCCCCTGCGCACCGTTGGCCGCCGAATGGGCGGGGGCGTAGCTCGCGTCGGCGGCACCGGCCGAGACCGAGACTGGATCCGAGGCGGGGAAGGTCTCCTCGACGCCTTCGTCGAGTCCGTTGTAGTCACCGGTGACGTAGTCGGTGATGTCGGAGCGGAACGCCGCCTTCGACTCGCTGAGCAGGATGCGGTCCTGCGGGCGCTTCGGGCCGGCGATCGAGGGGACCACGGTGCTCAGGTCGAGCTCGAGGTACTCCGAGTAGGCGGGCTCGTGTGCGGCGTCGTGCCACATGCCCTGTTCCTTGGCGTAGGCCTCGACCAGGGCCAGCTGCTCGTCGGAGCGACCGGTCAGACGCAGGTAGTTGATGGTCTCCCCGTCGATCGGGAAGATCGCTGCGGTGGAACCGAATTCGGGGCTCATGTTGCCCAGGGTGGCGCGGTTGGCCAGCGGCACCTCGGCCACACCGGCGCCGTAGAACTCGACGAACTTGCCGACCACACCGTGCTTGCGCAGCATGTCGGTGACGGTCAGCACGACGTCGGTGGCGGTGACGCCCGGCTGGATCTCACCGGTGAGCTTGAAGCCGACAACCCGCGGGATGAGCATGGAGACGGGCTGGCCCAGCATCGCGGCCTCGGCCTCGATACCGCCGACGCCCCAGCCCAGCACGCCCAGGCCGTTGACCATCGTGGTGTGCGAGTCGGTGCCGACGCAGGTGTCCGGGTAGGCCTGGCCGTTGCGGGTCATGACGGTCGGGGCCAGGTACTCGATGTTGACCTGGTGCACGATGCCGGTGCCCGGGGGGACGACCTTGAAGTCGTCGAACGCGCCCTGGCCCCAGCGCAGGAACTGGTAACGCTCGCCGTTGCGCTGGTACTCCAGGTCGACGTTGCGCTCGAGGGCGTCGGCGCGGCCGAAGACGTCGAGGATCACCGAGTGGTCGATGACCATGTCGGCGGGGGAGAGCGGGTTGACCTTGTTCGGGTCGCCACCCAGGGCGGTGACGGCCTCACGCATGGTGGCCAGGTCGACCACACAGGGCACGCCGGTGAAGTCCTGCATGATCACGCGGGCGGGGGTGAACTGGATCTCGATACTCGGCTCCGCCGACGGATCCCAGTTGGCGATGGCGCGGATGTGGTCGGCGGTGATGTTGGCGCCGTCCTCGGTGCGGAGCAGGTTCTCCGCCAGGACCTTCAGGGCGTAGGGCAGCTTCTCGGTGCCGGGCACGGCCGAGAGGCGGAAGATCTCGTAGGAGTTGCTTCCGACCTCGAGGGTGCCCTTGGCGCCGAATGTATCGATACTTGTCATACGTTCAGCTCCACTCGTCGGTGTTCCGATCGGGGCGCGTGCGGGCCCCGTGGGGTGGCCACCGGCGGGGCTGCGCCGGCGGCTGTCGTCGAGGACGCGTTTCGGGCTGCGCGCCTCGTACTTCCGAACTCTAACAGTACGCTTGTCCTATGAAGCATGCGGGGCGCGTACGGCGCGGCGTGCCGCCATCCATGATGCCCCCGTCGCGTACTGTGCTCGAAGGCCCCGCCGGAGTTGTCGCCTCCGGTGTGCCGGCCAGGTGTGTGTTGATCACGTGAATGTGTTGGACGTCCGTCGCTGGAGTCGGCGGCTCGACAAGACCGGATGGAAGATGACCGTCTCGTATGCCTCGGTTTTCACCCCCATGGCCGCGGAGCTACCGCCGGATACCGACGTCGACGCCATCGTGCTGGATCTGGCCGACAACCACGTGGCGGCGCCCGAATCCAAGAATCAGGACAAGCTCGCCGAGATCGCGGATCAGGCCCGCGCGCACGGCATCGCGCTGAACATCGTGGTCGTGAAGGGAAATCCGGGTCGCGATTCGGATCTGCGCGACCTGGCGACCACCCTCGGCAAGAGCGAACACGGCACGGTCGTGGTGTTCAGCGACGACTGGATCGGCACCTACAGCGATTCGATCAACCGCTCGCGGCTGGAGTGGGCCGAGGACAAGGCCAAGTATCAGGGCGGGCACACCGCGACGGCCGCGCAGATCTTCGTCGACCGGCTGGAGACGCCGGAAAAGGTGTCCTGGACCGCGATCACGGGAGTTGTGCTGGCCGGCACCGTGCTGACCATCGGGGGCCTGTACTACATCAAGTCCCGGCGGGCGTCGCGGGAGCGGGCGGCGGTGGCCGCCGAGGCACCGCCGAATCCGCCGGTGCCGTCTCGCTAGCCGTCCCCAGCGGCCGTCCTCGGCGTGTCGCGAGGTGACCCGGGATGGTCGCCGGAAACTAGCCACCACCTCGGCGCGATGCCCGATTCGAGGGATAAGTCGCGATTCGCGGGACGAAACTGAACGACCGGTTTGGTTCGCCCCCAGAACCCCTAATCACGGTTAGCGAATTTTTAGCAAACCGGAAATTACTCCCCTGTGATTTGTCGTCCGATGTTTCCTCTGTGAAAGAAGTGTCGTACGGTTTCGAGGTGACACTCTTGGGGAAGAAGTGTCACATGGGCCTCCAGCGTCCCTCGAGGGCAGACGGACCGTTGGTGCTCGTGCGGCGACGCCTCGATCGGTCGCCCAGCGCAGTCCTGGCGAATCTGGTGCTCGCCGGGAGCCGCAGCGGGATCAGGGAGGTGTGATGCGAATATCGGCGAGGCGGTCCGGGGGAGCCGCGAAGGTCGCTGTGGGGTTGCTCTTATGTGGGATCGCGCTGACAGTGACGGCCCCGCTGGTGGCCGCGGTGCCACCGCCACCTCCGAATCCGAGCGACGGCGATATCGCCGCGGCGGGTGCGCAGGTCGATGCGGGGGTGAATCAGGTCAGCGGTCTGATCAATCAGGTCGCCACCGCCGATCAGCAGCTGGCCCAGCTCGACACCGAGGTCGCCGGCAAGCGCGAGGCGGTCAACAAGGCGCTGGTCGATCTGCAGAACGCCCGGGACGCCGCCGACGCGGCCGCGGCCACCGTTGCCGCCACCCAGCGCGATCTGCAGTCCGCCGGAGACCTGCTGAACCGGGCGCAGGGCAAGTTCGACGAATTCGCGGTCGACGCCTACACCCACCCGGGGTCGACGTCGATGGTCAACTACCTCGCCGGAGCCGATCCGGCCGCCGCGCTCGACCGCGCCGATCTGCTCGGTATGGCCTCGAAGAACCAGCAGGCCGCCATCGACGGCCTACGCCGGGCGCAGGTCGAACAGGCCAACAAGGATTCCGCCGCCCGCCAGGCCAAGAAGGCCGCCGACACGGCCGCGGACGAGGCTGATCGGAAACAGCAGCAGGCGCAGGCCGCGGTCGCCGCCGCCAAGGCCGCTCTCGACGAACAGGCGCAGAAGCGCGATGCGCTGATGGCACAGCGCGATTCGGCCCAGCAGCAGCTCGATCAGGCCCGGGCCACCGTGACCGGATTGCAGGGCCAGCGCGACGCCTACCTGGCCTGGGATCGCCGGCGGCGGGCAGAAGTCGCCGCCGCCCAGGCGGCCGCGACCGCCGCCGCGGCGCGCGCCGCCGCCGATCAGGCCGCGCAGGACCGTGCCGCCGAACTCGCCGCGGGCAAGCGTCCGCACACCCAGCTGGACAACGCCCCGCCGCCGCGCCGATCGATGCCGACCCCCAGCCGGCCCAGCGGCAGCCGCTCCGAACTGATCGAGACCGTCGTCGACCGCGCGATGTCGCAACTCGGCGTCACCTACGCCTGGGGTGGCGGCGACGAGGACGGGCCCACCAAGGGCATCCACGACGGCGGTGTGGCCGATTCCTACGGCGACTACAACAAGGTGGGCTTCGACTGCTCGGGCCTGATGATCTACGCCTTCGCCGGTGTCGGCATCTCACTGCCGCACTACAGCGGCTACCAGTACACGATGGGCACCCGAATCAAGGTCGCCCAGCGCGAGCGCGGCGACATGCTGTTCTGGGGGTCCAACGGCAGCGAGCACGTCGCGCTGTACCTGGGCGACGGCAAGATGATCGAGGCGCCCGAATCCGGTGACGTCGTGAAGATTTCGCCGGTGCGCGAGGGCGGCATCATGCCGTACGCGATTCGCCTGATCACCTGACGCACCTCCGAATGATCTTGGCTACCATGCGAATCGGCACACATCGTGCCGGTCCGTTCGGCACGAGCCGAGAGTTCGGCAGTAGTTGGGGTATTGATGAGGCAGATCCTGTTCTCGGCGGCGATCGCACTCGCGGTCTCGATCACCGTGACGCCGTTGCTGATCAGGTTGTTCGCACGCCGGAATCTCGGCCAGCAGATCCGCGTCGAGGGACCGCAGAGTCATCAGGCCAAACGGGGCACGCCCACCATGGGCGGCATCGCGATCGTGGCAGGGCTGTGGGCCGGTTATCTGGGTTCGCACCTCATCGGCCTGCGCTACGACGCCGACGGGCCGTCGGCGTCCGGGCTGCTGGTGCTCGGCCTGGCCACCGCGCTGGGCTTCGTCGGCTTCCTCGACGACTTCATCAAGATCCGCAAGCATCGCAATCTGGGCCTGACCGCGACGGGCAAGTACATCGGGCAGATCGGCTCGGCCGTGGTCTTCGGAATCCTGGCGCTGCGTTTTCCCGGCAGCACCGGGCTGACCCCGGCCAGCCGGCAGGTGTCGTATGTGCGCGACTGGCCCACGGTGGCCTTCCCGCTGGTGGTCTTCCTGCTGGCGGTGTGCTTCGTGGTGGTCGCCTGGTCCAATGCCGTGAACATCACCGACGGTCTGGACGGCCTGGCCGCGGGATCGATGGGTTTCGCGCTGGGCGCCTACGTCATCGTCACGTTCTGGCAGTACACCAATTCCTGTGCCGCCCACGCGCTTCCGGGCTGCTACAGCGTACGTGACCCGCTCGATCTGGCCGTGGTGTGCGCGGCCGGTGGCGCCGCCTGCATCGGATTCCTGTGGTGGAATGCCAATCCGGCCAAGATCTTCATGGGCGATACCGGGTCGCTGGCCCTGGGCGGGCTGCTGGCCGGAATCTCGATCACCACCCGCACCGAATTGCTGATGGTGGTCGTGGGCGCGTTGTTCTTCGCCGAAATTCTGTCCGTGGCGTTGCAGATCGCGGTTTTCCGCACCACCCGCAACCGGTTGTTCAAGATGGCGCCGTTCCATCACCATTTCGAACTCGGCGGCTGGCCCGAAACGACGGTGATCATCAGATTCTGGCTGCTCGCGGGCATCGCGGCCGCGGTGGGACTGGCGCTGTTCTACGCCGAATATCTGGCCGCGGTGGGCTGATCCCGCCGCGACCACCCGCCGTGACACGGCAATTCGGAATCAGCGCATTCCGGACACCGTCGAGTGCCTTCCGATCCGCCCGGGAGGCCTGGCCCGCGACATTGTGCGAGCCCAGTTGCGGCAATCTTGCTCGATACCTGGAATAGTTGGGGCGGCACGCATGGAGACCGAAGCGAAAGCGGGGAGTTTGGTGACTTCGACGGACGATGTGAGCGCTGGGAGTGCGGTGAAGCAGGCGGAGGCCGCCTCGGGCACTTTGGAGCGTGACGTCGCGACCCTGGAGAAGGCGATCTACGAAGTCAAACGGGTCATCGTCGGTCAGGACCGGTTGGTCGAGCGGCTGCTCGTCGGCGTTCTGGCTCGCGGGCACGTGCTGCTCGAGGGTGTGCCCGGTATCGCCAAGACGCTGGCGGTGGAGACCTTCGCGAAGGTGGTCGGCGGCAGCTTCTCGCGCGTGCAGTTCACCCCCGACCTGGTGCCCACCGACCTGATCGGTACCCGCATCTACCGGCAGGGCCGCGAGGAATTCGATACCGAGCTCGGCCCGGTCGTCGCCAACTTCGTCCTCGCCGACGAGATCAACCGCGCCCCCGCGAAGGTGCAGTCGGCACTGCTCGAGGTCATGGCCGAGCGGCACGTGTCGATCGGCGGCAAGACCTACCCCATGCCCGATCCGTTCCTGGTCATGGCGACCCAGAACCCGATCGAGAGCGAGGGTGTGTACCCGCTGCCCGAGGCGCAGCGCGACCGCTTCCTGTTCAAGGTCGTCGTCGACTATCCGACGGTCGAGGAGGAGCGCGAGATCATCTACCGGATGGGTGTGACCCCGCCGGAGCCCAAGCAGATCCTCGAGCCGGCCGAACTGATCCGGCTGCAGAAACTGGCCGCCAACACCTTCGTGCACCACGCGCTGGTCGACTACGTCGTGCGCGTCATCGCCGCGACTCGCAAGCCGGCCGAATTCGGGCTCGACGACGTCGCGGGCTGGATCGCCTACGGCGCCTCACCGCGTGCCAGCCTCGGCATCATCGCCGCCGCCCGCGCGGTCGCGCTGATCCGCGGCCGCGATTACGTGGTGCCGCAGGACGTGGTCGAGGTCGTTCCGGATGTGCTGCGCCACCGTCTCGTGCTGTCCTACGACGCCCTCGCCGACGAGGTCAGCCCCGACGACGTGATCCGCCGGGTGCTGCAGACCGTCGGCCTGCCGCAGGTCGCCACCCAGGCCAACGCACCCGCCCAGGGCGGTCCCGCACCGATGCCGGCTCCGGGCCCGCAGGCTGCCGCGCCGCAGCCCATCGCCCCGCATCCGGCCGGTCAGCCGCAGAACGGTCAGGGCGCCGGGCAGCCGCAGCGCCAGTGAGCGGGGCATCGGATTCGGTTGCGCCAGTGACGAACTCAGCTCACGTCCCCGCCCATCCCGACAGCGCCCCGCCGTCGTTCCGGTCCGGAGATCTGCGTGATCCGCGATTGTCGGCCGCGCTGAAAACTCTGGAGCTGACGGTGCGCCGCCGCCTCGACGGCGTGCTGCACGGCGATCATCTCGGCCTGATCCCCGGCCCCGGGTCCGAACCCGGGGACGCGCGGATGTATCAGCCGGGTGACGATGTGCGCCAGATGGATTGGTCGGTCACCGCCCGCACCACCCATCCGCACGTGCGGCAGATGATCGCCGACCGGGAGCTCGAGACCTGGCTGGTGGTCGACCTGTCGGCCAGTCTGGACTTCGGCACCGCGCTGTGCCAGAAGCGTGATCTGGTGGTCGCGGCGGCTGCCGCGGTGACGCATCTGACCAGCGGCGGCGGTAACCGGATCGGCGCGGTCGTCGCCAACGGCGAACGGCTGTACCGGATTCCGGCCCGCACCGGCCGGGTGCACGCCCAGTCGCTGCTGCGCAGTATCGCGACCACCCCCCATGCGAGCGACGGCGTGCGCGGCGATCTGCGCGGCGCCATCGAATCGCTGCGCCGGCCGCAACGCAAACGCGGTCTGGCCGTTGTCATTTCGGACTTCCTCGGCGAGATCGACTGGCAGCGTTCGCTGCGCGCGATCTCCGGCCGTCACGATCTGCTCGGTGTGGAGATCCTCGATCCGCTGGATCTGGATCTGCCCGATGTCGGTGACGTGGTGCTCCACGATCCCGAAACCGGCCGCACCCGCGAATTCACCGTCACTCCCACCCTGCGCGCCGATTTCGGCCGTGCTGCCCAGCAGCATCGCGAACAGGTCGAGGCGGCGTTGCGCAGTTGCGGCGCGCCGGTGATGACGCTGCGCACCGATCGTGACTGGATCGCCGACGTGGTCCGTTTCGTGTCCACTCGGCGCCACACCTTCGGCGCCCCGACCGGGCGGGTGCCCCGACAGTGAGTATTTCGCATTTCACGTCCGCGATCTGGCTGGCATTCCTGATCGTCGTCGCCGCGATCGCGCTGCTGTACGTGCTGGTCCAGCGGCGGCGCAAACGCCACATGCTGCGCTTCTCCAATATGGAGACCCTCGAGCAGGTGGCGCCCAAGCGGCCCAGCGCCTGGCGGCACGCGCCGGTCGCGTTGATGCTGGTGGGCCTGGCGTTGCTGACGGTGGCCGCGGCGGGCCCGCAGGCGGCGAAGAAGGTGCCGCGCAACCGGGCCACGGTCATGCTGGTGATCGACGTCTCGCTGTCGATGGAGGCCACCGACGTGCCGCCCTCGCGCATCCAGGTCGCCAAGAAGGCCGCCACCGACTTCGTCGACGGGCTCACCCCCGGGATCAACCTGGGCCTGGTGACCTTCGCCGGCACCGCGTCGGTCCAGGTGTCGCCGACCACCAACCGCGAGGCGATGAAGGCCGCCATCCAGAACATGAAGCTGGCCGAACGCACCGCCACCGGTGAGGGCATCTACAGCGCGCTGCAGGCCATCGACACGCTCGCCTCGGTCCTGGGCGGGGCGCAGACGCCGCCCCCGGCGCGGATCGTGCTGATGTCCGACGGCAAGCAGACGGTGCCCGACGACAAGGACGTCGACAATCCCCGGCACGGCTTCGTCGCGGCGCGGGTCGCCAAGCAGAAGAGCATCCCGGTGTCGACCATCTCCTTCGGCACCACCTGGGGGTCGGTCGAGATTCCGGATCAGGACGGCAAAGGGTCGCAGCGCGTCCGGGTTCCGGTCGACGACGACTCCTTGCGCGAGATCGCCAAGATCTCCGGCGGCGACTTCTACACCGCTTCCACGCTGGAAGAACTCAGCGCCGTCTACGACACCCTGGACAAGCAGATCGGCTACGAGATGCAGATGGGTGATGCCAGCCGGCCGTGGCTGCTACTGGGTCTGCTGCTGACCGCTGCGGGTGTGGTGAGCGGTCTGGTCTATCGTCAACGCCTGCCATAACGGGTACCGCGCAACCCGGCCACGACAGTCGAACTCGAACAGATAGGTTGACATTCATGTCGAACTTCACTTCCCGATCGGTCCTGGTGACCGGTGGCAACCGCGGTATCGGTCTCGCGGTGGCCCAGCGGCTGGCCGCCGACGGGCACAAGGTTGCCGTCACCCATCGTGGGTCGGGCGCGCCGGAAGGTCTTCTGGGCGTGAAATGCGATGTGACGGACGCGGATTCGATCGATGCGGCCTTCACCGAGATCGAGGCCAAGCAGGGCCCGGTCGAGGTGCTGGTGGCCAACGCCGGCATCGTCGACAACACCCTGCTCATGCGGATGAGTGAGGAGCAGTTCACCCGCGTCATCGACGCCAACCTCACCGGCGCGTGGCGCTGCGCCAAGCGCGCCAACCGGGCGATGCTGCGGGCCCGCTTCGGCCGCATCATCTTCCTCGGCTCGGTCGTGGGGCAGATGGGTGTCCCCGGCCAGGTGAACTACGCGGCCGCCAAGGCCGGTCTGGTCGGTATGGCCCGCGCGATCACCCGTGAGATCGGCTCGCGCAACATCACCGCCAACGTGGTCGCTCCTGGACTGATCGACACCGATATGACCCGCCAGGACATGACCGACGATATTCGTGAGATCGCCCTGAAGGCGATTCCGGCGTCCCGGATCGGCCAGCCTGAGGAGGTCGCCGCGGCAATCAGCTTCCTGGCCTCCGACGACGCGTCCTACATCAGCGGTGCGATCCTGCCGGTCGACGGCGGCATGGGCATGGGCCACTGAGCAAAGCGGTCGCCGACCCACTTGCTCCCGGCCCCCGCCGACTTCCATCCGAGTTTCCCGAGGAGAATTCACCACCCATGAGCGGAATCCTGGACGGCAAAACCGTCCTGATCACCGGCATCATCACCGATTCGTCGATCGCCTTCCATGCCGCGAAGGTGGCGCAGGAGCAGGGCGCGAAGGTGATCATCACCGGTATCCCCGAGCGGCTGCGCCTGATCGACCGCATCGCCAAGCGCCTGCCGCAGGAAATCGCACCCGCGATCGGCCTCGACGTCACCAACGAGGACGACCTCGCCGGTCTCGCCGACAAGGTGCGCGAACTCGCGCCCGAGGGTATCGACGGCGTGCTGCACTCCATCGCCTTCGCTCCGCGCACCCTGATGGGCCCCGACGCACTGCCGTTCCTCGACGGCCCGGGCGCCGACGCCGCCAAGGCCTTCGAGATCTCGGCGTGGAGCTATGCCTCGCTGGCGCGCGCGGTGCTGCCCGCTATGAACGAGGGTGGCTCGATCGTGGGCATGGACTTCGATCCGCGCACCGCGATGCCGTTCTACAACTGGATGGGTGTGGCCAAGGCCGCGCTGGAGTCGGTGAACCGCTATGTGGCGCGAGAGGTGGGCGAGGCCAAGCGAGTCCGTTCCAACCTGGTCGCCGCGGGCCCGATCAAGACCCTCGCCGCGAAGGCGATCGCCGGGACGGCCACCGACGACGCCAAGCAGTTGAACATGCTCAACACCTACTGGGACGGCGCCTCGCCGATCGGCTGGGACGTCGACGACCCGACCGTGGTCGCCAAGTCGATCGTCGCCCTGCTGTCGGACTGGCTGCCCGGGACCACCGGTTCGATCATCTACGTCGACGGCGGCGCCAGCCACAACACCTGGTTCCCGGAGAACTGGTCGGCCAACTGAGAGCCCGGAGGTAATCAGCCGTGACCGGGACCGTCGACGCACTGCTCCTGCTGTCCTTCGGCGGTCCCGAACGCCCCGAGGACGTGATGCCGTTCCTGGAGAACGTCACCCGGGGCCGGGGCGTGCCACGCGAACGCCTCGACGAGGTGGCCCAGCACTACCTGCACTTCGGCGGAGTCTCGCCGATCAATGCGCTCAATCGCGAACTGATCGCCGCGATCGAGGCCGAATTCACCGCGCGCGCGGTGGATCTGCCGGTGTACTTCGGTAATCGCAACTGGCATCCGATGATCGAGGAGACCGTCGCGACCATGCGCGCCGACGGCATCGGCCACGCCCTGGTGTTCCCGACCTCGGCGTGGGGCGGATATTCCGGATGCCGCCAGTACGACGAGGACATCGAACGCGCCCGCGCGGCGGTCGAGGGTGCGCCGGAACTGACGAAACTGCGGCAGTACTTTGATCATCCGTTGCTGATCGACTCCTTCGCCGACGCCGTGCGCGCGGCGGTGCGGGAACTTCCGGCCGACGCGCGCGACCGCGCCCGGCTGGTCTTCACCGCCCATTCCGTTCCGGTCGCCGCCGATGTCGCGGCCGGACCGCCCGCCGACGGCGGTCACCTCTACAGCCGCCAGGTCGCCGAGGCCGCCCGATTGTGCGCCGCGGCAACGGGTTTCGACGATTTCGACGTGGTGTGGCAGTCGCGTTCGGGACCGCCGCAGGTGCCGTGGCTGGATCCCGATATCGTCGACCATCTGGAAGCGTTGTCCGGCAAGGGCGTCGAGGCCGTCGTGGTCTGCCCGGTCGGCTTCGTCTCCGATCACCTCGAGGTTGTCTGGGACCTGGACAACGAGGCCGCGGAGAAGGCCGCCGGATTGGGTATGGCTTTCGCCCGCGCCGCCACCCCGGGCCCGGATCCGCGGTTCGCCGAGATGGTCGCCGAACTGGTCGGCGAACATCTCGACGGGAACGAACCCCGGCGCTCGGGCACGGTTCCCGGATACGGCTGCACCCGCAACGGGGCGATCTGCGCACCCGGATGCTGTGAACCCGTGCGCCGCCGAAAGTAACCGCCGCCGAGCGGGTATGCCGCCGGTATGAACGGTAGGGTGTGCGCGGGCCGGAGTCCCGCGGTCTCGGACTCGGTGGCGAGGACCCCTGTGCGAAAGGTGGCGGTGGGGCGATGACGCGATTCTTCCTCTTCGGTCTGCTCACGGTGGCGGTGGTCGTCCTGGGCGTCATCGCGGCGATCGGTTCGTGGGCGTGGTGGATTCTCGCCGTCGGAGCGGGATTGCTCGTTCTCGTCGGCGCCTACGATCTGGTGCAGCGCCGACATTCGATCCTGCGCAACTATCCCTTGCTGGGGCATATGCGCTATCTGCTGGAAAGTATCCGGCCCGAACTGCAGCAGTATTTCATCGAGCGGAATGTCGACGGCCGCCCCTTCGACCGTGACGTGCGGACGATGATCTACGAGCGCGCCAAGGGAATTCACGGCGAACTGTCCTACGGCACCGAGCGCGATATCGAGGCGGTCGGCTACGAATTCCTCGTTCATTCGGTGGCCGCGCTCCCGGAGCCCGAGCAGCCGCCGCGCGTGCTGGTCGGGGGTCCGGACTGCCGGCAGCCCTATGCCATGTCGCTGCTGAACGTCTCGGCGATGAGTTTCGGCGCGCTGTCGGGGAATGCGCTGCGCGCGTTGAATATCGGCGCCGCCCGCGGCGGTTTCGCGCACGACACCGGTGAGGGCGGGCTGACGCCGTTCCATCTGGAGGGCGGCGCGGATCTGGTGTGGGAGATCGGTACGGCCTACTTCGGCACCCGCACCCGCGACGGCCGCTTCGATCCGGGCCAGTTCGCCGAGAAGGCCGGTTACGACCAGGTGAAGGCCATCTCGGTGAAATTGAGTCAGGGTGCGAAGCCCGGACTCGGCGGGGTCCTGCCGGCCGCGAAGGTGAGCGAGGAGATCGCCCGCTATCGCGGGGTTCCCGCACACGAGAAATGCGTCAGCCCGCCGTCGCATTCGGAATTCCACACCCCGCGCGAATTGATTCGCTTTCTCGTCCGCCTGCGCGAGTTGTCCGGTGGCAAGCCCATCGGGTTCAAGCTGTGCGTCGGATCGCGTACGGATGTCCTCGCGATCTGCAAAGCGATGATCGCCGAGGGGACAGCACCCGATTTCATCGTCGTCGACGGCGCCGAAGGCGGTACGGCGGCCGCACCGCTGGAATACGAGGACCACGTGGGCCTCCCGCTGACCGACGGCCTGATGACGGTGCACAACGCACTTGTCGGCACCGGCCTGCGGGACCGTATCCGGTTGGGAGCCAGCGGAAAGGTGGCCACCGGCGCCGATATCGTCAAGCGATTGGTGCAGGGCGCGGACTTCACCAATGCCGCCCGGGCGATGATGATGGCGGTCGGATGCATTCAGTCCCAGCGCTGTCACACCAATCAATGCCCGGTCGGCGTCGCGACCCAGGATCCGCGGCGTGCCCGCGCCCTCGACGTCGCCGACAAGGCCGAACGGGTGCAGCGGTATCAGGAGGCCACGGTGCGCCAGGCGATGCAGATGATGGCCTCGATGGGCGTGCACGATCCGGCCGAACTCGATACCCACATGCTGCGGAAGAAGGTGGCGCCCAACGAGATACGGTCCTACGCCGAACTCTACGAATGGCTGGCGCCCGGCGAGTTGCTCGTCCATCCGCCGGCGAGCTGGCGCGCCGACTGGGAGGCCGCCGATCCGGATTTGTTCCGCCCGGTCGCGCCCGCCCAGGCGGTCCGGGTGCGATGACTCGAACGCGGTGATCAGAAGTCGAGTGCGGGCACCCGCGCGTACACGCCGGGGAATCCGGGTTCGGCCGCACCCTTACCCCACGAGGTGATTCCGGCGACCTTGCCGTCCACCAACAGTGGTCCGCCGCTGTCGAATTCACCGGTGTCGGCGGTGGGGGAGCCCGCGCACACGGCCTCGGCCGGATCGAATTCCGCGGCGTAGGCGACCGCGCAGGCCGCGTCGGACACGAGCGGTACCGTCGCCGCCCGCAGCACGCTGTTGGTCTGGTCGTCCTCGGAGGTGGCGCCCCAGCCGACCACTGTGGCCGTATCCCCGTGTGGTGCCGCCACAGCCACGGTCGGCAGGGCGACCGGTGCGCTGAGGACCAGCACGGCGACGTTGTGGTGGTAGCTCAGATCGGTGCCGAACAGCGACACCCGGAAATCCGGGTCGATGCGGACATCGGCGATTCCGATGGTGACCCCGCCGTGCCCGGCGACGTCGGTGCGGCCGAAGGTCACCGTCGTTCCCGGTAGCGTGCGGGCCAGGGCCCCGCAGTGCGCCGCGGTGAGTACCCGATCCGGGGCGATCAGGGCGCCGGCGCAGAACTGCCCGCCGGTCCGCGTCGCGTAGACGGGCGTGCCGATGGCCGCCAGCCACGGATAGTCGGAAGCGTTGACCGGGGCGCCGCCGACCACGGCATGCGCCCCGGTCGGCGGCACCAGGGCGCAGGCGAATGCGGCGGCGACGGCGCCCGCCGCCCGGCGCGGGGAAATCCTCATGACGACCTCGATGCTGTATGACGTGCCCGCCGAAAGTTCTACCGTACGACTATGACGAGGTGGAGCGAATTCGCCGGTGCCGCATCCGTTCTTCGCCGCCGATATCACCGGCGCCTCCGCGGTCGAGGTGGGCGGTGGGCATATGGACGTGGTGACCCGGAAACCGGCCGAGGGCGAGACGGTGGTGCGCAAGCATTGATCCCGGCGGCCGGTCGCCGATGTTTCGCGCGGTAACTGCCCTGCGATCAGCTAATACACCGCTATTGTGCGGAGGTGGACATCGCGCTGGAGTGGGACCAGCATCCGGGAACGGGTTTGCGGCTGGCCGCCGAACTGGCGGGCCGCACCGGGTTGCCCCTGCTCGAAGACATCTCCGTCGCCGACGGCACCGCCGATCTGCTGGGCGTGATCGCGGCCCGCGGCGGCGGTGAGCTGCTGGGCTGGGCGGAATTGCGCGATGCGGGCCTGGGTGAGGCGTGGGTGCAGGCGGTGTCCGCGCAGCGCCTCGTGCACTCGCTGCATCTGGGCCGCGCCGACGAGTCCGAACCGCAGGCGGCGGAAACCGAGATGGTCTGCCGGCTGACCGCCGAGGCCGTGCGCCGGGCCACCGCCGCCGGATATCGGGTGTTGCGCTGGCAGGGCACCGATATCGGGCCGTCCGGCCGGGCCGCGGTCGAACTGGGTGCGCGGCGGGTCGATGAATACGCGCGCCTGTGGGAGCTGGACCTCACCCGGCCGCCCGACCCGGACACCAGCGCGCCGCTGCATCGGCTGGTGCACACCCTCGCCGAATCGGCCGACCCGCCGGGCCGGGTGCTGCTCACCACCGTGCTCTCGGCCCGGTCGGCGACCGAACCCATCACCACGATCACGACCTTCGCCGGCGGCGCCGAGGCCTACATCAGCGCCGAGGAGGGTTTCGCCCACCGCGAGGCCGACGCCGATCTGCTGACCGCCGCCTTCGGCGCGGTCGTGGCCGAACTGCGTGCCGTCATGCCCGACATCACCATGCTGCGGGTGTTCGAATTCGACGACGAGGCGCTGCGCGCGGCACTGGCCCGGATCGGCATGCGAGTCTGCGGGCGCTACAACGACTACGAGCTGAACCTGCCCGAGCCGCCCGCGGGCCGGGCAGCGACCTAACGCGGGCCGGCCGCCGCGTTCACCGCGGACAGGCGGGCGGCGCGCAGGGCGTTCCACAGCGGTCGCAGCAGCGTCTCCTGGGCCTGCACGGCGCTGGCCGAGCTGGGGGAGGAGGGGGCGGTCTGCTGGGCCACGGTCAGGATCGCGGCCACATGATCGGCCGAATCGAGGATCCGGCGGGCCCGCAGCGGCGCCGAGTCGGGATAGATGTGGCGCGAGCAGGCGGCCAGTTCGGCCTCGATCAACTCCCGCGGATCGTCGTCACCGCCGACCGCGGTGGTGTGCAACCGCATCAGGGCCTCCGCGGCCTCGCGCACCGCCTCCCGCATCGCGTACTCGGCCTCGCCGAGCGCCATATCCGGTGCCGGCACCGGAACCGGGGTGTGGAACACGGTCCACTGCAGCGATTCCTCGTCGGCCCACTGCGGCACCAGCGCCACGCCCTCGCCGCCGGGTACGCCGGCGATCACGCCCTCCTCGGCATCCATTGCCGCCGTGGCGAATTCGGTGCCCACCGGCAATCCGCGCGCATCGCCCGGCACCGGCAGCACCAGCCGCATCTGCGCCCCCGGCTCGGCCATCGCCTCGCGAATGACTTTGAGCAGGACCATGATTCCGGTTCCGGCCTCCAGCGGCTCGGCCGACGGCCACGGCAGTCCCGTCCGTCCGCCGGTCAGCGGGTCACCGGCGGCGACACTGTGCTGCGGAGACCAGGCGCGCAACGCGTCCAGCACGTCGTCGGGCGCGCTGCGGCCCGCCAGCCACGAGCCCGCCCACACCGTCAGCGTGGCACTGGGAGAACACATGGTTCGAGGATAGTGGTGCCGCGGCGATCCCGTGGGCACTGGTGCAGCTATCGTGCGCGCGGGAGTTGCCGCGGCGGCGCACCTCAATCCCGCGAAAAGGCTGCGGCGGCGGCCATTTCGAGGTCGAGATACGGTTTGCCACTGACATCCTCGACAACCTGGTGCATGATTCCGCCGGTGAACGGGAACGGCGCGTGGTAGCGCGGTGATACCGACTGGCCGCCGTCGCGACCGACCCGGACACCCTCGCCGACGCCGGAGAACACGGTCGGCTGGGTTCGCATATCGTCGAGCGAACCGACCGAATCCTCGTCGATATAGAGGACCGCCTCGCCGGTGGGGGTGAAATTGTCCGGACGCGTTCCCTTCCGTTCGAAGCGCATGCCCAGGATGTGGTCGCCCAGCGGGACCGGGCGGTCGGAGACCATCACCTGTTCCTCCTCGCCGAGGAAGTTGTAGACGTAGTACAGGTGGCCGTTCTGCAGGAACAGCGTGTGCCCGCCGAGTCGCCCACCGTGGGCGAACAGTACGCCCTCGGCGTCGGGACTGGTGATCGTCGTCTCGGCGAGCAGCGCGAAGGACCGGCCGCGGATCTCCAGCGCGGCGCCCGGCCCCACCTCGGCGATGCCGGGATAGTAGACGGCGGTGTCGCGGGTCTTGGCATATGTCGGCCGGTCGCGCAGCATCACGGAGACGATGTCGAGGTCGTAGAGCGGCAGGCCGTTGTACTTGTCGGCCTCGGCGAACCACAGCGCCTTCAATTCCTCCAGCTTCTCGGGACGTTCGCCGGCCAGGTCGTGCATCTGGCTGCGGTCTTGCTCGATATGGAACAGCTCCCACCGGTCGCTGTCGAAATGTCCCCAGCCCGACGGGCACGCCGCGTGCACGGTGTCGGCGAACCATCCCCGGTGCCAGATGCCACGGGTGCCCAGCATCGAATAGAACTGCGTGTGCTTGCCGGAGTCGGCATCCGGGTCGTCGAGCAGCGCCCGGAAGCTGACTCCTTCCAGCGGGCGCTGCGCCACGTTCTTCACCGTCTCCGGGGGCGTGATGCCGAGCAGTTCGTAGATCGTCGGCGTGATATCGCAGACGTTGAGGTACTGGTGACGCAGTTCGCCGCGCGCGGCGATCCCGGCCGGCCACGAGAGCAGACAGGCGTCGGCGATGCCGCCCTCGTGCGACGCGTAGCGTTTGTACAGCTTGTACGGGGTGTTGAACGCCATCGCCCACCCGATGCTGTAGTGGTTGTAGGTGGTCGGTGACCCCAGCTCGTCGAGTTTCGCCAGGCTGTCCTCGATCGTATCGATGTAGCCGTTGAAGAATTTCATCTCGTTGGCTGATCCGTTCGGACCGCCCTCACCACTGGCGCCGTTGTCGGAGAAGGTGACGATGATCGTATTGTCCAATTGCCCGCTCTCCTCCAGATAATCGAGGAGCCGCCCGATCTGCGCATCGGTGTAGGACAGGAAACCGGCGAATACCTCCGCCTGGCGGCGGAACAGCCGTTTCTCGTCCTCGGACAGCGAATCCCATGCCCGCACCGTGTCCTGCAGCGGCCAGGGCTCACCGTTGCTTCCGGTGGCCTCCGCGTAGGGGTTCATCGGCGACAGTTCGGTGTCCTCGGGGATCAGCCCCATGCGTTTCTGGTTCTCCAGCACGATCTCGCGGTACTTCTCGTATCCCATATCGAATCGGCCGCGATACTTGTCCGCCCATTCGCGCGGGACATGATGCGGCGCGTGACCGCATCCCGGGCACAGGTACATGAACCACGGTTTGTCCGGGGCGATGACCTTCGCGTCGCGGATGAACTCGACCGACTTGTCGGCCAGATCTTTCGACAGGTGATATCCGTCCTCCGGCGAGTACGGCGGTGTGACGGGGTGATTGTCGTAGACCAGGTTGGGATACCACTGGTCGGCTTCGCCGCCGAGGAATCCGTAGAACCGTTCGAATCCGCGTCCCAGCGGCCAATGGCGCTTCGACGCCGCCAGATTGTTCTCCTCCAGCGGCGTCATATGCCATTTGCCGACGGCGTAGGTATTCCATCCACGTTCGGTGAGGACCTCCGAACACAGGGCGGTGTCGTCGGGAATCCGACCGCTCATACTCGGGAAGCCGTCGGTGAACTCTTCGATGGTCGCCATTCCGACCGACGTCGGATTCCGCCCGGTGAGCAGTGACGCGCGAGTCGGGGAACACAATGCGGTCGTGTGGAACTGGGTGAATTGGATTCCGCGGTCGGCGATTCGCTTCATGTTCGGCATCTCGACCAGCCCGCCGTAGCAGTCCCAGGTGGCGATTCCGATGTCGTCCCACACCAGGTACAGCACATTGGGTGCGCCGCGTGGTGCGGTCGGTTCCGCGAACGGCTTCCAGTCGGCGACGGAATCACGGATGTCGAGCGCGATATGTCCTTCGAATTTCTCGGCCACCATCCACCTCCGGGCGGAGAGTCATCGGATCGTCGTCGATCCGATGCGGCCGGGCCCGCACGGGTCCATTCGTGGTCGTCGGGCGCGGCCTCGATGCGTGCTGATGACTCTCGAGCCCATACGAACCGCCGAGAGTCGATAGGGACTGCCGTGCGACGGCCACTCGTCCGGCTCGCGAACGGCATCCGGATACTGGCTGGTCACACCCTGTGCGCTCATAGATGGTACCGGGCGCAGGGGTCCGGAGGTGGGTTAGTGGGGAAAGAGGCGGCGCACCGTCGGCCGCCGCGATCAGGCTTGGTGGACGGTCCGGCCGCGCCCGAACATCCTGCCCAGGCCGCGCTTGGGTGCGGCGGGCTGGGCGCCGCCGACCGGCTGGGACGCGGTGTGCGGTGCGTCCGCGGTGGCCGCGGGACCGTAATAGATGGGAGCGTCGCGGCGGGTGGCGTCCAGTTCGCGGCGGGCGGCGGCGGCGCGGCGGGCGTTGCGGCGGCTGCCCGCGAGCAGCAGGCTCAACCCCGCCATGCCGACGGCGCCGACGACGATGCCGTAGAGGAACAGCGTCCCGGTGGAGCCGGTGAAGTGATAGCCGAAGGCGGTGAAGTTGCCGTTCAGAGCATGGCCCGCTCCGGTGTTGACGACCACGCCCACGACGCCGGCGACCACCGCGGCGATGAGGCTGACGAGCCCGAGAATGACGATCATGGCGATTCCTTTCCTGCGACCGGAATGCCGCGCGGATTACGCCCCAAACCTCCCGGAGATTCCGGATATCTCCGGTGGCCGGTGCGTTCGCCGTGGGATCGGACCCGGCTATTGCCGATAGGTGGACAGGAAGCGGCCGATGCGCTCGATGATGGATTCCAGTTCGTCGGCGTGCGGCAGGGTCGTGATCCGGAAATGGTCGGGAGTGGGCCAGTTGAACCCGGTGCCCTGCACGATGTGCAGCTTTTCCTGCAGGAGCAGATCGAGCACGAATTGCTCGTCGTCGTGAATGGCGTAGACAAGCGGATCGATGCGCGGGAACGCGTACAGGGCGCCCTTGGGTTTCACGCAGGTGATGCCCGGGATCGCGGTGAGCGCCTCCCACGCGCGGTCGCGCTGTTCGCGCAGGCGCCCGCCCGGCAACGTCAGGTCGTAGATGCTCTGATGCCCGCCCAGCGCGGCCTGAATCGCTTGCTGCCCCGGCACATTCGCGCACAGCCGCAGTCCCGCGAGCATGGTGAGACCCTCGAGGTAGTTCTCCGCGTGACCGGTGGGGCCGGAGACGACCAGCCAGCCGGAGCGCAGCCCCGCGCAGCGATAGGACTTGGACAATCCCGAGAAGGTCAGGCACAGCAGGTCGGGCGCCAGCGCGGCGATCGAGGTGTGGGTGAGTCCGTCGTAATAGATCTTGTCGTAGATCTCGTCGGCGAAGACGACCAGGTTGTGACGGCGGGCGATATCGAGGATCGGCCGCAGGACCTCGGGCGGGTAGACGGCGCCGGTGGGGTTGTTCGGATTGATGAGTACGAGGGCGCGGGTGCGGTCGGTGATCTTGGCGGCGATATCGGCCGGGTCCGGATACCAGTCGGCGCCCTCGTCGCAGATGTAGTGCACCGCCCGGCCGCCGTTGAGGGTCGTCGCCGCCGTCCAGAGCGGGAAATCCGGTGCGGGAATCAGGACTTCGTCACCGGTCTCCAGCAGCGCGGTGAGCGCCATCATGATCAGTTCGGAGACGCCGTTGCCGAGAAAGACGTCCTCGACGTCGATGTCGGTGACCCCGAGGGTCTGGTAGTACTGGACCACCGCGCGGCGCGCCGGCAACAGCCCTTTCGAGGACGAGTAGCCGCTCGAGACCGGCAACGTCCGCACGATGTCCTGCAGAATCTCCGCGGGGGCCTCGAAGCCGAACGGTAGTGGATTGCCGGTGTTGAGTTTGACGACGTGATGGCCCTCGGCTTCCAGGCGCGCGGCTTGTTCGGCTACCGGGCCGCGGATCTCGTACGAGACCCCCATGAGTTTGCTGGACTGGTTGACCTGCATGAACATCCCCTTCCGGCGTGTAGGCCGCCTACTGTACTTGGTTATTCCAAGTTTGCGCTTGGAATTTCCAAGTACTGGGATAGGGTGGGGATGTGCCACGCCGAACCTATGACCACTACTGCCCGGTCAGCCGCGCGCTCGAAGTCGTCGGCGATCGCTGGAATCTGCTGGTGGTTCGCGAATTGTGCTCGGGGCCACGGCGATACAGCGATCTGTTCGCCGACCTCCCGGGCATCAGTACCGATATCCTGGCGGCCCGGCTGAAAGATCTGGAACGCGACGGCATCCTCACCCACCGCAAGGTGGGATCGCGCTCGGCCGCCGCCGTCTATGAGCTCACACCGACCGGCGCGGCGCTTCGGCCTGTGCTGCAAGCGCTCTCGGAATGGGGGGCGCCGCTACTGGGGGATCGCCGCGCCACCGACGCGGTGCGCCCGCACTGGTTCGCGCTGCCGCTGGGACGGGCGATCGCCGACGTCGTGCCCGCGGGCACGGTGACCGTGTACATCGGCGACACGGCATTGCACTACGTCATCGGCACGGCGGGCATCAGTCATCACGAGGGCCCCGCGCCCGCCGCCGACCACGAATTCCGGCTGACGATGACGGAGGCGACCGAGATCGCTACCGGCGCACGACATCTCGCCGATGTCGTGGGGGTGCCGGGGCGCGGGGGCCGCTCGTAAGGCTGGGTGACTACCTACCGATCGAGTTCGGCGGTGACGAGGACCTGCACGGCCTTCTTGTCGACCTTGCCGAGTCCGGTCAACGGCAGCGCATCGACCACGATGACGTGTTTCGGAGCCTGGACCGAACCCTTGCGGCGCTTGACATCCTGCTGGATGTCGTCGATCGCCGCGGTCACCGCGTCGGGATCGGCGGCGGTGGCCGGATCGAAGACGACCGCGGCGGTCACGGCCTCGCCCCAGCGGGCATCGGCGACGCCCACGACGGCAACGCCCTGCACGCGGGCGTCGGCGGCGATGACATCCTCCACTTCCCGGGGAAAGACGTTGAAGCCGCCGGTGACGATCATGTCCTTGCTGCGTCCGACGATATGCCAGAAGCCGTCGGGATCCTCGCGCGCGAGATCTCCGGTGTGCAGCCAGCCGTCGCGGAAGGTCTCCGCGGTGACCTCCGGCAGGTTCAGGTAGCCGCCGGCCAGCAGGGGTCCGGATACGCAGATCTCGCCGACCTCGCCCGGCGCCACCCGCTGTCCGTCCGTGCCGATCAGCCCGGTGCGCAGCGTCGCGGACGGACGGCCGCACGAGGTCAGCCGCGCCTCGTCGTGCTCGTCCTTGCCCAGGTAGCTGATCACCATCGGCGCCTCGGACTGGCCGTAGTACTGGGCGAAGATGGGGCCGAACCGGGCGATGGCCTGCGTCAGGCGTTTCGGATCGATCGAGGAGGCGCCGTAGTAGATCGTTTCCAGCGACGACAGATCGCGCGAGTCGATATCGGGATGGTCGAGCAGCGCATACAGCATCGACGGCACCAGCATGGTCGCGGAGATGCGGTGTTCCTCGATGGCGCGCAGCACCTCACCGGCGTCGAATCGCGGAAGCACCACGCATTGCCCGCCCTGCAGCACCACCGGCAGGAAGAACGCGGCGCCGGCATGCGACAGCGGCGTGCAGATCAAAAACCGCGGGCGCTGCGGCCAT
This sequence comes from Nocardia sp. BSTN01, assembly GCF_015354405.1. Taxonomy (GTDB): domain Bacteria; phylum Actinomycetota; class Actinomycetes; order Mycobacteriales; family Mycobacteriaceae; genus Nocardia. Next base: position 288,138 of record NZ_JADKYP010000002.1, on the reverse strand, counting down.
TCCCATTCCGAGAGCTGGATCTGGGTCATGGTCGACATGGTGCCGGCGGTGCCGATGACGCCCTTGGGCTTTCCGGTGGTGCCGCCGGTGTAGCTGATCGAGACGACGAAATCCGGTGGGATATCGACCGCTTCGACCGGTTCCGGAGTGAATTCCGCTGCGGCGGAGATCAAGTCGACGCCGATGTCGGTCAGTTCCTCCGGGACCGGGCCGAGGACGAGGATCCGCTTCAGTTCGGGCACCCGGTCGGCCAGTTCGCGCGCCCGCCGCACGAACGCCGGCTGCGGATCGATGACGAGATTGGTGATGCCGGCATCGGTCAGCACATGCACGTGGTCGTCGAGGCCGCCCATCGGATGCAGTGCGGTGCGCCGATGTCCGGCGATCTGGCCGGCGCCGAGAATGAACAGCACCTCGGGGCGGTTGAGGGCGAGCAATGCGCTCGGCGTGCCGAGTCCGACCTCGTGGGCGGCGAACGCGGCGATGTAGCGGCTGATGGCGTCGATGACGTCGGCGCCGGTGAGGACGGTGTCGCCGAGGGTCATCACCGGCTCGCGCCGATGACGCCGCAGCCCGGCGAGCAGGGCGTGTCCGTTGTGGGTCGGCAGCCGCAGCAGGGTCGCGGGATCGATTGTGCTGGTTTCTGTTTCGGGCATGTCTGTGCTCCTGGAGGGGAAGTCGTCCGAGGGTCAGGAGGTCTTGTGCGGTACCGCGGTCACGAGGCCGCCGTCCACGACGAACTCCGAGCCCGTCGCGTACGAGGATTCGTCGCTCGCCAGGAACAGCACGAAGGTCGCCACCTCTTCGGGCTGAGCCGGACGGCCCAGCGGAATCGTCACCAGATCGTCGGGGATGGCAGCGGTCATGGGTGTGCGGATCAGGCCGGGATGCAGCGAATTCACGCGAATGTTGTGCTGCGCCAGCTCCAATGCGGCCGACTTCGCCAGGCCGCGGACGCCCCACTTGGAGGCGACATAGCCGTGGGCCCACGGCGCGCCCCGCAGTCCCTCGATGGAGGAGACGTTGACGATGGATCCGCCGCCGGCGGCGATCATCGGATCGACCGCGGCCTGCATGCCGAGAAACGTTCCGGTCAGGTTCACGTCGAGGATGCGGCGCCATTGTTCCAGCTCGAACTTGCGCAGCGAATTGCCGTTGACGATGCCCGCGTTGTTGACCAGCACGTCGAGTTTGCCGAATTCGCCGACCGCCGTGGACACCGCCGCCGCCCAGTCCTCGGGGGCGGTCACGTCGAGGTGCACGAAACGCGCGGCGTCCCCGAGTTCGCCGGCCAGAGCCGCACCTTCGTCGTCGAGGATGTCACCGATCACGACCTTGGCGCCTTCGGCGACGAGCAGCCGCGCATGGGCCGCACCCATACCTCGCGAGCCCCCGCTGATGAGTGCAATTTTGCCGTCTACACGTCCCATGCCGGTGACGCTACCATGCAAACTGGAACATGTTCTAGACACTGTTCCAGAGGTCCGACCGCTGTTCGCGCGGGTGATCGTTGTCGGTCGGCGGGGGATCGTAGTACTGTCCAGACACTTGTCCGACTGCGGCTCGTGTGATCACCCGCCGGATGGCCGCGAGGCCGACCGCGTGCGCTGCCGCAGCGTCCCGAGGAGAAACGAATGCCCATCCGCGTCGTGCACATCGGCACCGGCAATGTCGGCCGGCTCGCACTGGCCGGCCTGATCGAGGACCCGCGCTTCGAACTGGTCGGCGTATGCGTCTCGACGAAGGAGAAGGTCGGCAAGGACGCCGGCGAACTGGCCGGCCTGGACGTCACCACCGGCATCCGTGCGACCGGCGAGCCGGCGGAGGTGCTCGCTCTGCGCCCGGACTGCGCGGTCTACTGCGCGATGGGCGATACCCGGCTGCTGGATGCGCTGGAGGACTGCCGCCGTATCCTGGCCGCCGGTGTCGATATCGTCGGATCCGCTCCCGGACTCCTGCAATATCCGTGGAAGGTGTTGCCGGACAAGTTCTTCGCCACCATCGAGGAGGCCGCGCGCGAGGGCGATGCGAGCATCTTCATCACCGGCATCGATCCCGGTTTCGCCAACGATCTGATTCCGCTCGCCTTCGCCGGCACCTGCCGCGACATCGAACAGGTGCGGTGTTCGGAGATCGCCGACTACGCGACCTACGACGGCGCGACGGTCATGTTCGACGTGATGGGATTCGGCAAACCTCTCGACGAGGTGCCGATGCTGCTGCAGCCCGGGGTGCTGGGCATGGCCTGGGGCACGACGATCCGGCAACTCGAGGCGGGGCTGGGCATCACCGTCGACGAGATCACCGAATCCTACGAACGGGAACCGGCGCCGGAAAGCTTCGACATCGCGGCCGGGCATGTGCCCGAGGGATCGGTCGCGGCACTGCGTTTCGAGATCCGCGGGATGGTGCAGGGCCGCCCGGTCATCGTCATCGAACACACCACCCGGCTGCGGGGCGATCTGCGCCCCGATTGGCCGCAGCCGGCCCAGCCCGGCGGGTCCTATCGGGTCGAGATCGTCGGCGAACCCTCCTATACCGTCGACATCTGTCCCACCAGCCGCCACGGCGACCACAATCACGCGGCGATCGTGGCCGCCGCGGGCCGGATCGTCAATGCCATCCCCGCGGTGGTCGGCGCCCCCGCCGGAATCCGCACCGCCCTCGACCTGCCGCTGATCACCGGAAGCGTTGTGGCCGAATGACTCCGGGGCCGATCCTCGTCACCCGCCCGTTCGGGCCGGTGGTGCGCTGGTGTCTCGGCAGGTTGTCGCCGTACCGCGACGGCTCGCGGACATTCGCCGACCCGTGGGGCGCGATCCGCGCACAACTGGGTGATCCGGAACCGGATCGCTGATCGCCGTGGCTGCGGACGCGATCCCCGTCCGCTACGGATTCCGCCTCGAACTCGTCGGCAGCGACGCGACGTTGACCGCCACCCAGCCCGGGACATTCATCCACTGGGGCGACTGGGACATCCGGATCAGCTTCGAGACCGCCCTGCGACACCACCGACTCCTCGCCGCCATCGAACAGTCGGCAGCCGACGGAACCGTCCGGCACATCCCGTAACCGGCTTTCACTGTCACATCGGCATTCGCCCGGGGACATCACGCGGCGGGAGTGATCCTCAGCAGTACCACGCCGTGGGCGGGAATGTCGGGCGCGTGGATACGGCCGTCGGTCACCGTCGTCGTCGCGGCCCAGATGTCGTGCACGGTGTACGACTGTGCTTGTGCGAGACCGGCTTCGGTGGCACTGGTCGCGAGGGTGAGGGGTTGCTCGCCGGGGTTGAGCAGGGCGACGGCGACCGAACCGTCCGCCAGGGGTTTGGTGAGGATCCGGTGATCGCGAGGCAGCGGCACCGCGGGGGCGACCCGGGGGTCCTGGTCGATGGCGATGACACCGGCGTCGGTGAGCACCGCGCGGGTGGGCTCGCTCATCGTACGGACATCATTGCCCGCGATAAGGGGTGCGGACAGCATCGCCCACAGCGACAGGTGCGTCTGCTCCTCGGCGGGTGAGAGGGTGCGTGGATTGCGCAGCAGCGCCAGCGTTTCCGGGGAGATCCCCAAACGGCGGGCCAGATAGGCGGTCTCGTCGGCGCTGAGTGCCGGCCACCGCACGGCGGTTCCGGGCAGGCCGTCCAGATGGGCGCCGAGGAATTGCGACAGCGACTGTCCGACGACCAGCATGTCCGGGTCGGGCCAGTACCCGGGACGGCTGGGCCGGGCGCGGAGCGCGGTGTCTGCCTCGTCGGCGACACCGCGGACCGACGTGGTGTCGAATCCGCCGATATCGGGTTCGGGAAAGGTGTTGCGCCACATCGGGATCAGATCGTCGGAGCTGCGGGCCGAATCGGCGACGGCCGACCAGTCGTATTCGACGCCGGCGCGGGCGTCGGCGGAGCTGTTCGGATTGATCATGTAGACGATGCCGCGTCCGGTCGATCGCAGCGCGTCGCGCATCCGGGCGAAATCACGAACCTGCTCGTCGTGATTCGCGTCGGTCCGGCACCAGTCGTATTTGAGCAGGTCGACACCCCAGCCGGCGAATCGCCGCTCGTCCCGCAGCTCGTGGCCGCGGCTCGCGGTCGCCGGGGTCTGCCCGCAGATCTCGTTGAAGGGACTCGAATACAGACCCAGATACATACCGTGGTCATGGGCGTAGGCGGCCACCGCGGCGATGCCGTGGGGGAACCGGACCGGATCCGCTACCAGATCGCCCGACGAATTCCGCTGCGGGGCAGCCCAGCCCGCGTCGAGGTCGACGTAGCGATAGCCGGCATCGCGCATCCCGTCCGACACCATCGCGTCGATCGTCTCGCGCACCGACTGCTCGGTCAGCGCAATTCCGGAATCCCAGGAATTCCACCCCATCGGGGCGGTCGCTCGCACCGGCGCCGGATCGAACACCGGCGGACGCACCACGCTCCCGGTCGCCGCCCCAGCCACTGCGACGACACCCGCCACGAGCACCGCGAGCCGGATCGCGTCGGCGCGTCTCACCCGAGATACTGCGCGTACCAGTCGGTGACGCGCTGCCAGGCGGCGGCGGCCGCGGTGGGCTGATAGTTCGGGCCGGTGTCGTTGAAGAACGCGTGATTGGCGTCGTCGGCGACGAAGATCTCGTGCGGCACGCCGGCTCGGTTCAACGCCGCCTCGGCCGCGGGGCGGGTGGCGTCGACGCGCTTGTCGAGCGCGCCGTACACGGCCAGGACCGCACTGGCTGTGGTGATCTCACCGCCCTCGGGGTACGGGCCGTAGAACGGCGTGGCCGCGGCCAGCTCCCGGGTGCCGTGGGTGAGCAGCAGCCAGGTGAGACCGCCGCCGAAACAGAAACCCGTGGCGCCCAGCTTCTTTCCCGGCACCCGGCGCCCCAGTTCCGCCACTCCGGACTGCAGATCGGCGAGGAAACGATCCTGCGGCGCCTTGCCCAGAGCCGCGGTGGCGGCGGCCGGGTCGGTGAAGGTGGCGGTGCCGCCCTCTTCGGAGAGCAGATCCACCGCGAGCGCGGAATAGCCGATTCCGGCGAAACGTCCGGCTACGGAACGGATGTGATCGGTGAGGCCCTTGTTCTCGTGGATCACCAGGACTCCGCCCCGGGGTTGCGCCGCGGCGGCCCAGGCGGCCTGCAGGGTGCGGCCGTCGGGTCCGGGGAAGATGATCGCGCTCGGCTGGACCGCGGCCGCGGTGCCCGGCGGTGGCGCGGAACTCGCCGGCGCGGCCGGTTTCGTGGTGCCCTCCGAGGTACCGGACCGCTGCGCGCAGGCGGCCAGCAGCGCCACCGCGGCCGGGGTGCCGAGCCCGAGCAGGCTCAACCGCCGCAGCGCCTCGCGCCGGCTGAGCAGGCCCTCGGCATGGTCGGTGCCGATCTCCTCTGCGATATAGCGCTGCAGCGGCGTCATACCGGCCAGCGTAACCACGGCACCTGTGAATCGGCGGACCTACGGGGAACCGGCGTCCTCACTCCGGTTCGGTGACGAAGTCGATGAGCTGTTCCACCGCGCCCAGCAGTGGCGCTTCCAGATCGCGGAAGCTGTCGACGGCGTTGTAGACCCGCCGCCAGCCCTCCGACGGGGTGCCCCAGCCGAGACGGCGGCAGATGCCGGTCTTCCAGTCCTCTCCACGCGGCACCTGCGGCCAGGCCTCGATGCCGACGGCCTGCGGTCGCACCGCCTGCCAGATATCGATATAGGGATGACCGGTCACCAGGACGTGCGGGCCGAGGCCGGTGGTCAGATTCGTCTCCTTGGAGCCGGTGACCAGGTGGTCGACCAGCACTCCGACCCGCCGGCCGGGCTCCGGGCCGAAGTCGGTCAGCCGCGCGGCCAGATGGTCGAGGCCTTCCAGATGCTCCACGACCACCCCCTCCACGCGCAGATCGTGTCCCCAGACGCGTTCCACCAGCGCCGCGTCGTGCACGCCCTCGACCCAGATCCGGCTGGCGCGCGCCACACGGGCGCGCAGCCCTTCCACGCGGGTGGACCCCGACGCGGACCGCGTGGGCGCGGTCGGCGCGGTCGCCTTCGGCCGCACCAGCGTCACCGGCTGCCCGTCGATCAGGAACGCCGCCTCACGCAAAGCGAACAGCCGGACCCGGCCGCCACGGTCCTCGAGTTTGACGAAATCGCCGTCGTAGGTGCGCTCGAAACCGACCACGGCGCCGCAGAATCCGCTGGCCGCGTCCTCGGCGACGAGGTCGCGTTCGGCCACCACCTGCGGTACCGCGCGCTTGCGGGTTCGAGCGTGTCCGGAATAGATGTCACCGTAGTCGCGCGCACTCACCCGGCCGAAACTACCTGTTCCCCTTGCCGTTCGGGGGGAGGCGAGGCCCCGGCCGGCGGAGCGGTCCGGCCGACGAGGGCTCGCGCCCACCGGATCTGGACCGGTGACCGGCGTGTTTCCGCTCGACTCGTCCTGCTTAAAGGCGCGGAAAAACGGACAGGCACGGTACGGTTGACTCGTGGCCGCAATCGTATGGCTGGTCGCGGGAATTCTGCTCGCCGCAGCCGAGATGCTCACCGGTGACTTCACGCTGCTCATGTTGGGCGGCGCGGCGTTGATCACCGCGGGGGTTGCCGGGATCGCGCAGACGTCGGTGGTGATCGACGCCGTGGTGTTCGCGATCTCCGCCATCGGGCTGCTGTTCGTCGTTCGCCCGATGTTGTTGCGCCGCTTCGCAACTCCACCGCCCACGCCGACCAATGTCGATGCGTTGCCGGGGAAGACGGCGAAGGTGCTGGAAGCGGTGAACGAGAACAGCGGTCAGGTGAAGATCGGTGGCGAAGTGTGGAGCGCACGCCCGTTCGACCCGGCCGATGAATATGCCGAGGGTGAGACCGTCTACGTCATGAAGATCGACGGCGCGCACGCCGTCGTCTGGAAGGGGCCGTAATGGCTGTACTGATCGTCGCGATCGTCATCGTGGTGCTGGTCGCGGTGGTGGTCTTCAAGTCGATCGCGCTGGTACCGCAGGCCGAGGCCGCGGTGATCGAGCGGCTGGGCAGATATTCGCGCACCGTATCGGGCCAGTTGACATTCCTGGTCCCGTTCGCCGACCGGATCCGCGCGAAGGTCGACCTGCGCGAGCGGGTCGTGTCGTTCCCGCCGCAGCCGGTGATCACCCAGGATAACCTCACCGTGCAGATCGACTCGGTGGTGTATTTCCAGGTCACCAGCCCGCAGGCCGCGGTCTACGAGATCAGCAACTACATCGCCGCGGTCGAGCAGCTGACCATCACCACCCTGCGCAACGTCGTCGGCGGCATGACCCTGGAGGAGACGCTGACCTCCCGCGACCAGATCAACTCGCAGCTGCGCGGCGTCCTCGACGAGGCGACCGGTCGCTGGGGCCTGCGGGTGGCGCGAGTGGAATTGAAGGCCATCGATCCGCCGCCGTCGATTCAGGAATCGATGGAGAAGCAGATGAAGGCCGACCGTGAGAAGCGCGCGATAATCCTCACCGCGGAAGGTAATCGCGAGGCGCAGATCAAGACGGCCGAGGGTGCCAAGCAGTCCCAGATCCTGGCGGCCGAGGGTTCCAAGCAGTCGGCCATCCTGTCCGCCGAAGGTGAGCGGCAGAGCCGGATCCTGCGTGCCCAGGGTGAACGCGCCGCCGCCTACCTGCAGGCTCAGGGCCAGGCGAAGGCGATCGAAAAGGTCTTCGCCGCAATCAAATCCGGCAAACCTACCCCGGAGCTGCTCGCCTACCAGTACATGCAGACGCTGCCGCTGGTGGCGAAGGGCGACGCCAACAAGGTGTGGATGGTGCCCAGCGACTTCGGCAAGGCGCTGGAAGGTTTCGCCCGCAACTTCGGCACGCAGGGGGAGGACGGCGTCTTCCGCTACGAGCCCAGCGACGACGGCGCCGCGGGCACACCCGACGACGACGCCGACGAGGTGGCCGACTGGTTCGACATCAAGACCGATCCGGCCGCCGAGCGGGCGGTGCGCGCGGCCGAGGCCGCGGCGGCGACACCGGTCGATTCGCCGCTGGTCGCGCCCAATCAGCCCCGGCATCTGCCGCCGCAGAGCGCGCCCATTCCGCCGTCGCCGCCCGCGCAGCAGCAGCAACCGGCGCCGCGCCCCGGCGATGCGGGCGGCCGGCCGTGGCAGCCGCCGGAGTATCCGGGACGTTGACGGGGTAACCGTATTTCAGCGATGATCCGAATGCCGGTCCGTGAATCATGCGGACCGGCATTCGAATTTCGGTGCAGGGCACGCGGACTCGGGGGTGGGGATGGCGACACGGCGGGCGGTCCTGCGTGCCGCGGCGTTGGCGCCGGTGCTGACCGCATGCGCCCCCGGAGTGTTGTTCGGGCATCCCGCCTCGGTGCGGATCGCGGTGCCCTGGAGCGGATCCGAGCTCGCCGCGTTCCGCCGGGTGCTCGACGATGCGGGGCTGGGTGCCACGGTCGCGGTGTTGCCGCTCGGCGACGATATCGATACGGCCCTGCAGGCGCGCGGCCGCTCCGCCCCCGACCTGGTGATGTTGCCTGAGGTCGGCCGGATCGCTGAGCTGGCGGGCGGGGTGTTGCGGGCACTGCCGCCCACGCTGTGGCACGACGCGGCGGGCCCGCGCTATCCGGATCGGTGGCGCTCGCTGCTGTGGAAAGACGGTGCGCTCTACGGCATTCCGTTCAAGGCGGCCGACAAGTCGCTGGTGTGGTACGACCGTTACGCCTTCGGCGGCGACCGGCCGCGCGACGACCCGCGCGACTGGACCGTCTCGCACTGGCCGCAGCGGATCGCGGCGGCGACCGCGCGCCGTCCGCTGGCGTTGGGCGGTGCCGACGGCTGGGTGCTGGCCGATCTGTTCGGCAACATCCTCTACGGCGAATCCGCCTGGGACTACGAGGATTTGGCTGCCGCCGGCGAGCCGGACCGGCCGCGGGAGTGGGATCGCGACGCGGTGCGGGCGACCCTGCACCGCCTCGGCACCATGTGGGCGCCGCGCGGCACCTTCCCGGGCGGCATTGCCGCCACCCTGACCCGGCAATTTCCGGAATCGGTGCGCGAGGTGTTCGAACGACGCACCGCCGCGATGGTGGTGGCTCCGGATTTCGCGGAACCCATCGTGCGCAGCTGCCTGCGCCGGGCCGGCCGGCCCGCGGACGCGGTGGGCGTGATGCCCTTTCCGGCGGTGGCGCCCGGGGGCCCGCGCCCGGCCATCGGCGGCGGCGACGTGATCGTCGCGACCGCGGCCGGCGCCCACGATGCGGTGCCGGTGCTCGGCGCACTGACCGCGCCGGGCGCCGTCGCGGCCTGGATCGGCGACTACGGCGGCTTCCTGGCACCCAGTCCGCGCACCGTCCCGGACCACGCGCCGATGCTGGATCCGGTTGCCGACCAACTGCATTCGTGGTCCGCGTTCGATTTCGCCGATCTCATCGGCGCCGCCGGGCGGCGCGACGGCCTGTGGCGGGTGCTGACCGACCTGCTCATCACCGTCGGCGACGGCCACGCCGAGCGACTCGACGCGGCGGTCGATCACGCGGTGTGCGCACTCGACGAATTCGAACGGAGAGCGCGATGACGGCCGGGCACATCCACGCGCACGGACTGGATCTGGAGCCGGCGCTCACGCGCATCGCCGGTCCGGTGATCCCGGGGCGCCACCCTCGGCGGTGGTCGATGTGGCCCGCGCAGCTGCCGGCGCTGGTGCTGATTCTGCTGCTGCTGGCCGGGCCGGCCGCCACCACGGTCTGGACCGCGGTCCGCGCACAGTGGGCGATGGTGGGCTGGTGCGCGCTGCTGGTGGTACTGGTCGCGGCGAGCACGCTGCTGTGGCGCCGGGACGAGGCGGTGCGCGCACTGCTGGCGGCGGTAGTGCGTGGTCGCTGGACATTGCTGCGCAATCACCTGTGGCCGACCGTATTTCGCCGCGAGGCCCCGGACGGCGCGAGTCTCGTCGCACGGATTCGATGGCGTTCGCTGTGGTGGCCCGTCGTGGCGATCGCGCTCGTGGTGACGATCCGGGGAATCGGCGTCGAGCTGGGGCCCGGTGGGCGCGGCGCCTATGTCCGGACTCTCGTGTGGGTGTTGTGTGCGCTGGCCGTGCTGGTCCTGGCCTTGGAACTGGCCTGGCGTGGCCGCCGGGGCTGGTGGCCGTGGCCACCGCTGATCCTGCCGTTCGGCGTTTCCGCGTTCGTCGCCGGACTGGCCCTGCGCCTGCTGGCCGAGAATCCCGACTACCGGATGCCGGTCCCGGGCGTGGCGGGGCAGCGCGTCTGGCTGATGACCCTGCTGATCGCAGCCTTCGTCTGGTGCTGGCTGGGTGCGCTGTTCGCGTTGTTCCGCGCCGCGATCGCCGCCATCGAAGCCGATCCGGTGCGGCGCGGCTACCTCGAGGACGCGCGCGGCGCGGGCCGGACCCGGGCCCGGCTGTTCGAATTGGTACGACCGGTCTTCCTGATTCTCGGCCTCGTCGTCGCCGTCGCCGCGGCGCGGATCTTCGACATCATCCTGATCGCGGTGCCGGGATCGCTGCAGTATTCGCTGGACTCGGCGACCGTGCACTGGTGGCGGCTGGTCTCGGATCCCGATGCCGATCCCGGTGTGGCCGCGGCCTATTCGCTGCCACTGGCGGTGCTGGTCGGTTCGGCGGCGTGGATTCTGCAGACCGACGTGCGCCGCCACCGCGTCGGCTGGATGCGCCGCCCGAGCGCCGATCCGGTCCGCGCGCGGCGCACCGCGCGCGGTGTCCTCCGGCTCGTGGCGGTCTCGTCGCTGTCGCTGGGGCCGTTGCTGGCGTTGGTGGTGTTCAGCTGGGTGGGCGCCGACGGGCCCGCCCTCGCCGGCGCCGGATCGGTGTGGCAGCACCGAGAGTTGTTGCACGCCATGGCCAATACCGGCTGGGTGGCGGTGTGGGCCACCGTCCTCGTCATCGGTGCGGCGTTCCCGGTCGCCCATCAGCTCGCCGCGCTGCCCGCCGACGCGCTGCGTTCGCGGATCGCGGTGGTGGTGCTGGTGGTGTTCACCGTGCTGCCCGCGCAGCTCTACGTCGGACCGATCCGGCGCGTCATCGAGCGGATGGGACTGACCGGGACCTCGTTCTCCTCGCTGATCGTGGTGCACGCCGCGATCGGATTGCCCATCGCGATCCTGATTCTGCGCGGGGCGCTGCTCGCGCCCTCGGACGGTCCGGCGGCCGACGCCCTGCACGGGCTGGCCAAGCCGTGGGCCGTCCTGGGCCGCGTGGTGTCGACCGCGTGGCCCGCCGTCGGCGCGGTCGCGGTGCTCGAACTGATTCAGGTATGGAACGACTTCTTCATCGGATTGATGGTCAGCGGCGCCGATGTCAGTCCGTGGTCGCTGCTGCTGTGGGGTGACGCGCGGCAATTCCAGGAGAACGCCGCCCATCTCGCGGCCGGGGCACTGCTGTCGACGGTCCCGCCGGTGCTGCTGTTGCTGATGACCTGGCGCCGCTTCCTGGTTCCGGGATTGACGGGCGGGATCGTGCGATGAGCGGCCCCTCGCACCGGCCCGAGCACGACATCGCGTCGCAGCTCATCGCGACCCCGAAATCCTCTGTCTGGCAAGGGTTTCTGGGCGCGGCGTGGGTGATGTCGTCGTCGCTGCTGCTCGAGGTGGTGGCGAAACTGCTGGAGGGTTCGGTCGGGCAGAGCCGGGTGCTGAACTCACTGGCGGGGGTGCTGCGCTGGGTGGCGGTCGCGGTGGTGGCGGCCGCCGCGCTGTACGTACTGTGGCGCAAGACCATGGATATGCGCGAGGGCGCGCGTGTGCGGCGGGAACTGGATCTCACCGCCGACCTGGTGCAGCCGCCGCCCGTGGTCGAGCGGACCGTCGCGGCGCTGCCCGCGCTCGCACCGGCCCGGACGCGGTCGCTGGACGCCACCGATGCGGCCGTCGCCGCGGTCCTGCGGGCACTGCCGTTCACCGACTACGAGGCCGCGGCGCTCTACGACACCGTGACCGCGATGCTCGACAGCGCGACCGTCCTGCCGGGGGAGCAGGCGGTGGTTCAGCGTTCCACCGGCGAGGTCCTGATCCGGCTCGCCGCCCACGGTGTGATCGTCCACGACGGACACGACCGATTCGCCGTGGCGAAGACCACCACGCCGGCGGACCGTGCCGTCGTCCGTCGTTCACCGCAGTGGCGGGCTTCGTGGCCGGCGCTGATCCGGCACTACTCCGACCGGGCGACGCGGTGGGCGGTGGCCCTGGATTCGGATCGGCTCGGCGCCGGCGCACACCGGTGGTTCACGGGAACGGCGGACCGGCTGGCCGAGCTGGTGCGCGAATGCGCCGACTGCGATCACGGCGTCGAACTCGACATCCCGGCCCTCGCCCGGATCGCCGATGCACTCGACCTCTGGTACGCGCGGATCGGGGCGCCGGCCGAAGGGCCCGCGGCGCGGGCGATGCTGGCGTTGAGCGGCCCGGCGCATCCGCAGATCCGTGAACTGGCATCGATCCGCTGCGATGTGCGGCTCGACACCGCGACACGCCGTCGATGGCCGCGCCCGCTCCGGAAGCGGCGCCGCAGCCGTCCACGCCGGAGCACGGGCCTGGACGCCCGGCGCGCGCATGCCGAGGCGATGCGGGATTTCGACCGCTTGCCGGGCGGGGAGTACCCCCTGCCCGACATCGTGGCCGGGTTCGAGCGCGCCTGGTGGTTGCTGCCGCGTCGCGATATCGCCGCCGAGGTCTGCGCGCTGAACGACCTCGCCATCGCACATATGCACGAAGGCCGCCTGGATGCCGCCCGTGACCGTCTCGAGCTGGCCGAAACCCTGACCCGCGGTGGGCGCAATCCGTCCGGCCGGGCGCACACCTTCGAAACGCTGGGGCTGCTGTGGTGGATGCGCGGTGAGCCCCGGCGCGCGATGCGCTGGTGGCTGCTGGCGCTGACCCGGTACCGCGATCTGGGTCACGAACTGGGAATCTGCCGGTGCCTGCAGCATCTGGGCAGTGCGGTGGCGGTGACGCCCGAATACGGTGGTCTGCTGCTCGCCGGGCCGCTGAGCACCGGGGAGGTCCTGCGCCAGGCGTCGGGCTGGCTGGCCTTCGCCGAGGAGTGTCATCCGGGCGGCGTCGGCCGGACCCCCGCCCTGGCGGCCCGCTACCGTCGGCGTGTCGCGGTTGCGCTGGCGAATGCGCAGATCACGCCACTGCGGACAGTGGACCGGTGGCCCGTCACCGTATCCGAGCGTTAGCCCCCTGACCGGCGCGGATCGGCGCCCGGCGGGCGTTCCGACCGGCGAAACCGCCGATTTCGGGCATCATCATGCGACGGAGGTCACTATATCTCAGTGATCTCGACCACATAACGTTTATATAACTACAGTAATGTAACGCGCGTTTATCGCACCATGCGCTGCGTAAACGTGAATATTCTCCACGTTGGGTTGAGGCAGTTCCGTTGTTATCGCAACGTGATGTATCGAGATTTCTCCGTTACCGTCGTCAGCAGCTCGGAATTCCGGGCTGACGCTCGAATCGCTGAACACCGGCAACCCTGTCCCGCGGTTCGAGTTCGACCCCAACATCCCTGGGGGCAGGGACCCGTAATCGTCACCATCGGGCCGGCTGGGCGCAGGCAGGAAAAACCACATGTCTCGTAACCGTAAGTTCAGCACTCGCGCACTCGGCTTCGCCGCCGTCGCCGGCGCCATCGTCGCCGTCCCCTTCGGCCTGACCGCTACCGCGTCTGCCGACGGCGGCCACGACTGGGATGCCGTGGCGGCGTGCGAGGCCAGCGGCAACTGGGGCGCCGACACCGGAAACGGTTTCTACGGCGGCCTGCAGTTCACCCAGAGCACCTGGGAAGCCAACGGTGGCAGTGGCAACCCGGCCAACGCCAGCCGCTCCGAGCAGATCCGCGTCGCGGAGAACGTGCTCGCCAGCCAGGGCCCCGGCGCCTGGCCGGTGTGCGGCGCCAACCTGTAAGGGTTCGCCGCCCCGCGGTTCGACCGCATACACAGCGTGCAGACAGGCCCCTCCCGGATCTACCGGAAGGGGCCTGTCGCGTTGTATCCGCCGGTCAGGCGCTGATCGCGGCTTCGGCCGCGAACCGGCTCTCCACCGGCGCGAGTCCGTAGTGCCCGCGCAGGGTGCCGGCGGTGTATTCGGTGCGGAACAGGCCGCGTTCCTGCAGGATCGGCACCACGCGGTCGACGAAGTCGGTGAGTCCGCCGGGCAGATACGGCGGCATGATGTTGAATCCGTCCGCCGCGCCCGCCTCGAACCAGGTCTGCAGTTCGTCGGCGATCTGCTCCGGCGTGCCGGCGAAGCTGCGATGCCCGCGCCCGCCGCCGAGTTTGCCGATCAGCTGCCGCACGGTCAGCTGCTCCTCCGTGGCCAATTCCTTGACCAGCGTGAACCGGGACTTGTTGCCCTCGATCTCGCTTTCCACCGGCAGCGGCGGCAGTGGCGCGTCCAGCGGATGGTCGGTCAAATCGATGCCCAGTTGCGTGGACAGCTGGCGCAACGCGTAGTCGGGGGAGATGAGATCGGTGAACTCCTGCTCCAGTGCCAGCGCTTCGGCGGGCGTATCGGCGATGTAGGGCACCAGACCGGGAAGCACCTTCAGCTCGTCGGCGCCGCGGCCGTACTTCGGCAGCCGTGATTTCAGATCGCGATAGAAGCGCTGCCCCTCTTCCAGGGTGCGCTGCGCGGTGAACACCGCCTCGGCGTAGCGCGCGGCGAATTCCTTTCCGCTCTCGGAGGATCCGGCCTGCACGAGCAGTGGCCGGCCCTGCGGTCCGCGCGGGGAGTTCAACGGTCCGCGAACCCGGAACCGGTCGCTGTCGTAGTCGATGGTGTGCACCTTGTCCGGGTCGGCGAAAACACCGGCCTCGGGGTCGAGCACGATGGCCGAGGACTCCCAGCTGTCCCACAATTGCAATGCGACATCGACGAATTCGGTGGCGCGCTCATATCGGCGAGCGTGTTCGGGAATCGCGTCGTAGCCGAAATTGTAGGCCTCGTCGACGCTGCCGGACGTGACGATGTTCCATCCGGCACGCCCGCCGCTGATGTGGTCGAGCGAGGCGAATTTGCGGGCCAGATTGAACGGTTCGTTATAGGTCGTCGAGGCCGTCGCGATGAGACCGATATGTTCGGTCGCCGCGGCGATGGCCGACAGCAATGTCACCGGTTCGAACACCGCGAGCGTATTGCGCTGAATGCGCGGACCCACCGCCAGCCCGTCGGCGAAGAAGACCGAATCCAGTTTGCCGCGCTCGGCGATGCGGCCCAATTCCTGGAAATGCTTCACGTCCAGCACGCGCCGTTCCTCGGTGCGCGGATGACGCCAGGCGGCCTCGTGATGACCGACGCCCATCAGAAAGGCGTTGAGATGAAAGGTTTTCGGTGATGGCGACATCTAGCGTCGTCGTCCCTTCGGTGTAGTGCTTCAGCGATCGGATTGCGGGCGCCAGCGGGTGAGGCGGCGTTCGATCGCGACGAGTACGGCGTTGTAGACCAGGCCGACGATCGCGATGGCGACGATCCCGACATACATATCGGGGATCTGGAAATTCTGCTGGGCGGCGGTGATGAGGTAGCCGAGTCCCGCTCGGGCACCGGACATCTCGGTGGCGATGAGGACCAGGATGGAGGCCGAGGCCGCCATCCGGATGCCGGTGAAGATCGTCGGCACGGCGGCGGGCAGGATCACCTTCTGGAACAGCCGCAGCGGCGAAAAACCCAGTGACACAGCGGATTTGATCAGCAGCGGGTCGACCGATCGAACGCCGCTGATGGTGTTCAGCAGGATCGGGAAGAACCCCGCGTAGACCACGATCGCGACCTTGGAGGTCTCGCCGATGCCGAGGATCAGAATGAACACCGGCAACAGTGCCAGCGCCGCGGTGTTGCGGAACAGTTCGAGCAGCGGGTTCACGAAGTCGGCCACCGGCTTGTACCACGCGATGGCGACACCGGCCGGAACGGCGCACGCCACCGCGATAGCGAAGCCGACCAGGGATCGGCCCAGACTGGCGGAGGTGTTGTCCCAGAGCTGGCCGTTGCGGATCAGCTCGTCTCCGCGCTGCACGACGGTGGAGAACGGCGGCAGGAAGATCTGATCGACCAGGCCGAAGCGGGGCGCGAGCTCCCAGAAGGCCAGAAACAGGCCGATGACCAGGACGGGCTTGAACAGCCGCCAGCCCCAGCGGCCGGCCAGGGCGGCCAGTTGCCGCCCCGTGCCGGGGGTGGAGCGAGCGGGCGCCTCGACCGCACTCCCGGCCGAGACGGAGGACTTCTTCGACACCAGCACGGGTTCGGCGGTGGCGGGCAATGTGGTGGACATGGTGTTACCTCCTGTCGGTGGCCGCGAGGTCGGCCTGCTCGAGACCCTGTGCGCGGGCCACCTCGTCGTGCAGCAGCGACCAGATCCGATGCCGGACTTCGCTGAAGTGTTCGCTGGAGCGGATGTCGGCGTCCGGGTCGGTGTGGCGGTCGAGATCGATATCGACCACGGCCTTGACCCGTCCCGGCCGTGAGGTGAGCACGGCCACCCGCGGTCCCAGATAGACGGCTTCGTTGATGTCGTGGGTGATGAACAGGATGGTCTTGCCGGTGGTGCGCCAGATGCGCAGCAGTTCGTCCTGCAGCGATTCGCGGGTCTGGGCGTCGAGCGCGGCGAACGGCTCGTCCATCAGCAGCACCTCGGGATCGAAGGCGAGGCTGCGCGCGATGGCCACGCGCTGTTTCATGCCGCCGGACAACTCGTGCGGGTAGCGGTCGCCGAAGCCGGTGAGGCCGACCAGCTCCAGATATTCGTCGGCGATCCGGCGGCGCTCGCGGCGGCGGATGCGCTTGGCCTCCAAGCCGAATTCGATATTGCCGCGCGCGGTGCGCCACGGCAGCAGCGCGTACTGCTGGAAGACGATCCCGCGGTCGAGTCCGGGGCCGGTGACCGGCCGGCCGTCGAGCAGGATCCGGCCGTGGGTCGGCCGGGTCAGCCCGCCCAGCAGGTCCAGCAGGGTCGACTTACCCGAACCGCTGGGTCCGACCAGGACGAGGAATTCACCGTCGCGCACGTCCACGGTGATGTTCTCCAGTGCGGTGAACGGAGTTCCGGCGCCTCGCGCGGGAAATTCCTTACGCACCCCGTCGAGCGCGAGTTTGATTGCCGTGACGCTCATTTGGCGGCCACCACCTCTCCGGTCGGCCCGCTCTCGGCGGGATATTTGCCGTTGGCGTAGGGGTTGAACTTGTTGGTGTACAGATCCTTGGCCGCGAACTTCCCGGCCGGCAGCTCACCGTTGCGGACCAGCCAGTCGATCCAGATCTGCAGTTCTCGCTCCTGGATCACCGCGCCGGGCACCGGAATGCCGGACGACTTGTAGGAGTCGAGCAGTTTGGTGTTCTCGTTGCGGCCGCGCTTGTGGATGATGTCGGCAAGCCGCGCCACCGCCTGATCATGCGGCGTGATCTGCAGCCAGCGCGTCGCGCGGGCCGTGCCCTGGACGAAGTCGGCCACCGCGTCCTGATGATCGGCGATGTAGTCGTTGCGGAAAACGTAGGTGCCGTAGTCGAACTCGCCGAACAGGCCCTTGTCGGTGTAGAGCGGGTGGATGGCGCCGTGCGCGAGCGCGATGTCCTGCAGCGGGCCGCCCAGCGCCGCCACGTCGATCTGCCCCTTGCGCAGCGCGTCCTCGGTATTGACCGGCGGCAACACCACGAGCTGCACCTGTTTGATCTCGTCGTCGGTGAGACCCTGATCGTGCAACCACTGGCGGGTGATGAATTCGTGATGGGCGCCGAGCGTATTGACGCCGACCTTCTTCCCGATCAGGTCCTTGGCGGTCTTGATGCCGGAACTGTCGAGGACGTAGTAGCCGGTGAAGCTCTGTCCGTCGGCGCCGTAGGAGCTGAGCACCGAGGTGACCGGCGCGCCGCCGGCGATGAGCTTGACGACCGCGCCGTTGAACGCGCTGCCGAACTCGATCTGTTTGGTGGTGGCGGCCTGGATATTGGCCGGGCCGCTGGTCGTGTCGCCCTCCCACTTCAGCTCGATCTTGGAGAAATAGCCGAGGTCGGCGGCCAGTTCGTAGGGCGTGACCGAGCCGGCTTGGCCCTGGTAGCGAAGGATGGTCTTACCGTCGGCGGTGGTACCGGCGCCGGAACTCGAGCAGCCCGCGGCGAGTGCGGCGAGCACGGGCAGGGCGAGGACGGCGGCGAGGGCGCGCACCACCCGGGGTCGTCTGAACGACATGATCGGTTCTTTCACTGAATGCGTCTGCGGCCACGCGCACATCGGGCGCGGCGACCGGTAGATCGGCGAAACGAATTGCCTGGCAGGGCTTTCGGCGACGGCAATGGCGCCCGGACTCAGGCGCGACAGATCCCGTGCGGGACGCGCATGAGATCCACCGTGCGGCGGCGCGTCAAGAGTCGGGAGACGTTCATCGGGGTGCCTTCTCGGAAAGTGCTCGGACCGGCGATGCGGATCGCAGCAACCTGCGTTGATCACATGGTGCGGCTGTCCGTGCTGGTGAGCAACGGTGTTTTCACAGTGTGGAAATCAGCGTGAGGATAATTCCGCAGCCGAAATGCGAGGTGCGCGAACGGCTTACGAGGCGGTGTCGGCGGCGTCGGGTTCGGCGTGCAGCAGCGGGCCGATCCGGTTCGCGATATGGCGCATCGGGGGCAGGATCGAGCGCATCAGCTCGGTGTCGAGGCGTGCGGACCGGGCCTGCACGCAGAGCGCGCCGCGTACCTGCCGGCCGCGGCCGACGATCGGCACCGCGACCGACCGGATCGGTTCGTCGCTGTCGATCACCTCGACCGCGAATCCGGCGCGGCGCACCCGGTCGAGATCGGCCGACGCCGGCGGATCGGACTCGTGCCGGCCGGCGTAGGTCTCGATCAGGCGGTCGCCGGGGGAGAACGCCAGCAGCGCGTGTCCGGCCGCGCTGGATCGCAGCGGGCGTCGCGGCCGCGGAATCTGGTTGGGGCAGAACGAGACCGGCGGCCGCGCCTGGAAGACGGTCAGCGCGTCGCGCGAGTCGGGCACGCTGAGGCTGACCGAAATGCGGATATTCGCCGCGAGCGCGTAGAGGTGCGGCGCCGCCGAATCGAGGCCGAGTCGCGTCAACGCCGGCCGCGCCAGCGACGCGAGCCCGTGCCCGATGCGGTAGCGGTCGTTGGCATGGTCCTGTTCCAGCAGCCGCCCGCGGACGAGCGCCTGCAGCAGCCGGTGCGTGGTGCTGACGGGCAGACCCGTCTGCTGTGCCAGTTCGCTGACCGACAGCTCGGGGTCGTCGCCGTCGAAGCAGTTCAGGACCGCGATCGCACGATCGACGGCGCGTGCGCCCGAACGCGGTTCATCGGTGGCGGCCATACATCCTCCTGCCGGGACCGAAAGTGATACAGGCACTCTGGTCCGGATGAGGACGCGAGACAATGATTGTGCGCAGCGCGAGCCGATCACTTTTCGGCCCGTTCTATTACGGCGGCCGATACTGCCGGCCGCCCGCGGTCGCCGAGTGAAAACCGAGCTTTATCTCGTTCCGGTACCGGAGACGATCTGCGCCGCGCGGGAATTTCGTTCCCACGCCGCGGGTGTGGTCGTCGTCAGCTGTCCAATTCGCGGGACAAACCGGCGGTGATCATGGTGAGAACCTGCCCCGCGACCGCGAGGTCGGCTGCCGGGACCGAACCGTAGACCCGCCCGAGCACCGCGCTGGTGCGCGAGCGGATGTCCGCGACGAGGCGATCACCCGATTCGGTGACCACCAGTTCACCGCCCGGCGTTTCGCGCATCAGATCATGTTCGGTGAGTCGCGTCGCGGCGGTCGCGACGACAGTGGGCGCCCAGGTCGTCTTCGCGGCGAGCGTGGCGATATGCCGCTCCCGATCGACGGTGCCGCCGGCTGCCGCGGCCTGGCTGAGAGTGATCCACTGCGCCTCGTCGACGCCGGTACCGGCGAGAACCCGGTACAGAAGCGCGTTGTGATGCTTTTCGGCCTGGCCGATGACCGACGGATCGAGGGTGCCGGGGGACATGGCGGACTCCTGACTGCGTGATGGTGCGCCAATTGTGACACTGAGTGCCATACGGGTGCAAGTGTCGTTAGAGTCCCAGTTTCTTACGTGCCTCGGATCCGGTTCGGATAGCATCTCGGCATGCCCGATCCGGTATCCGACCGCACGTTGCCGCTGCGAGAGCGCAAACGGCTGCGTACCCGCCGCGCACTGGCCGACGCCGCCCTGCGGCTGTTCACCGAGCGCGGATTCGACGCGACGACACTCGACGAACTGGTGGACGAGGCCGAGGTGTCGCGCAGCACCTTCTTCCGCACCTATCCGGCCAAGGAGGCGGCCGCGATCGAGGCGGAGGCCGAGTTGTGGTCCGCATATCTCACGGCGTTGGCGAATCGCCCGCTGACCGGGGTGGTGCTGGACGCCATGCGAGAGACGCTGATCGCGGCCGTCGCCGATCTGGCACCGGAGTGGGATCGCCGATATGTCGCGACGCGCCGGCTCATCCGCACCACACCGGCGCTACTGGCCTACGTCGAAGCCCACCGCCACGGCGTGGAGGCGGATGCGGTCACGATCCTCGCCGACCGCCTGGAACTGCCCGCGGACGATCTGCGACTGCACGTCCTGGCCGAACTGGTGACCTCGGCCTGGAGTGTGGCAGGCCGGGAATGGGTCCGCGCCGACGGCCGGGGCGGCCGGGACGCGCTGACGGACAGAGTGCGCGAGGCGTTCGCGGCGGTTCCGGCCGGTCTGGCACTGCGCGCGCGCTGAGCGGCGGCGATCGAGTCGGTGCCGCGCGTCAGTGGGGTGCCGGCTCCTCGGCCGACTCGGTGGCGACGGCCGCGAATTGCTCCGCGCCCCAGCGGGCATCGACGATCAGCCCGATCACGCCGATGGTGATGCACACCCCCGACAGCACCAGCAGACCCGGGTTCGTCCGGCCGGTCAGCGCATCGCCGAGGACGACGACGCCGATGGTGCCGGGAATGATGCCCACGAAGGTGGCCAGCAGATAGGGCATCATCCGCACCGAGGACAGTCCGGCGCAGTAATTGATCACCGAGAACGGCACCGGCGCGATCAGCCGCAGCGAGCCGACCGCGAGCCAGCCGCGCCGGGCCAGCCGCCGATCCACCGCCCGCACCGCCGGATGGGTCAACCGCGCGGCCACCTGATCCCGGTCCAGCGCCCGGACGAGCAGCAGAGCCAGCACGGCGCTGACCGTGGTCGCCGCGACCGCGAGGGTGATGCCGAGAATCGGCCCGAACAACAGCCCGGCACTCAATGTGAATACGGTGCGCGGAAACGGCGCCACCGTCACGAGGGCGTGGACGAGGAAGAACAGGAGCGGGAAGACCGGACCGACCGAATCGGCCCAGTCCCGAATCTGTTGCGGAGCCGGATGCGGGGCCAGCAGGGCAACCGCGACCAAGGCGGTTGCGAGGATCATCAGCATCACGACCCGTCGATTGCGCAGTAGTCGCAACGCCACATCCGTCGTCCTCGGCACCGCGACAGGTTACCGGTCGGTATGGCGAGGCTGTGCGAAGAGTATGCGAACACCGGGCTAGCATCGAATGAAGGTTGATGAATGATCGTTAACCGAACTGGTCGTCGACCTGCCGATATCGCACGCCCGTCGCACTGTGAAGGGGTCACACAGGCGGTTGCGAAGGCGCTGCGAAGAGTTGGGTCCCAGCGTAGGTATCCGGTACGAGTGAAGTATCGGAGTCGAGTGGAAGAGGTACAGCAGCGATGCCGATTGGTTCAGATCCGGGTGCGGACACCGTGCCCGGATACGCCGCATGGCGCAAGGGTGTGGCCGGAGTACTGGCCAAATCCCGCAAGGTCGAGGCATCCGAACTCGGTGACGAGCCGGAGCGCCTGCTCGAGGTCACCAATTACGACGGAGTGACCGTCGCGCCGCTGTACACCCGTCGCGACGAACTGCCCGAACAACCGCTGCCGGGACGATTCCCGTTCGTGCGCGGTAACGAGGGCACCCGGGACGTGCACCGCGGCTGGCATGTCAGCGCCAGCATCGGCGGAACCGATCCGGCCGCCGTCAACGAGGAGATCCTCGCCGCCCTGGAGAACGGCGTCAGCTCCGTCTGGCTCGGTGTGGGTGAGAACGGCGTCCCGGTGGCGGGACTGGCGGAGACGCTGCGTGGCCTGCTGTTCGAGTTGGCTCCGCTGAGCCTGCGGGCGGGGGCCGACACTCCGGCCGCCGCCGCGCAGGTGCTGGCCCTGCTCGACGGCTACGAGGTGGCCGACCGCTCCGATATCCACGTCTTCCTCGGCGCGGCGCCGCTGAC
Organism: Nocardia sp. BSTN01; assembly: GCF_015354405.1. Classification (GTDB taxonomy): domain Bacteria; phylum Actinomycetota; class Actinomycetes; order Mycobacteriales; family Mycobacteriaceae; genus Nocardia. The sequence continues at coordinate 265,862 of NZ_JADKYP010000002.1, read as the reverse complement.
CAGCCGCTTCGCCGGAGTAGCCGACACCGACCTCGACGCCACGGTCGAGCTGGCGCGCACCGCCGCCGGCCGCACCGAGACCGTCCGTGCGATCACGGTGTCCGGCACGGTCTTCCACAACGCCGGCGCGTCCGACGCCCAGGAGATCGGCGCGGCCGTCGCCGCGGGCCTGGACTACCTGCGCGCCCTCACCGACGCCGGCCTCGATGTCGCCGACGCGCTCGATCAGGTGAGTTTCCAGCTGGCGGCCACCGACGATCAGTTCGAGACGATCGCGAAATTCCGTGCCGCCCGGCGGCTGTGGGCCCGGGTCGCGCACGAGGCGGGAGCACCGGACTTCGGCAACGCGCCGCAGCACGCCGTCACCTCGGAGGCGATGCTGAGCCAGCGCGATCCGTGGGTGAACATGCTGCGCACCACCCTGGCCGCGTTCGGCGCCGGCGTGGGCGGCGCGGACCTGGTCACCGTGCTGCCGTTCGACGCGGCCCTGCCGGCCGGCGAACTCGGTGTGTCGCAAGCGTTCTCGGAGCGCATGGCACGCAACACCCAGCTGCTGCTGCTCGAGGAGTCGCATCTCGGACATGTGCAGGATCCCGGCGCGGGTTCCTGGCACGTGGAAAGCCTCACCGCGGATGTGGCCGGTGCGGCCTGGGCGTTCATGCAGGAGCTCGAACGCGCCGGCGGATACCGCGCCGCGCTGGAGTCCGGCCTGCTGGCCGAGCGCATCGCCGACACCCGGAGCCGCCGCGAATCCGATATCGCCCACCGCCGCACCGCGGTCACCGGCGTCAACGAATTCCCGAACCTCGCCGAGGAACCGCTGTCCGAGGCCGCGCGCGACACGAATGGCGTGGCCCGCTACGGCGCGGCCTTCGAGGCGCTGCGCAACCGTTCCGACGCCTACCTGGCCGCCCACGGCCGCCGGCCGCGCGCGCTGCTGGTACCGCTGGGCCCGGTCGCCGAACACAACGTGCGCGTGACTTTCACCGCGAATGTGCTGGCCTCCGGCGGCATCGAAACGGTGAACCCGGGAGCGCTGGAGACGTCCGCGATCGGCTCGGCCGCAACGGAATCCGGAGCGACGATGGCGGTGCTGTGCGGCAGCGACGCCCGCTACGGCACCGAGGCCGCGCCCGCCGTGGCGCAGCTGCGCGACGCCGGTGTGACGACGGTACTGCTGGCCGGACCGGAGAAGGCGGTGGCCGAGGTGAGCGGCGCACAGCGGCCGGACGGATTCCTCACGGCCCGCATGGACGCGGTGGCGACCCTGTCCGGCCTGCTGGAGAAGCTGGGAGCGTAATGACTACTCGAGATGTGAACCACGTGATCGGCAGTTTCGCCGAGGTACCGCTGGGTGAACCGGCCGTCGGGCGGACCGGTGGCGGCGACGTCGAGGCGTTCGTCGCCGAATCGGCCGCCGCCAACGGCTACGCGCCCGAACAACTGGTCTGGGCCACCCCCGAAGGCATCGACGTCGCGCCGGTGTACACCAAGGCCGACCGCGATGCCGTTGTCGCCGAAGGCTATCCGCTCGACAGCGTGCCGGGTGTGGCGCCGTTCGTGCGCGGCCCGTACCCGACCATGTACGTGAATCAGCCGTGGACCATCCGCCAGTACGCGGGTTTCTCCACCGCCGCCGATTCCAACGCCTTCTACCGCCGCAACCTGGCCGCGGGCCAGAAGGGCCTGTCGGTCGCCTTCGACCTGGCCACCCATCGTGGCTACGACTCCGATCACCCGCGGGTGACCGGTGACGTCGGTATGGCCGGTGTCGCCATCGACTCGATCCTGGATATGCGGGAACTGTTCGATCAGATCCCGCTGGACCAGGTGTCGGTCTCGATGACCATGAACGGCGCGGTGCTGCCGATCCTGGCGCTGTACGTCGTCGCCGCCGAGGAACAGGGCGTCAAGCCCGAACAGCTGGCCGGAACCATTCAGAACGACATTCTGAAGGAGTTCATGGTCCGCAACACCTACATCTATCCGCCCAAGCCCTCGATGCGGATCATCTCCGACATCTTCGCCTACACCTCCGCGAAGATGCCGAAGTTCAACTCGATCTCCATTTCCGGCTATCACATCCAGGAAGCCGGAGCCACGGCCGATCTGGAGCTGGCCTACACCCTGGCCGACGGTGTCGAATACATTCGCGCCGGCCTGGACGCGGGCATGGAGATCGATCAGTTCGCGCCGCGGCTGTCGTTCTTCTGGGCCATCGGCATGAACTTCTTCATGGAGGTCGCCAAGCTGCGCGCGGGCCGGCTGCTGTGGAGCGAGCTGGTGTCGAAGTTCGAACCCAAGAGCCAGAAGTCGCTGTCGCTGCGCACCCACTCGCAGACCTCGGGCTGGTCGCTGACCGCGCAGGACGTGTTCAACAACGTCGCGCGCACCTGTGTCGAGGCGATGGCGGCGACGCAGGGCCACACCCAGTCGTTGCACACCAACGCCCTCGACGAGGCGCTGGCACTGCCCACCGACTTCTCCGCGCGCATCGCCCGCAACACCCAGCTGCTGCTGCAGCAGGAGTCGGGCACCACGCGCCCGATCGACCCGTGGGGCGGCTCCTACTACGTGGAGTGGCTGACCCACCAGCTGGCCGAGCGGGCGCGGGCCCACATCGCCGAGGTCGAGGCGCACGGCGGTATGGCGCAGGCGATTTCGGAGGGTATCCCGAAGCTGCGCATCGAGGAGGCCGCCGCCCGCACCCAGGCCCGCATCGACACCGGCGCGCAGCCGGTGATCGGCGTCAACAAGTATCAGGTGACCGAGGACCAGGAGATCGAGGTCCTCAAGGTCGAGAACTCGCGCGTGCGCGCCGAGCAGAACGAGAAGCTGCGCCGCCTGCGCGCCGAGCGCGACAGCGCCGAGGTCGAGCGGGCGCTGGCCGAATTGACCAGGGCCGCAGCCTCGTCCGAAGGCGGCATGGTCAACAACCTGCTCGCCCTGGCCATCGACGCCGCCCGCGCCAAGGCCACCGTCGGCGAAATCTCCGACGCGCTGGAGAAGGTGTACGGTCGCCACCAGGCCGAGATCCGCACACTGTCGGGCGTCTACCGAGAGGAGGCCGGCAAGGTGACCAACATCAGCAGGGCCATCGAGCTGGTCGAGGAATTCGCCGAGGCCGAGGGCCGCCGTCCCCGCATCCTCGTCGCCAAGATGGGCCAGGACGGCCACGACCGCGGTCAGAAGGTGATCGCGACCGCCTTCGCCGACCTCGGCATGGACGTCGATGTGGGCCCGCTGTTCCAGACCCCGGAAGAGGTGGCCCAGCAGGCGGCCGACAACGACGTGCACATCGTCGGTGTCTCCTCGCTGGCGGCCGGTCACCTCACGCTGGTGCCCGCTCTGCGGCAGGCACTGGCCGATGTCGGACGCCCCGACATCATGGTCATCGTCGGCGGTGTGATCCCGCCCGGTGACTTCGACGAGCTGTATGCCGCCGGCGCCGCGGCGATCTTCCCGCCCGGCACCGTGATCGCCGACGCCGCGATCGGGCTGCTGCAGAAGCTGGCGGCCGAACTCGGCCACGAGATCGGCGGACAAGCCGAGGCGGAATGAGCGACGCCGACCGGACCCCGGCGGGCGATCGGCCCGCCGGGGCGGAGTTGCCCGGAACCCAGGCCCTGTCCACCGCTCGGGGCCTGCCCCCGGCGCTGCGCGTGGACGGACCGCAGTCGCCGGGCGGCGGACGACGCCGGACCATCGATGTGGCGGAGCTGGCAGGTGCGATCCGCGACAATCAGCGCGCCGCGCTCGCCCGCGCGATCACGCTGGTGGAATCGACCCGCGCCGATCACCGCGAGGCGGCGCAGCGCCTGCTGCTCGAGCTGACGGCCGAAAGTGGCGCCGCCGCGTCCAATCGCGTCGGTATCACCGGCGTTCCGGGCGTGGGCAAGTCGACGTTCATCGACGCGCTCGGGATGTATCTGATCGGCCAGGGACATCGGGTCGCGGTGCTGGCGGTGGATCCGTCCTCGACCCGTACCGGTGGATCGATTCTCGGCGACAAGACCCGCATGGCGCGACTGTCGGTCGAGCGTGAGGCGTTCATCCGCCCGTCGCCGACCGCGGGCACGCTGGGCGGTGTCGCCAAGGCGACCCGGGAAACCATCGTGCTGCTCGAGGCCGCCGGTTACGACGTGATCCTGGTGGAGACGGTGGGTGTCGGCCAGTCCGAGGTGACCGTCGCCAATATGGTCGACGTGTTCTGCTTCCTCACCCTGGCCCGCACCGGAGATCAGTTGCAGGGCATCAAGAAGGGGGTGCTGGAGCTGGCCGATCTGGTCGCGGTCAACAAGGCCGACGGCCGCCACGAGGTGGAGGCGCGGGCGGCGGCGCGCGAACTGCAGGGTGCGATGCGGCTGATCCATCCGCGCGAATCCCTTTGGCGCCCACCTGTTCTCACCATGAGCGGGTTGAACGGCACCGGTCTGGACACTTTCTGGGATACGGTCCTCGAACACCGGCGTGTGCTCACCGAGGCGGGGGAATTCGCGGAGAAGCGCCGCCGCCAGCAGGTCGACTGGACCTGGACCATGGTGCACGACCAGCTGCTGCGCCGGCTGGCCGACAGTCCCGGCGTGAAAGCGATTCGCGCGCAGGTGGAAAAACAGATCCGCGACGGCTCGCTGACCCCGGCCCTGGCGGCCGAGGAATTGCTGCGCGCCTTCGACGAGAAATAGCGGCTGCCCGGGCGACGAGGATTCGTCCCCGGACAGCTCACCTCACCCGGAACAGTCGCGCCGCATTCCCGTAGCAGACCGCACGCAACCAGTCCGCACCCAGATCGAGCCGTTCGAGCGCTTCCAGCGCATGAACGTAGGAGTACGGGATGTTCGGGAAGTCGCTGCCGAACAGAATGCGCTCACCCAGATCGGCCAGGCGTGCGTACTCGCTGCGCGGGAACGGGTGTCGCTCCTCGATGAAATCGGTGAACGACATCGTGGTGTCGAGGTGCACGTTGTCGTAGCGCTCGGCGAGGTCGAGGAACGGCGAGTATTCCGGCACGCCCATATGGGCGACGATCAGGGTCAGTCGCGGAAACCGGTGCAGCAGTGCCGCGATCGGCTCCGGTCCGGTGAAGGTCCCCGGCGCCGGGCCCGAACCGCAGTGGATCAGCACCGGAATCCCGGCTTCGGACAGCAGCCCCCACACCTCGGTCAGCAACGGATCGCCCGGGTGATAGTCACCGACCTGGATATGCGATTTGAAGATGCGCGCTCCGGATTCGACCGCCGCGCTCACATAGCTTCCGGCGCCGTGTTCGGGATAGAACGTAGCGGTGTGTAAGCAGTCCGGGGTGCGCGCCGCGAAGTCGGCGGCCCATTCGTTCAGCCACGCCGCCATATCGGGCTTGTGTGGATACACCAGCGAGGTGAACGCCCGCACCCCGAAGCCGCGCAGCGTATCCAGGCGCTGCTGCTCGTCGTCGCGATAGGCGATCGGCCACGGCCGCCCGATCAACGGGCCCGCGGAATCGAAATACGCCCACACCTTGCGCAGCACCCGGTCCGGCATGAAATGGGTGTGCACGTCGATGATGCCGGGCAGCTCCGCCCGGCTGAGGAATCGCGCGACCGCCGCCCGGTCCCCATCGTCGACCGTCACCGCACCTCCTGTGCCACCGGCGGATACAGCGTCGCCGCGAAATCACCGAGCCGCGCGATCATGCGGTCGAAGAAGGCGGCCGGATCGGTGCCGACCGCGATATCGGCATTGGGCGTGCGGCCCCACATCCCCGCCCAATCGGCGACCGTGCTGCCGCGGGTGAGGGTGCCGGCCAGCTCGACGTCCACGGTGGCCGGGCGCAACACCGCCAGGGTCGGTTCGAGCGCGACCGCCGCGGCGAACGGATCGTGCATATGGGCCAGGTACCCCTGGTCGTAGTGCTGGTGGAACTCGAAGTAGAACCGGACCGCGTCGATCAGGAACCGCACGACCGGATTGGTGGCCTCGGACCGGAGGCCGGGTGGATCGCCGGGCGCCGGCATCGCGGCGCCGGCGCAGTGTGCCCGTTCGGCGATCCGTCGCAGATGTTCGGGAAACATCTCGATCGATTCGGTGATGTCGAGCGCGCAGACGATCGGTCGCCGATCCTGCGGCGCGGAGGAGAACGCGTCGAAGACCACCTTGGCGGCCTCCGGGTCGACATGCACATTCCACTCGTTGGTGGGGGTGGTGTTACCGGGATGCCGGAACGCGCCACCCATGATCACCAGCCGCCGAAGCAGCTGCGGCAGTCGGGGTTCCAGTTCCAGCGCCAGGGCCAGGTTCGTCAACGGCCCGGTGCACAGGCCCAGGACCGCACCGGGACTCGCCCGGACGGTGTCGACCCACAGCTGCGCCGCCGAACGATCCGACAGCGGGCGCGGCGAAGGCGGCAATTCCGCATAGCCGATTCCGTGCGGCCCGTGGGTGTCCTCTGTGGTGCGCAGCGGAATCGCCAGCGGCTGCGCCGCCCCCAGCGCCACCTCGATGGCCGGTGCCCGGCACAGATCCAGCAGAGCCAGATTGTTCGCCGCGACCTGCGCGGTGGGCACATTGCCTCCGGTCGAGGCGATTCCGGCGATCTCCAGCTGCGGATCCGCCAGCAGATACAGCAGTGCCAGCGCATCGTCGATTCCGGTGTCTACGTCCACCATGATCGTCTGCCGCACGGTGCGAGACTAGCGGCCCGCCGCCGACCCTCCCCGTCCGGCCTGTCGGCGCGCGAAACGATGCGGTCGAGGGTAGTTTCGACATGTCATTTCTCGTGTTGTGGTCCGTGCGCGTTTCTCGCAGCGGCCTGGGGGTGTTTCGCCGGTGAGATTCGCGGACCGTTTCAACGACGTCGTCGCCCAGTGGGAGCAGGTGCACGGTACCCGGATGACCAATCGCGCGTTGGCTTTTCGCGTGACTCAGGCCGGGCATCCGGTGTCGGCGACCTATCTGTCCCAGCTGCGCTCCGGCAATCGGGACAACCCGTCACAAGCGCTGGTCGAAACCGTGGCCAGGGTGCTGGCGGTGGAATCGGCCCGGTTCAACGAGGGCGGGCCGGGCGATCCGGCTCCCGGGGACGACCTGGTGTCGTCGGCGGTGGACGATCCGGCGTTGCGGCGGCTGCTCACCACCGCGGCCGGACTGTCCGCCTCCTCGATCGAGCTGCTGTCGGATGTGGCGGCCAAGCTACGGCTCGCCGAGGGATTGGCGCCGGGCACGACGGCTCAGCTGTAACTCGCGCCTACCGGCCGGTCACGGCGGTGGAGTCCGCGTACGCGGGAAGTTCGTATTCGTCGGTCTTGCCGAAGAACAGCTTCATCATCACCGGCCGCATCGGCTTCGACATCATGATCCGGTTGGCGGTCCGGCGCAGCGATGTGCCGAAGTCGCTGGGGGACAACATCATCTCGATGCCGCCGCCGGGAAGTTCCTTCGCCTTGTCGAGGAACGGCGTGACCTTCTCCTCGTAACGGCGCAGCGCCGCCGACACATCGCCGGAATCGGTCGCGAGCTCACCGGCGAGGATGTAGGCGCCGACGAGCGCCATGGCGGTGCCCATTCCGGTCATCGGGGAGCCGCAGTATCCGGCGTCGCCGACCAGGGTCACGCGACCGGACGCCAGGGTGGGCATGTCGATGCGCGCGAGTTCGTCGAAGTAGAAGTCGTCGGCCTCGGTCATTGCCGCCAGGATCGTGGGTGCGTGCCAGTGCGGCTGGGAGCCGATCTTCTCGTGGATCAGCCGCTGCTGAGCGGCGGTATCGCGGCGCAGCGCCGGGTCCGGCTCGCCGAGCAGGGTGAGAATCGCCTTCGCGGTGGCGGGATCGCGGTCGGGCCGCAAACCGACCGCGGCGGAAGGAACCAGCTGCATCGCGAACCAGCCCGGCGTGACCCCCTCCGGGGTGGGCATCGTGAAGAACGAGGCGTAGCCACCGAGGAACGTGCTGAACTGCTCCTCCGGGCCGAAGGCCAGTCGCCGGGTCGCCGAATGCACGCCGTCGGCGCCGACGACGAGATCGAAGCTCCCACTGCGTCCCGAGGCGAACTCCACCGTCACGCCGGTGTCGTCCTGGGTCAGCGATTCGATCCAGTCGCCGTAGCGATAGTCCAGCTCGCCGCCGGCCGCGGCGACGGCGTCGAGCAGGACCTGGTTCAGGTCGCCCCGGGTGATCTCGATTTCGGCCACCGGGCCCTTGCCCTCGAAGTGTTCCATCGACATGTTCGCGTAGGTGCGGCCCTTGTGATCGATGTAGGAGATGCCGAGTTCTTCGAGCTGGTACTCGGCGATGCCCGGCATCAGGCCCATGCGCTCGGCCACTTCGCGGCTGGGGCCGCGCAGATCGACGGCCTGTCCGCCCGGGCGGGGAGCGGTGGCGCGTTCGACGACGGTGACCGCGACGCCGGCTCGAAGCAGTTGCAGCGCAACGGCATTGCCGGCGATGCCGCCGCCGGAAACCAGGATGTGGAGGGGGCGGGAGACGGAGTTCATGGTGGCGGTTCCTATCGGTTGGTCCGAACGTCTTAGACAAATGTGCCACATGGCTGGCACGTTTGTCTAGTACAAATGTCTAAGACGTTGTAACCTGGGATTATGGGTAATCGAGAGGATCTGTTGGCGGGGGCGAGGAAGGCGATCTTGGAGCGAGGCCTCGCCAAGGTCACCGCACGGGATATCGCGGGTGCGGCCGGGGTCAGCCTGGCTGCCATCGGCTATCACTTCGGCACGAAGGATCGATTGGTCGCCGAGGCCATCGCGCAGGTGACCGGTGACGAGATCGGCCGTGGGATGGAAGAGGCCATCCGCGATGCGGGGGAGGGGCGCACCCTGGCGCAATCGCTCGAGGCCACCTGGAACGGCATGATGGACGTCATCCAGAACCATCCGGACGAGCTGATTCTCAGCTTCGAGAACGGGGTGCGGGTGGCGCGCTCACCGGAATCTCAGGAGTACTTCTCCACGGCGACCGAAGAGGTCTACGCAGGGCTCGTCGAGCCGCTGCGTGAGGTGCATCCCGAACTGTCGGCCGGCGACGCCCGCGCGGTCGCCAAACTGTATTTCGCTCTGTTCCAAGGTATTGCGCTGCAGTGGCTGATCGCCCCCGCCGGTGATCAGCTGACCGGTGACGACGTCGTCCGTGCGGTACGGGCGATGAGCCGGGAGTAGCCCGGGCGTGGATGCTATTCGGTGACGGCGTGATGCGATCGGTACCGCCGGCGCCTGCCCAGCCGGACGAAGCCGATCCACGACACCGCCACCAGCGCGACGACCAGAACCCGCACCAGGTCCAAGGCGCTGCGCGGATAGAGAACCCCGGTGATGTAGTGGGCGATGAAGCCGGTCGACGGCAGGCCGGCTTCGCCACCGCGTTCCCTGGCCCACGTCTCCAGATAGGTCAGTGGACAGTCGACGCCGACGAGGACCGTGCTGAAACCCCAGGCCACTGCGGCGATATGGGTCCAGATCGTCCACCGCCACCGCCACGCGACGAATCCGCCGACGACGAGGTAGGCGATGAACAGGAAATGCACACCCGCGGTGGCATCTGCCAGCAGCCGGTACATCACGTAATCCAGACTAAGGCGATCGGCGGCCCCGTGCGCGGATTTTCGTCGTCGGCCACGGAGTGCCTCGGGTGAACGTCTTTGCCTCCCATGGCCTTCCGATCGCGAGCGGTGGTCCGGCAATTGAAGATACCGATACGCACATATGCGCATCTGACAATCTACTGACGGCATGGCTCGGTGCCGGCCGCCAGCAGGGGAGTCGCGCCATCAACCAGCCGGGATGCAAAAATCCTGTACCCGGTGTCCGTGCAGGGGAGTGGCGTAGCGGCCCGCTGGAGAGAAGATGCCAGCCGTACCTGTTGTCGCACTGAGGGTTTCGAGTGTGCTTCGCGCGATCGGAAGCTGCATCGGACACGGACGGACGATATTCAATGCTGTTACGCAGATATGCGCATCTAAACATGTATTGCCTAGTAGCGCGTGTTCAATCGATCCCGAACACACCCATTCGAAAGAAAGCCGCGACGCGGCTGGGGCTCACCAGTTGGAGGGCTCGTAGTCCTTGAGGAAGCAGCCGAAGAGGTCGACGCCGTCTTCGCCGCGCACGATCGGGTCGTAGACGCGGGCGGCGCCGTCGACGAGGTCGAGGGGAGCGTGGAAGCCCTCCTCGGCGAGACGGAGCTTGGTGTAGTGCGGGCGCTCGTCGGTGATCCAGCCGGTGTCGACGGCGGTCATGAGGATGCGGTCGGTCTCGAACATCTCGTGCGCGCTGGTGCGGGTGAGCATGTTGAGCGCGGCCTTGGCCATATTGGTGTGCGGGTGGCCGGGGCCCTTGTAGCCGCGACTGAAGACGCCTTCCATGGCGGAGACGTTGACGACGTATTTGCGGCGGGCCGGTGATGCGGCGAGCGCGGGACGCAGCCGGGAGATCAGCAGGAATGGTGCGGTCGAGTTGCACAGCTGTACTTCGAGCAGTTCGGTGGCGTCGACCTCGGCGACGGTCTGTACCCAGCTGTTGGTGTGCGCGAGATCGGGTACCAGCCCACCGGCATCGATCGCCACGCCGCGCGAAATACGTTCGGGGGTGGCCGATCCCGCGACCAGGGCGAGATCGGTGACCTCGGCGGCGGACAGGGTGGTCGGTACCGGCGCGGAGTGTAGGGAGGCGGTCAGTGCGTTCGGGTGGGCCTGGGTGGTGTGGCCGAAGGTGACGGTGTCGGGCAGTTCACCCGCGGGGAGCGGTGCGGATTCGGCCTCGACGAGCGCGGCATAGGCGCCGGCCGAGCGGCGGACGGTCTGGGCCGCGTTGTTGATGATGATGTCCAGGGGCCCCTGTGCGGCGACGTCGTCGGCGAGGGCGACGACCTGGGCCGGATCGCGCAGGTCGATGCCGACGATACGCAGCCGGTGCAGCCATTCGGCACTGTCGGGCTGGGCGGTGAAGCGGCGGATCGCGTCGTTGGGGAAGCGGGTGGTGACGGTGGTGTGGGCGCCGTCGCGCAGCAGCCGCAGGGCGATGTACATGCCGATCTTGGCGCGGCCGCCGGTGAGCAGCGCGCGGCGGCCGGACAGATCGGTGCGGGCGTCGCGTTTGGCGTGGTTGCGGGCGGCGCAGTCGGGGCACAGCTGGTGGTAGAAGCGGTCGACGCGGGTGTAGCGCTGTTTGCAGATGTAGCAGGGCCGTGCGCGCAGCAGGGTGCCCGCGGCGTCGCCGTCGACTGAGGTGGACAGCGGGATGCCGGCCGTCTCGTCGTCGATGCGGTGGGGGGAGCCGGTGGCGGTGGCGGCGACCACCGCCCGGTCGGCTTCGGCGACGGCGGCGCGGGCCTGATCGCGACGGCGGCGCTTCAGTTTCTTGAACATGTGCCCGACCGCACGCTGTACCGCGATGGAGTCGGGGTGGTTGTCGTCGAGCCGTGCGGCTTGGTCGAGGACGCGCAGGCAGATCGCCAGTTCCTCGCCATCGATGGTGTCCGGCTGGGACGTGGTGGGCGCGGTCGTCGTGGTGTGCTCAGCCATCGTGCTGCCGGATGATCCTTCGTCTGCGGGGGTATGCCGCCGCCTATTGTCTCATCGCGGCTGCTGGGAGCCGGCGGGGCTCCTCAGCGCGGGGTGTAGTGGATGGGCCGGTGGTCGGTGTGCTGGTCGTCGATGAAGTTGGCGATGGCTTCCACGACCAGCAGCGGCTCGGTCAGCGGCAGCCAGGGGTCGGCGGGCAGTTCGCGCAGCCAGAGGCGGTCGACGTCGCGGCGGATGTGGGTCCGCAGGCTCGGCAGGGCGGCGGTGTCGGCGCGGTCGAGAATGAGCTGGACCGGTACGGCGGTGTGTTGCGGGCGCGGGTGGCGCAGGTGGTGGACGAGGTTGGCCGAGACGATGCGGGCGCCGGCGAGCAGGTCGGTGGGCCAGGTGCCGGCCTGTGGGACGATCCGGGCGCGCAGGCGGGGCCAGTGCAGGAGGCGGCGGCCGAGGACCAGCCAGCTGAGGCGCGGCAGCCGCCACCAGGGGCTGCGCGGGCAGCGGAGATCACGCAGTGCGAGGGCCAGGTGGTCGAGGTGGGGGGCCGACAGGGCGGTGGCAGACGCGATGCGGGTATTGGCGCGCGGGTCGCCGAGGGCGTACCAGAGTTGGATCGCGCCCCAGCCGTGGCCGGCGAGGTGGACGGGTGTGCTGGGGCTGACGGCGTCGATGACGGCGAACAGGTCGTCGGCGAGGTGGGGCAGGCGGTAGCGGTGGGTGCGGGTGGGTGCGCTGGAGCGGCCGTGTCCGCGGACGTCGTAGGTGACCACGTGGAAGCTGTCGGCGAGTCCGGTGGCGACGCGGTTCCAGATGCGGTGGGTGTCGGTGATGCCGGGGATGAGCACGATGGTGTCGGCGTCGGGGTGGCCGTATTCGTAGACGGCGAGGTCGCCTCCGTGGGCGGTGACGGTGCGGTGGCGGGAGGGGGTGCGGGCTGGGTTCATCGGTCTACCTCGTGAGCGCGGGACGGAGCCGCTCGTACTGCCGGTACGGTCAACGGTACCGACAGTACGCGATGGGCTTTTCGTCAGCGCGCGTCGGTGGGAAATCTCCCTGACTGCCGGAATTTTCGCTGGTGGACGCGGCGGTCGTCGCTTCGTACCGGCGGTACGTTAACCTGAATGAACCTATTCGCTCGGCTGGGGAGGAGCCCATGGTGTCTCGGGTCGGCCGGCGAGCTGCCGCGCCTGGGGTTGCACGGGAGGAGATCGTCGATGCGGCGATCCGTGTGATCGATCGGGACGGGCCGCAGCCGAGTATGGACGACATCGCCCGTGCGGCGGGCATGACGAAGCCACGGCTGTATCGGCAGTTCGCGGACAAGGCGGATCTGTACACCGAGATCGCCGATCGGATGTCGCGCGATGCGTTCGCCGCGGCGGGGCAGGACATGACGTTGCTGCTGCAGCCGCCGCGGCCCGCGCTACGGCGGGTGTTCACCGCGTATGCCGACGGAATTCTGGCCCATCCCAATGTCTTTCGCTTTCTGATGCAGGCACCGGTGGTGCAGACGGCGCAGGCGAGCCGGTCGGGTGGTGCGGCGGTCGGGGCGGTGTTGCAGTTCGACCTGGGCCGCGATGCGGCGCGGCGGTTCGCGAAGCTGGCGCGGTCGATCGCGGAGGCGGTGCCGATCGAGACGGCGGGGCTGGACTATCTGGCGCGGGCGGTCGTCGGTGTGGTGGTGGCGACGACGGATCTGTGGCTGGAGGATTCGGCGGCGCCGCGGCGGACCAGCGCGGATTTCGTGGCGGAACTGACCGAGTTGGTGTGGTCGCTGATCGACGGTTTCCTGCGGCGGCAGCGGATCGTGGCGGATCCGGAGGTGCCGATTTTCAGCACGCTGGCGGGGGTGAATACCGCGCGGGATGCCCACTGAACGGCGTTGTTGACATGCCGCCAATAGTGCGCCAGGCTGGTGCGCGGGGCCGGTGCGGTCCGGTCCTGGGTACGAGACGAAGGAAGTAACGATGGCGCGCGCCGCGTGGAGCGACGATGAGGTCGAGGCCGTCCGGGATCTGGCGAAGACCTTCTTCGAGAAGGAAGTCCTGCCGAACGAGGAAAAGTTCGTCGCGCAGGGGCATCCGGACCGCGAACTGTACAACCGGGCGGGTGAGCTGGGTCTGCTGTGCGCCGCGATTCCGTCCGAATACGGCGGTGGCGGTGGCACTTTCGCGCACGAGGCGGCGTTGATCGAGGCGCAGTCCTATGCCGGTGACGGTTCACTGGGTATGCCGGTGCATTCGTCGATCATCGCGCCCTACATTCATCATTTCGGAACCGAGGACCTCAAGCGGCGGGTGCTGCCGAAGGCGGCCAGTGGTGAGATGGTGCTGTCGATCGGCATGACCGAGCCGGGGACGGGTTCGGATCTGCAGAACATCAAGACCCGCGCGGTGCGCGAGGGTGACGAGTACGTGATCACCGGGTCGAAGATCTTCATCTCCAACGGCTGGTTGTGCGACGGCATCATCATCGCTGCCAAGACCGACCCGACGAAGGGCGCGGCGGGCGTGTCGCTGATCTTCGCCGAGGTGAGTGACGAGACGCCCGGTTTCCGGCGCGGCCGGATCCTGAACAAGATCGGCGGTAAGGCGCAGGACACCGCGGAGCTGTTCTTCGACGGCTTGCGGGTGCCGGCGTCGAATCTGCTGGGTGAGGCCGAGGGGCAGGGCTTCTATCAGATGATGCAGCTGCTGGCGCAGGAGCGGCTGGTGACCGCGATCATGGCGGTGTCGATGATGGAGCGGGCGGTGGAGTTGACCGTCGAATACACCAAGGGCCGTGAGGCTTTCGGTAAGCCGCTGTTCGCGATGCAGAACACGAAGTTCGAGCTGGCCGAGTGTGCGACGATCGCGCGGGTGAGCCGGACGTTCCTCGATGATGCGATCGGCAAGCATCTGCGGGGTGAGCTGGACATTCCCACCGCTGCGATGTCGAAGTACTGGCTTACCGACCAGTTGGGTATTGTGGTGGACCGCTGTCTGCAACTGTTCGGTGGCTATGGATACATGACGGAGTACCCGATTTCCCAGCTGTACACCGGTGCGCGCGTGCTGCGCATCCTCGCCGGTTCCAACGAGGTGATGAAGGATCTCATTGCCCGCTCACTCTGACACCACAACCCAGCCGGTGCCGGCCGATGCCGATTCGGCTCGGCGGCGCCGGCTGGAGCCGGACGAACGGCGCGCCCAGATTCTGGCCTGCGCCATCGAGATGTTCGGCGAACGTCCCTATGCGGCGGTGTCGACCGCTGAACTCGCGCAGCGCGCCGGGGTGGCGCGCGGGCTGATCAATCACTATTTCGGCAACAAGCGCGATCTGTATCTGGCGGTGGTGCGCCGGATGGTGACGTTGCCGCGCGCCGATTACATGGTGATGCCCACCGGTACGCCGCGCGAGCGGGTGGATGCGAGTGTGTCGTGGTTGCTGGACACGATCAGCGGGTTGGGCAGCACCTGGGTGAAGGTGACCGGGCATGAGGGGATCGGGGACGATCCGGAGGTGCAGCGCATCCTGGACGAGGCCGACGACGCGGCGGCCGATCGGTTGTTGCAGATGGTGGGCCTGTCCGGGTCGGCGCGCGACGACGAGTTGCGGGCCTTGGTCCGCGCCTACAGCGGAATGGTGAAAACCGCTGGGCGCGAATGGATTACGCGCCGCAGCTTGAATCGTGAGCAGGTGCATCATCTGCTCGCGGATGTGCTGATGGCGTTGGTCGAGACCACGTTTCCGCGGATCGAGCAGGCCCGCTGACGGCGCCCGCGAGGGTGTGAGTCCTCAGCCGGGGGTGCGGGCGCGGCTGGGTTGGACGCGGGGTGGTTCGTTGGGCATCTTCGGGTAGTTCGGTGGCCAGGGTGCGTCGAGCAGGCCGGAATCGAAGTCGCGGCGCGACATTTCGAGCAGCGACTGGATCGATTGCGGGGTGCGGTCGGCCCAGGGGTCGCCGGATGCGGCGAGCCGTTCGGGGACCGTGGCGATGGTGAGTTCGTCGGGGACGATCGCATCGAGTGCGTCCCAGGCGATGGGGGTCGAGACCTGGGCGCCGACCTTGGGTCGCACACACCAGGCGCCGAAGACGGTCTTGTGTGGCGCGTTCTGGTTGTAGTCGATGAAGACACGTTGTCCGCGTTCCTCTTTCCACCAGTTGGCGGTGATGAGGTCGGGGTGGCGGCGTTCGAGTTCGCGGGCCATGGCGACCGCGGCGGCGCGGACCTGGTAGCCGTCCCAGACGGGTTCGAGGACGGCGTAGATGTGCAGGCCGCGGGATCCGGAGGTTTTGACGCGGGCGTCGATGCCGAGTTCGGCGAGCAGTTCGCGGGTGAGGACGGCGACGTGGCGCAGGTCGTCGAAGCCGATGCCGGGGGAGGGATCGAGGTCGATGCGCAGTTCGTCGCTGATGTCGAGGTCGCCGATCTCGCCTTCGGTGCGGGCCGGGACTCCGCCTGCGGGAATGTGATTGGGCCAGACGTGGAAGCCGAGGCAGCCGAGGTTGACCGCCCAGAGGATGTGGGCGAGGTCGGCGGCGACCAGGGCGTCGCTGGCGGTGCCGTTGGGGGTGGAAACCTGTACGGTCTGCAACCAGTCGGGGACCGATTTCGGGACGCGTTTCTGGAACCAGGATTTGCCGCCGGCGCCGTCGGGATAGCGTTCGAGCAGCACGGGACGGTTGCCGATGGTGCGCAGCAGGGGTTCGGCGACGGCTTGGTAGTAGCGGACGAGGTCGAGTTTGGTTTCGCCGCGTTTGCTGAAGTAGATCTTGTCGGGGTTGCTGATGCGGACGGTCACGCCGTGGGTGTCGATGTCGATGGCTTCGCTCACGGCTGGGCCTGCGCTTTCGCGGCGGTGAAGATGTCGGCGAGTTCGGCGGGCGCGACCTCTTCGAGTTGGGCGTAGGTGCACGATTGCGGGGTGCGGTCGTCGCGGAAGCGGACCAGGCGCCCGCCGTGGCGTAATCTCCCGGCCATGAGGTGCTCGTAGCGGACCTCGGCGACCAGTTCGGGCCGTAGTGGTTCCCAGGACAGGTCCTTGCCGCCGGTCCAGCGGCTGATGCCGCCGGGCATCTTGCCTTCGGCCTTGGCTTGGGCGGCGGCGTCGGCCCAGGTGCGCCAGGGGTGGTTGTCGAGTGCGCCGTCGCGCAGCGGCGCCAGTTCGTCGACGAGTTGTTTGCGGCGGGCGGCGGTGAAGCTGCTGGCGACGCCGACGTGGTGCAGGTTGCCGTCCTCGTCGTAGAGGCCCAGCAGCAGGGAGCCGACGCCCTGGCCGTCCTTGTGCCAGCGGAACCCGGCCACGACGCAGTCGGCGGTGCGTTCGTGTTTGACCTTGACCATGACGCGTTTGTCCTGCATGTAGGGCAGGTCGCGGGATTTGACCATCACGCCGTCGAAGCCGGCGCCCTCGAATCGGGTGAACCAGTCCTGGGCGGTATCGGGGTCGGAGGTGACGGGAGTGAGGTGGATGCCCTCGTGCGGGGTGTCGAGGATCGATTCCAGCAGGTGCCGGCGTTCGTGGAAGGGCCTGGTGGTCAGGTCGTCGTCGCCGAGGGCGAGCAGGTCGAAGGCGACGAAACTGGCGGGTGTTTCGACGCTGAGTTTGTTCACGCGGGAGGCCGCGGGGTGCAGGCGGTTCTGCAGGACGTCGAAATCGAGGCCGTGTTCGGTGACGACGACGATTTCACCGTCGAGGACGCACCGCGGGGGCAGCGCGGCGTCGAGCAGTCGCACCACTTCCGGAAAATAGCGGGTGAGTGGCCGGTCGTTGCGGGAGCCGAGTTCGATCTCGGTGCCGTCGCGAAAGACGATGCATCGGAAGCCGTCCCATTTGGGCTCGTAGAGGAGCGTGTCCTCGCGGGGCAGGGCGCCGGCGGATTTGGCCAGCATCGGTTTCACCGGCGGCATGACGGGCAGGTCCACGCGATCCTCCTCGGGTCGGTCTCACCCATGCCGACGGTGCGGGCGGGAGAAATTCATCGCCCGCATCGTCGTCATGATCGTAGGCCGAGAGCCGCCGCCCGCGGTCGCGGGACATTCGCCCGGTCGGTCAGTTCTCCAGCCAGCCGTGCTGGTCGGCGAATTCGGCGAGCCGGTCGCGGATGGTGATGATCTCGCCGGCGGTGAGGGCGGGGCTGGCGTCGAGCAGCAGTTCGGTGATCAGCCGTTTGTGTTCGGCGGCGGTGAGCTGGCCGGTGCCGCGGCCGCGATGGCGTGGTGGCGCCGGTGTGCCGCCGACCGCGGTCAGGTTGACCGCCTTGGGTCCTCGATCACCCTCGGTGACCTCGAATTCGAATACTCGCCCCTGCCGCAGTTCGTCCTCGTCCAATCCGATGTCGTTCACATGAACGAATACGTCCGGCCCGCCGTCTTCGGGACGGATGAATCCGAACCCCCGAGAACTGTCGAAGGACACCAATTTCCCGATCGACACCTACACCTGCTCCTCATAGCCGTCCGTGTGCGGTCACTCTATCGGTGCCCCGGAGTGGTTGTCGGTGGAAAGAGCCTTTTGCAGTGAGTTGAATACCGTCAATCCCTGCCCGACCATTCCGTTGACCAATTCGCCGACGCCGTCGGGTCCGTTGAGGACGGTCAGATTGGCGTTGGACAGGCCGAGCGACGCCTGTTTGACGATTTCGGGCAGTTGCTCGATCAGCAACTGGTCCAACGCGATTCGGTTGTTGGAGGCCGCGGCCTCGGCCTGGATGCGGGTGCGGTCGGCCTCGGCCTGGGCGAGCACGCGCACGCGTTCGGCTTCGGCTTGGGCGGGTTTGACGACCTCGGCCTGCAGTTGCTGTTCGCGCAGTTGTGCTTCCTTGCGGGCGCGTTCGGCCTGGGCGGTGAGCACTTCCTGCAGGGCGATGGCTTCGGCGAGGGGACCGGCCTGGCCGGCCTCGGCTTTGGCCTTGTCGATGTCGCGCTGATATTCGGCCTGCAGAATCGCGGTCTGCCGTTGATATTCGGCCTGTTTGCGCAGCGATTCCTGTTCGGCTTCGGCGGCGAGCTGGGCGGCGGCGGCCTGGGCGATCTGGGCGTCGCGCTGCACGGCGGCGTTGTGTGGCGCGGCGAGGGCGGCGATGTAGCCGAGTCCGCCGTCGTCGATGGACTGGATCTGGAACGAGTCGACCCACAGTCCGATGTTGCTCATCTCCACCTTGGAGGCGACCAGAACCTCGTCGGCGAGTTTCTGGCGTTCGCGGATGATCTCCTCGACGGTCATGGAACCGACGATGGAGCGCAGGTGGCCGGAGAAGATGCGCCCGGTCAGCACCGACATTTCGCGTTCCTGTTCGGACAGGAATCGCTGCGCGGCGTTGACCACCGACTGGGTGTCGTTGGCGACCTTGAAGGCGATGACCGCGCGCACGTCGAGCTGGATGGCCTGACGGGTGACGCAGCGTTCCTGGATCTCGGATTCGAACATCGCGAGCGACAGGTAGCTGACCTTGCGGAAGAACGGCATCACCCAGGCGCCGTGGCCGGTGATGACGCGGAAGGGGGCGTTGTCCTTGGCGCGGCCGCCGCTGATCAGCATGGCCTCGTCGGGATCGGGCACGTGATAGCCCAGCACTGGTGTCTCCCTTGCTATTTCGATATATCCCCACCCGGTCCGAAGTCCAGCGGAATCCACTCGACGACATCGACGATCCGGCCGGGGTGCACGGCGACCACGAGTACGGTGGTGCCGGCGTCCAGGGGTTCGGTGGATCGCGCGATGTACAGCTCTGTGCCCCCTCTGATCGCGACCAGGACCTCCCCGAGCATGCCTGCGCCCCGGATCGGCGTTGTGAGCCTACCGGTCGAACCGAGTACCGGGTCTTCTATCGCGGGGAACTCCTTGCCGGACAACGAATGAACGGATGGGAACCAATGTAGTGCGGGTGTACGGGGCCGTGCCCGGGGGCGGCAAGATAACGGCGGGAACGGACGAATCGGGCGCGAAAACTCGGAGGTTTCGATATGGCCTCCCCTGGGAAAAGGGGGCTGGTCAAGTGATCGGTCACCTGGCAGGCTGAAGCGGTGACCTCTCCTCCGGATATTCCTGCGGCGACGTCGGATCCCGCGTCCGACACACTCGATGCCGCCGTGTTCAAGGTGGCCGGTGTGGTCGTGCTCGGCGCGATCATGTCGATCCTGGACGTGACCGTCGTAACCGTCGCGCTGCCGACGTTCCAGCACGAATTCGACACCAGCTACGCCATCGCCGCCTGGACGATGACCGGCTACACCCTGGCCCTGGCCAGCGTCATCCCGCTGACCGGCTGGGCCGCCGACCGATTCGGCACCAAACGCCTCTACATCCTGGCGCTGACGTTCTTCATCCTCGGCTCGGTGCTGTGCTCCACGGCCTGGAACATCGAGTCGCTCATCGCGTTCCGCGTCGTGCAGGGGCTCGGCGGCGGCATGCTGATGCCGCTCGGTATGACCATCATGACCCACGCGGCCGGGCCGCAGCGGATCGGCCGGGTGATGGCGGTCCTGGGCGTGCCGATGCTGCTCGGGCCGATTCTGGGCCCGATTCTCGGTGGCTGGCTGATCGGCAGTTTCAGCTGGCACTGGATCTTCCTGATCAACCTGCCCGTCGGCGTGGTCGCGCTGATCCTGGCGGTCGTGGTGCTGCCGTCGGACCGGCCCGAACCCTCGGAATCGTTCGACTTCCTCGGAATGCTGCTCGCGTCACCGGGATTGGCGCTGTTCCTGTTCGGTGTGTCCTCGATTCCCGAACAGCACACGGTGGCCTCGGCGCGTGTTCTGGTACCGGCCGCGATCGGCCTGGTGCTGATGGTCGGATTCGTCTTCCACGCGCTGCGCACCGAACATCCGCTGATCGATCTGCATCTGTTCCGCAATCGCCAGCTGACCTTCGCCGTGCTGACCGCGGTGTTCTTCGCGGTGGCGTTCTTCGGTTCCGGTCTGCTGCTGCCCAGCTATCTGCAGCAGGTGCAGGGTAAGTCGACGCTGGTGACCGGATTGCTCATCGCCCCACAGGGTTTGGGCGCGATGATCACCATGCCGATCGGCGGCAAGCTGGTCGACAAGATCGGCCCCGGCAAGGTGGTGATGAGCGGTCTGGCCGTCATCGCGGTGAGCATGGTGTTCTTCACTCAGCTCTCGGCCGATACGTCGCTGCCGTTGATGTGTGTGGCGCTGTTCGTGATGGGTCTGGGCATGGGCTTCACGATGATGCCGACCATGACCGCCGCGATCCAGACGCTGACCCACGCGCAGGTGGCGCGCGGTTCGACCTTGATGAACATCGTCAACCAGGCGGCCGGTTCGATCGGTACCGCGATCATGTCGGTGCTGCTGACCAACATGCTGGAGAACCGTCCGCTGGCACAGGCGGCGATCGGATCGCAGTTCGATCCGACCATCGCGCAGAAGCTGCCACCCGAGCAGCTCGACACCGGATTCGACCAGGCCGCCACCGCCTACGCGCACACCTACATCGTCGCCCTGGTGCTGGTTCTGGTGACGCTGATCCCGGCGGCGTTCCTGCCGCGCGCCAAACCGAAACTGCCCCAGGAAGGTACCGACGCACCGGTGCTGATGGGGCACTGACCGTCGAGGGCCCAGCCCTCGTTCACCGACCGCGATCGCGCATCGACTGCACGAACGCACCGCATGCCGTCCGGGCGTGGCCTTCGGGTCCGCCCGGGCGGCATGCGACGTTTCGACGCCGTTCGATCGGGCAGTTCCACTCTGATCGCTGCTGAATTGCTGCCAACGTTCCGGTGACAGTTGGATCACTTTGGATGAACCCGTGGCGATTCGAGTTGTACTTTTAAATTCCCAGTTCAAATGCACTGACGAGCGGGTGAACGAAAGGGGCGGTCATGCCGTTGCGCAAGAGTTTGCTGGGATCGCGAACCGGGTCGGTGGGTGCGACAACCGTCACGTCCGTTCGCGCATCACTGACCCCGGAAGCGTTGACCACCGGTGGCCTGCTGCTCACCGCGGCCGGACTCGCCCTGGTCGGTCCCCTGCTCGCGGCGATGCTGATCCGGGCCAGTGGCGCGGGCCGCACCGACGCGGCGGCGACGACACCCCTGGTGCTGGCGATGCTCGCCGTGATCGTCGCCGTGGCGAGCGGTTTCGCCCTGTTCGTCTCGGCGTGGCGGCGGGCCCACACTCCGGCGCCGACACACGTGCGCGGCGTGTCGGCGGTGCGGGCCGAATCGGTGCGCTCCGAATTCGACAGCGGCGGTGGGCTATGAGTATCGCCGATATCGAACGGGTGCGGCCCGATCGGCTGCGGTGCCGGCAGCTGCGGGTGCTGGCCGTGGTCACGAACGAATCCGATTGCCGCGACGCGACTCAGGTGCTGCTGGAGCGGGCGTATCGCCGCTGGTCGGGTCGCCCGGACTGTGATCACTTCCCGCCTGTGCAGCGCTGGCGCGCTGTCGAACCGGGGTATCTGGACGGGGCGGAGTTGCTGCCGGGCTCGCTGATCGGCGCGGCGGCGGCAGGGCATCGTCCGCGTATTCGCGATCTGTCGCTGGGGGTGCAGGCCGCGCTCGTGCTGCATTCGGGATGTCCGGCGCTGGTCGAGGAGAGGGTGCTGCCGCGCGCGGGCCACGGGGCGCTCGCGCAGGGGTCACGGCGTGGCCTGCTCGTCTGCGTCTACGGGTTGCCCGAGGACGATATGACGCTGGCCGAAAGCGTGCTGGCCGGATATGCCGGGCTGGGCGCGCTGGCGGTGGTGGAACGATTCTCCCGGTGGCTGCCCGACAATGCCTCTCGTCCACCGGTATCGGTCCCCGCGCGCGCTGCGGGGACCGATCCGCGTGCCGTGGCGTGAACCGGTTCAGCTCGCCTGCGCCGGTTCGGGTGTCGCGGCCGGTTGCGCGGCGCGGTGGCGCAGCAGCACCAGGCCCAGCAGCGCGGCCGCGAGGCTGAAACCGGCGCTGATCCACGCCCCGTAGGACATGGCCGTGGTGAACGCCGACTTCGCCGGCTCGCCGAAGCCGAGAGCGAAGGCGTTGCCGATGTTCTCGCGCGCTGCCGCCGGGACGTCGGCCGGCATGTGCGAGGTGAACACGCCCGCCAGCACACTGCCCAGCACCGCGATGCTGACCGCCATACCCACCTGCTGGATGGTGTCGTTCATCGCCGAGCCGACACCAGCGTGCTCGAGCGGGATCGCGCTCATGATCGCGGCATAGGCCGCGGGACCGGCCAGGCCGCCCCCGACACCCATCACCAGCATCGAGGTGAGCACCCACGTGTAGCTGTCGGCGTTGGCGAGGATGACGAACGCCCCGGCCATCACCGCCAGACCGGCGACGATGAGGGCCTTGTTGCTCAGCTTCTTGCCGAGGGTGGCGCCCAGGCCGTTGCACACCGTCGCGGCCACAGCGTAGGGCAGCAGCGCCAGCCCGGCTTTCATCGGGCCGTATCCGAGGACGAACTGCAGGTACTGGGTGAGCATCAGCATCACCGCGCCCATGCCGAACACCATCAGCAGCAGCGTCAGGCAGGTGCCGGTGAAGTCGCGATTGCGGAACACCGCCAGCGGCAGCATCGGATGCGGCGAGCGGTACTCCCAGTAGGTGAATCCGCCCGCGGCCACCACCGCGAGCGCGATGACGGGGATATTCCATTCGCGTTCGATGATCACGTAGACGGTCGCGGTGAGCGCCGCGATCGACAGCAGCACGCCGACGATGTCGACCGGGCGTTGCTGTCCGTAGGTTTCGGGCATCAGCACTACCGCGGCGATGATGGCGATGATCGCGACGGGGATGTTGAGCAGGAAGACCGAGCCCCACCAGAAGTGCTGCAGCAGAAAACCGCCCAGGGTGGGGCCGAGGACGATGCCGACCATCGACACCGTCGACCAGCCGGCCATCGCCTTGCGGCGTTCGTCCTCCTCGAAGGTTGTCATCAGGATCGACAGGGTCGAGGGCATGAGCAGCGATCCGCCCACACCCATCGCGGCGCGGGCGGCGATCACCTGCCACGGTTCGCTGGCCAGGACCGCCAGCAGTGACGCCGCGCCGAACACCGCGAGGCCGGTGATGAGCATGCGGCGGCGGCCGAATCGGTCGGACAGGCTGCCGGCGGTGAGCAGGAGTCCGGCGAAGACCAGGACGTAGGCGTCGAGGATCCACTGGATGTCGGACGGGCTCGCGCCCAGTTCCCGGATTAGTGACGGGATGGCCAGGTTGAGGACGGTGCCGTCGATCATCAGCACCAGCAGGGACAGGCAGAGCACACCCAGGATCCACCAGCGGCGCGGATCGCGCGGGGGTGTCTCGGCGGATTCTCGTACAGTGTTCGATTCCACTCGAGCAGCGTACGATAAACTCGAACAGTGTGCGAGGCAATTACAGTGGTGCCGTGACCAAACCGTTCAGCTCGGTGTGGACGCGGCAGCCCCGCCCGCCCAAGAGGTCGGGGCTGACCCGCGATCAGATCGTCGCGGCCACTGTGGAACTGCTCGACGCCGACGGCCTCGACGCGCTGAGCATGCGCAAACTCGGCGCGCGCCTCAACGCCGGCGCGACCAGCCTCTACTGGTACGTGGCCAACAAGGACGAGCTCCTGGAACTGGCGCTCGACGAGGTGTGGGGCCTGGTCGAGACACCCGACCCCGAGCACGCGAACTGGCGGGAGGTGTTCACCACCTTCGCCTACAGCCTGCGCGCCACCATCCGGTCCCATCCGTGGGCGGCGAGCCTGCTGGGACAGCTGCCCAGCGTCGGCCCCCACGCCTTCGCGCTCACCGACCGGTTGCGCCGCACCTGCCTGCGGGCCGGATTCGACGGCACCGACGTCTACCTGGCCACCGCCCTGGTGATGAGTTTCATTCTGGGACAGGTGATTCCGGAACTGACCTACCGCAAGGCCGTCGGCGGCGAGGTCGACCACCAATCGGTGCTCGCCTCGATGGACCAGCTGGCCGCGGACTATCCGCAACTGCGCGCCGACTACCGCGACGCGCTACCCCAGGATCCGGAGGTGGCGCGGGCGCTGGCGTTCGACTTCGGGCTGGTCTGTGTGCTCGACGGGATGGCTGCGCGCCTGGGTGAGCCGCCCACGGCCGATCTGGGCCGCCCCGGTATGGCACCGCACGAGGAGCCGGAAGCGTCGCCGCACCCCGGAACACTCAGCGGCGCACCCGATAACGCAGGTGGGTGACCCGGCTGCCCGCCACGACAACCGGATCCTCCAGTAGGTGCGGTGCGGCGCCGAGATGATCGAACATCGGTGTGCCGCCGCCGAGCAGCACCGGCACCAGATCGATCCAGATCTCGTCGAGCAGTCCGGCCTCGAGCGCCTGGCGGGCCATCGTGCCGCCGTTGACGCCCACCGCGCGGTCGCCGGCGATCACGGCCGCGCGTTCGATCGCCGCCTCGATCCCGTCGGTGACGAAGGTGAACGGCGCCCCGGGATGCGCGTCGATCCACTGCTGCGGAATGCGGTGGGTGACAACGACTATCGGCCGGTCGAACGGGTGGATCCCACCCCAGCCGTCGGTGAGGTCGAACAGCCGGCGCCCGACCACGAACACACCCACCGCGTCGAGATAGGCCGCGACATGGTCGTGATCGACCTCGGTCATCGAGAACCGCAACTCCGGATGCGTACTCGGGTAGGCGCGGTCACCGGCCTCGTACCACGCGAACAAATGCTCGAAGCCGGATTCCTCCGGCCCGGCGATATATCCGTCGAGTGACATACTCGCGCCGCACACCACTGTCGCCATCTCGTCGCTCCTCCGACTCTCCTACACGGGGCTTTCACGGAGACAGACGAGCGCCGCGGCCGGAATTCATCGGCGGGGCGGACAGTCAGTAGCGATACATCGACCGATACGCCCCGATCACCGCCACCAGATGGTCCACCACCTGATCGCGGTCGGCGCGCAGCGAGCCGTTGAGCCAGGCCGCGAACAGTCCGGCATTGCCCGAGGCCATGGTGACCGCGGCCATTCGCCGCCGCATCGGATCATCGATATCGGTGAACAGATGATCCTGGATGAGCCGGGTGAACGTCGGCATCACCGCGATCGTGGTCTGGCCCAAACCGGTGCTCGAATACGGTTCGACCAGAAACAGTCGCGATTTGCGGGGATCGGCGAGCACCTTGTCGACCAGCACTCCGGCCAGTTCGCGGTCGCGGTCGGGATCGGCGGCCGCGGCGAAGGAGGTCATCGGTTTCCGGAAGTCGTCGGCGACCTGCCGGTAGAGCACGTCCAGCAGATCGTCGCGGCCGGTGAAACTCTCGTAGAAGTAGCGGTCGGTGAGTCCCGCGCGCCGGCACACCGCGCGCATGGTGACCGCGCCCGCCCCGGCCTCGCCGATCAGGTCCAGCGCGGCCTCCAGCAACGCGGTCCGGCGCGCCTCGCGGCGCTCGGTGAGCGTGGTACCACCCCAGATGCGGGTGTCGTTGTCGGCGGAGTCCTGACCTGTGCGCACGATCCCGAGCCTAACGAATGGGTTCAGCCCAGGATTTCGTCGACATAACACCAGCGCCATTTCTCACCGGGCTCCACACTGCGCATCACCGGATGCGTCGAGGCGTGGAAGTGCTTGGTGGCGTGGTTGCCGGCCGAGGAATCGCAGCAGGCGATATGCCCGCAGGTCAGGCACATGCGCAGATGCACCCACGTCAACCCCTCGGCGACGCATTCGGAACAGCAGTCGGGATGGTCGGGGGTGTGGGTGTGCGGGGCGGCGACGAGGTGTTCGCAGCCGCCGGAGACCGGGGCGGCCAGGGGAGCGGCGGCCTCGTCGTCGTCGGCCTCGCTGATCCGGTCGATCGTGGACTCCTCCAGATCGATCGCGGTCATCACCTGTTCGAGGACTTCGTGGTCGATCCCGCCGCCGTCGCGGGCGCGCAGCACCGCCTCGCGTTCGGCGTGCAGCATCACCAGCCGCAGCCGCCGGTATTCGCCGCTGGGAGTGACGCGCACCGATTCCGCGCGCCCGAGCTGTTCCCATGCCGCGTGGGTGCGCCGCGCCACCCGGTCGCGCAGGCTCGCCACCACCTCGGGCGGGGTTTCGGGGGCGACCGCCTCGTCGAGCGCCTCGAGTCCGGCGGTGGTGGCCTGCTGCAGCAGCGCGGCCTCCTGCAGCGCGTCCTCGGCGCGGCTGGGACCGCGCAGTTGCAGCACCCGCACCAGCGCCGGCAGCGAAATACCCTGCAGCAGAAGCGTTCCGCCGACCACAACGAGGGCCAGCAGTTTCAGCGTCGCCAGCTGCGGGGTGTCGTCGGGCAGCAGGGTGGCCGCGGCGAGAGTGACCACGCCGCGCATCCCGGCCCACGCCACCACCGCCGGACCGGTCCAGGTGGGTTTGGGTTTGCCGCGGGGGCGGCTTTCGACGAACCAGGAGAAATAGGTGGCCGGGAAAACCCAGATCGGTCGCACCACGATGACGGTGACCAGCACGGCGACCGCGGTGAACACGATGGTGGCGTGGTCGAGCCCGCTGTTCCAGGCGTCGTCGACGATATGGCGGACCTGCAGGCCGATCAGCAGGAAGACCGCGCTCTCCAGCAGGAATTGGATGGTGCGCCAGTTCGTGCGTTCGGCCACGCGGGAGGCCGCCGACTGCCACACCGGGGCGCCCTGGCCGAGGATCAGCCCGCACACCACCACCGCGATCACACCGGAGGCGTGGGCGGCCTCGGCGGGCAGATACGCCGCGAACGGCGCCAGCAACGAGATACCGGTGTCGAGCACCGGATCGGTGATGCGGCGGCGCACCAGCACCAGCACCGCGGCCGCGGCGATGCCGATGACCGCGCCGCCGGCGGCCGCGTAGACGAAGTCGCCGCCGGCCTGCCACACACTGAAACTGCCCGCCATCGCGGCGATCGCGGTGCGCAACGCGACCAGTGCGGTGGCGTCGTTGAACAGCGATTCGCCCTCGAGCAGGGTGACGATGCGCCGCGGCATCCCGACCCGGCGGGCCACCGCGATGGCGGCCACCGCGTCCGGCGGGGCGACGATCGCGCCGAGTGCGACCGCGGCCGCGAACGGCACCGGCAGCAGCTGCCACACCACCGCCGCGACCGCGAAGGTGGTCGCCAGCACGAGGCCGACCGACAGCAGGGTGATCGAGACCTTCTTCGGTTTGAATTCCAGCAGCGAGGTGCTGATCGAGGCCGTGTAGAGCAGCGGCGGCAGCAGACCCAGCAGCACCCACTCCGGATCGATGTCGATCTGCGGGACGAACGGCAGGTAGGAGGCGACGACCCCGGCGACGGTGAGCAGCAGCGGTTCGGCCATGCCGATACGGCGGGCCAGCGCCGCCAGCGCGACCGCCACGGCGAGCACGGCCACAACCCCGAACGCGATATACACCCGCCCATCGTGCCAGTCGATCCTGGTAGTTCGCGCATCCGGGCACGGCGCCCGGTCCGGGTGCGGCACGGCCGGGCGGCGCGCGGTGGCGGTGATCCGCATACTGGACACGATGAATGCGCTGCGGACCGGGATGTCGTCGGGACCGGTCGTGCGCGGCCGGCCGCGGCGTACGGAATTGATGTTGTGTACCGCGGCGGTGGTCGTGGTGGGTATCGCGGCGTGGATCATGTCCGCGGCCGCCGGTGGTGACGACGGCCGATCGCTGCAGTGGTCGTTGCTGGTGTTCGCCGGGCTGACGTTGCTGGCGCACCTGGCGGTGCGGCAGTTCGCCGCCGGCGCCGATCCGGTGATCCTGCCGTGCGTGGTGTTGCTCAACGGGCTGGGGCTGGTGCTGATCGACCGGCTCGACCGGGCCGAGGCCGCGAGCGCCGCCGCCAAGGGCGTGGCCGCGCCGTCGTCGGACGCCGCGCACCAATTGATCTGGACCGCAGCGGGTATCGCGTTGTTCGCGCTGGTGCTGGTGGTGGTGCGCAACCACACGCAGCCGGCCCGCTACGCCTACACGTGCGGGCTGGCGGGTGTGGTGGCGTTGCTGATCCCGGCGGTGCTGCCCGCCCGCTTCAGCGAGGTCAACGGCGGTAAGAGCTGGATCCTGTTCTCCGGATTCTCGATTCAGCCCGGCGAGTTCGCCAAGGTGCTGCTGCTGATCTTCGTGGCGGCGTTCCTGGTCGCCAACCGGGACCTGTTCGGCGCGGCCGGGCGCCGGGTGCTGGGTTTCACGGTGCCGCGGCTGCGCGATCTGGGTCCGCTGCTGGTGGTGACGTTCGTGTCGGTGCTGGTGCTGGTGTACGAGAAGAATCTGGGTTTCTCCCTGCTGGTGTTCGGCACGGTGCTGGCGATGGTGTACATCGCGACCGGGCGGGCGTCGTGGCTGCTGATCGGGGTGGCGATGTTCGCGGTCGGCGCCGTGGTCGCCTACCACCTGTTCGCGCACGTGCGGGTGCGGGTGCGGGTCTGGGAGGATCCGATGGCCACCTACTACACCAACGGCTATCAGATCGCGCAGGGCTTGTTCGGGCTGGGAACCGGCGGACTGTGGGGGACCGGGCTCGGGGCGGGCCGGCCGCAGGAGGTGCCGTTCGCCAAGACCGACTTCATCATCTCCACCATCGGGGAGGAACTGGGGTTGTTCGGGCTCACGGCGGTGATCCTGCTGTTCGGGGTGATCACCGTGCGCGGTTTCGCCGCGGCTCTGGCCACGCGTGACGCATTCGGGAAACTGCTCGGCGGCGGGCTCGCGTTCTCGGTGGGCTGGCAGCTGTTCGTGGTGATCGGCGGTGTGACCAAGTTGATTCCGCTGACCGGTCTGACCACGCCGTTCATGTCCTACGGCGGATCGTCGCTGCTGGCCAACTATGTGATCGTCGCACTGCTGATCCGCATCTCCCACGACGCCCGCACCCAGGCCGCGCCGGCCGCACCCCCGCCGGCGCCGATCGCCGAGGCCGTGACCGAACACATCCGCCGCCCGCGCCCGCGATGAAAGCCGTTGCGCGGCAACGACTCACGACCCCCGGTCAGGTGTGCTCACCAGGTTGTCCGGTATCCGGCCGGTGAGGAATCGCTCGATCTGGGCGGCGG
This sequence comes from Nocardia sp. BSTN01, assembly GCF_015354405.1. Taxonomy (GTDB): domain Bacteria; phylum Actinomycetota; class Actinomycetes; order Mycobacteriales; family Mycobacteriaceae; genus Nocardia. The sequence continues at coordinate 236,414 of NZ_JADKYP010000002.1, read as the reverse complement.
CGACCGCGTAGGCGCGGCTCGTGCTGTGGCCGGCGATGCCCGCGACGTGCGCGGGTCAGGGCGTGAGCGAGATCGCCGGCGCCGACGATGAGAACCTTCTTCCCGTACAGGGTGTCGGTGGGGCGGGTGGCCCAGCGGCGCTCCTGGCGGGCACGCGCGAACACCGCGAAGTCGCGGCACAACGCGATCACCGCGCCCAGCACCCATTCGGCCACCCCGTCGCCGTGCGCGCCCCGCACATTCGACAGCAGCACCCCCTCGGGCAGTGCGCCCACCCAGCCGTCGGCGCCCGAGGTGAGCAGTTGCACCAGACCCAATTCCGGAAGCCGGTGCGCGAGCGCGACCGTGTCGGCGCCCGTCGGGACATCGGGAATCAGCACCCGCGCCGCCTCGGCGCCGGGCGGCAGCACACCGCGGCGATAGTGCACGGCGGTCACACCGTCGAGATGCGCCAGGGCCGACACCCCGACCTCGTGTGGTACCAGCACCGTCACCGCCATACCGAATTACGGTAGCCGCGCACATCGCGTCGTTCGCGTGCGTGCCGCAGCGGTGGCGGTGGGAAGGCGGTGGCCGGGCAGTGGGCGGCCACCGCTGGTTCAGATCGCCGGTGGCGCCGCGCTTTCCAGGTCGAACCCGGCGTCGCGCCAGGCGACGATGCCGCCCGCGAGGCTTGCCGCGTCGTAGCCGGCGCGGGCGGCCGTGGCGGCGAAGCGGCGCGACAGATCACCCACGGGGCAGACGAAAACCAGGGGGCGCGAGCGGGAGAACGGCACGCCGTGGGCGAACATGTCGTCGAGCTGGTCGTCGCGAATGTTGATCGCGCCCGGGATGTGCCCGATCCGGTAGGCCATCGCACCGCGGGTGTCGACGATCGTCGGGCGGCCGGTGGCGTCGAGTTCGCGCAACTCGCCCGGCGACAGTTCGCGGACAATGTCCAGTTCCGCGTCGGTGGGTGCGGGCGCCGCGGAACCCGTGCGGCCGAACAGGTCCGGGCGCCGCTTCTTGATGTAGGACAGATACGGTTCGATGCGGTCGCACACGATCAGCACCGCCACGACCGGAGTCGGTCGCGGCGGCAGATCGCGCAACACCTCCAGTGCGGCGGCGTATCCCGCGCCGCTGGTGGGGCCGGCGAGGATGCCGTAGCCGGTGGCCAATTCGAGGGTGGCCTCGATCGCCCGGGCCGCGTCGATCGTCACGATCCGGTCGTAGAACTCCGGCTGGAACAACCCCACATCCCACATCTCGGTCTCCGACCGGATACCGGGAATGAAGTCGCCGCGCTGCGACACCACCGCGATCGTGCGCAGCTCGGGATGATGTTTGCGCAGATAGGTGGCGGTGCCGCGGGTTGATCCGGTGGTGCCGAGTCCGCCGATGAGGTAGTCGGCGCCCACGCCGGCGGCGGCCAGATCCTCGTGGATCTCGCGCCCGGTGCCGTGGTAGTGGGCGTCGATGTTCTTCTCGTTGGTGTACTGCGACGGATGATGGTAGGCGCCCGGGTTTTTCGCCATCGTCGTCTCGATCACCGAGTACACGTCGTTGGGGGTGGTCGGATCCGGGCATTCCGACAGCCCCGGCAACTCCTCGATCCGCGTGCCGAACAGTTGTAGCAGATCGCGCACCTCGTCGACCTTGATGCGGTTGGTCACCGCGTGCAGGCCCACACCGTGGCGGGCGCCCAGCAGCCGCAGCGCCTTGGCGGTGTTGCCGCTGGAGGCCTCGATGAGTGTCTGCCCCCGGGCGGTGATCTCGTCGAGTTCGTCGCGGATCATGCCCCAGGCGACGCGGTCCTTCACCGAACCGAACGGGTTGTAGAACTCGAGCTTGGCATACAGTTCCACCCCGGGCAGCCGGTGTACGGCCGGATCCAGCCGTAGCAGCGGTGTATCGCCGATCAGGTCGGTGATGTCGTCGTAGCGCATCACAGCCTCCTGGGACGGTAGTCGGCGTCGGGCACCACACAGAAGCCGTCGTCGCGGTAATCGACGGCCAGTTTCGGCGGCAGTGGATGCATCGATGCGCGCGCTGCCGACAAATCCATGTGATAGGCGCCGGTATTCGGGAAAATCAGCAGATCACCGGGCTGCGGCAGGCGGGGCAACCACACCTTGTGATTGCTGATCAGATCGCGTTCCAGGCACAGATGCCCGCCGATGTACACCCCGACCGGACCGCCGGGATCGTCGGCGGTGCGGTCCGCGGATTCGGGTCCGGGCAGCAGCAGCGGATCCACCATCACCTCCTGGTCGGCGGGCGTGATCGTGTCACGCCCGATGTCGACGGTTACCACGATGCTGCCGTCGGCCGTGCACTTGACGAATTCCACGCCCGCCACGGTGATTCCGGCGTGATCGGCCAGCGCCTTGCCCGGTTCGCACCACAGTTCCAGCAGGTTGTCGGCCAGTACCCGCGCCAGCGGTTGCCCGTCGTGCGCGGGCAGGGGTGCGGCGAGCAGGTCGTCGAGCATCCGCGGCCCGGACATCGTGTTGGCGTATTTGTGGAAGATCGGGATGCCGTGGGCGCCGGTGTCGTCGACGGTGTATCCGAAGGTGTTGCCCGCCCAGCTCATCGGCTCGCCGCGCCCCACCAGTGATTCCCGCAGTGCCAGCGTGTAGTGGTCGAAGCGGTCGGCGTCGGCGGTGAACACCTGCCGGAACCCGCCGCCGATGTCGAGCACCGTGGGAGCGAGGCCGTGGGCGTAGGCGCGTTCGATCCAGCCCAGGCACGCCTCCACCGCCCGCACCCGTTCGCCGATATCGCCGGAATCGAGATGAAACGCGAAACCGCGCAGGGTAATTCGATCCTGGCATCGGGCCAGCAGCGTCAGCTGTTCGCTCACCTCGCCGGGGCCGATGCCGAACCGGCTCACCGTCACCTGTCCGCCGGGGGCGGGGAATCCGCTCAGCCGCAACAGCACCGGGATCGGCGCCGACGGGTCGGCCAGAGCCGTCAGCTCGCGCAACTCCCACGGATTGTCCACGTTCACCGTCACACCGGAACCGGCGAGCGCGGTCAGCAACCGCCTGCCCTTCGGCCCGGTCACCTCGATGTCGCCGGGGCCGAATCCCACGTCGCGAGCGGCGGTGAGCTCTTGGACCGAGGCCACGTCGACGCCGATTCCGGCACGGTGCGCGGTCGCCAGCAGCGCTCGCGAATGGTTCACCTTGTGCGCGTAGCAGATTCGATGGCGCAGCCGATGCCGCACCGGTACGGCTTCGAGCTGTCGCAGATTGTCGAGGTAGACCTGCGGGAACAGCAGATGCGCCGGTGTGCCGAACCGGGCGACGGCCGCGGTGAGCGCGCGCGGGCAGGCGAGATAGGCGCGGACCAGGGGATGCAGCAGCGCCGGTAACGCGGGCGGTGCGCTCATTCGGCCGGGCCCGGGGCCGCGAGGGTGGGGTTGTAACCGCTGTCGCGTAGCGCTTCGAAGGCCCGGTGCCGGTTGCGGGCGCTGCGGAATTCGGCGCGCACCCGCTTGCTGAGCAGATCGATCTCGTGCACCGCGATCTGCATCGATTCCAGCACGCCGCCGATGGTGCGCACACAGTGTTTGCAATTCATATCCGGCACATAGAACAGATGGCCGGCCGTGCCCGCAAGATCTCCGGTGGCATCCGGTGTTTCGATGATGTCGAGTCCGGACACGGTGTGGGTGAACAGGTCCACGAACCGATCGACCACCTCGGGCAGCAGACTGTAGTGTTCGCCGTCGATGCGATGGGGCATCGCCGCCAGGCACGACGGGCGCGCCCCCGGCGGCAGCAGCGCGTATTGGCGTGAGATCAGGTCGAGTTCGTCGTGATATCTGCCGATGGCCGCCTCCACCGACAGGCCCTCCTCGATCGTGGCGCGCCGCATCACGGTGTGGGCGTCGTGGATGGTGGCGTCCTTCATCGCGCGCAGGGTGGCGATCGTGTCGGCGGTGTAGCGGACGGTGCCGTCGGGCTGGGTGTCGAAGGCGGCCGCGATCATGCCGCGCCGATAGGTGGAGGCCTGCTGCTCCCAGTACCAGCGGGTGGCGACCGCGGCGAAGATGCCGGAATCGCGCAGCCCGCACGCGAATTCGGTGGCGGTCCGATACGGTGTGGACTCGGCCAGCAGCGCGTGCTGGGCCAGCGCCCGGCCGGTGGCTTCGATACCGACGCGGAAGATGTCGATCGGATCCTGATCGGTGGTGGTCGCGCCCAATACCGCCCGGTCGTGCGGGGTGAGCGCCGCGATCCGTTCGGCCAGCGCGGTATCGGCCTCGAGGCTGTGCCACAGGGCGAGCACGGTTTCGCGGACCGCCACCGGCACGATCGGCCCGAGACCGCCGGTGCGGACGTGGCCGGTGTTGGGGATGCCGTCGCTGTCGGTCCACACCACCCGATGGGTGGCGCTGGTGACCTGATCGGCGCGGCACGGACGCATGAACGACTCCAGATACAGCCGCTGCGACAACGTCAGATGGCTGCCCGGTTCGGGCCGCACCGGTGTGCGGGTGACCGCGACGGTGCGCGCCGCGGTAGGGGTGGCGGCGGTGAACAGGCCGGGGCGGGCCAGTTCGGCGAGGATCCGGGACGCGGTGCGGCGGTCGTAATCCGATGCGCTGCCCGCCGGCGCGCTGACCACAGTGCTCCCGGAGTCCGGGCCGGGATCGGCGGTGGAGACGGCGGCTGCGGCGGATTCGCGGCGTGTGGTCATCGGACCTCCGTGGCGATGGTGGTGAGGCAATCGAGGAACCGGTCGATCTCCTCGGCCGTGGTGTAGACATGGGTACTCACCCGCACCGAATCCGCTTCTGCCGCAATCATTTCGGCGTGTTCGTCGGCGGTGTCGGAGGGGACGCAGTGCGCGCCGGTGCGGACGAGGAAACCCAGTTCCGAGAGCACGAAGCCGAGGTCGGTGGCGGTGATGCCGTCGAGGGTGAACGACACGATGCCGTATCCGGTGTCGCACGGGGCGTGTGCGGGTCCGGGCAGCAGGCGCAGCCCGGGCAGGGCGTGCATGCCGTCGACGAGGCGGCGGGTCAGCATCCGGTTGTGCTGTTCGACGGTGTCGAGGCCGATCGCGTCGAGGACCCGCAGGGCCTCCCCGAGGGCCAGGATGCCCGGGATGTTGTGGGTGCCGCCTTCCAGGCGATGCGGCATCCGCGCCGGCAGCAGCGCCGAATCCCGCACGCTCACACCGGAGTTGCCGCCCGGCAGGAACGGGCCCAGCTGGTCGTGGATGCGGCGGTGGCAGAACAGCACCCCCGTGCCGGGCGCGGCGAACATCTTGTGCGCCGACAGCACCGCGAAATCGGCGCCCAGCTCCCGCACGTCGACCGGGATGTGCCCGCCGCTCTGACTGCAGTCGAAACACACCGCCACCCGGGTGTCGAGGTGGACGCGCAACTCCTCGAGGGTGTTGCGGGCACCGTAGACGTGGTGGAGGTGGCTGACGGTCAGCAGCCGGGTGCGCGGGCCGAGTTTGGCGGCGATGTCGTCGATATCTGCCTCGCCCAGCGCGGTGGTCCGGTAGGGGACCAGCCGAACCCGGCGGCCGAAATGGGCCAGCGTGGCCCGCAACTGCAGCCACGGATACACGTTGGAGGCGTGGTCGCTCGGGCTGTAGAGGATTTCGTCGCCGTCGGCGAGGGTGGTGAGCCCCCAGGCGAGGGCGACCGCGTTGAGGCCGGCCGTCGCGCCCGCGGTGAACACCACCTCGTCGGGTTCGGCGTGCAGGAAGCGGGCCGTATCGGCGCGGACCTGTTCGATCGCGCGGGTCAGCGTCGTCGCCCACGGATAGGTGCCGCGTCCGGAATTGGCGGTGTGGCGGCGGTGATAGCCCTCGATCGCCTCGATCACCGGCAGCGGTTTCTGAGTGGTCGCGGCGCTGTCCAGATAGACCGGGCCGTCGTCGGTGAGTGCGGGGAAGAGTTCGCGAACGGCTCGCGGGGCGGGCGCTGCGGCGGTCTCGGCGTGCGCCGGGCCGGAACGCTCACATGCAGGGGCCGAAGGGGGCCGGGCGGCGGGGTGCGCGGGAGTGTGCGCGGAGGCCGGGGCGCTCGCCGGGTAGGCGTGCGCGGGCCGAGGGGACGGCGACCGCACGTGACGCTCCCTTCGGCTCGTACGCTGGCGACCATATCCACGATACCTATCGCCGCGGCGGCCTTCGAACCCGATCGCGGACAACGCATTTCACCGGTCGATCGTCCAGGAGCGCGGAAGGTGATCGGAGCGGGAGAGTTTCGCGGTCAGTTGCCGGCCGGATCGGGGCCGCCGGGATTGCACATCGCCTGGACGGTGGCCTGGTAGCCGACGGCCGGCCGCCACGGCTCCAGATTCCAGCTCGGCTTGTTCGGTGCGACCATTCGCGCCCACACCCAATGACATTCGAATTGGTCGTACATACCCGGCGACTCGGCGTCGGGCGAGTCGGCGAGCACCTCCGACCAGGCGCGGTCCAGTGCGGCGGGGAATTGGTCGGCGCGGCCGGCGGCGGTCGGGTAGACGTGCAGGCGGCGGCCGTCGGGATCGTCGGTCCATTCGGTGTGATCGATCAGCGGGCTGCCGGCAAAGGGATCGGTGGTGGGTTCGGTGGTCGGCGCATTACCGGTCGGTCCGGTCGGCGCCTCGGAGGTGAGCGTGGCGGCCGTGGTGGTTGCGGGCGTGGCGGATTCGGTGATCGCGGAGTCGTCGCCGCCGCATCCGGCCACCGTGAGCACGGCCGAGACCACCGCGGCCGCCGTGGCCCATCGCGGCCCGCGACCGGGTACTCGTCGCGCACCCGACCTCATTCGCGTCCCTTTCGACGTCGCGATCCACCGTCGCCGCTCACGCTACCCGCCACGCCCGGGCGCACCGGAATCGGCGGGGCGGAGGCGCCCGTGTTGCCCGAATACCGCCGGAACTCGACGTAGAGTGGAAGGGTGGCCGCTCAGTTGACCAAGGGACAGGTGGACCGTCTGACCCACGACGAGGTCGTCGTATCCGTCCGGCACAGCGAACCCGTCGATGTTTCGGCGCTGCTGCTGAATTCGGCCGGCCGGGTCCGTGACGAAACCGATCTGATCTTCTACAACCAGCCCGCCGCGCACGGGGTGCGCCTGGCCTCCGGGCGGCCGGAGCTGTCGATCGGATTGCGTTCGCTCCCACCGGAAATCGAGCATGTGCGGATCGTGGCCTCGCTCGAGGAGCAGCAGGATCGTTTCGGTGACTACCCGCCGCCGCAGCTGATCGTGGCCGATCCGAGCGGAAATGCGGTGTACGAGTACACCGTCGAGGACCTCGGTGAGGAACCGGCGGTGATCGTCGCCGATCTGGACCGGGTCGGCAGCACCTGGCAGGTGCGCCCGCTCGGGCACGGATTCCCGGCCGGACTCGCGGCGCTGGTGACCGCGCACGGGGTGTCGGTGGGCGGCGGGGCGGACGAGTTGCCCTATCGCGGCCCGGCGGTGCTGGCGCCCGGCCAGGAGGTGGCGCTCAACCAGATCCGCAAGGGCGAGCTGTCGATGGTGAAGATGGGTGTCGGCTGGGATCCGATGAAGGTGCACGGCCCGCGCGGGCTGCGCGCCCTCGAGATCGACCTGGACGCCTCGGCGCTGCTGTTCGTCGGCCAGACACTCGTGGATGTGGCGTTCTACCAGCAGCTTTCCTCCCGCGACGGCGCGGTGCGCCACTCCGGGGACAACCTGACCGGTGACGGTAAGGGCGACGACGAGGTCATCACCGTGGACCTGGCCCGGCTGCCGGCGCAGGTGACATCGGTGGTCTTCGTGGTCACCTCGTATGCGGGGCATACCTTCGAACGCATCCGAAACGGCTACTGGCGCATGATCGACGGTTCCTCGACCGCGGAGCTGGCGCGGGGCAATCTGCGCGGCGGCGGGCCGCATACCGGCATGTTGGTGGCGAAGGTGTATCGCGACGGCGGCCTGTGGCGGGTGGCCTCGATCGGTGCGCCGATCCAGGCCGGGCATCCGGTGGAGGCCGTCCCGCTGGTGGTGCCGACGCTGTGAGCCGCGCCGCGAGCCAGTGGTTTGCCAGGGCTGGTGTGCGCGGCCCCGCATCCCTACTATGACCTCTCGCGGGACCGGCCCAGGAAAGCGGGGGCTTGTCCGGCACAATCGGTACCTGGATGGTGGCGGTGTACCCATCGGCTGTGCCCGCGGGCGTGGCCGACGTGGGTGTTGAGGAGAGTGGACCGTAGGGGCGAGATGACAGCACCGGCAGTGAAATGTCTTGTCTGGGAACTGGACAACACCATGTGGGACGGTGTGGTCTGCGATTCGACCAGTGGTGCGCTGCGCCCGGAGGCGGTGCGGGCGATGCACACCCTGACCGGCCGGGGTGTGATGCACGCCGTGGCCAGCCGTGGCGAATGGTCCTGGACTACCGACAAATTGGAACGTCACGGCCTGCACGGGCTGTTCGCCGCCGTCGAGGTCGGGTGGGGCCGCAAATCGGCGGCGATCACCCGGATCGCGGCCCAGTTGCGGATCGAACTCGACGCGATCGGCTATATCGACGCCGAGGCGATGGAACGCAGCGAGGTCGCCCACGCGCTGCCGCAGGTGCGCTGCTATGCCGGGCGGCACGTCGATGTGCTCGCCGCGCTGCAGGAATTCCGGGCGCCGCTGACGTCCGCGCCGCCGCCGACCTCCCCGATGGGTTTCGCTCACATCTCCGCGAACTGATCCGGCCGCCGCGGCGAGATATCGCCACGGCGGCCGGATCGAGGGCGCGCGGATGAATCAGGCGCTGTCGCGATTGATTTCGACGATCGGCAACACCAACGCCGCCGGTGCCGAGGCCGGAACCACCGGCTGCCGCGGCGCGACCGGGGAAATACGCTGGTAGGGGCTGTCCTGCGAAGGGCGGGTGTCGTTTTCGCCCTTGTTCGGCCACAGCGCGGCCGCGCGTTCGGCCTGCGCGGTGATCGTCAGCGACGGGTTCACACCCAGGTTCGCCGACACCGCCGCGCCGTCGACCACACTGAGCGTCGGATAGCCGTAGACGCGGTGGTAGGGGTCGATGACACCGTGTTCGGGGTCGGCGCCGATCGCCGCACCGCCCAGGAAGTGGGCGGTCAGCGGGATGTTGAACACCTCGCCCCAGGTGCCGCCCGCGGTGCCGCCGATCTTCTCCGCCACGCGTCGGGTCACATCGTTACCGGCCGGGATCCAGGTCGGATTCGGTTCGCCGTGGCCCTGTTTGGAGGTCAGCTTGCGGCCGAACACGCCCCGCTTGGTGTAGGTGGTGATGGAGTTGTCCAGATGCTGCATCACCAGCGAGATGACCGTTCGTTCGCTCCAGTTGCGCACGCTGAGCATGCGCAGCAGGGTCAGCGGATGGCGCAGCACCTCCAGCAGGAAACGCAGCCAGCGCGGGATCCGGCCGCCGCCGTCGACCATCAGCGTCTGCAGCAGGCCCATCGAATTGGATCCCTTGCCGTAGCGGACCGGTTCGATGTGGGTGTCGGGGGTGGGGTGGATGGAGGAGGTGATCGCGACACCGCGGGTGAAGTCGCGGTCGGGATCCACGGTCGGGGTGGCCGCGCCGAGGATGGATTCGGAGTTGGTGCGGGTCAGCTCGCCCAGCCGCGGCGACAACCGCGGCAGAATTCCCTTGTCGCGCATGTCGAACAGCAGCTTCTGGGTGCCGCGGGTGCCGGCGGCGAGGACGACGTGCCCGGCGGTGTAGGAGGCCGGTGAGCGCCGGATCTTCGCGCCGGTGCGGCGGGTGTCGACCTGCCAGCCGCCGTCGGGCAGCGGGCGCACCGCGGTCACCGTGGTCAGCGGCAGCACCTGCGCTCCGGCCTGCTCGGCCAGATACAGGTAGTTCTTCACCAGGGTGTTCTTGGCGCCGTGGCGGCAGCCGGTCATACATTCGCCGCATTCCAGGCAGCCGGTGCGCTGCGGGCCGACACCGCCGAAATACGGGTCGGCCACGGTCTTGCCGGGCTCGCCGAAGAACACCCCGACCGGGGTCTGCACGAAGGTGTCACCGACACCCATGTCGTCGGCGACCTGTTTGAACACCTCGTCGGCGGGGGTGATGTGCGGGTTGCGCACCACGCCCAGCATTTTGGTGGCCTGCTCGTAGTAGGGGGTCAGCTCGGCGCGCCAATCGGTGATGTCGCGCCACTGGTTGTCCTGGAAGAACGGCTCCGGCGGGACGTAGAGGGTGTTGGCGTAGTTGAGCGAGCCGCCGCCGACGCCCGCGCCGCCGAGGATCAGCACATCGCGCAGCAGGTGGATGCGCTGGATGCCGTAGCAGCCCAGCGCGGGGGCCCACAGGAATTTGCGCAGGTCCCAACTGGTTTCGGGCAGTTCGTCGTCGGCGAAGCGGCGACCTGCTTCGAGAATGCCGACCCGGTAGCCCTTTTCGACCAGCCGCAGCGCGGTGACGCTGCCGCCGAATCCGGAGCCGACGATGAGGACGTCGAAATCGGTGTCGTGTGCGGTCATGGCCGCTCCTGCGGGGTGCGGGCCACCCGCAACCGGTCGGCCCCGGGAACGGGCTGCGCATGGTGTCTCATCGGGCCTCCGTGAGTGTGTGTCGCCGGTGACGAATATCAACGCTACTACCGAGTATTTTAGGTGTGTCTCTCGGTACCCCTAAATGCTTCCGGCCTGGTGGGCGTGCGGGTTCGGGGGAAATCGGCGAGGCCGGCCGGGGTGGCGGCCGGCCTCGGTGGCGGCGGCGTCCGGGCGGCGATCTCGAGTCGATCGGGTATCGATCTCCTCGCGTGGTGTCGCCGGTCCGTCGCCGCTCGCGCTCATTACCGGCGGGTAACAGTAATCCGCATCACGATTCGTGGCAAGGGTGACCGGAATCGCCAGATCGCCGATCACTCTGGTAAGCACCGCTCTCTATATGGCAGTCTGAAAGCATGAGCACACCCCGATCCCGCGCCCGGGCCCGCACGATGGACGAAATCGTGCGCATCGGCCGTGAACATCTCGCGGTGCACGGCGCCGCGGCGCTGTCGCTGCGTGCCGTCGCCCGCGATCTCGGCGTGGTCTCCTCGGCGGTGTACCGCTACGTGCGCAGCCGCGACGAACTGCTGACCATGCTCGTCGTCGACGGCTACACCGAACTGGCCGACGCCGTCGACGCCGCCCTGGCCGCCGCACCCGCCGACGGCGCCACCAGGCTGCGGGTACTGGCCCACGCCGTGCGCGACTGGGCGCTGGCCGAACCGGCCCGCTACGGCCTGTTGTTCGGCACCCCCGTCCCCGGCTACGACGCACCCGCCCAGGAGACCACCGCCCCCGGCACCCGGGTGATCGGCTCCCTGCTGACCATCGTCGAAACCGCCTGGCGCACCGGCGAACTCGCCACCCCTGAGCCCGTCCCGTCGGTGCCGGCCGAACTGGCCGCCGACATCGAACGCATCCGCGCCGAATTCGGGCTGGACATGCCGAACTGGGCGATGGCGCGCACCCTGACGGTATGGACGGGCCTGTTCGGGGCGGTCAGCTTCGACGTGTTCGACATGTACGGCGCGCAGACCTTCACCGACCGCGCCCAGGTCTTCGACATCCACCTCGACAACCTGTGCGCGATCCTCGGATTCCCCGCTGCCGCAGCGGACTAGCCCGCGCGGCGGGTAGGCATTCGTGGCCGCCATCGTGCAGGATGTCACAACCCGATAAAGCTCATTCTCAGCTTTCCCATACCCGGGAATGAAAGACTGAACGGCGAAATGAACGACGAAACCGAACCGATCCCGGTGGTGGATCCCCGCCCCGGCAGCGGCCGATCGCGGCACGCGCGGCCCGACGACGAGGCGCCGGCGGATCGGTCCGGTCGACATAGCCCGCGTACCGTCCGGGCGGGCACCCCGCCCTGGAGTCGCGGCATCGCCACACCCGCCGACCAGCGCGACAGCGAGCGCACCCGGCGAGCGACGCCACCCCCCGCGCAACATCCGGCACGACGTGAACCGCCCGCCGCCGCCGAACCGAGCGCCCGGCGTCGTCCCGCCCCCGCTCAGCCACCCGCGCCCGAACGCGGCGACACCGAGCCACGCCGGCGGCCCACGCCGGCCGCGACCCCAGCGGCCGCGGCCGCGGAAACCGTGGACGTCGCCGAAGGTGCCGCGCCACCGCCGAACCGGCGGGCCCGCCGCGCCCGCACCGCACCGCCACCACGCCCGAACCGCGGCGGGAGGGCCGTGCGGGTCGGTGGTCGCCTGCTGGCCGCGGTGACGGCCGTGGTCGTGGTCAGCGGTACCGGCCTGGCCTACTACACCGAACGCAGCGTCGATCAGGGTTTCACCCGGTCCAACGCGATCAGCGAGGCCGATGCGGCCGCGCTCGACGGCGATCTGAACATCCTGCTGATCGGCCTGGACACCCGCAAGGACCAGAACGGCAACGACCTGCCCAAGAACATCCTCGACCAGTTGCACGCCGGTGACGGCAGCGAAGGCGGCTACAACGCCAATTCGCTGATCCTGGTTCATATTCCGAAGGATCTGAAGAAGGTCACCGCCTTCTCCATCCCGCGTGACGACTACGTCTCGGTTTCGGGCATCCCCGGTTACGACCACGCCAAGATCAAGGAGGCCTACGGGCTGAAAAAGGCCTCGGTGGAACAGAAGCTGGAGAATCAGGGCGTCAAGGACAAGGTCGAACTCGAACGCCAGGGCCGCGAGGCCGGGCGCGAATCGATCGTGCAGACGGTCAAACAGCTCACCGGAGTACCGATCAACCGATTCGCCGAGATCTCGCTGGTCGGTTTCTACGATCTGGCCAACATCCTCGGCGGCGTCGACGTGTGCCTCAACCACGCCGTCGACGACGAGTACTACTCCGGGGCGGTGTTCCCCGCGGGCCGCCAGCATCTCGACGCCGCCAACGCGCTGTCGTTCGTGCGCCAGCGCCACGGCCTCGACAACGGCGACCTCGACCGCACCCACCGCCAGCAGGCATTCCTGACCTCGGTCGCCAAACAGCTCAAGGATTCGGGGACGCTGACCAATATCGGCAAACTCCAGGACCTGATCACTGCGGCGCAGAACGACATCGTGCTCTCCCAGGGCTGGAACCTGCTCGACTTCGCCCAGACCCTCGGCCGCGCCGGATCCATCCCGATCGAATTCCAGACCCTGCCGGTGAAGGCCTACGACACCGTCGACGGCCAGGACGTCAACATCGTAGACCCGGCCGCGATCAAGAAGACCGTGCGCACCGCCTTCGGGGTGGCCGAACCACAATCCAGCGCCCCGACCACCACACCCACCAGCACCGTCGACGTCGTCAACGCCGGCGGAGCCGGCGGAATGGCGGCCAAGGTGTCCACGGCGCTGGTGGACAAGGGCTTCCGCAAGGGCACCGTCGGCAACGCCACCTACAGCGACGGATCCAGTTCGGTCGTGTACTTCGGCTCCGGCGCCGACACCGACGCCACCCAGGCCGCCGACATGCTGGGCGGATTACCCACAGCCGCATCGAAATCCCTCGATCCGGGGACGGTGAAGATCGTCATCGGCAGCGATTTCAGCCTCCCCGACAGCCTCACCTCGTCCTCTACAGTCACCACCACCGACCCCACGACCGGGCTCACCACGACCACCAGCGGCGGCAGCTCGGCGTCGACCACCGCCACCACCGACGACCGCCCCGACTCCGGTAAACCGGTCACCACCAGCATCGGATCCGACATACCCTGCGTGAACTGAGGCGCCGCCGGTGCGGCCGTCTACGATTCCCGGGTGACCGGATACGACGACGCATACGACCACCTCGACACTTCCCGGCTGCCCGAGCGGCAGCGGCGCATCCTCGGTGTGATCCGGGATGCGGTGCAGCGCAACGGGTATGCGCCGTCGTCGCGGGAGATCGCCGTCGCTGTCGGACTGAAATCGGGCTCGTCGGTGTCCAAGCATCTGAAAGACCTCGAGGACAAGGGATTTCTGCGGCGCAGCGCGAGTGTCTCCCGGCCCATCGATGTGCGCCTGTTCCTCGCCCCCGCCGAAAACCGTGGCCGCGAACAGGATTCGGTAACCGTGCCCGTGGTCGGCGATATCGCCGCCGGGACCCCGATCCTCGCCGAGGAACACACCGACGACCAGCTCACCCTGTCGCGGCAACTGGTCGGGCGCGGGACCGTGTTCGGGCTGCGGGTGCGCGGTGACTCGATGATCGACGCCGCGATCTGCGACGGCGACATCGTGGTCGTGCGGCAGCAACACGAGGCCCACTCCGGCGACATCGTGGCCGCCATGATCGACGACGAGGCCACCGTGAAGGTGTATCGCCGCCGCAACGGCCACGTCTACCTCGAACCCCGCAACCCGGCCTACGACGTCATCGACGGTGACCGCGCGGTCGTCCTCGGCAAGGTCGTGTCGGTGATGCGGCGAATGTGACGACCTGCTCGACGCGCCCGCCGGACCGATCGCCAAACGGTTGCCACTGAATTAGTCTGCCCAGGCAGGGGAACCGCGCAAGACCGAACGGGATTCGGAGGTGCACGTGGCGAGCAGTAATCGGGCGGGCAGATTTGCGGGGCGATACCGGGTGCGTCGGCGCACCCGGGTCGCGACGGTGGCGGCCGCGGCAGTTCTGGCCGCGGTATCGGCGAGCATGGCGGCAGGACCGGCCGCCGCCGCGGGCGATCCGGTCGTCGATTCCGGTGCGCCACTGGCACATCCGGTGTCCGCCGACGGATCGAAGATCGTCGGCTTCTCCGTCGTCGACGGCCGCAACGTCACCCTGCAGGTGTACTCCGCGGCCATGGACAAACCGATCACGATCGACGTGCAGCGACCCGCCGACGCCTCCACACCGCGTCCGGTGCTGTACCTGCTCAACGGCGCCGGCGGCGGTGAGGACAGCGCCACCTGGGACAACAAGGCACCCGACGCGCTGAAGTTCCTCGCCGACAAGGACGTCAACGTCGTCCAGCCCGTCGGCGGCGCCTGGAGCTACTACACCGACTGGCGCGCGCCGGATCCGAAGCTGGGCGTCAACAAGTGGCGGACGTTCTTCACCGAGGAACTGCCGCCCATCATCGACGGCGCCCTGGGCACCAACGGCCTCAACGCCATCGCCGGGCTGTCCACCTCCGGCACCTCGGTGCTGCAGTTGCCCATCGCCAAACCCGGGCTGTACAAGTCGGTGGCCGCCTACAGCGGGTGCGCCCAGATCAGCGATCCGGTGGGCTACACCGCGGTCAATCTCGCGGTCAACGTGTGGGGCGGCGGCAACACCGTGAACATGTACGGGCCGCAGAACGATCCGATGTGGGCGGCCAACGATCCCTACGTGCACGCCGATCAGCTGCGCGGACTGAACCTGTTCATCTCCAGCGGATCCGGGCTGCCCGGACAGTGGGACACCCTCAACGGGCCGTACACGCTGCCCGGACCGGGCGGACTGGCCAATCAGCTGGTCATCGGCGGCGTGATCGAAGCCGCGGTCAACTACTGCAGCCACAACCTGCAGGCCAAGCTCAACGGTCTCGGCATTCCGGCGACCTACGACTTCACGCCCACCGGAACCCATTCCTGGGGTTACTGGCACGACGCGCTGATCCAGTCGTGGCCGGTCCTCGCGGCCGGGCTGCAACTTCCCGCCTGAGGGGCAACCGCCGGGTCCGGCCGTCCCCCACGGACGGCCGGACCCGGCGGCCGGTGATTACGGCGACGGTGTGGCAGCCGGATCCGTGCCGGGCAGCATCACCGGCTCGTCGCAACTGGCGGGCGGATCGACCTGAGAACACGCGACGGGGGCGCGGGTGGGCCGGTAATCGGCGGCCACGCCGCCCGCGCGGACCAGCGCCGCGAACGCCTCGACCGCGTCGGTGGGCCGGCGAACCAGATCCGGATCCGAGGTGACATCGACGGTGTAGAGGCCGAAACGCGGTGTGTAGCTGCCCCATTCGTAGTTGTCGGTGAGGCTCCAGTAGTTGTAGCCGCGCACATCGATACCGTCGGCCTTCGCGCGCTGGATCCAGTACACGGTGTCGCGCAACTGGTCGGCACGGGTGTAGCCGTCCGGGCGGGGTTTGCCGTCCTCGGTCGGCATCCCGTTCTCCACCACATACAGTGGCTTGCCGGGGAACTGGCGGGCGTAGCGGCGCAGCGCGTAGTAGACGCCCTCGGTCTGCAGCGGCAACTCCCACATCGCGGGCGCACCGGCCGAGGTCGCCGCCGCGCCGTCCGCGGCCGGGGTGGGGCCGAAGTAGTAGTCGACGCCGACGAAGTCGAGTTTGTCGCGCACCTGGTCGATATACGGCTGATTCACCTCGGTGTCGGCGCCGGGCACATAGCCGATGTTGCTGGTGACCATCGCCTTCGGATAGGCGGCGTGGATATCGTCGTAGATCCGGTTGTGGGCCTGCGCGAGCCGGTCCATCGCCGCCGGCCACTGCTCGTGGGAGAGGGCGCCGATGCGGATCTCGGTGCCGAGATAGGCGGCCGGTTCGTTGACGGTGACCCAGATCGGATCGCGAGAACCATAGCGCTGCACCACTTTCCGCGCATTCGCCAGCCAGTCGTCGACCATGCCCTGGTCGCGCCAGCCGCCGCGGTCGGCCGCCCAGCCCGGATACACCCAGTGATCCAGGGTCAGCATCGGCGTCATGCCGGCCGCGTAGACGGCGTCGACGATCCGGTCGTAGCCGGCGAACGCCTCGTCGTCCCATGCGTCGGGATGCGGCTGCACCCGGGCCCATTCGATACTCATCCGGAAGCTCTTCGCTCCCAGCTGCGCGGCGCGCGCGATATCGTCGGCGTAGGTGTCGAGGAAGCGCACCGAATCCCGATACGGTTCGGCCGCGCCGGTCGCGATGTAGCGGGTCCAGTTGCTGTCGGGGGCACGGCCTTCGGTCTGGAACCCGGATGTGGCCACCCCCCACACGAAGTCGGGGCCCAGGGGAGCGAGGGCCGACGCCGCCCGGCGGACGGGGTCGGCGCCGGCGCGGCCGGGCAGCAGCAGCGCGGCTGCGGCTGCCAGGCCGGTGGCCAGCACCTGGCGGCGGTTCGGCTCTCGCATCCAGCAATCGTAGCTGCGAGATTGCTCAATTCCGGTGTGCGAAGGGCGTGTCGAGCGGGCGATCAGCCGCTCGACACCGGGATCAGTGCGGCGGTGCGGTGAGGTCGTAAACCTCGAGGCCGCTGAGGTGTTGCGGTGTGTAATGCGCGGCCACCCAGGCATAGATGTCGGTGTTGCCGACCGGATGCCACATCTGCGGCTCTTTGCCGGCTGCCGACGGGCTCGGCGCGGTCGCCGGGGTGGGCGTGGCGCCGGGGGAACGGTGCTGGTCGCGGGTTCGCCACGAGTCCGGCAGTTTCATCTCGGGCGCCAGATAGTAGGTGATCCGGTGGTCGCGGACCAGTTCCTGGAATCCCGCGACGGTGGGGACCGGGTCCTCGGAGGTGAATCCGCCGATGGCGATCACCGGTGTGCGGCTGGCCAGTTCGAGCCCGGCCGCCGGTCCCGAGCGGTCGATGGCCGCCGACCACGTCGTCTGCGTCGCCCGCAACATCTCCACCAGGCGCGGATCGGTGTCGGTGCCGCCCATCAGCATGCCGATCTGGCGGCGGAACGGATTGAGCGCCTGCGGCAGCTCCGGACGCGACGGCCCGACGACCGGGCTGCCGCCGGTATGCGACCGCGGCAGCGTCGTCACCGCGTAGGCGCTCGATCCGGCTGTCGCGGCGAGTACACCGGCGCCCACGGCCACCGCCACCGCGCGGGCGGGTGCCCGCCGCGATACCGCCGGCAGCGCCGTCAGCAGCAGTGCGGCGGCCGCCGCGACGGTCACCGCGAGGATCGACCACCGTAGCCACGACTGCCAGTCCGGATTCCGGTCGAGCAGCACGAAACCCCAGACACCGCCGGCCAGCACGAGTCCCGCCGCCCCTGCCCGGCCCCACGCCCGATCCCGGCACCGCCACACCTCGGCCAGTCCCAGGACGAAACTGCCGACCACCGCGGGCGCGATGGCCAGGGTGTAGTAGGCGTGCATGCCGCCCTGCATCGCCGAGAACGCCACCCCGTCGATCAGCAGCCACAGCCCGAAAACCAGTGCCGCCCCGCGCACGATATCGGTCCGCGGCGATGTCCACCGCGTGACGAGCACGACGACGAAACCGAGCACGGCCGCGGGCAGCAGCCACGAGATCTCGAATCCGATCTCGCCGGTGAACAACCGGTCCGGGCCCGACCCGAACCCGCCGCTCCCGCCGCCCATATGCGGCAACTCGTAGCCCGCCGGCAGTTCGAAGGGTTTGCGTCCGGTGTGGTTGTGTCCGAGGTAGCGGGCGAAACCGTTGTATCCCAGCACCAGATCCATGAACGTGTTGTCCTTGGAACCGGCCAGATAGGGCCGGGAGTCGGCGGGCCACAGAATCGTCAGCAGCACATACCAGCCCGCCGAGACCAGGAGCGCTACCGCCGCGGCCAGCAGATGCACGATTCGTTTGCCGAAACCCGCGGGCGCCGCCACCAGATACGCCGCACCGAGCGCGGGCAGTACCATCAGCCCCTCGAGCATTTTCGCCAGGAACGCGAAACCCAGTGCGACACCGGCCAATACCAGCCAGCGCGGGCTCGCGTGGCGCAACGCGCGCACCGTGCAGTACGCGGCCGCGGTCATCAGCAGCACCATCACCGCATCCGGATTGTTGAACCGGAACATCAACGCCACCACCGGTGTCAGCGCCAGCAGCAGACCCGCCAGCAGGCCCGCGCCGCGGCTGCCGGTGGCGCGGACGATCGCGCCGTACATCAGCGCGACCGCCGCGACCGCCATCAACGCCTGCGGAATCAGCATGGAGGCGCTGGAGAAGCCGAACAGCTGCCCGGACAACCCCATCACCCACTGGGAGACCGGCGGTTTGTCGACGGTGATGAAGTTGCCCGGGTCCAGCGAACCGAACAGCAGCGCCTTCCAGTCGCGCGCCCCCGACCAGGCCGCCGCCGCGTAGAACCCGTTGCCCATCGCGTTGACGGTGATGTTCCACAGATACGCGGCCGCGGTGGCGACCAGCAGCAGCGCGAGCGCGATCCGGTCCCGGCGCCGTGGCGGCGGCAGATCCGGATCCGGCGGACGCGCCGATTCGGGCGATACGGGCACGGCGGTGTCGGCGGTCGTCACTGTCACCGCGGGAGCGTCTCAGCCGATCCGGTGACCACCCTGTCCGAATCCTTGGAGCTTGCTGTGAGTCCGGTGCGATCGGGCGAATCGGACGCCGAAACCCGGCGCGGTCAGTACCGGCCGAACAGCACCGCCGCGTTGTGCCCGCCGAATCCGAACGAGTTGTTCATCGCGAACTCCACATCGGTGTGCCGCGGTTTGTCGCGCACGATGTCGAGGTCGATCTCGGGATCCTGATTGTCGAGGTTGAGCGTGGGCGGAATGACCTGATCACGCAGTGTCAGCACCGAGATCGCGGCCTCCAGCGCACCCACCGCGCCCACCGAATGCCCGAGCGCCGACTTCGGCGCGTACACCGCCGGATGGGTGCCGATGGCGGCGGCGACGCCCTTGGCCTCGGCCAGATCGCCGATCGAGGTGCCGGTGGCGTGGGCGTTGACGTGATCGACATCGGCGGCGGCCACGCCCGCGGTCTCGATCGCCCGGCGCATCGCCCGCGCACACCCCAGGCCCTCCGGGTCGGGGGCGACCATGTGATAGCCGTCCGCGGTCAATCCGGCGCCGAGCAGCCGGGCCAGCGGTGTCGCCCCGCGTGCCCGCGCATGCTCCTCCGATTCGACCAGCAGCAGC
Source organism: Nocardia sp. BSTN01 (assembly GCF_015354405.1). GTDB lineage: Bacteria > Actinomycetota > Actinomycetes > Mycobacteriales > Mycobacteriaceae > Nocardia. Next base: position 216,699 of record NZ_JADKYP010000002.1, on the reverse strand, counting down.
GCGGCCGCCTCACCGAAGACGAAACCGTCTCGATCGCGGTCGAACGGCCGCGACGCCCGTTCGGGTTCGTCGACGCGGGAACTGAGCGCGCGCGCCATGGTGAATCCGGCGATCGCCATCGGATTGATGTATCCCTCGACCCCGCCGGCGACGACCATGTCGGCCTCGCCCAGCACGATCGAGCGCCACGCGTGCACCAGCGCCTCGTTGCCCGAGGCGCACGCCGACACCGGGGTCATCAGGCTCGCGCGCGCGCCGATCTCGAGTCCGACCACGCCCGAGACGCCGTTGGGCATGCTCATCGGCACCGCGAACGGCGACACCTTGCGGTAGCCGTGGTCGCGCATGGTGTCGTTGGCGTCGACGATGACGTCGGCGCCGCCCAGGCCGGTGCCGATGCACACGCCGAGACGGTCCTTGTCGACCTCGGGCGCGCCCGCGGTCTCCCACAGCCGGTTACCCATCGCGTACGACATCTGCTGGACGTAGCACATGCGGCGCTTGCGCACCCGGTCCAGATCGGTGGTGGGATCGTGGATCAGTTTGCCGCCGATGGCATTCGGTAGATCGTGACGCAGGATCTCCTCGTCGGTGAGGACCTTGATCCCGCTGGCCCCGGAAAGCAGCGCCTGCCACGTACTTTCGGTATCTGCGCCGATGGAGGTGGTGATCTCCAGCGCGGTGACGACTACCTCGCGGAAGCCGCCGCTGCGGGTGTTGAAACTGGTATCGAGCGTGCGCACGGTCGTCGATTCCTCACTGTCGGTCCCTCGTTTCCCCGGACACGAAACTCGGCAGCACCCGCGACCGCCGATGACCTCGCTGTCATCGGCCGCCCGTCCCGCCGCGCGGGCGGTGGGTGCGCCGGGGTCAGCGTAGCCCTCCCACCGCTCGCACGGTGCGAGAAACGAAGATGCCAGAAATTTGCCGACGGGGTACCGTTGAGAATCACGGATGGGTGCGTCCGCAGCGGTGCGCCCGACCGGACGGGCGAGGGGAAGGGCGTGCCCGAGATGACTGTCAACGCTGTTCACGACATGTTCACGGCCCAGCTGGACAATGTGGGGCCGCAGGCTCCACCGGGCGCGGGGGTGACGACGGCGCTGCTGCGAAATCTGATCTGGTTGCATTTGCTGGCGACGGCGATCGCGGTCGGTTGCTGGATCCATCTGGCGAACCGGCGCGGGGTCGCGCGAGCCACGGTCTCCCGCGTGGCCGTCGGCGTCGTCGCGATCGGGCTGGCCACCGCGGGAGCGGGGGAAATCCTCGGCGCGGCCATGCACTGACCGCGCCGCCGACCACCCCGCGACTAGACGTAACCAGAAATAACACGTAATCTTCGGGTATCCGGACGGCGAGGTCCGGGCTGACATTCGGACGAAACGGATACCTCAATGACGCGGCATGTCGACGTGTTGATCATCGGTGCGGGCCTGTCCGGGATCGGGATGGCCTGCCATCTCAGCCGGGAGAACACCGGACGCAGCTACGCGATCCTCGAACGGCGCAGCGCGATCGGCGGCACCTGGGACCTGTTCCGCTACCCGGGCATTCGCTCGGACTCCGACATGCTGACCTTCGGCTACGGCTTCCGCCCCTGGATCGGCACCAAGGTGCTCGCCGACGGACCGCATATCCGCCAGTACATCGCCGACACCGCCGAGGAATACGGCGTCACCCGCCACATCCGCTTCGGCCGCAAGGTCGTGAAGTCGAGCTGGTCGAGTGCCGAGCAACTGTGGACCACCGAGGCCGTCGACGAACAGACCGGCGACACCGAGACCTACACCAGCAACTTCCTGGTCGGCTGCACCGGTTACTACGACTACGACAAGGGTTTCCGCCCGCAGTTCCCCGGTGAGCAGAACTTCGCCGGGCAGATCGTGCACCCTCAGCACTGGCCCGAAGATCTGGACTACCGCGGCAAACGCGTCGTCGTCATCGGCAGCGGCGCCACCGCGATCACGCTGGTCCCGGCCATGAGCGAGGACGCCGCGCACGTGACCATGCTGCAGCGCTCGCCCACCTACATCGCGCCGCTGCCCGCCGAGGACCCCGTCGCGGTCGGCATGAAGAAGGCCAAACTGCCCGCCGCGCTGGCCTACAAGACCGGTCGCGCCCGCAATATCGCGCTGCAGCGCGCCAGCTTCGCCCTCTCCCGCAGCAACCCCGCCCTGTCCCGGAAACTGCTGCTGCAGGCCGTGCGGGTGGCCGTCGGGCCCGACGTGGACATGCGTCACTTCAGCCCCAGCTACAACCCGTGGGATCAGCGGCTGTGCATCGTGCCCAACGGCGACCTGTTCAAGGTGCTGCGCAGCGGACGCGCCTCCATCGTCACCGACCGCATCGCGACCTTCACCGAGACCGGTATCCGCCTGGAATCCGGTGAGGAACTGCCCGCCGACATCATCATCAGCGCGACCGGGCTCAACATCCAGATGCTCGGCGGCGCGGCGATCGATGTCGACGGCACCTCGATCGCGACCCGCGATCTGGTCGCCTACAAGGGCGCGCTGATGAGCGGACTACCCAACGCCATGATGATCATCGGCTACACCAACGCCTCCTGGACGTTGAAGGCCGATCTGGCCGCCGAATACTTCTGCCGGCTGCTCAATCACATGAAGGCGAAGGGGTATTCGACCTTCGTCGCCGAAGCCGAGGACGCCGACCGGGCGCCCGAGTCGATGATGGGCGGCGCGCTGACCTCCGGCTACATCGCCCGCGGTGACGCGGTGATGCCGCGCCAGGGCCGCCGCGGCCCGTGGAAGGTGATCAACAACTACTACCGCGACCGCGCGCTGCTTCGCAAAGCCGATCTCGAGGACGGCATCCTGCGCTTCGGCACCCGTTCGGCGGCCGCTCGCCCGGTCGTCGAATCCCGTTCCGCCTGAACCTGTTCCGGCGGAACCCGTCCGGTCGCGGCAGCGCACGGCCACGACCGGACGGCTGGGACCGGACGGCGGGGACCTCAGCCCAGCAGATACGGGGGAGTCGCGGGCGGCTTGGTGTTGGCGACGAATTCGCGCCGCAACCGGTGATACGACTCGCCGTCGCCGAAGAAGTTGCGATGCATATGCGCGAGCTCTTCGGCCCGATACCGCGCCAGCGGCCGCACCGCCTCGTCGGCCGCGCGGCGCTGCTTCTTCGCCAGCAGCAGATTCTGCAATTCTGGGGCGGCCGCGAGAATTTCGGCCTCGCGGCGAACCTGTGCCCGGAACCGCTCGGTGCAGCCTTCGAACACCTTGTCCACCAAGCCCACTCGCGCCGCGGCCCGCGCGCCGACCGGCAGGGTCCGGCTGGTCAACTGCGCGGCGACCTCCGGGCCCACCCGTTGCGGCAGCGTATAGGTCCAGTACTCCGAACCGTGCAGGCCCATGAGCCGGTAGTGCGGATTGAGCACCACCGATTCCCGGCACCACACGTGATCGGCGGCCAGGGCCAGCATCACCCCACCCGCGGCGGCATTGCCCGACAGTGCCGCGATCACCAGTTTGTCGGTGGTGGTGAGAATCGCCTCCACCACATCGTCGATCGCGTTGATGTTGCGCCACGACTCCTCGGCCGGATCGCCGGCCGCATCGATCACGTTGAGATGGATGCCGTTGGAGAAGAAGTCGCGCCGCGGTCCCAGCACCAGCACATCCACCGGCCGATCGCAGGCCTCGCGATAGGCGGCCAGCAGCCGCCGGCACTGCCGGGTGTCCATCGCGCCACCGGGATGGGCGAATTCGAGATATCCGACGCCCGCGTCCTCGTGGTAGCGCAGCTCCGACCAGGTGTCGCGCACCGCCGCCTCCACGGGGGAGACCGAGACTTCGGGGACGCCGGCGGGCAGATCGGCGCCCAATGCGTCGGTGGCCGGCATCTTGAACGTCACCGGCCCGCCCGGCACGCGACGCGGGCGCAGCTGCGGCAACCACACCGCACCGTCGACGGTGGCCCGGCAGATCGCGCCGTCGCGGGTGGCGATCACCGCACCCGGCTCACCCCGCAGCCGGTCCTCGTAATGACCGCCGTGGACGAAGTATTCGCGGCCGAACAGTTCGTCGAGCACACCCGGCTGGGAATCGGCCGCGCGCAGCGTGCGGATCACGGTGGCGGTATCGGCGGTGGCCCAATCGATGCGGCGCACCTGCTGGGTCAGGAACGGCCGCAGCCGGCCGGTGACGTCGGGACGGTCGTAGTCCAGCGGTTCGGGCACGTAGTCGCCGGATGCGAAGCGGCGCACCGCGGTCAGCACCGCCTCGACCGCCGCGTCGGACACCTCGTTGCGATACAACTCGCTCTTACCGCACGGCGCCACATCGAATCCCGCCGACGCCCAGATCGGACCGGCGTCCATCTCCGCCACCGCCTGCAGCACCGTCACACCCCATCGGGCCGCCCCCTCGGTGATGGCCCAGTCCAGCGACGACGGTCCCCGATCACCCATCGGCCCCGGATGCACGATGAACACCGGATGTTCGGTCCACACATCCTCGGGAATCGCCGTGGTGAGCATCGGCGCCAGAATCAGATCCGGCCGGAAGCGTGCGACCCGGGCGCGGAGCAGATCGTCGCCGAGAGCCAGCTCGACTCCGACCTCGTGATCGCGTTCCCGCAATTCGGCATGCACTCGCTGGGTGAGACTGTTGAATGCGCTGGCGACCAACAGGATGCGCACGAGCTGTCCTCCATCAGGGTGTTTCGTCGGTCCGTGACCGGACCGCAACATGTGCCCCTCCGAAACTAGCCCAGCACCCGGTGCCCGTATACCCGGCGGGGGAGATCAGTGCGGCACGGTCACCGGATCGGCGCAGCTGCCGGGGATGTCGACCAGCGAACAGGCCACCGGGCCGCGCGTGGGACGGTAGTCCGCGGGCACACCGCCGGCCCTGGTGATCGCGCGATAGGCGTCCACGGCGTCGGTGGGACGGCGGGTCAGGGCGGGGTCGGTCAGCACGTCGACGGTGTACAAACCGAAGCGCGGTGTGTAGCTGCCCCATTCGTAGTTGTCGGTGATCGACCAGTAGTTGTAGCCGATCACGTCGATGCCGTCGGCCTTGGCGCGCTGCAGCCAGTACACGGTGTCGCGCAAATCGTCGCCGCGGGTGTAGCCGTCGGGCCGCGGCGCGCCGTTCTCGGTCGGCATGCCGTTCTCCACCACGTACAGCGGCTTACCGGGGAATCGGCGCGAATAGTATTCCAGCGCATAGTAGACGCCCTCGGGTTGCAGCGGCATCTTCCACAACCGGTCGAGGTCGTCCGGCGACAGCCGGGCCAGGTCCTGCGGGGTGTGACCGTAGTAGTAATCGATGCCGACATAGTCGAGTTTCGCGGCGATGGCATCGATCATGGGGCCGTTGACCACCGGTTCCGCCGTGCCGACGATGTAGGCCAGGTTACTGGTCACCATGGCGCCCGGCTGCGCCCGGTGGATGTCGTCGTAGATGGTGTTGTGTGCCTGGATCAGTCGCTGCTGCATCGCCGGGACGTCCGCCGGCGACAGCCCGCCGTTGCGGGTTTCGTTGACGATGTAGAACGCCGGTTCGTTGAACGTGACCCACAGCGGGTTGCGAGAGGCGTAGCGCTGCACCACTGTCCGCGCGTTGGCCAGCCAGTCGTCGAGCATCGCCGGATGCGCCCAGCCGCCGCGGTCGGCGGCCCAGCCGGGATACACCCAATGATCCAGCGTCAGCATCGGGCGGATGCCGTGTGCGGCCATCGTGTCGAGAACGCTGTCGTAGAAGGCGAATCCGGCCTCGTCCCATTCGCCCGGTCGCGGCTGCACCCGTGCCCATTCGACGCTGATGCGGTACACGCCGACGCCGAGCCCGGCGGCCAGGCCGATATCGGAGCGGTAGCCGGTGAAGAAGTCGACCGCATCGTGGTAGCGGTCGTAGTCGGGATGCGTGGCCACATACCGCAGCCAGTTGCTGTCGGGCGCATGGCCTTCGCATTGGAATCCGGCGCTGGCCACACCCCACAGGAAATCGGCGCCCAGATTCGGCACGGTGGCCGGTGCGGCCGGGCGGGCCTGGGCGAAGGCGGCGGGACCGGCGACGGCGGCGGCGGTCCCGGCGGCGAGCAGACCGAAAGCCTGGCGACGGCTGAGAGTGCGCATCGAACTCCTCGATATCCGGTGGGGTAGGTACGGTCCGGCAACGGTAACCCCGGTCACCGCTTCCGCGGTGCCGGACGCGGCGCAGTCATTCTCACCCGTAATTGGTCGAGTGTCCAGATGTTGCGGAATTCGGTCGAACACTGTCGGTGTGCGCGGCTAGGGTGGCGGCCATGGTCACGCATATGACGCATTGGGGAGCGTTCGACGCCGTCAGCGACGGTGAGCGGCTGACCGCGGTGCGGCCCTGGCCCGGCGATCCGGAGCCCACCCCGCTGATCGGCAATGTGGCTTCGGCACAACATCATCCGACCCGCATCGATCGGCCCTACGTCCGGAAATCGTGGCTCGAGCACGGGCCGGGGGCGCCCGGACGCGGCCGCGATGCGTATGTCCCGGTGAGCTGGGACCGGGCACTCGATCTGCTCAGCGGCGAATTGCGCCGCGTCTACACCGAATTCGGTCCCGAAGCCGTCTACGGCGGCTCCTACGGCTGGGCCAGCGCGGGACGTTTCCACCACGCCCAGAGCCAGCTGCACCGGTTCCTGAACTGCCTGGGTGGCTACGTCCGCCACGTCAACAGCTACAGCCTGGGCACCTCCACGGTATTGCTGCCCTATGTCGTGGGGGATCTGTTCGCGCTGCTGGGCCGCTTCACCGCCAAATCGGTGATCGCCGACCACACCGAACTGGTGGTCGCCTTCGGCGGAATCTCGCCGAAGAACGCCGCGGTCAATCCGGGCGGTGTCTCCCGCCACCACAACAGGGACTGGATCGAGCGGGCCCGGCGGCGCGGCTGCCGGTTCGTCACCGTCTCCCCGCTGCGCGATGACACCGCCGATATCGCCGAGGCGGAATGGATCACCCCGCGACCGGGCACCGACGCCGCCCTGATGCTCGCGCTGGCCCAGGTTCTCGACGCCGACGACCTGGCCGACACCGCCTTCCTGAACTCCCACACCGTCGGCTACGAGCACTTCGCGCGATATCTGCGCGGCACGGCCGACGGCGTCGTGAAGGATCCCGCGTGGGCCGCCGCGATCACCGGGGTGCCGGCCGAACGTATCCGTGCCCTGGCACACGAGATGGCCGCGGCGCGCACCCTTGTGACGGTGAGCTGGTCGCTGCAGCGAGCGCAGTACGGGGAGCAACCGACCTGGCTGGGCGTCGTGCTGGCCGCCATGCTGGGGCAGATCGGCTTGCCCGGAGGCGGTTTCGGCCACGGCTACGGCTCCTCGGCGAGCATCGGCGAACCCACCCGCACCCTGCCGTTGCCGCGACTTCCACAGGGCGCCAACCCCATCGACCGCTTCATCCCCGTCGCGCGCATCGCCGATATGCTGCTCGCGCCGGGCACAGCGTTCCGGTACGACGGGCGCGAGCTGCGCTATCCCGATATCCGGCTGGTGTACTGGGCCGGCGGCAACCCCTTCCACCACCATCAGGACCTGGCCCGTCTGCGCCGCGCGTTCGATCGGCCCCAGACCATCGTCGTCCACGACTCGTTCTGGACCGCCACCGCCCGCCACGCCGATATCGTGCTGCCGGCCACCATGACCATCGAACGCGACGACTACGGCACCGGCGACAACGACGGCATCCTGTTCCCGATGCCCGCCCTCACCCGGCCGCACGGACAGGCCCGCGACGACTACGACATCCTCGCCGCCTTGTCCGAACGACTCGGCACCGGAAAGGAATTCACCGAAGGACGCACCACCGGCGACTGGCTGCGGCACCTGTATGAGCAGTGGTTGTCCGACCTGGGCGAACGGGGACGAGACTTTCCGGACTTCGACCGGTTCTGGTCCGGTGCCGGTATCGAACTGCCCGTCGCCGACCCGCCGCAGGTGGTATTCGCGGACTTTCGTGCCGACCCCGGCGCGCATCCGCTGCCGACACCCTCCGGCCGCGTCGAGATCTTCTCCGAGACCATCGCCGGCTACGGCTACCCCGACTGCCCCGGCCACCCGGTCTGGCTCGAACCCGACGAATGGCTGGGAAGTGCTGCGGCGCAACGCTTTCCGCTGCAGCTGGTCGCCAACCAGCCACGTACCAAACTGCACAGCCAGCTCGACGTCGGCGCGCACAGCCGATCGGTGAAGATCCGCGACCGCGAACCGGTGCGGCTGCACCCGTCGGAAGCCCGGGCGCGGGGAGTGGCCGACGGCGACATCGTGCGACTGTTCAACGACCGCGGCTCCTGCCTCGCCGGGCTCGTCGTCGACGACGCGGTCGCACCGGGTATCGCGCAGTTGTCCACCGGGGCCTGGTACGACCCGGATCCGGACGATCCGTCGTTCTGTCGGCACGGCAACCCGAACGTGCTCACCGCCGACCGCCCCTCCTCGACGCTGAGCCAGGGCAGTACCGGACAACTGGCGCTCGTGCAGATCGAGGCCTGTCACGGCACGGTGCCGGACCTGACCGTACTCACCCCACCACAGATCGCGGCAGACCACGACAGCTTGTAACCGGCTGGCGGGCAAGCATATTCGCTCTGCAGGTCGACCCGTCCGGTGCCGATGATCCGGTGTCGGTCCTTGCGGCCGGTCAACGCCAAACTGGTACCCAGTCCGATCATCACGAGCCCACCGGCGCCCCCGACGGCGGCCAGTCGCCGTGGCGAACGCGCGAACCAGGCGCGTGCCGAACCGACGACGAGGCCGTCGCGCAGCATGGAGACGGTGCCACGCCGGCTGGCGGGCGCCGCCGTGGTGAAAGCCTCGGCCAGCCCGCCGCGACGGCGGATCGCCTGGACACCCAGATAGATCAGGTAGGACGCGCCCAGCAGTTTGACCGCGGTGAACGCGGTGGCCAATGCGACGACCATAACGATCCGAAGACGAGGCCGGCCACCGCTGTCCGCGAGAGGTCCCTCAGCCCGTGTCCGAGATGACCTCGCGCACCCAGTCCACCGGCACCGGCGCCAGATCGTGCGCGTCGAGACCCACGTGGATCATGCGGCCGCGGACCCGCACCGAACTGTGGGTGTGGCCGTGCAGCAGCCAGCGCCCGGCATTGTCGCCGGTCGCGGGCAGCCGCCACTCCTCGAATCGACTCTCCGCGGTGTGATCACCGTCCGCGACGCCGTGAAACGGGAAGTGCGACAACAGCACCCGGTGACCGTCGATCCTGCGGACCGCGGACTGCTGCACCGAGGCGAACACCTCCAGATAGATCCGCTGCCACCGATGGGCCCGGCTGCGCATCGGATGGCAGCCGTCGTGATTGCCCGCGACCAGATGCTTCTCCCCGGGCCGCCGCGACAGCCACTCCAGCGCGGCCATCTGCGCCCTGGTCCCGCCGACCGAGATGTCACCGAGCACCCAGACCTGATCCTCGGCGCCGACCCGGCTGTCCCACCGCTCCGCCAGCTCGGCATCGTGCTCTTCCGGCGTATCGAATCCACGCAGACCCGACACGAGACGATGTCCCACGTGCGGGTCGGCGAGGAACCACACCTCGCTCACAGTGTCTCCTCCTCCAGATGGGCGCGCCGGATGCGTTGCAGCAACGACTCGATCGGCTCCTCGTCGGGCTCCTGCGGCAGGGCCGAGGTCGCCTCCGCGAAAGCCGCCTCGTACTCGGCGAACACCGCCCGCACCGGAGTCGCGCCGTCGACCGCCACGCGCTGCCCGAAATTCAGATAGCGCTGCGGATCCGGCACCCGGACCGGCAGATAACCGGTGGTGTAGAGCTGATATCCCTGCCACAGCAGCCGCATCGTGTGGCGGGCCTGCTTGGCGCGCCGTTGCGGCGACGGGTGCGGGCGCTGCTCCAGATCGCGCAGTTGTGCGGCGGCGTACCCGACATACGCACGACGGACCCGGCTCGCCGACGCGAAACATCCACGCAGCGAGACGAGTTCACGCCCGAAGGCCGTGGCGACGGTGTAGGTGTCGAGCCACAGCAGTTCGTAGGCGGTCGGATTGCACGACAGCATCAGCGTCATCGCCTTGCCGATCTCGTGGTAGACGGCGTCGTCACCACCGCGGCCGGTGCGGCTGGTTCGCGCCGGCGGATGCAGACCCAGCAGCACAGTCGTCGGTTCCGCGTAGATGCCGGCGTAGTCGGTATCGCTACCTACGGTCGCCAATCCGTATGCCTGCGACCCGACCACTCCCTCCAACAGCAGATTGCGCACCTGCCCACCCCCGTCCGTATGCCCTGACGCCCCGCTGCGGCGACACCGCTACCCGAAGCGCATCGGCACGATCACCGGAGAGGCAACGATAGTGTGGGCGAACTGCGGTGCGCACACGAATTTCCGGCGGCCGATCTGCGTAGGGGAGAAAGGTCAGCTGTGGCTGGGCTGGTGCGAGTCGTGCGACAGCCACACCTGTTCGGCGCGGAGGGCGGCCTGTGGCGTGAAGTAGTGGCCGGTCCGCAGGTCGTCGAGCAATGTCGCGTGTTCGGGAGCCCACCCCAGCAGCGCTCGGGTGTGTTCGCTGGAAACGGGGACGTCGAGGGAGAAGAACCGGGCCAGGAACGGGTTCCCCAGATGCGCGGCGGCCTGTTCGAGGGTCAGCGAAGCAGTCGGGATGTCGAGCACATCCGCGATCTGCTCCGCGATACTTCCGATCGTGACAGCGCTTTCGCCGACGCCGTGCAGCACGCTGCCGGCGGGAGCCTTCTCCAGCGCCAACCGGAACAAGACCGCGGCGTCGGCGCGGTGGACCGCGGGCCACCGATTGGCGCCGTCGCCGATGTAGGCCGAGACGCCCGCTCTGCGCGCGGCCGCGATGAGCGCCGGAACGAACCCGTAATCGCCGGGTCCATGCACGGTCGGCGCCAGTCGGACCACGCTGGCGCGCACCCCCGACCCGGCGAGACTCAGACAGCTCTGCTCGCCCGCGATGCGGAAAGCGGCGACCGACTCGGTGTCCGGCGCCTCGTGCTCGGTGCTGAGCTGCCCGGCCCTGGTCACCAAGGTGCCCGACGTGCTGACCAGTGGCTTGCCGGAGCCGGCCAGCGGCTGCCCGAGCGCCTCGATCGCGGCGCAGTCGCGGCGGATCAAGTCATCCGGATCCGCGTAGTCGCCCCCGTAGGCCATATGCAGGACGCCGTCGGCGGCCGCCGCGCCGCTACGCAGGCTGTCGAGGTCGTCCAGGGAGCCGCGATGCGGTGTCGCGCCCAACGATCGCAGCCGGGCGGCCGCTGCCTCCGAGCGGGCCAGACCGGTCACGGTGTGACCGGCCGCGATGAGTTCGGCGACGACAGCGGGTCCGGTCTGACCGGAGCCGCCGGTGACGAAGACATGCATGGAACCCTCCCATTTTTACGCCAGTGACTGGCGCTAAGTAGTGTCAGTCACTGACTCTACGCGTAGCGTCAGTGACTGACACAACGTGATGCCAGTCACTGACGCATCGCGGTAGGCTCGGCCAATGCCACGAAGCGGAGCAGAGGTGCGTCGCCGCCTGCAGCAGGCGGCCCTCGAGCTGTACCGGGAACGAGGGTTCGACCAGACCACCGCCGCGGAGATCGCCGCCTCCGCCGGGGTCAACGAGCGCACCTTCTTCCGGCACTTCCCCGACAAACGCGAGGTGCTCTTCGACGGCGAAGCCGACCTGCGCGCCACCCTGAGGCAGGCAGTTGTCGAAGCACCCCAGGGACTGCGCCCGTTCGAGGTACTGCTGCGCGCCTTCCGGGAATCGGCTCGGAACTTGGAACGCACCCGCCCGTTCTCCGATCCACGGTGGAAGGTCATCGCCATGACACCGGCACTGCGCGAACGCGAACTGGCCAAACACGCAGGGCTCACCGATGCCGTGGCGGAGGCGCTGCGAGAACGCGGTATCGATGCCGGTCCGGCCGGGCTGGCCGCCCGAACCGGTTGGGCCGCTTATCAACACGCGGTCCAAGCCTGGATCGACGACCCCGCGGACAGTCTGGACGCGCATCTCTGCCGGGCCTTCGACGACCTGCGCGGCCTCGCGGCCGGCGGTTCGTGCGCGTACTAGGGCGCCTGGAAGCCGCCGATCTTCTCCTCGAGCAGTTCGGCCAGCCGCAGCGGCGTGCGGTCCTCGAACATCGGTCCGATGAGCTGCACTCCCACCGGCAGGCCCTCGGGGGAGCGGCCCGCCGGTACAGCGGTGGCGGGCAGACCGGGCATGGTGGCCATACCGGCCCAGACGAGCTGGTCGAAGTACGGGTACTCGACGCCGTCGATGTCGATGCGCCGGTCCTCCAGACCTCCGTCGTGGTTGTGCGGATAGGCGGGAGTGGGCGTGATGGGACAGACCACGGCATCGAATTCGGCGAACAGCTGCCGCCAGCCGTGGCGGTGGAGTTCGCGACCGTTGTTCGCCGCCACCCAATCTCGATGGCTGAGCACCATGCCGCGCAACCGCGCCGCATCGAGACTCCCGTCGCCGGCAGATAGCGCGGCGGCTCGGATCTGCAGCTCTCGGTACACCTCGAGCGGAAGACCCGCGGCGGCATTCGACAGCATCAGTTGCATGTAGAGCGTCGCCGCTTCGGCCGGATCGGGCAGCAGCGGGCTGTGCCGTTCGACGCGGGCGCCCTCCTCGACGAGCGCCGCGGCGACCCGGTTCACGCCCGCCCGCACCGCCGACCCGGTCGGAATGAGCGGATGCTCCTCGAGGACCAGCACCCGGAAGTCGGCCAGCCGATCGTGGCGCGCGGGCGGCAACGCGAGGTCGTAGGCGAGACCGTGGGTCAGCGGATCCGGTCCGGCCATCACATCGAGCAGCAGCGTGAGATCGCGGGCGGTGCGCGCCATCGGACCGACGACGGCCAGGTCGAGATCGACCGGCAAGGCCGGTGCGGACGGCGCCACCATTCCGCGGGTCGGCGCCAGCCCGAGTGTCGGCTTGTGCGCGTAGATGCCGCAGAAATGCGCGGGGGTGCGCAGCGAACCGGCGAGATCCGAACCGATCGACAGCGCGCCGAATCCGCACGCCAGGGCCGCCGCCGACCCACCGGACGACCCACCCGACGTGCGGTCGTGGTCCCACGGATTGTTGGTGGTGCCGTAGATCTCGTTGAAGCTCTGGATATCTCGCAGCATCACCGGCACATTGGTCTTACCGAGGATCACCGCGCCGGCGGCCTCCAGCCGCGATACCTGCACCGCGTCCTCGGTCGGCACATAGTTCGCGTGCTGCGGCATGCCCCAGGTCGTGGGCAGCCCGGCGACGTCGTAGGACTCCTTGACGGTCACCGGTACACCGAGCAACGGCCGGTCCTCGCCGCGGGCGCGCGCCTGATCGGCGCGCTGCGCGGCCGCCCGCGCACGGTCGAAGGTCGGCACACAGATCGCGTTGATCACCTTGTCCTCGCGCTCGATACGAGCGATCGCATCCTCGGTCAGTTCCATTGAGGTCACATCACCCGCACGCAATGCCGCCACGATTTCTTGGGCCGACTGAAAGTTCCACTCCATGAATCCGAAGGTATGGGCCGGCCGCAGGGGGCATAAAACGCCTCTGCAAGCAAAGCGCAAATTCGAATGGAGCGACCTTCGGGGCGAATCGACGCATGCGTTCCGTCATATCCCAGGTCACCGCGTCGGCAGTGCGCGACGGGAGGCCACCAGGCCATGAAATGCCGTTTCACACAACAAGACAGATGTCACAACCGCCACGGTGTCTCCACTCCGGCCGCCGGCCGTTCGACCGGAGACCGGTGACGACGGACAAACGAATCCGTCTTGCGGGAACGCCCGAATTACTCGGGCCGAACATGAATTCACGACTACTCGCCGGAGGATGAATTCTCCGAGACCTGCGGGTCTGCCTTCGTGCGCGGCAATTCGCAGTGTTGCATCGAATGCAGTTCTGTTCAGGTCCGGATTCACAAACCGAGTTTGGTTACCGCGTTGTCCTCCAAGGGATTCGCGGTGCGGATGTATCCGTGCACGGTGCGCGGGTTGGACCAGCGGCCCTGGCGCATGATCTCGCGGTCGCTGGCGCCGCCGAGTGCGGCCTGGGTGGCGAATCCGGCGCGCAACGAATGTCCGGAGAACAGGGCGGGATCCAGTCCCGCCCGTGCGGCGTAGCGTTTCACCAGCTCCGCCACCGCGCGTCCCGAGATCGGCTGCGCGCCGATCCCGCCGTGCCGCGACACCGGCGGGAACAATGGGGCCTGCGCATCCACCCGGGTGGCGCCGGTGAAGCCGTGGCAGCGGTGGATGTCGCCGGCGGCGCCGGCGCGCTCGGTCCAGGACCGCAGATCGTCGGTGCCGCCCGCGGCGTGGATCTCGCGCAGGTCGATCCACTCGGCGAATGCGCATACCGGGCACGTCGAGGGTCGCGCCCCGCGCGGCAGGGCGACCGACTGGGCGCCCGCGCCGGTCGGATCGGTTTTGGTCGCCGGCAACCGCACCAGCAGCACGGGTTCGCCGGTGCGGTGATCAAGAGTGACCGCCACATCGCCGACGCGGAGTCCGGCGAGTTCGCTGCGGCGCAGCGCCCCGGCGAATCCGACGAGCAGCATCAGCCGGTCGCGGCGGCGGGCCGGCTCGGTCGGCCAGCCCGGGGCCGGCAGTCCGTCCAGCAGTTGCGCCAGCGTGTGCAGCAGCACGGGACGTTTCCGGTTGGGCACGCTGCGACGCGTGCGGCGGATGCCTCGCAGGGTCAACCGCACCACATCCGATCGGGTCGGGGAGGGCAGCCCGTTCGCGGCATGGACCGCGGCGATGGCGGCGCTCTTGCGTTCCAGCGTGGCCGGCCCGAATGCCCACTCGCCGGAGGCTTTTCGCGCATCCGCGGCCGCGGCCAGATACACCGCGACATCGAGGGCGTCCGCCGGCAATGCGCACCGCGCCTCGGCCGCACACCACGCCGACCACCCGATCCAGTCGGACCGGTAGGCGCGCACCGTGTTCGGCGACTGCGAGGCCTCCAGATAGCGGCCCAGCGCGCCGGCCTGCTCGGTGTCGAAGCGCTCCCGCACCATCCGCAGGGCGACCGTGTCGACGAGTACGCTGCGCACTCCGCGCCGTAATTCGGTGCGAACCGCCTCCGGTACGGCGATATCGACGACCACGGGATCCGGTGAGACGCTCATCGCGAGTCAGGTTACCGGGCAACGACGTTCGCCGCGCCCGTCCGCGCCGGGAAGAATGATCGACCGTGCCGCCCGTGACAGTTGCCGTCGATGATCCCGCCCGCGTCGATGTCCGAGCGCTGGCCGCCCGCCATCTGGCTTTCGCGCGGGCACACACCCCGGCCGACGCCGTGTTCGCGCTCGACCTGGACGCGTGGGCCGATCCAGTGCTCACCCTGGTCACCGCCCGCCGCGACGGGGTGCTACTGGGTATGGGCGCGGTGCGCGATCTCGGTGCCGGGCACGGGGAACTGAAATCGATGCACACCGACGAAGCGGCGCGCGGACACGGCGTCGGCACCGCGATCGTCATGCGTCTGCTCGCGGTGGCACGCGCCCGCGGCTGGGCGCGGGTGAGCCTGGAAACCGGTGTGGGCGAAGCGTTTCGGCCCGCACGGACGTTGTACGCGCGGTGTGGATTCGTCGCCTGCGGCGCCTTCGGTGACTATCTCGACACCGGGACGAGTGCGTTCATGACTCGCACGGTGTGAGCGCCGGGCGAAACGGAAGCAGGAGAACGGAAAGACATTCCCTCCCACTTCAATATATAGCGCACAGGGGGTCTTGCGGCAAGACCGGGGGTGTGCTGCACAATCGTCGGGCCAACGCCATGACCTGCGGAAATCGGCTGTTCCGCGGGCTGTGCGCTCACCGTGTCGAATGGGGTTTCATGATTGACGTGATCGTTGCCGGTGCCGGACCTACCGGTCTGATGCTGGCGTGCGAGTTGCGGTTGCACGGCCTGAACCCGGTCGTGCTGGAGAAGGAGACCGAGCCGACGAAGGTGGTCCGCGCGCTGGGCCTGCACGCGCGCAGTATCGAAGTGATGGATCAGCGCGGGCTGCTGGAGCGGTTTCTCGCGCTGGGCACGAAGTATCCGGTCGGCGGGTTCTTCGCCGGTATCACCGCACCGCAGCCGGAGCTGGACTCGGCGCACGCCTATGTGCTCGGCATTCCGCAGACCGTCACCGATCGGCTGCTCGCCGAACATGCGGCCGAACTCGGCGTCGACATCCGGCGCGGCCGCGAGGTGGTCGGCGCCACCCAGGACGCGGACGGCGTGACCGTCGAACTGGCCGACGGCACCCGGCTGCGCGCGCAGTATCTCGTCGGCTGCGACGGCGGGCGCAGCACCGTGCGCAAACTCGCCGGAATCGATTTTCCCGGTGAACCGTCGCGGGTGGAGACGCTGCTGGGGGAGGTCGAACTGGACGCGCCCCTGGAGACCGTGACCGCGGTGGTGACCGAGGTCCGCAAGACACAGCGGCGCTTCGGGGTCGGGCCGTCGGGCAACGGGACATTCCGATTCGTGGTGCCGGCCGAGGGACTGTCGGAGGACCGCACGGTGCCGCCGACGATGGACGAGGTGAAGCGGCAGCTGGTGGCCACCGCCGGCACCGACTTCGGCGTGCATTCACCGCGCTGGCTGTCGCGTTTCGGCGACGCGACCCGGCTGGCCGAGCGGTATCGATCCGGGCGGGTGCTGCTGGCCGGGGATGCCGCGCACATCCATCCGCCGGTCGGCGGTCAGGGCCTCAACCTCGGCATCCAGGACGCGTTCAATCTGGGATGGAAGCTGGCCGCCGAAATCGTCGGCTGGGCCCCGGAGGGCCTGCTGGACAGCTACGAGTCCGAACGGCACCCGGTCGCCGCCGACGTGCTGGACAACACGCGCGCCCAGATGGAGCTGATGTCGCTCGAGCCGGGCCCGCGGGCGGTGCGCCGGCTGCTCACGGACCTCATCGATATCGAGGAGGTCAACCGGCGGCTGACCGAGAAGATCACCGCCACCGCGATCCGCTACGACTTCGGTGCGGGGCACGAACTGCTGGGCCGGCGCCTGCGGGACGTGCGGCTGAAAGACGGGCGCCTCTACGAGCTGATGCACGCCGGCCGCGGACTGCTGCTGGATCAGACCGGCCGGCTGTCGGTGGCGGGATGGGCCGATCGGATCGATCACGTCGTCGACGTCAGCGAGGAATTGGATGCGCCCGCGGTGCTGCTGCGGCCGGATGGGCATGTCGCCTGGGTCGGCAGCGATCAGGACGATCTGCTCGCCCATCTGCCGACGTGGTTCGGCGCGGCCTGATCACGCACCGGAGCTAGATCGCGACACCGAAGGTGCGGGCGGTGGCGATGGCGGCGAGTCGGTCGTCGCTGCCGGTGTCGCGCAGATCGACCCGCCCGACGCCGCCCCGCACCGTCGCGGTGGCGGTCACCGGACCCACCTTGGCCGGTTGCAGATAGCGCAGACCGAGGAAGCAGAGGCTGTCGCCCGGAGCCAGGGACAGCACGGCTTCCTCGGCCGCGACGGCGATGAGGCCGCCGTTGACGCTGCCCGCGGCGTTGAGCACCTCGTCGGTGCGCGGAAGAACGGCCACGCCGGGGCGCACGCGTTCGCAGCCCAGGCGTTCGGCCAGGTCCGCGGTGAGCCGGTCGCGCCCGGCCGGCATATCGAGGCTGAGTGCGCGGGGAAGTTGCAGGTCCGGGTCGGGTGCGACCATGAAGGAGGCACCGGCCAAGGCCAGCGGTTCGCCGTCGACCGCGAAGTCGATCTCGGCCACGAAGACCGACCGGCCCACCTTCACGGTGCGGCCGATCGCCTCGAGTTGCCCAGCCGCGGGCGCGGGCCGGTAGAGGTGGACGTCGAGTTCGAGGGTGACCGGGACCCGTGGATGCATCACCAGCGACGCCAGTAGTCCGGCCACGGTATCGGCCCAGGTGGCGAGGATGGAGGTGCGCAGATGCGTGGTTCCCGGCGCGTGCAGTTCGGGCACGATGGTCGCGGATCCGTGCACCTCGTCGCCGGCGCGCCGGGTGGCGAAGCCGAGTTCGAGCAGCACGTGGCGGCGAGGGGACAATCTGCTTTCGACACTCACGGCATCTCCTCCGGTCCGGTGCGTCCCGGCCGGGCCACACACGAGCGGTTTGATTCTACTTCAAGGAGAATCGCATTCTCGTCGGCTATCGCGGGGCGCTGATGCGCGCCTTCATCGCGGCGAGCCGGGCGGCGAATTCCGCGGAATCCAGCGATGCCACCTGCGGCACGATCTCCGCATCGACGGCCTCGGCATGTGAGTCCAGTGTGCGGGTGTGGCGCATGGTGCGTTTGGTGGTGATCAGCAGCTCGCGCGGCGCCTCGGCCGCGCCGGCCGCCAATTCGACTGCGGCGGCCACCAAGTCGTCGTGATCGCCCAGCACGACACGATGCACCAGGCCCGCGCTGTGTGCCGCGTCGGCATCGAGGATCTCGCCCAGCAGCGTCATGGCCGCGGCCCGCTGGGCACCGACGGCGCGCTGCAACATCCACGTCATGCCGCCGCCCGGATGGATACCCAGCCGCAGGAACCGCGCATCGAACCGGGCGCGCGGCCCGGCGAGGCGTACATCCGCGGCCAGAGCCAGGTTCAAGCCCGCGCCGACCGCCGCCCCGCCCACCGCCGCGACAGTGGGCAGCGAACACTCGGCCACGGCGAGGAATCCGGCGTAGATGGCCCGCAGTCCCTCCTCCGCCGCCTCGCCCAGTGCGCTGAGGTCGGCGCCCGCGCAGAATGCCGGGGGAGCCCCGGTGATCACCACCGCATACACTCCAGCATCGGCCTCCGCCTCCGCGATCGCCGCCGCCAGCTGCTCGGACATCCCGAGTGTCAACGCATTTCGGCGCTGCGGATCCGATACCGTCACCACCGCGACCGTATCGCGCCGCTCCACCGTGATCTCCGCCATGGCGTCATCGTAAGGGAGTGTGCGGTCGATACGATCCGGGAATCCCGGTCGAACCGGACGAGCAAGGGAGACCGCATGAAGACCGTCATCGTCTGTGTCTCGGTATCGCACGGCAATACCCGGCGTATCGCCGATGCGCTGGGCGAGGTGCTCGGCGCCCGGGTCGTCGGGCCCGACGAACTCGATCCCGCCGAACTGGCCTCCTGCGACCTCGTAGGATTCGGGTCCGGAATCTTCACCATGAACTTCCATCCCCGTTTGCGCGAGCTGATCCGGGCGCTGCCGGCGCAGTCCGGCACCAAGGCCTTCGTCTACGCCACCAGCGGCATGCCGGAAACGCCCCTGCGCCGCTACACCCGTTCCCTCGCAACACTTCTCACCGATCGCGGCTTCACGGTGGTCGACACGTTCACCTGCCGCGGGCTCGATACCTGGCTGCCGATGCGGATAGTCGGCGGGGTAAGCAAGGGCCATCCCGACGCCGCCGACCTCCACGCTGCGCGTCGCTTCGCCGAAGGATTACGCGCCCGCATCACGGCCGGGTCCTGACGCTTCCGCACCCCGATCATTCGCCCGGCGGGCCGACAGCACCGGCCCGCCGCGGCGACCGGCCGGTCAGCCCGCGGTGCGGCCGTCCAGTGACTCGCGGATGATGTCGGCGTGGCCGGCGTGCTGCGCGGTCTCGTGGATCAGGTGCATCAGCACCCGGCGCACGCTGCGAACCGCCCCCGCCTCGTGCCACGGCGCGTCGGGGAGCGGGTGTGTCGCGGCGAGATCGGGTACCGCGGCGATGATCTCCTCCGTACGCGCGGCGATCTGCTCGTAGCGGGCGAGGATGCCGGCGAGTGTTTCGCCGGGCAGCATCACGAAGGTGTTGCGGTGGTCGATGGCCCACTGCGGGAACTCCCGCGCGGTGCCGGAGGCGAAGTCCGCCCAGGTGACTCCCTCGGGCAGCTCGTATTTCATGGCCGAGGGTCCTTCCACGACGAACCGCTGCCAGTTGTCCTCCATCGCCGCCACATGTTTGACCAGCCCGCCCAGGCTCAGCGCGCTGACGGTGGGGTGCGCGCCGGCCTGCTCATCGGTCAACCCGTCGACCGTGCTGCGCAAGGCGGTGCGCGCGGCGGCGAGCTGGGCGAGCAGATCGGCCCGTTCGCCGTCGAGTGCGGGTGCCGGGGTGTTCTCGATGGTCATCGTGGTCCTTTCGGGTTGTTGTCGATTCGGCACCGACGATCGCAGGGAACTAGGTCGGATCATGTCCGCTTATCGCCGCTGGAAGAAATTCACGGCTCGGGGCATCCACCGCTCGTACGCGGGCGATGGCGACAGCTACCGGTCACCACTTCATCCTGGTCGCCCGGCCCGGCGTTGACGAGATGTGCCCCGGCCTGCCGCTGCCTAGATGGCGCCCGGCCTGCCGCTGACGAGATGCGAGGCCGCCGCGATCCGGCAATCCGTGAGTCACCCGCACGATCCGCTGTTGCGCGTGCCGCGCCCGAGGCTGCGGGCGCGGCCTGCGAGTCGATTGGCACGGCCGTACCACCGGGCACACTTTTCGTCAGTTGCGTTGGGATTACGTTTAGTTGGATGCGACCAAACGTAAACGTAATAGCCAGGGCGGATACGACGGAGAAGTGTGGGTCTGACCTCCGATAAGGTTCACTTATCGGAGGTCAGACCCACGCGGAACCGAGTGGCGTCCAATCTCTTTCGTTTCGTGTCATTCCGTTGTGTGCGACGAAACAAACGCTACGCTTCCCTGGTGTCGAGCATCTGTAACTACCCGGGCTGTACGCGCACCATCACTCGCGGCGGAACGCCGGGACGGCCCTCGGAATATTGCGACCACCCCGACCACACCCGATGGCGGGCATGGCGGGAGCGACAGCGTCGTCAGCAGGAGGGTGAGGAGCCGGAGACGAACGTCACTGTGACGCAACCGGGTCCGGTGACCGCCGCCCGGCTGCGGGCCGACGAGATGCTCACCCAGTTCCGGACCCTGGCCGATCAGCTGAGTAACACGTTGTCGGTAGCCGTGGCCGAATTGTCGACTCTGGCCGACCCCTCGGTGGCGGAGGCGCAGGTCCAGGCCGTGCAGGCCGATGCCGCGCGGCGCATCGCCGAAGCCGAGGTGGCGACGGTGGCGGCGGAGAAGGCGCGGCGCGAGGCCGAGGAAGCACGCGCCGCAGCGGAATCCGCGGCCGAGGACGCCGCCGCAGCCGCCGAGTCCGCCGAAGCGCGCATCGCGGAGGCGCTCACCGCACGCGACGACGCACTGCGGGAAGTGCAGCGCGTCAGCAAACAGGCGGCCGACGACATCTTCGCCGCACGCACCGAGGCCGACGCCGAAATCCGCGCGATTCGCGCCCAGTGTGCCGACGACATCGAGGAGGCGCGGCGGCAGGCCGCCGAACAGACGGAGCTGGCGCGCACCACGTTCACCGCCGAGCTCGAACAGGTGCGCCGCGACAGTGCCCAGCGCATCACGGCCGCCGGCGCCGAACGCGACCTGGCCGTCCAGCGCGCCGCCGACGCCGAACGCACCATCGAGCGCGCCGAATCGGCTGTGGCCGAACGCAACCGGACCCTCGACGAGGTCAGGGCGGAATTGGTCCGCGCTCGCGGCGACATCGACCGGATGCGCGCGGAGGCGACCGCGGCGCACCAGCGCGCCGCCGACGATATCGCCGCCGTGCGCGCCGAAGCCGCCGCGGCCGCCGAACACGTCGCACAGCAGACCGCGGCCCGGCTGGCGGCGGTCGAGGACGCGCGCCGGCAGACCCTGGCCCGAGCCGAACGCGCCGAGGCGCAACTCGATGCCGAACTGTCGCGGCGTACCGGCACGCGGACCGCCGATGCGAGCGAATCCGGCACTGGCGCACCAGAAGTGGCCGATCCCCGCTGATGTGGTGAACATTCACGCAATCAACCGGCGACAGGTCTCGAAAACCACGCCGAGACCGAGTCGATCGTCGGCTTCGGCGGGGGCCGACCGCTATGCTCGACAACTGAATCAGCCACGGCCGCGACGGGCGTCGTGGGAATCGAGAGGTGACTAGTGAACGACGACGCCATGCGAGCGCGGCAAGCAAGGCCGAGCGTGGCACGGGTATACGACTACATTCTCGGCGGGCGCGACAACTACGGCGTCGACCAGAACCTCGCCGATTACTTCATCGACTTCCTGCCCGGTTCCGAGCAGGTGGCGATCACCGCCCGGGCGGCCACGCTCCGCGCCGTACGCAGTATGTGCGCCAACGGAATTCGCCAGTTCATCGATCTGGGATGCGGACTGCCCACCACCGAGAACGTGCACGACGTGGTGCGCCGCCAGCATCCCGACGCGCCGATCGTCTACGTCGACAACGATCCGTTCGTCGTCGCCCACGGCCGCGCGTTGCTGTCGGTCGACGATCGGATCGCGGTGCTCGGTCGCGACCTGTGCCAGGTCTCGGATATCGCCGAGCACGCCGATGTGAAGCGGCTGATCAACTTCGACGAACCGGTGGGCCTGCTGTTCGGTGTCGTGCTGGCCTTCGTGGAGGACAACGAGAATCCGGTCGGTGTGGTCGGCGACTGGGCTGCCCGGGTTCCGGCCGGCAGCCAGGTCTACATCTCGCATTTCCGTTCCGGGCACAACCGTGAGACCAACACCACCGAACGGAAGGTACTCGACGCTTTCGGGCGCGGCCGCTGGCGCAACGACGACGAGATCGAGGCACTGTTCGGCGACCTGGAACTGATCGATCCGGGTCTGCAGCCGTGCGCGCGCTGGTGGCCCGAATCGGCCGCCGACGATTCCGGCAGTGGCCGCGAACTCAGCGTGTGGGAGCAGTTGATCGTCGCGGGGCTGGCCCGCAAATCCGCCTGAACCGCACAAGGATCGGCGCCCGCGCTCAGCGCAGGGTGCCGATCCAGCGGCGGGTCTGCGCCGGATCGATCACATCGTCGAGTTCGAGCACCGTCGCGGCGGTGAGCGCCTTCCCGCTCTCGTAGGCCGCGCGCACCAGATTGTCGAACGCGGCGCTGCGCTGCACCGGATCCTCGATCGCCGCCAGTTCCTTCGCGAAGCCCAGGCGCACCGCTCCCTCGAGACCCATCCCGCCGATTTCCCCCGTCGGCCAGGCGACGACGAACCGCGGGGCGCGGAACGAGCCGGCCGCCATCGCCTGTGCACCCAATCCGTAGCCCTTGCGCAGGATGACGGTGCCCCACGGCACCGACATGGCGGCCGCGTCGATGAACAGGCGGCTGAACTTCGTGACCGTGGCATGGGTTTCGGCCTCCGGACCGACCATGAAACCCGGTGTGTCACACAGCGACACGATGGGGAGACCGTGTGCGTCGCACAGGCGCAGGAAGGCGCTGAGTTTGTCGGCGGCGGGGGCGTCGATCGCGCCGCCGAGGTGATGGCAGTCGTTGGCGATGAGCCCGAAGGGTCTGCCCTGCACGCGGATGAAGGCGGTGACCACACCCACGCCCCAGTCGCGGCGCACTTCCAGGACCGAACCGGTGTCGGCGATCGCGGCCACGACCGCGCGGATGTCGTAGGCCCGCAGCCGATCCTCGGGCACCACATGGCGGGCCGATCGCGGGTCCGGCTCCTCCCACATGTCCACGGTCCCTTGGAAATAGCCGAGATAGTCGCGGGCGATCGCCACCGCCTCGGCCTCGTCGGCCGCGACGATGTGCACCACACCGTTGCGGCGCTGCACCCGCACGGGGCCGATCTCCTCCGGCGCGTAGACACCCAGTCCGCCGCCCTCGATCATCGCGGGCCCGCCCATGCCGATATTGGCGTCGGGGGTGGCGATGACGACGTCGCACATGCCGAGCAGCGCCGCGTTACCGGCGAAGCAGCGTCCGGACACGATGCCGATCAGCGGGACCGTGCCCGACAGCGCGGCCATCGCGCGGAAGGTCGTCACGTCCAGGCCCGAGATGCCCGAGTGATCGGTGTCGCCGGGTCTGCCGCCGCCGCCCTCGGTGAAGAACACCACCGGAAGTCGTTGTTCGCGTGCCAGTTCCAGCATTCGGTCGGTCTTGGCGTGATTGCGCATGCCCTGGGTGCCGGCCAGCACCGTGTAGTCGTAGGACATCACCACCGCCCGCGCGCGGTCGTGACCGAATCGGGCGGCGTTGACGGTCGCGACCCCGGCGACGAGCCCGTCGGCCGGCGTATTCGCGATGAGATCCTCGATGCTGCGCCGGGAACGCTGCGCCGCCACCGCCAACGCTCCGTATTCGACGAAACTGTCGTCGTCGACCAGATCCGCGATGTTCTCGCGGGCGGTGCGACGCCCCAGCCGGTGCCGTTTGGCGACCGCCTCCGGGCGTGCCTCGTCGAGTCCGGCGCGGTGGCGGGCCCGCACCTGCGCCAGATCGTCGCGTTCGGCATCCAGATCGACGGCCGCGATGTCGGCGTCCGCGCCGTCGTGATCCGCGTCGTCCCACACCAGCAGCGGCGCATGCGGATCCACCACCGTCGCGGGCTCGGCCAGCACCCGCACCACCCGCAACGACTGTCCCGCGCGGACCACGTGATGCATCTTCATCGCCTCGACGACGGCGACCTCGGCACCCGCGGCCACCACCGTGCCCGGTTCGACGACACTGATCACCGTGCCACCCAGCGGTGAGCGCAGCACCTGCTCGTCGCCGTCGTACCGGTCCGCCGACGGCGCAGCGTCGACCGGCGGCGCCGGCGGGGGAGCCGATTCCTCGGCCCGGGTAACCAATTCGGCGCTGTGGCGCTCGAACCACAGCGTGTCGACCGTGGTGTCGCCGGGCAAGGCGTCCAGGACGGCACGCTGCAGGGCGACGGTGGTGTCGACGCCGTCGATCGTGGTTTCGGCCAGGGCGTCGGCGGCGCGCCGCAGCGCCGCCGCACAGGTCGGTCCGCGCGCGATGATCTTGGCCAGCAGGGAATCGAAACCGGCGCCTTGGCGCATACCGCTGTAGGCGGCGGTGTCGACGCGCACACCTGATCCGCTCGGCGGGGTGAACCGGGTGAGCACGCCGGTGCTGGGCAGGACATCGCCTGTCGCGCTGAGGATTTCGGCATTGACACGCACCTGCACCGCATATCCGCGGGTGGTGGAGGGCAGCTCGAGATCGTCGAGGGTGCGGCCCTGCGCGAGATCGAACTGCACGGCCACCAGATCCAGGCCCGTCACCTCCTCGGTCACGGTGTGCTCGACCTGCAACCGCGGATTGACCTCCAGGAACCAGGCGGTGTCGTCGCGCACCAGGAATTCGACGGTGATCACGCCCCGGCAGCCGACCGTTTCGGCCAGTCGTACCGCCTCGGCGTGCAGGCGCTCGCGCAGATCCGGCGCGAGGGAGGGTGCGGGCGCGATCTCGATCAGTTTCTGGCGGCGCCGCTGCACGCTGCAATCGCGATCGCCGACCGCGACCGCGCGCGAACCGTCGGCGACGATCTGCACCTCGATGTGGCGGGCGTGTTCGACCAGCGCCTCGGCGTAGACGGTGTCGTCACCGAAACCCGCGCGGGCCTCGGCCCGGCAGTGCGCATAGGCCTGCGCCAGTTCCTCGCGCCGGCGCACCACCCGCATGCCGCGGCCGCCGCCACCGGCGGTCGCCTTGATCATCACGCCCTCGGGGTGGGCGGTGAGCAGCGCCTCGATCTGCTCGGGCCCGGCGACACCGGAGGTGGCGGGCACGACCGCGACACCGGCCTGTTCCGCGGCGCGCCGCGCGGCGACCTTGTCACCGAAAATCCGCAGCACCTCCGGAGCGGGCCCGACGAACACCAGACCCGCCGCCGCGCACGCGGCCGCGAAATCGGCGCTCTCGCTGAGGAATCCGTATCCCGGATGGACCAGCGCACCCGGTCCCGCACTGCCGGCGGCCGCGACGACGGCGTCGATGTCCAGGTAGGCCGCGGCTCCCGCGCCGGGGAGCCGGACCGCCTCGCCGGACAGTCGCACCGGCATCGCGTCCGGTTCGTCCGCCGTCGACAACACCCGGGTGCCGTAGCCGCGCTCTCGCGCCGTACGCAACACCCGGACCGCCACTTCACCCCGGTTCGCCACCACCACCTGCATGCCGCCAGTCTGATTGACATTGACGTCAACGTCAATATGCTGGACGGTATGACGTCGGCGTGGAGTGTGCGCGCGGCCCGGGAACGCTCGGAGACCGACCGGTATCGCGGCCTGCTCGATGCCGCGGCCGACGTCTTCATCGAACGCGGCTACGCGGCGACCACGGTGGCCGCGATCACCGCACGGGCCGGCGTCTCCCGCGCGACGCTGTACGTGTACTTCGCCTCCAAGGACGAGATCTTTTACGCCCTCGCCACGAGGGTGCGCGACGAATTCCTCGCCGCCCAGGAACCCGATCTGACCGACTCCGATCCGCGAGAGATGTTGCGCGCCACCATCGAATCGTTCGCCGAAGCGGTGCTGCACGCCGGGCCGCTGCTGCGATTGATCGACGAGCGCGGCACCGTGGACCCCCGGATCGGCGAGCTGGCCGCCGAAATCTCCGAACGCCCCATCCGCCGCTTCACGCGCTACCTGGACCGCGAACACCGCGCCGGAACCATCACCCCCGCGGCACCGGTCCGAGTCGTCGCCGAAACCGTCGGCTACGCACTGACCCGCGGCATACTCGACCGCCGGGCCGAACCGCCGCCCGCGCGCGCCCGGTATCTCGAACAGATGCGGCGCATCGCCGAAACCCTGCTCGGGCTGCGCCCGGCCGCCGAGAATTCGGCTTGACCTTCACGTTGCGGCAACTTCTACCGTCGAAGACGAGGCCGGAGCGGCCGGCCTCAGGACAGATGGGAAGCACCATGAGCTGGTCGATCGCGGAGGTGGCGAAGATGTCGGGAGTCACCGCTCGCACCTTGCGCCACTACGACGACATCGGCCTGCTCACCCCGGCCCACGTGGGCAGCAACGGCTATCGCTACTACGACGAGCACAGCCTGCTGCGGCTGCAGCAGATCCTCGTGCTGCGGGAGCTGGGTCTCGGTCTGGCCGAGATCGCCGAGGCGGTCGACTCCGAACCGGACACGCTGGCGGCGCTCAAACGCCAGTACGCCCGGCTGCTCGCCGAACGCGATCGGCTGGGACGAATGGTCGAGACCGTGGCGCGCACCATCGCCGAACTCGAAGGGAAGAAGGAGATGTCAGTGCAGATCAACCGCCCGGAGAACCTGTTCGCGGGCTTCGATCACACGCAGTACGACGACGAGGCCCGGGAGCGCTGGCCCGAAGAATTCGAGCGGTCCCGGCAGGCGACCGCCGAGATGACCGCCGAGGATGTCGAGCGCATGCAGCGGGAGCTGACCGCGACGATGATCCGGATGGCCGAGTTCATGGCCGCCGGGACACCGGTCGAGGATGCGGCGGTCCAAGCCGAAATCCACACTCAGTACGAGGGGATCCGCCGTTTCTGGACCCCGAACCGCAGCGCCTACATCTGCCTCGGCCAGATGTACGTCGATGACGAGCGGTTCAAGGCGAACTACGACCGGATCGCGGCCGGCCTGGCCGAATACCAGCGCGAGGCCATGGCCGTCTACGCCGAGCAGCGGCTCACCGACTGATCGGCGCCGGCGGTGGCCGCCTCGCCGCGGCGCACGACGAGCACGCCGGTGAGGCCCCGCACCCCGCCGAGAAGCTGGACCGGGTGCGGGGCCTCACCGAGCAGTGCCCACGGCCAGTGCTGTTCCCGGCAGCGTGCCGTCACCGCGGGCGGAGAGCAGGAAATAGGCGACCCCGCAGGCCATGGCGAGAAGGGCCCACG
The DNA here is from genome assembly GCF_015354405.1 of Nocardia sp. BSTN01. Classification (GTDB taxonomy): domain Bacteria; phylum Actinomycetota; class Actinomycetes; order Mycobacteriales; family Mycobacteriaceae; genus Nocardia. The sequence continues at coordinate 189,017 of NZ_JADKYP010000002.1, read as the reverse complement.
CGATGCCGATCCGATCGGCTGCGGCACCCGAACGCGGATCGATCACCGGCACCAGACCGGCCAGGCCGAGGCACGCACCGACCACCGTCGGCACCGCCGGCCGTTGGTGGTGACGCAGCCACAGCCGGCGACGCCGGGCGGTCACATGATTTTCGTCGTCGCGGCGACCAGCTCGGCCACCGCGTCGGCGACCGGGGTGCTGCCGCCGGTGAGTTCGACGATGACCCGGTTCAGCGCCGGTTCGTGCAGGGCCGCGTCGATGAAGGCGGCGACGTCGTCGCGGGCGACCGACCCGTATTCGATGGCCAGGCCGGCGGTGACGGTGCCCGAACCCGGATCGTCGAGCAGCGTGCCCGGGCGCACGATGATCCAGTCGAGCGCGGTGTGGGTCAGATGGACGTCCGCGGACTTCTTCACCCGCATGTAATGTTCGAACCCCTCGGAGGTTTCGCGGTCGCGGCCGGCGTCGGGGAATACCGATACCAGCACGAAGCGCGAGACACCTGCCTGCGCCGCGGCGGCGGCCGCCTTCTCCAATCCGGTGCCGTCGATCGCCGTGGTCTTGTCGGGGCCGGTGCCGTGGGCGCCCGCGGAGAACACCACGGCGTCGTGCCCGGCGATCTTGGCCGCCAAATCCTCGACGGTGTCGTGGATCAGGTCGCCGGCCACCGGCGTCGCCCCGGTCGCCGCGACGGTTTCGGCTTGTTCGGGATTGCGATGCATACCGGTGACCCGGTCACCGCGGTCCGTCAGCCGTTGCGCGAGGCGGCGGCCCACGCCGCCCGCCGCGCCGATCTGGAACACCTTCACGAGTGATCACCTCTCTGTCGGCGAGTGCGGTCCACTGCCGATTGTGGACTTCGCGCCGACACGGCCCGCGTCCGGGTGTGGTTGCGACCTGTGAGTGCTACGTGATCGCTGGAAACCGCCGATGTCGACTCCGTATCCGTTGCCGCCGAAATACGCCGATTGCCAATGGTTAGCGATTACGGTGCCAGTGTTCGTGTGACGGTGTGAGGCGATCGCGCGGGACGCCGCGATCCGGGCGAGAGGCGGGCAGATGGCACGTACCGCACGCGGGAACGACGCGGCCCTGGATTCCGACGTGACGGCAGCGCTGATTCGCAGTCGGCGGTTCTTCACCCGCGCCACCGTATCCGCGGATCTGCGCACCGAATACGTGCGCGGCGGCCGCCAGGCCGACGAGTTCTACCGCGAACGCTGGGCCCACGACAAGGTGGTGCGCTCCACGCACGGCGTCAACTGCACCGGATCGTGTTCGTGGAAGGTGTATGTCAAGGACGGCATCATCACCTGGGAGACCCAGGCCACCGACTATCCGTCCGTCGGTCCCGACCGCCCCGAATACGAGCCCCGCGGCTGCCCGCGCGGCGCGGCGTTCTCCTGGTACACCTATTCACCCACCCGCATCCGCTACCCGTACATCCGCGGTGTGCTGCTCGACATGTATCGGGAAGCCAAGGCGCGCACCGGCGATCCGGTCACCGCCTGGGAATCGATCGTCTCCGATCCCGAGGCGGCGCGGCGCTACAAGAGCGCCCGTGGTCGCGGCGGACTGGTCCGCGCCGGCTGGGAGGAGGCGGTCGAGTTGGTGGCCGCGGCCCATGTGCACACCATCAAAACCTTCGGACCCGACCGGGTCGCGGGATTTTCACCGATCCCCGCCATGTCGATGGTGTCGTTCGCGGCCGGTTCGCGGTTCATCTCGCTGATCGGCGGGTCGATGCTGTCGTTCTACGACTTCTACGCCGATCTGCCCGTCGCCTCCCCGCAGGTCTTCGGCGACCAGACCGATGTGCCCGAGTCCGGAGATTGGTGGGACGCGGGCTATCTCATGATGTGGGGTTCGAACGTCCCGGTGACCCGCACGCCGGATGCGCACTGGATGACCGAGGCCCGCTATCGCGGCCAGAAGGTGATCGCGATCGCGCCCGACTACGCCGACAACGTGAAATTCGCCGACGAATGGCTCGCCCCGCATCCGGGCACCGACGCAGCCCTGGCGATGGCGATGGGACATGTGATCCTGCGGGAATTCTTCGTCGACCGGCAGGTGCCGTATTTCGAGGACTACGTGCGCCGGTTCACCGATCTACCGTTCCTGGTGCGACTGGAGGAACGCGACGGCGTGCACCGCCCCGGCAAATTCCTCACCGCCGCCGATCTCGACGAATTCGCCCGCACCGAACACGCCGAATTCAAGACCGTGCTGCTGGACCGGCAAGGAAAACCGGTGGTACCCAACGGATCTCTGGGATTCCGCTACGGCGCCGAAGGCGCCGGACGCTGGAATCTGGAACTGGGCGGTGTGGAGCCGGCGCTGTCGGCCGCCGGCGACAGGGCGGTGGTGGTGGAACTGCCTCGCTTCGACACCGCCGACGGCGCCGCCGCCGTCGTGCGACGCGGCGTTCCGGTGCGCACGGTCGGCGGCCATCTCGTCACCACGGTGTTCGATCTGATGCTGGCCCGCTACGGCGTGCGGCGCGAGCGACTGCCCGGGGAATGGCCCACCGGTTACGACGACGCCGCCCATCCCGGAACACCGGCGTGGCAAGAGGCGATCACCGGGGTACCGGCCGCCGCCGCGGCGCGCATCGGCCGCGAATTCGCCGCCAATGCCGAACAGACCCAGGGCCGTTCGATGATCATCCTCGGCGCAGGCACCAACCACTGGTTCCACTCCGACACCATGTATCGCACCTTCCTGGCCCTCACGACACTGACCGGCTGCCAGGGGCGCAACGGCGGCGGCTGGGCGCACTACGTGGGCCAGGAGAAGTGCCGGCCCGTCACGGGCTGGGCGACGGTGGCCAACGCCACCGACTGGACCCGCCCGCCACGGCACATGAACCAGACCGTCTACTGGTACCTGCACACCGATCAGTTCCGCTACGACCCCTTCGCCGCCGACACCCTCACCACGACCACCGGTCCGGGCGACCTATCCGGGCGCAGCACCGCCGACCTCATCGCGCAGGCGGCCCGCATGGGCTGGACCCCGTCGTATCCGACCTTCGACCGCAACCCCCTCGACCTGGCCGACGAGGCCGAACGCGCGGGCCGCACTCCCGCGGAGCATATCGTCGACCAGCTGACGAGGGGAAAGCTGCGGTTCGCCTGCGAGGACCCCGACAACCCGGCGAATTTCCCTCGCGTGCTGTCGATCTGGCGATCCAATCTGCTGGGTTCCTCCGCCAAGGGCAACGAATACTTCCTGCGTCATCTGCTCGGCGCGGACTCCTCGCTGCGAGCCGAGCAAGCCCCGCCGGAGGCCCGGCCGCGCGACGTGGTGTGGCACGAGCAGGCCCCGGAGGGGAAGCTCGATCTGCTGCTGACGCTGGATTTCCGGATGACCAGCACCACCATGTACTCGGATGTGGTGCTGCCGGCCGCGACCTGGTACGAGAAATACGATCTGTCCTCCACCGATATGCACCCGTTCGTGCATTCGTTCAGTCCCGCGATCGCACCGCCGTGGCAGACCCGCACCGACTGGGACGCGTTCGCGAGTATCGGCGCCGAATTCAGCCGCTTGGCGCGCCGACACCTGGGGGTACGCACCGATATCGTCGCGACACCACTGCTGCACGACACCCCCGACGAACTCGCCACCCCGCACGGCGCGGTGCGGGACTGGAAAACCGGTGCCTGCCCACCCGTTCCAGGTCTGACGATGCCGCGGCTGACCGTCGTCGAACGCGACTACGGCGCGGTCCGCGCGAAGATGGGCGCACTCGGGCCACTGGTCGACCGGCTCGGTGCGGCGACCAAGGGCGTCACCTTCGACGTGGGCCAGGAGGTGTCGGACCTGGCCGCGCGCAACGGCATCGTGCGCGGGGGACCGGCCGCCGGGCGTCCCAGTCTCGAACGCGATATCGACGCCTGCGAGGCGATCCTGGCGCTGTCCGGTACCACCAACGGCCGCCTCGCGGTGCAGGGCTTTCACACCCTCGAACAGCGCACCGGCACCCCGCTGGCCGATCTGGCCGCCGAACACGCCGGCAAGCGCATCACCTTCGCCGACACCCAGGTCGCGCCGGTGCCGGTGATCACCTCACCGGAATGGTCCGGATCCGAAAGCGGCGGGCGGCGATATTCGCCGTTCACCGTCAATGTCGAACGCGCCAAACCGTGGCACACCCTCACCGGACGCCAGCACTTCTATCTCGATCACGACTGGATGGCCGAGGTCGGTGAACAATTGCCGGTCTTCCGGCCGCCGCTGGACATGTCGGCCCTGTTCGACGAACCTCGATTGGGTGAGCACGGCGAGCGCGGACTGTCGCTGCGCTATCTGACCCCGCATTCGAAGTGGTCCATCCACTCCGAATATCAGGACAACTTGTTGATGCTGAGCCTGTCGCGCGGCGGCCCGACGATATGGCTCTCCGATCGGGACGCGGCGAAACTCGGTGTGCGCGACAACGAATGGATCGAGGCGGTCAACCGCAACGGTGTGGTGGTGGCCCGTGCCGTCGTCTCGCATCGCATGCCGGAAGGCACGGTGTACATGCATCACGCCCAGGACCGATTGATCGATGTGCCGCTGGCCGAAACCTCCGGCAGGCGCGGCGGCATCCACAATTCGCTCACCCGGCTGCTGATCAAACCCACACATCTCATCGGTGGCTACGCGCAATTGTCGTTCGCCTTCAACTATCTCGGCCCCACCGGGAATCAACGCGACGAAGTGACCGTGATCCGCCGCCGGGGCCAGGAGGTGACCTACCGATGAGGCCCATGGCGCACCTGGCGATGGTGATGAACCTCGACAAATGCATCGGCTGCCACACCTGCTCGGTGACCTGCAAACAAACCTGGACCAACCGCGCCGGAGTCGAATACGTCTGGTTCAACAATGTGGAAACCCGTCCAGGACAAGGGTATCCGCGCACCTACGAGAATCAGAGCCGCTGGAAAGGCGGCTGGGTCCTCGACCGCAAGGGCCGGTTGCGGCTGCGGCGCGGCGGTCGCATGCGGACACTGTTCACGATCTTCGACAATCCGACCCTGCCCGAACTGTCGGACTACTACGAGCCGTGGACCTACGACTACGACACGCTGACCACCGCTCCGCTGCAACGGCATTCACCGGTGGCGCGGCCGCGCTCGCTGATCACCGGCCGCGACACCGCCATCACCTGGTCGGCCAACTGGGACGACAATCTGGGCGGCGCGCCCGAACTCGCCGCGGGCGACCCGCTGCTGGACAAGGTCGGCGACAAGGTCAGATTCGAGTTCGAGCAGACCTTCATGTTCTATCTGCCGCGCATCTGCGAACACTGTCTGAACCCGGCGTGTATGGCGGCGTGTCCGTCGGGGGCGATCTACAAGCGCGCCGAGGACGGCATCGTCCTGGTCGATCAGGACCGGTGCCGCGGCTGGCGCATGTGTGTGTCGGGATGCCCGTACAAGAAGGTGTATTTCAACCACCGCACCGGTAAGGCGGAGAAATGCACCTTCTGCTTCCCGCGGCTCGAAGTCGGCCTGCCGACGGTGTGCGCGGAAACGTGTGTGGGGCGGCTGCGCTATATCGGCGTGCTGCTCTACGACGCCGACACCGTCACCGATATCGCGTCCACCCCGGACGAACGCGATCTGTACGCGGCGCAACGCGACGCCTTTCTCGATCCGTTCGATCCGCAGGTGATCGCGGCGTGTGAACGCGCCGGAATTCCGCGCGACTGGGTGCAGGCCGCGCAGCGCTCGCCGGTCTACGCGCTGATCCGCACCTATCGGGTCGCGCTGCCGCTGCATCCGGAATACCGCACCGTGCCGATGGTCTGGTACATCCCGCCGCTGTCGCCGGTGGTGGATGTGCTGCGCGATACCGGCCACGACGCCGAAGATCACGGCAACCTGTTCGCCGCGATCGAGGCCCTGCGTATCCCGGTCGACTATCTGGCGCAACTGTTCACCGCGGGCGACACCGCACCGGTCGAGGCGGTGCTGCGGCGCATGGCGGCGATGCGCAGCTACATGCGCGATGTCAATCTCGGCCGTCCGCCGCGCCCGCAGATCGCCGCCGCCGTCGACATGTCCGAGGAACAGCTCTACGACATGTATCGGCTGCTGGCACTGGCGAAATACGACGAACGCTACGTCGTCCCGACGGCTCATGCCGAACAGGCGCACGGGCTCGAGGAACTCGCCACCGAATGCGATCTGGACCGTGACGGCGGCCCGGGGATGGGCGGCTGGGGTCCGTTCGGCGAAAGCTCCGGCGGGCCCACGCCGGTCGCGGTGGAGAACTTCCGCATGTTGCAGGACCGCCAGACCGCCGACGCGCCCACCTCGGAGCCGACGCGGGTGAACCTGCTCAACTGGGACGGGCGCGGGCGGCCGGCGGGCCTGTTACCGCGGCGGCGGGGCGGGAGGCATCGACCATGACCCGCACGGCGACGCGCTGCGCGGCATGGCAGATCCAGTCGCTGCTGCTCGGCTATCCCGATGCGGCGCTGCTGGATTCGCTGCCGCTGCTCACCCGGGCGACGGCGGCGCTGCCGGTCGCGGTCGGCACACCCGTGCGTCCGTTGCTGTCGCACCTGGCGAGCACTCCGCCGATGCTGCTGGGCAGCGAATACGTCGATACCTTCGACCACCGCAAGCGGTTCAGCCCCTATCTCACCTACTTTTCCCACGGCGACACCCGCAAACGCGGGATGGCGTTGCTGCGCCTCAAGCAGCTCTACCGCCGTGCCGGGTGGCAACTCGACGACGCGGAACTACCCGACCATCTGGCCGTCGTCCTCGAATTCGCCGCCACCGAACCGGAAGCCGGGCTGCGGGTGCTGACCGACCACCGCGCCGGCGTCGAGGTCATGCGAGCAGCCCTGCGCGAGTACGGATCTCCGTGGGCGGGGGTTTTGGATTCGGTGTCTGCCACATTGCCACCACTGCGTGGCACCGACAGCGAGGCCGTCGCCCGGCTCATCGCCGCCGGACCGCCCGGTGAGGAGGTCGGCACCGAGCCGTTCGCACCGCCCACCTACATGCCGACACCGATCGGAGGCCGCCGATGACCGTGAGCGCGATCGACGTGCTGCTGTGGGTGGCGGTGCCGTACGCGGCGCTGGCGGTCTGCGTGGTGGGGCTGATCTGGCGTTACCGCTACGACAAATTCGGCTGGACCACCCGCTCCTCGCAGCTGTACGAGAACCGGCTGCTGCGGCTGGGCAGCCCGCTGTTCCACTACGGCATCGTGTTCGTGTTCCTCGGACACGTCCTGGGACTGGTCATCCCGCAGTCGTGGACCGAGGCGATCGGTATCAGCGAAACCGCCTATCACATCGTGTCGTTCAGCCTCGGCGCCGTCGCCGGCATCGCGACGGTGGCCGGGCTGGGCATCCTGATCTACCGCCGCCGCACCGTCGGCTCGGTGTTCTCCGCGACCACCCGCAACGACAAGATCATGTATGTGCTGCTGGGCCTGACGCTGGCGCTCGGGCTCGCCGCCACCGTCTACGGCAACGCGACCGGCGATCCGCACAACTACCGCACCGACGTGTCGCCGTGGTTCCGGTCGCTGTTGTTTCTCGACCCGCACCCCGAGCTGATGGCCGGAGCGCCGTTGGGCTTTCGGCTGCACGCGCTCTCGGCCTGTGCGCTGTTCGCGTTCTGGCCGTTCAGCCGTCTGGTCCACGTATTCTCCGCGCCCGTCGGCTATCTGACGCGGCCCTACCTGGTCTATCGCAGCCGGGACGGGTCGCTCGGGGCGCACCGGCCGCCGCGCGGCTGGGAACGGGTGCGGTAGCGGGCCGGAACCCTCCGGGATGGGTTCTGCCGGATCAGAGCGTGCCCGGATGGGGTCGCAGCAGTACCGGCGCCCCGTGGGCGGGCACGTTGGTGATGTTGCGGATGCGCCCGCGTTCGCGGGTGCGCACCGGAGCCAGGGCGAATCGGCCCAGCACCTCCGACAGCACCGCCGTGCCCTCCATCAGTGAGAATCCGGCGCCGATACAGCGGCGCACACCACCACCGAACGGCAGCCAGGTATTGGCGGCGACACTGCCGTCGAGAAAGCGTTCGGGACGGAAACTTTCGGGTTCGGGATGATTGTCGGGATTCGCATGCGCCAGCACGATCGAGGTCTGCACGACGGTGCCGCGCGGCAGCGTGTACCCGCCGATCGTGGTTTCGCGCGTCAGCCGGCGCAAGGTGCCGCCGATGACGGGATGGCGGCGCATCGCCTCCTTCAGCACCGCTTCCAGATATTTGTCGTCACCCTCGGCGGCCGCGCGCCGCGCCCGCTGCTGCACGTCGGGATGGGCGGCCAATTCGAACATCGCCCACGACAGCGCCGACGCGGTGGTCTCGTGCCCGGCCAGCAACAGGGTCACCAGCTGATCGCGGAGTTCGGCATCCGAGAGCGGCTCGTCACCGGCCTCCGCGCCCACCGCGAGCAACCGGGCCAGCACATCGGCGCGGTCGCCGGGATCGGGCTCGCCGCGCCGGCGCGCGATCTCCTCGTAGAGCAGCGCGTCGATCGCGTCCTTGTTGTCGGCGAACCGTTTCCACGGGCCGAAACGCTGCAGCCGATGCCATTTCCAGCCCAGGAAGATCAGCGGGCCCACATCGACCAGATACCGCAGCCGCGGTGCGAGTTCGGCACGTCCGCGCTGCTCGCTGATACCGAACACCACCTGCATGATCACATCGAGTGTCAGTTCGTTCATCCGCGGCAACGTCACGAGGGTGGTATCCGGCTGCCATTGGTCGATGTGATGTTTGGCGATGGCCTCGACCAGGTCGCGATAGCCGCGCAGCGCCGAGCCGGTGAACGCCGGCATCAGCAACCGGCGGGCGCGGGCGTGTTCGTCCTCGTCGGTGAGCAACAGCGAATGCTGTCCCATCACCGGCTCCAGCACCCGATTACCCTCGCCGGCATGCAGATCCGCCGGGGCACCGGCGAAGATTTCGCGGATGTGCTCCGGCCGCGAGAACACCACCAGATTCTCGGCATACGGTGCGATCATGCGCATCGTGTAGACATCGCCGTAGCGGCGCGACGCCACCCCGGCGAACCAGCCCCGCCATTTCGCGTGCAGCAGCGTCTGCGCCACTCGCGGCAGCCGGGGACCCGGCGGAAACACAGTGCTCATGAGGTAACCTCCCGGCGGTCCGCGGCGATGCGAGATCCGATATCCCACCTACGGTAGCCCGGTAGCCGTTACCGAACCACACACGTTCTACACGCGGGTGTGCGGCTGTCCGATAGCTGGATCGGCTGGGCCGAACCTGTGAAATTGCGCAGTGCGCACCGTCCGGGGCCATATCATCGGGGCCATGCCCACCTTCCGAGCGGCCGGACGCAGGGATGTCTTCGCTGGTGATGCCTGGCACCTGGCGTGCGCGATCGGTTGCGCGTCGGTCGTCGTCGGGGTGGTTCTGCTCGTTTGGCCCGATAAGTCCGTTCAGGTAGCGGAGCTATTGCTCGGCACGACGCTGCTGTTGACCGCCGCCTGGCAATTCACGGTGGCGTTCCGGGCGCGCATCCGCGGCGGGCTCAAGGCGCTGGAATTGGTGAGCGGGGCCCTGTCGGTACTGCTGGCTCTGTGGTGCATGCGCAGCGGAGACTGGGTGGCGTTGCTGGCCATGTGGGTCGGGATGGGATGGATGATCCGTGGCATCGTGCAGGCGATCGTCGCGGCCTGGTCGGAAGATCTGCCGAAGCCGGGCCGGCGCGAAGGCTACGGCGTGGCGACGCTGCTGGCCGGGCTGGTCGTGCTGGTGTGGCCGATCGACACCGTCGCGGCCCTGTCGGTTCTGGTCGGTGTCTGCCTGATCCTGCTCGGCGCGATGGAGATCCGCATGGCTGTGCGCATCCGCCGTCCGGAACGCGGCGGCGACCAGGTGGGGGTGCGCGGCCTGCTCGGTCCGCGCGCGCACACCCCGGTCCGGGCCGCGGATTAGGGTCGGCTTATGGCTGTCGTACACCACACCACCCTCGAGCCGGGCAAACTCGACCTCCTCACCGCATGGCTGCCGACGCGCGAATGGTTCACCGGCACAACGCCGCACCTGCACAAGGCGGGCGGTTTCCGCCTCGACGACCCCGACGGCGAGGTGGGCATCGAACACATGCTCGTGGTCGACACCGCCGATGCCCGCCGGCCCGTCTACCACGTGCCGATGACCTACCGGGGCGCCCCGCTTCCCGGCGCCGACGCGGCGCTGATCGGCACCTCCCAACACGGTGTGCTCGGGACCAGGTGGATCTACGACGCCGCGCACGATCCGGTGGCACTCGCGCAGATGGCGGCGCTGCTCACCGGGCGCGCGGTGGCCCAGGACCAGAACCGCAGCGACACCGCCGCCCGCACCGTCGAAGTGTCCGCCGTCGCTGCGGAAACAGCGAACGCGGTGCGCGTCAACCGGATTCCGTCGCGGTCGGCCGCATCCGCGCACGGGTGGGTCCGAGTGGGCTGGACCGATGCGGAGGGCGCGACGGCCGCGGGGGTCGTGCTGGAGGCAGCGGTGAACTGAGTGTGCACGCGTGCGGCCGGAAGGAGTCGAGGTGCTGATCGGCAGATACGGAACTCGGACGGCAGCGGCGGTGGTGGTCGGCGCGGCCGCCGCCACGGCGCTCGCCGGTTGTGCGCGGCACGACTCCGCAACCGCCACATCGGCACGCCCGGCCACCGAAACCTCCGCCGCCGAGGCGCCTTCGCCACAGGCAAGCCCCACGGCGGCGCCCACCACCACCGGGTCGGCCGTCGCCGCGTGCCGGCCGCGTCAACTCGACATCGCCGCTCACACCCTTTCGCCGGGCATGATGCATCGCGGCGTCGAACTGACCTTCACCCTCGCCGCCGACACCCCGCCCTGCACGATCGGCGGCTATCCCGGCGTCGACACCGGCGAGGGCGGCCCGGTCCTGCACGCCCAACGCACCCCCCGCGGCTATATGGGCGGCCTGCCCAGCGACGACGACACTCCGCCCACCGTCACCGTGCTGCCCGGCCGCCCCGCCCGTGCGGTCGTGGAAGGGTCCGCGACGGGCCCGGCCGGCGAGGACTGCCCGCTGTACACGAGTCTGGCTGTGACAGCCCCCGATTCGACCGACACCCACACCGTGCACACCACCATCGACACCTGCGCTCTGCAAGTACATCCGGTCACCGGCTGAGCCGGCCCGCCGCGGGGTGCCGGATCTCAGGTGAGGGCGAGCATCCGGCACGGCCCGCCGGTGCCGCCGATATGTTCGGGTCCGCCGACCACGACGGTGGCACCGGTCGGCGGGACCGAGCCGAGGTTGGCCACCATCTCCACGCCGTAGCGCCCGCCGCCGAGGAATGCCGTGTGAGCGCCGTAGTCGAGGTCGGCCGCGTGGTCGAGGCTGAGAGTATCCACCCCCGCACCGGCGATATCGCGCTGGCGCACAAGGTATTCCGCGGCCTCGGCGCAGAAGCCGGGGGCATGCGGGGTGCCCTCGGCGTCGAGGTTGACGAAGGCCGCCGGATGGGCGAGCCGACGCTCCCACCCGGAGTACATGGCGACGAAGGCGCGCGGTGGAATGCGGCCGTAGATCCGCTCGAAGGCATCGATGTCGTCGATCGTGACCGTCGCGTCGACGTCGAACGCCGCCTTCGCGCTGATGTCGATCACGATGAGCGGCGCCACCAGATCGCGCACCGGGAAGGTGCCGGGCGCCGCCCCGCCGGACGCGCGGCGCAGTGGTGCGTCGACATGTGTTCCGGTGTGCTCCCACAGCGCGATCGCGTTCTGATCGAAACCTCCCAGCGCATGCCATCCCACCGGAACCATCGCGAACGGTGGATTGCCCGGCCACATCGGTGTATTCGGCCCCACTGGATGCGTGAGGTCGACGACGGTTCCCGTGCGAGCGCGTGCGATGGGTGCGGTGGCCGCCGCCAGTGCCGCCAGGCCCGCGGCGCCCGACAAGGCGCGCCGCGACGAGGCCGCCGGGAAATCGGCGCTGTCGTGGGCGATCCGGACGATCCGAGGGGCGCACATGGTGACCGGCAGCTTAGTCGCTGCCGGGGCGGCCCGGCAGGGGACAGCGAGTCGCACTCAGCCCGCGATGCGAGGTAGCCAGTGCCGCAATGCTTTTCGTTCCCGAGCGAGAAATTCGGCGAATGTCGTGGCCGGTCGCCCGGTGAGATCGGCCACCGCCGAGGTGGTTTCGGACAGTGTGCCTGCCGCCACCTCGCGATAGAGGTGGGCGACGTCGTCGGCGAATTCGGCGGGAAGCCCCTGGGCGACCAGACGCTCGGCGAACTCGCGCACCGGCAGATCCACATACGACACGGTCCGGCCGACCACCGTCGACAATTCGGCGGCGATCTCGCTATGCGACAGCGCCTGCGGGCCGGTCACCACGAACCGTTCGCCCGCGCCGCGCCCGTCGGTCAGCAGCGCCACCGCGCACGCGGCGATATCGGCACAATCCACATAGGAGACCCCGGCGTCACCGTATGCGCCGATGAGATCGCCGCTGCTGGTGAAGGAACCGGTGCCGGTGAGAAAGTTTTGCATGAACCCGCTCGGCTGCAACACCGACCACTCCAGGCCGGAAGCCTCGAGATGAGCCTCGATCTCGCCGTGTGCACCCTCGGCCAGCAGGCCGCCGATCCGCGCGCCCCACACCGACACCTTCACCACGATCCGCACGCCCGCGCGAACGGCCGCGTCGATCACCGCGTTCTGCTGAGCGATCATCGGTTGCGGTCCCGAGACCGGCACGGCGCCCGGCGAACACAGGAATATCCGATCGACGCCCGCTATCGCGGCCGTCAGTGTTTCCGGCTCGTCGAGGTCGCCGACCGCGACGTCCCCACCCAATTCCCGCCCGCGGTCCGCATCCCGCACGAACGCTCGAAACGGGACCTGTTCGCGCCGTAGGTGACGAACCACGTGGCGGCCGATCGAACCCGTGGCGCCGAAGACCAGGATCATGCGCAACTCCTACTAAACTCGAGGGACCCTCGAAATATTAACTCGAGGCTGCCTCGACTTAGAAGGGTTGGTTGTGAACGACACCCCGTCCACCCGGCGCAAGCCGCGCGCCGACGCCCGCCGCAACCGGCAGGCCCTGCTGGCGGCCGCCGATACCGTCTTCGCGGAAGGCGGCGTCGACGCGCCGCTCGAGCAGGTGGCGCGGCGAGCCGGCGTCGGAATCGGAACCCTGTACGGCCATTTCGCCACGCGCCGCGCGCTGATCGCCGCGCTGTTGTCGGAACGCAACGCGACACTGTTCGATCGCGGGGAGAACCTCTGCGATCGGCAGGAGGAACCCGCCGAGAATCTGGCGGCATGGGTCGCGCTCGTGGTCGAGCACGCCGCCACCTATCAGGGATTGGCCGCCCTGCTCGCCGAGGGAGCGCACGACGACGACCACGAACTGCACGCCGACTGCGCGAGGATGGATCGCATCACCGAACGCCTGACCGAGCGTGCGCGGGATACGGGCGCGCTGCGCACCGAGGTGACGGCCGCGGACATCGCCACCCTGATCAACGCCGCGGCCTGGACGCGCGAGCAGGCCGGCGCGGACCACGCGCAACGCCTCGTCGCGGTGGCGCGGACCGGCCTGTTCGCGTGAGCCGGAGTGGGCGCCTCAGTGGGTCTTCCGGGCCAGGGCGCACGCGATCAGTTGTTCCCACAGGGTCGGTTCGCGCTCGGCGGGACCGATGCGTGCGACCGAGGCGTCGGCTTCGGCGGGCCGCCAGCGGGCGCAGATCTCGAGCCCGGGCTCGAGCACCTCGAGATCGCCGAACAGGTCGAGGATCTCCTCGTCCGAACGCCAGCGCCCCCGCCCGAACGTCGCCTGCAGTTTCTCCTCGGCGGCCTGCGTCTCCTCGTTGAAGCCGGAACGAAAGTGCGAGATGTAGATCTGCGAGCCGACCGGGATCCGGTCGGTCCACCACCGCACCAGTTCGGCGGGATTCTCGTCGTTGTTGAGGTGGTGCAGGATCGCGCTGAAGATCACCGCCACCGGCTCGTCGAAATCGATCAGCCGCTGCAGATCCGGATGGGAGAAGATGGCCTCCGGATCACGCAGATCGGCGTGGATGACCGTGGTGTGGTCGTCGGCGGACAACAGTGCGCGACCATGGGCCAGCACGATCGGATCGTTGTCCACGTACACCACGCGCGGCGCGTCGAGGTGACGCTGCGCGACTTGATGCACATTGTCGACGGTCGGCAGCCCGCTGCCCATATCGATGAACTGGCGCACACCGGAGTCCGCGATATCGGCGACCGCGCGAATCATGGCCTGCCGGTTGGCATAGGCGATGGCGACCGAGCCGGGCAGATCGTTGATGAAGTAGTCGCCGACCTTGCGGTCGACGGCGTAGTTGTCGCGCCCGCCCAGCAGATAGTCGTACACGCGGGCGATACTCGGCTTGGATTGATCCACCTGTGCGGCGCTGTCGGTCATGACACCTGTTTCTGTGCGCGGAGGTCGTCGTCGGGCTCGATCCTAGGGCCACCGTTGGCTTTTCGGAGCCGTGTCGCCGAGAACCGTTGTCTGCGAAGCATTTCCCGGCATCACCCGGAGACGAATCCGACCGCGCGGTTCGCCAGGTCGAGCAGCGGCTGCGGCACGATACCCAGGGCCAGCGTGGCGGCGCCGGTGACGATGACGACCATCGTGGTCACCGGCGCGGTGACCACGGCGGGCGGCGCCTCCGGCGGATCGGTGAAGAACATCTGCACGATGACGCGAATGTAGAAGAACACCGCGATCGCACTGGAGATCACACCGACGATCACCAGATACGCCGCGTGTCCGGAGGCGGCCGCCGAGAACACGGCGAATTTCCCGACGAAACCACTGGTCAGCGGAATGCCCGCGAACGACAGCAGAAACAGCGCGAAAACCGTTGCCAGCCAAGGGGACCGGCGGCCGAGCCCGGCCCACGCCGACAGTGCGGTGGCCTCGTCTCCGACACGGTCGCGCACCAGCGTGACCACCGCGAACGCGCCGACCGTGCTCACGCCGTAGACGGCGAGATAGAACAGCACCGATGACACCCCGTCGGAGTTGGCCGCCACCAGCGCGGTGAGGATGAACCCGGCGTGCGCGATCGAGGAGTAGGCGAGCATGCGCTTCACATCGGTCTGGGTCACGGCGAGAATGGCGCCCAGCACCATCGTGGCCACCGCCACGGCTCCCAGGATCGGACGCCAATCCGCACTCAGTCCCGGCACCGCGACCTGCAGGATGCGCAGCAGTGTGCCCACTGCCGCGATCTTGGTCGCCGCCGCCATGAACGCGGTGACCGCGGTCGGCGCGCCCTGATACACATCGGGCACCCACGACTGGAACGGCACCGCGCCGATCTTGAACAGCAACCCGACCACCAGCATCGCCACACCCAGCACCGCAAGCGTTTTCGAGCCGGAGTCCCGGGCCACCGCGTCGGCGATGCCGGAGAGCCGAACCGTACCGGCGTAGCCGTACAACAGAGCCATCCCGTACAGGAAGAAGGCCGAGGCGAACGCGCCCAGCAGGAAGTACTTCAGCGCCGCCTCCTGCGACAGCAGCCGACGCCGCCGCGCCAGCCCGCACAGCAGATACAGCGGCAGCGACAGCACCTCGAGCGCGACGAACATCGACAGCAGATCGTTGGAGGCGGGAAACAGCAGCATGCCGCCGACCGCGAACAGTGTCAGGGGAAAGACCTCGGTGGTGGCGATACCCGCCCGCGCGGCGGCGATCTCGTCCGAACTGCCCGGCACCGCCGCCGCCTGCGGGGTGAACGCATCGACCACGACCGCGCCGGAGGCCACCGCGGCCGCCCGGCTCCAGGTCCCGGGACCCTCCCGGCTTTCGCGCGCCAACCGCGGTTCGATACCGCGTTCGGCCATCAGCGCGACCGCGAGGATCGCGACCACCAGGATGGTGCCCTGCAGCATCAGCGTCACGTTGTCGACGGCGACCGCGCCGACGGCCACCGTGGCGTGGGTGCCCGCGAGTGCGATCACCGCCACCAGTGCCGCCACCAAACCGCCCAGCGCGAGCACGAGATGAACCGGGTAACGCCACGACCGCGGCAGGAACGCCTCGGCGAGCACCCCGGCGACGGCCACGCCGAAGACGACGAGCATCGGTGACAGGGCGTGATATTCGATCGAGGGAGCCGGAACCGTCGCGGCCAGATACTGATTCACCGGTGGTTACCTCCGCTCGGAGTGGTCGCGGCCGGTACGGTCGCCGCATCCGGCGCGACCGTGGGCGCCGGATCGTGTTTGCCGATGGTGGTGAGGGTGCCGGCCACCGCCGGATTGATCCGGTCCAGAACCGGTTTCGGATAGGCGCCGAGGACCAGCAACGCCGCCAGCAACGGCACGACCACGACCAGTTCGCGCGGCAGCAGATCCGGCAAGCGCTCGTTGCCCTTGCGGACCGGCCCGGTCATCATCCGCTGGTACATCCACAGCACGTAGAGCGCCGCAAGCACCAACGCGCCCGTGGCGAACACCGCCGCCACCGGATATCTCGTGAACGTGCCGACGAGCACGAGGAATTCGCTGACGAACGGCGCCAGTCCGGGTAGTGAGAGCGTCGCCAGACCCGCGATCAGGAAGGTGCCCGCCAATATCGGCGCCACCTTCTGTACGCCGCCGAAATCGGCGATCGCCCGAGTTCCGCGGCGCGACACCAGGAATCCCGCGATGAGGAACAGCGCCGCGGTCGAGATGCCGTGATTGACCATGTACAGCGTCGCGCCCGCACCACCCTGATTGGTCATCGCGAAGATGCCGAGAATGATTAAGCCGAAATGCGAGATCGAGGTGTAGGCGATCAGGCGCATCACATCGGTCTGCCCGATGGCCAGCAGCGCGCCGTAGAGGATGCCGATCACCGCCAGCACGCTGATCATCGGCGCGTAGGTGGTCGAGGCGGCCGGGAACAGCAGCAGGCAGTAGCGCAGCATGCCGAAGGTGCCGACCTTGTCGACCACCGCCATCATGAGCACCGCGCTCGCGGGTGTGGCCGAGACCGCGGCGCCCGGCAGCCAGGTGTGCAGCGGCCACAGCGGCGCTTTCACCGCGAAGGCGAACATGAAGCCGAGGAACAGCGCGTTGAGCACGGCCGGCCCGGCGCCGAGCTGCCCGGAATTCGCCGCCGCCGTGACCGCCCGGAAGTCGAAGGTCCCGCCCTCGCCGCCGAGATGGGCCCGCGCGGTGAGCACGTACAGCCCGATCACCGCGGCCAGCATGATCAGGCCGCCGAACAGGTTGTACAGCAGGAACTTCACCGCCGCGCGCGAACGTTGCTGCCGCAGTACCAATTCCACGGCCGCCGATTCGCCGCCGGTGCTGCGGGGCCCGAATCCGCCGATGAGGAAGTACATCGGGATGAGCATGACCTCGAAGAACACGTAGAACAGCAGGATGTCGAGCGAGACGAACGAAATCAGCACCATCGCCTCGACGATCAAAGTCAGCGCCACGTAGATGTGCGCGACCCGCCGCCCGCTGCCCGCCTCGCGGTCGTCCTTCCATCCGGCGAGGATCAGCAGCGGCACCAGTGCGGCGGTCAACAGCAGCAGCACCAGGGCGATCCCGTCGACGCCGAGGGTGTAGCCGGCGCCGAAAGCCGGTATCCAGCGGTGTGATTCGATGAGTTGATACTGCGGGCCGCCCGGATCGAAACGCACCGCGACGACGATCGCGACGCCCAGGGTTGCCAGCGACAACACGAGTCCGGTCACCCGGGCCAGCGTGCGCCGGCCGGCCGGGACGGCCAGCACCACGACGGCGCCGGCCAGGGGCAGCACCCACAGTGTGGTCAGCCAGGGAAACTCCGTCACAGCAACCTCACCGCCAGCAGGGCCGCGACCACCAGGGCCGCGCCGGTGAACATGGACAGGGCGTACGAGCGCACGAAACCCGTTTGCACGCGCCGGATTCGCGCCGACAGGCCGCCGATCACCGCGGCCGTGGTGTTGACGATGCCGTCGATTCCGCGGTTGTCGAGGAAGACCAGCGAGCGGGTCAGGTGGGTGCCCGGACGCATGAACGCGGCCTCGTTGAACGCGTCGCCGTACAGATCGCGCCGAGCCGCGACGGTCAGCGGCGTGACGTCCTGCGGGGCGGTGCGTGGCACCGGCCGCCGCGCGTACTGGCGGTAGGCGACCGCGATCCCGATCGCGACCACGACCAGCGCCGCCACGGTGACCGCCCAGGCCGGCACGGCGCTTTCGGCGTGTTCGGTCCCGACCACCGGCGCGAGCCAGTTCTGCAGCGACGATCCGAAGACGAACACCCCGCCGGAGAACACCGAGCCGAGCGCCAGCACGATCATCGGGCCGGTCATCACCGCCGGCGCCTCGTGCGGATGCGGCTGCGACTCGGGTTCGCGTGCAGCCCAGCGCTTTTCACCGAAGAACGTCAGCAACATCACGCGCGTCATATAGAAGGCGGTGATTCCGGCGCCGAGCAGCGCGGCGGCGCCGAGGGTGATGCCGTTCGCCCCGCCGTACCCGAACGCGGCCTCGATGATCCGGTCCTTGGAGAAGAACCCCGCGAACGGCGGCACCCCGATGATCGCCAGGTAGCCGAGCCCGAAGGTGACGAACGTGATCGGCAGATACGTGCGCAGCCCGCCGTAGCGGCGCATATCCGTTTCGTCGTTCATCGCGTGCATGACCGATCCGGCGCCGAGGAACAATCCGGCCTTGAAGAAGCCGTGGGTGAGCAGATGCATGATCGCCACGGCGTATCCGGCCGGGCCCAATCCGGCGGCCAGCACCATATAGCCGATCTGACTCATCGTCGATGCGGCCAGCGCCTTCTTGATGTCGTCCTTCGCGCAACCGATGACGGCGCCGAACAGCAGCGTCACCGCACCGACCACCAGCACGCCGGCGCGTGCCGCCGGCGCGGCGTCGAAGATCGCGTTCGAGCGCGCGATCAGATACACACCGGCGGTCACCATGGTGGCGGCGTGGATGAGCGCCGACACCGGCGTCGGGCCTTCCATCGCGTCACCGAGCCAGGACTGCAGCGGCACCTGGGCGGACTTACCGCACGCGCCGAGCAGCAACAGCAGGCCCAGGGCGGTCAGGGTGCCTTCGCCGGCCTGCGGGACACCGGCGAACACGTGCCCGAAATCGACCGAGCCGAAGGTGGCGAACATCAGGAACAGTGCGATCGCCAGACCCATGTCGCCGACGCGGTTGACCACGAAGGCCTTCTTCGCCGCCGCGGCCGCCGACGGCTTCTCGTGCCAGAACCCGATCAGCAGGTACGAGGCCAGGCCCACACCCTCCCAGCCGAGGTAGAGCACCAGATAGTTGTCGGCCATGACCAGGGTCAGCATCGCGGCCAGGAACAGGTTGAGGTAGGCGAAGAACCGCCGCCGCGCCGGATCGTGTGCCATGTAGCCGACCGAGTAGATGTGGATCAGCGAGCCGACACCGGTGATCAGCAGGACGAAACACATCGTCAGCTGATCGAGTTGCAGTGAGAACTCCGCCTGCAGCCCGGCCACCGGCACCCAGCTGAAGAAGTTGTGCGACACCGCGCGATCGGCGCCGGCGCGGCCGAGCATCTCGGCGAACGCCCACACCGCCACGCCGAACGAGGCCACCGCGGTCGCGCAGCCCAGCCAATGCCCCCAGCGGTCGCTCGTGCGTCCGGCCAGCAGCAGGATCAGTGCACCGGCGGCGGGCAGGGCCGGCAGCAGCCAGAGCAGATTCCCGGTACCCACGTCAGTACTTCAGCAGGTTGGCGTCGTCGACCGAGGTCGAGCGGCGGGTGCGGAAGATGGTCATGATGATCGCCAGGCCCACGACGACCTCCGCGGCGGCGACGACCATCGTGAAGAATGCGAAGACCTGCCCGTCGAGGTTGTGGTGCTGCCGGGCGAAGGTGACGAAGGCGAGATTGACCGCGTTGAGCATCAACTCGATGCACATGAACACCACGATCGCGTTGCGCCGCACCAGCACCCCGGCCGCGCCGATGGTGAACAGCAGGGCGGACAGATACAGGTAGTTGTCCGGATTCACCGCGGAGCCTTCCTCTCGTTGTCGCCGGTCGCGTGGGCGCCGTTGCTGTCGCTGTGCCCGTTCTCGCCACTGCCGTTCTGGCCACTGCCGTTCTGGCCACTGCCGTTGCCGCCGTTGCCTTCTCGCATACCGATCACCGCGTCCTCGGTGTGGGCGCGGCGGCGGCGATGGCGCAGAATCGTGCTCACCGACAGTTCGGCGAACGAACCGTCGGGCAGCCGGGCCGGCACGTCGACGGCGTTGTGGCGGGCATAGACACCGGGGGTGGGCAGGGGAGTGATGCGGTGGCCTTCGCGCAGGCGGCGCTGCGATTGTTCGCGCTGCCCGGTGCGCGGACCGAACCGTTCCCGGTGCGCGAGGATCATCGCGCCGATGGTGGCGGTGATCAGCAGCGCGCCGGTGAGTTCGAAGGCCCATACGTAGCGCACGAAGATCAGTTCGGCCAGCGCCGCGATCGGGTCGGCGCCGAATCCGGGCCCGGTGGCCGCCACCGAATCGTCGCGCACCCCGCGGGCGATCGCCGCGATCAGCAGCAGACCGAATCCGACGCCCACCACGACGACGGCGATGCGGTGCCCGCGCAACGTCTCGCGCAGCGATTCCGACGAATCGACGCCGACGAGCATCAGGACGAACAGGAACAGCATCATGACCGCGCCCGTGTACACCACGATCTGCACCACGCCGAGGAACAGCGCGTCCTGGGCGATGTAGAACACCGACAGGGTGATCATGGTGGCCGCCAGGCACAGCGCGGAATGCACGGCCTTGCGGGCACACACCATGCCGAGACCACCCGCCACCGCGACCACCGCGAGCACCCAGAACAGCACGGCCTCACCGGTGGATGTTCGCGTAACCGCCTCGGCGGCAAGCATATTCACTCCCGGACTCACTGCGCACCTCCCTGGGCGCCCGCGAGATCCGCACCGCGGGTACCGGTTTGCCGCGGCACGGTGATTCCGGTGGAGCCGAGGCCCGTATCGCGGTCGGTGCCGGGGGCCGCGGGAACGGCGCCGAGGTAGTAGTCCTCCTCGGTGGCGCCCGGGTAGGCGGCGTGCGGCGGCGCGATCATCCCGTCGCCCAGCGGGGCGAGCAGCCGATCCTTCTCGTAGATCAGATCGGCGCGATTGTCGTCGGCCAGCTCGTATTCGTTGGTCATCGTCAATGCCCGGGTCGGGCATGCCTCGATGCACAATCCGCAGCCGATGCAGCGCAGATAGTTGATCTGGTACACGCGGCCGTAGCGTTCGCCGGGGGAGTAGCGCTCGCTGTCGGTGTTGTCGGCGCCCTCGACGTAGATCGCGTCGGCGGGGCAGGCCCAGGCGCACAGTTCGCAGCCGATGCACTTCTCCAGGCCGTCGGGATGCCGGTTGAGCTGGTGGCGGCCGTGGTAACGCGGTGCGGTGGGCACCTTCTCCTCGGGATAGAACTCGGTGTTCTTCTTCTTGAACATCGTGACGAAGGTGACCCAGAATCCGCCGATCGGTTCCAGCAGACCGGCTTTGGTCGCCGGCGGCGCGGTGTCGGGCATCGGCGGGACCGGGAAGTCCGAGAACTGTTGCGTACCGGAAGTTTCCGGTGCCGGATTGTCACCGGCCCGCCCGGCGCGCAGCATCATCGCCAGCAGGCCCACCGAGATGATCACCCCGGCGATCACCAGGCCCGCGGTTTGCACGTCGTGGCCGTTGTCCTGCACCACCTTCAGCGCCGCCACGATCATCACCCACAGCAGCGACACCGGAATGAGCAGCTTCCAGCCGAGATTCATGAACTGGTCGTAGCGCAGCCGCGGCAGCGTCCCGCGCAACCAGATGAAGACGAACAGGAATGTCCAGACCTTGAGCGTGAACCACAGCAGCGGCCACCAGCCCGAATTCGCGCCGTCCCACAGATTCAGCGGGAAAGGTGCGTGCCAGCCGCCGAAGAACAGTGTGGTGGCCAGCGCCGAGACGGTACCCATGTTGATGTATTCCGCCATCATGAACATCGCGAATTTCAGCGACGAGTATTCGGTGTGGAATCCGCCGACGAGTTCACCCTCGGCCTCGGGCAGATCGAAGGGGGCGCGGTTGGTTTCGCCGACCATCGCCACCGCGTAGACGAGGAACGACGGCAGCAGCAGCCACACGTTCCAGGTGCCCCACTGCCGGTCCACGATGCCGGAGGTGGACATGGTTCCGGCCAGCAGGAACACCGCCGCGAAACAGGCCGCCATCGCGATCTCGTAGGAGATAACCTGCGCGGTCGAGCGCAGACCGCCGAGCAGCGGATAGGTCGATCCCGACGACCACCCCGCCAGCACGATGCCGTAGACCCCGATCGAGGTCATCGCGAGGATGTAGAGCACTCCCACCGGCATATCGGTCAACTGCAGTGGTGTGCGGGTGCCGAAGATCGACACCTCCGGTCCGAGCGGTATCACCGCGAACGCCATCACCGCCGGAATCAGCGCGACGATCGGTGCCAGAATATAGATCGGCTTGTCGACCATCGCCGGGACGATGTCCTCCTTGAGGAGCATCTTGACCCCGTCGGCGATGGATTGCAGCGAGCCCCGCGGCCCGACCCGGTTGGGGCCGACTCGCATCTGCATCCAGGCCACCACCTTGCGTTCGATCACCACCGCGAGCAGCGGGATGAGCAGCAGGAAGATGAAGATGCCGATGGATTTCACCACGACCAGCCACCAGGGATCGTGGCCGAAGGCGGACAGATCGGCCGGGGCGGCGACCAGCACGGCCGGCGACATCTCACTCATGGGGTTCCTCCCGTTGGATGCGCACGCGGTGACCGAGGGCGGTGGTGAGCCGCTCGTTGACCGTCGATCCCGCCGAATTCCACGGCAGCCAGGCGACACGATCGGGCATCTCGGTGATGTCGAGCGGCAGCACGATGCGGCCGTGACCGGTGCTGATCCGCACCGAATCGCCGGTGGCCGCGCCGATTTCGGCCGCGGTGGCCGGCGAGAGCCGCAGCACCGGGCGGCGGGCGGTGCCGGCGAGATTCGGTTCGCCGTCCTGCATGCGACCGTTGTCGAGCAGCATGCGCCAACCGGCCAGGACGGCGGTGCCGGTTTCGGTCTCCGGGAGCGCGGCCGACGGATACGCCGGCGGCTGCGGCCGGGGCCCGTCCCAGACGCCCAGGGCATCGAGTTCCGCGCGGGCTGCGTCGACCGTCGGCAAGCCCAGTCGCACACCCATCTCGTCGGCCAGTGAATGCAGCACGCGATGATCGGCCAACGGCGCCGCCTGCCGCCGCACGGCCGCATCGCCGAGGGCGGCGCCGAACGGCCGCGGCCTGCCCTCCCAGGTGAGGTACGTTCCCGATTTCTCCATGGCGGAGGCGACCGGGAACACCACATCGGCGTGCTCGGTGACTTCGCTGTGCCGCAATTCCAGACTGACCACGAAGGCGGCGGCCTCGACGGCGGCCAGGGCGGTGCGGGGGTCGGGCAGATCGGCGATCTCCACACCGCCGACCAGCAGCGCGCCCGGGTGGCGGCTCGCGTCGAGAATCGCGGTGGTATCGCGTCCCGGCGCGGTCGGCAGTTCGTCGACCTGCCAGATTCGCTGAACCTGTTGGCGTGCGCGGGCATTGGCGATCGGACGTCCGCCCGGCAGCAGATCGGGCAGCGCACCCGCCTCGAGCGCGCCACGTTCGCCGGCTCGGCGCGGCACCCAGGCGAGTGCGGCGCCGGTGGTCTCGGCCAACGCCGCCACCGCCGACAGCGCGCCGGGCAGCGCGGCCAGCCGCTCCCCGGCCAGGATCACCGCACCGCGACGGCGCAGCGCGCGGGCGAGCTCGTCCAGTCCCGGCGGATCGGGCGGGCATTCGTATCCGGCGCCCGCGACCGCCAGCGCCTGCAGCAGCCGCGCTTCGTCGCCCGGCACGGTGGGGATCAACCGGCCCGATATCCGGTTCAGGCCCCGGCTCGCATAGGCGGCCAGCGAATAGATCGCGGTCGCGGATGTGCGGGCGGCCTTGCGCAGCCGCAGATGCAGGATCGGGCATTCCTCTTCGGGTTCGAGTCCGGCGAGCAGGACGACCGGCGCCGAATCCAGTGCGCCGTAGTCCAGCCGCACGCCCTGTCCGGCGATGGCCGCTGCCAGGAATTCGGCCTCCTCCGCGGAATGGGCGCGGGCGCGGAAGTCGATGTCGTTGGTGCCCAACGCGATACGCGCGAATTTGGCGTACGCGTAGGCGTCCTCGACGGTGGCGCGCCCACCCACCAGCACTCCGGCGTTTCCGCGGGCGGCGGTCAGGCCCGCACCGGCTCGCGCGAGCGCCTCCGACCACGAGGCGGGGACGAGTGCGCCGCTGTCGTCGCGGATCAGGGGAGTGGTGATGCGGTCGGATTCGGTCGCGTAGGTGAAGGCCCATCGCCCCTTGTCACAATTCCATTCCTCGTTGACCTGCGGATCGTCACCTGCCAAGCGGCGCAACACTTTTCCGCGGCGGTGGTCGGTGCGCTGAGCGCATCCGGCGGCGCAGTGCTCGCATACCGCCGGGCTCGACACCAGATCGAAGGGACGCGCGCGGAAGCGGTAGGTGGTGCCGGTGAGGGCGCCGACCGGGCAGATCTGGACGGTGTTGCCGGAGAAGTAGGAGTCCATCGGCTCGCCGGCGGCGATCCCGACCTGCTGTAGCGCGCCTCGGTCCATCAGTTCGATGAACGGATCACCGGCGATCTGCTGCGAGAACCGGGTGCAGCGTGCGCACAGGACACACCGCTCCCGATCCAGCAGTACCGCGGGCGAGAGCGGAATCGGTTTGGGGTAGGTGCGTTTCACGCCCTCGAAGCGCGATTCGGGCCGTCCGCTGGATATCGCCTGGTTCTGCAGCGGGCATTCACCGCCCTTGTCGCACACCGGGCAGTCCAGCGGATGGTTGATCAGCAGCAGTTCCATGACCCCGGTTTGCGCCTTCTGCGCGGCCGGCGAACTGATCTGGGTGTGGGCGATCATGCCGTCGGTGACGGCCATCGTGCAGGAGGCGACGGGTTTGCGTTGCCCCTCCACCTCGACCAGGCACTGCCGGCAGGCACCGACCGGATCGAGCAGCGGATGATCGCAGAACCGGGGGATCTGGATGCCGACGAGTTCGGCCGCGCGGATCAGCAACGTCCCGGCGGGCACGGCGATCGTCGTGCCGTCGATGGTGACGGTGACCAGGTCCTGGGGGATGACGCCACTGCTGTCGTGGCTGACTGTCGCGGTCATCGCACTCCTTCGGCAGACGCCGCCGGCTCGCCGGGCGTGGCGGCGGCCCAGGCGGTCGAGCGAGCGGGATCGAACGGGCACCGGCCCAGCCGGAGGTGTTCGGTGTATTCGTCGCGAAAATATTTGAGGGAGGACACGATCGGGCTCGCCGCACCGTCGCCGAGGGCGCAGAACGACTTGCCGTTGATGTTGTCGGCGATATCGAGCAGGGTGTCCAGGTCGGCCTCGGTTCCGCCGCCGGACTCCAGTCGCTGCAGCAGTTGCACCAGCCAGTAGGTGCCTTCTCGGCAGGGTGTGCATTTTCCGCAGGATTCGTGGGCGTAGAACTCGGTCCAGCGCAGCACCGCGCGCACTACGCAGGTGGTGTCGTCGAAGATCTGTAATGCCTTGGTGCCCAGCATGGATCCGGCCGCGCCCACGTTCTCGTAGTCGAGGGGCACATCGAGGTGTTCGGCGGTGAACAGGGGAGTGGAGGAGCCGCCGGGGGTCCAGAACTTCAGGGTGTGCCCGGCGCGCACACCGCCGGCGTGGCCGAGAAGTTTGCGCAGCGTCACACCGAGGGGCGCCTCGTACTGGCCCGGCCGGGTGACGTGTCCGGACAGCGAATACAGGGTGAAGCCGGGCGATTTCTCCGACCCCATCGAACGAAACCATTCGACGCCGTTGGTCATGATCGCCGGCACACTCGCGATCGACTCCACATTGTTGACCACCGTCGGGCATGCGTACAGGCCCGCGACGGCGGGGAAGGGCGGGCGCAGGCGAGGCTGGCCGCGACGGCCCTCGAGCGAATCCAGCAGGGCGGTTTCCTCACCGCAGATGTAGGCGCCGGCCCCGGCGTGCACGATCAGGTCGAGATCGAAGCCGGAGCCGAGGATGTCGCGGCCCAGATAGCCTGCGGCATAGGCCTCTTCGACCGCGGTCTGGAGCCGGCGCAGGACCGGCACGACTTCGCCGCGCAGATAGATGAACGCGTGGGCGGCGCGGATGGCATAGGCGGCGATGATGGCGCCCTCGACCAGCACATGCGGGGTCGCCAGCATCAACGGGATGTCCTTGCAGGTACCGGGTTCGGATTCGTCGGCGTTGACGACCAGGTAGTGCGGCTTTCCCGCTGCCGGTGACCCTTCGGGATCCTGCGGGATAAACCCCCATTTCATGCCGGTGGGAAATCCGGCGCCGCCGCGGCCGCGCAGTCCGGCGTCCTTCACCGTGGCGATGACCTCGTCGGGATGCATGCCCAGCGCACGGGAGAGGCCACGATAACCGTCGTGTGCCCGGTAGGTGTCGAGGGTCCACGACCGCGGCTGATCCCAGTAGCGGGTGAGGACGGGCGCCAGCGTCATCACCGTTCCCCCTGTTCGGTGTCCGAATCATGCTGTGGCGCAGTTGGTGTCGATGGTTCGGACGACACGCGAACTCCGGCGAGCGTGGGTTCTCCGGGGGCGCCGTCGTTGGCATCGGGCCGCCGGTCCGGGAATCCGGCGAGAATGCGGGCGGTGTCGCGGAAACTGCACAGGGGCGCGCCGCTGCGCGTGCCGGTGACCTCGCGTCCGGATCGCAGCGCGTCGGCGAGCGCGCGGGCCGACTCCGGGGTCTGGTTGTCGAAGAATTCCCAGTTCACCATGACGACCGGGGCGTAATCGCAGGCGGCGTTGCACTCGAGATGTTCGAGCGTGATCGTCCCGTCGGCGGTCGTTTCGCCGGCGGCGATCTCCAGATGCCGGGTCAGTGCGGCCAGGATCTCGTCGCCGCCCATGACCGCGCACAACGTATTGGTGCAGACTCCTACGTGATAGTCGCCGGTCGGCGTGCGCCGATACATCGAGTAGAAGGTGGCGACCGCGGTCACTTCGGCGTCGGTGAGCCCGAGTTGTTCGGCACAGAACGCTATCCCGGTGCCGCTGACATAACCTTCGACGCTCTGCACGAGATGCAGCAACGGGAGCAGCGCCGAGCGCGAATGCGGATAGCGGTCGATGATCTCGCGGGCCTCCGCTCGCAGATTTTCCTCCACCTGCGGCGGATAGGGAACGGGACGCTGCGACAACTGCAGCAGGATCGGGTCGCGACCGGTCGCGGTCGCGGGAATCGGTTCGGCTGTCATCGGTCGACACCACCCATCACCGGGTCGATGCTGGCCACGGAGGCGATCACGTCGGCGACCATGCCGCCTTCGCACATCGCCGCCACGGCCTGCAGATTCGTGAACGAGGGATCGCGGAAATGCACACGGTAGGGCCGGGTTCCGCCGTCGGAGACCATGTGGACACCCAGTTCGCCGCGCGGGGACTCCACCGAGGCGTACACCTGGCCGGGCGGCACCCGCATGCCCTCGGTGACGAGTTTGAAATGGTGGATCAGCCCCTCCATCGAGGT
Source organism: Nocardia sp. BSTN01 (assembly GCF_015354405.1). Taxonomy (GTDB): domain Bacteria; phylum Actinomycetota; class Actinomycetes; order Mycobacteriales; family Mycobacteriaceae; genus Nocardia. The sequence goes on along the minus strand of NZ_JADKYP010000002.1, from coordinate 161,407 downwards.
GCCCATGATGGTGCCGATATGTTCGGCGGAATTGCCGAGTCCGTCGGGCCCGAGTTTCAGATCCGCCGGCCACGCGATCTTCTTGTCCGCCACCATGACCGGGCCGGGACGGAGTTTGTCGAGGCACTGCTCGACGATCTTGAGCGACTCCTTCATCTCCTTGATGCGGATCAGGTAGCGGCCGTAGCAGTCGCATCCGGTGTCGGTCATGACATCGAACTCGTAGTCCTCGTAGCCGCAGTACGGCTGCGATTTGCGCAGATCGTGCGGCAGCCCGGTGGAGCGCAGGACCGGTCCGGTCACTCCCAGTGCCATACACCCAGCGAGGTCGAGATAACCGATGCCGCGGGTGCGGGCCTTGAAGATCGGGTTCTCGTTGAGCAGCAACTCCATATCGCGCAGCCGTTTCGGCATGAGCGCCAGCAGATCCCGGATCTTGCCCACCGCGTCGGGCGGCAGATCCTGCGCCAGCCCGCCGGGGCGGATGTAGGCGTGGTTCATCCGCAGTCCGGTGACGTTTTCGAAGATGTCGAGGATCAGTTCGCGTTCGCGGAAGCCGAACAGCATCGGTGTCAGCGCGCCGAGTTCCATACCGCCGGTGGCCAGCGCCACCAGATGGGAGGAGATGCGGTTGAGCTCCATCAGCATGACGCGAACGATGTTCACTCGTTCGGGAATATCGCCGGTGATGCCGAGCAGCTTCTCCACGGCCAGGCAGTAGGCGGTCTCGTTGAACAGCGGGGACAGGTAGTCCATCCGGGTCACGAACGTGACACCCTGCACCCAGTTGCGGAATTCGAGATTCTTCTCGATCCCGGTGTGCAGGTAGCCGATTCCGCAGCGTGCCTCGGTGACCGTCTCGCCCTCGATCTCGAGGATCAGCCGCAGCACGCCGTGCGTGGAGGGATGCTGCGGTCCCATATTGACGACGATCCGCTCCTCCGCGGCGCCGTCGAGGGCCTCGCGCACATCGTCCCAATCCTGTCCGACGACCGTGACCGCCGGGCTTTCGGCCACCGGATCCGTTGTGGCGCCGGTGATGTCGGTGTTGTTCATCAGCTGTAGGTCCTCCGCTGGTCCGGCGGCGGAATACGCGCGCCCTTGTATTCGACCGGGATCCCGCCGAGCGGGTAGTCCTTGCGCTGCGGATGTCCACGCCAGTCGTCGGGCATCATGATCCGTGTCAGCGAGGGGTGACCGTCGAAGACGATGCCGAAGAAGTCGTAGGTTTCGCGCTCGTGCCAGTCGGTGGTCGGGTACACCGAGAACAGCGAGGGCATATGCGGATCGGAATCCGGTACCGACACCTCGATCCGCACCCGGCGGTTGTGTGTGATCGACAGCAGGTGGTAGGCGGCGTGCAGTTCGCGGTCCGTGTCGTCGGGGTAGTGCACGCCGTTCACTCCGAGACACAGTTCGAAGCGCAACGCGGCGTCGTCGCGCAGCGCACGTGCCACCTCGACGACCCGATCGCGCCGCACGTGCAGAGTCAGTTCTCCGGCGAAGACCACGATTTTCTCGATCGCGGCGCGAAACACCCGCTCTCCCACCGACTCCGCCAGCGCGGCGACCACCTCGTCGAAATAGGAGCCGTAGGGCGCGGGGGTGCTTCCGGGCAGCGTGACCGTCCGCACCAGCCGCCCGTATCCGGAGGTGTCACCGGTGCCCCGGACGCCGAACATGCCGCGGCGCACGCCGATGACCTCGTCGTCGGGCCGGTCGGGCGAGGGGCTGCGCGATTCGGGTTCGATCGCCGGTTCGTCGGCCGGGCCGGGTGCGCCTGTGCCGGAGGAGGATTCGATATCCGCGGGGCTGTCGGGGGGATCGCCGGCGCTGCGGGGTGCGTCCAGGCTCATCGCAGCAGCCCCTCCATCCGGATCGTGGGGGTGGAGGCGAGTGCGGCGGCCTCGGCCGCGCGTACGGCCTCGGCGCGGTCGACACCCAGCGGCATCTCCTGGATCTTCTCGTGCAGTTTCAAGATCGCGTGCAACAGCATCTCCGGGCGCGGCGGACAGCCGGGCAGGTAGATGTCCACGGGCACAACATGATCGACGCCCTGCACGATGGCGTAGTTGTTGAACATGCCGCCGGAGGAGGCGCACACCCCCATCGCCAGCACCCATTTGGGTTCGGTCATCTGGTCGTAGACCTGCCGCAGCACGGGCGCCATCTTCTGGCTGACCCGGCCGGCGACGATCATCAGATCCGCCTGCCGGGGGGAGGCGCGGAAGACCTCCATCCCGAAGCGGGCGCTGTCGAAGCGACCGGCTCCCGTCGCCATCATCTCGATCGCGCAGCAGGCCAGCCCGAACGTCGCGGGCCACAGCGAGCCCTTACGCAGGTATCCGGCGAACTGTTCGACCGTGCTCAGCAGGAAGCCGCTGGGCAATTTCTCCTCGAGCCCCATCTCGGATCAACTCTCACTTCCGTGTGCGAATCCTCGGTCCCGGCGGACGCCGGGACGACGGGTTGGGTATGCGGTGCCGACGGGCCGATCGGCCCGCCCGCGTTCAGTCCCAGCTCAGGCCGCCGCGCCTCCACTCGTAGGCGTAGGCAACCGAGACGTTGAAAATGAACAGCGCCATGGCCGCCAACCCGAAGACGCCGAGGGCATCGAAGTGCACCGCCCACGGATAGAGGAATACGATCTCGATGTCGAAGATGATGAACAGCATCGCGGTGAGGTAGTACTTCACCGGAAAACGTTGTCCCGCAGCATTTCCCGGCCCGCCGGCGATGGCGTGCGGGGTGGGTTCGATACCGCATTCGTAGGCTTCAAGTTTGGCGCGGTTGTAGCGTTTGGGCCCGATCACGGCCGCCAGCAACACCGATCCCAGTGCGAACGCGGCAGCGATCGCACCGAGTACAAGAGTCGGCACCTGGGTATTCACAACGCACAACCCCTCTCCCTCGCCGGCAACTGCCGAGGCGGGGCTGACGTCGTCGTCTGCCGGGCCAGTCTCACCCCGAAGCGCAGCTCGAGCGCGAACGCGGAACGACAGGGCAGGCAGGGCGCCATTCATATCAACAGCCACGCTCGTGTGAGCTACAGCACAGCCTACAACCGCTCTTTCTGAATACTCGCGGTTCCGCCCCGGTGTTTGATCGAATTCGGAACTGTCACTTATGACCGAACCAGCGCAATGGCCGCCCCGTGGCCGGGCGCGCCGCGCCTGCCCGAGCGCACGACAAAGGCCGGCCGACGAGATGTCGGCCGACCGTGAAAAGCGCTGATCAGGCGGCGGGGCGAGCGTTCAGGGCTGTGGTGACCGCCGAGGTGAGCTGGAACGGATCCAGCGGATGGGCGGCCGCGGCCTCGGCGCGGGACCAGGCGGCGAGCCAGGCATCGTCGGCCCTGCCGGTCAGTACCACGATCGGCGGGCAGTCGGCGATCTCGTCCTTGAGCTGCTTGGCCAGTCCCATCCCACCGGTGGGCGTGGCCTCACCGTCGAGAATGGCCAGGTCGATGCCACCGGCGTCGAGCTGCTCGATCACCACCGGCGCGGTGGCGGTCTCTCGGTAGTCGAACGGCGGCAGGTCGGGATGCGGATGCTTACCCAGCGCCAGCATCACCTGACGGCGGGTGTCGGCATCGCTGCTGTATACGAGAACCCGCAGCGCGGGACGGTTCGCATCGGCCACCTTTCGGATGCTACGTCCATCCGGCCGGGTGCGGTGGCAGCTTCGGCGGCAATGGTCCCCGCGCCGGGCGTGGCGCCCGCACGGCGACTTCACCGCGAGGTTGATCGTGCCGATCGGAATCGTTGCTGGTCACCGCGGAGAAAACGCGCGATCCTTATAAGCGGCGGCAGTTCGGCGGCAGAACTGTCCCGGCAGGGCGTAACAACGACAGGCTCGACAGGGCGGTGGACGATGCGAATTTCGGAGGTTTTGCGCAACAAGGGCGCCGATGTGGTGACGATCGCGCCGGAGGCGTCGGTCGGCCGATTATTGGCGGTGCTGGCCGAACACAACGTCGGCGCGGTGGTGGTGTGTGGTGCGGGCGGCGCACTGGACGGGATCGTGTCGGAGCGGGATGTGGTCCGCTGCCTGCACAGACAGGGCGCCCAGCTGCTGACCCGGCCGGTGTCCGACATCATGACCGCGATCGTGCACATCTGTTCGCCGGAGGATCGGGTGGAGAGTTTGCGCGCGACGATGACCGAACACCGGATCCGGCATCTGCCGGTCGTCGATCAGGGGCGAATGGTCGGAATCGTGAGTATCGGCGATGTGGTCAAGAGCGCGATCTCGGAATTGCAGGACGAACGCGAACACCTCGAGCACTATCTGCAGGGCTGAGCATTCGGCTCGATCCGGCCGGCGGGCGGTACCCGTGACGAGCCGTGACATGACCGTGCCCGTGTCCGGAGGGACCCGGGCACGGTCGATGCCGGTGAATCAGGCCAGGCCCCACGCCTGCAGCAGGTAGGTGACGTTGGCGGCGAGCGAGGTCACCGTATTGGCCAGATTCAATACGGCGGAACCGGCGTCGAGGATCGGCACGAAACAACTCCCTTCTGCGGGAACAAATCCTCATCGACGGTAGAGCCGCACGACCGGACCGACAACGTCGTGGAGGCGTCCGCATACCGAGTGGCTCATATGCGACCGCGGCCGATTCGGCTGTCCTACCGAGCCTTTCGGGTAGTATGGATGACGCCGCCCGCCGAATCCGCCATTGCCGCACGGTGATTGGATATTCACCGCTTCGTAACCGTGAAACCCATAGGTAAGCGACGTTTTCGGAGCAGAATTCTCTCGGGCGGTTCGTTCGGAACCACGAGGTCGCCGATGCCGGAATCGGGTGTATCGGGTGGGGTTCGAGACGTGCGCTGTCCCTCGGAACTCACTGCCCGGCGTTCGCGCTGTGGAGCGTTCCGAACGGCCGCCGACCACGCCGCATTCCGGATGGTGGATCAAGCCGATTCGATCGGCGGCCGATCGCGTATTAGGGTGCGTGGCACGCGCGCCGGATCGCTGGTCGGCGGCGCCGAACACGCCGCTCGATCCGAAGGACATTCATGCGCCGCATCGCATTCACCGCGTCCCTGCTCGCTGTCGCCTGCACCGTCGGGGCCTGCGGCGGATCCTCCGACGACCACGCGGCGAGCACGTCCACGACATCCGCTGCGGCGCAATCGAGTTCGGTCGCCGCGGCGGGCGGTCAGGACTGTGGCGCGCAGCCCTGGCCCCGCCCGCTACCCGACTTCCGCGGGAAGCCACTGGGACAGACCGTCGTCGGTGCGGCGCTGTGCTTCGACATCACCGGTATCGCCACCGCGGACGGCCGCGACGTGATGGGCGATCCGGGCGCCGCGACGACACCCTGGACGGTCACCGCTCAGCAGCCCGCGGCGGGGACGCCGGTCGCCGCGGACACCGCCGTCACGCTGACGGTCGACGTCCCGCACTGATCGCTACTTGCCGGCGGCGCGGGCCAGGTGCTCCGGGTAGCGCGCCCCGGCGAAGGCCTCGGCCGGGGCGGCGGCCTCGATCCGCGCCAGATCCTCGGCGCTGAGCGCGATCTCGGTGGCCGCCACGTTCTGCTCGAGGTAGGAGCGGCGCTTGGTGCCCGGGATCGGGACCACGTCGTCACCATGTGACTGGACCCAGGCCAGCGCCAATTGCCCTGCGGTCACGCCCTTTTCCTCCGCCATCGTGCGCAGTTCGGCGACGACGGCGAGGTTGCGGTCGATGTTGTCGTCGGCGAATCGGGGCAGCGCGCGGCGCAGGTCGTCGGCGGGCAGATCGGCGGTCGAGGTGATCGAGCCGGTGAGGAAGCCGCGGCCGAGCGGGGAGAATGGCACGATCCCGATGCCGAGTTCACGGCAGGTGGGCAGAACTTCCTCTTCGATGCCGCGCGTCCACAGCGACCATTCGCTCTGCAGCGCGGTCACCGGGTGCACGGCATGCGCGCGCCGGATGGTCTCGGGCGAGGCCTCGGAGATACCGAGGTAGCGGACCTTACCCGCGGTGACCAGCTCCGACAGCGCGCCCCAGGTCTCCTCGACCGGAACGTTCGGGTCGACGCGGTGCTGGTAGTACAGGTCGATGTGGTCGACGCCGAGCCGCTTCAGCGATTCATCGCAGGACTGCGCGACGTAGGCGGCGTCGCCCCGGGCGCCCATGCTGCCGCCCTCGCCCCACACGATGCCGAATTTGGTCGCGAGGATCACCTGGTCACGCCGATCGGCGATGGCCCGGCCCACCAGCTCCTCGTTGTCGCCGGCGCCGTAGACGTTCGCGGTGTCGAGCAGGGTCACCCCGAGGTCGAGGGCGCGGTGGATGGTGGCGATCGACTCCGCGTCGTTGTCGCGCACACCGTAGGCCTGACTCATTCCCATGCAGCCGAGTCCCTGTGCGCCGACGCTCAATTCGCCGAGTTTCCTGGTCGCGATCATGCGAGCGGTCCTCCTGAGGTGCCATCGGTTCGAATGATGAGTCCCTATCAACTCACGGCGCCGACGCTACGACTTGGAGTGCGCTCCAAGTCAAGCCGTCAGCGGGAACCGTCGTCGTCGAGCCGTGCGACCAGCACGCCCAGTGCGTCGCCCAGGGTGCGACGCTGCTGCGCATCGATATCGTCGAGGGCGGCGGCGAAGCGTTGGATGCGGGCCGACGTGAGGCCGTTGACCAGCGATTTCGCCTGTTCGGTGGCGGTCAGTAACTGGGCTCTGCCGTCGGCCGGGTCGGCGGTGCGTTCGAGATATCCGTACTTCTCCAGGCCCGACACGATGCGCGACATCGTGGGGGCGGTGACGTGTTCGGCGGCGGCCAGATCGCCCAGGCGCATCGGGCCGCTGCGTACCAGCGTGCCCAGCGCCGCCGCCGAGCCGGGACTCAGCGAACCCAGGTCACCGGAGCGCCGCAGCAGGCGAGTGATCCGGCCGAGCGCGAAGTACAGATCCGCCGCCTCGGCGAGCTCCTCCGCGCTACGTGCGCGCTCCTGCTGGATCATGGGCGTTGTCGCTCCTACGCGTGTGCTGGGACCGTCGGCAGCCGCACCGTCGGCGATATCCGATTCAGTAAGTATGCCCTCCCCGTCGATCGGGAAGCGTTCGGCCTGCTCATCGGCGCCGCGGTGGGGTCGACAGGTGCGCTCGACGGGAACACGACCGGTCTGGCGGGACGGTCGTATCGCCGAACGCCCTATGCGGTGCCGGTGCGCCGTGTGGCCGGACCGGGCTTCGGCGCCGCGTCGGTGTCCGCTGCAGGGATTGTCGGCAATGGCCCGGTGGGATGGTCCGTCACCGGGCGGAAGGCTCGATCGCCCACCCGAGCCGGGTCGACCATATGCGCGACGAACAGGCGCGCGGCTGGCGTCGGCGTGCCGGTCGTCACCGCATGCCACGGCCGGTCCAGCGGCGTGCCCTCGACCGGGACGACGACCAGATTGCCTTGCGCCACATCGGCTTCCACCGCGTCGCTGTGGATCAGCGTGATCCCCAGCCCCTCTCGCGCGGCGGCGAGGACGGCGCCGTGGGTGCCGAGGGTGAGCGCGGGCGGGCGGATCTGCAGCCGGTCCAGCAGTGCCAGCGTGGTGTCTCTGGTGCCCGAGCCGGGGCCGCGCAGCAGCCAGGTCGTGGTGCGTGGATCGTGGGATCGTCCCGGAGCTCCCACCACGACCAGGCGGCTGGGCCGGCGCGCCCGCACCACCAGCCCGGTGTCGCGCGGGGGGCGGCCGGCGATCACGAGATCGGTTTCGTGGTGCTGTAATTCGATGAACAGCAGATCGCGCGGGTGGATCGACAGGCCCAGTTCGATCTCGGGGTAGCGGTCGCGAAACGACACCAGCAGCCGCAGCAGCACGTATTCCCCGGCGGTCGCCACCACCCCGATCCGCAACCGGCCCGTTTCGGCACGGCGGACCGCGGCATGCGCCTCTTTCATCAAACCCAGGATGCTGCGGCAGTATTCGGCATAGACCCGGCCCGCCTCGGTGAGTGCGATACCGCGTCCGGATTTCGCGATCAATTTCGCGCCGAGCTGCTTTTCGATATGCGCCACCGCCGCCGACGCGGCCGCCTCGGTGATGTGCAGTTGCGCGGCCGCGCGCCGAATGCTGTTGTGCCGGGCCACAACCAGAAACGTTTCCATTCGGACAGCACTCACCGTTCCCATCTACAGACGGTAGCAAACTCAACGATTCGGTTGAGCGAGACCGGAAACAATCGAATTGTCCCCACCGGGCGGTGCCCGCATCCTGAATCTGCGCACTCGCCGCACCGTCCCGGGAGGTGTGGCGGACGAGAATCGCGCAGCGGCTCGCGACGCCGACCGGTTGCGGGTGTCCCGCAAGATACAGGAGGACCGATGACCGACGAATCCACTCGTGACCGCTGGGATCCGGGCGTGCACTCGTATGCGTCGATGGGCTATTACGACGCGGATTACCAACCCCGCGATACCGATGTGCTGGCGGTGTTCCGGGTGACGCCGCAACCGGGGGTGGACCCGATCGAGGCGGCCGCCGCGGTGGCAGGCGAATCTTCCACTGCCACATGGACTGTCGTGTGGACCGACCGGCTCACCGCGCACGACCGCTACCGTGCCAAGTGCTACCGGGTCGAGGAGGTGCCGGGGCGGCCGGGGGAGTATTTCGCCTATATCGCCTACGACCTGGACCTTTTCGAAGAGGGCTCGATCACCAATCTCACCTCCTCGGTGATCGGCAATGTCTTCGGTTTCAAACCGCTGCAGGCGTTGCGGCTCGAGGACATGCGTATTCCGGTGGCCTATGTCAAGACCTTTCAGGGCCCGCCGCACGGAATCGTTATGGAACGGGAGTATCTGAACAAGTACGGCCGGCCGTTGCTGGGGGCGACCGTGAAGCCGAAACTCGGTCTCTCGGCGCGCAACTACGGGCGGGTGGTATACGAGGCGTGTAAAGGCGGCCTGGATTTCACCAAGGACGACGAGAACATCAACTCGCAACCGTTCATGCGATGGCGCGATCGCTATCTGTTCGCCATGGAGGGCGTGAATCGCGCGACCGCTGAAACGGGAGAATTGAAGGGTCATTATCTCAATATCACGGCCGCCACGATGGAGGATATGTACGAGCGCGCGGAGTTCGCGAAATCGCTCGGCAGCGTGATCGTGATGATGGACCTCACCGTCGGCTACACGGCGATGCAGTCGATGTCGAAGTGGGCGCGGCGCAACGGCATGCTGTTGCATCTGCACCGGGCCGGGCATTCGACCTTCACCCGGCAGAAGACCCACGGCGTCAGCTTCCGGGTGCTGGCCAAGTGGTGCCGGCTCATCGGTGTCGACCACCTGCACGCGGGCACCGTCATCGGCAAGCTCGAAGGCGACCCGCACACGGTCAAGGGTTTCTACGATACGTTGCGCGACAATCACATTCCGGCCAATCCCCGCAACGGTATCTTCTTCGACCAGGAGTGGGCGAGTCTGCCCGGGGTGATGCCGGTGGCATCCGGGGGAATCCACGCGGGCCAGATGCATCAACTGCTGGATCTCTTCGGTGACGACGCGATCCTGCAATTCGGCGGTGGAACCATCGGACATCCGATGGGCATCGCCGCGGGTGCCGAGGCCAATCGGGTCGCCCTGGAGGCGATGGTCAAGGCACGCAACGAAGGCCGCGATCTGCTGAAGGAGGGCCCCGACGCCCTGCGTGCCGCGGCCCGGATCTGCCCGGCGCTCGATGTGGCGCTCGCGACCTGGGGTGATGTCACCTTCGACTACACCTCCACCGACGCCCCCGACGCCGTACCGACGGTCACCGCCTGACCGGCCGCCCCGACGACACACAAGGAGACGCAATGCATCTGCGGCAAGGGACGTTCTCCCATCTGCCCGACCTGTCCGACACCGAAATCGGCGCGCAGATCCGCTACGCGCTGCTCAACAATTGGCCGGTCTCGATCGAGTACACCGACGATCCGCATCCACGCAACGTCTACTGGGAGATGTGGGGGCTGCCGCTGTTCGACCTCGACGAACCCGACGGCGTGCTCGCCGAGGTGAACGCCTGCCGTTCGACGTTCCCGCACCACTACATCCGCGTCAACGCCTACGACGCGAGCTACGGCCGGCAGACGACCGCGCTGAGTTTCCTGGTGCAGCGGCCCGCCGACGAACCGGGCTTCCTGGTGGTCCGCACCGAGACCGAGGATCGACGGCAGCACTACGGCCTGCGGTCCTACGCCACCGATGTGCGCGCGGGCGCGCGCTACCGGGACTGAGGCGATGGTGGACGGGAGGCAGGCGAGGCCGGGCGGCGCGCAGGGCAGCGGATCGGGGTTTCGGATGTACCGGCCGGGAGCGAGCGGGTCCGCGAGTCCGGGTGCGAACCACACCGAGCCGCACGCGGATTCCGATCCGTCGGAGATCGCGTTGCCGGACGACGCGACGGTCGATCTGTCGACGGATCTGGCCGGCAAGAACGTCGAGGACACCCTCGCCCGGCTCGATGCGGAGCTGATCGGGCTGGCCACGGTCAAGACGCGGGTGCGCGAGATCGCGGCGCTGCTGCTGATCGACCGGGCCCGGCAGCGGTTCGGATTGCAGGCCGACCGTCCCACCATGCATATGAGTTTCACCGGCGGGCCCGGCACCGGGAAGACGACGGTCGCGTTGCGGATGGCGGAGATGTTGCACGCCCTCGGCTACATCCGGAAACCGAAGGTGCACACGGTAACCCGCGACGACCTGGTGGGTCAGTTCATCGGCCACACCGCGCCCAAGACCAAGGAGGCGCTGGCCAAGGCCGCGGGCGGAGTGTTGTTCATCGACGAGGCGTACTACCTGTTCCGGCCCGAGAACGAGCGGGACTACGGACAGGAGGTGATCGAGATCCTGCTGCAGGAGATGGAGACCGAACGTTCCAGCCTGGTGGTGATCTGCGCCGGATATCCGGACCGGATGGAGACGTTCTTCTCCGCCAATCCCGGGTTGTCCTCACGGGTGGCCCACCACATCGAATTCCCGGACTACACGCGCGAGGAACTGCTGGCCATCGCCGACGTGATGGTGACACAGCAGAATTTCCGCTTCGGCGATTCGGCGGCGGCGGCCTTCGGCGAATATCTGGCGGTGCGAATGGCGCGGCCGCGTTTCGCGAACGCGCGCAGTGTCCGCAATGCCGTGGACCGGTGCCGGCTGCGGCAGGCGAATCGCCTGGTGCAGGAGCATCGCCCGCTCGGCAAGGACGATCTGATGACGCTGACGACCGAAGACATCTACGGCAGCAGCGTTTTCGGCGACCGAGTCGGCGCCGCGGAGGAGGCGCCGGCATGCCCGACGGAATGAAAACCCTCACCCGCTACACGATCGAACAGGAACATCGGCATCCCGGTTCCTCGGGAGAATTCTCCGCGCTGCTCAATGTGGTGTCCACCGCGGCGAAGATCATCGCCAATCAGGTGACCCGTGGCCGCATCGTGGGTGCGCTGGGTGAATCGGACGGCGCGGACCCACCGCTGAGCCTGCATCGGCGCATGGACGCCATCGCCAACGACATCATGGTGGAGCAATCCGAATCCAGCGGGCCGTTGTCGGCGCTGCTGTCGGAGCAGATGAACGGATTTCATCCGGTGGTGGGGGAGGTGCGGCGTGGCAAATACATGCTGGCCTTCGATCCGCTGGACGGCTCCTCGAATATCGATGTGAATCTGCCCGTGGGCACCATATTCAGTGTGTTGCGCGCGCCGGAGGACGGGCGGGCGCCGCAGGCGGCGGATTTCCTGCAGCCGGGGGTGCGGCAGGTCTGTGCGGGATTCACCCTCTACGGCCCGGCGACGATGCTGGTCCTCACCACCGGCAGCGGGGTCGACGGTTTCACCCTCGATCGGGAGATCGGCGCGTTCGTCCTCACCCACCCCCGCATGCGCATTCCCGAGGACACCTCGGGATTCGCGATCAATGCCGCCAACGAGCGGTTCTGGCAGCGCCCGGTGCGCCGTTATGTGCACGAATGTCTCGATGGGGTCGACGGGCCGCGATCGCGCGATTTCAATATGCGCTGGGTGGCGTCACTGGTCGCCGACGCCTTTCACATCCTCACCCGCGGCGGGGTCTATCTGTATCCGTACGACACCCGTGATCCCGGCCGGCCGGGCCGGGTGTCGCTGCTGTACGGCGCCAATCCCATCGCCTTCGTGATCGAACAGGCCGGCGGTGCCGCGACCACCGGCCACGAACGGGTGCTCGAGGTGGTTCCCGAGCATCCGCATCAACAGATCCCGCTGGTTTTCGGATCGCGCAACGAGGTGCGCCGGATCGAGCGCTATCACCGTGAACCCGATGCCGGGCCGCCGTTCGACGCGTCGTTGTTCGGTACCCGCACCCTGTTCCGACCGGCGCGCCATTGAACGCCGGCTGATCGAATCGAGATGTCATGTCGCGCAAACATCCCGTGGTCGCCATCACCGGTTCCTCCGGCGCCGGAACGACCAGCGTCACCCGGACCTTCCAGGAAATCTTCCGGCGGGAGGGCATCAATGCCGCGATCGTGGAGGGAGATTCGTTCCACCGCTACGATCGCGGCCAAATGCAGGCGGCGATGGCCGAAGCCGAAGCCGATCTGAACCTGCATTTCTCGCATTTCGGCCCGGAGGCCAATCTGCTCACCGAACTGGAGAGCCTGTTCCGCGATTACGGGCAATCCGGGGTCGGGCTGGTACGCAAATATCTGCACGACGAGACCGAGGCCAAACCCTACGGGCTGGAACCGGGCACCTTCACGCCGTGGGAAGAACTCGCCCCCGGCAGCGACCTGCTGTTCTACGAGGGCCTGCACGGCGCCGCGGTCACCGGCACGGTCGATGTGGCGCGTTACGCGGATCTGCTGGTGGGCGTGGTGCCGATCGTGAATCTGGAATGGATTCAGAAGGTCATCCGCGACAAGACCGAGCGCGGCTATTCCAGCGAAGCGGTGATCGATACGATCCTGCGTCGCATGCCCGACTACGTGAAGTACATCTGCCCGCAGTTCTCGCGCACCTACGTCAATTTCCAGCGGGTGCCGACGGTGGACACCTCGAATCCGTTCACCGCCCGCAGCATTCCGACCGCCGACGAAAGCTTCGTCGTGATCCGCTTCGCCGATCCGAAGGTGATCGATTTCCCGTATCTGCTGTCGATGCTGCACGATTCGTTCATGTCGCGTCCGAACTGCATCGTGGTGCCGGGCGGCAAAATGGATCTGGCGATGCAGCTGATCTTCACACCGCTCATTCTGCGATTGATGGACAAACGCCCCGGCCCGCGCGCATAACCGTCACGACAACGGGTGTTTCGACGCTCGCGCACCGCGACCTCGCGGAGTTGAATCGACGCTATGTGGTCGATGAATATGAGCGCCACGTGGGCCGCGGCGCGCCGGGATGCCGGATCCGGGCCGCTCCGGCAGGTGGTCGAGGAATTCGCCGATATCGAAATCGTGGACCGATCGATGACGCTGGCGGCCAAGATCTTCACGTGCGTGCTGCCCGTGATCATCGCGGGGTCCGTGTTCTCCCATTTGGATCTCGCGACCCACGCTATCGACGACCAGCTCGGGCTGGACCGGACGACGTTCCGATCCGCCTTCGGAGCCGTCGCGTCGACCGATCCGACCTTCGCGGCGTTCGGGGTGGTCGGGCTGCTGATGGTCGTGATCAGTGGCGCGTCGTTCGCCAAAACACTCGCGCGGATCTACGGAAAGCTCTGGGATGTGCCGGCGATCGGCCTGCGCGACGCATGGCGCTGGCCGGTGGTTCTGCTCGTCGTCGCATTCTCGGCCGCGACGATCGGGGCCGTGCGCGAACTGGCCGGCCTCCGCTATTTCGGACTGCCGCTCACCCTGGCCGGCGAGTTGCTGGTGTGGATGATCGTCTGGACCCTCTGCGCCTATCTGCTCACGATGGGGAAGCTGCGCGGGCGGGCACTGTGGGTGACCGGGGCGCTGACGGCCGTCGGATTGACCTCGGTCCGGGCCGGAGGACGCCTGGTGCTGCCGAAGATCACCGCCTCCGCGCAGGCGAAGTTCGGCCTGCTCGGTCCGGTGTTCACCGCGATCAGTTGGCTTTTCGTGCTGTCGGTCGTCGTGGTCGGGGCGGCGACGATCGCCAAGGTGCTGGTTCCCGGCCCGATGCCCACCGAGGCGGAGGGCGCCGAGCCGGACGCCGAACGGTGACGGGTAATCCCCTCCCGCCACCGCGCTGTTTCATGGCGACACCGCGCTATTTCATGGTGACCGAGATCGTCGCCTGATCGATCTGCACGTTGGACTCGCTCGGATTGCCCTCCGCGTGGACGGTGATGCGCGCCTTGTCGATCCCCTCGTCCTGCAGGGCCGTGGCGACGTTGTTGCCCCGCGCCTCGGCGAGCGAGTCGGCCGCGCCGGAGTTCGAGTCGACGGCGTAGGTTTCGATCTTGATCGCGGTGTCGTTGCCCTTGAGCGGGAGCGCCACCGCCTTGATCGTGGCGACATCGGTCGGGCTCAGGTCGGAGCTGTTCTTGTCGAAGGTGATCGGCGCCGCCGACAGCACACTGTTGATCGCATTCTGCACGGCCTGCTGCGCGGAGTTGAGGGCCGAACCCACCACCGACGAGGCCGTGGTGGCGAGACTGCTGCGCATATCGGTGTGCTCGCCACCGTGCGCCGTGGTCGTCGTGACCGCGACCGGGCCACTGTTGTTGTCCGAGGAACATGCGGCGATCGGAATCAGCGCTGCCGCACCCGTTGCCAGCACCGCTACCGCCTTGACGAGTTTCATGCTGCTTCTCCTGATCTTCGTGCGGATGCGCCCGGTGGTCACGACGCGAGAATGCGCGCCTTCTCCGATTCGAACTCCTGCTCCGTGAGCACCCCCTGAGCCTTCAACTCGCCCAACTGTTTCAGCGCCGCGATGCGGTCGGTTCCCCCACCGGCCGGGGCGGGCGGCGGCGGTTGCTGCTCGTATTGGGGCGGCTGTTGCTGGTACTGATATTCCTCCTGCGCCGCCCAGCGCTGGCCTTGGCGTCGTGAGACGCGATTGGATACGGCCGTGGCCGTTCCGGCGACCACCGCGGTACGGGCGACGCCACGTAGTAACCCGGGCATGCTGCTGCTCCTTTTCAGGTATCGGCCTCGAGGCTGTCGAGGGTCGAGAGGATGGCTTGAACCGGAATGCGACCGGATGCGACGAGTTCGGCGCCGTTGCGCCGCAAGGCGACCGCGAGCGGTGCCGCCCACGTGTTCTCGTAGAGAAGGACGGCGGCGGAATGGCCGGGCTCCAAGGCGCCCCCGGCCTCGCGCAGATCCCCCTCGTCGAGCAGCCCGGTCGCCGCCTCGGCGAACAGGGTCACATCCAGGTCGCCGGTCAACCCGACATCGGCGATGTCGATCCCGGTCAGTGATCCGTCCACATCCTTGTGCACGAAGGCCAGATCCAGGACCCGGATGACGCCGCGGTCCACCAGATCCCGCAGCATCGGCAAGGCGGAGCCGTCCGGTTGGCGGTCGGCGGGAAATTCGATGACGAGATAGTCGATCGGCCCCATCTCGTCGATATCGGCAGCACTGTTCACCGGACACCCCTTTTCTCCGACGCCTGACGCTCTGACACGACCATCCACTGCAACCCAGGCCCGGGCGGGTCGGCGACAGCGCGAACGCGGCCGACGAGACGACCTGACACCTTATGATTCGGTGCCGCCGGTCCCGCAGATATCGCGGCCGCCGTATCGGAGTGAATGCCGCGCCGATCCGGATTTCCGCATCGGACACCGGACGCTCGGCGAAATCCCGCCCGCTACTCCGAGGAAGGGTGGTGCTGCGCCCAACTGAGGTCGGCGCGCCAGGTGTAGGTGGCCACGATGGCGGAGGCGATGACGGCGGTGTAGAGCATGTCCGCGCCGTCCACGACCAGCGAGACCAGACCGCCGATCAGGGCGCCGGCGGCGAACGACAGCCATTGCACCGCGTAGCCCAGCCATTCGCGATGGGTGCCACCGGCCATGTGCCGCTCCACGCCCTGGGCGAATTTCACCAGGGTTCCGGTGACATAGGTGACCGGGATGGATACCTCACCCTTCTTGACGAAGGAGGTGTTGAGCGAACCCATCGCGAACGAGACGAGCAGGATCGGCACCAGGCCCAGATCGGCGTCGTGCCGGTAGAGAATCGTGTCGAAAACGGCCGCCACGGTCAGAGCGGCGGTGGCGAGCATGGTCGCGCCGTGCGGGTGATTGCGCCACCAGTGGCGGCGACAGAGCGAGGCCACCAGGACGCCGGCGAGAAAGAACACGATCAGGGCGAAGGCGCCGGCCGCCAGGGTGTAGTCGCCGAGGAATCCGCCGATGACGGCGCGCTCGGTATTGCCGGTCATGAAGGTGACGAAGTAGCCCTCGGAGTGGGTGTAGGCGGCGGCGCCCACGAATCCGGCCAGGATCAGCAGGGCCGAGGCCAGCCGGGCCTCCAGCGTCCAGAACGGCTCGAGGGAGTCTTCGGATTTCGGAGTCACCGCAACAGCCTAGCAATACATGCATAAATACGCATGTATTGGCCTTGTGGTGTGCGAACGGTCACCGCTGGCTACGGGAGTTGTCGGGGACGAGCCGTAAGGTGAGCGCCCGGAGCGGCGGGTGTCCGGATACGGGAGGTGCGGTGGAGGTCACGTGGGGTCAGGTATTCGCGTGGCGCCTGCGCAGGGGTTTCGTCGACGCGCGTGACGGCGGCAGCGCGGTGGCGGTGGCGCGGCGACTGGCCGGAGTACAGGCACAGGTGACATCCGCGGCGGAGACCGCGGTGGCGGTACGGCACGGGGGAGCGCCGGGTGAGCTGGTCCGCGCGCTCGACGCCGGTGAACTCATGAAGACGTGGGCGATGCGCGGAACCTTGCATGCGATGACGCCCGATACCGCGGCCGCCGCACTGGCCCTGATCGCCTCGGCGCGGACGTGGGAGAAGCCGGCGTGGCAACGCAATTTCGGCGCCGATCCCGGCGAAGTGAAGGCGCTGACCGACGCGGTGGCCGAACTGCTCGACGGCGGTGCCGTGCTGAGCCGGTCGGAACTGGTGGATGAACTACTGCGCGACCGCCGCTTCGCGACCATGGGCGAGCAGTTGCGCTCCGGCTGGGGCGCGCTGTTGAAACCGCTGGCCTGGCAGGGAGTGCTGTGCCACGGGCCCGCCCGCGGATCGTCGGTGACGTTCACCGCTCCCGCGCGTGCGGTGACCGGGTGGACCGGCCTGCCGCCGACCGATGTGGCGGCCGCACAGCTGATCCGCGCCTATCTCGGCGTCTACGGCCCGGGCACGCCGGAGGCGTTCAATGCCTGGCTCCTGCGCGGAGTGTTGCGCAAGACCACTGTCCGCCAATGGTTCTCCGAACTGGGTGCCGAACTCACCGAAGTCGACGTCGAGGGCCGGCGGACCTGGATCCGCACCGAGGACGCCGACGAACTGGCGACCACCGATCCCACCGACACCGTCCGCCTGCTCGGTCCCTTCGATCAATACGTTCTCGGCCCCGGCACCACCGATCCGGTCCTGCTGCCCCCGGCTCACCGCACCAAGGTCAGCCGGACCGCCGGTTGGATCTCGCCCCTGGTCCTCGTCGGCGGCCGGATCGCCGGGACGTGGGAAACCGTCGACGACACCCTCATGGTCAGTATGTTCGACGACGAGCATGTCGACCCGGAGCTGCTCCGACCCGAAGCCGTCCACCTCGCCCGCGCCACCGGCCGGGACCACCTGAACCTCGGTTGAGACCACCGATAGTTGTCACCGAGGCCGATACATAGGGGCCCAATCGAATTTCTTTGCACCACAACCGATTCAGATTGCGACGTCTCCCGCTGATCGAACAGCCTCGCCGAGCGCCGCCAGGCTGGCGGCGCGGCCCAGATCCAGGGCGCGCAACAGCACCGCGGAATCCCGCGCGACCCGGCCGATCGTGGGTGCGCCCAGCGGTGGGCGGATCTGGAGAATCGACGGGTCGCTCACCATATGGTGTTCGTCGGCGGCGAACTGCGCCGCACGAGCGGACCAGCTCTCTGCCACCGTCGGGCCCGAGGCGCCGAGCACCCGTGCGACCACACGCCGTTCGAAATCCGAGGGGACGCTGGGCTTTTCGTCGACCCGCCGGGTGCGCAGCACCACGATGTGGGTGGCGCCCTGGGCGCGGGCGGTGGTGACCGGCACCGATTCGGACAAGCCGGCGTCGACGTAGCGCCCGCCGCCCACCGTCACCGGACGCCCCGCCAGAACCGGCATGCAGGTGCTGGCGCGCAGCGCACGCTGCAGAGACGGGATATCGCTGATGTGCGGGCGCAGATCGACAGCGCTGCCGTCGGCGATATCGGTGCCGATCGGGTGGAAGGTGACCGAATTGCCGAGGATCGCGGCGAAATCCATCGGCACGATGCGCTCGTAGACGGTGTGCACCAGATACCGGGTGTCCACGACCAGACCGCCGCGCAGCGCCCGGGCCGGTGAGATCACCCGCCGCACCACATCCGAATGCCAGGCCCGCCGGGCCCGCGCCGCGCGCCCGCACAACAGCCACGCCCCGTTCAGCGCCCCGGCCGACGCGCCGTAGACGGCGTCGAAACAGCGCAGCACCCCGAGTTCTTCCAGGCCGGTCACCATGCCGTGCGAGTAGACCCCGCGTGCCGAGCCACCCTCGATGACCAGCGCCAGCCGGAAACCGTCACCATGCTCACCGGCAGCGCCGCCGCGGTGGAAGCGTTGCGCGATCAGCTCCACCGGGCTCGTCGGCCGCGTACTGTCCGGCATCGCACCACACCTTCCGATCACTGCGTTCGGCTCTGTCTATCACGCCTCGCCGGACGCCTCGCCCGAGGCTCGGGCGGTCGGGAAGCGCCCGGGTAGGCTGCGCGGATGCGGATCGAATCGTCGCGGCGCCTCATCGACACCGTGGCCTGGGTGCTGATCGAGGACGGACGGATCCTGTGCGCCCGCCCGGACGGCAAGGACGAGTTCTATATTCCCGGCGGCAAGCGCGAGGGCGAGGAGACCGATCGGCAGACGCTGATTCGGGAGATCTCCGAGGAGCTCACCGTGGTGCTGATTCCGGAATCGATCGCGCACGTCGGCACCTACGAGGCCGAATTGCCCGGCGCCGCCGAGATTTCGGTGCGTATGAGCTGTTACACCGCCGACTACGCCGGAACGATCGAACCCAGCAGCGAAATCGCCGAAATCGCCTGGTTCAGCTATGCCGACCGGGCCGCGGTGCCGCCTGTCGACCAGGTGCTCTTCGATGATCTGGTGGCGCGGGGACTGCTACCGGCGCAATGACTTCCGGGCTCGGGCGAATCAGTCGGGCAGTAGCGGCACCGACAACCCTTCACCGCGTCCGAGCAGTGCGGCCCGGGTGACGGTTCCGGCACCGAAGCGGTCGCGCACCGCATCCAGCGCCGCGTCCAGCGTGGTGTCCCGGCCGGCGTCCAACGGCAGCATCAGCTGTCTGGGGTCCGTGTTCTGCAGATTCGTCAGGGCGAGGCCGATGAGGGTGATGCCGCGTTCCTCGATCAGTGGGCGGGCGGCCGCGAGCAGGGTGCGGGCGGCGTGCAGGATCGTCGCACCGTCGTCGGTGGCGGTCGGCAGAGTGTGCGATCGGGTCGCGCGCCCGAAATCGGCGAAGCGCAAGCGCAGCACCACCGTTCGGCAGATCCGTGATGCGGCCCGCAAGCGGTGCCCGAGCCGATCCGCCAGGCCGTGCAGGTAGGCCTCGATCTCGGCATCGGTGCGGGGCCGATTGCCCAACGCGCGTTGCGCACCGATCGAGCGGCGTCGCCGGCCGGTGTCGACCCGGCGCGGATCACGCGCCCAGGCCAGGGCGTGCAGATGCCGTCCGGCGGCGCGACCGAGCAGACCGCACAACTCCATCGGATCGGTGTCGGCCAATTGCCCGATCCGGGTGATGCCGTGTTCGCGCAATGTCCGCGCCGTCACCTCACCCACGCCCCAGAGCCGTTCGACCGGCAGTGGATGCAGGAATTCGAGTTCGGCGTCGGGTTGCACCAGCAGCAGGCCGTCGGGTTTGCAGACCGCACTGGCCACCTTGGCGAGAAATTTGCTCCGCGCCACGCCGACCGAGATCGGCAGTCCGACCTCGGCGCGCACCCGTGCCCGCAATCCGGCCGCGATGTCGATCGGCGCGCCGGAAATGCGGTGCAGCCCACCGACGTCGAGAAAGGCCTCGTCGATGGAAATACCTTCCACTTCCGGAGTGGTGTCGCGGAAGATCGCGAACACGTCCCGGCTCGCCTGCGCATAGGCCGACATCCGCGGCGGCACCACGACCGCGTGCGGACACAACCGCAACGCTTGCCGCGCGTTCATCGGCGTCCGCACCCCGTACGCCTTCGCCTCATAACTCGCCGCCAGCACCACCCCACCCCCGACGATCACCGGTCTACCCCGCAACTCCGGCGCGTCCCGCTGCTCCACCGACGCATAGAACGAATCCAGATCCGCATGCAGAATCGCCGCCCGCCCCGACCTTCCCTCTGTCGACCCCTCATCCGATGCGAACATATGTTCGATAATAGACCATTCTGTCACGTCGAACTTTCTGGCAGGGTCGCTCGGTTCAGGCCCATGGGGTCCAGTGACGAAAAAAGGTCACGATAAGGTGGCCGAGGAACATCGGAACGAGAACCGGCGCTATGTCATTCGCGAGCCTGGGAGCGCCTTGACCAGGGCTTTGGCGCGGGCGGAGCCTTCGACAGTCGTGATGATCATGGACTATCCGGAGGTCCGGAAGTACAGGCGACGTACCTCGAGGCTCCTGTGCGCCCCGAGCTGGAGCGGCACTACCGAGCACGCGCGGGTGTCGTATCGGCCTGTCGTGGGGGTGGTATCGACGGTAATTGCGGTGTCTGGAAGCTCGATCATGGCTAGAGTCGCGGAAATGTACTTCCATCAGATCTACGGCTGACAGGGGCGGGGCAGCGCCCCGGCTTCCCCCTCACACGTCCGTGTGCGCACCCTACGAGCCTTTCTCGAAGAGGCCGGCGCGCGGGCTTTTGTGTCCTGTTCGCCGTAGACCTGAAATGAGTGATCTTCCATGTCTTCTGTATCCCCTCACCGCACCCACATCGCGATGGTCGGCATTCCCGCCGTCAGCCATGTCTTGCCGAGCCTCGAGATCATCCGCGAGTTGGTGGCTCGCGGCCACCGTGTGACCTACGCCAACGACCCAGTGGCAGCCGACCTCATCGCGCCCACCGGCGCCGAACTCGTTCCCTGCACGTCCGGACTGCCGGTCGCCGACAACGACTGGCCCGACGACCCGATCGCCGCGATGGACTTGTTCCTCGACGATGCCATCCAGGCACTTCCCCAGTTGCGTGCCGCATACGACCACGACCCGGCGGACCTGTACCTGTACGACATCGGTGCCTACGCTGGGCGCGCCCTCGCCGAATCGCAGAACCGGCCAATCATGCAGCTGTCTCCGACGTTCGTAGCGTGGGACGGCTACAACCAGGACGTCGCGGCACAGCTGTGGCAACTGCCGGGCGCTGGCGCCCACCGCACGAAGTTCGCGCAGTGGCTCGCTGACTGCGGGGCGGTCACCACCGACGTGGACACCTTCTCCGGTCGGCCGCCACGAGTCCTCGCGCTGATCACCCGGGCGATGCAGCCGCACGCCGACCGGGTCGACATCGACACGGTGACGTTCGTCGGGCCGTGCTTCGACGCACGTCGAGGCGGAGACGGCTGGACCCGTCCGGCGGATGCGGAGAACGTGCTGCTGATCTCCCTGGGCTCGGCGTATACCCGGCAACCGGAGTTCTACCGCCAGTGCCTGGCGGCCTACGGCGACCTGCCGGGCTGGCACGTCGTCCTGCAGATCGGGAAGTACACCGACCCGCGGGAACTGGGCGACATCCCACCGAACGTCGAGGTGCATTCCTGGGTTCCGCAGCGGGCGATCCTCGAACACGCGGACGCCTTCCTCACCCACGCCGGCATGGGCGGCTGCGGTGAGGGCCTGCTGGCAGGCGTCCCGATGATCGCCGTGCCGCAGGCCGCCGAGCAGTTCATGAACGCCGACCGGCTCGTGGAACTGGGCGTTGCCCGCCGCATCGACACCCCGCAAGCCACCGCTGCGACCCTGCGGGCGGCCCTGCACGAACTGGTCACCGACGCGGAGGTTGCCCGCCACTCGGCGCTACTGCGCGCCGACGCGCAAGCCGAGGGCGGTACTCCGCGCGCTGCCGACCTCATCGAGAACATGCTGGCCTGAGCTTGCCGCGATCGAACAGGCCACAGCCTGGCAATCTCTGTAGCTACGACGATATGGACCCCATCGGCAACATCGCATGGGCCCGCATCAGATTCGGGAGACCATGCTTCTTTCGAAGGGTGCGGGCCGCTGGTCAGCGCGCGGGGGCCATCTCGTCGTCCACCAGCTGAAGCCGACGAGCGAGGTCCGAGACGAACACGCGCTCGGGGTCCGCCGCGTCACGGATCTTGCGCCACTCCTCGAGCCGCGGATACATCGCTCGAATCATTTCCGCAGTGGTGCGCGACTCTTTCGCAAAGTAGAGGCGGCCACCAGCGCCCAGAACCCGCTGATCGAGATCAGCGCAGAACTCGTTCACCCCCGGATTGAGCGGGAAGTCCAGGCTGAGCATGTATCCCGGATGCGGCCACGACAGCGGCGCCCGGCTGCTCGGGCCCATGCGTTTGAACACGTTCAGGAACGACCGGTGTCCCGAGTGTGCGATGGCCCGCACCGCATCGGCCAGCTGGTCCTCAGCGCCATAAGGCATCGAAAACTGATACTGCAGAAAGCCGCGGCGACCGTAGGCACGATTCCACTCTCCGAGCACATCCAGCGGATGCAGGAACTGCGTGATGTTCTGGATCATGCCGCGCCCCTGCTTGCCAAAGACACGGTAGGTCACCTCGCCAGCGATCCGATTGGTCAGGTTGTTCACCATCCCGCTCGGGAAGACATCCGGCACGGTAAGCAGTTGCGGCGCAGCGAAATGCAGCGGATTCCGGCGCAGCTTCGCTGGGAGCTGATCGAGTTTGGCCAGGTCTCCGCGGCTGAACCCCGCACGCCCCAGCTTCGCGCCGGTGCTGATCGTGTCCGGCACAGCGACCGAGTACTCGTAGCCTTCATCGGATCCGCCGGTCAGCAACTCCATCGTCTCGTCGAGGTTGCGGGTGCGGTCGCAATCGACGATGAAGTACGCGGTCTCGGTGTGCTTCATCCTGATCCGGGCCCGCACCACGATCCCGGTCAACCCCATACCGCCGATCGTCGCCCAGAACAGCTCCGCGTGGGCACCGTCCGGGCCGATCGTCCGCACTGTGCCATCCGCCGTCAGCAGATCCATCGACACCACATGGTTGCCGAAACTGCCCTGGGAATGGTGGTTTTTGCCGTGGATATCCGAAGCGATCGCGCCGCCCACGGTGACCTGCCGAGTTCCTGGAAGCACCGGAACCCACAGGCCCTGCGGCAGCACTATCCGCATCAACGTGTCGAGGCTGACACCGGCGTCGACGTCGACGACACCACTGTCCGGGTCGATCGCGTGGATTCGATCGAACACGGTCATATCGACGACGAGGCCGCCACCGTTCTGGGCCGGATCGCCGTAGCTGCGTCCCAGCCCGCGCGCAATGACACCGCGCGGCCCTGCCTCGCGCACGGCCTTCGCCACAGTTTCGATGTCGGGACTGCGCAGCACTTGCGCGACAGTCGGTGCGGTACGGCTCCAGCCGGTCAGTGGACGTTGATCGATCACCGATCCCCCATTCGTGAAATGCACTCCGCCACCGTAGCGGCTGCATCCATCACGGTCGTGACGTCCAGGACTCCCGCCCGTCGAGGTCATCAAGCCGGTACAAGGCGCCGACCTCACATCTATTGAGCCGGCATCAGGTAAAAGTCCACCGGCATCAGATCAATTGATCCCGAATCAGATCGATCGCGCCAGGACACGTGGTTCGGCGGTCAGACGTGCCCCCAGGGGCCTGGCCTCCGATAAGCGGGCGGAATCGGGCAATACGGTGAGTAAGAGTTCCGTATGATGCGATGAGCGAGGAAGCCGGTGCGTTGCTGCAGCCAGGTGACGGTGCGTCAAAGGCGACGTCTACACCACTCGATGAGTACTACGACGAGATTTGCGGCAAGAAAGAGAAGGCAGACCGCCGCCCAAGCCATCCCCATACTGCCGAGGCCTAGACCTACACCGATGAGCGCGTTGTCGATGCGTTCACCGTGCGCCTCGTAAGCCGGCACCGCCAGCCAGAGCGAGATCGCCGCGACGACAGCACCGATGAGGGCCTGCACGCTGCATGCCCGCAGACCGCCGAAGTCCTTCATCTGGTTATCAACCCACGACTGAAGATAGGTCTTCGCGCTCTCACCGGCGCCGGTCTCGCGCGTTTCTAGTGTGGTGTCAGTGTTTCGGCGTGCCGATACCTTCTGTGGCGGAGGCGTCGGCGCGTGCGCTACAGCGGAGGGATCCTCTGCCACGTCACCATGGTGATCCGGCACGGTCTCCGGACTGTTCACCGCGTCGAGGTCATGGTCGGCAAGGTGATGGGTGCGTTCTCGTTTCGGCTGTCCGAACAGACGTAGTTCCCCAGCGATGTCGATGTTGCGTCGTTGAGGGCGAGGATTCCCATCGCGCAACAGCGCCAGGTCGGTGCGGTGATACAGCTCGTCAAGCGTGCCGCCGGGTATCGCGGCAACTGCGGCCAGCAGGGCAGCGGTGAACGCGGTGTGGCGGTGCCCTACCGGGGCGAAAGACGGTTCGTTCGCCGAACTCGAGGTAATCGTGTACGTGCCACGGACATCGGTCTGACCAGCGACCAGCCCAGGCAGATCTGCCATCGCTTCGAACGCACGGCCAGCGAAGCAGCAGTCCAGGATCAGGACTCGTGCCCGTGCCTGGCTTTCGAGAATCTCTTCCCTCAAAGTCTCGAAAGGCACTGTGGTCCAACGGACCGCGTCGGGGTCGCTGGCAGGGACGCTGAGATGCAGACGGCCGCGACGGTCGAGCAGTCCGTGGCCAGCGTAGTACACCAACAGCACCCCGGTGGCCTCACGCGCAGCCTGAGCGACAGCAACGCCGATATCGTCACGGCCGGCATCGGTCACCGTCACGCAATGTTCTGCGATGAACGCACCATCAGGCGCAGTGAAGATGTCAGCGAGGTCTGCGACATTCGCAAGAGTGGCGGGGATCGGGGCTAGACGGTCATAGCGGCTTGCGCCGATCAACACTGCCCGGGAATCCTTCTCGGCGATAGGGCCGGTCATTGCTCAGTATCTGTGCCGCCGAGCAGATCCCGCAGCTCGCGTAGTACCTGCGGGGAATCAACCCGATAGGCGTCGATCTTGAGCTGGGTGCCGTCGCTACGAGTAAGGGTGAGCTTCACATCCGAGCGACGGTGAGTCAGCCAAGCGGTCAGCGACTTCGCCAGCGCAGGACCAACTCCACCTGCACCGACCGCCACCGCCAGCGCCGTGAGCAGCACCCCAGACATATGCCCTTCAGGACCGGGCACCTGCACCTGGCGTACCCGACCGCGTAGAGCATCGTCGCGACCGAACCAGTCTGACAGCGCGAACAACTCATCCGGGCCGCCCTCGGCCTGGATCGTCAACTCCGGATTCCCCTCTGACACAGTCACATACTGCCCTAGTGGCGCGCCGGGGGGTAGCGTATGCGTCGAAGGTCGGTAACTGGCTGTTCGGTATCCCTAGTGAAGGAGATGGCGGGAGCGGATCCCAATGGCTGGGCCTGTGGTGCCCGGACTGGCGTCGGATCCTGGCGCCGGTCCCGCACGCGAGTCAGCATCTGACATTGGGGGCTCGATGCTCCCGGCCAGAGCGGGGACTCGTTGCGGGACAAGCTGTGTGACGTGCTACCGCGCACCGTGGCCGTCGAGCTGTGCTACGAGGGAATCTGGCCAGTGTTCACGGCCTGCACTCGCAGGTTGCCCGCACGCGGGAGTTGTGCGAGCTCGCCGGTGTCGTCGTGACGGTCTGGCCGCGCTCAGTGGGTATCGGGACGATCAGCGGATAGCTGGCGGGGTGTCGCGAACGGTGGCGCGCTCAAACGGTCAGTCAGTGCATCGCCGAGGGTCGGGCGGCGGTCGGATACTGGCTGGCCGGCCGCGCCCGCGGCCGCGGCATCGCCACACGAAGCTTGCGGCTGCTGACCCGATGGGCCTTCGACGACCTCGCCATCGCGCGACTGGAACTGACCTGCGCCCCCGACAACCTCGCATCTCGAAGGGTCGCGGAACGCTGCGGATTCACACACGAAGCGCTGCTACGGTCACACATCCCGTTCAAAGGACAGCGCCGCGACTCGCTGCTTTTCAGCCTACTGCCGACCGATCCCGTCCCATAGACAGACGAGACACAGCGAACGAAGGGCTCCCCGACCGTACCCAGCCATTCGACCGTGCTTACCGGACCGCCACACAACACCGCGAGAACACCGCCACTTGCTGCTGGGAGTCACAAGCCCAGGTCACCGAGGCGTGAGCGTGTCGATCAATCGTGTCGTAAATCCGCTGGGGCCTGCAATGGGAGTCGTTCAGGGTCAGGCCCAGTCGAGCTGGGTTTCGGGAACGCCGACTGCTCGAGCATGTGCGATGGCGTTGTCGCGGCCGTTCGGCTCATCCCGCCTGTAGGTGAAGATCCGGTCCGAGAAGACCACGTAGGTCGTTGTCGTGGTGTGGAAGTCGACGTACCAGGGCCCAGCTTCCAGGGTGTCGGCGAGGGCCGTAGCGAGCCTGTCGGCGGTCGTGTCGGCCGCTTCGAAGTGAAGCAGTGTCCACCTGGCGGGTTGATCCGCGCCCCGATTCTCGGGCCGGATGCGGGAGATGGTGCTCACCGTGATGGCGAGGTCGGTCAATTCCGCGTCGGAGCGGAGACTTTCGATAATGAGGACGCCGCGCAGGCGCCCCGGTTCGACTTCGGTCACATCGGCGAGCATGCCCGAACGTCGGGTCTGTCGCCGCCCCACGCGCCCGGCCGCGGTGGACGGCCCTTCGCTGATCTGAGCCGGAGGTGGCGGCGTGGATCCACGCACTACCGCAGATAGTTTCCCGAGTCGCCCCCGCTCGAACAGTGTATCGCGCCAGGACGACTCGGAAGTTACCGCACATAGTGCGCGGCTATCTGCGGTAACTCCTTAGCGTGACTTTTCTGGTCAATGTTCCCGGCCCCCCCGTTCACGTCCCGGGTGCATCGCGCCAGGAAGGCGGCTGCTTGCTGACTGCCTCGAGATTTCTCCCTGAACTGGGACGGAGATTGTCCTACTTCGCCGACATACTCGAATCATGAGCGATATCGAATCGACTGCGGGACAGCGGGACCAGGCCGACATCACCGACTACAACGATCCGAACGCGCCGTGGAACCAGGCGTGGGACCAACAGGGCGGCATCGCCAACTGGAATGACGATGTGATCAAGGAGTTCCGGGAGAACTCGGGCAAGGTGGGCGGCGCTTACGCGGGCGGGGACCTCATCCTGCTCACCACCACCGGAGCCAGGAGCGGCAAGCGGCATACGACTCCGCTGGGGCCCCTGTACCGGGAAGACATCATGTACGTGAGTTCGTTCATCGAGGACAAGTACCCGGCCTGGTGGTACAACATCAAGGCAAACCCGCAGGTCACCATCGAGTTCCGGGACAAGACCCACCAGGCGACCGGCAAGGTGCTCGAAGCCGAGGAGTACGCCGAGTTCGCGGCCTGGGTGCTGGCGAACAACCCGCTGCTGGCG
Source organism: Nocardia sp. BSTN01 (assembly GCF_015354405.1). GTDB lineage: Bacteria > Actinomycetota > Actinomycetes > Mycobacteriales > Mycobacteriaceae > Nocardia. The sequence goes on along the minus strand of NZ_JADKYP010000002.1, from coordinate 133,668 downwards.
GATTTCCAGTCCAAGGTCGACCGGCCGATTCCCCTGGTCGTGCTGACCCTCGACGACGAGAGCTGAGCGTTCCCGGGAACCTCGCAGCCGTGGCATCAACCACGTGATCGGGCCAGATCCTGAGATCTCGACTCGAGACACCACTGCGCGCTTTCGGCGGCGACGGCTTCCGTCAGCGACCGTTCCTCGCGCAAGACAGCGGTTATCGATTCGAGGCCGAGCCCCAGAGTGCGGAGCCGCCGTGTCACGAGTAGTCGTTCGGTGGCGCGGTCGGCGTACTGGCACTGCCGCTCGGCTCCGGCGGCACAGGGCCTCGGGTCGACGCGGAGACATGACCGCATCAGAAGGGTGACTCGTGGCTACTACGCAGGAAGAGATCGTCGCCGGCATCGCGGAGATCATCGAGGAGGTGACCGGTATCGACCCCGCGGAGGTGACCCTCGGGAAATCGTTCGTCGACGATCTGGAGATCGACTCGCTGTCGCTGGTCGAGATCGCGGTCCAGCCGGAGGACAAGTACGAGGTGAAAATCCCCGACGAAGACCTGGCGAGCCTGCGCACCGTCGGTGATGCGGTCGCCTACGTCCAGAAGATGGAGGCCGAGCAGCCGCAGCTCACGGCAGAAATGGAAGCAAAATTCAAGGAAGGCCCGGCGGATTGAGCAGCTGCGGCGGAAAGTTTCGGAAAAAGATCTCCGCCGATGTCGAGAACGGCGAACCGGCTCCGTCCCAGGAGTACGAGCAACCGAGAACGGCACGCTCGCGGACATCGACACAGGAGCGACAGCAATGCAACAGCACACGATCACCGAAATCCTCAACCGCCCGATCAGTCGGGAGTTGCTGGCCCGTGACCTGCTGCGCCTGGCCTACGTCGCCAAGGACGGCACGCCGCGCAACATCCCGATCGCGTTCACCTGGAACGGCTCGCAGATCGTGCTCTGCACCACGAAGAATGCCCCGAAACTGCACGCCCTGCGGCACAATCCTCAGGTCGCGCTGACGATCGACACCGAGGTCCATCCGCCGAAGATCCTGCTCCTGCGCGGGCGTGCCGAGCTGGACGTCGTCGACGGCATCCCGGAGGAATACCTGCAGATGAACGGCAGCTACGAGATGACGCCCGAACAGCGCGTGGAGTGGGAGGCGGAAGTCCGCTCGCTCTACGACGGCATGGTCCGGATCGTCATCACCCCGACCTGGGCGAAGCTCATCGACTTCGACACCACCCTGCCCACCGCGGTCGAGGAGCTGGTCCGGCAGCGGGCCGAACGTCAGCGGGCCTGATCACCACGCCGGTTCCGTGCCGCCGATATCGAGGAGACGATGATGCCGAAATACCTGTTGCTCAAGCACTATCGGGGTGCGCCCGCGGCGGTCAACGACGTGCCCATGGATCAGTGGACACCGGAGGAGATCACCGCCCATGTGCAGTACATGGAGGACTTCGCCGCGCGGCTGCAGACCAGCGGCGAGTACGTCGACCATCGGGCGCTCTCACCGCAGGGCACGTTCGTCCGGTCCGACGGGGAGGGCCGCCCGCCGATCACCGACGGTCCGTTCGCGGAGACCAAGGACCTGATCGCCGGCTGGATGCTGATCGATGTCGAGACCTACGAGCGGGCGATCGAACTGGCCGGCGAGCTGTCCGAGGCGCCCGGTGCGGGCGGGAAACCGATCCGGGAGTGGCTCGAACTGCGCCCGCTACTCACCGCGATGCCCACGGTGACCGAGTGAACGAATCGCTGCTGCGGGAGTTGGTGCCGGCGGTGATCGGTGTCCTCGTCCGGCGCGGCGCGGACTTCGCGTCGGCCGAGGATGCGGTGCAGGAGGCTGTGATCCGCGCCCTGCAAACCTGGCCGGACGACCCACCGCGCGATCCGAAAGGCTGGCTCGTCGCGGCCGCGTGGCGAAAGTTCCTCGATGCCACACGAGTCGAAACATCGAGGCGGGAACGAGAACTCGCGGTCGAGCACGAGCGGCCGACAGGACCGGTACCACGCGTCGACGACTCGCTGTGGCTCTATTTCCTGTGTGCGCATCCGTCGCTGTCACCCGGTTCTGCCGTCGCGTTGACGCTGCGCGCGGTCGGCGGCCTGACGACGAGGCAGATCGCGACGGCCTACCTCGTCCCGGAAGCGACCATGGCGCAACGGATCAGCCGTGCCAAGCGGCGTCTCGCCGGACTGCCGCTGGATCGGCCGGGCGATCCGGCGACGGTGCTGCGGGTTCTCTATCTCGTGTTCAACGAGGGCTACAGCGGCGATGTCGATCTGGCGGCCGAGGCGATCCGCCTCACCCGCCAGCTGGCCGCGGCGACCGACGAGCCGGAGGTCGCGGGACTGCTCGCCCTCATGCTGCTGCACCATGCCCGCCGCAGTTCCCGCACCGGCCCGGACGGGCGCCTGGTGCCACTGGCCGAACAGGACCGAACTCGTTGGGACACAACGCTCATCTCCGAGGGAGTCACGATTCTGCAAGCGGCATTGGCTCGTGACCGACTGGGCGAATACCAGGCGCAAGCGGCGATCGCCGCCCTGCACGCCGACGCCCCGACCGCCGCCGAGACGGATTGGGTACAGATCGTGGAGTGGTACGACGAACTGCTGCATCTCACGGGCAGCCCGGTGGTTCGACTCAATCGCGCGGTCGCGGTCGGCGAAGCCGACGGCCCTCGGGCCGGCCTGGCGGAATTGACCACGGTGGACCCCGATCTGCCCCGGTTCGCCGCGGTCCACGCCTACCTCCTCGAACGCGCCGGCGACCTCGAACAGGCCGCCGACCGCTACGCCGCGGCATCCCGCACCGCCACCAGCGTGCCGGAGCGCGACCACCTCACCCGCGAGGCCGCACGGGTGCGGGAGTCGCTGCGCCGCCGCACCGAGCAGCCGACGACATGCACCGAGTGAGGTTTTCGATCGGCGCCGAAACGGGTGTCGTATGAGAAGGTGAAGTCGCACTTGTGAATCGGACAGAGGAGAGGTCTTGGTGGAGGCGACGTTCGATGTGACCGGGCTGGTGGGGCATCGTTATCGCACGGAGGACTTCTACGAGGTGGGGCGGGAGAAGATCCGCGAGTACGCGCGAGCGGTACAGGACTTCCACCCGGTGCACTGGAGTGAGGATGCCGCCGGTGAGCTCGGGTACGCCGGCCTGGTCGCACCGACCACCTTCATCTCCACCGTCGCGATGCTGGCCAATCGCAGACTGATGGAAACCGTCATGACCGGCTACGCCGTCGTCGTGCAGACCGATCAGGTCTTCGAGATGTACAAGCCGGTGCTCACCGGCGACCGGTTGATCAGCGATGTGGAGCTGTCGTCGGTGCGTCGTATCGGCGGCAGGGACCTGCTCACCATCACCAACACGTTCACCGACCGGAGCGGTGACGTCGTGCAGATCATGCACACGACCGTCCTCGGTCTCACCGGCGCAGACGTCGACGCCGAGATCAGCGACACGATCGAGCGAGTCGTCATGAGCGGCCTCGACACCACTCCTCGAACCACGGCATCTGCCGCCGAGGCGAGCATCCAGTCGCCTGCAGATGCGAAACCCGGCACCACTGTGCCTCTTTCGCCGATCTCACGCACACGCACCCCGCGGACGGCGCTCCGATTCGACGACATCACCGTCGGTGACGAACTTCCCGCACGGTCGGTGAACCTCACCCGCGGCGATCTGGTCAACTATGCCGGGGTTTCCGGGGACGTGAATCCCATCCATTGGCACGCCGAGATCGCCGCGCTCGCCGGACTTCCCGACGTGATCGCCCACGGCATGCTCACGATGGGCTTGGGAGCCGGCTTCGTCACCGGATGGCTCGGGGACCCGGGCGCGATGACCAGATACAGCGTGCGGCTGTCGAACTACACCGTCATCGAGGCCGCATCCGCGGGAACAGTGGAGTTCAGCGGGCGCATCAAGTCGGTCGAACCCGAGACCAGGACCGCCGTCGTCGTCATCGTCGCGAAGTCGGCCGGTCGCAAGGTTTTCGGCCTCGCCACGGCCGATGTTCGCCTGGCCTGACCTCGCCACGACCGCCGGGCGATCAGTACTGGTTCTTGATGACGAAGTAGGAGCCGCGAATCGTGCCCGCCAGCTTCGACTTCTGCCGCGCGAACTTGAACGACGACAGTTCGGTCGGGATGTCCATCCCGTCGGACAGCTTGAAACCCACGGCACGCTTACCGGAATCGTCGATCGAGTACATCACGTTGATCGACAGGCCGCTCTCGTAGAAGACGTAGGCGAAGCGAATCCCGTCCGTTTCGAAGGCCGTGGCCTCGAGCGGGCGGGAGGAGATGACGATGTCGCGCTCGTTTTCGAGGATCCGGCCGACCCAGTCGACCGTCGACTGGGCCTCCTTCGCGGGCTCCACGGTGAAGACGTGGTCGTACTTGTTCTTGAAGTACCGGGCCTCGTTGGCCCGCAGACCGGCCAAAGCCTGCGCGACGGGCGACGATTCGAGGCCTTGGGTCGATACCGTAGTGAAGTCCACGGCGTAGGTCATGGCGAACTCCTCTGCGAGTGGGTCGGTCGAACTGTACAACGTCGTGTGTCGCGAATCGGGCAGGCTCGGCCTCACTCCGCGCGCGAGAACACCGCCACCAGAAAGTCCGACTCGTCGGTGTACGGGCGCAGGTCCCACGTCGAAAGCCGCAGATCCACCGTGAGTCCGGCCTGTTCGGCGTCGGCCAGGAACTGCGGGAATTCGTAACCCCGGTCGGCGCCGAACCCGACCACCACCCGGCCGGCCGGAGCCAGGTGGCGGGCGAAACCGGACAGCACCGCGCCGCGGGTGGAGGGTGCCAGGAATGTCATCACGTTGCCCGCGCACACGATCACATCGAAGTCGCCGGCGATCCCGCGGCTCGGCAGATCCAGTTCGGCCAGGTCGCCGACCAGCCAGGTCGGGCCGGGATGGTCCTGTTCCGCCGCAGCGATCAACACCGGATCGACGTCGACGCCGACGACGACATGACCGGCCCGGTACAGGTAGCCGCCCAGCCGCCCCGGACCACATCCGGCGTCCAGGATTCGGCTACCGCGCCCGACCATCGCATCGATCAGGCGCGCTTCACCGACGATGTCCGCGCCTTCGGCCGCCATCGTCCGGAAGCGCTCGACGTACCACGTCGAATGCGCGGGATCGGCGGCGGTGATCTCTTCCCACTGGCTGGGCGTGCGTCCGCTCATGGTCTGTTCCTCTTCTCTCGGTCCGGTGCGTGTATTTGACCTTGCCATCGTGACAAGGTCTTCACTGACTGCCGGAGGTGGTCCCGATGAACTCGACACACAGGAACCCACAGGACATGCGACTACTCGACGCGCTGGCGGCGAACGACTCGTCGACACGGCTCGAGGCGGCGTTGGCGCTCGGCACCCGTCCCGAGCCCGACTTCACCGATGCGCTGATCGAGCGGTGCGGGATCGAGCCCGACTTCTTCGTGCGCGACATGCTGACCTGGGCGCTCACCCGGCTCCCGGCGCAGGTCACGGTGCCGAAACTGCGTGCGCAACTGGGTTCGGACCGTCCCCAGGCGCGCAGCCAGGCGCTGCACACCCTGTCCAAGATCGGGGACCGCAGCGCGTGGCCCGCGATCACCCGGTCGTTGCTGCACCACGCCGACGACGACGTCGCGCGCAGCGCGTGGCGTGCCGCCGTCGTCCTGGTGCCCGACGGCGAGAAGGAAGCCCTCGCCGAGGCGCTGGCTACCCAATTCGGGCGCGGCGACCGCGAGGTGCGGCTGAGTTTGAGCCGCGCTCTGGTCGCCCTGGGTGAGCTCATCGAGCCGGTCCTGGAGACGGCCATGACCAACCCGGACCCGGTGGTGCGCGCCCATGCGCGCGCCACCGACGTGCTGCTGCGCGATCCGGACGCCGGTTTCGACCTCGCGATCGGCGAGGCCAGGCGGGTTCGCGCCCTCGGACCGGACCGAGAGGAGTCGACCGCGTGCTGATCGGCGAGGTGGCCCGCTACTCGGGGGTGAGCGCCCGGATGCTCCGGCACTACGACTCCCTGGGGTTGGTGCGGCCGACCGGCCGCACCAACGGCGGCTATCGGGAGTATTCCGTCCAGGACATCCGGCGGATCTTCCACGTCGAGGGTCTGCGATCGCTGGGCCTGTCGCTGACCCAGATCGGGCGCGCCCTCGACGATCCCGGCTTCACGCCGTCCGCGCTGGTGGGCGACCTCGTGCGAGCGACCGAGGAACGGCTGAGCCGAGACCGCGAGTTGCTCGAACGGCTGCGTGCGGTCGAGGCGGCCGAACCCTCCGGCTGGCAGGACGCGCTGCGTATCATCGAACTTTTGCGCGGACTCGGTTCATCCGATGCCGCCCGGCGGCAGCAGGCCGTCCTCGCTCCGGCGGAGGAGATGCCGGTCGAACTGCTCGCCGAGGCGGTGCTCGCCGAATCCGATCCGTATGTGGCGGGGGCGCTGCGCTGGGCTCTGGCCCGTACCGGTGCGGACGGAGTGCTGAACGTGGTCTCCGGACTGGACTCCGCGGATGTCGAGGTGCGGCGGCGGGCGGCGTCGGCACTCGCCGAGATAGCCGGGGAGGAGTCGACCGCGGTGCTGCTGGACGCACTCGCCGACGCGGACGCGACCGTCCGCAGGATCTCCGCGCTCGCCCTCGGCGCCCGCGGGGAGACCCGCGCGGTGCCGGAACTCGTCGCCACCGTGATCGAGGGCCCGAACGATGTCGAGGCGGCCGAACTGCTGGGATCGCTGGCCCGGGACACGCAGTGGTCGGATCGCATCCTGGGCGCACTGGCGGGCGAGCTGGCCGCCCACCCACCGGGTTCACCGGTGCGGCTCCGGTTGACCCAAGCGCTGGCGGAGCTGCCCGGCTCCCTCGCGCTGAATACGTTGCGGCCCTTGGTATACGACGACGATCGGGCCCTCGCGCTGCTGGCCGCGGCGCTCGTCCGCACGCTCGAACACGGGCCACCGGCGGCTCCCGGGTCCACCGAACCCGCATGAACGCGCCCCGCGCGGGTATCACCCGATGCGCGGGGCGAGAGGAGTGACGTGATGCGGTTGCGGCGCAGCACGCCCTACGGCGCCGGAATACGCCGGGTGCGACGGGGCAGAGGCTTTTCCTATACCGACGAGAACGGCGTCGCGGTCACGGATCCCGAAGTGACACAACGCATCGACGCACTGGTGATCCCGCCCGCCTGGCGGAAGGTGTGGATCTGCCCGGATGCCCAGGGGCACATCCAAGCGGTCGGTGTGGATGCGGCGGGGCGGCGGCAGTATCTGTATCACGAACAGTGGCGGCGAGAACGCGACGAAGAGAAGTTCGACCGCATGCTCGAGGTGGCGGCGCAACTGCCGAGCCTGCGCGAGCAGGTGAGCGCCGACCTGCGGCGTTCGGCGTTGGACCGGCGGCGCGTGGAGGCGGTGGCGATCGGACTGCTCGACCGCGGTGTCTTCCGCATCGGCGGCGAAGAATACGCGGAGGAGAACGGCACCCGCGGTGTCGCCACCCTGCTGCGCGAACAGGTCCGGGTCTCGGGGGAGGAGATGCGGTTCGACTACGTGGCCAAGGGCGGAATCCGCCGGCAGGTGCGCATCGTCGAACCGGACCTCGCGCGGGCCGTGCGGTCGTTGCGGCGCAATCGCAGCCCCAGCGGGCGGCTGCTGGTCTACCGCGAACACCGGCACGCGAGCGAACTGCATTCCGGCGATATCAACGCCCGGTTCAAAGCGCTGGTCGGAGACGAGTACAGCGCGAAGGACTTTCGTACCTGGCAGGCGACGGTGCTGGCCGCCGCGGGGTTGGCGGCCACCGACTGCCCGAACTCGCAGCGGCGTCGCAACAGCGCCGTGCGGCAGGTGATGACCGAGGTGGCCGAGGCACTGGGCAACACCCCGACCGTGGCCCGCGACTCCTATGTCGACCCCCGCGTGATCGAGGCGTGGGAGCGGGGACGGACCATCGCGGCGGCCGCGCAGCGGGCTCGGCGCACGTCCAGCGAGGACGAGCGCCGGGCCATCGTCGAGCGGGCGGTGCTGCGCCTGCTGCGCTCGGCCGCGAACGGGAAGTGATCCGCGCGCCGCACCGCGATGCCGGACCGAGAACAATGTCGTCCGGACAAGTTTGCCCGAGAACGCCGGGGTACTCGGAGCCCATGACCGAGATCGACAACGCGACCCGCATCGAGGCCGACTCGGTGACGGGAAACCTGGACCTCATGACGATCGTGGGCGCCGCGCACGCCGCGCAGTCGAGCTGGGCGCGCACGCCCGCGGCGAGCCGAGCCGAGGCGCTGCGTGCCGGGGCGGCCGCATTGCGCGAGCACGCGGACGAACTCGCCGCCACGCTCGAAGCGGAGACCGGCCGCCCCGCGAACTCGGGGCGAGAAGGGGTGCTGGCCGGCGCCGGCACTCTCGACCAGTACGCCGAGCTGGGGCCGGTCCATCGCGGTCACACCCTGCAGGGCAGCTGGGACGCAACGGATTTCATGATCGCCCAGCCGCGCGGCGTTGTCGTCGCCCTGACGCCGTGGAACGATCCGGTCGCCATCGCGGCGGGACTGGTCGGCGCCGCACTGGCCACCGGAAACGCGGTGGTGCACAAGCCCAGTGAGCGGTGCCCGCGCACCGGTGCGCTGTTCGGGCGGCTCCTCGAACAACACTGCCCCGACGGTGTGCTGCAGACCGTGCGCGGCGACGGCCGAGTGGGTGCGGCACTGGCCGGACTGCCCGGCGTGGATGTGGTGGCGCACGTCGGCGGTACCGCCACCGGGCGCACCATCGCCGCGGCCGGCGCGCGCACCGGCGCCAAGGTGCTGTTGGAGAACGGCGGGAACGATCCGCTGATCATCGACGCCGACGTGGACCCGGTATGGGCCGCCGAGCAGGCCGCGCTGGGCGCCTTCGCCAACGCCGGGCAGATCTGCGTATCCGTGGAACGGATCTACGTCCACCGCGACGTCACGGACGCGTTCGTGTCCGCACTGTGCGAACAGGCGCAGCGGTGGAATCGCGATCCGCAACCGCTGGTCGACGAGCGGCTGCGCACGCAGGTGCACGCCCAGGTGCGGGAGGCGATTTCGGCCGGCGCGAAAGCGCTGGTGGGCGGGCAAATTCCGGAGGGCCCCGGCACGATGTACCCGGCCACGGTACTCACCGACTGCCGGCCGGGGATGCGGGTGGTCCGCGAGGAAACCTTCGGGCCGATCGCACCCGTTCAGGTGGTCTCGGATTTCGCGACGGGACTCGATGCCGCGTGCCGCGACGACTACGGCTTGGCGGCGACGGTGCTCACCGGCTCGATGACCCATATGCAGCAGGCGTGGCGCACCCTTCCGGTGGGCACGGTGAAGATCAACTCGGTCTTCGGTGGCGCACCCGGCGGTGCGGCCCAGCCGCGCGGTACATCCGGCACCGGATTCGGTTACGGCCCCGAACTTCTCGACGAGATGACCACCACCAAGGTGGTGCACATGGAGCCCGCGCCGCCGCGCCGCTGATCGTTCCCCGCGCCCGCGCGGGTCAGGATTCGACCTCGTCGAGCACCTCGCGCAAGCGGTTCAAGGTGCCCCGCCATCCCCGCTCCATCGCATTGCGGGCCATCTTCTGCCGCCGATCACCGATGTCGAAACCGGTCTGGGTCAACAACACTCGCGTCCCGCGTCCCTGCGCCTCGAGCACCCAGTCGACCACCCACCGGGCCGGGAACTTCGCCCGCAGGTCGATCCAGGTATACGTCAGTTGTTCACCCGCGCGGGCCGCCAGCACCTCACACGCGATCTCCGCGCTCGGCTCGGTCGGGACGGCGAAGATGAAATGCGTGCCCACCACGGGTTCGAGCCCGATCGACCGCATCAGCCAGCGTTCGACAAGATCCGGTTCGGTCAGCGCCCGCCACAGCAGCGACGGCGGATGCGGGAAGAATCCGCCGATCTCGACCGCGGCCGGATCCAATTCCGATTCGTAGGTCACCGGCACACCCCCGGCCCGAGCACATCCATGCCGACGAGCATTCCACGTCGGCGGGCGGCGGAGGCGGAACGGGCCTTCCAGCGTTCGGGCGGGGGCCGGGCGTCCGCTTTCACGTCGCGGTGATGCGCGCGGCGTTACCGTAACGACCGTGAAGGTACAGCCGGGTCTGTCGGCGGAATTCAGTGTCGAGGTCGGCGCCGCCGATACCGCGGTCGCCGTGGGCAGCGGTGACGTGGAGGTGCTCGCCACGCCGCGGGTGGTGGCGCTGGCCGAAGAAGCGACCGTGCTGGCATTGCGGGGCAAGCTGTCGTCGGGGCAGACATCGGTGGGGATCGAGGTGTCGGTGCGGCACCGGCGGCCGAGCCCGCCGGGAACGGTGCTGACCGTCGCGGCGCGGCTGGCCGAGGTCGACGGGCCGCGGCTGGCGTTCCGTGTCGTCGTGCACGACGGCGATCTGCTCGTGGCCGACGGCACCATCCGGCGCACGATCGTCGACCGCGCGTCGTTTCTCGCCCGCGCCGGCGAACGCTGACTCGTCGCGCGGGATCTGCCATCGGAACACCCATGCCAACTAGAACATGTTGCCCACGCTGAATGGTGAAGACGGGTCGACGCCGCTGTCGGACGTGATGGCGTGTTACCCCCATCGACCGGCAATTTCGGTACTTCTCTCGCTTCCTGACCGATGAGTCACTAGTCTGAATATGAAACGTGTTCTAGTGTTGTGGCGAAGTTCCAGCGCCGGAAGACCAGAGGAGTCACCCCGCCATGCATACCGAGATCTGCGAACGACTGGGCATCGATGTCCCCATCTTCGCTTTCACCCATTGCCGCGACGTGGCCGCCGCGGTGAGCAACGCCGGCGGGCTCGGCGTCCTGGGTGCGGTCGGTTTCACCGCCGAGGAGCTGGAGGTCGAACTGGCCTGGCTCGACGAACATGTGCACGGCGTGTACGGTGTCGACCTCGTCATCCCGTCCAAGTACGAGGGCAAGGGCATCGACGGCCTGAGCCCCGCGCAGCTGGAAGCCGAACTGGCCAAGCTGGTTCCGCAGGGTCACCGCGATTTCGCCGAGAAGATCCTCGCCGACCACGGCGTGCCGAAGCTGCCCGAGGATGAACATCACGAGCAACTGCTGGGCTGGACCGCCACCACGGCCGGTCCGCAGGTCGACGTCATCCTGAAGCACCCCAAGGCGAAGCTGGTCGCCAACGCGCTCGGCACCCCGCCCGACGACATCATCAAGAAGGTCCAGGATTCCGGTCGTTTGATCGGCGCACTGTGCGGTTCGGTGAAGCATGCGCTCAACCACAAGCGCGCGGGCCTGGATTTCGTGGTCTGCCAGGGAACCGAGGGTGGCGGCCACTGCGGGGAGATCTCCTCGCTGGTGCTGTGGCCGCAGGTGATCGACGCGGTGGGCGACCTGCCGGTGCTCGCCGCCGGTGGTATCGGCAACGGTCGCCAGGTCGCCGCCGCCATGTCGATGGGTGCCGCGGGTGCGTGGACCGGCTCGATCTGGCTGACCGTCGAGGAGGCCAATGTGCCGCCCGCGCAGATGCAGACCTACATCGATGCCACCAGCCACGACACCGTGCGCTCGCGGGCGTGGACGGGTAAGCCGGCCCGGATGCTGCGCAACGACTGGACCGAGGCGTGGGAGCGCTCGGACACCCCGGATCCGCTGGGCATGCCGCTGCAGATGATGGTCGCCCTCGACGGCGTCAAGCGCGGCCACCGCTATCCCGAGGCGGCCAAGGACGTCAACTTCAACCCGGTCGGCCAGGTCGTCGGCATGATGAACAAGGTCGAGCGGACCTCCGATGTCATGCAGCGCCTGATGGAGGAGTACCTGGAAGCCTGCGAGCGGCTGAACAAGCTCAACAGCTGAGAACGCCTGTCCGGCAGGGCCACCGCGCCCTGCCGGACAGTTCTGTCCAGGTATCGAAGCGGATACGGAAGCGGCTGGTGCACTTGCGGTTTGCCGGTGCCGGTTGACACCCTGTATTCGCGATGAGAAGTACATATGGTGAACGGCCCGAATGCGGCCGGCAAGTTGATCAGTACCCCAGCGTCCGGATGTTTGCTCGGATTGCGCTCGAAGGCACCGGATTCCGGTCTCGGGCACTCCGTGGTCCCCGGTGCGCGCCCGGCGACACGATCGGGGCGCGGCGGTGAAGATATCCTCTCCCGGCATGCGCCGGTTGGTCGCGATCGTGGCGCCCGTCCTCCTCGCCGTCGTTCTCGCGGTGGTGTACAGCTTCATCGACGAAGGGGGCAAGAAGAACGATCCGAAACCCGATTCCGCTGCCGCCGCGACCTTTTCCGGTAAAGAGGTCAACGCGCTGCTGGGGAAGCTCGTGGTCGCACCGGAAGCGCCGATGACCGGGTACAGCCGCGAACAATTCCCGCACTGGGATCAGAACACTCCCGAACACGGATTCGGCGACAAATACGCCCAGTACGCGAAATGCACCACCCGCGATGTGATGATGCTGCGCGATGCCACCGGCTCGGTGACGCTCGATGCCGCGACCTGCAAACTGAGTCTCGGCAAGGACGGCGGCTGGCGCGACCGCTACGGCGTACTCGACGCGAAAACCGGAAAACTCAAGCCTTACAAATGGATCACCGATCCCGCCGGAGTCGACGCCGAACATATCGTTCCGCTGGCCGAGGCCTGGCGTTCCGGCGCGCAATCCGTCGACACCGATACGCGCCGCAATATCGCCAACGACGCGATCAATCTGGTCGCCTCCGATCCGTCGGCGAACCGGTCCAAGGGTGATCAGGATGCGGCGAATTATCTGCCGCCCGGCGTGTTTCGCTGCGAGTACGTTCAGCGTTACATTCGCATCAAGGTAAAATACAGTTTGACCATCGACACGGCGGAACAGACCGCATTGCGCACCGCGGTCGACGACTGCCTCCATCGAGGAGAGTTCACATAGGCGACATCATCGAAATCACCGGTAAGGCCGCCGTCATGACCGACGAGGAAGGGACGGTGTCCGGCGAACTCGATGTCACCGTCGACGAGCAGGGCAGGGGACTGGTTCGCTATCGGGATACCGAGACCTGGTATCACATCGGCAATCTCGATGGTGAACCCGCCCGCACCTGGACCGGCGTCGCCGAACTCGTCAGCGCGATCGACGCCGGTCGCGGTAACCGAGACGCCGCGGGGAACGTGATCCCGTTCGAGGCGTGAGCGACCCGGCACGAGGATGCGGGCGCCGCGTCGCTCAGCGCAATGATTCCGCGCGCTCCTTGACCGCCGCGGTCATGCCGCCGAAGCCGGAATGCAGCGCCTTGCCGAGCGCCAGCGTCACGACCGGCCGCAGCAGGCCACCCAGTTCGAAATGCGACCGGTACCGGGTGCGGCCGTTGTCGAGGGGCGTCACGGTGTGCGAGCGCAGGCTGTGCAGGATCCCCAGCGGCACCGGCTTCATGCTGTAGCTGAATTCGGTTCCGGGTGTGTGGGTCCGGATGTATTCGACCTGCTTGCGCGGCTTCGGCGAACCCAGCCGCACGTGCATTTCGATCGGATCGCCGGGTTCGAGCGTGCTGCGGCATTCGGCGACGAACGGATTCCACTCACCGTAGCTGCCCAAGTCGGTCAGCACCTTCCACACAACCTCGGCGGGTGCGTCGATCTCTACGGTGTCATCGATCACGAAAGCCATGGCGGCCACAATACTGAAACTTGTTCCATCGGCGATACCGCGGGCCCGCTCATCGGCCGGCGCCGAGCTCGGGCAGGGTGAGCGATTGGGTGATCAGCAACCGCGCCGCGCGCGAGACGCGGGCGGTGTCCCCGGTGACGAACCGATCCTGCAGCAAACCGCGCACCCCCGAAACGAGCAGCGTGGCGGTCGATTCCGGATCGGCGACGGTGGGCTCGAAACTCTTCAGCACATCGGTGAGGGCGGTGACCAGGACGTGCACGGCGTCCTCGCCGTAGGAACGGAACGGACTTCCGGGTACCGCGGCCACCCCCATCACCTGCAGCAGCACACGCGTGCTCGACACCCACTCGGTCGTGATGTTGACGCTGAACGACTCGATGAGACGGCGACGCAGCGCCGGGAGGTCGGCAACGTCGGCGAACATCCCCGGGATGTCGGGGCGCTGGGTCTCGAGCGCCGCGATCAGCATCTGCTCCTTGGTCCCGAAATAGTGGATCAGCATCCGCGAGCTGGTTCCGAGATAGTCCGCCAGCGGACGCAGCGACAGTTCGGTCAATCCGTATTCGCCGATGTAGGCGATCACCCCGGCGAGTAGTTCCGCGCGCCGGGCCTGGTCGAGTGGTCGAGGCACGTGTTGACTGTAGCGGTCGCTACGGGTATCCATATTCGCATGAGTGTAACGACTGCTACACAAACGTCGCGGAATGTCGTCGTCACCGCCATGGCAGCCACCACCTGTCTCGGCCCCGACCTCGACAGCACCTGGTCGGCGCTGCTGGCGGGCAAGAGTGGGATCGGACCGCTCACCGACGAGTTCGTGACTCGCTACGACCTGCCCGTGCGGATCGGCGGGCGGCTGACCGAACATCCGGGCACTCGACTGACCCGCATCGAACAGCGCCGGCACTCCTATGTGCAGCAGTTGGCGCTGGTGCTGGGCCGCCAGGTGTGGTCGCAGGCCGGGACACCGGAGGTCGACGCCGAACGCCTCGCCGTAGCGATCGGCACCGGACTCGGCGGCGGCGACGCCTTTCTCACGGCGGTCGACGCGATGCGCGAGGGCGGGTATCGCAAGGTGGCGCCGCTGACGGTGCCGATGGTGATGCCGAACGGGCCGGCCGCCCGGGTGGGACTCGAATTCGGCGCGAAGGCGGGTGTTTACGCGCCGACCTCGGCGTGTTCGTCGGGTGCCGAAGCGATCGCGCACGCGTGGCGGCTGATTCGCACGGGTGAGGCCGATGTCGTGATCGCCGGTGGCGTGGAAGGATATATCGAAGCCATCCCGATCGCCAGCTTCGCCATGATGCGGGCGATGAGCACTCGCAACGACGAACCCGCGCTGGCCTCACGGCCTTTCGACCGCGACCGCGACGGGTTCGTCTTCGGCGAGGCGGGTGCGCTGCTGGTGCTGGAATCGGAGGAGTTCGCCCGCGCCCGCGGGGCCGCCGTGCACGGCCGGATCCTCGGCGCCGGAATCACTTCCGACGGCTACCACATCACCGGCACCGATCCCGACGGCGCGGGCGCCGCCCGGGCGATGTGCAAGGCCATCGACGCCGCGGATCTCACCGCCGCCGACATCGACCACATCGACGCCCACGCCACCTCGACCCCGATCGGTGACGCCTCGGAGGCCAATGCCATTGCGGCCGTGGCGAAGCACGCCTCGGTGTACGCGCCGAAATCCGCGCTCGGCCATTCCATCGGTGCGGTGGGCGCGCTCGAGGCCATCCTCACCCTGTGCACACTGCGCGACCAGACCGTGCCTCCCACACTGAATTTCGACAATCCGGACCCTGGTGTCGACCTCGACGTCGTGCACGGGATCGCACGTCCACAGCGAATCTCACAGGCGCTGAGCAATTCCTTCGGCTTCGGAGGACACAACGTCACACTCGCATTCGGGCGGGCCTGAGGTCTTCTTCCCCAGCTGTCTCCGAAGATGTGGAACAGCCTCTGTTCACGCTTGTCCACCGGTCGCTGTGGATGACACGCCGACTGTGGAAAAACGTCCCGGAACTGCGGTAACGACAGGACATTTCACCCATATGGCGGCGGAAAACTCTGACCGGCAGTGGCTTCGAGCGAGTATCGACCACACGGACGGCACCCGGGCCGCGCCCGGCTGTACGCACCTGTCCGCTCGCAACGAGGGGCGCCTCAGCGGAGTCGTACCGGCGCCTGCCGTTGTGTGGCGATCTGTGGCCTCACCGCGCAGCACAGGGCCGAGGCCGCGCAATGCTGCGCGCGGTGCATGTGTGCACACACTGCCGTTTCAGGAGGTATCCACCACCATCGCCCGCAGGTGCGGGATCGGATCCCGGCGAGGGTAAACCTGGTGCGAGCCGGTGACCTCTGATTCGCTACCGTTTGAGATGAGGGGTCAACCGGGTCGAGTGGTGAGGGTTGTGCGCGTAATGGGTGAAAGTTCGATCGCGTGGGTCGACGGCGCCGTGGTGACGATCGATCAGCGCGCGCTGCCGCACGAGGTGCGCACGCTGCGGCTGGCGACGGTGGATCAGGTGATCGACGCGATCGCCACCCTGGCCGTGCGCGGCGCCCCCGCGATCGGCGTGACCGGGGCCTTCGGGGTCGCGCTGGCCGCGCTCGCCCATCCCGGCGAACCCGCGCGGGTCCAGGCCGAGGCCGCACGTATCGAGGCCGCCCGGCCCACCGCGGTGAATCTGTCCTGGGGCGTGCGGCGAGCCCTGGCGAAATTCGCCGACGGCGGTGCGCCGGGGGTGCTGGCCGAGGCACAGGCACTGCTCGCCGAGGACGGCCGGGTCAACCGGGCCGCCGCCGAACACGCGGCCGACCTGGTTCAGCGGCTGTGTCCGGGGCGTCCGTTGCGGATGCTCACCCACTGCAATACCGGCCGCTTGGCCACCACCGCCTTCGGCACGGCGATCGGGGCACTGCGAGTCCTGCACGCCCGCGGTGTCGTCGACAGCGTCCTGGTCGACGAAACCCGCCCGCTGCTGCAGGGTGCGCGCCTGACGACGTGGGAACTGGCCGAGGCCGGCATTCCGCATCGGCTCACCGTCGACTCCGCCGCCGCCTGGGCGATGGCGACCGGGCAGGTGGACTGCGTGATCGTCGGCGCGGACCGCATCACCGCCGACGGTTCGGTGGCCAACAAGATCGGCACGTACGGACTGGCATTGGCCGCCCGCCACCACGGCATCCCGTTCATCGTGGTGGCACCCGAATCCACGCGCGATGCGGCGACCGCCTCCGGCGCCGATATCGTCGTCGAACAGCGCGGGTCGGCCGAGATCACTCACTTCGGCGACTATGCGGCCGCCCCGGAGGGCACGGCGGTCTTCAACCCGGCCTTCGATGTCACACCGCCGGAACTGGTGACGGCCGTGGTGACCGAGAACGGGTTGGTCGACGAGGCGAATCCGCTTGCGGCGACGGCGATCTCCGTCGCCGATCCGCTCGCCGATGCCGGCGCGCAGGACCCCACCGACTCTCCGGACGCCGCCGCGATCGCAGGTCTGGCCCGAGACCTCTACGGTCGCGGCTGGATGCCGGGGACCGCCGGCAACATCTCCGTGCGTGACGGCGGACCGACCGCGGTGGTCACCGGCAGCGGTCTGTCCAAAGGCGAGCTGACCGCCGCCGATATGGTCCGGGTGCGGATCGAGAACTCCGAACCCGTTGCCGGAGACCGCCGGCCCTCCGCGGAGACCGCGATCCACACCGCGATCTACCGCACCACCGAGGCCGCGGCGGTGGTGCACGTGCATTCACCGCGGGCCACCGCAACCTCCGTCGGCGCCCCGAATCCGCTGCGGTTCACCGGTTTCGAATTGATCAAGGGTCTGCGCTCCGGCGATACCATCGACATTCCGGTCTTTCCCAATCACGCCGATGTGTCGCTGATCGGCGCGGAGATCGAACAGTATCTGCGCGCGCATCCGGCGGCCCCGCCGGTGCTGTTCATCGCCGGGCACGGCATCACCGCCTGGGGCGCCGACCTGGCTCAGGCCCGCGACCGTGCGGAATGCCTGGAGGCTCTGTGCGAACTGGTGTCGCTCACCGGACGCCGCGACATCGCCACCGACCACATTCTCGAGGAGCAACCGCAGTGACCCTGTTGCATATCGCGGCCGATACCGATCCGGCCGACGTGCGCCTGCACACCACCGATCCGGAGCGCATCGCGGCCGAACTGGCCACGCGCGGCATCGAATTCGACCGCTGGCCCGCCGAGGCCGTGACCGCGGACATCGCGTCCGAGGAGATCCTCGGCCGATACCGGGACCGGATCGGCGATCTCAACGCCGACGGCCGTTACCGGCATATCGATCTGGCGCGGCTGCATCCGGACGACAGCGATCCGCACTGGCCCGAGCAGGCGAGCGCGGCGCGGCAGAAGTTCCTGTCCGAACACCGCCACGCCGAGGACGAGGTGCGCTTCTTCGTCTCCGGGCGCGGCTGCTTCTACCTGCACCTGGAACCGGAGGTGGTCGCGGTGGTGTGCGAAGGCGGCGATCTGGTGTCGGTGCCCGCGGGGACGCGGCACTGGTTCGACATGGGCACCCGCCCGGACTTCGTGGCGATCCGGTTCTTCGAAGAGGCCGACGGCTGGATCGGCGATTTCACCGGCGATCCCATCGCGCAGGGCTTTCCGACGCTGGACGAGCTCGTCGCCGCATGAGCGAGCGACAGCGAGCGAGCGAGGCCCTGGCGATCCTCGCGGTCGTCGTGGATATCGAGGGCACCACCAGCCCCACCAGCTCGGTCCGCGAAGATCTCTACGGCTACACCCGCCGACGGCTGCCGCAGTGGCTGGCCGACGAGTCCGACGGCGCCGCCGAGACCGTGATCGAGCAGACGCGCGAACTGGCCGGGCGGCCCGACGCCGATCTCGACGAGATCGCCGAGATCTTGCGTGGCTGGCTGGATTCCGACGTCAAGGCGACACCGCTGAAGACCGCGCAGGGCGTCATCTGCGCTCAGGGATTCCGCGAGGGCGCTCTGTTCGGCGAATTCTTCCCCGACGCGCCCGCGGCGCTGCGTGCCTGGCACGCCGCCGGACTCACCCTGTGGGTGTATTCGTCGGGTTCGGTTCGCAATCAACAGGATTGGTTCGCCCACGCGCGCGCAGGCGAGCTGGCATCGCTGATCGGGGGCTGGTTCGACCTGGTCAATGCCGGTCCCAAGCGCGAGGAGCAGTCGTATCGCCGCATCGCGGCTCAGATCGGCGTGCCGGCGGGCGAGATCCTGTTCCTGTCCGACCATCCCGACGAACTGGACGCCGCGGTGGCCGCGGGCTGGCAGGCCATCGGCGTCACCCGCGCCGGTGAGCCGAATTCGCCGCGACCGCCGCACCGCTGGATCGGCAGCTTCGCCGAGCTGGATCCGGTCGCGGCGGCCCGCTGAGCGGCCGCGCCGGATCCTCTGCTCAGAACATCGGCGGTCAGGCGACCGAGCTGGTGGCGCGGGCGATGAGATGTTCGACCAGCGTCATCAGCACCGTCTTGCAGGAGCTGCGGTCGCGCGCATCGCAGAGCACCACCGGGATGTGGGCGTCGAGGTCGAGCGCGTCGCGCACTTCCTCGGTGGTGTAGACCGGGGCGTTGTCGAAGCAGTTCACCGCGACCGCGAACGAGAGTCCGCGCCGTTCGAAGAAGTCGATGGCGGCGAAGGAGTTCTCCAGCCGGCGGGTGTCGGCGATGACCACCGCTCCGAGGGCACCGCGCGCCAATTCGTCCCACAGGAACCAGAATCTGTCCTGGCCGGGCGTGCCGAACAGGTACAGCACCAGGTTCTGGTCGATGGTGATGCGACCGAAGTCCAGCGCCACGGTGGTGGTGGTCTTGCCCTCCACGCCCGACAGATCGTCGATGCCGGTGGACAATTCGGTGATCAGTTCCTCGGTACGCAGCGGCGTGATCTCGCTGATCGAGGACACCATCGTGGTCTTCCCGACGCCGAAACCGCCGGCTACGAGGATTTTGACCGAGGCAGCCAGGTCGGCCGAGGACGAAATATCAGGCACGGTGTTCTACAGCTTTCGGATTCCATCGAGTACTGCTCGCAAAATGTTCAGTTCGCCGGTCCCGCCGGTATCGGTGTCGGTCCGGGCGGGGGCCCGGAAGTTCAGCAGACCCTCGCCGATCAGATCACCGACGAGGATCTTGGTCACCGCCAACGGTAGCTTGAGTCTCGCCGAGACTTCGGCTACCGATTGCGGGGTCCGGCACAGCCGAACGATTTCCGCGTATTCGGGTTCGACACGCCGCAGCGGCGGACCCGGTGACACGGTCACCACCAGGGTGAGCATGTCCAGATCGTGTCCCGCCCCCATCGTGCGGCCCCGAGTTACGGCGTACGGACGGACCAGGGGACCGGCCGCATCGTCGAACCACGGTTGACCGAAGCGCGTCATGACAATCTATGCTCCACGTGCTCGGCCAGACCGTTACGCGGATCGGTGGACAGGTAACCGCCGACTCGCTGCACGGTCAGGTTCATTTCGTAGGCCACCATACCCAGATTCGCGTTCTCGTTGGCCTGCAATGCGATACATGCGTTGTCACCGGCCGCGGTGACGAACAATACCGCACGGTCGAGTTCGATCACCGCCTGGCGCACGCCACCACCGTCGAATCGGTTTCCGGCGCTGCGCGCCAGCCCGTAGAGGGTGGCCGACATGGCGCCGAAGTGTTCGGCGTCCTCGCGGCTCATCGATGTGGAGCGGCCCAGCAGCAGCCCGTCGGTGGAATGCACCACCGCGTAGCGCACCCCGGCCAGGCGATCGACCAGATCGTCGAGCAGCCAGTTCAGATCACCTGCGTTGGAAGAAGTCACCTTCGCCTTCCTGTTCGTCCGGGGTGTGGCCGGGCTGCGATCGCCGCCCCTGCCTGGTTCCGTTCTCGATGGCGGACATCAGGTCTCGTGCCTGTTCCGCCGAGCGCGGCCGCTGCGGGGACGCAGCGTCGGGTTGGGGGTCGTGCGCCAATTCCGGTGCCAGACTGGCCTGTCGGCGACGGCGGGGCAACGGTGGGCGAGCATCGCTGCCAGTGTAGGACGGACGCTGCGGGCTGCGACGCGCCGGTTGGTCGGTGGGTGTCGTGGGCAGTTCGTGGCGCGGCGGCGCTTCGCGTCGCGCCGGGGTGTCGGCCCAGTTCCGCTCGTCGGTGCGCGGCGCGCTGTCGGTGCGTCGGTAATCGGACCAGGCCTGCGGTTGCGGCGAGGTCAGGGTCGCCAGCGACGTTGCCGCCGAGGTCGTCTCGGCCGCCGAGATCGCCGGCATCTCACCGGTCATCGCGGGCTCGGGACGGCGGCCGCCGAACCGTTCGGGCAGGTGGTCGGCCAGCGGCGCATCGGCGGCGACGACGGCGGTCGGCACCAGCACGATGGCGCGGATGCCGCCGTAGTCGGATTCCGACAGCCGCACCGAGATGCCGTGGCGGGCGCCCAGCTGGGCGACCACGAACAGGCCCAGACGGGAATTGGCCGACAGGGTGGCGACACCGAAATCCGGTGGGTTGCGCAGCATCTCGTTGGCGCGTTCGAGTTCGTCGGCGGGCATGCCCATACCCTGATCGCTGATCTCGATCGCCACACCCTTGCCGACCACGTTGCTGCTCACCTCGACCCGCGACTGCGGGGGAGAGAAGGAGGTGGCGTTGTCGACCAGTTCGGCGAGCAGGTGGATGAGGTCGGCGACGACGTTGCCGACGATGAACACCTGTGGCATCCGATGCGCGCGAACCCGCGCGTAGTCGAGGGTCTCACCGATCGCGCTGCGCACCAGTTCGACCAGCGGCACCGGACGTCGCCACTGCCGGCCCGGTTCGCCGCCGCCGAGGATGATCAGGTTCTCGGCGTTGCGGCGTTCGCGGGTGGCCAGGTGGTCGAGCCGGAAGAAGGTCTCGAGCAGGGCCGGATCCTCCTGGCGCTGTTCGGCTTCGTCGAGGATTTCGAGCTGGCGGTGCACCACGATCTGGCTGCGGTGCGCGATGTTGAGGAATACCGCGCGCACACCCTCGCGGGTGCGCGCCTCGGTGACGGCGGCGGAGACGGCCGCGGTGTGGGCGCGGTTGAACGCGTTGGCCACCGAACCGATCTCGTCGTGACCGAAGTCCAGCCGGGCCGCCTCGGTTTCGGCGTCGATGTTCTCGCCCTCGCTCAGGCGGCGCATCGTCTCGGGCAGGCGGACCTCGGCCAGTGCGAGGGTTTCGGTGCGCAGCCGCTTGAGCCGCCCGATCAACCGGTTGGCCAGCCACAGCGACAGCAGGAAGGCGATGATCGCGATCGCCAGCACGCCGGCACCGGCCCACAGCGAATTGGTCGCGGTGCGGTCGCCGTCGTCGACGGCGGTCTGGTTGGCGTGGTCGTTCTGGTACTGCCAGGCGGCGAGCAACTGGTCGCCGAGCTGTTCGGCCGAGGTGCGCCAGTCCGCGAAACTCATGGGGGGCGGCGGCAATTCGCCGTTCTTGTTCGGCGCGGGCGGATGGATGAGGTAGTTCTCCATCGCGGCCAGTTGCTGCCAGGCCGCGGAGGCGAGAACGGTCTTGATCTTGTCCGCCGGGGGACCGGTGAGATCGGCGGCGAGCTGGGGGAGTTCGGTGCGGTAGTAGCCGACCAGGTTGCGGTAGTCGTCGCGCATCTGCCCGGCGAGGATCTGGCCGTTGAGTTCGGCGGCGGTCAGGGCGGCGCTGCGCGACATGCCCTCCATCGCGTGCAGTGTGCGCAGACCACCGGCCAGCTGCTGGGCGACCGCCGCGTCGGGCGCGGTCGGGATGGTGAGATTGGTGCCGACGACGACGGCATCCAGAATGCGGTTGTAGATGGCGTAGGTCTCGGGAATCGGCAGCGCGCCGGCGTCGATTCCGCCGCGGATGGCCGGAAGCTGCTTCTTGAGGGTTTCGAATCCGCCGGTGTCGTCGCCCATCGGATTCGAACCGCTGGTCATCAGTTTGTTCTCGGTGGCGGCCAGGGCCTGCAGGGCGTTGTCCACTCGCGTGCGGGCCGCGCCGAGAGCGGCCGGGTCGCCGTGCTCACCGGCCAGATGCCACAGTGACAGCATCCGCTCCTGTTCCACCGCGGCGATCATCTCGCGAGTGTGCACATTGGCGTTGCCCAGGATCGATGCCCAGTCCTTGGCGTGTTGCCCCTCCCGTACCAGATAACCCGCTGTGCCCACACCGATTCCGAGCAACGTCAGGCTCGGAATCACTGCGATGGCCAGGATGCGGGTCCGGATACCGAGCCTCGCTCTCAACATCGGCACAACATAACGGGCGATGTTTCAAACTTCAGGTCTGATACCACTGAGCGAGACCCGTGTTGACTTTCGGTGTCCGATATGAGTTTGCAGTTCAGGGCGTGATTGGTGGATGTGGTGAAGGTGACGGCCACTGAACGATTGTGGCAAGTCACACGTTTGAACAGTGTTAGGTATAGCCGGGCTCGAATCCTGCTGTGAAGCAGCGCGTTCGGTCACCGGCCGGTCGGTGCGCGCCCGCGTGCGGCGAGGACGAACAGGACGACCACGGCCGCGCACTCGACCGCGACCACCGTGACGACCAGTGCCGAATACGATGTGTCGGACAGGTATCCGGTGATCGCGCCGCCGGCCGCGGTCGCGGCGCCGAGAACGGCGGCGTAGATGCCGTAGGCGGTGGCACGGCGATCGGCCGGCACCAGGTCGGCCACCACGGCGCGCAGCGTGGACTCCTGCACGCCGACCGTCGCGCCCCACAGCAGCGCTCCCGCCAGCACCGCGCCCATCCCGCCGGCGAAACCGAAGACCGGCACCAGTGCCGTCGAAACCGGCAGAACGAGGAGCGTTTTCGCACCCACGCGGTCGTACAGCCAGCCGGAGGCGAGCGCGGCCAGGGCGTCGGCGGCCATGGCCGCGGCATACACCACCGGCACCGCGGCCGTCGTGAACACCCCGGCCGCCACCATGTGCAGCGACAGCACGCCGTAAGTGGTCGCGCCGACCATCGAGACGGCGGTGAACAGACAATACAGCCAGAACTGCCGGGGCAGTGGAACTCTCGCGATTCCGGGCCGGGGCGCCGTGGCCGGTTCGTATCGCGCCGGATCGGGCACGCGAACGCGGATGCGCACCAACAACAGCAGCGTCGCGGCACCCGGTATGGCGAGCATCGTGAGGGCGGGAGTGAAATCGTCGCCGGTCGCGGCGAGAACCGCCGCGACGGTCAGCGGCCCGGCGACCGCGCCGACCTGATCGAGCGCCTCGTGGACGGCGAAGCCACGACCACGCCCGGTGACCGCCGTCGCATGCGAGAGCAACGTGTCCTTGGCCGGACTGCGCACCGCCTTGCCGACCCGTTCGGCGATCACCAAGGCGGCCGCCACCCACAGCACCCCCGCCACACCCAGCAGCGGGACGCTGACCACGGTGAGTACATAGCCCGAGATGGTCCACGCCCAGAACCGCCGCGTCCGGTCGGTGAGCGGGCCGGACACCAGACGCAGCACCAGCGCGGCCGCCTCACCCACCCCGGTCACCACACCCACGACGAATCCGGACGCCCCCAGCGACCCGAGGAGCGGCCCGGTGATCGACCGCGCGCCCTCGTACACGAAATCCGCCAGCAAGCTGACGATGCCGAACCGGACGACGAAACCCCAGGCGCTCAGCGGCGCAGGCGCGTCTCGTGCCGCCCGCCGAGTCGCCATGAACCGCCTCCGGTCGTCGCCGATCTGCCGCCGCCCCGAACGGCTCCATGATCGCATCGGAATGCGGCCGGAGCAGGCGAACGCCCGGAAGTACGGTCAGCGCGGGGCGGAGGGCAGCGAAGAATTCTGTGCGGTACCCAGATGGGTGGCCGTCCAGCTCGCGAGCAGGCTCAGCGCATCCGCGGACGGGCTGCCCGGCTCGAGGCTACCGGCCTACGCGTCGTGCGCCTTCGGGCCACACCACGTCCACCGGCACACCTCTCTCCCGCGCGAACTTCACCACAGAACCAGTTCCGCTGCGCTCGCCAGGTTGACCGTCCCACACCGCCACGAGACGATCGCATGTCCCCACCACGGCCTCATTGGCGGCCCCATAAGCTTCCGGTCCTGTGTTATCGAACGGCATCACGTTCACCACTTCTGCGCGCTCGGACAACTCATCGAACACCGGTGCGTGGTCGGGTCCAACCTTCTTCTCGCGATAGTTTCGCGACGGTATCACCACTTCCAGCCGGCCGCCCGAGTCCAAAACCGCCTGGGCAAATACGGAATCCGCGCCCCTCGCAATGCAACTGATGCCCGTCACATCATCCCAGCGAGCCAGTAGGCGGGTGATCTTTTCGTACACCAGACGCCGAGTGTCGTGAGTGATGTCCATATGTCCGGTGACCCCGATTCGAACCATGCAAGAGTTCTACACCGTGTCGATGATCAGTGGACGCACTCGATCCCTCAGCTCTGCGACGGACCGTACCCCTGCGAGCTGGTCGGTGCGGCTGTACACATTCGACAGCTTCTTCCGGACGCGATCGGACGCGGTCTGCTCTACCATGTTCAAAGCCTCGTGCCCGAGCCGTGCCGCCTCGTCCAACTCGCCTTGGAGTAGGCGCGCCTCCACAATCCCCAGTTTGTCCAGAGCTGAGCTTCGCAACCGTCCTGGCACCCTCAACTCGATTGCATGCTCGATTTCACACGCGGCCTCTGCAGCGAAACTCGAGTCGTGGCGAGCCATCTCGAGCAGCCTTCCGCCCAACGTCCCGGAAAGCTCGGCCGCATCGAAGTACCGAATCCAATACGGATCACTGTCAGCGTCGGCGCGGGCAAATGCTCCATACGCCTTATCGCATGTCCGGCGGAACGCCGACGGTCGCTCGAGTTTCCCGTAGGCCCACGCCTCGCGGGTGTAAAGCATCGCCTGCACCCTTGGCGTCACCACATCACCGAATTCGTCCTGCGCCAGCCGGATTATCTCCAGCGCATCCATCGCGCGCTGATGTTCGAGATCCTTGCGCCTGGACACTGTGCCGTAATGGTTCAGAGACAGAAGCTGCCTGGCCATGCCTGCCATCGCGTTCGCGCACAGAGCCGGATCGCCCGCAGCTTTCGCTGCCCCCACGGCCAGCATGTAGTACTCCTGGGCCGCCGTCTGCAGCCCTGAATCCCAGGACATCGTCGCTGCCGTTTCGGCAAGCAATGCCAACACACGCCGCAGTCGGCGCCGGATCTCTGCTGGATGGCTGTCTTGCAGCAGTTCGTTGACCTCGCTCAATTGGCCGATCACAGCCTTACGGCGCAACCCGCCGCCGAATTGGTCGTCCCACTCACGAAACATCTGCGCCGCGTTCTCCAGCTGCTCGACCTCTTGTAGGCCGATATTGCCGCGGCCAATGGCGGCCACCGGCTCGTCGCTTACTCGCTGTAGCCACTGTTCCAGCGGTTCGATCAGCTTCGCACCGACCACCACGCCGATCAGGGCGCGGGTTGCCTGGCGTCGGTCCAACATCAAATCTCTCCTGGTCAGTTCTGCCGTCACGGTGGCGCAATCAGTACTCCACGACGTCGGATCCCACTCGGCGACATCCATGCTCTTTCCGGCAAAGCCAAGTTCAGGGGTTGCAACCTGTTGGCGTCTCGCATAAAACTGCCCGCGTTGTTCCGGGGTAGCGCCGTCCAGCAGTGTCGTCATCAAGCCCGCGTAAAACTCGTCCAGTCGGATTGTTGTCCCTCGGTTGGCCCATTTTTTAACTGTCTGTACATGAATCCCGAGCCGGTCGGCGAATCGCTTCTGCGGAAGTCCCAAGGCCTTCCGCAACGCGGTTGCGTCGGCACCTGTCCACGTGACATGCATACCCAATCCTGGCCCCTTGGTGCTAGGTGCGTATACGACCGTGAACCCAGCGTATACCGCCATGTACCGCGTGCACCTTCTGTCGCGGAATTCCCCGAGCCACCCTTGATTTCAGCTTCCGATGCCCAATGCCTCAGCTCCACAAGGGTTCCGGCGCCGATCGAGTCCATAGCTTTGAACCGGTCGGCGGGCCGGTATCGGGAGAGTCCATCCGGCCGACACACAAACCGAAGGTTCCGATGCTGACGACATCGCTCCTGATCGGCGGTCTCGCCGCCGTACTGATAGGGCTGGCCGCTGCTGCCTACCTCATGCCGGCACGACCGCGTCCCATCACATCCGCCCGCGACAACCCGCGGGGTCCGGAGTCTCCACACCACGCACCGCTGATGCTGTTCACCGAGGCCCAAGCGCATCGGGAGATGCAACTCCACCGCGAGTGCCGCCGTGGTGATTGTGCACGCAAGGACGCGGCTTGGATGGTCCTCGTCGACGCGGGCCGCATCCATCCGCGTGTGCCCGTCATCGGAGGCATCCGGTGAGCCCGAGTGCCGCGCACCAGCGCCGGCAGTCGGTCCTTCACCGGTTCTGCGAAGACTGCCTCGCCCCGATCGACAGTCTGGAAGAGGCTCGTCGGGTTCTGACCGTTCATGCCGGTCATGGGACGCAATGCCCGCAGTACCTGGCCGCCCTGTCGTGGGCATCGGAGGTGACGGCGTGAACGCCACCACCGACGACGACTGGTGTGACTGGTGCGCGCTCGAGATCCCAGGCGCACCGCTTCGCGTGGACGGTCGCGTCTTCTGCACCCCAATGTGTCTCGGCGCATACCGCAATGGTTCCGACTCGTCCTCCGTGATCGACATGCCGCAGCGTCGCAGCCCGGGTGCCAGCTCCGAAACTGCTGACAGTTTGGCACGGTTGGAGGCCGAGGGGCCGTCGCGATGACCGAGCAACTTCCACGCCGCAAGCCCGGTGAATCCGGGTTCCTTCGCTACCCCACCACGCTGGCGTCCGCAGCGCTGCTGATCCGCGTCGCACAAGGGCTGGATGAATGGAGCGAAGGCGACCGCCACGAATCCCGGCCGCAGGAGCCGTAGCTCCGCCGAGAGATTCCCTTGCACATTCTCAGTTCAGGAAGAGCCGATGACTACAGTGAATACGTTTGCCCATCAACAGAAATCGGATGCTGTCTACCTCGACATCGCCGCGAACGATCACGGCGACGAGAAAGGCGCACTCGTCCACCATGCCCTCACACGTCTGCAGACGGCCGATCCTGACCTGGTCGAAATCGGACCTGGTGGAGGCGCGGCCGTGCGATACCTCGCCTCGAGACTCACCGCCGCCAGTCAGGTACGGCTCACGTTGATCGAGGCCCCTGGAGTGATATCGCATTCGCTGGGAGAGGCTATGGAAGCGTTCGCGGCTGTCGGCACCTGTCATCTTGTCCAAGGCTGGGCAAAGGACCTTTCTACACTGATCACCGACTCTGTAGATGTGATCAGCGCCTCGGCGCTCATGCACGAGGTGTATTCCTATGGGGGTGCGTACACGGGGCTTCACACGATGATGCGGGTGCTGCCGACCGTGATCCGGCACTACGGATTCTTCGTCTACCGTGACGTTTACGCCGTCGACGCGCCGACCCTGCACGAACGCGTCGTGCATTGCTACAGCTCGCAATCCTGGCTGCAGTTCCTGCGGATGTTCGTACCTCACTACCTCGCCGAAGGCGCGCATCCCTACCATCACCACGACGACGAGGTCGTCGCGCGACAGAACTCGCGGATAGTGCCCGTCGCCGACCTCGATACCCACGTCTGCGCTGTCATCGAGGCACCGGTCGGGGTGTTCCGGGAGGCGCAGCGCCACTACATCACCCTGCGCGACCATGTCTGGAGGTCCGGGATACTCGGGTTCAAGCCGATACTGGACGGCGAGCTGTCGATGGACTGGGTTGATTTCCGTTCCGGTCACAAGCGCGTTCACTACACCCTCACCGACTCGGAAATGGTCTCACCGCATCCGGACGCGCTGCTCGCGGTCAGTGAACGGTACAGCGATCATTACGTGATCGACGGCGACATCTTCGATGCGGTCACCGACGCCGCTCTCATGGCATTCCTCTGCGGTGCCGAACTCGCCGACCCCCGATGCGAACCGACATGGCGCGGATGGCTGGCACGCGAAGGCCACGAGACCTATGCGTACCTGACCGCAGACGACCTACTCACCGCGTTCGCCGTGAACTCGCTGGAAGGTCGGCCGGATCAAGACACGGTGTTGATACCGGTCTCCGTCGAGGACGTGTTCACGCGAGATCGCCTCTACTACAATCGTTTTCTCGCCAAGCGGCTTGCGAACCCGCTGGTCGACGCGAAACAGCTGATCTTGTTTCAAAACATCCCGACGCACGACACCCACACCATGCAACGAGCGCTGGCCACGCTGCAACAGCTGTGCTCCAAGTCCAACGTCGCCCGGCTGCACACTGCCATCCATTGGAAAGGCTGAACCCCAATGCATTTGATCGAGGTCGAGCGCAAACGCGCCCTCACCGACGCTCCTTCCCTGCGCGACCGGCTCATCGCGCTGGGCTACCGCGAGAATGCCCGAGTCACCGAGACCGACATCTACTACAGCAGGCCCGATGTGGATTACATGCAGACCGTCGAATGCCTTCGAGTACGCCGCCGTGGCGACTTCTGCGAAATCACCTACAAACCGCCGTCGGATCCCGGCACTCACGGCGCGAGCCACATCATCGCCAAACATGAAATCAGTGTCGCTCTTGCAGGAATCGCGGACAGCGAGGCGGCACGTGCACTGCTCGAGGCTGTCGGGATGCGAGAACTCGCGGTTGTGGAGAAGAATCGGTACGTATTCCGTCACCCCGATCGTGAGGACACAGTGGTCGCTCTCGACAGTGTCACCGGCGCAGGCGAATTCGTCGAAACCGAAGTCTGCGCGAGCGACCCGCACGACGCAGCCACTCACCTAGAACAGGTCGAGCTCGAGCTGAGCATCGATACATTGCCCGTTGTCACGCTGCCATACCGCGACCTGGTGATGATGGCTGCGCGATGACGGTTGACCGGACCATCTCCCCACGGCCGGCCCATCGCTGTCGTTCGCATTGCCAGCGCGCCAGCGGGAAGATCACCCCGATGAGCGGCGAGGAAGCACCTGCACGGTGGACCCGCCCCGGTGCGGCGCTTCCTGCCCGAACCGACCGGCTGATCTAGGACCGCACCATCGCCCCAGGCAAGGTCTTCGACCTCACGCTTCCGCTCGGCGACGCCGCCAAGGGCTACCGGGCCATGGACGAACGCCGCGCTGCCCCTGTGAGCCGCCGGGCTCGAGGACGTCGCACAATATCCGTCCCAGGGCGGAGATATGCCTGCGCGGTGCGCGGTAGATTATGTGTATCGGAGGGTTACATTACTCACAAGTAGGAGGCGACGATGCCCGTGCCGGAAGCTGCGGTGTTCGAGCGTCTGCGGGCGTTCGCGTCCGTCGACGGTTCCCGTGAGCACGCGAACAAGACCATCGCCGAGACGTTCACCGGGCGGCCGCTGGGCGAGGTGCCGGTGGGGACCGCCGACGATGTGAGCGCCGCGTTCACCCGCGCCCGCGCCGCCCAGTCGGACTGGGCGAAACGCACGCCGAAGGAGCGGGCGGCGGTGCTGGAACGTTTCCGCGAACTGATCATCAGCGAACGGGACTACCTGATGGACGTCATCCAGGCCGAGACCGGTAAGGCTCGGTGGGCGGCGCAGGAAGAGATCCTGGGCATGATGTTCGCGGTCCGCTACTTCTCGCGCGTGGCGCCGAAGCTGCTGGCGCCGCATTCGGTGCCCGGAGCGTTCCCGGTGCTGAACCGCGCGCAGGTGCGCACCCAGCCCAAGGGCGTGGTCGGCGTCATCGCGCCGTGGAACTATCCGATGGTGCTGTCGATCGGCGATGCGATTCCGGCGCTGCTGGCCGGCAACGCGGTCGTCGTCAAACCCGACAGCCAGACCCCGTTCTCGTCGCTGGCGAGCGTGGAATTGCTGCTGCGCGCGGGTCTGCCCCGCGACGTGCTGCAGGTGATTCCGGGCCCGGGCGGCGTGGTCGGCACCGCGATCGTCGACCAGTGCGACTACCTGATGTTCACCGGCTCCTCGGCCACCGGGCGCGAACTGGCCCAGCAGTGCGGTAAGCGGCTGATCGGATTCTCGGCCGAACTCGGCGGTAAGAATCCGATGATCGTGGCTCGCGGGGCGAATCTGGACAAGGTCGCCAAGGCCGCGGTGCGCGCGTGCTTCTCCAACGCCGGTCAGCTGTGTATCTCGATCGAGCGGATCTATGTCGAGCAGTCGATCGCGGCGGAATTCAGCGAGAAGTTCGTGAAGGCGGTCGGGGCCGCGAAACTCGGTGCGGCCTACGACTTCTCGACCGATATCGGCAGCCTGATCTCACCGGCGCAACTCGAGACGGTCACCAAGCACGTCGCCGACGCCACGTCCAAGGGCGCCGACATTCTCGCCGGCGGCAATGCCCGGCCCGACCTGGGTCCGCTGTTCTTCGAGCCGACTGTCCTGAGCGAGGTCACCGACGAGATGGAATGCGGCCGCAACGAAACCTTCGGCCCGCTGGTCTCGATCTATCCGGTCGCCGACGTGGAGGAGGCGATCGCCCGCGCCAACGACACCGAATACGGGCTCAACGCCAGTGTGTGGGCGAGCAGTGCGTCCGAGGGCCAGGCCATCGCGGCCCGGTTGCGCACCGGAACCGTCTGTGTCGACGAGGGTTACGCACCGGCGTGGGGGAGCACCGGCGCCCCGATGGGCGGTATGGGGATCTCCGGAGTCGGTCGCCGCCACGGTCCCGACGGACTGCTGAAGTTCACCGAACCGCAGACGGTGGTCGTCACTCGCGGAATGAATCTGGATGCGCCGCTGGGCATTCCGCAGTCGAAGTGGCAGGCGTTGCTGATGTTGCTGGCGCGCAGCTTCCGCTTCCTGCCCGGACGCTGAGCTGGACGGGTCGGTCACCGGGCAGCGGTGACCGACCCGCGCGCCTCACTGATTGAAGAAGATTCCGGTCAGATTCGCGTTCTTGATCGGAGTATCGGCGTTGCGCTGGTTGGCGCACAGGAAGTCGACCGCCGCCATGGTGGCGTCGACCTGGGTGCCGGCGGGTTCGTGATCGTTGTTCGTCTGCTGTTTCACGAATTTGGTGATCGTGACCCGCTTGGTGTCGGCGTCCTGTTTGACATAGTCGCTGCATGGGGTGTCGCCACCCTTGTTGATCGCGCGCTGCACGTCCGAGCATCCACTCAGCAGGCCCGCGGTCACCGTGGCCGCTGCGATGGTGCCGAACAGCGCGGCGATGCTGCGATGGGCCCTGGATGTCATCTGTTCTCCTCGTCGAGGCCGCGTGCCGGGCCGATCCCGGCAATTCGACCGCAAGCCTAAGCGTTCACCGGCCGAATACCCCGTCGTATCCGGCCGAATCGGGCGGACCGCTACCCTACGGCGGTGCAGCTGTCTCGAACGGCCGATGCGGTGTCGTCGGTAACCGATAGATTGACGACGATATCTCCGCAGCCGCCGGTCTGGGTGGTGCTGGCGACGGCTGCGGTGGCGGTGGCGGTGGTGCTCTATCGGCCGGTGTGGCGAGTGCTGCGGACATGTGTGACGATCGCCCACGAGATCGGCCACGCGGTGGTCGCGGTCTGCACGGGCCGCACCCTGAGCGGTATCCGGCTGCATTCGGACACCTCGGGTGTGACCGTATCCCGTGGCAAGCCACGCGGTTTCGGGATGGTGCTGACCACCCTGGCCGGCTATCCGGCTCCCTCGGCGGTCGGGCTCGGGTTCGCGATCCTGCTCGGCACCGGACGCCAGACGATGATGCTGTGGATTCTCATCGCGGCGCTGGTGGTGCTGATCGTGGTGATCCGCAACCTGTTCGGCTTTCTCGCCGTGATCTGCGCGGGCGGCGCCGCCTTCGCTGTGTCCTGGTACGGGACGGCGGTGTGGCAGGGCGTCTTCGGTTATGTGGTGACCTGGTTCCTGCTGTTCGGCGGGGTGCGCGCGGTGATCGAACTGTGGCAGGTGTCGGTGCGCGGCGACGGGTCCGATGCCGACCAGCTGGCGTGGCTCACCCGCATTCCGGCGCGGCTGTGGGTCGTCGTGTTCGGCCTGCTCACCCTCGCGGCACTGGTGCTGGGCGCGGGACAGCTGCTCGGGCTTCAGCCGTCCTGAGCCTGCGCACGCCACCGCCGGGCCGCATCCGGATCACCCCGGCGCTCGAGCACTTCCGCGAGACCGGCCATCGCGCGTGAATCACCCTGTTCGGCCGCCAGGCGCCACCAGCGTTGCGCCTCGTCGAATTCCCTTGTCCGATAACCGAGTACGCCCAGATCGTAGGCCGCTCCGGTATGTCCGAGATCGGCCGCCTGCCGCCACATCCGCCGGGCCTGGTCGACATCGCCGCGAGTGTGCGCCTCCACTCCGAGGTGGTAGAGCGCGGAGCGGAAGCGGTCCTGCTCACCGCCGGCGTCGACGGTGACGGTCATCGCGACCACCAATTCATCGAAATCGGGTTTCCCGACTCCTGTACTGCAGCGCAGCAGCATCGATCCACCCGCGGCGCGTTCGATGACGAGTCCGTAGTTGCCCGTCCAGGATTCGACCGCGCCCGCGGCCGTCATCCACACCGGGGTGAGGGTGTACGCGGCGGCCGGGCCGGTTCCCGACAGATGGAGATCGGCTCCCTCGGCGAGGGCATCGCTCCACACATCGACGCCCGGCAACCGCTGCTCGCGCAACGTCACATATCCGTCGATCACCGATACCCCGATGCCCAGTCCGAGCAATCCCGGCGGCGGTGCCGCGGCGTGCAACACCAACCGCACCACCGTCGTTTCGGCGCCCAGGCGCTGCGAGTACATCGGGTGCACCGTGACACCACGCCAGCCGACCGGCTCGTTGCCCGGATATCGCTCGGCCAGGGGACGATTCGCCTCACCGGTATCGGCCATCGCGCCGCCTTTCGCCGTAGCTGTAGGGGGAATCGATGCATTGCCGCGCACACCGTAGTCCCTGCGACCGGAAAATGGTGGCGAACTGTCGGTTTCAGTCCTCGCTGCCGGCGCGCTGCCCCACGAACGCCCGCAAGGCCGGGTCCGCGGAGACGATGCGGTCGACCTCATCGCCGCCGGTGCATTCGAACAGTCCGATGGTCACGTGCGCACCGCGCCGGCCCAGCACTCGCCAGACGCCACCGCTGTCCTGCCAGCGGATCAGCGCGGCGACGGCGGGGGAGGTCGGCGAATCGGTCACCTCACCATTGTGACGGCAACCCGAACCACCGGTCGCACATGGCGGGCCGTCACCGCGGCATCTCGGTCCGCACCGCCACCCAGACGATTCCGGAATCGGGTGCCCGTGACCGGTTTCGAGCCCGCGTACGCCGGGACCGCCGACTACGGCGGGGCGGTGTTCGGTCATGAAATGGGCATACGGCTCGGCGCGGTCCTGCGCGGAATATCCGCCGTCGCGTGCGTTGTGGGTCCGTCGGCGGGAGCCAGTGGTGATCGGGTCACAGCGAACGCGCCCGCGCCGACGGCCGTGAGTATCAGCGCCCGGCGTCGTGTCAGGGCCGAAGGTCTCATATGCGTCGAGGCCATTGCTCGATGCGGCGAGCCGGATGCGCCGGTCGTGGCAGCTCGCGATCATGCGGCCCACCGCGGGCCGTGCGGGTTCGCCGGGCGAGGGGCCGCACGGCCGCGCGAGGTACCGGTTACGGCGTGGAGTAGCCGATCAGGGCTCCGATCCCGGCGCCGATCGGGATGGTGATCAGGGCGCCGACGCCACCGAGGAAGAAGCCCAGGACCGCACCGATTCCGGCACCGACCGCTGCACCGACACCCGCGTTGTACTGCTTGCGGGCGAGGGTGTCGGAGGCTTCGTCGATCGCCTGCGCGGTGCGCTCGGTCGCCGACTGCGGTGTCAGCGTCAGCGTGCGGCCGGCATTCTCGATGCGCGGTGTGAGGCCGACGGTTCCGGAGGCCGTGCGCAGGCCGAGCGGAACCGAGGCGACGGCACGGCCGGCCGCATCGGTGAGAGTGACCGAGTCACCGGTGACGGTGAAGGATCCGGCGTCGACAGTGGTCGTCAGACCGGTGTGGTCGGCGGTCGGCGCGGTGACGAAGCCGACGCCCTGTTCGACACCGCGCACCGCGATCTCGGAGGCCGTGGCCGGTGCGGCCTGCACGACACCGGCGGCCGCGGTGGTGGCGCCGACGGCCAGCAGCGCGGTGGCGGCGAATTTCTTGGCTCTCATGATCTTTCCCCACATTCCGTCGGCCCGGCCGGGCCGACATGTCCCCTGTGGCCGGATCTCGGCCGCTTTCATTCTTACCCAGATACCGCGCCGGTGTTCGATTTCCGATTCGTGCGCGCCGAAACGTGCTCCGGCACAATGGGTTTGCTTGCCGTTCGCCGAGAAACCGCACTGCCGGCACTCGTTTCGGACGGCGACATCCGATCGCTCCGATTGCCGGCTGGATACTGCGATGTTCCTGCCCGCCGATCTCCACCGCCTTCGCCGCCGGCTCGGCCGACTTCGCCATACGCCTTCATCCGCACCTGCCGAGGTGACTTGCCGCCACCCGGGCCGGCGTCGAGAAGGCTCGGAACTGCGCCGATGCCGGCCCTCCGACTCGGCCGCCGGACCGCGAC
Source organism: Nocardia sp. BSTN01 (assembly GCF_015354405.1). GTDB lineage: Bacteria > Actinomycetota > Actinomycetes > Mycobacteriales > Mycobacteriaceae > Nocardia. The sequence goes on along the minus strand of NZ_JADKYP010000002.1, from coordinate 98,492 downwards.
CACCACCGTTTCCACCTCCGCTCCCCGTATCGTCGACCGATGTGAGCGACGACGACGGTGCGACGCGCCCGCGATTGCGGCCCTCCGCGATCGGCGATCCCGGCGCGTTCGCCGAACACGTCTGCACCCGGCTCCAGCGCGAGATTCCCGCCTACCGGGGGATTGCCGTATCGGCCCTGGTGCCCTCGATCGCGGACGCGGTGGATCGTCTGATCAGCGCCATTTCGGCCGACCGGCCACTCGACGAACGAGAACTCGCGGATTTCCGTGAGTACGGCGCACTGCGCGCCGAACTGGGTGTGCCGCTCGAGGCGATGCTGCGCGGATGGCAGATCGTGGTCGGGGAGATGATCGAACGCATCGGCACTTCCGAACATTGGGCGACCCGGCCGGGCGCGGCACTGATGTCGGTGCTGGCAGCCCTGTTGCGCGCTTCGGACGCGGCCACGGTCGCCTACAGCTCCGGCCATCGCGAGGCCGAGGCACAGATCACACGCCGTCTCGACACCCGGCGCGACGATATGGTGCGCGCACTGGCCGAGGGCGCACTGCCCGCCGGGGAACTGCGCCGCCGCGCGCAATACATCGGGCTGCGCCTCGACGCTGCGTACGCGGCCTTCCGCGCGATCACCGATGAACCCGAGCACACCGAATGGGAGTTGCGGCAGCGGCGGGGGTTTCGTCCGCCGCGCGGCGTGGTGGCGATCCTCGACCGCGATGTGGTCGGCATCTGCGATCCGCACGACGATTCGGCGCCCTCGGCCGGAGTATTCCTCGGCGTCGGTCCTGCCTGTCCGCTCGAGGGGGTTCCGCATTCCCTGCGTGTCGCGGGCCGGGTCGCCGAGACCGCGCGGCTGTTCGGTCGGCCGGGCCGCCACACCCTCACCGATCTGGGCCTCCTACCGGCCGTGGTCGGCGACAGCGATGTGGGCGGCGCCCTGCTGCTCCGCTACATCACTCCGCTCGACGATGCCGAGGCCGGCTCGATACTCGACACCGTCGATGCCTATCTCGCGGCGGGCCTCAATGCCAGCGAAACCGGACATCGGCTGTATCTGCACCACAACACGGTCCGCTATCGATTGTCCCGATTCGAGGAGCTGACCGGGGCGTCGCTGAAGGATCCGCACGTGGCGCAGCAGGTGTGGTGGGCGCTGCGCTATCGGGAGCTGAATTCCGGCGCCGCGGAATCCTGACCGCAAGGGTCACAAGTCCGCGCCCCCGGATTTTGTGAACTATTACGAAACCAACCGGCCGTGCCGGCGGTTGATCGATACAGGGACTCGAGGTGGCGGCCGATATCCGCCGGTCACCGTCCCGACATGTCCGTGCGACGCTCGAAAGGCAGAACCGGCATCATGACATTCGCCGATCCGTTCACCGCCGTCTTCGCCGACGCCGTGGAGATGGCCGTGCGTGCACCGTCGGTGCACAACACCCAGCCGTGGCGGTGGTCGCTGCGCGAGGAGACCATCCACCTGCAGGCCGACGAGGCCCGGCAACTGACCGTGACCGATCCGGCCCAGCGCGCCTTGCTGCTGAGCTGCGGCGCGGCGCTGCACCACATGCGGGTGGCACTGGCGATGCTCGGCTGGTCCGCGCAGGTCACCTACCTTCCCGACGACACCGATCCCGACCACCTCGCGGCGATCACGATGCGCCCGCGCCCACCGTCGGCACGCGATATCGACCTGGCCGCGGCGATCGCCCACCGGCAGTCCGATCGCCGCCGCTACAGCACCCGCCCGGTGCCGCAGGCGCTCGTGCGTGAGGTGTCCGCCGATGCCCGCGCCTACGGCGCCGCGGCGCGGCAGGTGCCGCCGGAGTTGCGCCCGGAACTGGCCGACGCCGCCCGGATCGCGTCCCTGCGGCACGCCGCCGACCCGGCCTATCTGCACGAACTGGCGGTCTGGAGTGGGCGGCACGGGACCTCCGACGGTGTCCCGGCCGCGAACACCCCCGCGCCGCGGCCCGACGACGAGATCGCCAAACGCCGGTTCGAGTCGCCGGAGCTGGCCGATCCGGCCACCGACCCGGAGGCCGCCGAATGGCTGGTGGTGTGCACGACCGGCGACGATCGCCTCGCGCGGCTGCACGCCGGGGAAGCGGTGAGCGCGCTGCTGTTGTCGGCGACCACACTGGGCCTGTCGTCGAGTCTGCAGTCCGAGCCGCTGGCCATGCCCGATCTGCGTGCGGAAATGCGCCGCCACGTGCTTGCCGAGTGCGCGTATCCGCAGACGATGGTGCGGCTGGGCTGGCTGCCTTCCGGCGCGGCACCGCTGCCGCATACGCCACGGCGGCCGGTCACCGAGGTGATCGCGACCGCCGTCGCGTACTGATCGACGCGCGTCAGAGACCGGCGTCGGCGGCGATCTCGCGGGCGTGGGCGATGATCGCGTCGATGCGTTCGACGGTCGGCGTGCCCGCGGCGGCCTTGTTGCCCGGCGTATCGGCCGCCCGCCGCATCACGCCCTCGGCGATGATCGCCAGTTTCCACAATCCGAGCACGTGCCAGAAGGTGAGGGCGTCGCGGTCGCGCCCGGTCTCGTCGAGGTAGGCGCGCGCCATCTCGGCTCGACTCGGGAAGCCCGGCAGTGCCGAGGCCGGGAAGTCGCCGCCGATGTCCTCGCCGGGCTGGACCCAGTAGGCGAGCAGACTCCCCATATCGGCGAGGGGGTCGCCGAGGGTGGACAACTCCCAGTCCAGTGCGGCCACCACCGCGCCGCTGTCCCGCGAGGTGATCACGTTGCGCAGGTGGAAGTCACCATGCACCAGCGTCGTTTCCCGTTGCGGCGGAATCGATTCGGCGAGCCGGCGGGTCAGGTCGTCGAGTTCGGGCACCTCGCGGGTGCGCGACTGCTCCCACTGCCGCGACCACCGATTCAGCTGCCGCTGCGCATACGGTTTGTGACTGGCCAGATCCGCCAGCCCCACCGCCTCGAGATCGACCGCGTGGATACGCGCCAGCGTGTGGGTCAGGGATTCGGCGATGGCCAGGCGCCGCTGCGGGGTCAGCGACTCCGCGACCTCCATGGTGTCCACGACCTGCCCGTCGACGTATTCCATCAGCACCACCGGTGCGTCACAGACCTCGGAATCGGTGGAGACGGAGATGATTCCGGGCACCGGGACATCGGTACCGGCCAGCGCGGACATGATCCGCGATTCGCGCACCACATCGTGCGCGGAGGCCAGCAGCCGGCCGAGCGGCGGGCGCCGCAGCACCCAGCGGTGCCCGACGTCGTCGCGCACCAGATAGGTGAGATTGGACTGGCCGAGACCGATCCGGGTGAAGGTCGGAGCGCCGGTCAGCCCGACGCCCAGTCCGCCGATCCATCGGGTGATCGCCGCGGTGTCGATTCCGCGGGGCTGCTCCGGCGTCACGGTGCCGTCCGGAATGCCGCCGGGTGGCCGAGTCGCTGGCCGCCGTCGATGACCATCACCTCACCGGTGATCCACTGCGCCGCATCGGATACCAGGAACGCGATGGCCGACCCGATATCGTCGGGTTCGCCGATCCGGTCCAGGGCGGTCGCCTCGGCCACCAGATTCTCGTGTTCACGCCACAGCGCTTCGGCGAGTTTCGTCCGCACCACGCCGGGCGCGACGGCGTTGACCCGGACCCGTGGGGACAGCTCCAGCGCCATCTGTTTGGTGAGGTGGATGAGCGCCGCCTTGGAGGCGTTGTAGAGGCCGAGATTCGCCTCGAAACCCATACCGCCGATCGAGGCGGTGTTCACGACCGCGCCGCCGTGTTCACCCATCCACGCCTTGGTCGCCAGCGAGGTCCACAGAATCGGCGCCCACAGGTTGACGTCGAAGATCTTGGCGAACCGGCCGTAGTCCTGGTCGATCACCGGGCCGAACGCCGGATTGGTGCCGGCGTTGTTGACCAGGATGTCGACGCTGCCGAACCGCTCGAGGGTGCGGTCGATGCAGGCGCGCGCGGCATCCTCGTCGACGGCGTGCGCGGCGATGCCGAGCGCGTTGCCCTGCACCTGCGCGGCCGCGGCGTCGGCCGATTCCTGATCTCGCGAGGTCAGCACCACATCGGCCCCGGCCGCCGCGAGGGCCTGCGCGGTCGCGAGGCCGATACCGCGCGAGGCGCCGGTGACGATCGCGGTGCGGCCGGTCAGATCCGCATTCGCCATATCAGTTGGCCGCCTTCACATCTCGATACTTGCGCAGTTCCTGCCGGGCCAGCGTGCGCTTGTGCACCTCGTCGGGCCCGTCGGCCAGCCGCAGCGTGCGCAGGTGCGCCCAGGCCATCGCGAGCGGGAAGTCGTCGGTGACACCGGCGCCGCCGTGGACCTGGATGGCCCGATCGACGATCTTCAGCGCGATATTGGGCGCGGCGACCTTGATCGCGGCGATCTCGGTGCGCGCCTCCTTGTTGCCGACGGTATCCATCAGATAGGCCGCTTTCAGGGTCAGCAGCCGGATCATCTCGATATCGATGCGCGCCTCGGCGATCCAGTCCTGGATGTTGGCATTGGCGGCGATCGGCTTGCCGAAGGTGATGCGCGTGCTCGCCCGCCGGCACATCAATTCCAGTGCGCGCTCGGCCATTCCGATGGCCCGCATACAGTGGTGGATGCGGCCGGGGCCGAGCCGGGCCTGGCTGATCGCGAAGCCCTCGCCCTCGCCCTTCAGCACGTCTTTCAGCGGTACCCGGACATTCTCGAAGTCGATTTCGGCATGCCCTTCGCGGTCCTGATAGCCGAAGACCGGCAGGCCGCGCAGCACGGTCACGCCCGGGGCGTCGATGGGGACCACCATCATCGACTGCTGGCGGTGCGGCGCGGCGTCGGGATCGGTCTTGCCCATCACGATCAGCACGGTGCAGTTCGGATGCAGCGCGTTGGAGGCGAACCACTTGCGGCCGTTGAGGACGTACTCGTCGCCGTCGCGCACCATCGACAGTTCCACATTGGTGGCGTCGGAGCTGGCGACCGCGGGTTCGGTCATCGCGAACGCCGAGCGGATCGTGCCGGCCAGCAACGGCTTCAGGTACTTCTCCTTGTGCTCGTCGGTGCCGAAGAGCGTGAAGACCTCCATATTTCCGGTGTCCGGGGCATTGCAGTTGCACGCCTCCGGCGCCAGGTGGCTGCGGCCCATGATCTCGGCCAGCGGTGCGTACTCGAGGTTGGTCAGGCCCGGACCCCATTCCGCGTAGGGGTGGAACAGATTCCACAGACCGCGCCGCTGCGCCTCGGCCTTCAGCTCTTCGAGGATCGGCGGCTGGAAGTGCGGATCACCGGCGGCGCGCATCTGCTCGTCGTAGACGGCCTCGGCGGGGTAGACGTGCGAATCCATGAACTCCAGCAGCTGAGCGCGATACTTCTCGGCCCGCTCGGAGATGCCGAACATCGACATGTGATCTCCTGGTTGTTGTGAAATCTGGTGTGCGGCTTCAGTTCTCGTCGAGCAGACCGTGCTGGTAACGGCGCATGCCGGCCAGCCAGCGGTCGTAGTCGGATCCCTTGTGCCGGTACATCTCGAGCACATTGGGATGCGGCAGGATCAGGAACTGCTCGGTGTCGATCGCGGCCAGCACCGCGTCGGCGACCTGCGCGGGTTCGAGTACCTCGCCCGCGGCGGTCACCGCCCGGGTCGAGGCCGCGCCGAGGCGGTCGCCGGAGTCGCGCCCGGCGTACAGCAGGGGCGTGTCGACTCCCATGGGGCACAGGCAGCTGACTCGAATTCCCTTGTCGCCGTAGGTAACCGACAACCATTCGGCGAAGCCGACGGCGGCGTGTTTGGTCACCGAGTAGGTGGCCGACCCGATCTGGGTGAGCAGTCCGGCCGCCGAGGCGGTGCTGACGAAGTACCCCTCGCCGCGCTCGAGCCACCGGGGGACCAGTTGGGTGGCGGCGCGGATGTGCGCGCGCACGTTGACGTCGAAGGACCGGTCCCAGTCGGCCTCGGCGACCTCGAGCCCGACCGCACCGGCGATGCCGGCGTTCGCGAAATACAGGTCGACCGGGCCGAACGTCTTCTCCGCCAGCGCGATCAGGCTTGCGATCGCCTCGGGATCGCTGACGTCGGCACCCGCGCTCACGCATGCGCCGGGATGCTCGGCCGCCACCGCGTCGGCGACGCTCTTCGCGGCGGCCTCGTCGAGATCGGCGACGACGACTCGCGCGCCCGCGGCGGCGAGGCGGGCGGCGAGCGCACCACCGATACCGCCTCCGCCGCCGGTCACGATGGCCACTTTCTGCGCAACCTGCACTGCCGTACCCCTGTCCCTGTCCGTGATGTCACCTCACCGTAATTGAGGTCGACGTCAAGTTCAATTGCGGGTGTGCGCGCACGCCACACTCCGCTGTTGTAGCAGGTCTGCGCCGTGCCGGAGGGCGAAACGGCGAGTCAGGACTTGGCCGGGATACGCAGCGCGTTGACCCACAACCGGGTCGCGGTGTAGGTCAGCTCGTCCAGGTCGACCGGACGGCCGGTGTCGTCATCGCCCACGAAATGCCCGAAGGCCAAGCGGCTCACCATCCCGGACAGGGCGCGCGAGGCGAGCAGCGGATCGAGCTCGGGATCGGCCAGTCCCCGGCGTTGCAGCGATTCGATACTGCGCGCGTTGCGGTCGATGAACGCCTCGGCGCGGCGCTGGCGCAGCACCCGGAATTCGGGGTCGATATTGGCGACCTGTTCCAGCAGGCCCATGAGTTTGGCGTTGCGCTGGTAGGCCTCGAAGTAGGCGCGGTTGCTCGCGGCGACGACCGCGGCCGGATCGTCGGCCTCGGGCACATGCGGCATCCCCGGATGCAACATGTCCTCCTGAGCGATCTCCAGCACCGCCGCGAAGATCTCCTCCTTGCTGGAGAAATAGGTATAGAACGTGCCGGAGGAACAATGGGCCGCGGTCGTGATGTCGACCAGCCGGGTGTCGAGATAGCCACTGGTCTCGAAGACCCGGCGGGCGGCGGCGATCAACGCCGAGCGGGTACGCAACCCGCGTTCGGTAGTGGGCAATTCCCGCAGCAGGGAAGTTCGGGCCATCGACGGCGCCGTGTCCGTACTGCGACCATCCTCGCCGAACTTTCCCATGCAGCAGTTATAGCCGACGCGGCCGATTCGATAGCAGGCAGCCGGATTTGTCGTATTAGGGTCTGTTGATCTCGGAAGTCATCGGAGTGGAGAGTATGTCGAGATTGAGGAAGCTGCTGACGCTCGGGGCGGCAGTGGCGGCGGTTGCGCTCACCACGGTGCCGGTGCAGGCGCAGCAGCAACCCGAGTACACGCCCACCATGCTGGTGCTGGACGCCTCGGGATCCATGCGGGCCCCGGATCCCGGCGGCGGCACGAAACTGGATGCGGCCAAGGCCGCCGTGCACAGTTTCGTCGCCGCGGCCCCACCGCGGTCGAAGGTGGGACTGACGGTGTACGGGACCGGAACCGGATCCTCGGACGCGGAGAAGACCGCCGGATGTGCGGATGTGCGCACGCTGCGCGGCGCCGACATCATCGACAGGGCCGCCGTGAACACCGCCGTCGACGGTATCGAGGCCAGTGGATATACCCCGATCGGCGCCGCGCTGCGGGCGGCGGCAGAGGCACTTCCGAAGGAGGGGCCGCGTGCGATCGTCCTCGTCTCCGACGGCGAAGACACCTGCGCGCCACCGGATCCCTGTGCGGTCGCCCGGGAACTCGAGCGCCAGGGCGCCCGAATCGTGGTGCACGCCATAGGATTCGGTGTCGACGGGCCTGCCCGTACACAGCTCACGTGTATCGCGCAGCAGACCGGCGGTACGTATACCGACGCCGCCGACGGCACCGCGCTCGAACGCGTCCTGCCCAGGGTGAGCCAGGCGGCGTTGCGCACCTACACGCCGATCGGCGCACCGATCACCGGCGCCGCGACCTATCGAGATGCGCCGATCGCGGCGCCGGGCCAATATCTGGACACGATCGCCCAGCACGAGACGAAGTACTACGCCCTGGACGTGCCGCAGGGCGCGATGGCCTACTTCAGTGCGACGGTCGCCTTCCCGCACGTCCGGCAGAAACAGTCCGGCAACGACAACAGCGTGTTGTACCTGCGGGTCTACGGCGACGACGGCAAGGACTGCAACGTCTTCGAGTTCGAGCAGGTCGTGAACACCAGTGACGGTGTGGCCCTGACCGTCACCAAGTCGTGGGACGGCGCGACCAAGACCGATTCCGGATCCGACAGCGCCGCGAACGCGTGCCGCGGCGGCGGGCGCTACTACTTCGCACCCGAGTGGCACGGCGTCGCCGACAACATGCCGCAGCAGATGCCGATGGAGTTGCTGTTCGGCATCGAGCCGGCGGCCGGCGACCCCGGCCCGCCCGCGTCGACCACACCGACGGCGTTCACCCCGACGGCCGGCAGTGCCGTCGCGGTGACGGGCGGCGGATCGTTCAATGCCGCAACCACAGTGGAAGGTTCCGGCAGCTATTCCGACACCCTGCAGCGTGGCGAGTCGGTGTTCTATCGGGTCCCGCTCGAATGGGGTCAGGGTCTCGCCTATCGGGTGAATTTCCTGGATTCCGACAAGCACGGACTCGACGGGCTGTCGCGGGTCACGACCACGCTGTACTCGCCGATTCGCACCGAGATCGACCACGACTTCGCCAGCTACAACGGAGAATCCGCGACGATGCCGGCCGGCGATCCGCTGGCCACGCTGCCGGTGCGCTACAGCAACCGCACGGCCGGGGCCGGCAAGGGCGCCGCGCAGAGCCTGGCCGGTTGGTACTACATCGCCGTCTCCGTCAGCGCCTCGAATGTCGACGGGCTCGGTGCGCCGGTCCCGATTCGCCTGGATGTGACCGTCGGCGGGGCTGCCGAACCCGGACCGCATTACGAATCCGCCACGGCCCAGGGCATATTCGGTGAGCACGCGAGGCACACACCGGACGCATCGCCCTCGGCGGACAGCGGCGGTCGATCGCCGGCCTCGGCCGCCTCCGAAGCCGGCGACGGAGTTTCGCCGACGGTCCTCGTGGCCGTCATCGCCGGTGTCGTCCTCCTCGGACTGCTCCTCGGCGCGCTGGTGGTGTTACGAAGCCGCCGCAAGGAAACGCGCCCCTAGGACACCGCTACCTAGGCGGCCGCCGGAATTCGAGGGCCGGTCCGTGATTACTTGCGAGTGATCACGGACCGGCTCATCTGTTTCGCCGGACCACCACGTGTGCCAGGGTTTCGAGATCGCCGCGGGCGACACCTGACGGCAGCCCGGCCAGTGCGGAACGCAACGCCCGGTCGGCGTAGTCGCGGGTGAGTTCACGGCCACCGGCGGCAGCGATCAGTTCGGCCGCGCGCGCTACGTCGGCCGTCGTCATCGGCCGTGGGTCGCTGTACAGCCGGGCCAGTTCGCGGCCCGCGTCGGTATCGGAGGCCAGGGCGCACACCACCGGAAACGACCGCTTCCGTGCGGCCAGGTCGCTGAGCGCGGGTTTGCCGGTCACCGCCGGATCGCCCCAGATGTCGATGGCGTCGTCGACCAGTTGGAACGCGAGCCCCAGATTGCGGCCGAAGGTGTTGAACGCGGCCACCGTCCGCGAATCCGCACCCGCGCACAACGCGCCCAGGGCGCACGAACAACCCAGCAGCACAGCGGTTTTGCCCGCTGCCATGGACAGATAGTCCTCGACGGTCACATCCGGCCGGGTCTCGAAATCACAGTCCTGATATTGGCCGTGGCACAGCGTTGCGGCGGTGCGGGCCAGCCGGATCACCGCGGCGGCGCCGGTTTCCTCCGGCACTCCGCCGTCGGAGAGCACGGCGAATGCCAACGCCTGCAACGCGTCGCCGAGCAGCGTGGCATTGGTGGTGCCCCACACCCGCCAGACCGTGGGCCGGCCGTGGCGCAACGGATCGGCGTCCATCACGTCGTCGTGCACGAGGGAGAAGTTGTGCAGCAGCTCGACCGCGGCACCGGCGTGGACGGCATCGGCGACCGGTGCGCCGCAGGCGGCCGCGGCGGCCAGGGTCAGTGCCGGGCGCAGACCCTTGCCGTGCGCACCGGTGCGCGGATTGCCCTCGGCGTCGCACCAGCCGAAGTGGTAACCGGCCATCCGGTCCAGAGGGTGACCGAGCGTCGCGACAACGGCCCGCAGGACCGGTGCGATCGCCGTGTGGGCATCGGCGAGCAAGGCCCCCGCAGAGCGCGTACCCGGTGTGGCATCGCTGGTGGCGCGGGGGCGGCGCCCGGGTTCGCGGGGGAGCGCGCAGTCCTTGCGGTCCGGTGCGGGAAGACGTTGTTCCGGAGGGGAGGTGGTGGGTTTGGATGATCGCATGACCGGCCCCGCTCGCTAGGGCACAGCCGCCGCGCCCGCTCCGCGTCGCGGTCGGCGGTGCGTGAAGTATTCATCGTCGCACCGGAACCCGCGGGCCGGGCGGTGGCCCGGGTTGCGTTTGCGCAACGCCCGCGGGTCGCCGTCAGGCCAGGGGTGCGCCGTGTTCGAGTGCCTCGCGCGGTGCACTGGTGTAGCGCGCGGCCTGATAGTGGTAGTCGAAGTTGGCTCGTACGTATCGGGTGTAACAGGTTGCGGTGCTGAGGATATCGGCGCGCTCGTGGCCGGACAGGCCCGCCGCGTCGAGTTCGGCGGGCAGTGCATCGATGCCTGTCAGCATCCGGCGCACACATCCGGTGAGCATCCGGTCGACCACCTCCACCGCCTGTTTCCGGTCGAGGCCCTGCTGCCGTTCGGCCAGCAGCACCGAGTTGTACAGGTACTCCGAGGCCTCGTCGGAGTCGATGGACAGGATGTCGTTGAACAATCCCATATGTTCGACGGACGCCTCCCGTATCGCACGAAACGCCGGCAGGCCGCGCGCTGCCGCGCACAGGTCGACGCCCTCCGCGATCTCGCTGATATCGAGAAATACATACAGCGCCACGGAATCTCGCCGATGGGCCCGATAGTCGTCCAGATCGGGATAGCGATCGGTGAGCCGCCCGATGCTCTCGGTGTAGTAGGTCCACAGCCATGCCGAGAGTTCGGTGCGCACGGCATGGCGCCACTGGCTGGAACGTCCGGCGCACAGTTCGCGCCAGAGTTCGGCGAAGGCCACCGCGAGCACCCCGCGCGGTCGCGTACCGTCTTCGAACACCTCCTCCAGTTCGGTGATGGTCGCCAAGGTCCGTGCCGGGTCGGGAACTTCGATGTCGAACTGATCGTCGACGATGAAAGCCCACGCGGTGAATCGGCTCAGCAATCCCAGCGCGTCCACCCCGGCGTACGGGCACCACAGCGCGTACATACGAGCCGGCCGGGTCCGGCGCATGCGCCGGCGAGTCGGCTCCGAGGGAACCAGATCACAACGTTCGAGCCAGGCCCACATGACCTGCTCGGCCTCCGATTCGGCGGGATTGGCCCCCTCCGAATCGAACGGCATCAAGAAGCCGGTTGCATGCATCGAAACCCCCTATCTCCCAAGCAGTTTAGCGCGAGGGCGAAAATCCGGGGGTTCGGTTGGCGATTTCGAGACGACGCGGCCGGAGACAAGGCGCAGTGCCACAACGGATTCGGATCGCGAGGGCACTCACGCCCGAGCGCCGACACCGGCACGCTGTGCGAAGGTGGCGATATCGTCACGCACCGCCACCGCACGGCCTTTCGGATGTGGGTGGCGGTGCGGCGTTCAGACGTGCGCCGGCAACAGGGCGAGGATCTCGGCGGTGGTGCCGTTTTCGGCGAGGAGCGGGAAGATCGTTCCTATCGAGTTCTTGTGCGCCTCCGCGTTGATGTCGGTCACGGCGTCGGTGGCGATCGTGACACTGAAACCGGCGTCGTATGCGTGGCGGACGGTGGACTCCACACCGAGGCTGGTGGCGATACCGGTGACCACTATCTGGGTCACGTCCCGCCGCTGGAGCGCAGCGGCCAAATCGGTGCCCGACAGACCACTCCAGCCGCGCTTGGTGACAACGAGATCGCCGGCCTGCTGATTCAGCTCGGGCACGATGTCCAGGAACCCATCCGGGGTCTGCTCGACACGGGGAGCAGAGACCTCGCTGCGTCCGGTGGGCGCCTGCGCGGGATCGAACCGGACCAGCACGACGGGCAGACCGGCGGCGCGGAATTGTGCCGCCAGAGCCGCGGCGTTGGCGATCACGTCGGCGATCGGATGGGCCGTGGGGTAGCCGGTGGTGCCGGCCTGCAGGTCGACAACCACCAGGGCGGTGCGCTCATCGAGCGTCGTCACAGGCATGATGTTTGTTCCTTTCTCAGGTCCACTGCTCGTGGCAGAGGGGCAGAAGTACGCGGTCGACGAAACGGGCGATCCGGGCTCGGTCGGGAGGAACGCCGCACACCAGGATCTCGTGTAGGTAGAACGATCGCGCCACGTCCGCGACATATTCCGCGTCGACGCCGATCCCGATCTCTCCCCGTTGAGCCGCAGCGGCGAGAAGGTCTGTGCAGTAGGCAGTCTCGTGCCGCCTGATGAGCTCTCGCGCGAACGCACCGAGGTCTCCCGCGATCCGCGACGCGACGAGAAGACCCACCACGAGATTGGGCGACGCCTTCTCGGACGCCGCTTGGCTCTCCAAATTGGCGATCAGGTCGCCGCGCAGTGTTCCGGTGTTCGCCAGGGTGACGGATGCCATCAACTCTTGCTCGACCGCTCGCTGAAGGGCGGCTGTCATGAGTTCGTCCTTGTTGGCCCATCGCCGGTAGGCGGTCTTCGTGCTGGCTCCGGCCGCCTCGCACACAGCGCCGACGGTGAACCTGTCGTACCCAACCTGCGACAACACCTCGAGCGCCGCGTCGAGCAGCGCCGCCTCCCGCTCATGACTCGGTGGCCGGCCGACGGTAGCCGCCTGGGTTTCTCTCATCGCCGCCTCAATTAGGAAGGGAAAGTGTTTCCTTTCCTAACCGTAGACCCGGCTGCGCTGCCGAGCCAGCACGAGTGAGAGCTGTCACAGTCAGGCGGCGCGGATCTGCGGTAATCCCCATTCGGCGGCGAGCAGTTCGTGTGAGCGCAAGCGGTCCTCGTGCCGGTAGGTGACGCTGGTGACGACGAGTTCGTCGGCGCCGGTCAACTGCTGCAGCGCCGAGAGCCGTTCGGCCACCGAACCCGGTGCGCCGACGAATTGGGTGGTGACGCGATCGTGCACCAGGCGCTGCTGCTGTTCGGTCAGCGCGGGCGCGGTGTCGGGGTCGAGGTATTCGGCGGCGCCGGCGCCGCTGCGGATGCTGTAGACCCAATGCCCGTAGGTCGAGGCCAGGTGGGCGGCGGTCGCGTCGTCGTCGGCGACGACCACGTCCGCCGACACGATCAGATACGGCCGGTCGAGAACCGCCGACGGCCGGAAGGCGGCGCGATACGCCTCCACCGTCTCCACGATCGTGCCGGGGGAGACGTGGTAGTTGGCCGCGAACGGCAGTCCGAGCCGGCCCGCGAGCTGCGCGCTCTCACCGCCGGAACTACCGAACAGCCACAGCTGCACCTCGGCGCCCTCGCCCGGAACGGCATGCAGCGCAATACCTTCCGAGCTGCGGTAGTTCCCGGTCAGCAGATCGCGGATCTCGCGGACCTGACGGCCGTAGTCCAGCGGCTGGGTCCCGGGCAGTTGCAGCGCCTCGAAACTCGCCGCCAGCCGGGCGGTATCGAGCAGCCGTCCGGAACTGAACGGCGGCGGGATCACCACACCGTCGCGCACCCGGGTCGGGCGCTCGGGCGCCGGCACCGGTTTCACCCCCGCCGAGCGCACCTCGGCGATCCGATGCGCCGAGCGCCCCAGGCCCAGATCCAGCCGGCCCGGATACAGCGCGTCGATGGTGCCGAACGCCTCGACCACCGCCGCGGAGGTGTGGTGGCCGGCTTGCACGGCGGCCGAGCCGACCCGGATGGTGTCGGTGGCGGCCGCGATCAAGGCGATGAGCGTGGTCGGTGCGGACGAGGCCACCGCGACGAAATGGTGTTCGGCGACCCAGAATCGGCGATAACCCCACGACTCGGCGTGGCGGGCCAGATCGACGGTGTTACGCAGCGCCTGCCGCGGGGTGGACCCGGCACTGACGGGGGAGAGATCCAGAATCGACAACGGCACGGTCATGACGCTCGCACTCCTTCGCTGTCGCGATGCGGATGGCGCAGCCCCAGATGTTCGCGCAGGGTCACACCGGTGTATTCGGTTCGGAAACTGCCCAGGTCCTGAAGTTCGGGAACGACCTTGTCGACGAATTCGTCGAGTCCGGCGGGCGTGAGATGGGGGACGAGTACGAATCCGTCGGCGGCGTCGGACTGCACGTATCGATCGATCTCCGCGGCGACCTGCGCGGGCGTGCCGACGAACTGCTGGCGCGCGGTCACCTCGATGATCAGTTCCCGGATGCTCAGCTTCTCGGCCTCCGCCTTGGCACGCCAGGCCTCGGCGATCGCGCGCGGGTCCTTGGCGTGCCGGACACGTCCACGGGTGATGTTCGCGTTGTCGACCGGATCGATCTCGGGCAGCGGGCCGTCGGGGTCGTAGCCGGAAAGGTCACGGCCCCAGACCTGTTCGAGGAAGGCGATCGCCGTCTGGGGTCCGACCTGCTGCAGCCGGATCTCCCGCGCCCGCTCCTGCGCGTCGGCGTCACTGTCACCGAGCACGAAGGTCGCGGCGGGCAGGATCTTCAGATCGTCGCGCCGGCGACCGTACTTCGCGAGCCGGGTCTTGATGTCGGTGTAGAACTGGCGCCCGTCCTCGAGTTCGCCGTGGCGGCTGAAGATCGCATCGGCCTTCGCGGCGGCGAATTCGCGGCCCTCCTCGGAATCACCGGCTTGGATCTGCACCGGATACCCCTGCGGGCTCGCCGGCAATCCGTAGACGCCCTCGATATCGAATTGCGTGCCGCGATAACTGAATCGGGGCGCCGGGCCGCCGAACACACCGCGTTCGCGGTCGACGACCGGCGCCCCGCCGGCGCGACTGTCCCAGATCGCGCGGGTCGCGTCGACCACTTCCGCCGCGCGCACGTAGCGCTGCGAGTGGTCCAGATAGCCACCACGCCGGAAATTCTCACCGGTGAAGGCGTCGGACGAGGTGACGGCGTTCCAGGCGGCCCGCCCACCCGACAGGTGGTCCAGGCTGGCGAATTGCCGTGCGAGTTCGAAGGGTTCGTTGAACGTGGTGTTGATCGTGCCGGCCAGGCCGAGATGGGTCGTGACCCCGGCGAGCGCGTCGAGCACGGTGAAGGTGTCGGGACGGCCGACCACGTCGAGGTCGAAGATCCGGCCGCGGTGTTCGCGCAGGCGCAAGCCCTCGGCGAGGAAGAAGAAGTCGAACAGTCCGCGCTCGGCGGTGCGCGCCAGGTGGACGAAGGAGTCGAACTCGATCTGGCTGCCCGATTCCGGCACGCTCCACACCGTGGTGTTGTTCACCCCCGGAAAGTGGGCGGCCAGATGAACCTGCTTGCGTACCTGTTGTTTCGGCATCCTCATCCTCGGGCGAGTGCGTAACGGTTGGCGGGGCGCGTCAATCCGATGCGGGCGCGCAGGCTGCGTGCCGGCCGGTCGAGCGCCGCGGTGAACGCGGGCACCGCCAGGGGCCGCAACACCAGACCGTCGGCGGCGCACTCGCGCTGGGCCCGGTCCAGCAGCGCGCGCAGACCGTCGGCGGTGCCGAGATGGCGCACGGTCGCGGGCGGGGCCGCCGGGCCCCAGGCGTCCAACTGGTCGAGTTCGGCATGCGCCCGGTCCTCGGTCGCGGCCAGATGCACCTCGACGTCCAGCAGGATCCGCACCTCGTCGGGGGACCGCCCGGCCGCGGCGACCGCGGAGCGCAGCCGGGTGCGCAGGGCGGCCGCTTCGTCGAGGTCGGGGGCGCCGACCCGGATCAGATCGGCGCGGTGGACCGCGACGCGGGTGCTCGCGGGCGACTCGGCGCGCACCGCGATCGGCGGCTGCCCCTGCGGCGGGCGCGGCGTGATCGAGGGGCCCTTGACCGAGAAGTTCTCGCCCTCGAAGTCGATGTAGTGCAGCCGATCGCGGTCGATGAAGCGGCCGGTCGCGAGATCGCGGATCTCGGCGTCGTCCTCCCAGCTGTCCCACAGCCGGGTCACCACCTCGATCGCCTCGTCCGCCTCGCGCCACAACGAGGCGTCGTCCTGCGGCTGTTTGCGGCCGAACAGGGTCGTCTGTTCGGCGTCCGCGGAGACGGCGACCTCCCAACCGGCTCGGCCGTAGCCGGCGTAGTCGAGTGCGGCGATCGCCTTGGACACATGGAACGGTTCGGTGTGGGTGACCGTCGCCCGCGGGATCAGCCCGATGCTGCGGGTCGCGGCGGCGGCGCGGGCGGCGAGCGCGATCGCGTCGAGCGGGCCGTAACCGTGCGCGTCCACACCGAAGGTGTCCGGGAGGAAGACGAAGTCGAGTCCGGCCCGGTCGGCGGCGGTGATCGCGTCGAGCCAATAGCCGGGCGTGAACAGCTCCTCGGCGCGGGAGTCGGCCCGCCGCCACGACGCCGGGTGGGTACCCGTGCCGAACAATTCCACCCCGAGCAGAGGCGGGAACGACGACATACGAAAGCGTCCTTTCGATCGACAGGAGAGACACCGCCGGATCGCGGTTCACGGGAAGCGGAGATGTCCCGCGATCGCCGGATGGGCAGAAGCTCAAACTATGAGAAATCGCCTGCGGCGTCAGCACTCTCGATCGCGGTGAATTCTATTCTTGCGGCGGGCGGCATCGGCGGGGGAGCCGCGACGGCAAGGAGGGCTCGGATACTGCGGGCCGGCGTTCGTGACCGCTTCCGGAATTCCGAAGCCGCGGGCTCCTAAGGTGGCGGCATGTCCGACAACGAGCGGAATACCCCGGCCGCGGTGCCGGTGGCCCCGACCGGGTGGCGCGGCCACTGGCATCGATTCCGGCACTCGCCGTATCTGCCGGCGACGGTGCTGGTGTTCATTCTGGCGATCGCGGCCGGACTGTTCGCCGGCTCCTACACCTATATCCTCGCCAATCCGACACCGCACCGGATCCCCGTCGCGGTTGTCGATGCGGGCACCGCGGTGCCGGCGCCCGACCAGCGCTTCCTCGACACCATGGATCAGGCTCTGAACGGCTCCCTGCATCCGCTGCACTACGACACTCCGGCGGCGGCGCGCGAAGCCGTCGAATCGCAGCGGGTGTTCGCGATCCTCGATGTGCGCACCGCGGAGCGGATCCCGGTCGAAATTTCGGGTGCGTCCGGATCGTCGGTGGCCCAGGTGGTCGTCACCGCGGCCGCCGAGGCGAGCCGCCAGACCCGGATACCGATCGCGGTGACCGATATCAATCCGCTGCAGCCGGGCGATCCGCGCGGATTGGCCATCTTCTACATCACCCTGGCGGCGGTGATCATCGGCTTCGTCGGCGCGATCCAGCTCAGTGTGCACGCCGGTGCGTTGAGCGCGGTGCAGCGGATCGCCTTCACCGTCGCCTACGCCCTGCTGGGCGGATTCGCGATCGCCGCCGTGGTGGATTGGTGGCTGGGCGCGCTGACGCTGCCGTTCCTGCAGTCGTGGGGAATTCTCGCGTTCACGATGTTCACCTCGGGCATGATCTTCTCGATGTTCAGCGCGCTGTTCGGCCGCTGGGCGATGATCCCGACCTGGGGTGTGATGGTGCTGCTGGGCAACCCGTCCTCGGGCGGCGCGGTGTCATGGCCGCTGCTGCCGTCGGTACTCGGCGCGATCGGCCGCTGGCTGCCGCCGGGCGCCTCGGTGAACGCCCAGCACACCGCGGTGTATTTCTCGGGCCACCAGCACATATTCCCGTATCTGGTGCTCGCCGGGTGGGCGCTGGTCGCCTCCGCGGTGTTCTGGGTGTGGCGGGACCGGCAGGCCGGCGCCCCCCGCCCGGCCGATTCCGGCCAATAGTTCGCGACCTCAGGCGGACCGCTCGATCACCGGCCGTGCGAACCCGCCCGGCACCGCGGCGAGCAGTTCGCGTGTGTATTCGTGCCCGGGGTTGTCGAACAGCGTTGCGGTGGTCGCTGTTTCGACGATCCGCCCCTGCCGCATCACCGCGACGCGGTCGCTGATCTGGCGCACCACGGCCAGATCGTGGGAGATGAACAGATAGCTCAGCTCCAGTTCGGACTGCAGCCGCTCCAGCAGCGCCAGGATCTGCGCCTGCACCCCGACATCGAGTGCCGACACCGGCTCGTCCAGCACCAGCACATCCGGGCGCAGTGCCAGCGCCCGCGCGATCGCGACACGCTGCCGCTGCCCACCCGAGAGCCGCTCCGGGCGCCGGTCCGCGACCTCGCCGGGCAGAGCGACCTGTTCGAGCAGTTCGGCGACCCGGGCACGGCGTTCACTGCGATCGCCGATACCGAAGGCCTGCAACGGTTCTCCCACGATCTTCGCGACACTGAGCGTGGGATTGAGCGAGGTGTACGGGTTCTGGTACACCACCTGGACGCGGCGGCGAAACTCCCGTAGCCCGGCGCCGCGCAACCCGGCGACATCGCGCCCGTCGAAGCGGATACTGCCCGCATCGGGTGCGGACAGCCTCGCGAGGATGCGAGCGGTGGTGGTCTTGCCGGAGCCGGATTCGCCGACCAGCGCTAGTGTTTCGCCGCGATCGAGATTCAGTGACACGTCGTCGACCGCATCCGTGCGCACGCCCCGCGCGATCCGGAAACTCTTGCGCAGACCGGTCGCCACCAGCAGCGGTTGTTCGGCACGCGGGCGCGCCCGGCGCACCGGAGTCTCGGCGCTCGGCGCGGCGGCGAGCAGCTCGGCGGTGTATTCGTGCTGCGGATCGGTGAGAACGGCTGTGGTGGTGCCGCTTTCGACGATCCGGCCGTGCCGCATCACCACGATCCGATCGGCGCGGTCGGCGGCCACCGCGAGGTCGTGGGTGATCAGCAGTACCGCGGTGCCGAGTTGTGCGGTGCGGTCGGCGAGGTGGTCGAGGATGCGGCGCTGCACGGTGACGTCCAGGGCGCTGGTCGGCTCGTCGGCGATCACCAGTTCCGGTTCGCAGGCCAGCGCGATCGCGATCAGCACCCGCTGGCGTTGCCCGCCGGACAGATCCTGCGGGTACTGCCGCGCCCGCACCTCCGGCCGGTCCAGGCCCGCCTCGGTGAGCAACCGCACGGCCTCCAGCCGCGCCGTGCGACGATCGGCCCGCCGATGGATGCGCAACACCTCCGCCACCTGATCGCCGATGCGCTGCACCGGGTTCAGCGACGTTCCGGGGTCCTGCGGGACGAGTCCGATACGCGCACCCCGCAGGCCGCGCAGAGTGCGTTCGGACGCGGTGTCGAGCCGGTGGCCGTCGAAAACGATTCCGCCGCCGGTTACTTCCGCCGACTGCGGCAGCAGGCCGATCACGGCATGGGCGAGGGTGGATTTGCCCGAACCCGATTCGCCGACCAGCGCGACGGTCTCCCCGCGCGCGATCTCCAGCGCCGCACCGGACACCGCGTCCACCGATGTGCCGCCGTAGCGAACGTGCAGTTCGTCGACCCGCAACAAGGTGTCCTCACTCATTGTCGAACCTCCTGTGCCTTGCCGGACACCCGCACCCGGTCGGACCGACGAGCAGCTGCGCCGGTGTGTCTCATCGACCCTCCGTGGTCCCGATCGCGCGGCCGATGCGCTGGGCGGCCAGCACCACCGCGACGATCACCAGGCCGGGCAGGGTGGTCATCCACCAGGCGAGCACGAGGTAGTTGCGTCCCTCCGAGATCAGCGAACCCCACTCCGGGGTGGGTGGCGTCGCACCGTAGCCGAGGAAACTGAGCGACGAAATCGCCAGTACCGCAACGCCGAATTCGACCGCGGCCAGCGCGGCGACCGGCGCGTACGCGGTGCGCAGGATGTGGCGCAGCAGCACGGTGTGCCAGCGCACCCCGGACGCGAACGCCGCCTCCACGTAGGGTGCGCGACGCACCCGCAGCACTTCCGCGCGCATCACCCGCGCGAAGCGGGCGATCAGCGCCACTCCCACCGCGATGGCCACATTCCGGGTACCCAGCCCGAGCACGGTGATGAGTACCAGTGCCGACAGCAGCTCCGGAATCGCCAGCAGCACATCGACTCCGCGCATCACGACGGCATCGACGGTGCCGCCGAGAGTGCCCGAAACGAGACCGATCGCCGAACCGATCACCAATCCCAGCAGCACGGCACACACGGTCGCCGACAGTGTCAGTGCCGCCCCGTGCGCCACCCTGGTGTACAGGTCGCGGCCGAGGTTGTCGGTGCCGAACCAGTGCTGCAGGCTCGGGCCGCGGAACTTCTCCTCCGGCACTCCCGCGCGCGGATCGTTCCCGGCGAGAAGCGAGGGCGCGACCGCCCAGCCGAGGACCACGACCAGCACGAGAATCGACACCGCGAGTCCGGCGGAGGCACGCAGACGTTTGGGCGCGAGCGCCCGCCGCAGTTCCGTGGTCCGTGCGGCCGCGTGGTCGGCGATGAGCAGTGTGTCAGACATGAGCGCCCACCTTCTCCCGGGCGACGGCGACGCGAGGATCCAGCAGCGGATAGATCAGATCCACCGCCAGGTTCACCACCACGAAGGCCAGGGCGGCAATCAAAACGATGCCCTGCACCACTGGAATGTCTTGATGCAGCACCGCGTTCTGGGTGAGCCGGCCCAGGCCGCCGCGCGAGAACACGGTTTCGACCACCACCGAACCCGCCAGCACCGTGCCGACCCACAATCCCGCGACGGTGAGCGCCGGCCCGGCCGCGGCGCGCAGCACATGCCGCCACTGCACCCACAGCCGCGAGGCACCCTTGGCGAAGGCCACATCGACGAACGGCTGCCGCCACGTGGCGGCCAGACCGCTGTAGAACACCTGCGCGATCACCGCGCCGACCGGCACGGCCAGTGTGATCGCGGGCAGGATCGTGCCGTGCAGGCCCGTCCCGCCGAACGCGGGGACGAGCCGGAGCCGGAACGAGAACAGTTGCAGCAGAAGCAGTCCCACCCAGAACGTGGGCATCGCCGCACCGATCGGCGGCAGCGCCGTCAGCAGATTCCGCAACCACGGCCGCCGGGTGTAGGACGCGGCCACGGCCAGCGCGGTGCCGAAGACGATCGCCAGCAGCAGCGCGAGACCGGCCAGCGCCAGCGTCGAGGGAATCGACTGCGCCAGCGCGCCGGTGACGGACTGCCCGGTGTTCAGGGAGCGTCCGAGATCACCGCGGACGGCATGGGTGAGCGCGGTCCAATACTGTTCCGGCACCGAGCGATCCAGCCCGTATCTGGCCCTCAGTTCCGCGATGGCGGCCGGATCCGGAGGTACGCCCGGATCGGCGTCGACGGCCATCTGCACCGGATCCGACGGCAGCAGGAACAACACGGCGAAGGAGATGGTGAACGCCGCCCACAGCACCCCGATCGCCTGCAGCACCCGCACGATCACATACCGGGTCATCGGATTGATCACTTGCTCAACCAGGTGTCGTAGAACTGCAGGCGCGCCGAGGCCTCGAACTTCAGATCGTGCACCACGCCGGATACCCCGATCGCCTGTGACAATTCGATCGTCGGCAGCCACAATCCGTTCTCGATCACCGATCGCTGCGCCTGCCCGATGATCCCCGCCCGTGCCGCCGGATCGGTGGTCGAGAGCTGGTCGGCGAGCGCCTGGTCCAGCGCCGGAATCGGCCCGCGCTGGTTGAGGTTTCGCTGACCGCGCCCGAATGTGGTGCGCAGGATGTCGCCGTCGGCGCGGGTGGTGTTGAAGTAGGTGGCGTCGAAGTCACCGGAGTTCTGCCGCGCGGTGTAGTCGGCGACGGGCGTCAACTCGAGCCGGATGTCGACCCCGATCTTGCGCAGTTGTTGCTGCACCAGTTCCAAGGTCGCCTGATTCGCGGCGAACTGCGCACCGAACAGAACACCGAACGACAGCCGCCGCCCGTCCTTCACGCGGATCCCGTCGCCGCCGGGCACCCATCCGGCCTGATCCAGAATGCGGCGCGCCTGGTCGGGGTCGTAGGCTATCGACGTCGAAAGATCCACGTAGCCAGGTGTTTTCGAGGCCAGCGGTCCGGTGGCGGGCAGGAACTGCGGCCCCAGCACCGTATCCACCAGCTGCTTGCGGTCGATTCCGTGCAACAGGGCCTGGCGCACGGCGGAATCCGACAGCGGCGCGCGACTCACATTCGGCTGCAGCCCGAAGGGAACGCCGGGGTTCGAGTCGAACTGCACCTTGGCGCCGGCGGCCTCGAGCTGTGGAATGTCCTGGGGCAGCGCGTCACTGACGGCGTCGAGCTGATTCGACGACAGGCTGCCGGTCCGTACTCCGGCCTCGGGGACGACCGTGAATTCGATGCGATCCAGATACGCCTCGCCGGAATGAGCGAATACCGCCGAACCCCACCGATAGCCGGGGCGCTTCACCAGCGTGGCCGACGCGTCCTGGCGATAGCCGGCGTAGACGAACGGACCGCTGCCGATGTTGTCGCCGAGGCAGCGCTGTTCGGCCGGTTTCGCGGTGGTCGCGTCCGCGAGAATGCCGAGCTGCGGTGTCGAGGAGGCCTGCAGGAACTGGGCGTTGGGCGCGTCGAATCGAACCTCGGCGGTGAGCGGATCGACCGCCGTGGTGCCCGCGTACCCGGCCAGATAGCTCGCTCCCAGCGGTGCTTTCGCCGCGGTGAGGGTGTGCACGATGGCGTCGAAGTTCTTCTGCACCGACGTGGCGGTCAGCGGCGTGCCGTCGCTGAACGTGACGTCGGGCCGCAGATGGAAGGTGAAGGTCTTCGCGTCCGGGCTCACCTGCCAGGACGTGGCCAGCCACGGCTTGATCTCCCCGCTGGCGGGATCCTGGTCGGTGAGCGAATCCACGATCTGGCGTGCCACGTACAAGGTCTGGTTGGTGGCGGCCTGGGCCGGATCCGAGCAGGTCGGCGCCTGCGACAGGCCGTAACGCAGGGTGCCGCCCGGCTGCGGGGGACCGGCGTCGCCGCCACCACCGGTGGTGTTCGCGCACGCGGCGATCGCCAGCGTCGCGGTGAGCGCGAGCGCCGGCGAGAGGATTCGTTTCATTCGGTGACTCCGGGTGGATCGATGCGAGATTTCATACGTGGACGGCACCGGCCTCGCCGCGCACCGGCGGAGAGCGGAATCCGGACCGCACCGGGGTGTACACGGCGTCGCGCTCGCGGGCGAAACGATTGCGCCGCTGGGCGTTCGCCACACGCGTCGGATACTTCTCGAACGGATGCGCGAGCAGACCCGGCTGAACGGACGGGATGCGTTCGAGCGGTGTGTACCCCGCCGACAGGTACAGGGCGACCGCTTCGGGTTGCCGCGGACCGGTGGTCAGGAAGATCCGCCGATAGCCGCGGCGCAGCGCTTCCGCCTCGAGTTCGGCCAGCACGAAGGTCGCCAGGCCGCGGCGGCGGTGTTCGCGCGCGGTCCAGATGCGTTTCAATTCGGCGGTCCGCTCGTCGTAACGGCGGAACGCGCCGCCGGCGACGGGTTCGCCGTCCTCGACCACCACCAGCAGATCGCCGTGCGGGGCCGCGAAATCGGCGGCCGGGTAGTTCACCAGATCGGCGTGGACCTCACCGACGCTCCCGCCGTAGCGGCTGCTGTATTCGATGGCCAGCTCCGCCAGCAGCGGCGCGGCCATCGGATCGTCCTGGCCGACGTGAAAGACGCTGCGTACCATGGTTTCCTCCATCGGTCCCGGCGGTAGCACCCACACCCAGTCTGGGGGTTGCTGCGACGTCGTGGAGCCGGGTCTCTCGATCGCTCTGGATGGGCGAAACGTCACGCTAGGGGAATTCCGGTGCGGGGTCAGCACTCTGGATCGCACTGAATCCAATCCTTGCCGCGGCGCCCGCCCGGCGGTGTGATTACCGGTGTCGCACCGACCCTGCGAGCCCACGCACCGCCATCTCCGGATCCCACACACCCGGCCGCCCGAGGGTCAGTGGATAGCAGGCCAAACCGAGCACCATCGCACTGAAATGTCCTATGTCGGTGAAGGTTCGGTTCGTGAACACCGGAATCGCGTAGAAGACGACCACCCCCAGCAGATACCCGTACCGCCACGGCTTCGCGATCCGATACACCAGGACGGCGATCACACCCGCCAAGGCGTAGCTCACGCCGTAGTCGAGGGTGTTCACCGCGGATTCGGGTGCGTAACCGTGATGAATCGCCCAATACAGCACGCCTTCGCTGAGGTAGGTCGCGCCGACGTGCGCGATGACCACAACCGCCAGCCAGCGCAGCGTCCCCAGCCAGCGTTCGGCCTGGGCGTGGAAGATGCTGTAGCTGACCGCATAGCCGAACCAGCCGCCGCCGGCGAGCCAGAAAGCGCTGGTAATCAGCACGTGCACCGGGTCCTCGCGCAGGTGGTGCAGATTGGTCGAGCGGTTGCCCAGCAGGATTTCGGCCTGATCGGGGGACAGGTGCCGGATCACGAGGGTGGACACGAGCAGGATGGCCAGCCAGATATAGGTGCCGGGCGCGTGCCGGATGTAGTCGCCGATCGCGGCCGCGGCGGTCCGCCACCGGGAACGCTCTCGCCTGGACATCGGTCACCTTCCTCGACGGACATCGAAGATCGCTCCACTATGAGTCCTCGCGCTGCCGTTGCACTCACCCATGGCGGGTGAGCCGGCGCCACACCCCGCCGAATGCCCCGAATACGGCAAAACGCCTGGTCCGGCCATGCCGGGCGCGCGCCGAACGGCGACGACACGTACTCTCTGCTGCGGTGCGACACCGGATTCATGGTGTGGACTGGAGGGTGCTGTGTCCCGGGTGGGCGCTGTGCATGCGAGGTGCGAGACAGAGGCGGTGAGGACGTGCGCAGGCGTCGATCTCTACTGGTGGTGTCGGCGGTACTGACGGCGATCGTCGTGCTCGTCGGCGGATGTGGCGGCTCGGGTGGCGGCACCTCCTCGGCGCCGGTGTCCAAGGGGCCCGATATCACCGCCCCCGCGGCGATCGATGTGCCCGCGGCCGGCCACGGACCACTCAATCCGGCGACGCCCCTCGTGGTGAACTCCGCCGACGGCATGCTCACCAAGGTCACCGTCACCGACGGGGACGGCAAAGCGGTCGCCGGTGATTTCGGCGCCGACCATCACAGCTGGACCTCGAAGGATCCGCTGAACTACGGGGCCACCTACCGCGTCGATGCCCAAGCGGTCAACCTCGCCCAGGTCGCGACCGACAAGACCGTCACCGTCACCACGATCGACGCCGGCCACAAGGCCTACGCGAACGTGGTGCCCGCGCCGGACCTGGTCGCCCAGACCGGTATCGGGGTGGGGCAGCCGATGGTGTTCCAGTTCACCGCACCGGTGGCGAACAAGGCGGAAGTGCAGAAGCATCTGAAGGTCACCGTCACCCCGCCGCAGCCGGGCGCGTGGTACTGGGTCGACGACAAGGATGTGCACTACCGCGCGGCGCAGTACTGGCAGCCGGGCACCAAGATCCACATCGAAGCCAACGTCTTCGGTGTCGACCTCGGCGACGGGGTGTTCGGCGCCGAGAACAACAGCGCCGACTACACGGTCCACGACTCCTGGATCGCGCAGGCCGACGGCAACACCGAACAGCTGACGATCCTGCACAACGGTGCGCAGGTGAACCAGATGCCGATGAGTCTCGGCTCGCCCGGTTTCCCGTCCCACGAAGGGCCGCATGTGATTTCGGAGAAATCACCGTCGATCATCATGGACTCCTGCAGTTACGGGGTCTGCGCCGGCCAGCCCGGGTACTACCGCGAGAAGGTGGACCTGGACGAACGCATCTCCAACGACGGCGAATTCGTCCACTCGGCGCCCTGGTCGGTCGGACAGCAGGGGGCCAGCAACGTGTCACACGGTTGCGTGAACCTCTCACCCGACAACGCCCAGTGGTTCTTCGACCACTTCGGCGTCGGCGACGTCGTGGAGATCACCAGCTCGGGCGGCCAGCCACTGCCCGTATGGGACACCTACGGCGACTGGGAGGTCCCGTGGAACACGTGGCAGGCCGGTAACGCGAGCAGCTGATCCGGCCCACCCGGCCGCTACCATCGGATAATGTCGGCGAATATCCTGCGAATCGTTCCGGCTCTGGCCGTCCTGGCGGCCGGCGTCGCCTGCTCCTCCGGAAACGATTCCACCCCAATGGATTCCACACCCGCCACCCCGGTCGGCCACACCTACG
This sequence comes from Nocardia sp. BSTN01, assembly GCF_015354405.1. Taxonomy (GTDB): domain Bacteria; phylum Actinomycetota; class Actinomycetes; order Mycobacteriales; family Mycobacteriaceae; genus Nocardia. The sequence goes on along the minus strand of NZ_JADKYP010000002.1, from coordinate 72,409 downwards.
TCTCCACCGACGTCCAGGGCCCGCGAATCCCCGGCGACGGCCCCCTCCGCCTGACCTTCACCGAGGGCCGTCTCAGCGCCACCGCCGGCTGCAACACCCTCATGGGCTCCGCCGACCTGACCGGAAACGCCCTGCACACCGGCCCTCTCGCCGGCACCCGCATGGCCTGTGTGGGCGACCGCGCCGGCGCCGACGAATGGGCGACCTCGCTCCTGCAGGCAACCCCGGCATGGAGTCTCGACGGGACGACATTGACGTTGAAGACCGCCGACCGCGCCGTGACACTGCGTGAGTCCGAACCCGCCGGTTAACGCCCCGCGATCCGATCAGCGCACCGTGAAAGCCCAAGCCCCAGTTGGTCAAACCCGACCCCGATCGCGTCGGCGTTCTCACCTTCGGTACCGAACTGGTGACCGGCGCCGACGGCACTATCGCGGGACTGCTCGGCGCCTCCCCCGGTGCATCGACGGCCCCCGCGATCATGCTCGACCTTCTCGCGCGATGCTTTCCTGAGGAGCAAAGCCGGTGGGAACCGATGCTTCACAAGATGATGCCGGCGAGGACAGCACCGGTGGGTATCGACCAGCAAGCCGTGGACCACAACCTTGCCCGGACAGGCCGGGTTCTCGGTCTGGCCCGGTAGAGGTTTCAGTGGCGCCGAGGGGTCGGAAAGCCATGCGGCCGACGACACAGCACGATCGCTCGAGGCGCTTGGTCGCTGACACAATCGTGTGATGACGGCTGCCAGAAGTGTCCGCCACCAGAAGATTTCGGCATCGCTGGCGTACCGCAGCGATGTCGAACTCGCCGAGTTGGTGAGTACCGGTCGAGTCGTCAGCGTGGGTGTCGGTGGTGGCGCGGCGCTGGTCGACGTCGACAGTGTGCCGGTGTTCACCAAGCGGATCCCGCTGACCGACCGGGAGGTCGCCAACTCCGGCTCCACGGCGAATCTGTTCGATCTGCCGATGTTCTGCCAATACGGTATCGGCGGACCGAGTTTCAACGCCTGGCGCGAACTGGCGGCGAACATCATCGTCACGGATGCGGTTCTGGCCGGCGAGACGCAATCCTTCCCGATCCTCTATCACTGGCGGGTGCTACCCGGCCGGTCGCCGGTCGCAGTCGACCACGCCGACATCGACGCCGTGGTCGCCGCCCAGGGCGGCAGCCCAGCCGTGCGGGCCTGTCTCGAAGCGCTGGCCGCCGCTCAATGCAGCCTAGTGCTGTTCTGCAGTACATCCCCTATCCGTTGGAGGACTGGTTGCGGGAGGACCCGGCAAACAAGGCCGTCACACTCGAGCGGCAGCTTTCAGAGGTTGTGACGTTTCTCCGGAATCGGGAGTTGCTGCATATGGACGGACACTTCGGCAACCTGCGCACCGATATGGAGCGGATCTACCTGACCGACTTCGGCCTGGGCACATCGCCGAAATTCGACCTGTCACCCGCCGAGCGGGACTTCGTCGAACAACACGCCACTCACGATGCCGCCTACGCCGCCATGCGACTGGTCAACTGGCTGGTGACCGATATCTGCGGGGTACCGACACCGCCCAGCGGCGGTCCTGTCGCTCGTAACGAGTACGTACTCCGTTGCGCCGCGGGGCACATCCCGGATGACGTGCCACCGACGGTCGCCGAGATCTTGACCCGGCACGCACCCGCCGCCGCGAGAATGAACGCCTTCTACTGGAAACTGTTCGGCGGCGACCTCCACACGGACTATCCCGATATCTGAGGGCGATGGGTCGATGCGCCCGGTCGTTTGCTGGGAACCTGCGGGTAGGGAAACGGCGTGCAAACATGGTCGATATGGCGATTGCTACGGGATCTGTTGCTCACGTCCGTCTTACGGTGTGCGATATCGGCCGGTCGCGGGCCTTCTACGAGCAGGTTTTCGGCTGGCCTGTGGCGCTGGAGGTCCCGGCCGATGCTGATGAGGAGACGCGTGAGCGTCTCGGTTTCCTCTTCGGCGGGGTGATCTACCGGATGGAACATGGTTTGATCGGGCTGCGGCCGGTCGGTTCCGACCGGTTCGACGAGAATCGTGTCGGTCTCGACCATCTTGCCTTCACTGTCGCCTCACTTGCCGAATTGGAAGCCGCCGCAGCACATCTGGACGCGTGCGGAGTCGCGCATGAGGACATCAAGGACATCGGTATCAGTTACATATTGGAGTTCCGGGATCCGGACAACATCGCCCTGGAGTTGGTCGCGCCCAAGTAGTCGTCGGGTGCGTGGACGGCGGCGATAGCCGGGCTCGGTATGGCCGGCGTCGCCGCCGCACGACCGAGCCCGGCATCCGGCGTCGTGCCCGGACGCGAGGTCCGTGCGCCGCCCCGACCTACGGGCGCAGGGTGCGGTCGAACAGATTCAAGAGTTCGCGGTAGTGCCGTTCGGCGGCTTCGGCGTCGTAGGCGGAGGTGTCGGCCTGGGTGAACCCGTGGTGGGCACCCGCGTAGACCTCGGTGCGGTGGCGAACGCCGGCGTCGGCGAGTGCCTTGTCGAACGCGCCGATGTGTTCGGCGGTCATGTGGTCGTCCTCGCCGGCGTGAGCGAAATACAGATCGCCCGTGATGTTTCCGACGCTGCGGTGCGGACTGTCCGCGGCGTCGGTGACGAGCGGTCCGCCGTGGAATCCGGCCACCGCCGCGACCCGATCGGGAAACATGGCGGCGGTCAGTATCGCAAGGCGTGCACCCATGCAATAGCCGGTGACGCCGACCTTGCCTGCGATGACCTTCGGCGACGCCGTGAGCCAGTCGAGGTAGGCGCCGGCATCGGAGCGCCAGAGCTCCGGTGTCAGGTCGCGGATCATGGGGAAGACCTGCTGGAAGATCTCGGGTCGCTGCGCCGGGTCGATGAAGTCCGGCAACTCGATCACCGGTGCCCGGCCGTGGCGGTAGTAGGCGTTGGGAAGCAGGACGGTGTAGCCGTCGGCGGCGATCCGGTCGGCCAGTGCCCGCAGGCTGGGCCGCAGCCCGAAACCGTCCTGGATCACCAGCACTCCCGGATGGGCGGCGCCGTCGGCGGGGGAGGTGAGGTGGGCGTCGGCGACACCGTGGGGTGTCTGCACGTCGACCGACATACCGTGCGTTGCAGTCATCGTCGAATCCTTCTGTCGTAGTCGGGTTTTCGTGATCGACACGACGAAGGCGGAGCACGGGCGGCATGACGGCGGACCCGATCGATACGCGAGCCCGTACCGGCCCGAACGGCGCTCAGAAGAGCACCGGGTAACCCATCCGTGTGTGGCGCGAAGCCGTCCCGGTAGACATCGGCTCACACCATAGCCCACCGCGCCGATGTCGAACCGTCGGCACCTGACGATCCGGCGCGAACGTCCGGCACATCCCGGTAGGGTGTTCCGGACTGGCAGGAACTGTTATTCGAGTAGTCGGTATTCGAGCCAGGACCGAGGGCAGGACGCCTCGGCACCCTGCGTTGATGATCGGGGCTGGGAGGGACCCAATGCCGCCGAAACAGTGATTCAGTCTTCGGGGGCGGCGATCTCGCGGCGAGCGAGAATGATCCCGCCGAGTGGACTTTCGGCCGAGGTCAGAGTTCTGTCGGCTTCGACGACGAAGCCGGCATCGTCCAGCCACGCGCGCATTCGGTTGTGCTGGCGGCGATAGACGTAGAGGTGCATCGGGTGCCCGCCGTAGCCTTGGGTTTTCAACTGCGACTCGTCTCCGACGTGGAAGCCGAGTAGCAGCGGTCCGCCTGGGCGGAGCACTCTGTGGAAGTGTTCGAACACAGAACTGAGTTCGTCATCGGGGACGTGGATCAGTGAATACCACGCGACCAGGCCGGCCATCGAGGCGTCCGTGAGGGCGAGGTTTGTCATAGAGCCGACTTCGAACCGGAGGTCGGGGTGCTCGCGGCGGGCCACTTCGATCATCCTGGGCGACAGGTCGATTCCGAATGCGTCCACATCTAGTTGACGCAGGTGGGCGGTGATCCGCCCGGCCCCGCAACCCACATCCGCAACCAGCCCCCCGCCCTGGGTGTGCACGACATCTGCGAACGAGGCCAAGGCTGCGCGCTCTTCGGGTGTTTCGTCCAGAAGGTGACGGGTGAGGTCTGCATAGTTGGTCGCGACGGTGTCGTACGACCTCCGCGTCTCATCAAGCCAGCCGTCAGCGTTCAGTCCTGTTCCCACAGCCGAAGGCTACTCGAGGGTCCGAGCGGACCGGTCAAGCACTACCGGCCGTTCCGGACTGGCAGAGGCCGGTATTCAGGTATTCGGCATTCTGGTCCGTGGGGCCGGTGCGGTCAGCGGCTATGGTCGCCGGGTGCGTAGCGACTCCAGGTGCCGCCAGCATGCTCGCGGTGGCGGTGGGCGGTGGTGTAGTGGATGCCGAGGGCGTCGGCGACGACCGGAGCCGGGGCCTGCAGGACCAGTTGGCGCAGCGCGGAGACACGGCCGGTGATGGTGGGAACGCCAGTCTTGGCGGACTGCTGGCCGAGGGTTTCGGGTCGGAGCGGTTGGCCGGCGCGGCGGCCTGGAAACAGCCAGCGGGAGTTCGGGTTCGTCGCGGTCCGCATGTTCGTGCGCTGGTCGATCAGGTCGAGGACCAGGCCGGCGAAGGGCTCGGGAACCGGCGTCGGTGGTTCTCCGAACCGGATCGAGACACCGTCGTCACTGGTGACGACGTCATCGACGGCGAGCCGGATGATCCTGCTGAGTGGCTGCCCGTAGAGCAGCAGCAGCGTGAACGCGACCCGCAACCGGAGGTCGATCTCGTTGTCGGTGAGGAGTTTCCGCAGGATCTGCAAGCGCCGATGCTGCGTGAGCGGCTGTCCGGGCCGGGCTGGTGAGGCCGGGATATCCAGCCTGGGCATGCGGCCGGAGGACTTCGCCCAGTCGAAGAACGGCTTGCAGCTGGCGCGCTGGTGGACCAGGTGGCTGGCGTGCCAGCGGTCGAGCGCGGCCTGGTCGCAGCGGCGCAGGGTCAAGTCGGATTCGCTGAGCCAGGCCAGGAACTCGGTGGCCCGCATGATCTTGGCGCCGGCGTTGCGACGACTGCTCGGGGTCAGTGGTCCGCGGTCAGCCCGCGCTCGCAGCCAGGGCTGAACCTTCCAGGTGGCGAACTCTCTCACGACCCGGCGATGATGGCGATTGCCGATCGAGGCGAGGTGACCAGGCAGCCAGCGCTGGAAGAACAGCAGCTGCTTGTCGACCTCCGGCAGCAGGCCGCAGCTCATCAGCAGTTCGCGCAGGTGCGCGGCCGCCCGCCAGGGCCGGAAGCCGGCGCATCCGGTGCAGATCGGGGTCCGCTGCGGTGTCAGCCCGGGCAGGGTGCGGTCCCGGCCGCAGCCCGGGCAGCAGCCTCGGACCCGCAGAGCGCGGTCGCTGCAGGTGCGGCAGCACGGGCCGCCCGGCCAGTAGGCTGCGACGTAGGCGTGCCGGCCGCAGCGGACGCAGCCGCGTTTCTGCCAGCGTTCGAGCTGTTCGCGGCTGGGCGGCAGGCTCATTGGTCGGGCCGGACGCGGGCTCGTTTGGGCCGGATCGTGGCGGCCATGTCGACGACGTTCGCGCCGGCGGCCGCGGTCTTGCGGGGCGCGACGTTCTCGGCTCTGGTGGCGATAAAATCGGCTGGGGTGCAGTCGAATATGTGGCAGAGCGCCGCCAGCACCGGCGCGCCGGGGCGCGGTGGCTACGGTTGAGGACGCGGCATCGGTGGCGGTAGGTGAGTGAGGTGGTCATGGGGAACCGCGCGGCGGATCCGATCGTCCCGGGGAGCTTCGCGACCGCTCCGGAGTCCTACGCGGATCACTCGATCGGCGACATCGTTCGCATCTGGGCGCAGCACATCCCGCATCGGGCGGCTTTCGTCACCGTCGGCGGGTCGACCAATTGGAGCGAATACGACCGGTGGGCGGACACGATCTGCGACCAGGTGCGCGCTGTTCCCGGCGGTCCGCGTTCGCGGGTCGCGCTGCTGTTGCCCGATACCGCCGCCGTCCACGCGGCGCTGTGCGGATGCTCGCGCGCGGGTCGTATAGCCGCGGCTGTCGGTGTGCGGTCAGGGGTGCGCGAGATCGCGCACGTGATGCGGCGGACCGACGCGTCGACACTGATCACCGTGCCCGAGATTCGCGGCAGAACGTGGCAGACGCTGGTGCGGGAACTGGCGGCCGAGGGTGTGACGCCGGGCGACGTTTTGGTTGTCGACGAGCAGTCGGGCGCCCTCGCACACCATCACATCGGCGCGCGGCGCACGAACGAAACCCATTCTGCCGGTGTGCCTTTCACGCCGTCGGACGTTTCCGTTCTCAACTCGACCTCGGGAACCACCGGGACACCGAAGATCGTCGCGCACACCGAAAGCCGATGGACGGCCTTCGCGCGCGAAGCGATGCTGGGCGCCCGGATCGGACCCCAGGACGTCATCTGCTCGGTGGTTCCGGCGCCGTACGGATTCGGCCTGTGGTCGGCGCATTTCCTGCCCGCACTGCTGGGCGTCCCGGTCGTCGTCACCGGCCGCTTCGACGCCGAGGAGACCGCGATGCTCATCGAGCGCGAGCGGGTCACCGTATTGTGCTGTGTCAGTACGCAATTCAAGATGCTGTTGCGTTCGGGGGCGCTCGAGCGCCGTGACATGTCCAGCCTGCGGGTGCTGTACACCGGTGGGGAAGCCGTGCCGTATCGCGATGCCCGCGCGTTCGAGGAACGAACCGGCGCCAAGGTCCTGCAGTTCTACGGCTCCAACGAGAGCGGCGCGGTGAGCCGGACCACCCTCGACGACGACACCGACACCAGGCTGCGCACCTGCGGGCGCACACTCCCCGCGATGAACGTCCGCGTGCTCGACGAGGCCGGCGCCGACGTACGAGGCGCGGTCCGTCGCGGCCGGCCTGCGGTGCGCGGGCCACTGGTCTCGGCGGGTTATTGGGACGATCCGGCCGCCGACGCCGAGCTGCACACGCCCGACGGGTGGACACTGCTCGGCGACATCGTGGAGATCGACGAGACCGACCGGGTGCGGGTGGTCGGACGGACATCGGATTTCGTCATCCGGGGCGGCAAGAACGTATCGATCGCCGAAATCGAGGAACTCGTGCGCGAGCACGAGGCGGTCATCGCCGTGGCCGTCGTCGGCGTTCCCGACGACGTCTACGGCGAACGCGTCTGTGCCGTGGTCGTTCTCGCCGACGACGCGACCCTGGACGCGGCGGGCCTGTCGAGCCGGCTCCGATCTCGCGGGGTCACCAAGGAATACACGCCCGAATATGTCGTGGTGGTGGACCGGCTGCGGCTCGCCCCGGGCGGCAAGACCGACCGCGGGGCCGCTCGGGAGGCCGCGATGCGCATGCTGGGGCTGCGGTGACCGGACTCGAACTTCCCGATCTGCCGGTCCGGGCCGCCCTCGACCATCTCGTCGCGACATTGGCCGACCGGCAGACCGCGGTGCTGGTCGCGCCTCCGGGCACCGGGAAGACGACGCTGGTGCCGTTGGCGCTGGCGCAGAACAACTCCGGTCGTGTGCTCGTGGCCGAGCCACGGCGGCTGGCCGCTCGGGCCGCGGCCGGGCGGATGGCCGCGCTGCTCGGCGAGCAGGTGGGCGAAACCGTGGGCTACTCGGTCCGCGGGGATCGACGAGTCGGGCGGCGGACCCGCATCGAGGTCGTGACCTCCGGCTTACTGGTGCGCCGCCTCCAGGACGATCCGGAGTTGGCGGGTGTCGACGTGGTCGTGCTCGACGAATGTCACGAGCGCCATCTCGACGCCGATCTGCTGTTGGCGCTGTTGCTGGACGCCCGCGCCGGATTGCGGCCCGACCTGCGGGTCCTCGCCACCTCGGCGACCGTTGCCGCCGAACGACTTTCGGCCCTGTTGAGTGCCGACGACGCGGCTCCGGTGGTGCGGGTCGAAGCGCAGGCCTTTCCCGTGGACACGACCTACGTCCCGCCCTTGCCCCGGGAGCGGATCGACGCACAGGTCGCACGCGCCACCCGGACCGCACTGGCCGAAACCGCGGGCGACATCCTGGTCTTCCTGCCCGGCGCGGCCGAAATACGCAGAGTAGCAGCACTTCTGAACGATCAGGACGAGGTGGATATCGTCGCGCTGCACGGCAGACTGAGCGCGGCGAGCCAGGACACGGCGTTGCGGCCCGGGCCGCGGCGGCGTGTGGTGCTCGCCACGGCGGTGGCGGAGTCGAGCCTGACGGTGCCCGGCGTGCGTGCTGTGGTCGATTCGGGTCTCGCTCGTGTGCCACGCATCGATCGGGCGCGTGGGCTGTCCGGGTTGGCCACGGTTCGTGTCTCGGCGGCCGTCGCCGACCAACGGGCCGGGCGGGCCGGGCGCGAGGCCCCGGGCCGGGTGTGGCGATGCTGGCCGGAACACGAGCACACCACTCTGCCCGCCTATCCCGAGCCGGAGATCCGCACCGCCGATCTGACCCGGCTGGCCTTGGAACTGGCCTGCTGGGGCACGGCGGACGGGCACGGTCTCAGTTGGTGGGATCCGCCGCCGGCCGGTGGGCTGACCGCGGGCCGGAATGTGTTGCAGGCGTTGGGTGCCGTGGACGCCGACGGTGCCGTGACCGACCGCGGGCGGCGGATGGCCCGCATCGGGCTGCACCCGCGACTGGCACGCGCGTTGCTCGACGGAGCGGCCGAGGTGGGGGCACGAACGGCCGCGGAAGTCGTCGCCGTCCTCGACGACGACACCCTGATCTCGGGTGTCGATCTCACGGCCGGCCTGCGTCGGCTCCGCCGCGAACAGCCGGCGCGCTGGCGACGCGAGGCCGAGCGGCTGGCCCGGACGGTCGACGGGCCGGAGGGTACCGACGATCCCGCTTACGTGGTGGCGCTGGCATATCCGGAACGGCTCGCGCGGCGGCGCGCCCCGGGCTCGGCGAGCTATCTCATGGCCGGCGGCACCGCGGTCACGCTGCCACCGGCCTCCGGAACCGGCGATCCGGAATGGCTGGCGGTGGGTGTCGCCACCCGCGACCCCGGTCGTTCCGAGGGCTCTATCCGGCTGGCCGCGGTCGCGGACGAACGCCTCGCTCGCCGCGCCGCCTCGGATCTGCTGACGACCGTCGACGAGGTCGAGTGGGCCGACGGCGATGTGGTGGCGCGGCGCATCGAACGGCTGGGCGCGATCACCCTGTCGGAGAAGGCACTTCGCGACCCGGACCCGAGTGTGCTCGCCGCCGCCGTGCGCCGAGGGCTGAGCTCGTCCGGACTCGGCCTGCTGTGCTGGCCCGCCGAGGCGACCGCCCTGCGTCAGCGCCTCGACTTCCTGCACCGCACCCTCGGCGACCCGTGGCCGGCGGTCGACGACGAGGCACTGCTCGCCGCCGCCGACACCTGGCTCGGCCCCGAACTCGCCGGCGCGCGCCGCCGCGCCGATCTCGAACGCATCGACACCGGACAAGCCTTGCGTCGCGTGCTGCCCTGGCCGGATGCGGCCCGCATGGACGAACTCGCACCCGAACGTGTGCCGGTCCCGTCCGGCAGCCGCCCCCGGATCGACTACTCGGCCGATCCGCCGGTGCTGGCGATCAAGGTGCAGGAGATCTTCGGCTGGACGGACGCGCCGCGCCTCGCCGACGGTCGCGTCCCGATCGTCCTGCATCTGCTCTCACCCGCTCAGCGACCGGTCGCGGTGACCGCGGATCTCGCCTCGTTCTGGCGCACCGGCTGGCCTCGCGTCCGCGCCGATCTGCGCGGCCGCTACCCCAAACACGCCTGGCCGGAAGACCCCACCACCGTGCCCGCCCACCGCGGGACCGCTCGCAACGCAGGCCGCGGTTAGTCCGGCACGCGAACCGCGACGTTCTCGATGAAGTCGACCACCAGTTCCCGCCGCGAAAACAACCAGTTCTCCCCGGTGCGGGCGAAGGTGTCCTGGTAGCGGAGGGCGACCCGCCGGTCTCGGTAGCCGTCGTCACGCCGTGAGATGTGGTGTGCCGTGCAGTAGACCTCACCCCGGACGTGGTCGGGTGAAAGCGGCTCGAGCACATGCTGTTCCATGACGTGGCGGGTGAGCACGAAACGGGACACCGCGTCCATCACCGACGAGACCACGCGCTGCCTGCCCGCCAGCTCGACGGTCGTCTCCGTCGCGTTCAGGACGGGCGGTAGCACGAGGACCGCGTCGGGCGTGAACAGCGCGGAGAGCGCCGCACTGTCCCGGCGGTCGACGGCGCGCGCATATCGTGCCGTGAGTGTGGTGATGGCGAGTCGGTCCGATTCCACCTCCTTATCCTCGCCGCTGAACCCGGCGCGGGAACAGCGTTTTCCGGTGGGTGGGACCTCGCCGGTCATCGGGCCGGTGGACACCGCTAACGTGCGAACGACGTATCGCGACACCCGCGAACGGCAGAGGAGAACCACAACGACGGCGAATTCGTCCACTCGGCGCCCTGGTCGGTCGGGCAGCAGGGGTCGAGCAAAGTGTCGCACGGCTGTGTGAACCTCTCACCCGACAACGCCCAGTGGTTCTTCGACCACTTCGGCGTCGGCGACGTCGTGGAGATCACCAATTCGGGCGGCCAACCACTACCCGTGTGGGACACCTACGGCGACTGGGAGGTCCCGTGGAACACGTGGCAGGCCGGTAACGCGAGCAGCTGATCCGGCCTGGACGAGGGCGACGAATACCGGGATGTCGACCTTGCGTTCAGGCTGCCCGGCCCGCTCGATCCAGTGCTCGCGGGGCGACTTCCCGGGCCGAGCGTAGAGTATGCCCGGCCGACTGTGTCCGCCGTAACGTCGGCAATGAATTTTTCACTCGCACAATCGGTCTGCGCTGGTCAGGCCGAATTGAGGGAGGTAAGAAATGATGGACGAGCTGGCAGTGTCTCGCCGACGGTTGTCTCCGGGTGGCCTTGTCCGCGCCGGTGCCGCGCTCGCCGCGACCGCCGTGGCTGCCGTTGCGGTGTCGACGTCCGGTACCGGCGTGGCGAATGCTGCTGTTCCGGTGGATCCGTCGGGCTATCTGACCAACGGGACGGTGTATTTCAGCTACAACAACATGGCCAACTGCGCCATCGAGTCGAACGGCAACGTCGGCTGCGATTCGATCGGCGCGCCGATCACCTGGTTCGGCATCCCGGTGACCAACGTCTCGATCGATCTACCGTTCCTGCCCGCCCACCCGGCCCTCGGCCCGCTCGGCACGCACGGGCAACCCGGCAGCCTCCAACTCAGCGGCACCAGCCCCGGCCCTGGCCAGGCCTACGGCGAGGACGGCAGCATCACCTACGCGGGGACCACCTGCGTCGCAGGCAGCATGCGTGCCGAGGTCACCTGCACCGCGAAAGGCCACAGCTTCGCCTTCGGCTTCTCCAACAATTTCAACTGACGATCCCGCGCCGGCCTGCCTCGCGCATCCGCCGGGTTGAACGCCACGATTTCGGTCGTCGAAGCAGCCGGAAATCATCTGCCGGAACCGAGTCCGCATCGACGGGTGAGGCAGATGGTTTTCGGCCGTGGCCGGCGGCGGGCGGGTTTGCGAGCTCTCGTGGACGTGGATTCGGGCGCTCGCCGGCCCGGTGAACAGTCCGTTCCGGCAATCGGCGAGAAATTCGCGGCGGTTGACGGCAGGATGGCTGGTATGCGCGCACTCATCCAACTCCGTCCCTCCGCCGAACTGATTGCCGCAGTTGCCGATCCGGCCGTTGCGGTGGCCCCGGCCGATGTCGCCGGGGATTTGCCGGAATTCGACCTCGACCACGACTTCGCACCGCTGTCCGTCCCCGATACGGCGGCCGCCGAACAGGCGGGCGCGGGTTCGGTGGTGGTGCGCGGGCAGATCCCCGACGGCGACCTCGACGCCACGGTGGCGCGCCTGACCGGAACCCGCGGCGTGGCAGGCGTTTTCGCGGACCCGCGGATCGAGACGAACCTCACCTGCGGCGGCGATCCGGCGGTCGGCACCTGGCACGACGTCCAAACCCTGTTGCACACCGGCGATCTGGCCGCCGGGGGAATGGACGGAAAATCCGTCGCGGTGGCGATCGTCGACACCGGGATCAACGCCGCCCGCGTCGAGCAGGCGCGGGGCGGGCCGGTGACCGTCGACGCGACGCGCAGCTGGAATCCGCCGGGAGTGAGCGGCACCGCCGGACAGTTCCCGGTCGACCACGGATCGATGTGCGCGTTCGACACCCTCATCGGCGCGCCGAACGCCACCCTGCTCGATATTCCGGTGTTGCAGAGCAAGACTCGCGGCGGCTCCACCATGGACGGGCTGCTCTCGGACGCGCTGGCCGCCTACGCCCATCTGCGCACCGTGCTCACCGATCAGCCGGAGGCCACCCGCACGCTGGTGATCAGCAACAGCTGGGGCGCGTTCTCCCCGGACTGGGACTTCCCGGTGGGGCAGCCCGGCAACTACTCCGACAATCCGTCCCACCCGTTCAATGTGATCGTCGGCTCGCTCGAATCGGCCGGGGCCGACATCCTGTTCGCCGCGGGCAACTGCGGCCGCGACTGCCCGGATGGGCGGTGCGCCTACCAGGATCGGCCGATAGGCGGCGCGAATTCGCATCCGAGTGTGCTGAGCATCGGCGGCGCGGACACCAAGGGGCAGCGCGTCGGCTACTCCTCGCAGGGGCCGGGCCGGCTGTCCGATCGCAAACCCGACATCTGCAGCTACACCCACTTCCTCGGGTCCACGGTGTTCGGCGCGAAGGAACCCGATACCGGCACGTCGGCCGCCTGCCCGGTCGCCGCGGGACTGGTCGCGGCGATCCGGACCGTCTACCCGGCGAGCAAGCTGGCCCCGGCGCAGCTGCGAGATCTGTTGCGGCGCACCGCGACCGCGCAGCCCGGCGGATTCGACTACGACTACGGATTCGGTGTGGTCGACGCCGCCGCCCTGCTGGCGGAGCTGAAGAACACCGAGATCCGCGCGTAGCGTGGAACCATGCCGCTGCTCACCGTCCGGCTCGCCAACGACCCCACCTTGGCGGCGGCGCTGCGCGAACTGCACCTCACCGAGGCCGAGGTCGACCTCGACTACGGCCTCGTCGCGGTGGACCCGGAGCAGCACCTGTACGCGCTGCGGGTGAGCGATGCGGCCGCGACGCGAGCGGCGGCGGTCTCGGATACCGCCGAGATCTTCGCCGACCCGCGCATCGGCCCGGCGCACGACGCCGGGCCGGATGCGCGGTCGCCCCGGCTCCCGCCCGACGACTCCGCTCCGGCCTGATCGCGCACGAATTACGCCGTCCCGCTGCCGAATTGGCCCGTATGCGCTATATATCGGCGATACGTTTCCGACCCCGCGAGGAGCCTTCCCGTGTCCGATCATCCGGTCGACCTCCGCACCGATGTGGCACACCCCGCCCGTATGTACGACTACTTTCTCGGCGGCAAGGACCACTACGAGGCCGACCGCCGTGCCGCCGAGACCGCTCTCGCGAACTTCCCGGCGGTCCGCCTGACCGCACGCACCAACCGCGAATTCATGCGCACCGCGACGCGTTATCTCGCCGAGCAGGGCGTGCGCCAGTTCCTCGACATCGGCACCGGGATCCCGACCGAACCCAATCTGCACCAGGTCGCGCAGGAACAGGCGTGCGAATCGCGGGTGGTGTACGTCGACAACGATCCGATCGTGCTCGCGCACGCGCGGGCCCTGCTGGTGAGCGCGCCCGAAGGCCGCACCACCTATGTGCAGGCCGACGCCGCGAACCCCGAGGCGATCCTCGGCTCCCGCGAACTCCGCGACACCCTGGATCTGTCACAGCCGGTGGCGATTTCGCTCATGGCGGTGGTCCACTTCGTCCCAGGCGACGTCTACGCCATGGTGAACACGCTGATGGACGCGCTGGCCCCCGGCTCGTATCTCGCGATGAGCCATGTCACCACGGATTTCGACAACGGCGCCAACGATCCCGACGGGATGGGCCGCCTGCTGCAGGTGTATTCGGATCAGGGCATTCCGGTGCGCCCGCGCAGCCGCGACGAGGTCGCCCGCTTCTTCGACGGCCTCGAACTCGTCGAGCCGGGTGTCGAGGTGATTCACCGGTGGCGGCAGGAGGGCATCGAACATCCCGCCGACCACGACAAGAAGGTCTCGCTGTACGGCGCGGTCGGCAGGAAGGTGTGAGCGCCGACCGCGAATTCACCCGCCACGTGTGACGCGCGCCCGCCGCCACCGTCGTTAGCGTCGCTGCCGAGTGGCAACGACGGTCTGTGATCGGGAGACCGGTCCGGTGGACGGGTGGAGGACAGGTGGCGGCACGCTGGGTGATATTCGAGTCCTTGGCGGGATATCGCCCGCAATGGTTGCGTGCCGATGTCGTCGCCGGCCTCACGGTATGGGCGGTTCTGGTGCCGGAAGCACTCGCCTACGCGTCGATCGCGGGTGTGCCGCCGGTGGTGGGTCTCTACGCCGCCGTGCCGTCGCTGGTGCTGTACGCGCTGGCGGGCAGCTCCCGCCATCTGGTGGTCGGGCCCATGTCGGCGACCGCGGCATTGTCGGCGGCGATCGTGACGCCGATGGCGGGTGCCGACGGCGGCCGCTATATCGCGTTGTCGGCGGGGCTCGCCATCGCCACCGGAATCGTGGGCCTGATCGCGGGCGCGATCCGGCTCGGCTTCGTCGCGGCGTTCATCTCCGAACCGGTGCTGAAGGGTTTCATCATCGGGCTGGCGTTGACGATCATCATCGGCCAGGTACCGAAACTGCTCGGCATCCCTAAACATGAGGGCAATTTCTTCGAACAGGCCTGGGATGTGCTGCGTCATCTCGGCGATGCGCAATGGCGGACCGTGGTGGTCGGTGTCGTGAGCCTGGCGATCGTGCTGGTTGTGAAGCGCTGGCTGCCGCTGGTACCCGGTTCGCTGCTCGCCGTGCTGGTCGGGATCGGCGCGGTCGCCGTGCTCGATCTGGACGAGCGTGGCGTGGCCATCGTCGGCCACATCGACTCGGGCCTGCCGGCGCTGGGGCTTCCGGACGGACTCGATGTCAGCGACTACATCGATCTGCTGGGGCCCGCGGTCGGCGTGCTGCTGATCGGCTTCGCCGAGGGCCTCGGCGCGGCGAAAACCTATGCGGCCCAAGCGGGTTACCAGATCGACGTCAACCGCGAACTGCTCGGACTGGGCGCGGCGAATCTGGGCGCCGGGCTGGCGTCGGGCATGGTCGTGAACGGCAGCCTGTCCAAAACCGCCGTCAACGGCTCGGCGGGGGCCAAATCACAGGGCAGTGGGCTGGTGGTGGCGGCGCTGACCGTGCTGACCCTTCTTTTCCTCACCGGTCTGTTCGAGAACCTGCCCGAGGCGACGCTGGCGGGTGTGGTGATCGCGGCGGTGATCGAGCTGGTCGACTTCGCGGCGCTGCGCCGGCTGTATCGGGTGTGGACGCAGCGACTCGGCGGAATCTACGGTAAGGCCGCCCGCGCCGACTTCGCCGCAGCCGTCGCGGCGATGATCGGCGTCCTGCTGTTCGATACGCTGCCGGGCCTGCTGATCGGCATCGGCATCTCCATGCTGCTGCTGGTGTATCGCACGTCCCGTCCGCATGTGGCGCCCGTGGTGCGGTCGGGCACGCTGTGGCTGGACGCGGACCGGCATCCGGAATTGACCCAGCGCCCCGACCTCGTGGTGGTGCGGGTCGAGTCGGGCCTGTTCTTCGCCAACGCCGACTATGTGCGCGGACGGATCGAGCAATTGTGCACCGACCGGACCCGGCTGGTCGTGCTCGACGCCGAGACCTCGCCGAGTATCGACGTCACCGCCGCGGCGATGCTGGCGGACCTGCGCGACGATCTGGGCCGGCGCCACATCGACTTCCGCATCGCCCGCTCGATCGGCCAGTTCGGTGACACGCTCGGCACCGCGCAAGCGCAGGCGACACCGGTCGGGCTGTATCCGACCGTGACGGCGGCGGTCGCGGACCTCCCCGATGTGGACGAACACTCCGACGGCACCGAGCCGACGCGATAGGCGAGTTTCACGTGCGATTCGGCCACAGTCCGGCCGTCCTCGGCCCCACCCGCGCTGTACGTTCGCCACTCACGTGGTTGAGAGGGCGGACAGTAGTGCGTAGGCGACCTGAAGGCCGGTGACGTCGGAGTGGCTGGTGATGAAGCGGTCGGCGAGCAGATTGTGCAGGGCACGGGCGTTCCAGGCGTACCGGCCTCCCGTGTCCAGGAGCTGTGCGGAAATCGCCTCCGGGGTCTTCTGGGCACCGTTTCGGCCGAGGCCGCCGTAGATGTCGTCGGCGTCGCCGACCGCGGCCGCGACCTGACCGGCGATCCGTGAGGCGATGGCGTAGGCAATGCCGACGGCCCGGTCGTTGGCGGTGTCGGTGATCAGGACCGGACCGGTGACCTTCTTGTCGCTGACGACATTCCGGAAGAATCCGGATTGCCCGGGTGTCCAGTTCTCGGCGAATCCGTAGTGCGAGAACGCCGCCTGGAGCAGGGTCAGCGTCGACAAGGTGTCCTCGTCGGGCAGCGCCTTGGCGGTGGCGGAGACCAAGCGGCCACCGAAGCTGTGGCCCACCAGGTGCACACGTAGTTCGGGACGTGTCTTGTGGGCGTGGGCGATCACCGGGGCGAGACCGTGTTCGCCGATGCGGCCCGATCGGGTCTTCATCTCGTAGTAGGTGGTGAAGTTCAGCAGATTGCGAGCCGCTCCCATGACCCCGCCGAGCAGGCTGCCGAGACCGGCGGCGCCGCCGACTGTGCCACGACGCGCGTCGGCGGCCGGGCCCAGCGCGGCGGCCCCACCGGTCACCTGCCGCGGCGGTGCCAGGGACACCGGGACCGCCAGCCGATCCATGATGATGCCGCCCGGCTGAGTGAACAGATCGGTGGAGGCGTCCTCGGGATCGGCGGCGGCCCGGTCGAGCAGTGACCGCAGGTGATCGGCAAAGGCCGTACGGGCGCTGCTCTTGTCCTGCAAGGTGGGAACGAGTGCGGAGACGGCGTCGAGAGTCTGCTGCGCCGCGGCGTCGGGGAACAGATCCCGCAGATCCTCGATCTGGGCGAGCAGACGTCCGCCATCGATCGGGGAGGCGGCCGCGGCGGCTCCACCGGGGACGAGGTCGGTCTCGGCGAACTTCTTCGACGGCCAGAGCACCCCCGCGATCCCGATCGAACGGTCCGCGAGTCCGGCGACGGCGCCGGAGTCGAGGACGGTGCGCAACGACGCGGCGAGTCTGCTGTAGAGCTGTCGCGCCTCGCTCATGTCGTTGTTCCACCCGTGGCTGACGACCATCAGGTCGGTCACCGCCGGGTCGGTGGCGAGGCCGAGCAGGTTGTCGGTGCTGCCGACCACTCCGGCATCGCGGTCGAACTGCACTTCCGCACTCGGAAAGCCGGATAGGTCGTTCATCGTCGTGGCCCCTTCTGCTCTGGCGGTCGAAGGCGGTCGGCGCCGCTCGCCGCTACACGGATTGGATGGCCCGCATCAGATCGATCAGGCCGTGTCCCTGGAAGTTCGTCATCCGGCCCAGATCGGTGGCGGTGCCGGTGAAGATGGTTTTCATCGCCCCCGGTTCTCCGATGTATTCCCGCCGCACCGACAGGAATGCGGCGACGACCCCGGAGACGTGGGCCGCGGCCATGCTCGTTCCGCTGTCCTCGACGTAGTCGACAGGTCCGGTGACATCGCCCTTGGCCTCGATGTCGGCAAGCGCCCGGCCGGTCGCGCACGAGAGGATCCGCTCGCCCGGTGCGACGAGGTCGGGTTTGGCGCGCCCGTCGCCGGTCGGCCCCTTCGAGGAGAAGTACGAGATCCCGTAACGATGTGGCATATCGCGGTGGGTGGAACCGACGGTGATCGCCATCTCCGCGTTGCCGGGGTCGTTGATCGTCAGGTCCAGTCCCGCGGCGACATTTCCCTTCACGAAGTCGAGGTTGTATCCGTATCCGGTATTTCCGGCCGCGACGACGACCACCACTCCCGACTGGACGAGCCGCGTCACCTCCTGGCACACCGGACTTTCGCCGCAGGCGAACCATTTCGGGTCGAACGGGTAGCCGACCGACAAGTTCACGCCGTGGATCTTGATGTCGCGGCCGTGGTTGTTGATTTCCTGAATATCCTTGAGGGCGGCCATGATCGAGCTGGTCTGACCGTCGCCGTCGCTGTCGAGGACCTTGTAGCTGACCAGGCGGCACAGGGGCGCCATCGCGGACATGCGGGTGACCGGTTCGGCGCGGTAGTGCACGTCATCGTTGCCGTCGATCTCGGCGCGTACCGCCTTCAGCGGTTGTGCGGTGGTTCCGATGCCCTCGCCGGCGATGATGCCCGCGACGTGTGTCCCGTGCCCGAACTCGTCGGTCAGGGGCGAATTGCCTCCGGTGCAATCCAGGTGCCGCACCGGCGGAGACACCTCGAGCGTTCCGTGCGTCCGGAAATGCCCATGACGGCCGTCGATTCCGGAGTCGATCACCGCCCACACGATGTCGGCCCCGCGCGCGGTGAACGACGCATGGGCGGCGTCGGCCTTGACCGTGGCCGCTGATCGGTTCATCAGCGGGCCGATTCCGAAATCCGGCCAGATTCGATAGATGGCACGCCCGGTCCCGGCATCCGCAGCCGCGCGGTCGAGGCGTACCACCTCGCGGATGGCGTCCGCGGACAGGCGGGCGAGCACGTACTGGGCGAGCCCGTCATCCACTCCCGACTGGTCGTCGGACGTGTCGGTGGCGCGCCCGATGTAGCCGCGCACAGCCCGCGCCGCGGCCGGCCGCCCCGCCGGGTAACCGTAATGCAGGTCGATCACCACCCGGTGAAGGGTGGACGCGGGCTGCTCGCGCATGTCCGCGAGCAATGGGGCGGCGATCACCGATCCGTAGAGATCCCTCGGATCGAAACGGGGTCGCTGCGGGTCCATCGTCACCGCCCTCCTCTTTTCGCCGACCGGCCGACCGAACAGGCCCTCAGAGAGACGAATCTATTCACACAAGTATGCAATTGCGCGAGTAGTCGCCTACTCGAAATCGAGAAATGCCATGGGCCGACCCTGATCAATACTTAGCGCAACGAATTCAAACGCCCTCGCAGGGTCGACAGGGACCAGCCGTCCCACGCCAGGGGAATCTCCAGCGCATACGGTCTGGGCCCCGATGACGGGCGAAATGCCATGCGTAGACGGGACTTCTGGATTGCTCCAACTCCGCGCGCCGCCTCATGCGGTTCGCCTACAATTGTGGCTGCGGTCCTCATTTCAAACGAGGATGAGCGGGCAAGTCGACGACGGAGGTCGTCGGACTACCTTTGCGTATCGGATCCCGATGGTACGGGGATCGGAGAATACCGGGCGAGCGACGTAGGGCTCGCCGTATCGCGTGTGATCCATTCAGATCCTGGGCGAATTCCGACCGAAACCGGCATATCCAATCCCATGCCGGGCGTATTCCCGGTTCACATCGAAAACAGTGCGGCAATTAATTCCCCGACGGCACGCGACGCATCGGTATCGACACATCCGATCACCCGAGTCGTCGACCACAACCCGTCACTTCTCACGGAGGAGGCCGAGTATGGCTATTGCGCGATGGCAAGGTGTCGTCACCGGTCCGCTCGGGAACCGGATGGCGAAGTTCCTGGAGCGCTACCCCCACGCCGACGACATCTACATCACCAGCGGAATGGACGGTGACCACGGAGCCGTGTCACATCACTACGGTCTGACATACTCCGGTTCGCCCACCGCGGCCCTGGACATCGGGGCCGGTGGTCTCACGCCGGCGGGAGCCGTGAAGATGCGCGACTTCGCCAAATGGCTCTACGACAATTACGCGGACTTCACCGTCGAGTTGATCCACTCGACACCGTTCAGCGACGACAACGGCTTCTACGTCAAGAACCAGGTCAAAAATCCGGGTGGCAGCGTGTATGGCGGTCCACAGGCCATCGGGCACTTCGACCACGTCCATTGGGCGACCTCGGCGGATCTGATGACACGACTGGAACAGCGAGCGGGCGAATCCGCGCCGGATCGGGTCCATCCGGATGTCGTCGGAGGCGCGGCCGCCACGCCCGTCGGCGTGGCGAACACCGCCCCGGTCTGGGGATGGGACGCCTCGGACTACGACTGGGATCGCGGTCCCATGAACCTCGTTGCCGCCCGCCGCGACGGCATCTCGTTCTTCACCCACAAATCGACAGAGGGCAGCGATTGGCGGGCCGCACACTTCCAGGACGCGCTGGAACGGGCACGCGGTGCCGAGATTCCCGTCCTCGGCGCGTATCACTTCCTGTGGCCCGACAATATCGAGCGGCAGGTGAATTTCTGGATGGACTACGTCGATGAGAAAACCCCGTGGTGGAAAGACGTCCCGTGGATCTGGCAGATCGACGCCGAGCGATCCCAGCCGATGCCCCGCCCACCCAACCCCGATGAGATACGCCGCGCGGTGGAAGCACTGCGGACACGGATGACGGCACACAACGCCGTCGGCTACGTCATCGCGTATGCGCCGAGGTGGCTCTACGGAGACACGCTCACCGGCGATTACGACATCTGGAACAGCAACTACGGCGGATCCGGCGCTCCCCGCCCCTTCAAGGAGCAATACCAGGGCGTGACCGACTTCCAGGCAGGCTGGAAATCCATGTCCGGGCGGAAGCCGAAGGTACTGCAGTTCGCCTCGGATGCCGTCGTCGGCACTCAGCACACCTCCTGCGTCGACAAATTCGACGGTGATCTGCACCAGCTCATCCGGCTGTGCGGCCGCGAACCCGCGCACGTCGACAGCACGCTCACCGCCGCGGACATCGCCGCACTGCGGCCCGCCGAGGCCGGCGCACCCCTGAGCGTGAGCGCCGTCCAGCCGATCGGACTCACGGGCGGCAGCGCTTCCGATGGCATGCCGAGGGACGCCTCGGAGCCGCTCACCGACGCCGAGCAACGTGAACTACTCGAACTGATGCGCAAGCTGGCTCCGCAGACGGACAAGGCGGCGACGAGTCCGAAGTAGGAGATCGATGAACAGGCGATGTCGCTGCGGCCGGAGAAATGGAGGATTCCGGTAGCGATGGGGCGGAAGGCAGTGAATCCGTGTAGGTGCTGGTCAGCGCCGCACAGGAACGAGTAGACGCCTACTCTATCCGGATCCTGCGCGACGGTGCAGCCTTGGCCGATAGCCCTTCCCGGGGGCTCGGCCTCGGGCTCACCGTTACGGAGGTACACGAGATGGCAACTCTCACTTTCGACCGCCCCATCATCACGCCGCCGGGCACGCCGCTCGGTGGTTCGGTCCATGTAGAAGTCAGCGACAACGGCGATTACTTCGTCAAATTCCACACCCACTCGAGCAGCATTCTCGGGAACTTCGACTTCAACCTGCGCGCCTATCTCACGGCGCCCGGCTTTCCCACGATGGCATTCGTACAGAGCGGACACGTCTCCGGAGTCGACAGCTGGGACCGCGAAGAACACGGCCACAACCCTCTGCTCGCGCTGTACTGGCTGCAGCTACAGGCCGCACCCACCTACGGCGTCGCCAAGGACTACAAGTGGGGCGGCGTCGTCGGAACACTCGAAGACTTGGTCGAAGATGTGGTCGATGTCGCGGCCGGTGTCGCCGGCGCCGCGCTCGGTGTCGTGATCGGTGCGACCAGGGAGGCGATCGACTGGCTGGGCGCGACACTCGGACCCGGCGGCACCCTCGGTGTCGTCGGGGGAGTCGTCGTGTTCGCGGTCGCGGCCGCCGCCGGTGCCGGGATCGGCGGCGCGATCGTCCTCGGCATCGTCGCGGGCGTCGCCGTCGGCGCGGTCACCAACGCGCTCATCAAGTACCGGCCGCTCAACGACGCCGAGATCAGGTTCGCCCGTCAGGTCTACGGCAACTCGATGCCGTACGACAAGGTGCTCATCACCAACCTTGCCGGCCTGGGCGGACGCGCCTTCACCGCGCCCGGCATCGATGGCAAGACCTACTGCAACCTGGGCAACGGCTACGACAACCCGCTCGGCCCCGGCGGCAAGTCCTATCCGAAGCCGGGGCAGCTCCTCATCCACGAGCTCGCACATGCCTGGCAGATCGCACACACCGGCTTTCTGCCGGCACTCATGTGCAGTGGCATGGTCAACCAAGCGCAGTACACCATGGGCGACAACGTCTATCAGTATGGCTCGGTAGGTCCGGACTGGTCGGCGTTCAACGCCGAGCAACAGGGCGCCATCGTGGACCAATGGTTCGGCGGCACCGACCGCAGCGCTCGCTATATGGCGATGGACCAGGAGAACCCGTACTACCGCTATATCTGGAACGACGTACTCGGCCGCAATCCGACCGACGATCCGCCGGCGAACCTTCGGGCTGCGGCGTCGTCCGGGCTGAGTGTGCTTGCGCCCGAAAGCAATCGGCTGGACGTGTTCTGGCCGCGCCGTGACGGAGCGGTCGGATGGCAGTGGTGGGACATCGCGCCGCACGAGAGTTGGGGCGACCATGGTGTGGTGAACATCGCGGGGGCGGGTGCCGCGCCGGCAGGGTCGGCCGTCGCGGCAGTAGCACGTGAGCCGAACCACCTCGACGCCTTCTGGGGTGGCGCGGACGGCGCCGTCACGACTCAGTGGTCGGCACCCGACGCAGCCTGGGGCAGCCACGGGTCGTTCCCGATCACGCCCGCCGGCGCCATGCGGCCCGGCGGTCCGGTGGCGGCGCTCGCGCGCACCGCCGACAACCTCGACGTGTTCTGGGTCGCCCCGGACGGTGCCGTATGTACTCAGTGGTGGCATGCGGCGCCGGGCCACAGCTGGGCCGATCACGGAGCCTTCCCGATCGTGCCGGCCGGCTCGGCAGAGCCCGGGTCGGCTCTGGCGGTCGTCGCCCGCACTCCGGACAACCTCGACGTGTACTGGATCGGACCCGACGGATCGATTCGCAGCCAGTGGTGGCATGTGGCGCCGGGCCACAGCTGGGCCGATCACGGGGCCTTCGCCGTCGCGCCGGCCGGGTCCGCCCGAGCGGGATCCCCGCTCGCTGTCGTGGCACGCACTCCGGACAACCTGGATGTGTACTGGGTCGGACCGGACGGATCGATTCGCAGCCAGTGGTGGCACGCGGCACCCGGGCACAGCTGGGCCGACCACGGTTCGTTCGCGATCACTTCCGCGGGTGCGGTCGCAGAGGGCGGTATCACGGCGACGGCGCGCACGCCGATCAACCTCGATGTGTTCTGGGTGGCTCCGGACGGGTCCATCGGAACTCAGTGGTGGCACGGAGCCCCGGCGCACGGTTGGGCCGATCACAGCGCCTTTCCGGTCGCACCCCCGGGCTCCGCCGATCCGGCATCACCGATCACCTGCGCCGCTCGTCTCGCTCGCCACCTCGACGTGTTCTGGGTACGCCCGGACGGAGCGATCGCCACACAGTGGTGGGACGCAGCTCCGGATCAGGGGTGGAACCACGCACCGTTCGCGATCACGGCCGCGGGTGAGGCCCCCGTGCCACACGCGCCCCATCTGATCACGACCCTCGAAGCCGTCGGCGTGGACTTCAGCGTGCCGAGAGACGACCTCGTCCAATGGCTCGAGGATCCGGAGTTCACTCCGTACCCGGCAGTGGCCGCCGCGCTGATCGCCCGGCTCGGCCCACGCCGTCTGCGCAAACCCGTCTACCTCGACGTCATCGTCTTCTACTACGAGAATTCGCCGGGAAATCCGTCGCCCCGCAAGCCGCAGGACGTCGAGACCACCGTGCTCGAGGCAGCCGTGATGAAAGGCTTCGAGATCCGATACAACGAGGCCGTCGACAAGTTCGACGACGTCCTTCTGTCCGCGGTCTGATCACGAAAACCCAACGTCGCGTACATCATTCGGCCCGCGGCACCCCGCCCTCGAACTGGAATTTCGTCATGCACCCCGCCAACCGGGACGCCGGTGGTTTCGTGGCCGGGTGACGACGGCGTGCAGGCGCGGCAGGTGACGAACGGCATCGCCGATGATTTCGCGGGCGCGGGATGTGGCTTTCCGTCTGTGGCCGGGGTCAGGGGCGGTGGAGTGCGTCGAAGGTGATGGCGAGTATGACCGGGGTGTCGAGAACCAGCGCCGTGCGATGGACCTTATGAGGCATGTATCGCAGTCCGGACCAGTCGAGGCGGTACTCCTCGATGCGGTCGATGGTCTCCCAGCTCTTGTCGAAGTGGACGATCAGGTATGCGGGTATTCCGGAGCGTGCGTAGAGCTTGTGTTTGTCGCTCGTGTCCGTGTCGATGGTGGTCTTGGAGACGACTTCAACAATGAGGGCGATGTGGTCGCGCACGGTGTTGACGTCATACGGTTCGCAATCGCGGACGAAGATGTCCGGATAGCGGACGTTGAGCCGGTGGTCGGATCGGCGATCGTCCGCGTCGGGGAACCGGACGGCGACGTCGGAGCCGACCCGCAGGCACGGACCGGCGGGGTCGCGAGCGTCTTCCAGTGCTGCTCCCAGTCGGCGAACGACGCGGCTGCGCGCCTCGCTCTGGGCCATCAGCCGTACGACGGTGCCGTCGATGATCTCGACGTCGCCGAATGTACTGCTGAAGGCGTCGGGCTCGGTCCCCAGAAACTCCTCGGCCGAGATCCGCGGATGCGCGCCGGGATTCGATACCGTCACAGTCAACTCCTCCGGGTGATTCGTCCGCTCGAGCCTACGACACCCGACGCAGTGAAGGACGATGCGCGACGGCAGGCGACGAGATGAGCGGATCGCCCCACGGAGTCCGTCCGACTCGATAGAATCACGGAAAACAGATAACCCCCGGCCGAAGCCGGGGGTTATCTGTAACTCCGAGTTACACACAGTGTCCGGAGGGGGACTTGAACCCCCACGCCCGTTAATAGGGCACTAGCACCTCAAGCTAGCGCGTCTGCCATTCCGCCACCCGGACCGGTGGTGCTCAGCAAGGTTAACGGATCTCTCCGCAAGGTCCAAATCACGGGTGTCCGTGCAGGTCCCGGACTCGCGGGTGACTGCTGAGCGCCGCCTTCGGGAGGGCTAGTTCGTCAACGCCTCGAGCAGTGCGGCACGCTGACGGGACCCCAGGCCACCGATACGGCGTTCGACCGGAATATCGGCTTCGTCCATCAGCTTTGCCGCCTTGACCGGCCCGATACCGGGCAGAGCCTTGATGACCGCGGCGACCTTCGTCTTCTTGACCAAGTCCTCTTTGTCGGCGCGCTCGAGCACCTGGGCCAACGAGACCGAGCCCTTGCGGATCTGCTCGATCAGTTCCGACCGCGCCTTACGGACCGCGGCCGCCTTGGCCAGCGCTTCGGAGCGTTGCTCGGCGGTCATGGTGGGAAGTGCCATGTCTCTAACCTTTCACTCGTTCGCTGGAACCTCAACGGCACCGATTGAACATCACCGGCAGCCCGGTGATGGGTCGACACACCGCGAGGATAATCCCGGTTCGGCGGTGGTGGCGGGGGTTCGGACACCCGAGATGCGGGAAATTTGCCACGATTCGCCCACGTCGCCGGGGTGCTCGGCGGACGGCTAACGGCCCGGCGAACGCACCAGGCCGTGCCGGTAGGCGTAGACGACCGCCTGAATGCGGTCGCGCACTTGCAGTTTCGCCAGAATCCGGGATACGTGGGTCTTCACGGTCTCCTCGCCGACACCGAGAGCGGCCGCGATTTCGCTGTTGCTGCGGGCATCGGCGAGCAGGAGGAGAACCTGCTGTTCCCGGGCGGTCAGGGCGTGATCGGGCGGCGGCGCGGGGGCCAGGGTGTCGGCGAGGCGCGCGGCCAGGCGGCGCGTCATCGACGGGTCGATGATCGCGTC
This sequence comes from Nocardia sp. BSTN01, assembly GCF_015354405.1. Classification (GTDB taxonomy): domain Bacteria; phylum Actinomycetota; class Actinomycetes; order Mycobacteriales; family Mycobacteriaceae; genus Nocardia. The sequence continues at coordinate 46,706 of NZ_JADKYP010000002.1, read as the reverse complement.
ACCACGCACCGCCACCCGGATCGCCGCGATCAGCTCCTCCGGCGGCAGCGTCTTGAGCAGGAATCCGCTGGCACCGGCCTGAAGGGCACGCGCCAGGCTCGCCTCGCTGTCGTAGGTGGTCAGCACCAGCACGCGGGTGCCGCCGGCCGCCACGATGGCCCCGGTGGCCGCCAGACCGTCGAGTTTCGGCATCCGGATGTCGAGGATCGCCACGTCGGGCCGTAGCCGCGCGGTCTCGGCGACGGCGGTGCGGCCGTCGCCCGCCTCGCCGACGCATTCGAGGTCCGGGGCCGCATCGAGGACAGCTCGCAGCCCGGATCGAAACATCGCGTGGTCGTCGGCGATGAGGACCCGGACCGGGGCGGTCACGACCGGCCGCCCGGGAGCCGGACGAGGATGCGCCAGTGGCCGCCGGCGACGCCGTGGTCCACGCTGCCGCCGAAGAGCTCCGCGCGCCGGCGGATGCCGTCGAGTCCCCGATGCATGCCCGTGGTCGCCTCCGGTGCGGCGCCGCCCGGCCGGGCTGCGGGCCCGCGTTCCCGCACCGGGGCTCGCCGGCCGGAGCGGAACCTGACCGTGGCCGGTGTGGTGGCGCGGACGGTCGCGCACGCGTCCACCGGGAAGCGGACCGCATCGGGCTCGTACGGAGTCGCTACCGAATCGAGCGGCCCCGATGCCCGCACCGGTGCACACGGTGCGGCGGCGTACGAAACCTCCTCGCCGGCAAGCGGATTGGACTGGTCGATCTCGACTCCGGTGCCGTCGTTGCGGACCGTCAGCCGCGCACTGCCGGCGCCGTGGCGCAGGGCGTTGGTGAGCAGTTCCTGGACGATCCGGTAGACGGTGATGTCGAGCGAACGGGGTAGTTCGGCGCCGCCGGTGGTGACGGTCAGATCCAGACCGGCACCGCGCACGCGGTCGACCAGATCGTCGATATCGGCCATACCGGGCTGGCGGGCGGCGTCCTCGCGGCCGTGCAGCAGATCGAGCTGACGGCGCAGATCCACCATCGCCGCGCGACTCTCCGATTCCACCGCCGACAGTGAGCGTGTCGCCGCGGCGGTCGCGGGGCCACTTCCGTGCAGCGCCAGGCGCGCCGCACCCGCATGGATGCCGATCGCGCTGACGTGATGGGAGATGACGTCGTGCAGATCGCGGGCGATCGCCTCGCGTTCGTCGGTGAGCGCCCGTTCCAGCGCCGTCCGTTGTTGCTGGCGGGCGAGCCGTTCGCGCTGCTCCAGTTCCGCGATATAGGCGCCGCGACCTGCGGTGTAACGGCCGACCAGCCACGGCACGACGCCGCCGGAGATCGCCGAGGTGAGCAGCAGGCGCCAGTCCGCCGCCGGCGCGCCGCCCGCGATCAACGGCGCACCGCACGCACCCAGTACCAGGACGGGCACCGTGACCAGCGACGCCCGGCCCGACAACCAGGCCCCGGCTCGATAGCCGGCGACGAGGAAGCCGACGTCGGCCACACGGACGGGCAGTCCGTGCCGGTGCAGCAGCGCCGTGACCACCAGCCGGATCGCGACCTGGACCACGGCGACGACCGCGGCCGTTGCCGGTGGCGCGGCGAAAGCCAGATCGGCCGCCACGATGGCCACCAGGACCGCGCTCGCCGGGCCGGGCGCCACCGCGAAGATGCCGGAGAGCGCGAAGACGACCGCGTCAACCAGCGCCGCGACCACCGCGACCGCCACCGATTGCCTGGTCAGCGACCGGCGAACCGCGCGCAGTTCGCCGCCCGGCGGCCCCGCCGCGCTGTCGGCCCCCGACTGCCCTGGAGTACGCCGCAGCAGCGCCCACGGACTCGGCGACACCGCTCGCTCCCACAACACACCGCGACCATACCGGCGCGGAGCGGGACGGCGAGTCCCTCGGCCGGGGGATCCGCGGTCCCTCTCGGGCCCGATGTTCGGGCTGGTCGGCGGCATTAGCGTCGCTGTGGCACGCCGCGCGCGACGACGCTTCGGGTTCCCGCGGGCGGCCGGATCACGGATCGGGACAGGAGTTCGGATGAACAATGCGGACCTGGCGCTGTACGCGGTGCCGGCCTTCATCGCGATGATGGGTGTGGAGTGGTGGGACGCGCGCCGCGATCCCGATCGCGCGCCCAGCGGCCGGTACGGGCGGGAGGCGGCCACCAACTGGGCCACCTACGCGATCGGCCAGCTCACCAAGCCCCTGCTCCAGTACGTGCTGCCGTTCTCCACCATCGTGCTGGCCGCCTCGTGGACACCGCTGCATCTGTCGCCGCGCGACTGGTGGGTCTGGCTGCTGGGGCTGGTAGTCACCGACTTCTGCTATTACTGGGCGCACCGGGCCGATCACCGCATCCGGTTGCTGTGGACGGCGCATTCGGTGCACCACTCGAGCACTCACTTCAATCTGACGACCGCGATCCGATTGCCCTGGCTCAACCCGATCGCCTCGATGGCGCGCAGCCTGGCGTGGGTGCCGGCCGCGCTGCTGGGTTTCCCCGCGTGGATGATCTTCCTGCTCAACACCCTCGGTCTGCTCTATCAGTTCCCGATCCACACCCAGCGCATCCGAAACCTGTGGCGCCCGGTCGAATTCGTGTTCAACACCCCGGCCCATCACCGCGTGCACCACGGCTCCAACCAGCCCTACCTCGACACCAACTACGGCGGCGTGTTCATCGTCTGGGATCGCATGTTCGGCAGTTTCGCCGCCGAATCCGAACCGATCCGTTACGGGCTCACCCACGACATCTGCACCGGGAATCCCCTGAAGGTCAATTACCACGAATTCGCCGCGTTGCTGCGCGACGTGCGCCACGCCCGATCCTGGCGTGGGCGGCTGGGTTATGTCTTCGGCCCGCCCGGCTGGCGCGAGAACGCGACGGGAACGCCGCTCGGACAGCTGCCGGAACCGAGCAGCACCGTCGTCACGACCGGTTAGCGGCTCCGCGTGGACCGCACCGTCGGGGCGTCACGGTTCCACGGATTCATAGTTCCACGGCGCCGCTGTCCGCCGGCGGGGCCGACGGCGTACGCGTCCACGACATCGCTACCAGGGCCACCGCGGTGATCAGGACGATATGGGCCGCGAACAGCGTGAGGAACGGCAACACGAAGCCCTCGTCGGTCAGTGCGCCGCGTTCGCTCACGCAATAGAGGGTGTAGTTCACCGATGTGCCCTCCGAATCGTGGAAGGTGTCCGACACCACCCTCGGATTCAGGTAGGGGGCCCGGCAGAACAGCGGCGCGGTGAGCCGGGCTTCCCCGGGCCAGATCGCCAGCGGCAGGACGAAGCTGACGATACTTCCGGCGGTGACGCCTGTGCCGAATGCGGAAACGATCGGTCTGGGCACTGTTCACACCTGCCGGATGCGGAGAAAGGTTCCGGCGGAATCGAATTCGGCGATCATGTCCGACCGGGGCGACGTCACGTCGGCGACGATGCGGATGTCGCGTCCGAATCGGCTCACGACGATCACCGGAACGACACCGTCGGCGAGGGCGCTGCGGGCGCGGGCGGTGTCGACGATCGACTCGAGCCGGGTGAGGCCGGGTACGTCGCCGAGGGTGAAGCATTCGCCGTCCAGGTCGTCGAAGGCCGAGACGCGCACCGGCCGCGGTGCGCTCACGGCGCCGAGGCGATAGGAGTAGTCGTCGAGTTCGCGTGGGCGCTGCGGGGTTCGCACGCGCAGGTGGACGACCGGTTCGCGGGTACTCAGATCGTCGTGGTCGGCCAGGAATCGGGTCACCTGTTCGGGCTGGTCGGCCAGGACGAGCCGGAACTGCGTCGACTCGGGAGCGACGAACATCATCACATCGGCCTGAATGTCGCCGGTGCCCAGCCGGTTTCGCACCGCATCGAACGCCGCGGCGGGCAGCCCGTCGACGAGGCCGCCGCCACGAGCCCGGATCTGCTGCTCGAAGGCGTCGCGTTCCACCGCGCCGACGCAGCCACAGGCGATCAACACGACCGAGCACACCGCGGCCCGAAGCCACCTAAGACGGCGCATGCCGGAATGATAAGTGTCACTGGCGGAATCCGCGCGCCCGATTCGCGAAGTATCTCGTCGAGCCGAGCGGAGTTGTGCGGCCGGCACGGGAGGGGCGTCGCCGCCGATCTTCGGCGACGCGGACGGGCAATTCGATCAGCGAGATCACAATGCGGTCGGTGTTGCCCGAGCAGGCGCGGGGAGCCCGCTGCGATGTGAGCGTGCCCGGGCGCACGTGGGTGCGGGGTTTCACGAGCCCGGCCGGGTCGGGCGGCATTCGCCCCTGCGCGGCGCGTGGTAGGAAAGGGGCGTGACAGGTGTGCAGCGCGAGTCCCGCTCCCGGGCGGAAGCCGAAGTGGTCGAGTTGGTCAGCACGCTGATCCGTTTCGACACCTCCAACACCGGGGTGTTGGAAACCACCAAGGGCGAACGCGAGTGTGCGCACTGGGTGGCCGATCAGTTGCAGCAGGCCGGGTACACCACCGAGTACGTGGAGTCGGGTGCGCCCGGGCGCGGAAATGTGTTCGCGCGCTTGCCCGGAGCCGATCCCAGCCGCGGTGCGCTGATGATCCACGGGCATCTGGACGTGGTCCCGGCCGAGGCCGCGGACTGGAGTGTGCATCCGTTCTCGGGTGCGATCCGCGACGGCTACGTGTGGGGCCGCGGCGCGATCGACATGAAGGATATGGTCGGCATGATGCTGGCGGTGGCCCGCCAGTTCAAGATCGAGGGCACGGTGCCGCCGCGCGATCTGGTGTTCGCCTTCCTCGCCGACGAGGAGAACGGCGGCAAGTGGGGCTCGCAGTGGCTGGCCGACAACCGGCCGGATCTGTTCGAGGGAGTCACCGAGGCGGTCGGTGAGGTCGGCGGTTTCTCACTCACAGTGCCGCGCCGCGACGGCACCGAGCGGCGGCTGTATCTGGTGGAGACCGCGGAGAAGGGTCTGGGCTGGATGCGGTTGCGCGCCAAGGCCCGCGCGGGCCACGGTTCGTTCCTGCACGACGACAACGCGGTGACGATTCTGGCCGAGGCGGTGGCGCGGCTGGGTAAGCACACGTTCCCGCTGGTGCTGTCGGATTCGGTGGCCGAATTCCTGGCCGCGGTCAGCGAGGAGACCGGCATCGACTTCGATCCGGACAGCCCGGATATCGAAGGTCAGCTCGCGAAGCTGGGCACCATCTCGCGCATCATCGGCGCGACCTTGCGCGATACCGCCAACCCGACCATGCTGCGCGCCGGGTACAAAGCGAATGTGATTCCGCAGACCGCCGAGGCGACGGTGGACTGCCGGGTGGTGCCCGGCAGGCAGGCGGCCTTCGAACGCGAAGTCGACGAACTGATCGGCCCGGACGTGGAGCGGGAGTGGATCACCAAACTCGACTCCTACGAGACCACCTTCGACGGGCATCTGGTCGACGCGATGAACGACGCGATCCTGGCCCACGATCCCGACGGCCGCACCGTGCCCTACATGCTGTCCGGCGGCACGGACGCGAAAGCGTTCGCGCGCTTGGGAATTCGGTGTTTCGGCTTCGCGCCGCTGCAGTTGCCGCCGGACCTGGATTTCTCCGCACTGTTCCACGGCGTGGACGAACGGGTGCCGGTGTCGGCGCTGGAATTCGGCGCTCGCGTCATGGAGCATTTCCTGTTGCACAGCTGACGATCCGCTCGACTAGCAGAAAGGACGGTCCTCGTGCCCGACTATTCCTACAATCCCTATGCGGCACTGCCGCAGCTGCCCGAGTTCACCCTCACCTCCACCGACGTCACCGACGGACAGCCGCTGGGTAACGAACAGGTCAGTGGGGTGTTCGGGGCGGGCGGCCGGGATATCTCCCCGCAGTTGTCGTGGAGCGGATTCCCGGCGGAGACCAAGAGTTTCGCGGTCACCGTCTACGACCCCGACGCACCGACCGGCTCCGGCTTCTGGCACTGGGCCGTGGCCGACATCCCGGCGTCGGTGACCTCGCTGGAATCCGGTGCGGGCAGTGCCGGTGAGGGCAGCGAAGGCGGCGCACTGCCGAGCGGCGCGGTGCAGTTGCGCAACGACGGCGGTTTCGCCGGTTTCGTCGGCGCCGGCCCGCCGCCCGGACACGGCTACCACCGCTACTTCATCGTGGTGCACGCCGTGGATGTCGAATCGCTGGGTGTCGGCGCGGACGCGACCCCGGCCTACCTGGGCTTCAACCTGTTCTCGCACGCCATCGCGCGCGCGACCCTCGTCGGCACCTACGAACAGAAGTAGCCGGTCGAGCGGGCGGAGGGGTCTTCGGTGCTACCGAAGACCCCTCCGCCGTGAAACAGCCTGTGCCCGAAGCTGTTCGGCTAGAGGTTGTGCACGCCCTCGGGGACCGGGTCGGTGTAGAGCTCGGCGATGTCGGCGGCGTATTCGGCGGCGATCGGCGAGCGCTTCAACTTCAGTGTGGGGGTGAGTTCGACGCCGCCGGGTTCCCAGGCTCGCGCGAGGATGCGGAAGCGCTTGATCTGCTCCACGCGCGACAGTTTCGCGTTGCCGGCGACGATGGCGCCGCGCACTTCCTCCAGGATCTGCGGATGGGTGGCGAGAGCGTCGAGATCGGCGTCGGGGATGCCCAGCGCGTTCGCCCGCACGGCGGCGGTGTCGGGGTCGAGCACGACCAGCGCGGCGATGTAGGGGCGGGAGTCGCCGATGGCGACGATCTGGCCGATCAGCGACGAGGCGGCCTTCACCGAATTCTCGATATTGGTGGGGGAGATGTTCTTCCCGGCCTCGGTGATGATCAATTCCTTCTTGCGGTCCACGATGGTGACGTAGCCGTCGCCGTCGATGGTCGCGATATCGCCGGTGTGCAGCCAGCCGTCGGCATCGATCGCCTCGCTGGTCTTCTCGGGCATCTTGCGGTAGCCGTGGGTGACGATGCCGCCGCGGATGAGCAGTTCGCCGTCGCTGTCGAGGCGGATCTCCACTCCGTCGACGGCCCGGCCCACCGATCCGGGGCGCGGCTTCTCGAGTTCGGTGAAGGTGCCGACGCCGGTGGTCTCCGACATCCCCCACACCTCGCTGACCGTGAAACCCAATCCCAGCAGGAATTCCAGCGTCTCGGGCGGGATCGCGGCGGCGCCGGAGGAGGCGACCTTCAACTCGTCCAGGCCGAGAGTGGCACGCAACTTCGACAGCACCAGCGCATCGGCGAGTTTGTGCTGGACGGCCAGCAGCGGGCCGCCGTTGCCGCCGGCCAGTCGCGCCCGTGCGGTGGCCACGCCGACGCCGATCGCCCACTGCGCCAACGCCTTCTTGACGGGGCTGGATTCGGTGGCGATCGCGGCGTCGACACCGGCCTTGATCTTCTGCCACACCCGCGGCACGCCGAAGAAGAAGGTCGGCCGGGCGTCGGGCAGGGCGGCGGCGATCTCACGCGGATCCGGCACGCAGGTGATGGTGACACCGGTGAACAGAGTGAGGCAGTGCCCGGAGATGCGGTCGGCGACATGAGCGGCCGGCAGGTACGACACCGCCCGGGCGTCGATATCGGCCACGAGGGCGCCGTTGGTGAGCGCGACGATCTGGGCGACGACGTTGGCGTGAGTGATCTCCACGCCCTTCGACGGCCCGGTGGTGCCGGAGGTGTAGATCAGGGTGGCCAGATCGTCGGGCCGCACCGCCTGCCAGGCGGCGTCGAAATCGAAATCCGCGGCCGGATCGTTTTCGACCTGCTCCAGGGTCAGCCCGCCCTCGGGTGCGGCGCCGTCGACGACGATCACGTGCTCGAGTTTCGCCCCGGAGGCGGTGATCGGCGCCAGGAACGCCTGTTCGGTGACGACCACACCGTTCTCGGCGTTGCCGAACACGTGCGCGATCTGTTCGGGGGAGCTGGTGTTGTACACCGAGAACGGGGTGGCGCCCAGATGCAGGATGGCGGTGTCGACCAGGTTGAACTCGGGCCGGTTGGTGAGCATGATCCCGACCGTGTCACCGTGCGCGACACCGAGTTTCGCCAGCCCGGACGCGATCGCGCGCACCCGGCGCGCGTAGTCGGCCCAGGTGATCTGCTGGGTGCCGCCGACGGTCCGCAACGCGACCTGGTTCGGGCGTAGTGTCGCCGTCTGCTGGAAGGCCTCGGGCACGGTGCGGACCGTGGCGCCGGTGTGGTGGGTGTAGCCGATCTCTGCTGTGGTCATATCCCTTGTTCCCGGTCAGTGCACGAACATCACGTCTGGGACGTGATGCGGATCACCCATCCTAAACGTGAAATCGGACATTCGGGGGGCGCTTCCGGCCGGTAGCAACCGGCTCCGCGCACCGGAAACGGGCCGCGGCAGCGGAATCGGCGAGCGGGCGGGATCGGACGAGCGGGTGGGATCTGCTCGGCTCAGGTGCGGGCGGTGTGCGCCGCGCCGACGGCCTCGGCGAGACTGCGGTATCCGTCCGCGCGCAGGCGGGCCGCGATGCCGCGGTGCACGGTCCGCGTCCAGAACGGCCCGCCGTAGATGAACCCGGTGTAGCCCTGTAGCAGCGAGGCTCCCGCGAGGATGCGTTCGTAGGCCTGGTCGGCGTTCTCGATGCCGCCGACCGAGATCAGCACCAGCCGGTCCCCGACGCGGGCGTAGAGGCGGCGCAGCACCTCGAGCGAGCGTTCGGCGACCGGCGGTCCGGACAGTCCGCCCGCGCCCATCGCGGTGACCTTCGCGGTCGCGGTCGCCAGTCCGTCACGGCGAATGGTGGTGTTGGTGGCCACGATTCCGGCGAGCCCGAGTTCGACGGCCAGGTCGGCGACGGCGTCGATGTCCTCGTCGGACAGGTCGGGGGCGATCTTGACCAGCACCGGTTTGGGTTCGGCGCCGGACGCGACACTGTCGAGCACCGCGCGCAGCAGCGGGCGCAGCGATTCCACGGCCTGCAGATCGCGCAGGCCGGGGGTGTTGGGTGAGCTGACGTTGACCACGACGAAGTCCGCGAGCGGCCCCAGCAGGCGGGCGCTGAGGGCATAGTCCTCGGCGGCGTGTTCGGGCTCCACGACCTTGGTCTTGCCGATGTTGGCGCCGATCGGCACGCCACCGCTGCGGCGGGCGGCCAGTCGTCCCGCGGCCGCGGCCGCCCCGTGGTTGTTGAAACCCATCCGGTTGATCAGCGCGTGGTCGGCCGGCAGCCGGAACAGTCGCGGCGCCGGATTGCCCGGCTGCGCCTGCGCGGTGACGGTGCCGATCTCGGCGAAGCCGAAACCCAGTGCGCCCCAAGCATTCACACCGGCGGCATCCTTGTCGAACCCGGCGGCCAAGCCCAGCGGCGCCGGGAAGTCGACGCCGAAGACGGTGGTGGAGAGGATCGGATCACCGGCCGCGGTGAGTCTGCGGGCCAGCCATCGGGTCGGCGGGAAAGCGGTCGTGAGCCGGATGACGGTGAACACGAGGTGGTGGATACGCTCGGGCGGCACCAGGAACAGCAACCGCAGGAATAAGGAATACATCCCTCACATCCCCGTTTCGGTCACGGGGAAGCTGGTTTTGCGCCGCCGCAACAACACTCGCCGGCTGCCGTCGGTGTAGGCCCGCACTCGCGAGAGCTCCCAGCCGCCGAATTCGGCCTGGATGGCCAGGCGCATGGACGCGGTGACCCGATTCACGTCCGGGGGTAGTCGTAGCGGCACGTACTCGTATTCTCCTTCTTCGCTGGTCTCCTCCCATCCCGCGGGAATCGACCGTCTGCGCCGGTCATGGTGTGCGGCGCCGGACGCCGACTCGTATCGAGGCGCTCGAGCCATCACTGACCTCTCTTCCTCTGGTCCGCACCGATGCGTTGCAGACCGTCTCCGGTTGCCGACCCGACGAACATGTCGCCGGTGCGGCTGTCGATCGTCAGCGAATTGGGCTGGCGCACCGTCGCGAAGCGACCCACTTCTTCCGGTATACCGGTCGACAGATCGAAACCGACCACCTCGTTGCTTCCGCTCAGGGTGAGCCATACGGTGTCGGACCGTTCATCGTAGGCCAGCGCGTAGGGGGAGGGCCCGACCGGGAAGCGCTGGCGCAGCAGCAGCGGATCGGCCGTGTAGACCAGCAGCGCGCCGCCGGAGGTGTCGGTCGCGAGCAGGCGGCCGTAGTGATCGCTGATGAGGTGGGTGGCCCCGAGACCGGCGCGCAGGGCCAGACCCGGGCGGTCGCGATCGAGGTCGAGTTCGGTGAGGGTGGTCTGGTCCAGATCCAGCGTGGCCACCGCCTTCGCCGTCGCGGCCACGGCATCGACGGTGCCCAGGCCGCTGACGGTGCGGTTCGGGTGCCCGTCGGCGTCGAGGATCTGCACGCGGCCGCCGTCGAGCCCGGCGACCAGGCTGCCGTCGCCGCGGCGGGCGATCGCGCGCACGTCGCCGTCGACGGACACCGGGCGGACCGCGGCGGTGGCGATATCGACGCGCAACACCTCGCGCCCGGCCGCGACGAGCACCTCACCGGGGGCACCGAGGGCGAGACCGGTGGCGTGCGCGGGCAGGGTGACCGAGTGCGCGGCAGCGGGATTCGCCGGGTCGACCAGGCGCAATCCGAGTCCGTTGGGGTCGAGTGCCACGACCCGGCCGGTGGCGGGTTCGGCGACCAGCGACCCCACCGGCCCGAAGGCCGAGACGGTTCCGGCGGGTGCGGCCGTCGTCGCCGGTGCGGTGGCGGCGGTGCCGGGAGCGCCGGCCGCGGGGGAGGTCGCGTCGTCGCCGTGGGAGGAACAACCCGCGACGAGCACGACGGCGCCGGCGGCCGCGAGGACGGCACTCAGTGCCGACCGGTTACCCCGCATGCTCCGAACTCCTTCGTGTGACTCATGCGTACTGCTTCATCTGACCATGATCGGACACGCGGCCCGGTCACCGGGGTGGTTCCGGCGTGGCACGCGCCTCACCCGTTACCGTGGATTCCTCGCATCGGACGTCGAACCAGGGGAGTCTCGGTTGGAAACAGACCGCACGTCTGAATTCACGCTTGAAGATTTAACCGTTGGTCCGTTCGCGCACGGGTTCGGCCGAACGGCCGAGGGACAGCCGTTCGCCTTCCGCACGGTGCGGTCCACCCTCACCCTCGAGATCTACCGCGCCGACGCCACCACCGACGTGCCCGGCCCCGAGGATGTGGTGGCCGTGATCGAGGCCGCCGTCACCGATATCGACCTCGACGACGCCCGCAGCGTGCGCGCCCTGGTCCGTGATCTGGTGCCGACCGCGGTCCCGGTATCCGAACAGCGCAGTGCGACCACGACGGTGCGCGCCTTGCTGAACCGGTTGAGCGCGGTCATCGAGGGCCGCTGATCCCACGTGCCAGACTGTAGGAACCACCGGTTACTTTCGACACATTCGAGGACGTAATGGCATTGCGACGCACGGTCCACGGCGCATTCGGAATCACGATGCTCGCGCTGGTGATCGCCGCCTGCGACAGCGGTCCCGACGAGGCTTCGGTGGCGGCGGCGCGCTCGTCGGCCTACGCCGCGCTCACCTCCTCCTCGGAGGCGGCCGCGGTCAGCAGCGCCAACCGGCCGCCATTGCCGTCCGCCGCGCAGCTGGACTCGCAGATCAAGCGCGCACTGGATCCGTCGCTGCCCGACAGTGAGCGCACCGACCTGATCGAGGACGGCGCGGCGTTCAAGGACGCCATTCCCGATATGTACAAGGCGCTGCACGACAATCCGCGCGCCGTGTACGGCGTGGTCGATCCCGTCTTCGACAATCACGACGGCACCCTGACCGCCACGATGCGCCTGGACAAGGACGGCAGCGGCGAGAACGTGCGCACCACCATCGTGCATTTCGTCGATATCGACGGGAAGTGGAAGATCTCGCGCACCGACCTGTGCGGAATCCTGCGTTCGGCCGACTATCGCACCGCGGCCTGCGGCTGACCCCCGGCATGCTCGAGGGGTTTCTCCTGCGGTGGGGCCGATTCGTCCATCGCCATCGGTATCTGGTGTTCGCGGTCTTCGTCCTGATCGTGGCCGTCTCGGGGTTCTACGGCCGTGATCTGGGCTCGCGGCTGACCCAGGGCGGATGGTTCGACGAACACAGCGAATCGGTGGTCGCCTCCAAACTCGCCGACCAGACCTTCGGCCGCGACACCGACGCCGACGTCATCGTGCTCTACACCGCACCGCCCGGCCATACCGTCGACGATCCACCGATCCGCGCGGCGATCGGCTCGGCACTGAAGGATCTGCACGACCGGTATCCGGACCGGATCAAGAAGATCGACAGCTATTTCGACGGCTCGATGATGGGGCAGTTCGCCGACGCCTCCCGCACCCACGCGTTCGCCAGCATCGGCCTGCACGGCTCGGATACCGCCACGGTCGACAACTACCTCGCCATCCAGAAGGATTTGGGCGCAGGCGGTTCCGGGCGCGGGCCGGGCGGCACGACGGTGCAGCTGGCGGGTCTGCAGCCGGTGGTCGAGGGCATCAACATCGGGATGCAGGACGATATCCATCGGGCCGAGCTGATCGCGCTGCCGGTGGTGGCGGTGCTGCTGTATTTCGTGTTCGGCGGCGTGGTGGGCGCGCTGCTGCCGGTGCTCATCGGCGGGATGACGATTCTGGGCAGTCAAGGCATGATGCGCCTGCTCACCGACCACATCGACGTCAACGTCTTCGCCAGTGCCGTGGTCACCCTCGTCAGCCTGGGGCTGGCGATCGACTACGGCCTGTTCGCGGTGACCCGTTTCCGGGAGGAATTGGCGGCGGGGCGCAGTGTGGAGGAGGCGACCGCGCGCACCGTCGCCACGGCCGGGCGCACGGTGCTGTTCTCCGCGGCGATCATCGCGGTGAGCCTGGCGGCGCTGTTCATCTACCCCAACGGGGTGCTGCGCTCGGTGCCCTACGGCGGAATCAGTTCGGTGCTGCTGGCGGCGTTGCTGTCGGTGACCGCGCTGCCGGCGGCGCTGAGCATCGTCGGGCGGCGCATCGATCTGTGGGGCTGGCACCGGTTCGCCGGAATCCGCAGCGCCCAGGAGATCGACAACGGATTCTTCTCCAAGCTGGCCCTGTTCGCGATGCGCCATCCCGCGCGGGTGATCGTGCCGGTGGTGGCCGGGCTGCTGTTCCTGCTGATCCCGTTCCGCAACATCGAATTCGGCGGCCTGTCGGAGCGGTATCTGGCGGCCGACAATCCGGCCCGCGTGGCGCAGGAGAAGTTCGACACGCTGTTTCCCGAATTCCGCACCGAGCCGTTGAAATTGGTGGTGGTCGGGGCCGATCCGCAGCAGCTATCCGATATCCGCTTCCAAGCCAATTTCGCGCCCGGTCTGACGGGTCCGTTCGAGGCGGCGGCGCCGACGACCAACGGTATCAACGTGCTGTCCACCGGTCTGGTGCACAAATCCGACGCCGACGCCGCCATCGCCGCGCTGCGTGCGATTCCGCATCCGCCCGGGGTGCAGGTGATGGTGGCCGGGGTGCCGGCCCTGGAACGCGACGCCATCCACGGCCTCATCGACGGATTGCCGTTGCTGGCAACGATTCTGGCGACCGCGGCGCTGGTGCTGATGTACATCGCCTTCCGCTCGATCGTGCTGGCGTTGAAGGCCGTACTCATGAGCGCGCTGAGTCTCGGTGCGGCACTGGGCATTCTGACGTGGATTTTCGTAGAGGGCCACGGCGCGGGCCTGCTCGGTTTCACGCCGGGGCCGCTGATGTTCGCGGTGCTGGTGCTGATCGTCACGGTGCTGTTCGGATTGTCCACCGACTACGAGGTGTTCCTGCAGTCGCGCATGGCCGAGGCCCGCGCAGACGGGGCGCCACCGGCGGAGGCGATCCGCTACGGCATCGCCCACACCGGCGGAGTGATCACCTCGGCTGCCGCGATTCTCATCGTGGTCACCGGCGCGTTCGGATTCTCGGATCTGGTGCTGATGAAGTACATCGCCTACGGCATGATCGCGGCGCTGATCCTCGATGCCACGGTGATTCGCATGCTGCTGACCCCCGCGGTGCTGAAACTGGTGTGGCGGTGAGCGTCAATCGTGGTCCGGCCGCAGCCGCCGAGAACCGGGCCGCGCTGCTGGCCGCGGCGCGCGAGGTGTTCGCCGCGTACGGCGCCGATGCCCCCCTGTGGGTGATCGCCCAGCGCGCGGGGGTCCGACGACGCGGGGGGATCTGCGGGCCGATCTCACCGTCGAGGAGATTTTCGTCGCGGTGAGCATGCTGGCCGCCCTGCTGCACAAGACTCCTGCCGAGCAGCGCCGCGCGGTCGGCCGCACGGAGCTGGGCGCTGCTACTGCGGGCGTTGCGGAACCCGGCCTGAATTGTCGGAAACCGTTCGCGCCACAGCAGCGGGCGACGTGGATTCGCGGTGTCAGCGCTCTCGTTCCAGCTGCGCCAGCCGGGAGAGCGCGGGTAGTGCGGCCGCCAGGGCCCGGCGCTGCGCGGGACTGAGGTCACCGATCAGCGGTACCAGGTAGCGGACTTGGTCGTCGTGGCGGCTGCGGCGGATGTGCCGGCCCGCCTCGGTGAGGTGGACGAGCACGGCTCGTCCGTCGCCCGGGTCACGGCGGCGCAGCACCAGGCCGTCGCGTTCCAGGCGCGCGACGAGTTGCGTCATGCCCGGCTGGGTCATCTGCTCGGTGTCGGTCAGCTCCGTAAGCCGCATCGGGCCGCGCTGAGCCAGGGTGTCGAGCACCGACAGCGTGGTGAACGGCAGTTTCTCCCGGACCGGGATGCGGATGTAGACGCGGTTGAAGTCCTCGATCACCGCGGCGAACCCGTCCACGTCGAACTCGTCGATATCGTTCACACGGGTAACTATATCCGGAACTTATACAAGTTGCTTAAATAAGTTGCTTATGTAAGTGTGGCGACCACACGGCGCAGGAGGCCACATGAGCGACACCACCCACGATGTCCGACCGTTTCCCTTGACTCCCACGACGATTCACGTCCCCGACAGTGCGCTCGCCGACCTGCGGCAGCGCCTGGAACTGACCCGTCTGCCCGACGACGACGGCAACGACGACGGCTACTACGGCGTGCCCGGTGGTTATCTGCGGGAGCTGGTCGACTACTGGCGCAGCGGATACGACTGGCGCGCAGCCGAAGCCGAGATCAACACCTTCCAGCACTACCGGCTCGACATCGACGGGGTGCCGATTCATTTCATGCGCAAGCCGGGCGTCGGACCGAATCCGACGCCGCTGATCCTGACGCACGGCTGGCCCTGGACGTTCTGGCACTGGTCCAAGGTCGCCGGCCCGCTGGCCGATCCGGGTGCGCACGGCGGCGATCCGGGGGAGGCGTTCGACGTGATCGTGCCGTCGTTTCCCGGGTTCGGGTTCTCCAGCCCGCTGGCCGACCGCCCGGATCTGAACTTCTGGAAGGTCGCCGACCTCTGGCACACGCTGATGACCGAGGTGCTGGGCCACGCGAAGTACGCCGCCGCGGGCTGTGACGTCGGCGCGCTGGTCACCGCGCAGCTCGGTCACAAATACGCCGACGAGTTGTATGCCATCCACATCGGGTCCGGGCTGAAACTGACCCTGTTCAACGGCGACCGCGCCTGGGACTTCAGTGGCGGTCGGCCGATTCCCGACGATCTGCCCGCCGCAGTGCACGCGCGATTCGTGGAGCTGGACAGGCGTTTCGCCGTCCATCTGGCGGCACATCTACTCGCCCCCAGCACCCTCGCCCACGCGCTGTCCGATTCTCCGGCGGGGATGCTGGCATGGATCCTGGAGCGGTGGTCGACGTGGAGCGACAACGGCGGTGACGTCGAAACCGTGTTCAGCAGAGACGATCTGCTCACGCACGCGACGATCTACTGGGTCACCGACACCATCGGCACCTCGATCCGCCTCTACGCCAACAACAATCGCTACCCCTGGACACCCGCGCACGACCGGATCCCGGTCGTCGAAGCGCCCACCGGTATCACCTTCGTCGGCTACGAGAACCCACCCGGAGTCGATACCGACGGCCGCGTCGAGAACTTCCGCACCGGCGACCGCGCCCAGTGGTACAACCACGTCAATCTCACCGCCCACGATCGCGGCGGCCACTTCATACCCTGGGAGATCCCGGATCTGTGGATCGATGACCTGCGCCGCACCTTCCGCGGGCGGCGCTGACCGGCACCGGAACGGTCGGGCCGGCCGGCCACCGAGGCGGGGGAGCGAACCCGGCAGGCCACGCGGTGCGGTCGTCGTATTTCACACCCGTCAGGTCGGCGCCGGTGAGCAGTGCGCCGGTCAGATTCGCGCCGACGAGGTCGGCGAGCTTCGTGCCGGTCAGGCGCACGCCGGTCAGATCCGCACCCGCGAGCCGGGCGCTGTCCAGACTCGGCCGGAGTCGTCAAAGCCGTTCGCTCCGCGATCTGGCGCCGGGCCACCGATTCCTTTTCGCGGCACCCGAGGTCTACATGGTCGGCGGCGCCGAACCGGTGGGCCGCGACGAGCCGAGAGAGAGTTGAGTGCCGTGACCGTTCCCGCGACCATGCGGGCCCTGCAGCAGACGTCGCTGCTGGGGCCGCAGGACACCCGTTTGATCACCGACGCGCCGGTACCCCACCCCGGCCCGGGCCAGATCCTTATCCGCGTGACCGCGGCCGGGGTCAACTTCGCCGACATCTCGCGCAGCCGCGGGACGTTCGGCGGCGGGCCGCGGCCGCCGTACCTGGCGGGGTTCGAAGCCGCCGGCGAGGTCGTGGCGGTGGGTGAGGGCGTGATCGACCCCGTGCCGGGAGCGCACGTGGCCGGGGTGGGAGACGGAGCCTTCGCCGAATACCTGGTCCTCCCGGCCGTCGCGGCCGTCCCGGTGCCGGAGGGCTGGACCGCCGAACAAGCCCTGGGCCTGACCGTCAACCATCCGACCGCACTCGCCGCGCTGAAGCCGCTGGGCCGGCTCGTAGCCGGTGAAACCGTGCTGATCCAGGCCGCGGCGGGTGCGACCGGACAGGTCGCGGTGACCCTGGCCAAGCATTACGGGGCGACGGTTATCGCCGCCGCCGCGCCGGGCAAACACGACATCGTGCGCGGGCTCGGCGCCGACCATGTCGTGGACTCACGCGATGCGAGCCTGGCCGCCGAGGTGCGGGACCTGACCGGTGGTACCGGCGTCGATCTGGTGCTCGAGTCCGCAGGCGGCCCTGGATTCGCGGACAGCTTGGCAGCGGCCAAGCGCGTCACCGGCCGGGTGGTCGTCTTCGGCGCGGCCGGTGGCGATGCCGCGATCAGCAACCGGCAAATGATCTACGAACACCAGATCCAGCTCATCGGCCTCAACATCGGCGTGCTGATCCAGGCGGCGCCGGAGATCTTCGGCGCCGTCATGGCGGAGTTGTCCGCCCTCGTCGCCGCCGGCGTGGTCGCACCCGCACGGCCCACGGTCCACGACCTGGCCGACGGCCCGAAGGTGCTGGCCGAACTGGAGAACCGCACGACTGTCGGCAAACTGGCACTGCGGCCGTGACCACCACTCCTACACTCGGCGATATGACGGCGCGGCCACGGGCGGCGGACCGGGACCGGTTCGCCGCCGACTCCGAGCGCTACCGCCGGGAGCTGCTGGCGCACTGCTACCGCATGGCCGGTTCGGCGCAGGATGCCGAGGATCTGGTGCAGGAGACCTTCCTTCGTGCCTGGCGCTCCTACGCCGGGTTCGAGGGCCGGGCGTCGATGCGGTCGTGGCTGTACACGATCGCCACCAACGTCTGCCTCACCGCGCGCACGGCGCGCCGCACGCGGGTGTTGCCCTCGGGCCTCAACGGCCCGGACAGCGAGCCCGGTCGGCCACCGAGAGACAATGCGGCAGAGGAGGTTTCGTGGCTGGAACCGTTGCCGGACGGCTGGATCGCGGCGGACGCCGGCGATCCGGCGGCGGTGGTGGTCGCACGAGAATCGCTGCGCCTGGCGCTGGTCGCGAGCCTGCAGCACCTGCCCGCCCGCCAGCGCGCCATCCTCCTGCTGCGCGAGGTGCTGGCCTTCTCCGCCGCCGAGACCGCGGAGATTCTCGGCACCACCACGGCGGCGGTGAAGAGCGGCCTGCAGCGCGCCCGCGCCCGCCTCGACGAACTGGACCCCGCCCCCGAGGCACTCCTGGAGCCGACCGACCGGCGCGCACGAGCGCTGCTCGACGGCTACATCGCGGCCTTCGAGCGATCCGATGCCGCCCTGCTGGAACAGGTGCTGCGCACCGATGCCACGCTGGAGGCGACCCCGTTCCGCGAGTGGCAGGCCGGGCGTGAACACTGCATCCGGATGCTGCGCACCGCTGTGCTGGGTGTGCCCGGCGAGTGGCGGATGGTCGCCACCACCGCCAACGGCCAGCCCGCCGCCGTCGTCTATCACCGTTCGGCGGACGGGGTGCTGCGGGCGGACGGGATCGTGGTGCTGGCGGCGACCGCCGGCGGGGTGTCGCGTGTGGTGAAGTTCCACGATCCGGACTTGGTCGCACTGTTCGGCCATGCGGATTCGATCGCGGGCTGAGCCGAGGTCAGCGGCGCACGGGCAGGATCAACTGGGCGCCGGTGACGGGGTGGTCGATGACCTCGACCGGGTGGCGGTAGACGGTGGTCAGCAGGTCGGTGGTGAGAATGTCGCGGGGGTGGCCGACCGCGGCCAGGCGGCCGTTGTCGAGCACGGCGACGCGGTCGGCGTAGGCGGCGGCCAGACCGAGATCGTGGAGCACGACCACCACCGCCGCACCCTCGGCGGCACGGGCCGCGGCCAGGCGCAGGACCTGTTCCTGATGGCCGAGATCCAGTGCGGCCGTGGGCTCGTCGAGCAGCAACGTCTCGGTGTCCTGGGCCAGCACCCGGGCCAGCGCCGCGCGGGCACGCTCGCCGCCGGACAGCGCCGGGAACGGCCGCGCGGCGAGATGTTCGATATCGGTGGCGGCCAGCGCGGCGGCGATCGCCTGATCGTCGACATCCTGGCGCGGGGTGCGAGCCCAGGGGGAGCGGCCCATGGCGACGACCTCGCGGACCGTGAACGGGAATCCGACGGTATGGTTCTGCGGCAGCACCGCGCGGCGGCGCGCCATATCGGTGGGGGTCCAGTCGGCGACCGGCCGGCCGTCGAGTTCGACTGTGCCGCTTGCCGGTTCGAGCTCGCCCGACAGCGCGGCCAGCAGGGTGGACTTGCCCGCCCCGTTGGGGCCCACCAGGGCCAGGATCTGCCCGGCGACGACGTCGATGTCGACCGCTTCGAGCACCGCTCGCCCGCCGCGCGCGATATCGATGCCGCGTGCCCGCAGCGTGACCGCGCCGCGGGGTGTCGGCTGCGGAAGGCCGTGTGGGGGACGGAGTGTGCGGATCAGCGCGCGCACCCGTGCCGTGCCCGTGCCGCTCATGCCCAGCCTCCCGATCGGGCGCGGGTGCGCCGCAGCAGCCAGAAGAAGAACGGCCCGCCGACCAGCGAGGTCAGCATGCCCAAGGGCAGATCGGCGTTGTGGACCAGGGTGCGGGCGCCGATGTCGGCGGCCAGCAGCACCACCGCGCCGAGAATCGCCGACAGCGGGATCAGCACCCGGTGCGCGGGACCGACGAGCATGCGCACCACATGCGGGACGATCAGTCCGACGAACAGGATGATGCCGGTGAAGGCCACCCCGGCGGTGGCCAGGATCGCGACGACGACGATCACGTTGCGCCGCAATCGTTCCACGTCGACACCGAGGTGGCGCGCCGCCGATTCCCCGAGAGCGAGCAGATCCAGGCGCGGAGCCATCACGACCGCCGCCGCCACGCCCACCGCGGCCAGCGGCGCGACCACGGCCACCGCCTGCCAGGTGGCGCCGTTCAGGCTGCCCATCTGCCAGAACACGATCTGATCGCGGGCGGCGGGGGAGGCGGTGAACAGCAGAAACGACATCAGACCGCCGGCGAATGCGTTGACCGCGACACCGGTCAGCACCAGCGTCACGGTTTCGGTGCGCCCGCCCGAACGCGACAGCAGATACACCGCCAGCGTGGTCCCGAGTCCGGCGACGAAGGCGCCACCGGCGACCGACCAGGCCGCCGCGAACGCGCCACCGACCACGATCACCACACCGGCACCGACGGCCGCACCCGCGGACACACCGATCACGCCGGGTTCGGCGAGGGGATTGGCGAACACCCCCTGCAGCAGCGCACCGGCGGTCGCCAACGCCGCACCGACCAGCATCGCCAGCACCACGCGCGGGAACCGGACCTCCCACAGTGTGACCTCACCGGCGGGGTGGTGCGGCATCGGACCCCAATCCAGCCCGATCCGGTGCAGCACACTGCCGGCCACCTCGAGCGGGGTCGTGGGAACCTGTCCGACAGCGGCCGAGATCAGCGCCAGGATCACCAGCAAGGCGATCGAGACCGCGAAGACGACGGTGATGCGGGACCAGCGACGCGGTGCGCGCGGACCGACGACCGCTTCCGCGGCAGCGGGACCGTCTGGACTCGGAGGCGCCGAAATCAGCGGCTCCGCAGCGGTATTCGACCCGGTCGCAGTTCGTGGACGCGCCGAGTGCGCGGCAGTCCGTTCCGCACTCGACGCCACATCGGCACCGATCCCCGAGCCCCGCGCAAGAGCTGGGCCCGATCGTTCGGCATCTTCGCCGCTGTTCGTATCGTGCTCGGCTGCGCCCGCGCGCCCCGGGTCGTGCGCGCCACTCTCACCCGATCCGGTCGAAACCTCTTGCGCCCCAACCGATTCTGTGGGCGGTTCCGGATTCGACGCCGTGGGCCGAAGACGGGAATCGGCGGACTCCTCGCCGGGCGAATCGCCGGGGGTCATGCGGGCTGGGCGCCGTAGACGGCCTTCGACAGCGCTTCGAGCACGTGACCGGTCTCGGGTCCGAAGCTGAGCAACACCGCATCGGACATGTCGACGATGCGGTGATTGCGACCGGCCGGCGTCTGCGCGACACCGGGCACCTTCTCCAGGCCGTCGACGCCACCGACCGATTTCAGCCCGTCCGACATCACCAGCAGCACATCCGGCGCGGCACTGATCATCGCCTCACTGGTGATGGTGGTGAACGGTTCGGTCAGTCCCGCCGCGGTTCCGGCGTCGACGCCGCCCAACGCGGTGACCAGCGAATCGGCGCCCGAGCCGGGCCCGGCGAGCATGGTGATCGCGGTGCTGCGCAGATACACGAATCCGATCTTCAACGGCGGCTGGTGTTTCGGCACCGCGGCCGTGGCGGCGGTGATTTCGGCGTGGGTGCGGTCGGCCAGTTTCACCCCTTGGTCGTGGACGCCCAGCGCGTCGGCGACCGACCGGATCTGCGGGCCGACACCGTCGATGGTGCGCTGCGGATCGAAGTAGACGACCGTGATGCCCAGCGCACGCAGCTGATCACGCATGGTGGGGGTGGCGCTGGTGGTGTCGGTGAGGAAGACCGTGGGCCGTTGCGCGGCAACGGCTTCGATGTTGATGCTGCCGTTGCCGCCCGCGACGTTGGGCACATCACGCACCGCGGGGAAGGACGCCGACGTCGACCGGCCCACCAGTTTCGAACCCAAACCCAGCGCCCACACGGTCTGGGCGAGGGTGCCGTAGCGGTCGACGGCCACGATCCGTTCCACGGAGGTGACGGTGACCTCGGCGCCGTCGAACGAGTGCACCGTGACCGGCAGCGCCGGTGTCGGCGCGGGGCCGATCGGCGTCGGATCCAGATTCGCGAGGGTGGCGGTGGCCGCGCCCTGCTGCCCGCCCGAGGTGCCGGTGCCGCCGCACGCGGTGGTGACTCCGGCGAGGAGCACGACCCCGAGCACCAGGAGCAACCACCGGGTGCCGGCCGGCCGCCGCCACACACCCGGCTCCGGTGATGCCGAACGGTTCTGCGCGGTCTTCGCCGCCCGCAGCGCCGGCGCTGCCGCATCGCGCGTCCCGGTGGGCCCCGCCGGTGCGGCGGAGGCGGCGCGGGCCGATCGGACGT
This sequence comes from Nocardia sp. BSTN01, assembly GCF_015354405.1. Lineage (GTDB taxonomy): Bacteria > Actinomycetota > Actinomycetes > Mycobacteriales > Mycobacteriaceae > Nocardia. The sequence continues at coordinate 24,885 of NZ_JADKYP010000002.1, read as the reverse complement.
CGAGACACCTCATGTAGGCAAGCCTAAGTGGTCGCGCGAACGGGTTGTCATCGCCCTGTCCCCGCACGATCCGCCGGCCCGGCCGGTCAGATGCCGCTGACGTCGTCGAGGGCGGCCGCGATCGCGCGCGGAAGTTCCAGCGTTTCGGCGGCGAGGACGCCGGTGAGCTGGCCGATATCGCGGGCGCCGACGATCATCGACGCGACGCCGGGCCGGTCGCGCAGCCAGGCCGCCGCCACCGCGAGCGGTGAGGTGCCCAGTCCGTCGGCGGCGGTGACCACCGCGTCCACGACCCGGGTGGCGTGTTCGTCGAGGCGGTCGCGGATCTCGGCGGCGGTCGCCTCGTCGGCGCCGCGCGAGTCGGCGGGCACACCGTCGCGGTATTTGCCGGTGAGGATGCCACCGGCCAGCGGCGAGGCCGCGATCAATCCGACGCCGTGGTGTCCGGCCGCCGGCAGCAGTTCACTTTCCGCGCCCCGTGCCAGCAGCGAATAGGGCGACTGCGCGGCGACGATCGGGGCGGCCGAGGCCAGGGTCGCCAGCTGCCACGCGCTGAGGCCGCGCGCACCCGCGTAGCGCACCTTGCCCGAGCGCACGGCGTGGTCGAGAGTGGCCGCGATCTCGTCGAGCGGGGTGTGCCGATCCCAAGCCGCGACACTCCAGATGTCGAGGTAGTTGGTGCCCAGTTCGGCGAGGGTGCGGTCGAGTTGACGCATCAGGGTGCGGCGCGAGGCGTCCACACTCCAGTGGATGCCCGCCGCGGGCCCGCCGTCGGGATCGGTGACGCCGGGCACCGGCACCAGGCCCGCGCATCCGCTGATCACCAGGTCGTCGCGCGGCACCAGCTCACCCACGAGCTCACCGAGCATGCGTTGGGCGGCCCCGCCCTGATACACCGGTGAGGTGTCGACCAGCGTCCCGCCGGCCTCCACGAAGGCCACCAGCTGCGCTGCCGCGTCCTCGGCATCGGTTTCCCGGCCCCAGGTGTGGGTGGCCAGCCCCATCCGCGATACCCGCAGGCCACTACGACCCACCGCCCGCTGTTCCATCACCACACCGCCCCAGCTCTCGTCACAGTGTCCGAGCCTAGGGCCACAACCGGTCCCGGAAACGGATACCACTCGCGAACCGCCGGAAGATGCGAGGCGCACCACAGCGCCCGCCGGTGCGGGGAGGCCGGCCCGGATCCCGGACGCCGATTCCTCCGACAGCGAAACAGGTTGCATACCAGCGGGTTCCGCATCGCCGGGCGCTGCGTGCGAGGTCGCGGGCCGGTGACGGCGCGAGCGCGGCGGCGGTGATCGCCTAGTCTGGTCCCATGACGGTGATCCTGCTGCGGCACGGGGTGTCGACCTCCAACACCGCGCGCACGCTGGCCGGCCGCAGCCCGGGCGTCGAGCTCACCGAGCGCGGCACCGACCAGGCACTGGCGGTGGCAGAACGCCTGGCACCGTTACCGATCGAGCACATCGTGCACTCCCCGCTGCTGCGCTGCACGCGCACGGTCTCGCCGCTGGCCGACAAACTCGGCCTCGAACCCGAACCCGACGAGCGCCTGCTCGAGGTCGACTACGGCGAGTGGACCGGTCGCCTGCTGTCGGAGCTGGTCAAGGAACCGCTGTGGAAGGTCGTGCAGCAGCACGCCTCGGGTGCGGTGTTCCCCGGCGGTGAGGGCCTGGCCCAGGTGCAGTACCGGGCGGTGGCCGCGGTGCGGGCGATCGACGCCGAGTTGGCCGGACGCCACGGCCGCGACGTGCTGTGGGTGGCCTGCACGCACGGGGATGTGATCAAGTCGCTGCTGGCCGACGCGTTCGGCATCCATCTCGACGGGTTCCAGCGCATCGTGGTGGAACCGGCCTCGATCAGCGTCGTGCGCTACACCCCGGCCGCCCCCTACGTGTGGCGGGTCAACGACACCGGTTCGGACCTGTCGGCGCTGGCGGCGGTCGCACAACCGTCCGAGCAGCGGGCCGGGCCCGTACCCGGCGGTGAGGTGGGCGCCGCGTCGCGGGCGGATAATGGGAATATTGCGGATCCCCCCGATTCGGGGAACGAGCGTAATCAGTGATGCAGTCGGTTTCAGGAGGTGCAGATGGCCCGAGCAATCCATGTGTTTCGCACCCCCGACCGTTTCGTCGCCGGAACCGTCGGTGAGCCAGGGGATCGCGCCTTCTATCTACAGGCCGTGCAGGAGCCCCGCGTGGTGAGCGTGCTGCTCGAGAAGCAGCAGGTGAAGGTTCTCGCCGATCGGATGGGCCTGCTCCTGGACGAGGTGGCCCGGCGGTTCGGCGCGACGGTGCCACCGCAGGCCGAGGACGTCAATGACACGGCTCCGCTCCAGATGCCGATCGACACCGAATTCCGGGTCGGGACAATGGGTTTGGGCTGGGACGCCGACGCCGGCGCGGTGGTGGTGGAACTGCTGGCGATCACCGAGACCGAGGTCGACGAATCGGTGGTGCTCGACGACACCGAGGAGGGTCCCGACGCGGTGCGGGTGTTCCTGACCCCGGAGCAGGCCCGCGAGTTCGCGTTGCGGTCGGCGAAGGTGATCGCGGCGGGGCGCCCGCCCTGCCCGCTGTGCGGGGAACCGCTCTCGCCCAAGGGGCACATGTGTGTGCGCACCAACGGTTACAAGCGCGGCGACATCTTCGGCGCGACCGATCTGGAGGACTGAGGACCGGTGACCACGCGCGCGGCGGCCGCAGACGAGGGCGCGGCCCGCGACGGCCTCTACAGCGGTGAATTGTCGATCATCGGGCGGGTGACCACGGCCAGCAACCTGACCCTGGTCTGCGAGATCGACGCTCCAGCGGTCGACGGAGGCGGGGAACCGCTGCGGGTGGTCTACAAGCCGGTCCGCGGTGAGCGGCCGCTGTGGGATTTTCCCGACGGCACGCTGGCCGGACGTGAGGTGGCCTCGTATCTGGTATCGGCGGCGCTGGGCTGGTCGGTGATTCCGGAGACGATCCTGCGGGAGGGACCGCTGGGCCCCGGCATGGTGCAGCGCTGGATCGAGACCGTCGACCCGGGTGAGTCGGCGCCGCAGCGCCTGGATCTGGTGGATCTGGTGCCCGCCGGTGCGGTGCCCGCCGGATTCCGCGAGGTGCTGCGGGCGGTGGACGGCACGGGTGCGCGGGTGTCGCTGGTTCATGCCGACGATCCGCGGCTGCGCCGGATGGCGGTGCTGGACGTGTTGCTCAACAATGCCGACCGCAAGGGCGGGCATGCCCTGGAGGGCGTGGACGGCGGCGTCTACGGTGTCGACCACGGCATCTGCCTGCACAGCGAACCGAAATTGCGCACGGTGCTGTGGGGCTGGGCGGGAGAACCGGTGGGAGAGGAACTGCTCGGCGATATCGCCGAATTCGCCGACCGGCTCCCGGGTCCGATCGGGGCGGCGCTGGCCGAGCACATCACCGACGACGAGATCGAGGCCCTCGAGGCGCGGGCACGTGAGCTGCTGAACGATCCGGTGCTGCCGCAACCGATCAGCTCTCGCCCCATTCCTTGGCCGGCGTTCTGATCCTCGGCGAGCCCGGTCGCGTCGATCCGCCGACGTGCGGGCCGCATTCGGTGCGCGCGGCGCGCAACGGTTGACTTCGCCGGATCGCTCGCCTCGGCCGAGGTCGGATGTGGTGGCGAACACCCCGCGACGGGCCCGGTTGCCGGGGTCGGCGGGCGAGGTGCCCGCCCGGACCCTTACCCTCGAATCATGCAGTCCTGGTCCGAAATCTCCGTTCCCGCCGTCCCCGGATCCGGACCGCCGTTGCGGTTGTTCGATACCGCCGACCGGCAGGTGCGCCCGGTGTCGCCCGGAGCGACCGCCACGATGTACGTCTGCGGCATCACACCCTACGACGCCACGCATCTGGGGCATGCGGCGACCTATCTGGCCTTCGATCTGATCAACCGGATCCTGCGCGACGGCGGCCACCAGGTGCACTACGTGCAGAACATCACCGACGTCGACGATCCGCTGTTCGAGCGGGCCGAACGCGACGGGGTGGACTGGCGCGAACTCGGCACCGGCGAGATCGAGTTGTTCCGCGAGGATATGGCGCAGCTGCGGGTGCTGCCGCCGCGCGATTACATCGGCGCGATCGAATCGGTCGGCGAGGTCGTGGAGCTGGTGGACAAGCTGCTGGCCGCCGGGGCGGCGTATGTGGTCGACGACGCCGAATACCGCGACATCTACTTCCGCCACGACGCCACCGAACAGTTCGGCTACGAGTCGGGCTACGACCGGTCCACGATGGAGCGGCTGTTCGCCGAACGCGGCGGCGATCCGGAGCGCCCGGGTAAGCGCGACCCGATCGACGCGCTGCTGTGGCGGGCGGCGCGGCCGGGTGAGCCGTCGTGGCCGGCGCCGTTCGGCGAGGGCCGTCCGGGCTGGCATATCGAGTGTGCGGCGATCGCGTTGAACCGGCTCGGCCCCGAATTCGATATTCAGGGCGGCGGCAGCGATCTGATCTATCCGCATCACGAGTATTCGGCCGCGCACGCCGAGGCGCTGGTGTCGCATCGGCGCTTCGCCCGCCACTACGTACATGCCGGGCTGATCGGCCTGGACGGCGAGAAGATGTCCAAGTCGCGGGGCAATTTGGTGTTCGTGTCGAAGTTGCGGCGCGCGGGTGTGGATCCGTCCGCGATCCGGCTGGGCCTGTTCGCCGACCACTACCGCACCGATCGGCAGTGGTCGAATGCGGTGCTGGAGCAGGCGCAGCAGCGACTCGTGCGCTGGCGGCAGGCGGCGGCGCTGGCGTCGGGTCCGGCGGCCGAGGACACGGTCGCGCGGTTGCGTCAGCATCTGGCCGACGATCTGGACACCCCGAAAGCCCTTGCGGCCGTGGACAGCTGGGTGCAGCAGGCGCTGGAGTACGGCGGGCCGGACACCGCGGCGCCGGGTCTGGTCCGCACCGCGGTCGACGCACTGCTGGGCGTCACCCTCTGAGCGCAGCCTGGGCGCAGGGCGCACGCGCTGCATATTCGCGGCGAATGTAGTTTCAGGCCATCGGAACTGCGGGCCGGTCAGCTGATCCACACGTGTCGCACCTGCGGATCAGCTGGATGCCCGGCTGCCGACCGAAGTGGCATCTCCGTGCCCGGCACCGGGCACGGAGATGCGAGCCGGCTCTACCGTTCGGCGCGGCGGTCAGCGAGCACCCACGAGGTGATCGCCACCGCGCCGGAGACCACCGCCACCGACGGCCACGCGCCGATCTTCTTGGCCAGCGGATGCGAGGCGCCCATGGCGCCCACCGAGAGCCCGGTCAGCGCGGCCGCCCCGGGGGTGCCCACCGCCGCACGCCAGCGCGGGACCGCGGCCGCGGTAGCCGCGGCGAAGACCACCCCACCGAGTTGCCGCTGCTTGGTCGCCTGCGCGAGCGCGAACCCGCCGAGCAGCCCACCGGCGGCCAGCGCCGACGTCGGCACCGAAGAAATTCCGGCCATACTCAGAAACCTCCACCACACATCAACCCGAATCGGGACAGCGGCCGGACGAATACACCACAGGGCGCGAATCCGGCCACGGCCCATTGTTCACCGCGCGCCGGGACCGGCTGGAGGCAGTCGATGCATGCCGGCACGGACGGCATCGATCCGCAGGATGTTTCCAGGTCGCGCCCGCCTGGGCCTCACGACCGCGTCCGGTCCATCTCAGCGCTGAGCCGGTTCACCACACGTCGGCGGGGCCGCCGCCGTTCGCGGTGGGGCGCGGAGTTATGCGCAGCAGTTCAGGCAGCGGCCGCGGCGGCGCGGGCGTAGGTGTCCGCCAGTCCGGGCCAGCCGCCCGGCGAGCCGACCGCGTCGCGCATGGATTCCCAGCCCTCGCCGTGGTTGCCGAAGTCGCCGTGCACGAGGGTGACGGCCGTGTGGGTGGAGTCGACGGGGGTGAAGGTGACGTCGACGCGGCTGGTCAGCGCCGGGTCGGGCTGGTATTTCCAGTCCAGGGAGATGTCCCAGGAGAAGGCGAAGTGGCCGGGACGGTCCCAGACGAGGACACGGCCCCACGGGCATTCGGTGCCGTCGGCCTCGCGGCCGAGCAGCCGTCCGCCGACGCGGGGTTCGACCACCACTTCCGCCAGCGGCCCGGCGCCGATGTGATGTTCACGGGGCCACCAGCTGTCCATGCCGGTGGTGAAGACGTCGAAGGCGGTGTCGATCGGCGCCTCGACGGTGAGTTCGACGTGGACCTGGGTGTCGCTGGTTTGCTGTGTCATGACTTCTCCTCGGATGTGATTGTGCCGCTGGGTGTTTCGATCGAAAGCGCTTGTCCGGCGCGTGCCGCCGCCTCGGCCCGGTCGCGGAACGACGACATCGCCGTGGTCCAGAACCGGGTGAAGTAGTCGCGCAGTGCGTCGATGCCGTTCGGGTCGAGCCGGTAGATCCGGCGGGTGCCGATCGCCTCGTCGAGTACCAGCCCCGCCTGTTTGAGCACCTTCAGGTGCTGGGAGACCGCCGGACGGCTGACCGGGAGTTCGGCGGCCAGTTCGCCGACCGCGCAGGGTCCGCGCCCGAGTCGTTCGAAGATCGCTCGCCGGGTCGGGTCCCCGAGCGCGTCGAGCGCCCCATCTTGGTAAGTCCCCACGAACCGTAAGCCTACACTTACGTAATGCAGGTCACAAGTCTTTGACGCCTCGAAAGAGCGGGTGATTAATTGTCTCGAGACGCAACAAGGAGGTTGTCGGTGTCGCCATTGCCGGGATCGGATCGAATCCGCGCCGCACGTACCAAGCTCGAGGCGGGAAATGCCCTGTTCGCGGCGGTACGCAAGGATCCGCGCATCGCCCGTGACCTGATCACCGGCCTGGTCGGCGCCGCCCGATCACAGTCCGCCCCCCTGGCCGCGCACGCCGAAGAGGCGGACGGTTACCTCACGCCCGCCGGGGTGAGCGACTACGCCAAATCCGCGCATGCCCGCCGTAGCATCACCGTGGCACCCGATACGGTGGCGGCCTATCTGTCGGATCTGAGCCGGCTGGCCGACTGGTTCACCCTGCACGCCGGCTGGCGTGGACAGGCGCCCGGCGCCGTGCGGGAGGGTTTGACGTTCACGCAGCAGGCGCTGGTGATGGGCATCCCCGCCGAGTTGCGCTGGACGGTCGTCGAGGCCGGTGAGCGCGGTTTCGCGCTGGCCGGGGAGGGGCCGCAGGGCGTGCGGCTGGGGTATTGGCTGACCGTCGCCGGTTCCGGCGATCAGGCGACGGTGTATTTCGATGCCGGACTGGGTGGCCCGCCCGTCGAAGGCCCGCTGGGCGCGTCGGTGGCTCGCAGTCTCGGCGAGGCGATGGAGCAGTCCCTGGCCCGCCTGCCCGAAGCGATCGCCGCGGCCGGGCCGGTGAAAAAGCGTGCCGCGCAGCCCATCCGGCACCGCGCCTCGGGCACCGAGATCGATCCGCGCACCCCCGTGCTGGTGGGCGTCGGGCAGATCACCCAGCGCACACCGGATTCCGGGTACGGCGATCCGGCCGCGCTCGCGGTGACCGCGTTGCGCCGCGCCGCGGCCGACAGCGGCGCCGGGGAGGATCTGCTGCGCCGTGCGGACGCGGTGTTCGCGGTGGCGTGCACGTCGTGGCAGTACCGCGATATGGGCGCGGTGGTCGCGCAGCGATTGGGCGTAGCCGGTGTCGACACCGCGCAGTCGAGTCCCTTCGGCGGCGACGGCGGTCAGCTGGTGATCAACGAGGCCGCGGCGGCGATCGCGGCCGGTGACTACGACATGGTGCTGGTCACCGGCGCGGAGGCCGGAGCGACGCAAGCCGCCGCGCAGCGCGCCGGTATCGAACTGTCCTGGCCGCAGCAGGGTTCCGAGGTCGCGCCGACCCGTTCGATCGGTATCGACAAGCCGGCCAACAATCCGGCCGAGACCGCGGCCGGCCTGATCGCGCCGATCAATATGTATGCCCTGATGGAGTCGGCGAACCGGCATCGGCTGGGCCGCAGTCCCGGCGATCACGCCGAGGCGGTGGCCGAACTCTGGTCACGACTGTCGGCGGTGGCGGCGCGCAACGAGTTCGCCTGGCAGCCCGAGGAATTCGATGCCGATCGGATCGCCACTCCCGGTCCGGACAATCGCATGGTCTCCACGCCCTACACGAAGCTGGAATGCGCGAATCTGACCGTCGATATGGCCAGCGCCATCGTGATGTGCAGCGCCGCGGCCGCGCAGGAGGCCGGAATCGCGCAGGACAAATGGATTTTCATCCACGCCGGCGCCTCCGGGCACGACGAGTGGTTCACCAGTGAACGCGCCGAACTGGCCGCCTCACCGGCGATCGCGACATTGGGCCGGGCGGTGCTCGAACACAGCGGTATCGGTGTCGACGCGCTGACCCATGTGGATCTCTACGCGTGTTTCCCGGTGGCCGTGCAGATCGCCGCGCGCGAATTGGGGCTGGCGATCGACGATCCGGCACGTCCACTGTCGGTGACCGGCGGGCTGACCTTCGGCGGCGGTCCGGGCAACAACTACGGCGGTCACGCGGTGGCGACGATGGTGGGGCGGTTGCGCGCGGAGCCGGGCACCTTCGGCCTGGCGAGTTCGCTGGGCTGGTATGTCACCAAACACGCACTGGGCGTGTATTCCTCGCTGCCGCCCGCCCAGCCCTACCGGCATCTGCGCCCGATCATCGAGAATCCGCCGGCGCGCCCGGCCCGCGGCACCCACGACGGTCCGGCGGTGGTGGAGGCCTTAACCGTCGCCTATGCCCGCGACGGACAGCCGGAAGCGGCGATTCTGAGCCTGATCGAACCCTCAGGCGGTCGAATCCTGCTGCGCAACACCGACTCCGAATTGATCGCGGAACTGGTCGACGGCGATCTGCTGGGTCTGCCGGTGACGGTGTCCGGCCACGACATCAAGGTCGAGGGCCGCGAACGGGTGGAATTGCCGGCCCCGCCCGCACCACCGGTGCTGGTGGAGCGGCGCGGCCCGATCACGATCATCACCCTGAACCGCCCGCAAGTGCGCAATGCCGTGAATCTGGCCACCGCCCTCGCGCTGGAACGGGCCCTGGACGCCTACGAGGCCGATCCGTCGGCGCAGGTCGCGATCATCACCGGCGCGGGTGGCTATTTCTGCGCCGGAATGGATCTCAAGGCCGCCTCGCGCGGTGAGACACCGATGACCGAGAAGCGCGGACCGCTCGGTGTCACCGCGCAGCCACCGGTGAAGCCGTTGATCGCGGCGGTCGAGGGGCCCGCCCTGGCCGGTGGCTGCGAGCTGGCGCTGGCCGCGGATCTGGTGGTGGCGGCCGAGGATTCGACGTTCGGGATCCCGGAGGTCAAACGCGGACTGGTGGCCGTCGGCGGTGGCGTGTTACGGCTGGCGCAGCGGTTGCCGCGGGCGGTGGCGATGGAGCTGGCGCTGACCGGTGATCCGATCTCCGCCGACCGTGCGGCGGCGCTGGGACTGGTCAATCAGGTGACCGAATCGGGGAAGGCGCTCGACGCCGCATTGGAGCTGGCGCAGCGGATCGCGGTGAACGCGCCGTTGAGTCTGGCGGCGAGCAAACGCATCATCGACGAATCACCGGACTGGTCCACCGATGTCGCGTTCACCCGCCAGTTCGAGGTGTCGGGCAATGCGCTGTCGTCGGAGGATGCGGCCGAGGGTGTGCTGGCGTTCGCGCAGAAGCGCACGCCGGAATGGAAGGGCCGCTGAGCAGCGCCGCGCGCACGGCCGCGACCCGGCACCGGTTGCGGCCGTGAGGTTCACGCGGTGAGAGCGGTGTAGGCGTCCGCGTAGAACACCGACTTGATCGAACCCAGGGAGCCTTGATCCTTGGCGCCCAGCGGGGCCAGGAGCGCGGCCGCGGTCTCGACCTCCGCGCCCGCGGCGGCGGTGGCGTCGACCAGGCCGTACTCGTGCGCCTCGAGCCCGCCGAATCGGCGGCCGGTGAGTACGGCGGCGGTGACGGCCTCGGCCGACAGCTTCGCCTGCACGAGCGCGGCCAGCGCCGGGGTGAACGGCACGCGGATGTCGACCTCGGGGAAGCAGAAATAGCCGCGATCGGCGCGCATGACGCGCTGATCGTGCGCGAGGGCGAGCATGGCACCGGCGCCGAAGGCATGGCCGGGCAGGGCCGCCACACTCGGCACCGGCAGGGTGAGCACGCGCGCCAGCAGACCTTGCACCTGTTCGACGTACCAGGGTGCGCGGTCGCCGTGGGCGCTCAACCAGTCCAGGTCGAGTCCGTTGGAGTAGAACTTGCCGCTCGCGGTCGTGATCAATCCGCCGGCACCGTCGGCGAGGACGGTGTCGAGATGAGCGTCCACGGCGGCGAGGAACTCGGGTGAGAAACGGTTTTCGCCCGTGCCGAGGTCGAGGACGGCGACGCTGTCACGGTAGGTGAGAGTGGGGGACATCGGGTCTCCTTCGGTTTTCGGTGATGACCGGTGTTCGTGCGGGTCAGTGTTTCGGTGGTGGCCCGGCGGTGACGGCGGCCCGGACGGCCGCCCGCAACCGCATGCGGGTGTCGGCATCGGCGAGGCGGTCGCGCGACAGCAACAGCGCGGTGGGCAGATCGACGATGCAGGCGGTGACCACCTCGACGGCGCGCCGGTCCTCCCGGTGCCACAGGTGCGCCGACAGCCTCCGCATCACCGCGACGAGCGCGCGGTGTTGTGACCGCACCTCGGCGGCCACACTCTCGGGCAGCTCCGCGGCCAGGACCTCGTCGTGGCGCAGCATCGTCACCAGACGCGAGGAGGCCGGATACCGTTCGGCGAACTCCGCGGGCGCCTCGGCCGCGCGCACGACCGCCTGCACGGCGGCATCGCTGCCGGAACCGCCGGCCAGCGCCGCGTCGACGAGTTCGTTCTGTACGTCCAGGAACCGGCGCGCGGCGCGAATCCACATGCGCGCCACCAGTTCCGCGCGCGAGCCGAAACTGTGGTAGATCGCCCCGTTCGACATCCCGCTGGCAGCCGCGACCGCGCGGATGGTCACCGCCGGCACACCGGCGGCCACGGCGAGCGCTTCGGCGTGGTCGAGAACGACGTCGAGGTCGTGAATGCGGGGGCGGGGCACGACCTCACCATAACAGAGCAACTGCTCTATTATCGGGTACCCCCGTTCTCGCGGTCCGTGATGCGGCCGAGGCGCTGCGCGCCGCAGGACGCGCCGGTAGTGTCGCGATCATGTGTGCTGCACTTTCGCCCGACCGATTCCGCACCGCATTGGTACTGGGCGGTGGCGGCCCCGTCGGGATCGCGTGGATGGCGGGGGTGATGGTCGGATTGCGTGCCGCCGGGATCGATCCCGCACGCGCCGACCGGATCGTGGGCACATCGGCGGGGTCGGTGGTCGGTGTGGTGCTGGCGGCGGGCGGCGATCTGGAACACCTGGGGACCACCCGGTCACCCGGCGGTGAATCGTTCGCGCCGGATCCGCGCCGGCTCGCCGAGATCTTCTCGCTGCGGACCTCGGGTGGCGACGCCCGCGAAATCCGCCGCCGCATGGGCGAATTGGCTCTGGCCGCCGAGGCCGGTGATCCCGGCGATCACGTCGAACGGATCGCCCGGCTGGCCGGTGTCGCCGAATGGCCCGAGGCCGACCTGCACGTCACCACAATTGATATCGGCACCGGCGAACTGCAGGTGTGGACGCGCGACACGGCGGCGACGTTGCCGCAGGCGCTGGCCGCGAGTACCGCGGTGCCCGGTGTCTTCCCGCCGATCCCGATCGGCGAATCCCGCTATTTCGACGGCGGGGTGCGCTCGGCCCTCAACGCCGACCTGGCCGCCGGTGCGGAGAACGTGGTGATCATGGAACCGCTCGCGCACATGTTCCCCCGTACCCGCGCCGACGGCGCACACGGTGCGGCGACCGAGATCTCGCTCGCCCCCGACGCCGACGCGGTGGCGGTGTTCGGCTTCGACGTGTTCAACCCGGCCGCCTTGACTCCCGCCTACGAGGCCGGGTTGCGCCAATCAGCGGATGCGGCAAAGCAATTGGCCGCCGTGGGCTTCGATGCCTGAGACCGGCGCCTGAACCAACGCCTCGTACCGGGCCTGGGATATCGGCTCAGCTGCCGACCGCACCCAATCCGTGCTGCGGCAGTTCGGGCAGCGCGGTGCGGTAGAGCCAGCTGTCCCACAGCTCGCGCAGGGGTGCGGGGCTGTAGTGGCCGGCGAGGTCGGTGAAGTCCTCGGCGGCGACGGTGCCGTAGCGGTGCCGGGCGGTCCAGTCGCGCAGCAGGGCGAAGAAGGCGTCGTCGCCGAGGCGCAGGCGCAGCGCGTGCAGGGTGAGGGCGCCGCGTTTGTAGACGCGGTCGTCGAACATCGATGCCGGCCCGGGGTCGCCGATCACGAGGTCCTGCGGGGCCCGGGCGAGGTTCTGGCGGGCGGCGCGGGCCAGTTGGTCGGCGCTGGGTCCGCCGCCGGCCTGGGACCAGATCCATTCGGCGTAGCAGGCGAACCCCTCGTGCAGCCAGATGTCGCGCCACTGCCGCACGGTGAGACTGTTGCCGAACCACTGGTGGGCCAGTTCGTGCGCGATGAGCCGTTCCGCGCCGCGCTGCCCGTCGCAGTGGTTGGCGCCGAAGATCGACAATCCCTGTGCCTCGATGGGGATTTCGAGGTCGTCATCGGTGACGACCACGGTGTAGCCCTGGAACGGGTAGGGCCCGAACCGGCGCTCGAATTCGGCCATCATCTGTGGTTGGCGGGCGAAGTCGTGGTCGAAGGCGGTGCGCAGCCTCGGCGGCAGCACCGCGGTCATCGGCACCTTCGTGGCGCGTCCGGCGTCGATGCGGTGCGACCGGTAGGGCCCGATCTGGATGGTGGCCAGGTAGGAGGCCATCGGCTCGGACTGCTCGTACACCCAGGTGGTCTGGCTGGATTTGGTGGTGCGAGCGGTCAGCACGCCGTTGGCGAGCGCGTGGTACGGAGAGTCGGTGGTGAGCGAAATCCGGTAGCTCGCCTTGGAACTGGGGTGATCGTCGCACGGGAACCAGGACGCCGCGCCGTTGGGCTGGCTCGCCACGAGCACACCGTCGGTGAGTTCCTCCCAGCCGACCTCACCCCACGGCCCGCGCACGGGTTTCGGGGTGCCGCCGTAGTGCACCACGATCGACAGTGCCGCGCCCGCGGGCACGTGCCGGGCGGGTGTGATCGTCAGCTTCCCGCGACTGTGGGTGTATTTGGCGGGTTTGGCGCCGTCGACGAAAACCTTCGCCACACTCAGTGTCTGCGACAGATCCAGCGCGAATCGCGGCTGCACCGCGGTGGTCACCGCCGTGATGGTGGCCCGGCCGGTCAGCCGGTTGGCGGCGACCTTGTACACCAGATCCAGTTCGTAGCGCGAGACCCGGTAGCCGCGGTTGCCGTTCTGCGGCAGATAGTCGTCGATCGGCGCCTCGGCGCCACCTCTACCCAGCTTCATCGACGACCTGCCTTCACTTGCCGCGCCGGGTATCCGGCCACGGCGCAATCGGATTGCCCTGCCACCGGGTCGAGGGCGGGACGGTGTCCCCGCGCATCACCAGTGATGCCGGGCCCACGGTCGCACCGGCGCAGATGCGGGCCGCCGGCAGTGCCACACAGTGCGGGCCGAGGGTGGCACCGGCGTCGAGGGTCACACTGTCCATGGACATGATCCGATCATGGAACAGATGTGTTTGCACGACACAGCCGCGTTCCACGGTCGCCCCGTCACCGAGGCTGACCAGATCGGCCTCGGGCAGCCAGTACGATTCGCACCACACTCCGCGTCCGATGCGCGCGCCGAGCCCCCGCAGCCAGATGTTCATCACCGCGGTGCCGGTGGCCGCGCGCGCGAACCACGGCGCGGCAACGGTTTCCACGAACGCGTCGCATACCTCGTTGCGCCACACGAACGAACTCCACAGCGGATGTTCCACCTTCTGGATGCGGCCGACGATCAGCCACTTCGCCGCCACCGCGCACGCTCCGGCGACCGCACCGGCGATCAGCAGCACCACACCGGAACACAGGGCGGCCAGCCAGTATCCGGGCCCGGATGCCAGCCAGGCCAGCGCGAACAGCACCCCGAGCCCGATGCCGAAGCTCAGGATCACCGGGAGGAGCCGGCAGGTTTCCACCAGCGCGCGGGCCAGTTTGAGTTTCAGTGGCGGGTCGAAGGTGCGGGCGGTGTCGGAATCGCCGGCGGTGCGGCGCAACCGCACCGGCGGGCTGCCCAGCCACGACGAACCCGCTTTCGCCTTCTCCGGAGCCGCCGACAACACCGCCACCAAACCGTTCTTGGGCACCCGCCGTCCGGGCGCGGTCATACCGGAGTTACCCAGAAAGGCCCGCTTTCCCACCTTGGCGCCGCCGATGTGCATCCAGCCGCCGCCGAGTTCGTAACCGGCGATCATGGTGTCGTCGGCGAGGAAGGCCCCGTCGGCGACCTTGGTGAATTTCGGCAGCAGCAGCACCGTCGACGCCTCGACGCCCTTGCCGACGTCGGCGCCGAGCAGCCGCAGCCACAGCGGGGTGAGCAGACTGGCATACAGCGGGAACAAGAAGGTGCGCGCGGAGTCGGTGAGCCGTTCGGTGGCCCAGGCCTGCCAGCCGACGCGGCTGCGCACCGGATGGTAGCCCTCGGTCAATCCGATCGACAGCACCCGGATCGCGACCACGGTCACGGCGGCGAACACGGCGAGCACGATCAGCGCGGCCACCGGAAGCATCAGCATCGCGTGCGCCAGCGCCCCGGTCAGGGTGGTTTCGTCGCGGATCCACCAGGCCAGCAGCAGCCCGCCCGCGGCGAGGGCGATCACCGGCAGCGCCGACAGCAGCATCGAGGTCACCCCGAAGGCGAGCACCCAGTGCAGCGCGCGCGGCGGTGTGGTAGCGGGCCAGCGATGTTCGGCGGGACCGACTTTCACCGCGGGCGATCCGGCCCAGCTCTGTCCGGCTTTCACCTTCCCGAACACGGCCGAGCCGGGTTCGATGACGGCGTTCTTGCCGATCACCGCGCCGGGCATCACCGTGGAGCGGGAACCGACCACCGCACCGGGGCCGATGCGGATCTCCCCGATGTGCACGAGGTCACCGTCGATCCAGTATCCGGCCAGGTCCACTTCCGGTTCGACGCTGCACCCGTCGCCGAGTTCGAGCATCCCGGTGACCGGCGGCAGCGTGTGCAGGTCGACGCCGCGTCCGATGCGGGCGCCCAGCGCGCGGGCGAACGGCACCATCCACGGTGCGCCGGAGAGGTTTTCCGCGCCCGCGGCCTCGGCCATCCGCACCGCCGTCCACAGGCGCAGGTGGACCGAGCCGCCGCGCGGGTAGCTGCCGGGGCGCACGCCGCGCAGCAGGAGCCGGGCACCGGCCACACAGATCGCCATCCGGCCGGGCGGTGAGATGAACAGGACGAATCCGGCCAGCGCCCACCACCACGACAGTCCCGGCATCCAGGGCAGCGCGCCGAAGCGGGAGGCGATGTTGGTGACCACGCCGAGCCAGGTCAGCCATTGCAGGCCGGTGAGGGTGGTCAGCGGCACGGAGGCCAGCACCTGGATCCATTGCGCGCGCCGTGGTGTCGGGATGACGTGGCGGGTGGGCGCCTGTTCCGACGGTGCGGCGGCGTCGATGAATTCGGCCAGCGCGCCCAGGCGCGGATGGTCGTAGAGGTCGGCGACGGTGATCTGCGGCAGTCGTTCGCGCAGCGCGGTGACCAGTTGCGCCGCCGACAGCGAACCGCCACCGAGGTCGAAGAAGTCCGAATCCAGGCCGTCGATGTCGGCGCCGAGCACCGAATGCCACAGTCCCGCAAGCCAATACGCGGTGCCGTCCAGTCCCGCGCCGGGTTCGCCGTCGGCGCCGGGCAGTGGCCACGGCAGTGCGTCACGGTCGACCTTTCCCGATGTGCGCGTGGGCAATTCGTCGAGAACGGCGAGGCGCGGTACCAGGGCGGCGGGCAGTCGTTCGGCGAGCAGTTCCCGCGCGCGCGGCAGGTCGATGTCGTCGTCGCCGGTGGACAGGTAGCCGACGAGGATCGGGGTGCCGGTGGCGGTGGTGCGCACGGCGGCCGCGGCGGCGGTGACGCCGGGCAGATGTTGCAGCGCGGCGTCGAGCTCGCCGAGTTCGATCCGCCGTCCGCCGACTTTGACCTGGTCGTCGGCGCGGCCGAGGAAGATCAGACCGGCGGGGTCGTTGCGCACCATATCGCCGGAGCGGTAGGCGCGTTGCCATCCGAGGGTCGGCATCGGCGCGTATTTCTCCGCGTCCTTGGCCGGGTCGAGGTAGCGGGCGAGTCCGACGCCGCCGATGACCAGTTCACCGGATTCCCCGGCGGCGACCGGGGTGCCGTCGGCGTCGACGACGGCCAGATCCCAGCCGTCCAACGGTAATCCGATGCGCACCGGCGGGGTGCCGGTGAGCTGCGCCGCGCACGCCACCACGGTGGCCTCGGTGGGCCCGTAGGTGTTCCACACCTCGCGGTCGTCGCTGCCGGCGAGCCGTTCGGCCAGTTCCGGGGGGACCGCTTCGCCGCCGAAGATCAGCAGCCGCACCGCGTCGAGCGCCTCGGGTGGCCACATGGCGGCCAGGGTGGGCACGGTGGACACGATGCTGATCTCGCGGCGTACCAGCCACGGCCCGAGGTCCATCCCGCTGCGCACCAGCGCGCGCGGCGCGGGGACCAGGCATGCGCCGTGCCGCCATGCCAGCCACATTTCCTCGCAGGAGGCGTCGAAGGCCACCGACAGTCCGGCCAGGACCCGGTCGCCGGGCCCGATCGGCTCCTGCTGCAGGAACATTCGCGCTTCGGCGTCGACGAAGGCGGCGGCGTTGCGGTGGGTGACCGCGACACCTTTGGGGGTTCCGGTGGAGCCGGAGGTGAAGATGATCCAGGCGTCGTCGTCGACGGTGGGGCCGGTCGGGTCGGGGTCGGCTGCCACACGGTCGCCCTCGCGGCGCGGGGTGGTGCCTTGCGGCCCGGCGGCGGTGTCGTCTCGCCGGGTGGCGGTGATGCCCTCGCCGGTGACGACCGCGGCGACCGCGGCCTCGCCGAAGACGAGCTCGGCGCGTTCCTCCGGATCGTCGGCGTCGACGGGCACGTAGGCGGCCCCGGCGTGCAGGACGGCGAGGATGGTCACATACAGCCGCGCGGTGCCCGACGGGATCCGCACGCCGACCCGGTCGCCGCGGCGGATGCCCGCCGCCCGCAGCTCGGCCACCGACGTGTCGATCGCCGCGAGCAACTCCTGGTACGTCAGCACCTCGGTGCCGTCGTCGACGGCATCGGCATCGGGGTACGCGTGTGCTGTTTCGGCGAGGATGTCGACCAGTGTCCGGGGCTGCGCCGCCGCGGCTCCGCGCAGCAGCGGCGAGGTCGGAGCGTGCGCCGTGCGCTGCCCGGAGTCCGAGTCGCGGGCCTCGAGGGCCGATTGTCCGTCGGTGCCGGTCACCGTCGGGCCGGAGGGGCCGACATCTGTGCCGGTTCGGGAGTCGGTCGTCGTCTGGGAGTCGGCCGCGGTCTCGGAGTCCGTGCGGGGTTCGGAGTCTGTCGCGGCTTCGGAGTGCGTCGCGGCTTCAGGGGCCGTCGCGGCTTCGGAGCCGATCGCGGCTTCTGCGTCCGTCAGAGCTTCGGAGTCTGTCAGGGCTTCGGGGGGCTCACCATTCGTGTCGCTGCCCGAGGGCGCGGTGGGCGGCGCATCGGTAGCGCCCGCACCCGACTGCGAACCGACGATCACGTTTCTGCCTGCCTCTCCCGTTCCGGCTATCGGACGTCCGGTTGTCTCACATTGGGGTTACCGTTGCGCAAACACCAGCTGTCCGGTTCACGCGCGTCCGGGCCGCCGCAGCCCCCGACAGTCGCACCGTCGGCCCGCCCTATTGTCCCAACACAACCGCGCGTTCGCGTCCGCGGGGGCGATGGGCGTGTTCGCCCGCGATATGCCAGAACCCGATTGCCGCGAACCGCCCCCGTGTGCCGGGTCGCGGCCGGACGGTCAGCTGTCGACGTGGACGTGCGGGCGCTGATTGGGGTCGGCGACGGCGCGGCGCAGGATCTCCCGGGTCACCGGCGCCACCTCGCCCTCCCCGACGAACAGGAATTTCAGCAGGTTGAGCAGCGGATTACCTTCGGTCCATTCGAAATACACGTGTGGATTCATGCCGGTGCGGTCGCGTATCGCGAGCAGGATCGCGGCGATCGAGTTGGGCACCGCGGCGGCTTCGACGGAAAGGATCTTGTAGCAATCGATTTCGACGGCGCTGACGTTGAGGTCGGTGGAGAATTCCGAGGCGTCCTTGACGATCACCTCGAGGAACAGGATGGGCTCCTTGGCGGGGATGTGGCTCTCGATCCGCTGTTCGGCTTCCTTCTGCCGGTAGTCGTCGGGCCGGCGGGCGTCGACGTCGTCGAGGTCGTGGGTGACGATGCGGATGGTGCCCGAGGCGGCGATCTTGTCGATCAGCCAGGCGGCCTTGTCGTCGAAGTCGACCTCGATGGCCCGCAGTTCGAAGGCGCGCCGCGCCCGTGAGACGAACGACACCACGATGATGGCGATGATGAACAGCGAGGCCAGCTGCACGCCTTCGGGCCGTTCCACGATATTGGCGATGGTGGTGTAGACGAATACGGCCGCCACGGCGCCGAATCCGAAAGCTTTGCCGCGCTGGTGTTTTCGTGCCGCGGACAGGGTGACGGCGACGGCGGCGGAGGTGATCAGCACCAGCACGCCGGTGGCGTAGGCGCCGCCCTGGGCGTCGACGTCGGCGTCGAAGTACCAGGTGATGCCGAAGGCGATCACCGCGAACACGAGCACCAGCGGCCGGGTGGCGCGCGCCCATTCCGGGGCCATGCCGTAGCGGGGCAGATAGCGCGGGACGAGGTTCAGCAGTCCGGCCATGGCCGAGGCGCCGGCGAACCACAGGATGGCGATGGTGGAGATGTCGTAGACGGTGCCGAAGCCGTTGCCCAGATACTGGTGGGCCAGATAGGCGAGCGCGCGGCCGTTGGCGGATCCGCCGGATTCGAATTCGTGCTCCGGGATCAGCACCACGGTGATGAAGCTGGTGACGATGAGGAATGCGCTCATGATCAGCGCGGCGGTGGTCAGCAATTTGCGCGCGCCGAGGATGCGGCGTTCCGGGTGCTCCTCGGTGTCGTCGGGGCCGCCCTTGATCTGCGGCATCACCGCCACTCCGGTTTCGAATCCCGACAGTCCGAGCGCGAGTTTGGGGAACACGAGCAGCGAGATGCCCACCATCGCGACGACGCTGCCGTGCTGGGCGGTCATGGCGTGGCCCCAGTCCACGACCAGGTGCGAGGCGGTGGCGACCTTCCACACGCCGACGACCGCGACGACCAGGTTCAAGGCCAGATAGGCCCCGACCAGCCCGATCGCGATCCGGATGGCCTCGGCGAATCCCTTGAGGAAGATCGCCGCCAGCAGCGCCAGCAGGGCGAGGGTGATCGCGAGCGCGTGTCCGCGCAGCGCATGCGGCACGAACGGGTTCTCGACGATGTGAGCGGCGCCGTCGGCCGCCGACAGGGTCATCGTGATCACGAAGTCGGTGGCGGCGAAGCCGAGCAGGACGAGGATGAACAGTTTGCCGGTCCAGCGGGGCAGGATATCGGCGAACATGGCCAGCGACCCACCGCCGTGCGGGGATTCGCGGGCCACCCGCCGATACACCGGCAGCGCGCCGAGCAACGTCAGCGCGACCAGGACCAGGGTCGCCAGCGGCGAGAGCACACCGGCGGCCAGGGCGGCGATGCCGGGCTGGTAGCCGAGGGTGGAGAAGTAGTCGACGCCGGTCAGGCACATCACCTGCCACCACGACCGTTGGTGCTGTTCTTCGGCCTGCTTCACCATCGGGCCGGGATGGTGGGAGTAGCGGTCCTCGTCGGCGCCCTGCAGCAACCATTCCGTCAAAGCCGAACGCGGTCGTCCGGTGGCGGTGGCGGTCACGTGGTCCCCCTCGGGAGCATCTGTCCGGGCATCCCGGAGTCCAGCGATATCCGGGTCAATGTACGTGGGCCGCCACCGGAGTCACGCGGACCGGATGCCGTGCCCCGCAGCACAAAACGGCAAATCAGACACCATATCCGGCAAATCCGGCGCGGTACCGGCCGGTGACTCCCGTTCACCGGCCACGTCGCGCTGTGAGCGGAGTCACCCACCCCGATATCATCGCAGGTGGATCCCACCGCTCGAGCCGGCCGCGCCGCGCGCGCCCGGTTTGCCGGACCGCCCACCGGGTACCCGTGTACTTCGTGTCCCCCGTCGCAGTTTCGCGGCTGGGCGCGCAGCAACCGAAATCAGGTGAGGAGGAGCGCGCGTGAGCACCAGCCTGCCGCACGCCCAGCAACGACGTTCGGTGGCCGCCGCGGCCATGGGTAACGCCACCGAGTGGTACGACTACGGCGTCTACGCGGCCACGGCCTCCTATCTGACCGACGCGTTCTTCCCCGGCTCGCTGGGCACCCTGGGCACACTGCTCGGTTTCGCCATCTCGTTCGTGCTGCGCCCGATCGGCGGCATGGTGTGGGGTCCGCTCGGCGACCGGGTGGGCCGCAAGATCGTGCTGGCCACCACGATCCTGCTGATGGCCGCGGCCACGGGCTGTATCGGCATCCTGCCCACCCATTCGGCGGTGGGTATCGCCGCGCCGATCCTGCTGATTCTGCTGCGCGTCGTGCAGGGTTTCTCGACCGGCGGCGAATACGGTGGCGCGGCCACCTACATCGCGGAATCGACCGATGAGCGCCGCCGCGGATTCCTCGGCAGCTTCCTCGAATTCGGCACGCTGTGCGGATTCGTCGGTGGCTCCACGGTGGTACTGATCCTGCAGGTTCTGCTCTCCGACGACGCGATGGAATCGTGGGGCTGGCGCATCCCGTTCCTGCTGGCGGTGCCGCTGGGCCTGATCGGGTGGTATCTGCGCAGCAAGCTCGACGAATCGCCGGTGTTCACCGAGGTCGCCGAGCATCAGAAGGCTCAGGGCGGGTTGCGGATCCTGCTGCGCGACTACCGGCGTGAACTGCTGACCATCGCCGGGCTGGTGGTCGCGCTCAACGTCGTCAACTACACGCTGCTGGCGTATCAGCCGACCTACCTGCACAACACGCTGGGCATGGGCGATTCCGAGACCACGGCGATGGTGCTGATCGGTCAGATCGTGATGGCGCTGGTGCTGCCG
This sequence comes from Nocardia sp. BSTN01, assembly GCF_015354405.1. Classification (GTDB taxonomy): domain Bacteria; phylum Actinomycetota; class Actinomycetes; order Mycobacteriales; family Mycobacteriaceae; genus Nocardia. The sequence goes on along the minus strand of NZ_JADKYP010000002.1, from coordinate 3,759 downwards.
CTCTCGGGTGCGGTCTCCGACCGGGTGGGGCGGCGGCCGATGTGGCTGGTGTCGCTGGTGGGGCTGGCGCTGCTGGCGATCCCCATGTATTGGCTGATGGGTCAGGGCGCGGCGTGGGCGATCGTCGGCTTCGTCGTGCTCGGTCTGCTCTACGTTCCGCAGTTGTCGACGATCTCGGCGACGTTCCCGGCGATCTTCCCGACGCAGGTGCGGTACGCGGGATTCGCGTTGGGCTACAACATCTCCACCGCCGCGTTCGGTGGTACCGCACCGCTGATCAACGAGTCGATCATCGACGCCACCGGCTGGCATCTGTTCCCCGCCTATTACATGGTCGGAGCGTGCCTGGTGGGTCTGGTGGCGTGGTTCTTCCTGCGGGAGACCGCGGGGGTTTCGCTGGCCGGTACCGAGGTTCCCGACGCGGCCGACGAGGAACCGGTTCCGCAACCGACCTGAGCCCCTCCGGCCCGAGCCCCACGGCTTGCGGCGGATGCCGCGCTCGTGTGTGATCGAGCGAGCCGGCACGCGGCAGGCACGGCCGGGAAGGAACGACGAGCCCAGATGCTCCCACTGGAGTCCGGTGATCCGGCGACCATCGGCCCGTATCGTCTGCTCGGGGTGCTCGGCGCCGGCGGGATGGGCCGAGTTTATCTGGGCCGCAACGCCGGTGGCCGCACGGTCGCGGTGAAGGTGGTGCGCCCGGATCTGTCCGGCGATCCCGAATTCCGCACCCGATTCCGGCGGGAGGTGGCCGCCGCGCGGCAGGTGACGGGGGCCCACGCGGTCCCGGTTCTGGACGCCGATGTGGAGGCGCAGCGGCCGTGGCTGGCCACCGGATATGTGGCGGGGTTGTCGTTGCGCGAGGCGGTGGACTCGTTCGGGCCGCTGCCGGAATCGGCGCTGGTCGCGCTGGCGGCGGGTTTGGCGCGGGCGCTGGCCGATGTGCACGCGGCCGGGGTGGTGCACCGCGATCTGAAACCGTCCAACGTGCTGCTGACCCTCGACGGGCCGCGGCTGATCGATTTCGGCATCGCCCGCGCGGTCGACGACGACTCGCTCACCACGACCGGCAAGGTGATCGGTTCGCCGGGATATATGGCGCCGGAACATATTTCGGGCGATGCGCCGGTGGGGCCCGCGGCGGATGTGTTCGCGCTCGGCGGCGTGCTGGTGTACGCCGCCAGCGGCAGCGGGCCGTTCGGTTCGGGTGATTCGATTCCGATGCTGTGGCGGGTGATGCAGGAACCGGCACGCCTCGACGGCCTGCCGGCGGCGTTACGTCCGATCGCGGGGGCGTGTCTGGACAAACAGCCCGGCGATCGCCCGACGCCCGCCGATATCGAAAGACAGTGTGTGGCTTTGGGTGAGGCCCGGTCGGGCTGGTTGCCGGGCCCGATCCTGGAGGCCATCAGCCGCCAGGCGGTGATGCTGCTGGATCTGGATTCCGATCCGGCGCCGCACATTTCGTCACCGCACATTCCGTCATCGAGGACCGCAGCTCCCGAGCTTCCCTCGACGCTGATCGGTTCGGCGGGCCGGACCGGTGCTGCCGGGCACGCGAACACATCCGTGCCGCCGAGCGAGGCTTCCCCATCGACTGTGCGGGCATCACGTCCGCACGATACGGGCCGGCCGTGGCCCGATACGCCGGGACGACCCGTGAATACCGGCATGCCCGGGCGGACGGCTCCGTGGCCCGGTGCGCCGTCGTCATCGCCCGCGCCCTGGGCTCCGCACGGCGCCATCCCGGGCGCAGGGCACAGTGAAAGCCCGCCCGCACAGAGGGATTCGTCGCGGCGCCGGGTGGTCGTGGTCGGGTGTGTGGCGGTGCTGTTGGTGGCCGCGGCGGTGATCAGTGCCACGCTCGCCTTCCGCAGCGCGTCATCGGATGGTGCGGGATCGGCCGCCGGCACCGAAACCACGGTCGAGACCGGCGTATCCGAGGAGACGTCGGCGCCGGAGACGACGGCGGCGGCGGGCGACTTGTCGGCGCTGCCCGCCGATTACGTGGGCACCTGGAAGGGCACCGCGACCGACGGGCTGGCCACCTACGACATCGTCGTCACCCTGCGCGCGGGCGCGGTGGGCACAGAACTGGGCAGTGCGAGCAATACCGGCCGGACCAGTCGTCTCACCTGCCGGCGCGCCGAGACCCTCACCTCGGCGAGCGAGTCCACGATCACGCTGCGCGCCCGCTTGGTGTCGGGGGCGACCTGCATGGACGACGGCCAGTCCTCCACCCTCACGCTGAACCCGGACCACACCGCCGCCTACTCGATGACCGGCCCGATCGGCGCGATCACCGGAACCCTGCGACGTCAGTGACATCTGTTGCGGCACAAGCGATTAGCCTCGGCCGTCTCATGACGGCAGGTGCACCACCGCGATCGCCGGTTCGCTGAGGCTGCCCAGGTAGAGGGTGCCGCCGGATTCGGCGACGCCGGTGACCATCGCGTACCGGTCCGCTTCGCGTTGCAGGTCGTGGACGAGGGCGCCGTCGAAGTCGTAGGCCTGTACCCAGACGGTGCGGGCGGGTTTCGGCTGCAGTGCGGGCGGGACGGCGCGCACGATACGGCGCAGCACGCCAGGCAGGGGAAGCAGCCTGTCCAGGATCGGGTTGCGCGGTGTGACGAGCGCGGCCCAGATGTGACCGTCGCTGCCGAGTCCGAGATTGTCGGGGCAGCCGGGCAGGTTCTCCACGAGGTAGTCGGTGTGGCCGGCGCGGGGTCCGGTGAGGTGGTGGCGGGCGATGCGGTAGCCGCCAGTTTCGGCGACCAGCACGCAGGAGCGGTCGGGGGCCACGACGATGCCGTTGGCGAATTGCAGTCCGTCCACGAGGGTGTCGACGCGTCCGTCGGGGTTGCGGCGCAACAGCCGGCCGGTGCCGGAGTGTTCGAGGATGTCGCCCATGTAGTCGTCGAGCGGATAGCGGCAGGTGGATTCGGAGAAGTACACGGTGCCGTCGGTGTCGGCGACGACGTTGCTGGCGAAGTTCAGCGGCACACCCTCGACGCGGTCGCAGAGGATTTCCAGGGTGCCGTGCGGGCGGTCCAGGCGCAGCAGTCCGCGGTCGGCGTCGCAGATCAGCAGCGATCCGTCGGCCCCGGCGTGCAGGCCCAGTGGCCGGCCACCGGTGTGGGCGATCTGCTCGACCGCGCCGGTGGCCGGGTCGACGGCCAGGACGGCGCCGTCGGCGATGCCGGTGAGGATCCGCCCGTCGGGTGCGAGCACCACATCCTCGGGACCGGCGCCGGGCAGTTCGAGCAGCCGCAGCTCGGGCATGGCCGGTTCGCTGTGCGGGGCGCGGGCCCGGGCGGGCGCCGGCGGGGGAGTCCAACGGGTCGGCTGGAAAGACATGACTCACCTTATCCACCGAGCGGCGGCCCCGAGGCGTCACCACCTTCGGCGTAGGCGGGTGATCACCCCGGTGTCGGCAGGCAGGCCGACGATCGGTGGTGCACAGTAGTCGCCGCGCCGAGCGAGTCGATGGAATCACCTCGAGCGCAACGGGTTACGGCCTTCCCGGCCGGCCGTACAGTGCCCGGTGATCATCAGCGCCGGCGAACACGTCGATGCGCTGTCGGCATGTGGCGGCGCCGGCGCGTGATTCCGCCGGTCCTGGTTTCGGTTTCGACGGGATAGTGGTGTGACGAGTGTCAGGGCTCCGGAGCGAAGCGGTGCGGATGGCGATTTCTGGGATGCGGCGCGGTGGCGGCCCGCGGTCGTGGTCCGGCGCGGGGCGCGGTGGCTCGGCGCGAG
>NZ_JADKYP010000199.1 GCF_015354405.1 Nocardia sp. BSTN01 | reverse complement strand
CTCATGGAGAACTTCTTCTCGACTCTGAAGACCGAGCTGGTGTACCGGAATAGTTGGCGGACAAGGGAAGACGCCGAGAACGCCCTGTTCGCCTATATCGACGGCTGGTACAACACCCAAAGGATCCAGAAGAAGCTGGGCTGGCGGTCACCCGACGAATATGAAGCCAGTTACCATCACCAGGTTCCCGCCGGAACCAGATAATCCGCTCTCCGGAATAGCGGGGGAACCTCAG
>NZ_JADKYP010000198.1 GCF_015354405.1 Nocardia sp. BSTN01 | reverse complement strand
CCGGAACTACAGCAACACATCGCCGAGGTCGCACGCGAACACAACGCCACCACCTTCATGGTCGTCCAAGCCGCCTTGACGGTGCTGTTGTCGAAGATCAGCGCCAACCGCGACGTGGCGGTCGGATTCGCCGTCGCCGGCCGCGACGACCCCGCTCTCGATGAGCTGGTCGGCTTCTTCGTCAATACCTTGGTCCTGCGGATCGATCTGGACGGGGATCGCACCTTCACCGACGTGTTG
>NZ_JADKYP010000197.1 GCF_015354405.1 Nocardia sp. BSTN01 | reverse complement strand
ATTCGTCCCGGTCAGTACCACCGTGGTCCCACCTGCTACCGGTCCGGCGTTGGGCGCGATGGTGGTCAGGGTCGGTACCGCGACGTAGGTGTAGGAGACGCCATTGCTGGTGCCGCCGGTCGTGGTGACGGTAACTGTGACCGTTCCGGCCGCACCTGCCGGTGCGACGGCGGTGATCTGTGTTGCGGAATTGACGGTGAACGATGTCGCGGGTGTGGCACCGAAATTCACCGCCGTCGC
>NZ_JADKYP010000196.1 GCF_015354405.1 Nocardia sp. BSTN01 | reverse complement strand
ACGGCTCCTGCTACAGGGCCGGCGATTTCGCGAAAGTGCTACTCGGTGCCCGTCACCAGCGGATCACGCCCTACACGCCTCGGCACAACGGGAAAGTCGAGCGCTATAACCGGATCCTGGCCGAGGAATTCCTCTACGCCCGCGAGTGGACCTCAGATCTGCAGCGCCAGCAGGCGCTGCAGATCTGGAACATCCACTACAACTATCATCGACCGCATTCGGCCGCCGGAAACCAGCCACCAGC
>NZ_JADKYP010000195.1 GCF_015354405.1 Nocardia sp. BSTN01 | reverse complement strand
GCACCCGGGTCGGGAAAACCACCGATCGGGGCGGCCGTACCGGAGGCAGCACTGTTCGTCCTCGACCGCCGGCTACAACCGGTGCCGATCGGCGTCACCGGCGAGTTGTATGTGGCCGGAGCGGGAGTCAGTTACGGGTATCGGCGCAGGCCCGCATTGACCGCATCACGGTTCGTGGGTTGTCCGTATGCGCCCGGGACACGCATGTATCGCACCGGCGATCTGGTCCGCTGGGGTCACGACGGT
>NZ_JADKYP010000194.1 GCF_015354405.1 Nocardia sp. BSTN01 | reverse complement strand
TACTCCACGGCGGACGACTGGTCGTCATCCCCGACTCGATCACCCGCTCCCCCACCGACTTTCACGATGTACTGGCAGCCGAACACGTCACCATGCTGACCCAAACCCCCACCGCCGCAGCAATGCTGACACCACAAGGCTTGGAATCGATCACCCTGATACTCGGCGGCGAATTCTGCCCCGCCCAGGTGATCGACCTTTGGGCGCCCACGCACACAGTCATCAACGGCTACGGCCCCACCGAAACCACCATGTGCGT
>NZ_JADKYP010000193.1 GCF_015354405.1 Nocardia sp. BSTN01 | reverse complement strand
CCATCGGATCCCGTTGATGAGCTGCCGTTTCGTCCATGTGGGCGGGCGTCCCGCCTTCTTGCCACGGGGCAGCAACGGTGCCAGCCGGGCCCATTGGGCATCGGTCAGGTCCGCGCGCCCCGTCACCGCTACGCTGGTCACGAGGTCTCCGGTCGGTCTCCGGTTTTTCTTGGTCGTTAAACCGATCTACTGGAGACCTCGCCCATATGCCAACGCGGCCAACATGTTCCGCTGACAGCGAGTGAGGGTGGTGCCGCTACACGGCACCACCCCTCACTTCACTTCGATACAAG
>NZ_JADKYP010000192.1 GCF_015354405.1 Nocardia sp. BSTN01 | reverse complement strand
CTCCGACGGCGCCGCGATCGAGATGCGCGACGGTGACGACGAGGACCTCGAGCGTGCCGCGGCGAACCTCGGCATCAACCTGTCCCGCAACGAGGCTGCGACGGTCGACGACCTCGCGCAGTAGCCGATCGGTCCCGGCGCCCGTATTGGGCGCCGGGGCATAGTTTCCCGCTCCGCGGAAGTGGTCCGCCACGGCGGACGAACTAGCGAACTTTGCTCGATACTGAACCCGAACAGGGGAAAGGAAGTTACGTGCTAGACGTCAACTTCTTCGATGAACTCCGGATCGGCCTGGCGACCGCCGA
>NZ_JADKYP010000191.1 GCF_015354405.1 Nocardia sp. BSTN01 | reverse complement strand
GAGTGCGTAGTCGACGTACTGCACAGCCAACGGCGCCCATCCCGGGGCGCGGCCGTGTCGGCGCGCTCGGTACGCGTCGCTCACGTCGCGGGCCATGGGGATTGGTGACCATCCGTCGAAAGCGATGTGGTGCAATACAATTGCGACGATGTACTGCTCGGGTCCTACCGAGTAGATCTGGGCGCGGATGGGGATCTCGGTCGACAGATCGAATCGGTGCGCGGCCAGTTCTGCCAAGGCGTCGGTCACTTGCTGCTCGGGCAGCGACACTGTTGCCGCGCCGCCGCGTCGCCACATCCCCGGCCGGGCCGGGAGTACC
>NZ_JADKYP010000190.1 GCF_015354405.1 Nocardia sp. BSTN01 | reverse complement strand
GCGAATCGAATTCATGCTTTCCGACGCCACACCGGTAGCCGTGATCACGACCGCCGACCTGGCCGAGCGGCTGAACGGGCTCGACATACCGATCATCGACGTCGACGACCCCGCCCTGGACAACCAACCCAGCACCCCACTACCGGCACCGCTACCGGACAGTATCGCCTACCTCATCTACACCTCGGGCACCACCGGAGTCCCCAAAGGTGTGACGGCCACACACCGCAACGTCACCCAGCTGCTGGCGCCCTTGGATGTCACGCCCGCACCGGAGCAGGTATGGGCGCAATGCCATTCGCTCGCGTTCGACGTCTCCGT
>NZ_JADKYP010000019.1 GCF_015354405.1 Nocardia sp. BSTN01 | reverse complement strand
ACATCCGCCTGTGCGGCATAACGATTGATCGATTCGGTCAGATATTTCGACCACACATGCGGGTCGCGCACCAGGGCGCCACGCAGTGTGAGCAGATTGTGCAAGGTGTGCGTCGCGTTCTCCGCCATACACAGTGCGCGCCGGTCGGGAAAATAGAAATTCATCTCCGACGGCGCCTCGGTGCCCGGCGTCATCTGGAATTCGATGCGCACACCGTCGACGATCTCCGTCTGCCCGGTGTGGGTGATGTCGGTCGTGGGTGTGATGAGGGTCGGGGTTCCGGTCGAGGTCGTCGGCCCCAATCCGGCGCCGACCGCCCCCTTCGGCCCCCGCCCCAGGGCGGCGCCGTACATGTAGGCGGCGCGGCGGGCCATGGCGGTGCCGGCGTAGACGTTCTCCTCGACGGCATGTCCGACGAATCCCGCGGGCGCGAGAACCGGGCAGCGGCCCGCCGCGACATCCTCCGGCGTGGTCACGCCTTTGACGCCGCCGAAATGATCGATATGCGAATGCGAATAGATCACCCCGGTCACCGGCCGGTCACCGCGATGCGTGCGATACAGCGCGAGTCCCGCGGCGGCGGTTTCCCGGGAGATCAGCGGATCGATCACGATCACGCCGGTATCGCCCTCGACCACGGTCATATTCGACAGATCGAGCCCGCGAATCTGATAAATCCCCTCGGTCACCTCGAACAACCCTTGTATGGCACACAATTTCGACTGCCGCCACAGGCTGGGATGCACGGTGGGCGGGCATTCCGCGTCGAGGAAGGCGTAACCGTCGCTGTCCCACACCACATCGCCGGCCGCATTCTCGATCACACCGGGTTCCAGCGCCGCGATGAATCCGCGTCGCGCGTCCGCGAAATCCTGATCGTCCCCGAAGGGCAGGGCCCGGGTCGCCTCCTCGTTCTGTGTCCGCACACTCCCGGAAACGTCGCCCTGGCCGGTCATAGCACGCACCCCAATCTGCACGAAGGCTGGTTGTGTCGACTCGCCTGCGACATTCCCAGCTCGCTGGGGTGACGACCTCACCCGAGACGGGTGAAGTAGGAACGGCTCGTCCGGCGGATCATCGGCTCGACGGCATCCGGCGCTGCCGGTCGGCGATGCCCGTGTCATCGACGAGCCACAGGAGGAGACCATGGATCGGGCCGCAAAACCTTCCCTGCTGTCCCGCATCTCGCCGCGGCAGTGGGTGGCGATCGTGCTGGCGGTCCTGGCCGTCATCTTCGTCGCGCAGAATCATCATCGCGTCGACATCAACATCCTCACCGTGACCATCCGGTCGCCGCTGTGGCTGGTGCTGCTGATCATGTTCGTCGTCGGCTGGATCGTGGGCCTGTTCACCCGGCGCGGCCGCCGCTGACCCGGTCACAGTCCGCCGATTCCCTTTCCCAGGACGACGGCGCCCATCACCAGCAGCACGATCGCCATCACGACGTGGTTGTTCGCCTGTAACCACCGCCGGGCGCGATCGAGCGGTTCCCGCAGTCGTTCGGCGGCCACCAGATAGCCGATCACCACCACCAGCACACTGGCGGCCGCGATCACCGTGAACACCAGCACGGCGATCACCTGCGGGCCACCGCCGATCCCACTCGTGCCGATGGCCACCCCGGCCGAGACACAGAGCAGCAGATTCTTCGGATTCACCGCCGACAGCAGCGCGCCCAGGCCGACCGCGCCCACCGCGCTCAGCGTGTCGATCGCCCGCATCCATCCGGGTACGCCGGTGTCCGACCGCGACCGCCACTGCATCGCGGCCAGTCCCAGCAGCACGATGCCCAGCACGATCTTCACCCACGCGGTCACCGTCGAGGATTGCGTGTCCTGCGAATCCGACAGTGTTCCGGAGAGCACCACGAAAATCGCTGTGACGACCACGATTCCGAGCACCCAGCCGATCGCGAAGCCGGTTCCGGCGCGGGCGGCGTTCGCCGAGAGGATGATCAGAATGGCGGCGACGATCGGTATCGGTGAGATCGCGACACCGACCGCCAGGGGCAGCAGATCGCCGAGGACAGCACCCATGTCCGCATCACATCTGCGGGCGCCAGGTGGCGACGGCCCAGATCGAGATATCGGCGGCGAAACCCTGCCGCACGGGGTGGCTGTGGGCCGACGCCCGGCGCTGCCACGAGGTTGTCATCTCCGACTCCTTCCGAGCAGGGGTTCGGTGACGACTGTGCCGCGGGTGAGGCCCGCCCACCTCACCCGAATCGGATGAAGTGACGGCGGGCGGGATACCGGTCTCAGTGCCCGGTGGCGACGGCGCCGCCGCCCTTGTGCTTGTCGCGCCCGGCGAGATGGTCGATACCGAGCTTCTCGGCGAACAGATGGCGTTGCACGATCCAGCCCGCCGCCGACAGCGCGATCCAGGCCAGCGCCGAAAAGATCTGCTGCCACGTGGAATCCGGCGCCCGCAGGAACGACAGGTGATCGTTCATACGCCCGATGCCGCTCAGCATCATGCTCGCACCGCCGATCGAGGTCAGCCACAGCAGAGCGCGGGCCCGGTAGCGGTCGGCGAGGAAGCCACCGGCCACGGCGACCGCCAGGATCACGATCATGCTGAGCGCCCAGTTCTTGTCACCCGGTTGCAGCACCGACGCCAATTTGGCGCCGACCATAGCGCCGGTCAGCCCGCCGATGACAAAGGCCGCGAAGCGGAAGATCAGCGAGGTCACCACCCACGAGGAGAGCGCCCCGATCGCTCCGAACAGCAGCAGCCACAGGAACGACGACGTGAACAGATCCGCGATCAGCCAGCCGACGCCGAATCCGATCGCCAGGATCCCCAGGTGAACCGACCTGATTCCGTAGAAGCACAGCAGGGCTCCCACGAGCGCAACCACGATGCCGTTCATCACGACCCCTTCCGACCGTGAACCGCATGTGCGACGGTGCCGCGGTTTCACAGTAACCGCCCAGTTACCGCCGAGGGCGGGGAATGCGCGAGGCAGTTGCGGCATCCGCGAGCGGCGCCGATGCTATGCGGTTACACCAGGCGCTCCCGGCCGTAGGTCGCGAATTCGGCCTCCCATGCCTTCTTGTCCGCCGCCGTCATGGGTTCGTATTCGGGTTTGCCGCGGCCGATCCACCGATAGACGGTCTCGTCGGTGCGCCACGCCTGCTCCTGTAGCTGACGTTTGAGCACCTTGTTGGAGCCGGTGACCGGCAGATTCGCCGACACCCGAAGCAGTCGCGGCGTACCCTTCGTGCCGAGATCCCGTTGCGCGGTGAGGAATTCGGCGAATTCGCGCACATCGAACGACGCCGGGTCGGCGACCTCCACAGCGGCCATCACCTGGTCACCGGATCGCGGGTCCGGGACACCGAACGCGGCCGCGGCGATGACCGCGGGGTGGCGGCGCAGTACCTGTTCGACCATCAGGACGGAGGTGTTCTCCCCGTCGACGCGAATCCAATCGCCCTTGCGGCCTGCGAAATACAGGAAACCGTCGGTATCGATGTAGCCGAGATCTCCGGTCCAGTACCAGCCGTTGCGAATGCGTTCGGCATCGGCGGCGTCGTTCTTGTAGTAGCCCTCGAAGGCCAGCGCGCCGGCCTTGTCGATCATCTCGCCGATCGCCTCGTCGGGATTGCGGACCCGGCCGAATTCGTCGAGTTCGGCGCGCACACATTCGCGCAACGTATCCGGATTCACCACCGCGACACCGGCGTGTGCGGGACGGCCGAGGGCCGCGGGTGGGGCGTTCGGGTCCAGCGCCGCCAGGGTCGCACCCTCACTGGAACCGTAGCCCTCGAACAATTCGGCGCCGAAGCGGCGCCGGAATTCCCCCTGATCGGCCACCGACGCCTCGGTGCCGAAACCGCGTACCAGGTCGTTGTCACCGTCGTGTGGTGTTTCGGGTGTGGCGAGCAGATATCCCAGCGCCTTGCCGACATAGGTGAAGAAGGTCGCGCCGAAATAGCGGATATCCGGAAGGAATTGGGAGGCTGAGAATTTCGGTGTCAGGCATACCGTCGCGCCGACCGTCAGCGCCGGCGCCCACAACGCCATGATGGCATTGCCGTGGAACAGCGGCATACAGCAGTAGTCGACATCGTCGCGCACATGACCGTATTTGTCCCGCGCCGCGTACGCGACCATCGCCAGGCGGCGCTGACTGCATCTCACCGCCTTCGAGGTTCCGGTGGTGCCGGAGGTGAACAGCAACAGCATCAGCGCGTCCGGGCCGCCCGCGGCCGCCGGTTCGACCCGATGGGAATCGACGAGCGCGGCATAGCCGGGGTCGTCGACCAGCAGGTACCGGTCGTCGGGAAGGTCGAGATCCAGGTCGCGCAGGCGCGCCATCCCGGCCGCGTCGGTGACGATCAGCTGGCAGTCGACATATCGGATGTCCGCCGCCAGCTGAGCGTCACCGCGGGTGGGATTCAGGCCGGCGACCGTGGCCCCTGCCAGGGCCGCCGCCCCCAGCCAGAAGACGAAGTCGGGAACATTGTCCAGCAGGACCCCGATATGGAAGGGCCCGTCGCGGCGCAGCGAGTGCGCCAGATCCGCGCGGGCGGCCGATTCCCGGACCACCGCGTCCCAGGTCCAATCCCGGTCGCGGGTGCGCAGTCCGAGCCGCTCGTCACCGAGCCGGTCGAGCAGCAGGGTCGCGACATCCGCCCGGCGCACGTCCACGGTCGCAGGGGATGGTTCGGTCATTTCCGTATCGCCTTCCATCAGCCGAGTCTGGCCGTTCTCACGCCTTCGAGTGGACGAGTTCGACGTATTCACCGGGCAGTTCGTCGACACTCAATTTGCGGATCTCCACCGGTCCGGAGTGGTAGGAGTCCTCGCCGACGATCCGGCCCTCCGGGTCGACGGGCCACAACAGCAGCTGCCGGAAGACGACCAGATAGTCGGCCGCGGTGTCGTCGACGGGGAGGCCGATCTGTGCGGCATATGCGCCCGGATAGATCTGTTTCAGGAAGCCCTCGGTCACTACACAGCGATCGTCGACGACCAATCGGTCGAGGGCGTATTCGAGGATATTGCTGCGGCTCGCGACGAAATCCGAATAGTAGGTGTGCACGCCGTCCCATCCCTTCGGCCCGACATCCTGTCCGGCGTTCCAGAAGTGGTAGGCCGGTTCGGATACCAGCGTCCGCATGAGGCCGTCCAGATCCGGCTTCGCTTCGGCCTTCATATGTTCGATGACGATCTCGAGCACCTGCCGGTGCCGTGCGTTCGTGGTGGTGGCCAGCCGCTCTTCCAGCGGCGCCCAGGTGCGGTTCGGATCGATGACTGCCATGTCGAAACTCCTTCTGTCGCTGCGGATCATGACCGAGTCGAGTGATCCGGATCACCCGCCGCGTGTCGCCGGAAGGGCCGGATTCATCCGACACCCGTCGGATCGGCTCGCCCGGCCGCTCCCGGATCCGCGGCGAGTTCGGCCGAGGACAGCGCGATGCGACGCACCATCAGGGCGAGGGTGGCCATGAAGCGGTCGAGCGCCTCGTCGACGTCCCAGCCCATCACCGCCTCGACCTGCGCGATGCGCGCGGCCACGGTGCTGTGATGCAGATGCAGTTCCGCCGCGGTGCGCCGCAGCGATCCGAAGACGCAGAACGCCTCGAGCGTGTCGACGGCGAGCGCACCGGCCTCGGTGGCGGCGAATTCGTTGACTCGCAATACATCCGAGGTGCCCAGCAGTCGCTGCACGGGCAGCTCGCCGAGGAGGGCCAGGGATCCGAGGCGCTCGTAGGCGACCACCCGGCGCCCGTGCCAGGTCGAGGAGGCGAAACGCAACGCCCGCCGCGCCTGGTCCCACGACGTGGCGGCCGCGTAGGCCGGCAGCCGCTCCCCCATCCCCACCCACGGCCCGCCCGCACCTCGGCGCGATGCCGGAAATTCTTGCACCACAGCGGAATTCAGCACGTCCGACAGCTCCCGGCAGGTTTCCCGGTCCTGGATCAGCACCGCGGTGCTCGCGCCGATCACGGCCGAACGCACCAGCCGGCCCCGGGCCCCGATGATCCGGACCGCGTCCGCCGCACCGGGTCCCGACACCGCGATCACCCGCATCGGCTGCCCCGGATCGATCCCGAGCAGGCGCATGGCCCGCACCCGATCCTCGCGCCGTTGCTTCTCCGACAGCACCACCTCGAGCAGGGCGGGGTCGTCCAGACCCGTCGGCCCGGCCGCCGAACCGCGCACCGCCACCACCCGCAGACTGTGCCGCAGGCGATCCACCAGGACGGCATCGAGTGCGTGCGCGGCGCCGGCCCGCTCGAGCCACACCGCCGGTTCACCGCTCGCCTCCGGCGGCGGCATCATCGCCGGCAACGGGCGGCCGGCCGCGTCGTAGCGGATCGTCGTGCCGGACGGCCAGCTCGCGGCCGCCGGGCATTCGGCCAGCAAGGCCGCGGCCCGGACCACCGCATCCGCGTTGGTGTCGGATTCGTCGAAACCGTCGAAGTATCGGATCAGCCGCAACACGGCGTCCGGGTCCACACCGAGTTCGCGCAGTCGCGGCGCCTCGGCACCCGGCTCATCCATTCGCCCACCTCCGCTCCGGCGAGATATCCGCTCAGAATGGCAAGAGTGTGACCACTCTCCGGACGATTCCGGCGAATTCTCCCGCTGGGTGGGCGGTCAGGCGATGGCGCCGTTGGCGAAGATCACCTGTCCGTTGATCCAGCGACCCGGACCGGCCAGGAAGGCGACTGCTTCGGCGATGTCGTCGGGGGTGCCGAGCCGTTCCAGCGGGGACTGCGCGGCGAGGCGGTCGACGGCCTCCTGATCTTTGCCGTCGAGGAACAGGGGCGTGGCCGTGGGGCCCGGCGCGACCGCGTTCACGGTGATGTCGCGGCCCCGCAGTTCGCGGGCCAGGATCAGAGTCATCGCCTCGACCGCCCCCTTGCTCGCCGCATAGGCGGCGTAACCGGGAGGCGCCAAGCGGGTCACCGAGGTGGAGAACGTGATGACGGCGCCGCCCGAACGCACCCGCCGCGCGGCCTGCTGGGCGACGACGAAGGTACCGCGAATGTTGGTGCGGTGCATGCGATCCAGTGCGTCGAGATCGAAGTCGGCGATCGGTCCCAGCGTCATGATCCCGGCCGTGGCGACGACGACGTCGATCCCGCCGAAGGCGGCCTCCACCGCGTCGAACGCGGCAGCCATCGCGTGTTCGTCGGCCACGTCGCCGCCCACCGCCAGGGCTCGACCGCCGCGTCCTTCGAGTTCGGCCACGAGCTCGTCGGCCGCGGTCTTATTTGCGGCGTAGTGGACGCCGACGGCCATCCCGTCGGCCGCGAGACGCCGGGCGACGGCGCGACCGATGCCGCCCGACGCTCCCGTCACCAGTGCGACGCGCGTGTCTTCATCCATGATGCACTCCCTCGGATTTATGAACTGACAGTCCATATAATCAGATTGTGAACGCTGCGTCCATATGTCACGCTGTAGGAGTTCGGAAACGGAGGTCGAAATGCCCGAACAGGACGAGGCGGGGCGGAAGCGACGAGGCCGCGGCCGCCGTCCGGCTGCCGAAGTGCGCGCCGAAGCGCTCGACGCCGCCGGCGCGCTGCTCCTCGAATCGGGGATGGGCGCGTTCACCATCGAGGCGGTCGCCGAGAAGGCCGGCGTCAGCAAGACGACGCTGTACAAATGGTGGCCGTCGAAGGGCGCGCTCGCGCTCGACGGATACTTCCATGCCGTCGAATCCGCGCTCACCTTCCCGGATACCGGCGATATCGAAGCCGATCTGACCGCCCAGCTCCGCTCGTTCGTTCACGTCCTCACCCGCACGCGCGCCGGACGGGTGATCGCCGAACTCATCGGTCAGGCCCAAACCGATCCGGACCTGTCCGCCGCCCTGCTCGAACGCTATTCGGGACCGCGCCGCCGACTGGCCGTGGAGGCCATACGCCGCGCGCAGCAGCGCGGGCAACTGCGCGCCGATATCGATCCGGAGAGCGTCGTGGACCAACTGTGGGGCGCCTGCTACCACCGCCTGCTGCTACCGAATCTGCCGCTCGGCGAGCATTTCGCCACCACCCTGGTCACCAACGTGCTGTACGGCACGGCCGCACCGTCGGACGGCCGAAAACCCGTCCGGGAGGACTGAATACACTCACCACATCCGCGAGCCGATCGATCGATGGGAGTACCGTGCCGTTTCCCCCGCCCGAGCCGTGCGCGTACGGGATCCGCACAGTCGGCGACGAGCACGACAATCCCTGTCGGAGGACGGCCGAACGGCCTTGTCTCCCGGCGTCCTGCCTGCGGGATGCGACGACGGCGAACGAAGCCGCGCGGCGGGCGATCACCGGATCCAGGGTGCGGGGGTCGGGAGCGTGAAGGCGGCGTGGGGGCGGATCACGCTCGAATCGTTTGCGGTGGTCGCGACCCTGGTCGGCGCCGCCGGAGTGGCACTGCACTTCAATCGAACCGAGTCCCGCTGGCTGATTCTGGCGGCGTCGGGTGCGCCGTATCTGATGTGTGCCGCGCTGGTCGGGGTGGCACTGTTCGCTGCCGCGAAGCGGTGGGCCGGGGTCGCGGTGGCCATTGCCGTTGTGGGCGTGGCGATCTGGACGCAGGCTCCGCTGTATGTCGGCCGCTCCCCCGGCGATCACGGCACACCGGTGACGGTGATGCAGGCCAATCTGCTCTTCGACGGCGCGGATCCGCACGCGCTGATCGAGCAGGTGCGCGAACGCAAGGTCGGCATTCTGACCGTCGAGGAACTGACTCCGGCCGCGGTGCACGCCCTCGAGGGCGTGGGCCTGGACCGGTTGCTGCCGCATCGATATCTGTCACCCGGGCGCACCGCCACCGGTACCGGAATCTGGAGCGCCTATCCACTCTCGGACACTGTCGAATACGACGGATTCGTCCTGAACCAGCTCTCCGCGACCGCCACCGTCCCGGGGGTCGGACCGGTCAGCGTCTATGCCTTCCATCCGGTGCCCCCGATCTCCGGAATACACCTGTGGGCCGACGAATTGTCCCGGCTACGAGCCATTCTCGACCGTTCGCCCGCGGATCGGCCGGTGATCGTCGGCGGCGATTTCAACGCGACCTTCGACCATGCCCAATTCCGCGCGATGCTCTCCGACCGGTTCCACGACGCCGTCGAACAGGAGGGCGCCGGCCACCTCGTCACATATCCGACCGACAAGCGCTGGCCACCACTGGTCGGCATCGACCACATCCTGGTCGCCGACGGCCACGCGGACACCGTCGACACGATCCGCCTGCCCGGTGCCGATCACAAGGCGCTGATCGCGCAACTGCGCCTCACCCGCCCGCAGTAGCCCCCGAGTAGCCCGGCTCGATTGTCGGTACCCGCCGCTATCGTCGCCCCATGCACCCCGCCACCGCGGTCGTCGCGGACATCGTCGCAGCGATCACCCCGCTGGACCCCCTCGAGCAGGAGCACATCCGGGAGACACTGTCCTGGCTCGCCGCCACCGACGACATCTTCCGCCGGGAACCCCCGGCCACACCGCCACAACACCTGGTCTCATATGTGGTGGTCGTCGATCCGGATGCCCGCGCCGTACTGCTCGGCGCCCACCGCAAGTCCGGACTACGCCTGCCCATGGGCGGTCACGTGGATCCGGGGGAAGACCCTCTGCACGCCGCGCGACGAGAAGCCGCCGAAGAACTCGGAACGGACGCCGATTTCACCGTCGTCGGCGAACGTCCCCTGTTCCTCACCAGCACCCGAACAGTCGGCGCTCACCCCCACCGCGACGTCTCGCTCTGGTACGTGATCCGCGGCCACCGCGACCACCCCTTCACCCTCGACCCGCGCGAATTCGCAGGCGGCCGCTGGTGGGAGATCGATCGCGACACCATCCCCGAATCCGACCCGCACATAGGCCGATTCCTCACCAAACTGCGCACCGCGCTGTCCGCGTAGCGGCCGCAACACCTCTGGGCGCTGGGGTTTCCCCGGTCCGGCGACCAGGGAGCAGGGTTTGCACTCCTCGAGTGAGGGGTGCAACCGGGGCGAAGGTCACGCGGTGACGGATGTAGCCGCGCCCCGGCTGGGTGTCGGCCCGATCTGCGGCCGGATGCCCATTCAGCCCAGATATGGCTTGGTGCGGTGCTCCGCGTCGCGGCGACAGTTCTCTTCGATTGCGGTCTACATCCGTTCAGGGGCAGCGATTCCCAAAAGCCCGAGCCCGTGAGCGAGCGTCGCGGCAGTCAGCTGACACAACGCCAGGCGGTTGCCTCGCACAGGTTCGGGCACGCTCAGGACGGGGCAGTTGTCGTAGAAGGTGGTGAAGTCGCGCGCCAGCTCGTACAGATATCCGCACAACCGGTGTGGCTCGAGTAATTCGGCGACCTCACGGACGGTCGAGCTATAGGTATCGAGTTCCAAGGCGAGCGCACGTTCGGCCGGTTCAAGAACCAGGTCGATATCGACAACCGGTGCAGGCTCGCCCGCCTTGCGGAGGATCGAACGGATCCGCGTATGCGCGTATTGCAGATATACGGAGGTGTTTCCGTTGAATGCGATCATGCGGTCGAGGTCGAAGGTGTAGTCCTTGACCCGCGAAGTCGACAGATCGGCATACTTCACTGCACCGATCCCGGCCTGTTCGGCGATGTTGTCCAGCTCTGCCGGGTCCAGGTCGGGGTCTTTGTCAGCGACAACTTCACGGGCCTTCGTGAAAGCGTCGTCGAGTAGGTCCATCAATCGCACGGTTCCACCGGCGCGGGTCTTGAACGGCCTGCCGTCGGGGCCGAGGACCGTGCCGTAGGCGATGTGCTCCGCGTCGACTTTGTCGGTGAGCCAGCCTGCGCGCCTCGCGGTTTCGAAGGTCAGTTGGAAGTGCAGGGCTTGGCGGGAGTCGGTCACATACAGCAGCCGTTGCGCCCCCAACTCGTTGATCCGGTAGTGGATCGTAGCGAGATCGGTTGTGTCGTAACCGTATCCACCGTCGCTTTTGCGCACCATCAATGGCACGGGCCGGCCGTCCGGACCGTTCACTTCCTCGGAGAAAACGACCAGCGCGCCATCGCTCTCGACCGCGATCCCCTTGCCGACCAGCTCGTCGATGGTGTCCGCCAGCATCGAGTTGTAGAACGATTCCCCCACCGAATCCTCGGCAGTCAGCAGCACCCCGAGCCGACTGTAGATGTCGGCGAAAGCTTGTTCCGACTCGGAGACGATCTCACGCCACCGAGCCAGCGTCGCCGGGTCACCGGCCTGCAACGCCACCACCCGTGCCCGCGACCTGTCCGCGAACGCCGAGTCGGCGTCGAACTCCTTACGCGCAGCCTTGTACAACCCGTCCAACGCGGACACCGACGATCCGTCCCGCTCAGCGAGGTCCTCGTGCCGCCAGCGCGCATTCGGGTGTTCGTCCAAGTATTGGATCAGCATCCCGAACTGAGTTCCCCAGTCGCCCAAGTGATTCTGACGAACCACCTTCGCCCCCAGGAACTCCAGCACGCGGGCCAAGCTGTCGCCGATGATCGTCGTCCGCAGATGCCCGACGTGCATCTCCTTGGCGATGTTGGGCGCCGAGTAATCGATCACCGTCCGACGACCATCCTCCGACGCCGCCACCCCGAGGCGGTCATCGACCAGTCGTGCCGCGACCTGCCGCCACACCGCCCTATCGGAAACCCCGATATTCAGAAAACCAGGGCCGGACAGCTCCACCGAAACTACCGGCGCTCCAACGGATTCCAGGTTCTCGGCGAATTCAGTCGCCAGTTCGACCGGCTTGGTCTTCAATCGCTTGGCCAGAGAAAGAGCAACGTTGGATTGGAAATCGGCGTGTGCGGATCGTCGGACTACCGGGTCGGCGCCTGCCGCATCGGGTCGGACCACGCTGACCGCACGAGACACGGCATCAGCGACAAGGTCGATCAACGGCAGAACCCCGGTGTGGGCCACGGGAAGAATCCTCCTGAATAGTAGGGATGGGCCAGTATCCCAGGCCGGCAAGGGGCAGGCCTGTTGGCATCTCAGATCTCTTGCGGTCGATCCGTCGGTTTGCGGATGTGTGTGCCGTCGATGTCGCTGATGAATCCTTCGGCCATGAGTTCGCCCAACCCCCGTGCAAGTGTCGACCGCAGGTGCGCTCCATCGTCGTACCCGAGGAAGTCCTTACCAACCGCGCTCGCACAACTGACGACGGCGCGGCTGATGTCAGCCATGCTCACGACCGTGTCCGAGACCAATGCCAACGCGAGCCGCGCCAGCGCTGCCTCTGCTTCCTGCAGGTGAACGCGATATCGAGTGGTGTCGCCACCGAGAAAGATGTGTGGACTGGTGAGGGCGTTGAGCAGTAGGCGCGATCCAAACCGATGGGAGTTCAGAAACGCGGGCTCGGCCACTACTGGGACTGCCCGGATTATTCCGTCGTCGCGGTCGAAACACCGCAGCGCGACGGCGTTGTGGACGTCATCGAAAGTGGCAAACAGCTTCGTCTCGTAGGCGACTTCGGTATCCAAGTCGAGCCCGAATCGATGGTGAAGGGCGCAGATCTCGGCTATGAGCTGGCTCATTCGTGCTGCGGAAAGTTGCTCAGGACCGATCAGGACGAGGTCCAGGTCTGATGTCGGCGTGCCGGTCCCGGTGGCGTGCGAGCCGTAGACCAGTCCATAGCCCTGACGGCCGACGTAGTCGCCCCGTATACGGCAGGCCTGTTCCACTGCGGCGAGAATGCTCATGGCTGCCTCCGCGGGATGTGACAGACCGGGTGGCCGCTGCGCCGGAAATGGACTACGTGGGCCCCACTGGGCAGGGCGACCGAACCGTCTGGCAGCGCGTAACGGGCGATGAACTCCTCAATCTCCGCGTGGACTTGCGGGTCCCGAACAAGTGCTGGATAGCTCTTGAGGTGCACCACCAGGAACCATCGCAACGCCGCTTCCCGGTTGGGCGCCACGGCCGAACCACCACAGCGCGTGTGCGACAGAACGCCATACCCATGGTCCTCGTAGACACGTAGCCCGTCGAGCAGAAGGCTCAGCGTGTAGCTGCGCCCGCCCTCAGGAAATGGGCAGACTCGTTCCCACAGTCGGGTGACAAGCCGTTGCTCTGGCGTCTCAGCATCGAAGTGCACGGCGAGGAAGTGTCCTTGAGGTGCAAGTAGTTTCAGCATGTCCTCGACGAAATGCATGGCTCGCTCCCGAGCCAGGGCGACGTCCTCGAGAGGTGTAATCGCGTGAGCGGACATTTGCTCGAAGAACTCCCCTATCGGATAGCTCAACGACCAGAACGCCGCGACGATATCGAACCGACCGCCTTGACCCTCGCGCAATAACTTTGCTACCGCGTCACGAGTATCCGCCCGGACCGTTTCGACTGCCGCGACGTTGTCGACCACAGCATCGATCATGGCCGCACTGTAGTCACAAGCCACCAATCGAAAGGCATATGGCTCCAGCACCGAGGTCATTCGTCCTGTACCACAACCGAATTCAACAACGGACAACGTCTGGCCGGGCACACCGATCGTGCGCTCGAGCAGGTCCGCGACCATCGCCACGTCATCTCGGCCGTCGAAGTAGTGCGGCAACAACAGCTTGTCGTACACACCAGCGGCCTCGTACACGGCCCGGAACTGACCGAGCTCACTCATCGCACGCCTCCACCAGCCGGCAGAGCTCTGCCACGTAGTCCAGGGCCTGGGTCATGTGACTGTCGGTCAGCCGCGGATTGTTCGCCATGAACCGCAGCGCATGCACAATCTCTCCGCGGCGAAGCACACCGTTGTCATCGGGCAGAGTGAAGTGGTGAAGATACCAACGCCCGTCCTCGAGTATCCGCTCGTGGACACGGCGGTTCAGCACGTTGATTTCTTCCAGGTCCGCGGCGGTGAGACACCCATCGGCGGAAAGGTCGGACGGAAGACAAATGAATGCGACTGCCGCAAGCTCGGGTTCATGAAGGCGCCGCAACCCAGGCCGCTCATCCACCAAGTTCGAAAACCGACGTGCGAGGGTGATTCGCCGTTCGGCGATTTCCGCGAGCCCGGTT
Source organism: Nocardia sp. BSTN01 (assembly GCF_015354405.1). Taxonomy (GTDB): domain Bacteria; phylum Actinomycetota; class Actinomycetes; order Mycobacteriales; family Mycobacteriaceae; genus Nocardia. The sequence goes on along the minus strand of NZ_JADKYP010000019.1, from coordinate 98,524 downwards.
CGCCCGTTGGTCACCATCATCATCCATAGCTTCAACGACGACCAGTCTTTCGTGCCGATGAACGGCGTAGCCTGCCCGAAGGCAAAGTCCTCCTGCATGATCAGATCAGAATGACTCGCGACCATGCGCAGACTGTCCGGCCGCCGAACCAGTAACGCGCTCAACCCATATGGCACCGCCATAACCTTGTGCGGGTCGACCGTCACGCTGTCGAACAACTCGATGCCCGCTACCAGGTGACGCAACGCGTCGCTGAATGTGGCGACCAGACCCCAACATGCATCGGCATGCAGCCAGATCGCCGGATCGACAGCACGGACCACATCGTGCACTTCGCGCAAATGGTCGACAGTCTGCGTCCGGCTGTCGCCGGCATATGCGACTACAGCCATCACCCGGCCCCGGTGCTCTGCCAACAATCGCACCAAATCGTGCAGGTCATAGCGAAACCCGCGAGTCTTCGCCTCGATCACACGCGCTCCCACACCGATCCAGGCCAACGCACTCTTCACGCTGTAATGACCGATACCACGGGGCACGACAACACCGAACCTATCGACATCAGCCACACCGCGCTGCATCGTTCCCGGTGCTTTCGCCTCACGTGCCAACAACATCGCGACGGCATTGCTCGTCGTTCCGCCGTACGTAACCACGCCACCGACGTCCCACACCGACGACAGATCGGCGACGGCGAGATTGCGGTACCCGATCAACTCCCGCAACCACCGCAGTACCGCAATCTCTATAAAGGTAGCGCTCGGTGAATCGAAGCTCTGATTGATCATGTTCTGCTGCGTCAACATCGCAAGGACACCACCGACCAACGCTGCCGGATCATCGCCGGTATCGCCGAAGCCGAGGAACCGAGGACTCGCCTCGTTCTTACACAGCGGCAGAATCTCGGCAATAAAACGATCCAAGGCTGCTTCGACTGTCAGTCCCTCGGCCGGCAACTCGGTCACCAGACGATCCCGAATCTCATCGGCCGACATCCGCCTCTCGAAAACATGAGGCTGCCCTTTGAAGAGCATTCCGAGATCGAGGGCACGATGCAGCTCGGCGCCGGCTGTATCCGCGGTCGGGCCCTGCCGGATGAACTCGTTCAGCTTCCTCGGCATGACTATTTGTTCAATTCGATGATGGTCATACATTCTGGCCCCTTGCGTTTCGGTCCTATTGGAAGCGAAGTATCAGTGGAACTGGCTACGGGAGTGCCCACAGGCGCTCGCATGGGAGCCTCGGACACGTCCGATCCGGCGGTGCGAACGTGACGGTGTCGGGCCGGTGATAAGCGACCCAGTACTCGGCGAACCGGCGGGCCGCCGACTCGCACGCAACGAACCTCAGTTCTTGTCCGCTCAAGAGACTGATGCGAACACGAAGAACCACATCCGGCTCGTGAGGCAGAGGCGAAACACGCTGAGCTGCCGAAGAACTCGCGAAGCTCATGGCCGCCCGCCAGCACTTCCAGCCTCAGCGCTATCGGCTAGCGGGTCAGTGGCGGCCGAATCGTCCGCATCGCCTTCCAGCTCAGCGAGCCCGGCCAATACGTTCAGTAGGGTCGGCAGAGTCACGCCCTCGGGCATCGAGCCGTACACGTCGCGACTTAGGCGGAACGGCAATCCTCGCGCGGCAGCTCGTTCACGCGGACTATCGACCGGCGGGACAATTTTGCCCGCGCGGACCAGGAAGCTATAAGCGGCAGCCTTCCTCTGGCATCCGAAGGCACGGCAACTCGAGTGCTGCTGCATGATTCGATGAGCCGCCTCGGCCGTAAGCGACTGCTCCGGGTAGGCGTGCGACGAAGCGACATCGCCGGACACGACAACCGCCCAGGTCGCGGGCGGACTGACCGTCTCCAGATCCAACATCTCACACACCCGGCTCGGCGTATGACCGACCGTCTCCAGGTCGTAGACGAATAGTGCGTCCGCATCGAAACCGGCGGCCACACCCAGCGCATACCCAATCGGATCATCGTCGACAGGCGGGCATACCGTGTAAACGTAGAGGTACCCCAAACGGTGGGCATGTCGACGAATCATGCTGGCATGTCGTGTCATTTGGGTTCCAGAAACATCGGCGCGCACCAGACCGACTGCTGTCGGGTGCTCAACACTCCACTTCCCGGAGCTCATTGCGAAGTCCTCTCAGCTCGTGCCTGCAGGCACCCGGCGCCGCGATCTCGCGCCGATCGTGGAGTCACAATCAGGTGAGAGATGTCCCAAAGGGTTTGAGGTCGGACCGGCAGCGGAGGCCTGGATTTAGCGTCGCTCACCCTCAGGTGTGAACCCAGGCACGGAATTCCGACGGAGGTCGTACGCTTCTCATATCCAGCGCCGAAACCAGGGGGGCGGCAATGATCGTGAGCACATGGACCAAGGCCGAAGTTCGCGCACTGCGCCAGGTTGCCCTCCGGATGACCCAAGAAGAATTCGCCGAATTCGTCGGCTTTAAGGTCGAAACGGTCCAGAAGTGGGAGCAGAAGGCAACCAACGACCGTCCCGTCAGAGGGCGGTCAGCCGAAGCGCTCGACACCGTGTACCAGCGTCTCTCATCCGCTCAGGAACAACGGTTCTGGATACATCTGCATGGTGCGCGGCCGGCTACGAATTGGCATCCTGTTCTCAGCGGCGCGGCACCAGTCTTCGCGTCGAGTACCACCCCTGGCTCGACCGGGTCCGGGGCAGTCGAGCGGGAAGTCGATGAAGAGGTGAGACGGCGCGATTTCGGGAAGCTTGCCGCTACCGGAGCAGTAGCCTTCCTGTCCGGCGATCAGGCCCGAATCGGGATGAGCGACGCCCACCGCTTACTGACCGCGGTAGATGCCCTCGAACAACAAGACCAACACACCGGTGGCGCCGAACTGGTCGACTTCGCGCTCGGACAACTCGAGCGGGCCAAGCACACGCTGCACACCAGCACGTACGACAGCAAAACCGGAGTCACATTCACCAGCGCGACCGGGGAACTGGCGGTACTGGCCGGATGGCTGGCCTACGACGCAGACCGCCATCGCCTAGCGCAGCATTGCTTTGCCGACGCCATGGCGCTCGGCACCGAAGCCGACAACGACGACTTGATCGCAGACACCTGCCTGTGCGCGGCCAACCAATCCATCGCGCTCGCACGCGCCGGAAAAGCCAGTCCACACAAAGCCTTACAACTTGTCGGCCGCGCTCGCGACCTCATGCGCGGCCGACCTCCAGGCCGGATCCACGCCCTGATCGCTGTACGGGAAGCACAGGCCGAAGCCGCTCTGGGCGATCGCGTCGCCTTCGGCCGCGCCATTGCCACCGCATGGCGCGAGATGGACCATGCCGCTCAGTTCGAGGCGATCGAGGACTGCCCCCAATGGCTACGGTTCATGAACCACGCTGAAATCGGCGGCCACGAAGCGCGCGGATACGGCGATGTCGGCGATCTGCCGAGATCACTCGAGCTGTACACCATCGCCGCCGACCAACAGGCCGGCACACGCAACGCGATCAATCTCCGCGCATGGATCGCCACGACAAGGGCACAGATGGGCGATGTCGCAGGCGCACTCGAGACCGGCACACCAGTGATCACAGACCTCTCCACCGTGGCCTCAACACGAACCTTGCGCGTCCTGGAACCAGTTCGCCGCGCCGCCGACGACCTAGCGGCGGGCGACACCTTCCGCCACCAATTCGACGCTCTCACACAGAAAGCCATCACCGGATGACCCAGTTCCCCGACGACGTCGAGTTCGAGCACCTCGACGCAGGCCAGGCGCGAAAACTCAAAGACATCATCGAAGACATCTATCGCCGGTCCTATGCCGACGTCGTCGCATCAGGCGAGCTATTCGACACACCAGAACAGTTCATGGCCCGGTTCGACGCATATACCGATCCCGCACGATCAAACGGTTTCGAACTCGTGATCAGCCGCGTTCGAGGCAACGCCATCGGTCAAGCATGGGGATGGCCACTCACTCCCCAAACAGCCTGGTGGGACGGTCTCAACCTCGACAGCGGCGATACCGACGACTTCACCGCCGAAACGGGCACCCGCACCTTCGCACTCAGCGAGATCATGGTCTGCCAAGAACACACAGGCCACGGACTTGCCCATGCTCTGCACGACGAACTGCTCCGGAACCGTTCCGAAGAACGCGCCACACTGCTCGTCGAACCGGAGAACACCCGCGCGTACAACGCATACCTCAAATGGGGTTGGCAACGCGTCGGACATCTACGTCCGAACTGGCCCGATGCGCCCCTCTTCGACGTCCTGATCATGGAACTCGCAGCTCAACCCGAGCGACACCAGGCCTGACGCCCGCACGAGTCGTCGACCGGAGACGCTCAGGGTTTGTGTTCCTCGAGGTGGGTCCAGAAGCCGGGGGCGTAATACGTGTACTTCGTCGCGGTGTACACCGCCAGCACTCCCCCCTCGAGGAACTTGAAGTTGTCCTCCGGGTCGGGGAAAGACTGCTCATGGTCCGGCCCACTCGCTGTCGTGTATACGCGGAACGGCATGACATCCACGGTATCCCTCGTCGGCGAGGAGCGGGAAGCGCCCTGAGCGCCGTTTACACCAGCGACTTACCGAGCGCCTGTCGCCGCCGCATGTCCTCGATGTACCCGTCGAACGGGTAGCTGCGCCAGTGTTCGGGCAGGCGCTTCAGCACCGTTCCGATGGTTCGCATCACGATCTCGAAGGTGCGTTGCCGCCGCGGCCCCCATCCGAGTCCGAGTGCGTCGCGGAACTGCTGGGGAAGGAATCCGGTGGTGAAGAAGCGATTGACCCGCGCGAAGGCGATGCGCTGGGCGCGACTGTACGGGCCCAGGCCGATGACCTGGTCGAGCAGATAGCGGCGGACCTCGTCGTCGAACGAGATCTCGCCCAACTTGGCGTTCCAGTACTCGTCGAAGGCGGCCCGATCCGGCGGCCACAGCCGCTCCGGCATCTGCAACGTCGTGCCGAAACGCGCGGACTCTCGGTAGAACTCATCGGCTAAGTTATCGTCAATTCTTCCATAGAAGAATCTGGTTGAATCATCGACGCCGCGATAGATACAGGCGGCCACCCACAGCTGAAGTTGCGGATCGAAGGCGTTGTAGCGGACCGGGCTGCCGCGGCGCGAACGCACCTGCCGGTGCGAGGTGTCGACGGCGGCACGGTAGGCGACGCGGTCCTCCTCGGTCCCCAGCATCGCCACCGCCAGATAGGTCAGCGTCGTGCGGCCACGCTTGCGCGGATGCCGTGCGTATTGACCGCTTTCCACGGTACTTTCGACGACCCCGCGACCGACGGGCGGCAAACCGAGCTGCATCACGACATTCGCCGGACCACCCAGCAATGCCGCGGGACCGGCCATGTACTGCCGCCGGCGGGCTAGTCCGGCATCCGGCGCCGGGGCCGCGGAAACGGTTCGGGCGGCTCGATTCATGCGTATCACTCCGAGGGTCAATGAGGTGTCAGACGTCTCATCTTCTCACCATATGGTTGCCGGCAGCAATGCTCAACCGAACAGCACACCACCGAATATGTGAATGTGTATTCTGACAGTGATCCGGCGAAGCGATACGGAAGGGTTCGCCGGCCGAGGTGGATCGAGGTCTGTGTGGTGCTGTCGAGTTCTGCGGGCGAGCTGGTCCGGTCCGTCGGTCACGCGTTCGCCGCGGCATCGGTGTTGCGGCGGCGCGGCATGTTCGACCCGTGGCATCCGCTCGATATCGTCCGGACCGCGCGCGACGCGGGAACCTACGGCCCGTTCGTCACGGTGCTCGCCCACGCCGCGCGCCGCACTCCGACCGCGCCGGCGCTGGTCGACGAACGCGGCACCCTCACCTTCGACGAGCTCGACCGCGAATCCAACGCACTCACCCGCGGGCTCGCCGCCCACGGCTTCGGGCCGGGATCCGTCCTCGCCGTGCTGTGCCGCGATCACCGCGGCATGGTCCTGAGCCTGCTGGCCGCGGGCAAGCTGGGTGCCCGCGTGGTGCTGCTCAACACCGGATCCGCCGGCCCGCAGCTCGCCGAGGTCGTCGCCCGCGAGAAGGTCGACGCGCTGCTGCTGGACAGTGAATTCGCCGACCGCGCCCGAGCCGTCCCCGCCGACATCCCCCGGCTGCTCACCTGGGACGACGAGGGCACCTCCGATATCACCACCATCTACGCGCAGGCCGAGCCGCACTCCACCGACCCCGTCGCGGCGCCCCCGCGCCCCGGCGGGCTCGTGATTCTCACCAGCGGCACCACCGGAACTCCGAAAGGTGCTCCGCGCGAAAAGGTTTCCCCGCTGCAGTCGGCGCAGTTCCTCGACCGGATCCCGCTGCCGCGCGAGGCGACGATGGTGATGGCCGCCCCCATCTTCCACGGCACCGGACTTTCCCAGTGCACGCTGGGCTGGGCGCTGGGAAATCGAATCGTCTTCCGGCAGCGCAAATTCGATCCGGCCCGCACGCTCGCCGCGGTGGCCGAATACCGCGCCGCGACCCTCGTGCTGGTGCCGACGATGTTGCAGCGCATCGTCGATCTCGACGAATCGGTGTTGCGGCAGTACGACACGTCGTCGCTGGAGGTGATCTTCGCCGCCGGTTCGTCGGTGTCCCCGGATCTGAGCCGCCGCACCGCGGAGGTTTTCGGCGAGGTGCTCTACAACCTGTACGCCTCCACCGAGGTCGCGGTGGCGGCGGTGGCGACACCGCAGGATATGCGCGAGGCGCCGGGTACGGTCGGCCGTCCGCCGGTCGGATGCCGGGTCGCGATCTACGACTCCGACCGCAAACCGGTGACCACCCCCGGTGTGGTCGGCACGATCTTCGTCTCCAGTGGCCTCAGCTTCACCGGATACACCGACGGGCAGCACAAGGAGATCGTGGACGGGTTGTTGTGCAGCGGCGACGTCGGGCATTTCGACGCCGACGGCCGGCTGTTCGTCGACGGCCGCGACGACGACATGATCGTCTCCGGCGGTGAGAACGTCTACCCCTTGGAGGTCGAGAACCTCCTGGTGAACCGGGCCGACGTCGCGGAGGCCGCGGTGGTCGGGGTGGACGACCGCGATTTCGGAAAGCGGCTGCGCGCCTTCGTCGTTCGCACCGCCGGCGCCAGTGTCGACGCCGAGGAGATCCGCGACTACGTCAAGGCGAATCTCGCCCGCCACAAGGTTCCGCGCGATGTCGTCTTCGTCGACGAACTGCCGCGCAACGCGACCGGGAAATTGCTGCGGCGGCAGCTGGAGACCGAACGCGTCGCGCCCGCCGACTAGTTCGCTTCGCGGAACCGATCCGCCATCGGATACCAGCCGGGGGCCGCCGACGCGAGTTCCCCTGCGACACCGAGCAATTGCGCGGCCACCAGCTCGAGCCGCGTGTGCGGCCGGGCGAGGGTCGTGACCAGCCCCACCGGCACGGCGGCACTCAATTCGCGCAACCGGGTCAAGCCGTCGGGGTCCCGGTTCGCCGCGCAGTACAGCAGGGCGCTGCCCCATCGCTGACAGAATTCGGCACTGTCGTAGAGGTTTTCGGCCGAGCCGACATCGATGACCACGGTGGGCGGCCCGTCGATCACCCAGCCTCTGCGGGTCACCCGGCCGACCACCGCCACCGATTGCTGCTCGCAGACGCGGTCGATCACACTTCCGAGCGGCCCGTCCGCACCGACGATCGCCACCGCACCACGATCGGCCGTTTCCCGCATACCCACCTCACTTGCCTATCAGATCCACCAGTTGCCGGCGCAGCCAGGACAGGGCCGTCTCACCGCCCGGGCCGACGACATAGAACGGATAGCTCTGGTGGACGCCGGAATTCACGAACTCCGCGATCTGGGCCTTGCGCTCGTCCACGGCGCTCGCGTCGAGCTGACCGGCCAGCAATCCGAGGCCTCCCGCGGCCAGCGCCGAATCGAGAAGATCGGCCGCATCCCGGGAGTACCGGTCGAACAGTGCCGGATCGGGATTCGAGATCTCCACGAAGAATCCGGCGATGCGGCCCGCGAAATCCCCGTCGGGCATCGCGCAATACAGGTCTCCGGCGGCGCAGAACGTGTAGGTGCGCGCAGCGAGCAGGCCGAATCCGCCGGGGCGCGGTCCGCCCGCGCCGGCACCGCCCACAGGCGGGCCGATCAGCGTGTCGGTGGGTGCACGGCGGGGATCGGAGACCAAGCCCACCAACGCGATTCGGTCGGGCGCCACCACACCGTGGCCCGTGCCGATCTCGGCCGCGAGATCACCCGCGGCGTCGGCGCCCTGGCTGTAGCCGAGGATCGCGATGCGGGTCGTGGCGCACGCCTGTGCCACCGCGGCGACCGCGGCGCGGGCCTTGTCGACGGCTTCGTGCTTGGAGCGGCCGTACACCTCGCCCTCCCACGGGAACGCCGTCGCGGTGTAGGCGACGTAGCCGACACCGACGTCGCCCGGGAGTGCGTCCACACTCGCCGCGAGCATCCCTTTGCGCGGGTCGTCGTCGGAGGTTTCCCAGGTACCGGGAACGGCGAGCACATACAGGCCGGGACAGGCCGGCATCGCATGCGCGGGCGCGCCTCCGCCGAGCTGCGCCAGGCCGTACGTCACCGCCACCAGACCGGCGGCCACGAGGGATTTCCAGCGTGTATACGGAGACACGGGGACACCTCCGAAGCACTCGGCAGCTTTGCCGCGACATCCGCGCGTGCGGTGTCGTAATTGAGAGAATGATAGATAACTTATCACTCTAGGTGGCCGAATGTCGCCGGATTTGCACGAATGAGCCCGCATCGAGATCCACACGCTCGAAGTCTGGAAAGATCTCCACGGCAGCAGCATTGGAGGAGATGCGCCGCCGGCTGCATGTGACTGCCACCCCGGCCTCTGCGCAGTTCGTGGGCACACCCTGCACGACATGCGATAGCCGTCGAGAACTGTCAGTAACTTGACGGCCAGTCGACGCACGTTGCGGTTTCCGTCGGCACCGTTACCGAGCAGACCGGCTCATCGGCGCGGGCCGGCGATTCGACAGCCGCCGAACGGGTACGCGCACGGCATGAACCACCCCGACAACACCGACACGCACACGGATGCCGAACAGGACGACCAGGAAACCCAGGGCAAGCGCGCGGTCGACGCGCCGCCGGAGACCTCCGGCAAACTGGCCGGACCCGGGCCCGCCCGCGACCAGGAAGAAGACCCGGACACCTGACGGGCGCCGCCGCGAAACCCAGTGGTGGCCAGGCGTTTCGACGGTGCGCTGTCGCGGCGAGCGGTTGGCGCAGGACGGTTCTCCCCGCATTCCCGGTGATACGCGGAAAGCGATGTCCGGCCGGGAACGCGGGGCGCCGCGATCAGCTGTACTCGTAGAATCCGCGACCGGTCTTGCGGCCCAGGCGGCCGGCGTCGACCATGCGACGCAGCAGCGCCGGCGGCGCGTAGTGCGGCTCGGCGAATTCGCCGTACAGCGATTCCGCGGCGGCCAGAGCGATGTCCAGGCCGACGGTGTCGAGCAGGGTGAGCGGGCCCATCGGGTAGCCGCAGCCGCCCTTCATCGCGGCGTCGATGTCCTCGGCGCTGGCGTAGCCGGATTCCAGCATCCGCACCGCCTGGCACAGGTACGGGATCAGCAGCGCGTTGACGATGAATCCGGAGCGGTCACCGGCCTGCACGGTCGTCTTGTGCAGGGTGTTCTTCGCGTAGTCGGTCACGGCGGCGGCGGTCTCCGGCGAGGTGACCAGCGTCGAGATCACCTCCACCAGCGGCATCACCGGCACCGGGTTGAAGAAGTGCAGGCCGACGACCTGCTCGGGACGCTGCGTGGCACCGGCCACCTTGATCACCGGGATCGAGGAGGTGTTGGTGGCGAGGATGCCGGCCGGCTTCACGATCTTGTCCAGCTTGCCGAAGATCTCGTACTTCAGCGATTCGATCTCCGGCGCGGCCTCGATGACCAGGTCACGGTCGGCGAAGTCCTCGATGTCCAGGGTCACCCGCACCCGTGCGAGCACGGCGTCGGCCTCGTCCTGGGTGATCTTGCCCTTCGTCACACCCCGCGAGATCGACGATTCGATGCGCTTGTGCGCCGCCTCGGCGAACTCCGGCGTCGTCTCCAGTACGAGAACCTCGCTTCCGGCCTTCGCGCACACCTCGGCGATTCCCGCACCCATGGTTCCGCCACCGATCACACCGATCAGCTTCACAGTCGTCTCTCCCACCATCTCGGTTTCGAACACTTGCGCGCCCATTATCGCTGTTCGGGTAGTTGGAACAGGTTGCGGGCAAACTCCTGGACCCGGCAACCACTCCGTCACCTGCTACGCCGCGACGGGAAGCGATCGGCGATGTCGCTGCTCGATCGGCTCGTCCGGCGCCGACTTCGTTCCAGTACGACGACACCCAGCGCGGCAGCGGTGAAGGCGGCGCTGCACCACAACGCGGTGGCGGGGCGACCGGTGAGGTCGACCACCGGACCGGCGGCGACCGGGCCGAGCACGGCGCCGATATTCAACGCGGTGGTCGCCAGCGCGCCGGCGATGCTGGGAGCAACCGGTGTCGCGGTCCGCACGATCGTCGCTATCAGCGTCGAACCGACGCCGAACGCGACCGCACCCGCCACCACCGACATGACCACCACCCCGATCAGCACGTGCGCGGCCACCGCGGCGACGAGCCAGACTCCGACGAGCAGAGCCGTTCCGGCACGGACGATCCGCCGCTGATGGCGGTCACTGTAACGACCGGTGACCGTCACGCCGAGAAACGAACCGGCACCGAAGAGGGCCAGCACCACGGGAACCCACCCATTTCCAGCGACGGCGGTCGCGATGGCGCCCAGATAGGTGAATGCGGCGAAGGCCGCGGCGTTGACCAGGATTGCGGCCACGACGGCGATCAGGACCGGCCGCTGCTTCAGCACCGACCATTCGCGCCGCATCGACGGGGCGGGCCCACTCGGCACATCGCTGGCCCGTCCCTGCCGGCCGAGCATCGTCCACACCGGCACGAGCGCCACCGCGCTGAGGACAGCGACAGCCCAGAACGCCGAACGCCAGCCCCAGACCTGTCCCAGCACGGTGCCCGCGGGCACCCCGGCGATGCAGGCCACCGTCACCCCGGAGACCACGACGGCGGTCGCGCGTCCGATCATCGCCGGGCCGACCAGCCGCGGAAGTGCGGCCAGCACGACCGTGAGAAATCCGGCATCGGCGATCGCCGCGACACCCCGCGTCACCAGCAACGGCGCGAAACCCGTTGCGGTAGCACCGATCACGTGAGCGCCGCAGAACACCGCGAGAAACGCCGTCGCCGAATATCGGACCGGCACACGGCCCGCCGCCATCGCCATCGTCGGCGCTCCCACCACCATTCCGGCCGCGAACAGCGAGGTCAGCAGACCGGCGGCGCCGAGCGAGACGCCGAGATCGTCGGCGATCTGCCGCAGCAGTCCCGACACCATGAACTCCGATGTGCCCTGCGCGAAAACCGCGACAGCCAGCACGACAACCACAACGGGCATGAGCAAGTACTCCAGAAGACAGGGCGCCGCATACGGCACCCAGGGAATGAAACCGGCATCATCCGGCGCTGCGAGATACGCCAACCGCACCGGTCGCTCAGCGATCGGCGGGAACCCACTCACAACGCCGCCCGGCCCACAGGCCGAGCGGCTACCGTTCGGATGCCTCCGGAGAACTCACCCCACCACCCTAACAACGGGTATCGGCGGGGAAGACCGCGCCACCGAAAGGCGCAGTGGCCCGGGAACACTCCGCCTAGTCCAGCCGGGCCGCCCGGTCGCGCAACAACGCTCGTTCGGCAGCGTTGGCGGTGAGATCGGCGGCGCGCAGATAGGCGGCGCGAGCGTCGGCCGGGCGGTCCAACTGCGCGAGGAAATGCGCGCGAACGGCGTGGAGCAGGTGATAGGAGTCGAGCGCGCCGGTCGCGGCCACCGCGTCGACGAGGTCGAGACCCGCGGCGGGGCCGTGCACCATGGCCACCGCGACGGCGCGATTCACCTCGACGACCGGCGACGGAAACCGTTCGGTGAGAACGGCGTACAGACCGGCGATGCGTCGCCAATCGGTGTCGTCCGAGGTGGCGGCCATGGCGTGCGCGGCGGCGATGGCCCCTTGCAGGGCGTAGCGACCGGGTGGAACCCCGCGACGCACCGCCAGGTTGTGCGCCCTGCCGAGGGCGGCGAAGCCGCGGCGGATGGACAGCTGATCCCAACGGCTCCGGTCCTGATCGGGAAGCAGTACAAGCTGTTTCGTCGCGTCGCTGCGCGCACCGGTGCGTGAGGCCTGCAATTCCAGCAGAGCCGCGAGGCCGAATGCTTCCGGTTCCCGGGGCATCAGCCCGGTGAGGATCCGCGCCACACGCAGTGCGTCGTCGCAGAGTTCGGCGCGCACCCAGTTCTCGCCGGAGGTGGCCGCATACCCCTCGTTGAAGATCAGGTAGACGACCTCCAGCACGGACTCCAGCCGCTCGGTCAGCTGCGGGCCCGACGGAACCTCGTAGGGCACCTTCTTCTCGGCGATGGTCCGTTTGGCGCGCACGATCCGTTGGGCCACCGTGGTTTCCGGCACGAGATACGCGCGGGCGATCTCGTCGGTCGTGAGGCCGCCGACCATGCGCAACGTCAACGCCACCCGAGCGGGCTGCGACAACACCGGATGGCAGGCGGTGAACACCATGCGCAGCAGGTCGTCCTCGATATCGGCCGTACCCGGTTGCGCGCCGGTGTGTTCGGTGAGCAGGTCGTGCCCGAGCATCGGCAGTTTCCGGGCGAAGGTGGCGTCGCGGCGGATCCGGTCGATGGCACGGTGTTTCGCGGTGAGCATCAGCCAGCCGCCCGGATTCGGCGGAATCCCGTCGCGCGGCCACTGTTCCAGGGCGGCCAGGTGCGCGTCCTGTGCGAACTCTTCGGCGGTGGCGATATCACCGACCAGCCGGGTGAGTCCGGCCACCAGTTTCGGCCATTCGATGCGCCAGGCCGCCTCCACGGCCCGAGCCGCCGGTGAGTGGCCGTCGGCACCAGCGTGCGAACGGCCGCTCACCTCGGGTAACGGCATGGCGTCAAGCCTGGTCGTCGAGCTGGCGAATCTCCAGTTCGATATCCCATTCCGGCCCGTGCAGCCGTAGAAACCGCGAACCCCATTCCGTCGCTTCGTCCTGCGAGCGGGTCTGCAGCAGGCAGTACCCGCCGATGACCTCTTTGGACTCGCTGAACGGGCCGTCGAGCAGTGTCTGTTTGCCGCCGGTCTGGCGAACCCGGACGCCTTCTTCGATGGGTCGCAGTCCCGCCGTGTCGAGCAGCACGCCGGCCTTGGTCATCTCCTCGAGCAGTTTGCCCATATCCTCGGCCATGGCGGGGTCGGGCCCCTGCACCGGCGCGGCCGCGGGGTCGAGACGGATCAGCATCAGATAGCGCATATCCGCATCCTTCCTCATCGCACCTGGTAGCGGAGATACACCGCGCCCGAACCGAATGCCTTCGACTCCAGCAGGTCGAGATCCAGTTTCGACTGGTCGTGAAACACCGGGGTGCCCGAACCGAGCGTGACCGGATGGACGACGATGCGGAATTCGTCGACGAGACCCATATCGATGAACGAATGCACCAGCTTGGGACTGGCGTAGATCGCGATCACGCCGCCGTCCTCACGCTTGAGCGCGTCGATCTGCGCGGCGACGTCGCTGCTGATCAGCCGGGTGTTGTTCCACTCGGCCGACTCCAGCGTGGTGGAGCAGACGATCTTGTCCACGGCGTTGACCCATTCGGCGTGGCGGCGCTCGCCCGGGGAACTCTCGGCGTTCGGCTGCTGCGACCAGTACCCGAACATCCCCAGATAGGTTTCGCGGCCGTAGATCGCGGTGTCGAAATCGGCTTGGATGTGCTCGGCGTAGGCCTGTAGTTCGTCGTCGTAGGCGCGGAACGTGAACTCGAATCCCAGATCTTCGCCGGACGAGGCGTAACCGTCCAGGGTCATGTGCTCGAAAGCCACCAGTGTGCGCATGGTTCTGTCCTTCCAGGATGGGCTGCCTGTCAGCCCCTCACCTACCCCTCGAACGGGGCGCCCCTGGAATCGACATCACCGCGAAAGTTTTTTCGCGTTCGTCCGCGGGCCTGTGATCCGGCGCGAGTTGCGGACAAACCCTTCCTACGGCCCCGCGACCGGGCTGAGGCAGCTGGCCGGCGGGTCGACGAAGATGCACAGGGCCGGGGCGCGGGTGGGGCGGTAGCCGCCGGGGACGCCGCCGGCGGCGACGATCTGCGAGTAGGTGCCGACGGCGTCGGTGGGGCGGCGGGTGAGCGACGGATCGGTGCGGACGTCGACGGTGTAGAGGCCGAAACGTGGTGTGTAGCTGCCCCATTCGTAGTTGTCGGTGAGGCTCCAGTAGTTGTAGCCCATCACGTTCATACCGTCGGCCTTGGCGCGTTGCAGCCAGTAGACGGTGTCGCGGAGGTGGTCGCTGCGGGTGTAGCCGTCGCCGCGGGGCAGGCCGTTCTCGGTGGGCATGCCGTTCTCGACGATGTACAGCGGCTTACCGGGGAACCGGCGCGAATAGTGCTGCAGCGCATAATAGATGCCCTCGGTGCGCAGCGGCATGTCCCAGATGCGCGGGCCGGGCAGATTCGGCAGCGACGAACCGGTGGCCCGGCCGATCGCACTGTACAGCGACTGCGCCGGGTCGAATCCGAAGTAGTAGTCGACGCCCACGTAGTCGAGCCGGGCGCCGATCCGGTCCATCAACTCACCGTTGACCTGATCCTCCGCGCCCGCGACATATCCCACGTTGGCGGTGACCTGAGCTCCGGGCTGCCTCTGATGGATGTAGTCGTAGCTGGCATTGTGCACGTCGACGACCCCGGTCAGCATGGCATTGGCATCGGCGCCGGCCTCGCGAACCTCGTTCTGGATGTAGGCGACGGGTTCGTTCACGGTGACCCACAACGGGTTCCGCGAGGAATAGCGATCCACGACGGCACGCATGTTGGCCAGCCAATCGCCCACCATGCCCGGATTGCGCCAGCCGCCCCGGTCCGCCTCCCAGCCCGGATACACCCAGTGGTCGAGGGTGATCATCGGCCGCATCCCGGCGCGCACGATGCTGTCGACCACCGAATCGTAGAAGCGGAACGCGTTGTCGTCCCATTTCCCGGGCTCGGGTTGCAGCCGCGCCCATTCGATCCCGACCCGGAACACCCGCATTCCCATATCGGCGGCCAGCCGGATATCGGAGTCGTAGCGATCGGCGAAGTCGACCGAATTCTGCAGTGGTTCGTACCCCGGGTTGCGCGCGATGTAGCGCGTCCAATTGCTGTCGGGCGAACGGCCTTCGGACTGGAAGCCCGAACTCGCCACACCCCAGAGGAATCCGGAGTCCAGCGATGCGAGCGCTGCCGCCCGCATCGGTGGGCCGGCCAGGGCCGGAGTGCCACTCAGCAACACCGACGCAACCGCGACGAACACGGCCGAGACATTGCGCAGAAACCGGGATCGCATCAAGCCAGGGTAACGAATGGACCCCGTCCGCGCTGGTGATCGGTCACCACTACGTCACCGTCGCAATGGGATCCGCCGCGCCACCAGCGACCCGCGAGCATCGCAGCCCTTTCGCGTCGCATCACACCGGGCGGCGGACAGCCGCCCGGCTCTGCGCTGGTCAGCTTGTTTTCATCCGCAGTCGGTCCGCGACCCACGTGTCGATCTCGCGGAGAGCAGCGGCGGCCATGCCGTCGGGCGGGAGGTGAAGTGTGAGGACGACGTGGCGCAGCACAGTCCGGTTGTCCAGCACACTCCGGCCAACCCGCGGGCACTCCGCGCCGCCGACGACCACCACCGTGGGCAGTAGGGGCGCCCGGTCCGGCAGACTGGGCGGATGGCACATTCCGCCGCGTACCGCCCCACCCCGGCGGATCTGGCCGCCGCGAAGGACCGGACCATTCCCGATCTGGTGGCACCCGATCTGCGGGTGCTGTTCTGCGGCATCAATCCGGGCCTGTGGTCGGGTGCGACCGGCCACCATTTCGCACGGCCCGGGAACCGCTTCTGGCCCGCGCTGTTCCGGTCCGGCTTCACTCCCCGCGTGTTCCGTCCGGATGAGCAGAAGGAACTGCTCGCCCTCGGGCTCGGCATCACCAACGTCGCCGCGCGAACGACGGCGAAGGCCGACGAGCTGACCGCGGCGGAATTGCGCGACGGCGGCCGGGCGCTCGCCGAGCGAGTCCGGCACTACCGACCCCGCGTCCTGGCCGTCCTCGGTCTGGGCGCCTACCGCACCGCCTTCGGCCGGCCGCGAACCACCGTCGGACGCCAGGCCGAAACCCTCGGCGCCACCGAGATCTGGGTGCTGCCCAATCCGAGCGGCCTCAATGCCCACTACACCCTCGACGCCCTGGCCGCCGAATTCCGCGTCCTGCGGGAAGCGACGGAATCCGACTGACGGGCCGACGAGTACCGCTGTCATCCGATCGGAACGACTCGTGCCCATTCGGGCGGCCGAGCCGGAACGTCATCCGGATCGGCTTCGTTCCACGACCGCTGCCGGCCCAGCAATCCCACCACCGTCCGGCAGGCGGGCCGCGACGCCGGCCACGGCGTGTGACCGTCGGTCAGGACGACGATCACGTCCGGACGGGCTTGCGCGCGTAGCGCTTCGGCGAAGCCCGCGCGCAGATCGGTGCCTCCGCCGCCGACCAGCGCGATGTCTTCCGCGCGGCACAGCGGCTGCGCGATCCGCGCCGCGGCGTCGCACGACAGAACCTTGACGAGATCGCGGCGACCGCCCACGGCACGGACGATGGCGAACGTTTCCAGCAGTGCGCTGCCCAGTTCCGCGTCGCTCACCGACCCCGAGGTGTCGATGACCACGCTGACTCGCGGCGGGGTGTGCCGCAGGCTCGGTAGCACCACTCCGGGTACTCCGGCCGATCGCCGAGCCGGCCGGCCGTAGGTGTAGTCGTCGCCGGCGCCGGCCGCGGAGACCGCGGAGCGAATGGCGCCGCGCAGCAGGTCGCGCCACGGCTGCGGTGGATGCAATGCCTCCTCCGCCCAGCGCCGCCACCCTCGGGGCGCGTTGCCCGGACGACCGTCGATGCCCTGTGCCACGCGGAACCGGACCGCCTCGCATTCCTGATCGCTGAGGCCGTTCGCACCGTCGGGTCCCAGCTCCCAGTCGCGGTCGAGTCCGTCGGCTCCACTGCCGCACTCCAGCCAGGCCATGTCCTGGGTGTGCTGCCCCAAGCGGAATTGGCGCAGGTAGTCCTCCATGAGTTCACCGCTGTCCAGTCCCAGGCTCGCCGGTAGGACAGCTCCCTCGGGCTGGATCAGTCCGTCACCGAAAGCATCGTCGTTGATCTCGGCGTCCGCGGCGATATTCATGCGCAGGCGTTGCGCCGGGCCGGTCAGGTCGTGCTCGCGAGCGAACCGGTCACTGCGTCCATGATGGTCGCGCAGGAGATGCGAAACCTCGTGTACCAGAATCGAAGCCAGTTCCTCCACGGATGTGCGGGCGACGAACACCGGTGAGACGTAGCAGCGCCAGTACCGGTCCACGCCCATCGTCGGCACACCGCGTGACTCGACGAGGTGCAACGCGTACAGAGCGGTGGCCAGATACGGTCGGGCCCGCACTGCCAGCAGGCGGGCGGCGCAGAGCTTGTCGAAATCCACGGCTGCGGGCGCCGTCATCGTCCGGCCTGCGCGGCGACGCGATCCGCGGCGCGATCCGCTGTCCGCGTCACCGCCACCATTCCGGCGAGTCGCTCGATCGCGGCCGGGATCTCCCAGTGGTCGCGACGCAGTGCGGCGAGGGTGGTCGCGGGAACCACCACCAGATCCGGCGCTCCGGTCTCGACGGCCTTCGCCAGCAGCGCCCAGGCCGCATCCCAGCGCGACTTCTCCGGTTTGCGGCGGACCGCGGCCACCACCCCGTCGAGCACCGCCTGGCGCAGATCGCCACGCTCCGGCAGGACGGCGGTATCCGGATCGGCGAGCAGCTGCTCAGGGTCGGGCAGTTCCATCCGGTCGATGCTGGTGAGCAGTTCGAAGCCGGGACCGTCACCGACGGTCCCACGGACCAGCAGGGAAAGGACATCCCGGCCGGCACCGGCCGCGGTGGCGAAGGCGATGAGTCGCAGCGTCATCTCCCAGGTGCGCGGCGAGGGCCAGGCGCCGCCCCGGCGTGCTTCACCGCTGGGCATCCGATGCACCAGCGCGGGCCGGGCAGCGAGCAGTCCGCACACCGCGCGACGGGCGAAAGACACTGCCTCCCGGAAGGTCTCGGGATCGAGCGTGGGCAAACTCGCGCGGGGCCAGACTCCGCCGAGTCCGCGCACGACGACGTCGGGGTCGTGCGTCCAGGTGAGGTGGACGAATCGGTTGGCCAGTGGCGCGCTCAGCTCCCACCCGTCGGCCGCCGAGGAGCGCGGGTTGGCGGCGGCGACGATGCGGACACCGGCAGGTAGGCGCAACGCGCCGATCCGGCGTTCCAGGACGAGCCGCAACAGCGCCGCTTGCACCGCGGGCGGTGCGGTCGACAGTTCGTCCAGGAACAGCAGTCCGCGACCGGCGCGCACGAGCCGGACCGCCCAGTCGGGCGGGGCCAGCGGCACACCATGGGCCGCGGGATCGTCGCCGACGACGGGCAGGCCCGAGAAGTCGGACGGCTCGTGCACACTCGCGATCACCGTGGTCAGCGGAAGGTCCAGGGAGTCGGCGAGCTGGGTCAGCGCCGCGGTCTTCCCGATCCCGGGTTCGCCCCACAGGAGCACCGGAAGGTCCGCGGCCACCGCCACTGTCAGGGCCTCCAGTTGGATGTCGGAGGCCGGCTCGGTGGTGGACTCGTTCAGCAGGGTCAGCAGTTCGCCGGCGGCGTCGATTCGGGTGGTGCCCGTGGCCGAGGCAGATGTGGTCATCGATGAATCACCTTGGTGTCGGTAGAAGGCGGGTGGATGTGCGGTCAGCGCGCCATCGCGTGGCGCGGATGTGTGCGGTGGCGGGTGCGCCGTTTCCTCGGCAGAGCGGATTCCGGCAGCCCACTGCGGAATTGCCGGTAGGTGTGCTCGCGCTGTGCGGCCGCTTCCAGCTCGTCGCGCAACGCTCCCGAACGCAACCGCGCATCAGGTCCGAGCAGGTTCTCGACGATGTCCAGCGCACCGGCGATATCGCCGTGCCGCAACCGATCACCGACGCCGGCAAGGCAATCCGGTCGCCGGTGCGCCAGGTCGATCGCCTGCAGGCAGGGCAGCGGTGTGCCGGACAGGGCGACGAGCAGTTCCTCTCGCCGCAGCTCGGCTGGGGTGTGATCCAGCGCGGTCAGCGTGCCGTCCACCAGTCCGATGCGGTGCTGCTCTCCCCGGCACCGCACCAGGTGCGCACGGCTGTACTCGCTCACGACGGAAGAGGTTGGGGCCGAGAGGAACTCCGGCACGAGCGCCGAAGCGACCAGTGGATGCAGGCGATCGGCCGTGATCGCACCGGCGCGCATCAATGCCAGGTCGGGAAGCAGCCAGGTCGCCGCGTACGGCAGGACAGGAAGCGCGGACATCGCGCCGGGCGGGTATCGGTGCGCGATTCGGAGCGCGGGAGGGTCTCCCTCGTACTCGAGGACGACCCGGTGTCGCGCACCGAATCGCACCTGCAGCGGACCGTGCGGACAGCCGTCGGTGCGCAGCAGCAACTCCGCCTCGGCTGCCCACCGGTCGACGGCGCATCCCGGCGGGACCTGCTCCGCGATCGCGGCTTCCATCGCGTTGTCTTCAGCTACTCGGCCTGTGCCACAACGCATTCCGAGTTCGTCGGTTCGTCGTGCGTCCCAGAGGTGACGGTGCAGGTCGAGTCGGAAGCGGCGATTAGGCCGGGGATGGGGATGGGAGCCGATGCCGCCGTCCGGACGGGATTCGTCCCACAGCGCCAGGCTCATGCGCTGTCCGGAGTCCGCCCAGGCCGGCGCGGTGCGGACGACGAGGTGCACGAAACCCGGTCTACTGCAGTGCTTTCCGCGTTCTCCGGGATCGTACCGGGCCAGAGTCGTCGTCAGGCCGGGCCGTAACAAGCCGTCGCAGGCAACCCTGGGCATATGCCAGCGCAGCAGATCCGGCGCCAGATGTCGCAGATCGCCCGATATCCGGGCGGCGAGTTCGCTGCCGTGGGCACGTGCCAGTGCGCGTGGATCGACGTCGACGTCGACACCCGCCGCCGCACATGCTCCGGCCCAGTCCCCGGCACGACGCCGGGTCGTCGCGGTCTCGATCATGGTGGGCGGTACGGCGAACTCGCGTATCCGCAGCCACAAGGGAATTCGGGAATCGTTCCCGTTCGCGGTCACAGGGTGCATCAGCACTCACCGTGTGCGGACGAGACCCCCAATCCTGAATCGCAATGAGTCGTCATCGCGGTCGATGATACCGCCTCTCAGAAGACGAAGCCACGCAGAGCCAGGAACCGCAGACCGCCGACCGCGCCGGTGACGGCGAGGACGGCGCTCGCCTGAGTGAGATCGCCGAGTCCGGGCGCCCAGAAACGGAGGGCGGCCAGCGCGGCCGTGCTGATCACCACACCGAGGAGCGCGAGGCCGCCGCCTTCCCATTGCGCGGTGAACCAGCCGATGCGGCCGGCCGCCCGGAAGGTGAGCCGGCGGTGCAGTTCGTTCGCGATCGCCGTACTGACCAGCGAGCCCACGATATTCGCGACGAGCGGCCCAACCCCGCTCATGACCACGAACAGCAGTGCGTAGGCGATATTGCTTGCGCCACCGACCAGCGCGAAACGGATCAATTGGGCGAAGGCGTGGTCACTGCGCACATACCGCCGGCCGCGGTCGAGCCACTGTGAGCGCAG
Organism: Nocardia sp. BSTN01; assembly: GCF_015354405.1. Classification (GTDB taxonomy): domain Bacteria; phylum Actinomycetota; class Actinomycetes; order Mycobacteriales; family Mycobacteriaceae; genus Nocardia. Next base: position 77,731 of record NZ_JADKYP010000019.1, on the reverse strand, counting down.
CATCGCCGGGAGTCCGATGCCGAGAGCCGAGTCGACACGACCGGCGAGCGTCGTATCCCACACGGCATTCCGGGCTCCGACTGTGGCGAGTGCTCCGCTGTTCATGGAAAGAACTGTCTTCCACGCCGCTGTCACCGGACTGACGCAGCGCTGACACGGTGCTTACACGGGATCGGGCGGGTGTAGCTCGGATTTCCGAACCACTGGAAGATCCTGTGCCGGAGCACTATTAGAGTCGCTCCATGGGGAGGAAACCGTGGATCGCGCGACTTCGTCAGGTGAGCGAATTGGCGGCGCCCGTCGTCCTTACCTCCGCGACGACGCTGGTGCTGGGCGTGACCGACACCGCGCTGCTGGGACACCAGTCGACAGCGGCGCTCGGCGTCGCCGCACTGGTCCTGCCGGTATGGATCTGCTGTACCGCGCTGGTGGTGCCCTGGGGGTCGGCCACCCAGATACTCGTCGCGCGCCGGCACGGCGGCGGGGACATCGAGGCGGTCCGGACCGTGGCTTCGACAGGGCTTTCGGGCGCCGCCGCGGTCGGTGTGACGGTCGCGGTGGCCGCGGCGGCGGCCGCGCCCGCGATCGTGGCGGTGACCGCGCCGGTGAGCACGGATCTGCGTGAAGCGACGGTCATGTTGTGGATTCTGTTGTGCGGGTTGCCGTTCACGGCCGTCACGGCTCATCTGCGTGGTGTACTCGCCGGCATCGGTGATACGAGATCCGGCGCCCGGGTCGCGGTGGCGGTGGCTGTGCTGAACCTGATGGTGTCGTGGCTCCTGATCTTCGGTGCGGGGTGGGGGCCGGCCGGGTCCGCGGCCGGTTCGACCACCGCCGTCGCGGCGGGCACGCTCGCACTGATTCCGCGTGTTCGCCGGGCCATCGGCCTCGCAACCGTCCGGAATCGCGTGAATCGCACGGTATTGCACGCGGTGACCGGGCTCGCCGTGCCGGATGTCGTCTTCGGAGTCGTCGGCTACGGAAGCGATGCGGTGGTCACGGCAGTGGTGGCGCGAGCGGGGACAGTGAGTCTGGCCGCGCACCGGGTGATGAGCCTGGCGGTATCGCTGGTGTGGATGCTCGTGTTCGGAATCGGTGTGGCGGTGGCGGTTCTGGCGGGTCAGTGCCTCGGCGCCGGCGACGACCGCGGCCGCCGCGCTGTCGTGCGGGCGGGCGCGGTGCTGATGGCCGGCGCCTCGGGCGCGGTCGCGCTGCTGCTCACCGCGCTGTCACCGGTGGTATTCCGGCTCGTCACCGGCGACGCCGCGGTGAGCGCGACCGGGCGCGAGGTGGTGTGGTCGTTGCCGATACTGGCGCCGGTCATGTCGATCGGCATGGTTTACGCCGCCCAGCTGCGCGCGGCCGGGAACACGAAAGCGGTCATGTCCGCGTCCGTGTTCTCGGTCGTCTGTGTCACCCTGCCCGCGGTGTGGATCGCGGCCGCAGTGCTGCACTGGGGGCTGCCGGGCGTCTATCTCGCGATCGTGGCGGGCTGGACCGCGCGCGCCGCGGCCACCCGCCGGCGATGGCGGGCATACACCGTCGTTACCCCAGCTTGAACACATTGGCCTTTCCGGAGACCACGGTGTCCTGAGGATCCACCAACGCCACCCGGACCTGCACGGTCTGGCCCTGCTGCAACTGTGCGGGCGACCCGTCGGGTCCGGTCAGCTCGACCACGGTGCTCTGCGTTTGACCATTGCAGATGACCTGCGGTTGCGTACCCATCGCGGACGGTGCGTCGGCGTTGGGATCGCCCACCATGACCTTGACCGCGGACGTGCCGGAATTGGCATCGCAGGTGTAGTCGACCCCGACATTGGCCGGCCCCACCCCTTTGATGTCGATGGTGTTGGCGGCGAGCGCTGGAGCGGCCGTCGACACGGCGGCCAGCCCCATCCCTGCCAGGGCGGTGACGACAAGAGCTGAGTTTCGGTAGTTCCGGCCGGTCATCATCGATCTCGTCCTCCTGGCTCGTAGTACGAACGGTGATACCGAATACGGTGGAACGCCGGGTGTCGTATCGCGGGTCGGTAGACGCGCCGACACCGTCATCGAGCAATGGTGTGGATACCCGGAAGCACACGTTCAAACTCGCGCCCCGATGGTTGCGGTGCGCGACGCCGCGGTCGGCAGAAGCGAGCTGGACCGTCTGAGGAGTCGGCGATCCGATCATCGCCGCTGCGGCTCACGCCCGGTCGCGGTGTCCGGGGTGTGGACCAGGCCCGGTTCGCCGAGCGGGGTCCTCTCCCGTCGACCTAGGCGAGTGCGGGTTTCCACCCCAGCTCCGGAGCGATCAGCTCCACCGTGTCGTGCAGGATCTGCTCGTAGTCCGCGCGATGGAATTCGTAGGGCAGCTCCAGACGCAGTTCGCCGGTCCGGGCGAGGACCGGATCGGCCCGCAGCTGTTCGAGAATCTGCTCGGCGGTGCCGACGACATCCGGGGCGAACAGCACCCGCCGCTCACCCTGCGGGCCGAGGGTGCGTTCGTGGCGGCCGGCGGCATAGGCGCGGTACCGCTCCCGGGTCGCGCGGTCGGCGCTGTCGAACGGGACGATCACCCGTCCGATCGCGACGCGCGCCGTTCGCGACGGATCGATGCGTTCGCGATAGTCGTCGATGAGCCCCAGTTGCGCGGTCACGAAATCGTCACTGCGGTCACCGAATACGATATTCCCGCTGAGCAGATTCAGTCCGTTCTCCGCCGCCCAGCGCACCGACCGGGTGCTTCCACCTCCGTACCAGACGCGGTCGGCCAGGCCGGGGCTGTGCGGCTGGAGCCGAGGGCGCTGGGTGTTGCCCGGCGAGTGGATGACGGTGTCGGCGTCGCCGAGGTAGCGGCCGCGCAGGTTGTCTATCAGGCGGGCCACCCGGCCGTAGGACAGGTCGAAGTTGCGCCAGTCGCCGTCGAACACGAGATCACCGATCAGGTCGGCATGCGGTGGCGTCCCCGCGCTGAAACCCGGCTGCAAACGCCCCCTGGACAGCACGTCGGCCAGTGACAAGTCCTCGGCCAGCCGGAACGGGCTCTCGTACCCGATCGGAATCACCGCCGCGCCCAATTCGACTCGGTTCGTCCGCTGGGCGGCCGCGGCCAGGAAGACCGCCGCCGAACCGACTCCGTGCTCGAGATGCCGCTGCCGGATCCATGCGCCGTCGAACCCGAGTCGCTCGCCGTATTCGAACAGTCGCAGCGTGTCCTCGAGGCCGGCGTACGGATCGTCGTCGAGATAGTTGCCCGGGGTCAGAAACGCCAGCGAAGCGATCCGCGGCGAGCTCATCCCTGACGCTCGTAGGGAATCTTCTCCCCCGCCTCGACCGCGATCGGCAGCCGGTTCTCCGCCGGTGGCAGCGGGCAGGTCGCCAGATCGGTGTACGCGCACGGCAGATTCACCGCACGGTTGAAGTCGAGCACCACCGTCCCGCCGGCATCCGGCGCCGGCACCTGCAGCACCCGATTCGCCGCGTAGGTGGTGACGCCGGACGTCGCGTCGGTGAACAACACCGACAGATCACCGGGGCTCTTTCCGGGAAAAGCCGTGAGGCGCAACGACTTACCGTCGACCTCGAATTCGATCTGCCCCGGCGCGTCGTAGACGTGCTCGAGTCCTTCCACCGCGGCGCCGACCGTCGTCGGCCGCGGCTCTTCGAAGGCCACATAGCGTCCGGTGACCGCCCACTTCGGGTCCGGCACGAACGCCGGAGTGCCGCGAAAAGCGGTGCGCAGCGGGGTGTTCGGATCGCGAGGGCGCACGATGTCATGGCCACCTCGCTTGGCGACCTCGATCACCGCATCTCCCCAGACCGCGTTCACGCCACCGCGCTCGGGGATGACGCCGAACCCGTAGCGGCCGCGCACCGGCTCGCCGTCGACGACCAGCTCTTCATGCTCGTTCAGCACGACCACCACGCCGTCGGCCCCGGTCGACCAAGCCCCGGGGGCATCGTTGAAGCGCTGCGGGTCCTCGGTGAGCCAGTGCAGACTCGTGATGGCGAGAAAGCCGTGCCGGTCGGACAGATGCGCTTCTTGCCGGCGATGCCATTCCTGCCACTCGGTGGTGAACGTGTCCGCGTCGGTGGGCGACGGTGCCGCTGTTGCCATGGTGTCGATGTAAGCGGATGCCTCGGTCCGCGCACAGGCTTCCGCTCAGCCCGAACACAATTCGAGTGTCGATCGGCGCGGTGATGATCATGTTGCGCAGCCGGTAGCCGGTTACGGGTGTGGGGCGCAGTCGGGGTCGGGTGAACTATTCGTGCAAACCTTCGCGGGATTGCGCGAAAACCGCAAATAACGGCGAGGCTTGCACGATTAGTACACCCTCCCGGCCGAACCACTCACCATTGGCGAAGACTCACGCCGATGGCCCCCTCTCGAGCACGGTGTCACCGACGCGGTGTCCCCAGCGGTGACATTCGCTTGGCGTCTGTCTCCGTCGGTTCGCCGACCGCCCTACAAGCCGGCGCCTTTCACTCCGGCGCCGACGTGATGTTCATCGTCGAGTTCCTGCACGCACGCGCCGCGATGCTCATCGCTTTCCCATCGAGGGCGCGCCCGACCGGTCCACCGTCGCCATACTCACCGGCGGCCGCTGACCCCTCCGATATGTCCGCACCCCTGCACCGGCAACTGCGGATACTGGCCCGCGACCACGGCACCTCCCAACGTCGGTATCGGGGGCTTACAGACCTGCGTGTCTCCTGCTGCACTGAAGGTTTCGGCCGCCATCCGTGTGCGGTCGCGGCAGGGAGCCGCGTACAGCCGCATGAACCGGTCCTAGTCAACCGGAACAGTGTGGTCGTGCCGTGCCTGCAGCTGCGCGGGCCGGTGCTTGCCGTCGGAGAACCAGTGGTGCGAGCCGGGTTTGCGGGCCTCGGTCGCCAGATGCTTGATCCCCGCTTCGCATGCGAATTCCTTGAGCTTCTTGCCCGCGAACCCGCCGAAGTACAGCCGCATGGCGGTCTCGTCCTTGTGACCGAGCTGATAGATCCCGGCGTCCCGGCCGAAGCTGAGGCACATGGCGGGGAAAGCGAGGTCGATCGCCGCGGGTTGCTCCCCCGCGATGCGGTGCAGGACGGTGTCGGCGGCGTGCGCGCCCAGGCAGTACGCCGTATAGGCGCTCATGCGGAACGGCAGATCCGAGGGTGCCGACGAATCACCCGCCGCGACGATGCGTTCGTCGTCGACGCTGGTCAGTGTCTCGTCGGTGAGCAGCCGCCCGGCGGCATCGACGCTCAGTCCGCTGCGAGCGGCCAGATCCGGTACGCCGAAGCCCGCCGCCCAGATCGTCACGGCACTGGCCAGGGTCCGGCCGTCGCCGAGGACCACCGCGTCTCGCCCGATCGCGGTGACGGTCGCGTCGGAACCTTCGACGACCTTCACACCAAGTTTCGCGAGGTACTTGTGCGCCGTGCGCCGCGCCTTGGGATGCAGATACGGACCGAGAACGCTGCCGCACACCAGGGTGACCGCGCGCCCTTGTCCGGCCAGCTCGGCCGCGGTCTCGATCCCGGTCGGGCCGCCTCCGATCACCGTCACCGCGGCCGACGAGGGCGTATCGAAGAGGGCCGAACGCAGCCGCTGCGCCGCCTCCAAAGTCGCTACCGGATAGGCGAATTCGGCCGCACCGGGCACCTGCGGCGCGGGGATGCCGCTACCCACCGCGTAGACCAGATAGTCGTAGCCGATGCTGTCACCGCCGGCCAGCTGCACCGTGCGCCCCGCCGCGTCGATCCGCGTCACGCTGTCGACGACCAGCCGCACCTTGTCGGACAGCACATGCGGGTAATCGACGACCGCATCGTGCGTCGCGCCCACCAACTGGTGCAACCGCAGCCGCGGAACGAAGACCTGGCGGGGATTGATCACGGTCACCCGCACATCGTCACGCTGCGTCAAGCGGTTGGCCGCCATCACACCGGCATATCCGCCACCGATCACGAGGACTTCGTTGTTCGTCATTGTCTTCCTCCATTTGCTGAGGGGGTCGGGCATAAGACGCCGCATCCCCCGCGCCTGTGACAGGCCGTGAGGTGGATCACGAAAACCCGGATCGGGTCGTGGTCGGCTGAACTAATCGTGCAAACCTCGGCGAAAAAGGCGGAAAAAAGACCGCACAAATGGGCGCGGTGTGCACGATTAGTGCGGCCTGGCTAGCCGCACGCCCACATCCTGCGTCGCATCCACCGCCCGTCTCGTCCTCGATATGCCGAGCCGAGGCGGCAGCAAGGTGTGCTGATGCCGGGCCGGCTGTCGCTACTCCGCCGGACCCATTTGTTGCCAGACCTCATTTGTTCACCACCAATCGGGGCCGACCGCTGCAACCGGCGCCGGCCGCCGACGGATGTCAGCGATCCTGGCTTGGACCCGAGGATCGGCTCGGAGGCGTCATTACTGCCCGTGCGGGTGGTGCGGAGGGTTTCTCGGCCGCGGGACCGTCACCGGGCGCGCTGCTCGAAGTGCTCGGCCCCGGTGCGGCATCCGGGCGCGGCGCCACTTCGCAGGCGTTCGGCGCCGGAACACCGGACAACCGTTCGCCCAGCCACTGCGTCGACCCGAGAAAGCCGTCGAGGTAGCCGAGGATATGTTCCCCGCCCACGATGCTCTTCATGGCCGGAACTCCCAGAGCGCACTGTTCGGCATAGAACGCCTCGGCCTTCGCGACCGGCATCCAGGGATCGTGCACGCCGTTGTAGACATAGATCGGCATGCCGGCCTTGCGGCCCTTCAGGCTCAATCGCCGGAACATCATGTCGGCGAATTCGGTGTGAAGCGGGTCGGCCATATTCGCCACGGCCGCATAGGGTACGAACACTCCGATGTCGGCCATGGTCGAACTGCACACATCCTTGAGCGGGGAAATGGCCGCCCACTGCGCCAGATGATTCATGCGGCTGAGGATTTCGGGATGTTCGCGGGCCAGCGCGAGCGTCACGGTCAGCATCAGTCCCGAGGCGTAGGTGCCGTCGAAGGTCTTCGCGAAGGATTCGTAGTCGACGGGCAGGCCGCCCATGGCGGCCCCGGCCAGGTGGGGAGTCAGTTCCGGAGCGTATTCGTGCGCGAGCATCGCGGCGGCGTAGCTGGCGATGGCCCCGCCGGAATAGCCGGTCATCGCGAAACGGCTCTCGCCGAACTCGTCCGGCTTCAGGTTGCGTACCGCGCGCACGGTGTCGAGCATGATGTGGCCGGCCACGGTCGGCTCGGCATAGGCCATCAAGGGCCCCTCGTGGTCCGGGATCACCACCGCATAGTTCTGGCTCGCCGCCCACATCGTCGCCGACGGGACGAAATCGTTGCCGGTACCGCCGGTCGTGATGTCGAAACCGTGGGAGAACACGTAACCGGGACTGCAGCGCCGGTTGAGCGCGTTGATCGGCGGCGCGTTCAACAGCACCGGCCGGCTCCCCGGCCCCGTCCACCGGCCGAAGGGCAACAGCAGCGTCGCGGTCCCGAAGGACGGCGCACCGGAGGAGTTCGTAGTCCGGAATTTCACCTGTATCGCCCGCTGAACCGGCGTGAGCACCGTCAGGAAGACCATCGGCACCCCCGGCCAGCTGACATCCCGCGATTCGATGACATCACCGGGTGCGTAATGCCCGAGATCCGCCGGTGCCTCGTCGAAGAACGGATCCCCCGTCGGACTGGATTGAATCGCCTTCCACAGCGCCTGCGGATCCGAAGACCCGCCCGGATCGGCGGCCGCAGACCCGATCCCGGGCAGCACCGACGTCGGCGCGGGAATGGTGTCGTCGAGCCATTTCTGAAACGCCGACGGACCCGGATCCTTCTGTGCGGCAGGGGGAATCGGTTCGGAGGACGCACCGTCCGGAGCACCGGCGGACGGCGCAGCAGGACTGGGTGCTGACGGCGCAGGTCGATCGGAGGTCGACGGCGCAGCGGGACCGGCTCCGGACGGAAGAGCAGGATCAGCGGCCGACCGCGAAGCAGGACCCGACCCGGACTGCACAGACCGATCGGCAGCTGGCGGCAAGGCCGGAACCGCCCCGGACGGCACAGCAGAATCAGCGGCCGACTGCGAAGCAGGACCCGACCCGGACTGCGCAGGCCGGTCGGCGGTTGATGGCGCAACCGGGCCGGACGCGGAAGGCGCGGCATGATCGGGGGCGGGTGGCTCGGCTGGACCGGGCATTGAGGGAACAGCCTGCTCGGGGATGGACGGTTCGCCGGGGACCGATGCCGACGGAGTCGTCGGGCCGGTAGTGGACGGCGCTTGGGTAGGCGACGGCGGGCCGGCGACCGCGGCGGCCTGCCCCAACCCCACTGCACACCCGATCGCCACCGTGACCGCGACGCTCCGCAGACATTTCACGACAACACACCCGCCCTGTCAGAGTTGTACTCGAACCGAAGGTCGTGCAGAAATGGAACAGTCCCGGCAAATCCGGCACACAAGGGCGCACGTCGGCAGCGGCCGACGCCGCACCGACTCCCGAAAGATACTCCCGGTCCAGGCGAAATCATCGGATCTGTTGCGGACACGCCCGGCACGTGTCCCTTCGACCCCGTCGCACGCAACACCGGTTGGCCTGCGCGGGGTCGAACAGATCGTGCACACCTCGGCGAAACTTCGCGATTTCCCGATGAGGCGACGCACTTTCCACGATTTGCTGCACCGCCGATCGCTGTCGCGGTCCTGACGCACGACTTCGGAAGGGGGAAGTCCGGCCGACGCCGCGTCCCTCCAGCGCCCATGCGGGCAGGAGCTCGCGTGCCGACAGCCACTCCTCGGGTATTCCGCGTATCGAACCTCGGGAGCCGACTCCCGTGTAGGCGGCCACGATTCCGCCGACGGTCGCGGCGGTGGTGTCCGCGTCGCCGCCCGATCACCGATCTCAGACAGGTTCGGCCACAATGGGCTCCACCACCGAGTGATCGGAGTCCGTCTGGTGACATGTGGCGCTGCCGAAACCGATCGGCTCTCACCCGACTTCTCTCGCCTGTGGCAGGCCTCGACCGTCAGTCAATTAGGCAGCGCCTTGGGCGCGGGCGCTCTCCCACTGGTCGCCATCCTCGTCGTGCACGCCTCGGCCCTGCAGGTCTCGCTGATGGCGGCGATCGCCGGATTTGCCAGTGCGGCAATCGCATTGCCGATGGGATCGTTCATCGAATTTCGTCGCAAACGCTCCATCATGATGCACGCCGACCTCGTCTCGTTCGCGGCCCTCGCCAGTGTTCCTCTGGCCGCATGCTTCGGTGCACTGACCTACGGGCAACTCTGCGTCGTACTCGCGCTGCAAACCCTGTGCGAAATGGTGTTCAACGCCGCCAGTGGGGCCTATGTCAAGGCCATCGTCGCCGAGCCGCAACGCGTGCGAGCCAACAGCCGGTTCGAATCGACCTTCTGGACCGCGTCCACCATCGGCGCTCCGATCGGCGGCGTTCTCATCACGACATTCGGCGCAACGATCACCGTGGCGCTCGACGCGGTCAGTTATCTGCTGTCCGCGTTCGGGATCCGGAGCATCGCAACCGTCGAACCGATACCAGCGCATGCCCCCACCGAGCACCAGTGGCGTCGTCAGATCCGCAGCGGATGGACTTATATCTTCGATCACCCCGTACTGCGCCGCCTGTTCTGGAACGGCATGCTCTTCGGCGGAGCGGTCACCCTCACCACCCCCTTGCTCGCCCTGCTCATGCTGCGCGAACTGCACTTCGCACCGTGGCAATACGGACTCGCTCTGGGACTGCCCTGCCTCGGCGGCCTGCTCGGATCCTTGTGCAGCCCAAGACTTGTGGCGCGATTCGATCAACGCGCGGTCCTCCTCGGCTCCGGTACGTTGCGTACCTGCTGGATGGGGCTACTCCTGATCGCAGGCCCCAGCGCACTGGGCCTCCTCGTCATCCTGACCGCCGAAACTCTCCTGCTCCTCTGCGCCGGAGTGTTCAACCCGGTCTTCGCCACGTACCGAATGAACTGCACCACCGACGATCACATGAGCCGCGTCCGCACGGCATGGTCGATCAGCGCGAAGAGCGTCCAGCCCGCGTTCATCGTCCTGGGAGGTCTCATCGCGGACGCGACCAGCCCACGGGTGGCGATCGGCTGCGCGACCGCAGCCCTGCTCGCCAGCTCGGCCCTCCTGCCCTGGCGGCAAACCGAGACAACGGCGCCACGCGACTCCGACGGAACCGCATCCGCACACTGCGCGGTGTAACAGCGGCACTGCGTCAAGGCACCTGCCGCACGACGCGTTTCGAGCCGGCAGCACGGTGTGCCGCCGGATACGAAGGCGGCCGACACGCACGCCACGAACCTCAGTGCTGCGCTCGCGGCAAGGCCAACGTCAGGGCACCCAATCCGAAGGACACCATGGCCAGAGCCACCATCATGGTGATCGCGCCGTCGAGGGTGTGGGAGCGGAAGAACAGGGTGGTCAGAACCGCCAAACCCAGTGCGTTGCCGATCTGTTCGATGGTCGGGACCACACCGGATGTCTCCGACATGCGGTCGGCGTTCAGGCCGGACAGCATGATCGGCTGGATTTGGACTGCGAAGATTCCTACTCCGAAACCGGCTGCGCAGACGGCGGGGGCGGCGATCAGGGGGTTGGCGATGCCGCTGGTCAGGTGGAGGTAGATGGCGCCGCCGCCCATGCAGCCGCCGTAGAGGGTGACGCCTGCGGCCAGGATCAGGATTCCCCACTGGCGCACCAGGAACAGGGAGGCGATCGCACCGGCTCCCGCGCCCAGCGCGAACAGCGTCATGACGATCGCGGTGTGCCAAGGCGTGTAGCCGAGGACGTCCTGCATGGTGATGGAGGCGGCGAAGACGAACGCGGTGAACAGGCCGAAGAAGAGGCAGACCAGCATGGAGCCGATGCGGAAGCCCTTGTCGGAGAACAGGTCCAGGCGCATCAGAGGGCTCGCTCCGCGGGACGAACGCCGGATCTGGTGGGCCACGAACAGGGCGCACACCACCACTCCGGCCAGGCCGAGGGCGATCGGCTGGGCTTGCCAGCCGTGTTGCTGGACCAGGGCCAGGGCGTAGACGACCAGGAGTAGGCCGACTCCGGACAGTGCCGCGCCGCCCAGGTCGAGGCGGTCGGGTGAACGCGGATGGCCTATACGCAGGTAACGCCAGGCGAGGGCGAAGGCGACCATGCCGATGGGTAGGTTGATCACAAAGACCGTGCGCCAGCCCCAGCCGCCGATGTCGAGGGTCAGCAGGGCGCCGCCCAGGATGGGTCCGAGCATGCCCGCGAAGCCGGCGACGCCACCGTACATAGCGAAGACCAGGGAGTGGCGTCCGCGAGGGAAGCTGGCGATCAGGATGGCGATGGTTTGGGCTGCCATGCCCGCCCCCGCCGCGCCTTGTACGACGCGGGCGACAACCAATTCGGTTGCCCCCGTGCACACTCCGCACCACACCGATGCGGCGGTGAACGCGACCACCGACGTGAGGAACATGGCGCGGCGACCGACGACGGCGCCGAGGCGGGCGGCGCTGAGCAGCGTGCAGGCGAAGGCGAGTGAATAGCCCGAGATCACCAGCAGTTCCGCCGAACGGGAGGCGCCGAGATCGGAGGTCATCCTCGGCAGGGCTGTGTTGACGATCGTCACGTCGATCATCTGCATGAACACCGCGATCAAACAGCCGGCGAAGGCCAGCCATGCCGCCGATTCGGAAGGCGACGAGTCAGCAAGCAGGACGCCATTTTCGGGCTCACCGAGCTTCCCCGGCTCGCCGATGCCATCAACTGTGCTGCCGACCACACGGTCTGCGACCACTGCTCGGTCGCCGCGCGCCGACCGTGTGCTGTCGGTCCCGCCCGTCATCGAGCCACCGCGCTCGCCCGGCGCATTGTGCCCAACGCCGGTCCGCTCCCGGTCATGCCCGTCATCCGACGAGCTCGATCACGCTGCGCGGCGCCGACAACGCCAGTTCGGTCGGAAAACTCGAGCGCACCAGACGATGGGGAGGTTCCACCTCGATATGCACCACGAACGGCGGCAGCAATCCGCCGATCATCTTGTCCAGCAACATGTTCACCTGCCCGAAGCTCGGCCGCAGGCGCACCTGGCGGCATTCGATCTCGCCCGCGCCGACTGCCACCACCGTGCGCTTGTCCACGCGGGCGACCAGGGGCCAATGAACCGAGAAGGCCAGCCACGTATCGATCGACTGCATCGCCCCCTCGGTGAGGTCGAGGCCGCGCAGCAGGGTCATGCCGCCGACGATCGGCATGATGTCGGCGGGGAACGGGGCTGGTGCGCCGCCGATCGGGAGGTGGACGGTGTCGATGAAATGCGCTTCCTCGCGGGAGACGACCACACCGTGAGCGCGGGTTTCGGCTCGGTAGTCCTCGGCGCGCAGGAATCCGCCGACCCGGCCGAAGCGCTGATCGATGGTCAGTTCCAGTTCGCCGTCGCCGCTCGACGCCTCGAGCAGCGTCCGGTAGCCGCCGTTCTCGTGGGTGACGACGCTGGTCAGCTCGAAACCCGAACTGCGGCCGTCGGTTCCGACCGTGTACCGGCATTTCTCACCGTCGGGTATGCCGGGGTCGCGAAAGAGCATGGGGCCTTCCGACACCACGAAACCTCCTGTAGTTCAATGCGTTTCCGCGCCGCGATCGATGATCGACGCGAAAACCGTGCGCATCGCCGCGATGTAGCGCTCGACCGATTCGTGGGCGACCGCGGTGTCGGGGTAGATGACGCTCAGTGTCGTCCCCGACGGCAGCCGGTTGACCCAGATCAGCGCCTCCTCCGAGGCGGCGCGGTTGGCGTAGACGCCGGCCGTCACCTCGTCGAAGAATTCGTGGCCGAGAAAGTCGCGGGCGTCGATGAACGAGATCATCGGTGTCACCCAGCCGGGTTCGGCCTTGATCTCGGAGTCGGCGGGCAGCAGTTCCAGCACCCGATGGAACGAGGTGGGCGCCAGGCGGAGCCCGTTCTCGTAGGCGCGCTGGGCCAGCTTCAGGGTGCGGGTGACGGGGGTGCCGGGGCCCAGCGGGAAGGCCACCGGCACCAGCGTCACGTACCAGCCGACCGAATTGCCCTCCGCCGCAGAGGTTCTGGTACTCACGGGAGTCATTCCGAAGTAGTAGTCGGAATCGGTGAGATCGCGTTCTGCTACAGCCGCGGCCGCGAAGACTCCGCCCACGAATTCCGCGTCGTTGGCCCGGCAGATCTCTTCGAAGGCCAGCGCCTGGTGTTCGTCGAGCAGGGTGACCGTGCGGTGGGCGCTGCGGTTGTAACCGTCCGAGCGCTTGCCGAGGTCGAGCGGAAACGACGGCAGCCGATTGTCGTTGCCGCGCAACAACTGTAACCACTTCTGCACGCCCGGCGAGGACAGCGTCAGCATATCGCTGTAGCCGCGCTCGGTGACGCAGTAGTCCAGATAGCTCGCCGCCGGTGGCAGCGGTTCGGCCTCGCCGCTCAGTTCGGACAGATACAGCTGTGCGAAATCGGACGCGGACAGGTACTGCCCGAGCCCGTCGGTGTGCAGGTGATCGACGGCGAGGTAGACCGTGGTCGCGTCACCGTGTTCGATGGCGCCGAAGGTGAAGCAATCCCACTGGAACGGATCGGGAGTCGTCTTCTCGACGTGCTGACGGATCGCGGCCGGATAGTCGATCCACCCGTAGTCGATCGGAATGAAGTCCACCACGTCCTCGGGCACCAGATGCCGCCGCACGGTGCCGTCGGCGCCGATGTCGAACCAGGTCCGGAAGGTGTCGTGACGCAACAGGAAGGTGTTGACGATCCGCGTCATCGCCTCCCGGTCCAGGCCACCGGTCGGGATCTGCGCGGTGGCCAGGCACAGTCCGGAGAAACGGAAGTCGGCGGCGGCGTGCCGATCCGCTTGGCGCAGATACTGTTCCTGTTGCAGCGACGGTGGCGCCGGATGCACCGGGGCGGTCCGGGCCCGCGCCACCGCTTCCGGTGACGCGCCCCAGGTGAGCATCCGCCCCGGCGGCGGTGACCATTCGTCGATGAGTCCGAAATCGACCACGGTTACACTACTCACTTCCACCGGCGGACAGCGAAACGGCGGGCCATCAGCTGACCCCCGCCATCTCCGCGACCGCACCGGCCGGCGCGTCGTGGCCGTTCGGCTCGGCCGCGGGCCGGGAGCCGTTCGGAGCGGCGCCGTCCACCGCCGCGGCCAGGGCCGCCGGATCCGGTTGGGCGCCACCGGGTTCGTGCGCCAGGATCAGTTCGGCCACCTTCGGCCCGGCCTGTTCCAGGCTGAACGAGCGGCCCATCTGCAGCGACATCAGGTCGATGCCGAGCGTCTTGGTGACCCGGGCGCCGAGTTCGACCGCCATCAGCGAATCCAGGCCGAGCTCCGGCACCGGAATCGTCATATCGATGGTGTCGACGTCCACGCCCATGACGACGGCCAGTTCACCGGCCATCAGCCGCGCGATATGCGGTCCGCGCTTGGATTCCTCCATCGCGGCCAGCTCCTCGCGCAGCCGGGCCAGCTCGGAGGTGTCCTTCGCCGAGGCCCGGGCCAGTGCGGCGGTGCGACCGGTGCGAGCCAGCTGCGGGAAGGTGCCGGTGAGTTTGGCCCAGTCGGTCGGGATGACCGCGACCCGGGTCGCGCCCAGGCGCAGGGTCTGCTCCAGGTAGGCGGTGGCGTCGCCCATATCGATCGGGCCGAATCCGACCAGGTCGAGATATTTCTCGGAGGTCTCGTTCGCCGCCATACCGCCGGCCCCGGAGAGGTGACCCCAGCCGACGCACAACGCCCGCTCGCCCGCGGCCGACCAGCGCAGCGCCAGCGATTCGACCGCGACATTGGCCGCGCAGTAACTGTATTGCCCGTAGATGCCGTACATCGATCCGCCCGAGGAGCACAGCACGAACATGTCGAGGTCGATGCCCGCCTCGGCGACGGCCCGGTGCACGATCCGCGCGCCCAGCACCTTCGGCAGATAGACCTGTTCGAGTTGGCCGCGTTCCATCTTGGCGAGGTTGTTGTCCGCGACCGCGCCCGCGGCGTGGAACACCCCGCGCAGCGGACGGTCCGCGGTGTGGATGCGCGCGACGGCATCGGCGACCGCGCCGGGGTCGGTCACGTCGAGCAGTTCCTCGACGATCTCGATCCCGATCGCGCGCCACGCCTCGAGCTGACGCCGCGCCTCCTCCGTGGTCGCGCCCCGCCGCCCGGCCAGCACCAGCCGACGCGCACCGCGCAAGGTCAGCCACCGGCCGATCGCCAGTCCGAAACCACCGAAGCCACCGGTGATCAGATACGTTGCGGTATCTTTGATTTCGACATCGGGCAGATACGGGCGCACCGGCGGTTCGGGTGCGTCCATGCGCAGCGCGATACGCGCCGGCCGCGAGGAGCGCAGCGTCTCCTCGAACGCCTTGCTCACGTCGGCGGTGTCGAACATGTGATACGGCAGGGGGCGGTAGGTGCCCTCGGTGACCTTCTCGAACACTCGTTGCAGCAGCGCCGCGAGCCGTTGTGGCTTCACCTTGACGAGGCGGTCCAGATCCATCGAGAAGTACGACAGATTCTTGTCGAAATTGGCCAGTTCCAGCAGCCCGCCGGTGTAGATGTCGGCCTTGCCGACCTCGACGATGCGGCCGAATTCGGCTGCGGCGTTGAAGTTCTGGCGCAGAATCTCACCGGGTGCGCTGCTGACGATCACATCCGCGCCCGCGCCACCGGTGATCGCGGCGACCTCGTCGACGAAGTTCAGCGAGCGTGAATTCACCGCGTAGTCCGCGCCCATCGCGAGCACGTGCGCGCGCCGCTCCGGGGTGCTGGCGGTGCCGATGATGGTGGCGCCGCGAGCCTTGGCCACCTGGATCGCGGCGGTGCCGACGCCACCGGCCGCGCCGTGCACGAGCACCGTCTCCCCCGGTTCCAGCCGGGCCAGATCCAGCAGGGCGTATTCGGCGGTGCCGAAGGCGATGATGCTGGTGCAGTGCCCGGGATCGGTGCCCTCGGGCAGGACGACCGCGAGCTGCCGGTCCACGACCGCGAAACGGCGCATCATGCCCTTGGCGGCCACACCGACCAGATCGCCCTCTTTCACGCCCTCGACGCCCGGGCCGATCCGCACCACGGTGCCGACACCCTCCATACCGGGCACGGTGCCGAAATACGTCGGTGCGAGCTCGCGTTCGCCGAGCAGCCCGATGACCTTCAGCGGATCCTTGTAGTTCAATCCGATGACCTGCATGCGGATCTCGATCTCGCCGGGGCCCGGCGCCACCCGCGGGCATTCCCGCCACGCCAGTGCCGACAGCAGCCGGGTACGCGGCATGTCGAGTTCGAAGTTGGCCTCCGGATCGGTCAGCGGCGCCGAGGTTTCCAAGGCTTCCAGGCGTTCGGGCAGCGGTTTGGCGATCACCGTCGCCCAGCGTTTACCGTCGCGCAGTAGCACCTCGTCGCTGTTGTCGAGGGAGAAGGCACCGGGCACCGCCAGCTCCGCCACGAGATCGGCGATCGGGGTGTCGGGTTCGGTGTCGACGAGCCGCCACCGCAGGGCGGTCTGCTCGTTGAGCAGCACGCGCCGGGCGCCGGCCAGCGCGGCCTGTCCGGTATCGGGCGGGACGGGACTGCCGGGCAGGGCGAGGGCCGATTCGGTGACCAGCGTGCAGTGCACCAGGCCGTCACCGAAAATCGTTTGCGGCGTGCCGTTTTCGCTGGGCGGTTCGACGAAGTCGGCGATCGCCACCGCGATGCGCTTGAGCGTCCACAAGTCGGCCACGTCGTCGGCGACCGCACCGGCCACCACACAGATGTGCAACCGCCGAGCCGGCTCGTCACGGGCCGCGCGCAACTGCTCGACGAGCTCGGACTCCAGTTCGGGGCCGGTCGAATCCACCACGTGCAGACGGGAATCCGCCAGCGCGGCCACCAACCGGTCGGCGCGGGCGGTCTCGCCCAGGCGGACCACCACGGTACGCACCGAGCCGGCCTCGGTCAGCGCGGCCGGATCGATCGGATCGCGTTCTTCGAAGGTCTCGGTGTAGTAGAAGTCGGCCATCCGGTGCAGCGGATCGTCGCCGGGCCGCAGCGCGCCGATCTGCAGGCCCGAGAGGCGGACGACCAATCGGTGGTCGGCGTCGAGCAGATCCACATCGGCACGCAGCCGAGCGTTCGGATCGCGCCGGGCGACCACCGTCACCGTCTCGGGCAAGGCCGCGAGCAACCGCACCGCGCCGACGCCGACCGGAACCATCACACCCTCGTCGATGCGTTCGTCGGCGAACAGCATGGCCGCACACTGCATGGCGGCGTCCACGACCGCCGGATGCGCCAGATGGCCGGAATCCGCGGCGATCGCGCCGTCGACGGTCGCCACCACCACATCCCGGCCGACGCGCACCGAGGTGACCCGCCGGAACGACGGCCCGTACTGCAGTCCGGCCGCGGCGAGGCCGGTGTAGAACATCGCGGGGTCGACGTCGATGCCGACCTCGATCTCCGGAACGGCGACCGTGGTCTGCTCGTGGCTGCCGGTGAGGGTGCGCCCGGAGGCGTGCACCGTCCACGCGGTGCCGGTGGCACTGCGCGAGCGGATGAGGAACCGGCCGCTGGCCTCCTCGATACTCAGCGCCACCAGCGGCACATCCGGGGCGCCCATGATCAGCGGCGCGACGAACCGAACGCCCTCCAGCGCGACCTGTTCCGAGCCGATCCGTGACTTGGTGGCACTCAGGGCCGCGTCCAGATACGCGGCGCCGGGCATGATCTTGATGCCATTGACCACGTGATCCGACAGCCACGGCAGCAATTCGGTGCCGACCTGCAGCAGCCATTCCGGCCGGCCTTCGACATCGGGATCGCCGAGCATGGCGTAGCCGCCGGGCGTGCCGAGGCGGGCCTGTTCGAACAGCGGCAGCGCGGAGTGCAGGCGGGTGCGCTGCCACGGATAGCGCGGCAGCGGCAGATGCGGGGTGGCCGGGCGGTCGGACGGGAACAGCAGATCGCGGTCGAGGACGCCCGCGGCGTGCAGGCCGATCAGGGTGCGGCGCAGACTGTCGGCGTCGGATTGTTCGCGGTCCAGCGTCGGCACCGTCGTTCCCTGCACATCGGCGCCGAGCAGGGCTTCGCGAATATTGCCCGAGAGCACCGGATGCGGGCCGACCTCGAGGAAGATCCGGTGACCCGCGCCGACCAGGGCGCCGACGGCATCGAAGAATCGGACCGGCTGCCGCACATTCGACCACCAGTAGGACGCGTCCCAATCGGCCTCGGAGACCCGCATACCGGTCACCGTCGAATACAGCGGCACGGTCGGCGTCTTCGGCGCGAGATCGGCCAGCACCGAACGCAATTCGGTCTCGATCGGTTCCATCAGGCGGCTGTGATAGGGCACCTCGACTCGCAGGCGACGCGCGAAAACTCCGTCCTCGGTGAGCTTTTCGGCCAGCAGGTCCAGCCGTTCGGCATCGCCGGAGAGGGTGACGGCGCTGGGACTGTTGACCGCCGCGATATCGATACCCGGCTCGTCGCCGATCAGTTCGAGGGCCTTGTCCTTCGGCAGCCCCACCGCGAGCATGCCGCCGGTACCTGCGGTGGTCGCCTGCAGGCGAGCGCGATGGTAGGCCACGCGCACGGCGTCGCGCAGCGACAGCATGCCGCTGACATACGCCGCCGACACCTCGCCCACACTGTGGCCCACGATGGCGGCCGGGGTGATGCCGTACTGCTCCAGCTCGCGCACGAGGCCGACCTGGACGAGGAAGTTGGCCGGTTGCGCGACTTCGGTACTGCTGACCCGCGATTCGTCCTCCGGCTTGCGCAGTTCGTCGACGATCGACCAGCCCGCGACGGCCTGGAACTCGGCATCGATCTCGGCCGCGGAGTCGGCGAACACGCCACCGGCCGCGAGCAGTTCCCGCCCCATGCGCCAGTGCTGGGGGCCCATTCCGGAGAACACGAACACCGGTTCGGGCGCACGCGAGACGATGGTGCGCGAGGCGTCGCGCCCCTCGCCCGCCGCGTAGCCGCGCAGCTCTCGCACCAGTTCCCCGGTGGAATCACCGATCAGCACGCCCGTGCGGAAGGCGTGGTGCGCCATCCGCGTCCATGCCGCCTCGGCGAGATGATCGGGGTCGGCGCCCGCGGTGATCAGATCGGCGAATCGTCCGGCCAGCGCTCGGGCCGCGGCCGTGCTGCGAGCCGAGATGGGCAGAATGCCGAGATGCCGATGCGGTCCGGCGGATTCCGGTGCGGGACCGACGTACTCCTGCAGAATCGCGTGCGCGTTGGTTCCGCCGTAGCCGAAACCGTTGACCGCCACCGACATCGGGCCGGCATCGGCGGGCAGTGGTTGCACCTCGGTCTGCACGTGCAGGCCCAGTTCCTCGAAGGGGATGTCGGGATTCTGCTTGTCCAGCCAGCCCTGCGGAGGCAGGGTGCGGTGCTTGATGGCGAGCGCGGCCTTGATCACGCCGGCGACTCCGGCGGCGGCCTCGGTGTGGCCGATCGTCGCCTTCACCGACCCCACGCCGACCGATTCGGCGCGTCCGGTGGGTGCGCCGAAAACCTTTCCGAGCGCGCGCAATTCGACCGGGTCGCCGACGAGGGTTCCGGTGCCGTGCGCCTCGAGGTAGGTGATCGACTGCGGCGCCAGGCCCGAACGTTCGCAGACGGTGCGGGCCAGCGCCTCCTGGGAGTCGACATTCGGCACCGTGATGGCGGTGGTGCGCCCGTCCTGATTCGAACCGGTGGCCTTGACCACCGCGTAGATGCGGTCGCCGTCGCGCACGGCGTCGTCGAGCTTCTTCAGCACCACCATGCCGGCGCCCTCGCCGCGGCCGTATCCGTCGGCGGAGGCGTCGAAGGATTTGCAGCGGCCGTCGGCGGCGAGGAAGCCGCCCTTGCACATCAGCACGAAGGTTTCCGGCTGCAGCATCACGTTCACGCCGCCCGCCAGGGCCACCCGGCAGTCGTCGTTGTCCAGGGCCTGGCAGGCCAGATGGAACGCGACCAGCGACGACGAGCAGGCGGTGTCGACGGTGAGCGCGGGCCCGACCAGATTGAGCGCGTAGGCGATTCGATTCGACAGCATCGTGTAGGACGCGCTCGCCGGGGTGTGCATATCGGTGTGGAACAGGGCCGGCCCGACCACGCCGATCACGGACTGGTCGACCACGAATCCGCCTACGTACACACCGACCGAGGAACCGGCCGCGCGCCCGGCCATCCCGGCGTCGTCGAGCGCCTCCCACGTGACCTCCAGCATGAGGCGTTGCTGCGGGTCCAGCACCGTCGCCTCGCGCGGGGAGATCCCGAAGAAGTCGGGGTCGAACTGCCACGGGTCGGCGGTCATGAAGGCGCCGCGCTTGGTGTAGCTGCGGCCCGGGGTGCGGGGTTCGGGGTCGTAGTACCTGCGGTAGTCCCATCGATCCGCCGGCATCTCGACCACGCCGTCGCGCTTGTCGACCACGAAGTCCCAGAATGTCTCGGGCGAGTCGATTCCGCCCGCGAATCGACAGCCGATACCCACAATTGCAATATCCGACACGAATATCCTCCGGTCTCGCGTTCAGAGCCCACCGGCTGGTCTCGGCGACTCACTCGTCTCTCTGCGGTCCTGGGCATTGACCGATGGCGCCCACGCTATTGACCGTGATCGGAGATGGAAGAGATTCACTCCACTTTTGGACCCTCCAACCAACCGCGTGGGGCGATTTTGTGAACCCGCCCAGCCGTCGTCCCGAAATGTTCCACGCCGACCGATCGGTCTCTGAAACCATTAGGACGCAACGATATTCGGTACAATTTCGGCGCTACAGCCTGGCCTGACAGCGGGCTTTGCTCACCGCTCACAAGACTGGCGCACCGCGATTATGATCCGTCGGAAAATCGCTGTACGCCGGCCGAGTTCGCGCGCAAAGCGTCCTATCTTTCCTCGAACGCTCATTTCCCCGGGGCAGCTGTCGGCCGTCCCCACGACAACGCGGCGGTTAATTTCCGGAAATTCCGCCGAAACCGCAGGCCCGGTCTCGCGACGAGCGTCGCGAAACGACAGCCGAACCGATCCGCGCAAACAGTTGGGAGCCGGCATTTGTCCGCCGAATCGAATCACTGGGCCGATCTCGTGCTGCGCCGGCGGTTCACGGTGATCGGCGTGCTGGTGGCCGGCCTGCTCGCCCTCGGCTGGTACGGGCTCGGCCTCGGCGAACATCTGAGCTCCAGCGGCTGGGACGATCCGTCCTCGGAATCGGTGCGAGCCGCGCACGTGCACGAGGAGATCTTCGGACGCGACCACAGCGCCGATGTGGTCGTGCTGTATCACGCCCCGCCCGGAACGACGATCGACGATCCGGCCTTCGCCGCGCCGATCGTCGCGAGCCTCGACAGTCTGCCGAAGCGGTTCCCCCAGCAAATCGATCGCGTAAACGCCGCATATTGGCCCACCACAACGGGTGTGGCGCTTCCGGATATGTTCGGCTCCGCGGACCGTCAGCACGCCTTCGCCTCCATCGCCATCCACGGCGACAACCCCACCGAGCAGATGCGCAACTTCCGAGCCGTCGCGCACGCCTTCGACGTTCCCGGCGTCGATATGGAGGTCGCCGGCGGGCAGGCGGTGGTCGGCGCGCTGAACGACACCATGGCCCACGATCAGCAGCGCATGGAGCTGTTCGCGATTCCCGCGGTGGCGGTGCTGCTGTTCTTCCTCTTCGGCGGGGTGGTGGCCGCGGCGCTGCCGTTGATCGTCGGCGGGCTCACCGTGCTCGGCGCCTGGGGCCTCATCCGGCTGCTGACCACCGTCACCGAGGTCAATTCCTTCGTCTCGCCGGTGGTTTCGATGGTCGGGCTGGGGTTGGCCATCGATTACGGGCTGTTCGTGCTGAGCCGGTTCCGCGACGAACTCGCCGACGGTCGTGACGTCGACGACGCGGTGCGGCGTTCCGTGGCGACCGCGGGCCACACCGTGGTGTTCTCGGCCACCATCGTGGCCGTGGCCGCCGCCGCAATTCTGGCGTTCCCGCAGGGCTTTCTGCGTTCGTTCGCCTACGGCGCCATCATCACCATCTCGCTGGCCGCGTTCACTTCGATCACCTTGCTGCCCGCGATGCTGGCGGTGCTCGGCCACCGGGTGGACCGCTTCGGCGTGTCCTGGTTCCGCCGGACCACACCGCCGGGCCGGGTTCCGGACAATCTCTGGGGACGGATCGCCGACCGCGTGATGACAAGGCCGCTGTTCGTGGCGGTTTCGGTGATCATCGGACTGCTGGTGCTGATCGCGCCGATCCGGGACCTGGCCTTCGGCGCCATCAACGAACGCTTCCTGCCACCGAATCATCCGACCCGACTGGCGCAGCAGCACTTCGACGCGATCTTCCCGCTGCGCCGCATCAACCCGATCGATCTGGTGCTGATCACCTACGACCCCGTCGCCAAGGAGACCGTACTCGCCGAGGCCGGCCACGCCCCGGGTCTCGCGGCGCCCTTCCCGGCCTGGCTGCAGCGGCCCGCGCAGTCCAGCGTGTTCACCACGCAGACGGTGCTCACGTCCACGGCCGACAAGGATGCGGCGATCGATTACCTGCGCTCGATACCACTGCCGAAGGGCACCACCCTGCTCGTCGGCGGTCAGCCCGCCATCGAGAAGGACAGTATCGACGCACTCGTCGACCGGATACCACTGGTGGTCGCCCTCGTCTTCCTCGCCACCACCGCCCTGATGGCATGGAGTTTCCGCTCACTGGTGCTGCCGTTGAAGGCGGCCGCGTTGAATCTGCTCGGGCTCGGGTCCACGGTCGGAATCCTCACCTGGATCTTCATCGACGGGCACGGCGCCGGGCCGCTCGGCTTCACCTCACAGCCGATCATGGCACTGGTGCTGGTGGTGATCGTGTCGGTCATCTATGGGTTGTCCACCGACTACGAGATATTCCTGCTCTCACGCATGGTCGAGGCGCGGGCCGCGGGCGCGTCCACCCGCGCGGCGATTCGCGCCGGTGTCGCCCACACCGGGCGCATCATCACCGCCGCCGCCCTGGTCCTGCTTGTCGTCACCGGCGCCTTCGCGCTCTCGGATCTGGTGATGATGCAGTACATCGCCTTCGGCATGGTCGCCGCCCTGCTCATCGACGCCACGATTCTGCGGGTGCTGCTGGTTCCGGCGACGATGCGCCTGCTCGGCGACGTCTGCTGGTGGGCACCGCGCTGGTTGCGCCGCGTTCCGGTGACGGCCGGGGAACACGAAAACGGCGACCGGACAGAGTCGTTCGTGCGCACGGAGAACACGCCCGCGGCGGCGGCCGGCACCCGGTGACACCGCGTGCGGGCCGCCGGCGCGATCCATGCCTGATACACCGCCGGCGCGGGACGATCTGGGCGAATCACGTGGTCCCACCGAAGACACCGCCTTCCTCGATCGTCGAGCCGACGGGTTCGTGATGCGTCGACAGTGAACGTATGGCGACTCCGGCGGGGATGTTCGCCGCCGCACCGTCATCCGCTCGGTACAGTGGCGTCTGCTCTCGAATGGCGCGTCGTGCAGGCTCGTACCAGAAGGAGATGCCGTGCCCGAACCCGCAGCCGTCCTCTTCGATATCGACGGCACGCTCGTCGACTCCAACTATCTGCACGCCGTGACCTGGCATCGGGCCTTCCGCGAGGTCGACGCGGACGTTCCGATCTGGCGGATCCACCGCAGTATCGGCATGGACGGCGACGAACTGCTGCGCACCCTCGCCCCCGAACTCGACAGCGAGACCGCCGATACCGCCAGCGACCTGCACAGCAGCTACTACCTCGAGCGCGCCGTCGAACTCACTCTGCTGCCCGGCGCCCGCGAGATTCTGCGCCATCTGCACGACGCGGGCCTGCGCGTCGTCCTCGCCACGTCGGCGCCGCCGGACGAATTGGCCCGGCTGCGCGACCTGCTCGACAGCGAGTCGGTGTTGTACGCGGTAACCGGCGCCGAAGACGTGGAGACGGCCAAACCGGATCCGACCATCGTCCAGGTGGCCCTCGACCGGGCCGGTGTCACGCCGCGGCGCGCGGTGTTCGTCGGCGATACGGTCTGGGACATGCGCGCCTGCACGAAACTCGGCGTGGCGGCGATCGGTGTCCTGAGCGGCGGCATCTCCCGCGGCGAATTGGAGGCCGACGGCGCGGCGTTCGTCTGTGACGACGTCGCGCACCTGCGCCGTGACCTGGACCGCAGCCCGCTGGCGTCCCTTCTCTGATCGTTTCCGGCGCGTATTCGTTACCGCCTCGAGAATCATGTCACCACCGGCTGACACGACGCGGGCCGCCGCCACACTATGGACAAGTAGGCTTCGAAGTCCGCACGGCGCGGGCTGGACCAGGCGACAGTGCCCGGAGCGGCGGCAGTGGCACAGCGGAGGATCACCCACCGATGACAGTAGAGTTCGACAGCGACAGCTTGGCTGCCACCGAGCAGTTCCTGAATCGGAACTACACGACCATGGAGATCGGCAACGCCACCGAGGTCCCGGTCCGCAGCCGGATCGCGCGCGACATGCTGGGCGGGGTGAGTCTGGACCGGCTCGAACTCGGCTTCGACATGAGCTACGACGCCGATCCGTTGCACAAGGTCTGCCTGGTCGGTGTCGAATCCGGCTGGGTCGAGGAGAACTACGTCGATGTGGGCACCGATACGTTCGGGCCGGGTGAGGTCGGCATTCTGACCCCGCCGGAGCTGCCGTATTCCGGCGTCATCCATCAGGCCCGCTACACGATCACGATGTTCGACCCGGCGCTGCTGAACCGGGTCGCCTCGGCCGATCGGCCCGATACCGACCAGGTCGCGCTCGCGAGCCACCGCACCGTCACCCCGGAGGCGGGCCATCGGCTCACCGCGGTGCTCTCACATATGCAACAACTCGCCGCCTCCTACGACGGTGAGGTGCCGCCGCTGGTGGCGGCCACGGCATCGCAGTATCTCGCCGCGACCGTGCTGTACGCCTTTCCGAACACGGCGGGCCTCGAGGCGACGCCCGTCGATCGCAGGGACGCGCATCCGCTGACCGTGCGGCGCGCGGTGGCCTATATGGAGGCCCATATCCGCGAGGACATCTCCGTCGTCGATATCGCCGCGGCGGCCTATGTGACCGTGCGGGCGCTGCAGATCGCCTTCCGCCGGCACCTCGACACCACGCCGACCGCATATCTGAAGCGCATGCGGCTGCGGGGAGCCCACGAAGACCTGATCGCGGGCAGTGCCGACGACGGCGACAGCGTCGCGGCCATTGCCACCACGTGGGGTTTCGGCCATCCCGGTCGCTTCGCCGCGCTCTACCGCCGCCACTACGGACGCTCACCCGGCGCGGCCCTCGCCGGCTGAGCACTGCACCGGGGCATATTTCCGAGACAGGGCAGCCTCAGGACGGAAAACGAACGGTTCAGTCCACTGTGCGTTCGAACCACGGCAGCGGTTCTGCCGGGCGAACATAATGATGCTTGTGCATAGAACCGACGACCCGATTCGCGACAACGCGACACCTGAGACCACCCCGGTCCCCGCCGGCCGGATGCCGCAGGTGGGATCGTTCCGGTTCTGGTTCGCCACCCGCCGCTGGGAATGGTCGGAGGAGGTGTACCGGATGCACGGGTATGCCCCCGGCGGCGTCGTCCCGACCACGGAACTGCTGCTCGCGCACAAACATCCGGACGACCGCGAAGAGGTCGCCAAGACCATCGCTCGGGCCATCGAGCTGGGTGAATCCTTCTCCAGCAGACATCGGTTCGTCGACACCACGGGCGGCGTGCACAACGTGATGGTCGTCGCCGACCGGATCTACGACGACGCCGGGCAGGTCGCCGCCACGGCCGGCTTCTACATCGACCTCACCGACACCCTGGCCGAGAACGAGCGCGAAACCCTCTCGGCCACCCTGCCCGACGTGATCGAGAACCGCGCGGTGATCGAACAGGCCAAGGGCGTGCTGATGCGCATGTACCGCATCAACGCCCGGCAGGCCTTCAAGGTGCTGGCGTGGCGGTCGCAGGAGACCAACACCAAACTGCGCGACCTCGCCGCCCAGATCATCGAGGAACTTCCCCTGGTCGCACCACCGGCGCCGGAAACCATCACCGCCTTCGACCACCTGCTGCTCACCGTGCACACCCGTATCCCGGGGCCGAAGGTCGGCGACTAGCGGCGAGTTTGCCGACGCACCGCCCGGGTATTACGCAGCGACCGCCCGCAGATCCGGAGGTGCTCGATGTCCGAACGGTTCGACGACCAGAACCGGCCCGCGAATCCCGAGCGCGAGGACGTCTCGCTGAGCGACTCGCCGGTCACCAACCGCAAGAGCCCGATCCTGCTGGTGGTCACCATGGTCATCGTGCTGATCGTCATCGTGGTGCTGTTCGTGGTGCTGGGCTGAACGGCGGGATGTCGCTGCGGACGGGGACCGGGGCGCACGGGTTGGTCTCGGCCCCATGGCTTTCCACGGTGTAGAGATCATCGCGCGCGGCATCACGGCTCGCGGAGCACGGGGATGCGCGTTCGCCGGAGTGTCGGTGGAACTCGCGGCCGGACAGCTCGGTGTCGTTGCCGGGCGCTCGGGATCCGGGCGCACCTCGCTGCTGCCGGCGCCGGCCGGGCGGATGGCGCGGGCGGAGCCGGCGGTCGGCCTCGACGACGAACTGCGCGTCGGCGATATCGTCACCGAGCGGTCGTCGACGGTCTGCGCGTCGGCATCTCCGGCGGACTCACCGGCAACCTCGTCCGCGACCTGGTCGTGCCGGCCGGATTCCTCGTCCTCATCCTGGGGGCGACCACACTCGTCGTCCGCAGACGACGAGTGTGGTCGGTGAACCGGCTGCACCCGCAGATCGAGGCCTGATTCAGCCGCAGCCCACGGAGGCCGACTCGTCGTAGCCGAGCTCCACGTCGTGGGTGATCCGGCCCGCGCCGACGGTGACGGTGCTGCTCACCGAGGGATATCCGCGCGCCACCACGGTGTAGTGACCGGCCGGGAGGTCGGAGACCACATAACGGCCGTTGTCGTCGGTGCGGGCGGTGGAGATCCGGTCACCACTCGCGTCCAGGACGGTCACCTCCGCGTTGGCGACGGCCTTGCCGTGTGCTTCCACGGCTCCGGCCAAGGTCGCCATCGGTTCCAGGTCGACATCGTGGTGCAGCAGTCCGCTGTCGGGGATGGTGAGCGTGACGGCGGTGGGGTGCATCCGATCGGCGACCACGACGAGGGTGTGGGTGCCCGACGCGACGCCGCCGCAGCGGTAGCCGCCGTCGCCACCGGTGACCGCCGCCCCGATCACCTCCCCGCGCGGATCGGTGAGCGTAACCGTCGCTCCCGCAACGGGTTTCCCATCGCCGGCGCGGCGGACGGTCCCGGTGAGCTCACCGGAACTCGGCAGCGTCAGATCCACGGTCTGGGCCACCGCGCCGACGACGACGGTGACGGCGACCGGGCGATGCGCGGCGGCGGAAGCGATCAGCACATAACTGCCGGGTGCCGGGGCGGGGAGGCGGTAACTTCCGTCGGATGCGCCCGTGGCGCGCGAAACCTGGTGTCCGCGTTGGTCGATCAGCGTCAATGCCACATCCGGCACCGGACCGCCGTTCTCCCGGCGGATGCTGCCGCCGATCGCCCGGTCGTCGCCGGCCATATCCACCGCCTGCGGCGCCGACAGACCGGCGATTCCGGCGACCACCGCATTAGCCTCGTGCGCGGCGACGAGTTCCGGTTTGGAGAATTCCGGCTGCTCCGCGAGGACCGATTCCTCCGCGGCGGCCTGCGGCGCGTGCGCGCGCACCGACGGAATGATCAGGGCCGCCAGCGCGGCGAGCACGGACACCCCGGCCAGGAACCAGAAGACCCGGGAATATCCGGAATCCGCGGGCAGACCGTGCGCGGTGGCGGCGCCCGAGGTCAGCAGCACGGCCGAGACCGCGCTGCCGATCGCACCGCCGACGGTGCGGACGTTGGCGTTCATCCCGGTGGCGGCACCGGTCTGAGCGGGCGGCACCGCGGCGACGATGATGGCCGGCATCGACGAGAAGGCCAGTCCGATACCGATACCCAGCAGCGCACCGGCCAGATAGATCTCCCAGCCGTGGTCGTGTCCGACCGCGAGCATCACGAACGCCGGAACGGCGATGACGCTGCCGATCAGCACGATCGCCTTGGGGCCGATGCGCGCCGCCAGCGGCCCGATCGACAGGCCGATCACGAACATCGCTACCGACATCGGCAGCATGTACAGCCCGGATTGGGTTATGCTGGCGCTCAGGCCGTATCCCGCCACCGATTTCGGTGTTTGCAGCAGCTGCGGCAGGAAGGTCATCATCGCGTACATTCCGGCGCCGGTCAGCACGGCCACCAGATTCGTCGTCCACACGGCCGGAATCCGCATCGTGCGCATATCGATCAGCGGTGTGGTCGATTTCAGCTCGACCACGATCCAGGCGGCCGCCGCCAGCACGGCCAGCGCGAACAGACCCAGCGTCAGCGCCGAGCCCCAGCCCCACGACGGGCCCTTGCTCACCGCCAGCAGCAGCGCCACCAGCCAGGCCGACAGCAGAATCGCCGCGCCCCAATTGATATTGCCCGGACTGCGCACCGGCGACTCCGGCACGAACATGATCGCGGCCACCGCCGCGATCGCGGTGATGATCATCGGCACCCAGAACAGCCAGTGGTAGTTGAGATGCTCGACGATCGGGCCGGCGAGCACCAGGCCCAGCCCGGATCCGACGGCGATCAGCGAGGAGGCGATGCCCACCGCGCCGTGCAGTTTCTTCGCCGGGAATTCGTCGCGAATGATGCCGAACGCCAACGGGATCACGCCGCCGCCCAGGCCCTGGATCACCCGCGCCACGATCATCACGCCGACCGATTCGGTCAGCGCCGCGATCAGCGAGCCGATCGTCAGCGCGACCAGGGTGACGACGAGCATGCGTTCCTTGCCGACCTTGTCGCCGATCCGCCCGAGAATCGGTGTCGCCACCGAGGCCGAGAGCAGATAGCCGGTCATCAGCCAGGTCGCGGTGCTCTGTGTGGTGTGCAGGGCCGGAATCAGCAAGGCCAGTACCGGCACGACCATCGACTGCAGCAATGCGTACGCCGAGATGCCGAGCAGTAGCACCGCGAAGACGACGTTGTAGTGCGGGCGGGATTTGACGCGCGCCACGGGTGGTTTCCTCCCCACGAGACGGAAGTGGAGTGAATCTCCGGTTAGAAACCCTAACAGGAATGTGAGGCAGTCTCCGACCGGGCGAACGTGATCTCGACCTCAGCAATCGGTAACCACGACGTTGCTCGAATTCGCGACGGACGGTCCGCCGATCGATCACAATGAGGGCAAGGATGAGGGATTCGGCAGAAACTCGAGTATGCGCATGACCACACAGTTGGCTGGAAACGGGAATCTGTCCGTTCTGCGCGCCGCATGTCTGAGCGCCGGCATGGAAGCGGTGGGCGCACAGGAGGTGTGGTTCGGTGCCGGCACCGGTTACCGGTTGCCCAGTGGGGTCGTGGTGCGCATCAGCCACCCGGATCATCGCCCCGAGGCGCGCCGGGAGATCGAGGCCGCCCGCTGGCTCACCACATCCGGTGTCGCCGCGCTGCGCTCCGCGCCCGACGTACGTCAACCGCTCGAGATACAGGGCCGGACGGTGACCTTCTGGCAGGTTCCGCCGCTGTACCACCACGGCGCCGTCGACGATATGGCCGCGGCGCTGCTCCGGCTGCACAGCCTGGCGCCGCCGACGACGTTCACCCTCGGCCAGTTGCAGCCCTTTCGCGGAATCGCCGAATTGATCGATACCGCCGATCTGTTCACCGGTGAGGACCGCCGCTGGCTGCGCGACCATCTCACCGAATTGCGCGGGCGGTGGGCGGATCTGCCGAACGGGATGCAGTGGTGCGTCATCCACGGCGAGGCATGGGGCCGCGATTTCGCCGCCACCGTCGACGACGACGTGCTGATGCTGAATCTGGAGAACCTGTCGATCGGCCCGCCGGAATGGGATCTGGTGCCGACCGCGATCGCCTACGCCTCACTGGGCTGGATCAGCAGCGCGCAGTACGCCCGGTTCTGCAATACCTACCATCTGGACGTCATCCGGTGGCCGGGGTTCTTCCTGCTGCGCGACATCCTCGAGTTCCGGATGACGATGGACGCGGTCCGCGCCGCCGTCGCGGACCCGGTTCACCGCGACCAGGCGCGGTGGCGGCTGGCCTGCATCCGCGGCGACGAAGGTCCGCGGCAGTGGCCGGGCTGGGTGCCCCTGCACTGAAACCGCCTGGACAGCACGCGGTTTTCCCCTTCCCGCACGGATCGCCGACCCTTGCCCACAGATCAGAGCACCCATCTGGATTGGTGTCTGGAATGTGGTCCAGATCATATGGTACGTTCTGCCGCATGGTTCGGCGGACGGAGGTTCGATGTCGACCACTGATCTGGATGTACACCTCGGGGGACGGGAACCCAGGGCGACGCAGGTCCTGCGCCGGAACTTCTCCGACACGGTGCTGTCGAGTCTGGCCACGCTCGGCCGAGCGCTGCAGATGGGCTCCCACGCGATCGGGGTAGGCCTCGGCGATGCGGTGCGGATGCGCTTTCAGACGCGCGAAACCCTCACGCAGGCATGGTTTCTGATCAAG
Source organism: Nocardia sp. BSTN01 (assembly GCF_015354405.1). Lineage (GTDB taxonomy): Bacteria > Actinomycetota > Actinomycetes > Mycobacteriales > Mycobacteriaceae > Nocardia. The sequence continues at coordinate 47,169 of NZ_JADKYP010000019.1, read as the reverse complement.
GTCACCGCGATTCCCAGTGTGCTGATGGCGATTCCGTTCGGCGTCATCGTCTCCACCCAGGTCGGCAATATCGTGTCGCAACTCGGGGCGGATTCGATGATCGGCGCGGCCGGCGGGCTGGGGGTGATCAAACAGGGCGCACCGATGGCGGCCGCGATGATGCTCGGCGGCGCCGGATCGGCGGCCATCGCCTCCGATCTGGGCGCGCGGACCGTGCGCGAAGAGGTCGATGCCATGCGGGTCATGGGCATCGATCCGGTGCAGCGCCTGGTCGTGCCGCGCATCGCGGCGATGATGCTGGTCGCTCCCCTGCTCAACATCCTGATCATCGCGGTCGGCATCGCCTCCGGATTCGCCGTCGCGGTCGCCGCGCTCGGGGTGACGCCCGGCAGTTACTGGCAGTCCTTCGGCGCCTTCACCACCACCCTCGACATCTGGGTGTCACTGATCAAGGCGCTGATCTTCGGCTTCCTGGTGGTGATCATCGCCTGCCAGCGCGGACTCGAAGCCGGAGGCGGCCCGCGCGGGGTGGCCGACGGCGTGAACGCGGCCGTCGTCATGTCGATCGCCGCGGTCACCGTGCTCAACACCGCGATCACGCAGGTGGTCACCATGTTCTTCCCGGTGAGGATGGCCTGATGACCGCGACCCCGTACGCGCCCGCGGGCCTGCGGTGGGTGCATCGCCTCGGGCGCCGCGCCCATCCGCTGCGGCCGTTCGAATCGATCGGCTTCGTGCTCGGATTCGGCTGGCAGGTGGTGTCGTCGCTGCCGTACACACTGCGGCACTACCGGCGCCAGACGGTCGTGGTGATCACCGATATGACGTGGGGCCGCGGCTCGGTCATCATCGGCGGCGGCGTGGTCCCGCTGATGTTGCTGCTCGGGGCGGCGATGGGCGCCTCCATCGGCATCGAGGCGTTCAGCGCACTCAACCTGCTCTCACTGGGCCAGCTCAGCGGCCTGATCTCCGCGTTCGGGGTGACCCGGGAATTGGCGCCGATCGCGGCGGGTGTCGGCTTCGCGGCGCAGGCCGGCTGCCGGATGACCGCGGAGATCGGGTCGATGCGCATCTCCGAGGAGATCGACGCGCTCGAATCGCTCGGCGTGCGGTCGGTGCCGTTCGTGGTGACCACCCGTGTCATCGCCGGAATCATCGCAGTGGCACCGGCTTTCGTGGTCGCCCTGATTCTCAGCTACCTGTCCTGCGCGCTGATCGTCACCACCATCCACGGCACACCGGCCGGTACCTACAACCACTATTTCGATCAGTTCGTCCTGGGCTGGGACGTCATCGCCGCGACGATCAAGGTCATGGTCTTCGCCGTCGCCGTTGTCCTGATCCACTGTTACCAAGGCTTTTTCGCGACCGGCGGCCCGGAGGGCGTCGGCATCGGCTCGGGGCGCGCGATCCGGGCCAGCCTCGTCTCGATCATCGCGCTCGACATGCTCACCACCATCGTCCTCTGGGGATTCCAGTCCCCCATCACGTTCACCGGATGACCCCATGCCTCCTTATGCCCTGCCCGGCACCGAGGTCGGGCCCCGCCGCGCCCGGATCCTCGGCATCGGGGCGGTCGCCCTCGCCGCGGTGATCGTTGTCGGCTGGCGGCTGCTGCCCGACAGCCGACCGGCCGACGATATCCGCGTCGACCTCGTCACCGCACAGGTCGGCGAGGGCGTCGGCCCCGGAACCGATGTCCGGCTCGACGGTGTGCGGGTCGGGTCGGTCGCCGCGGTCGCCATGGCCGGAGCCGGCCGTCAGCGCGTCGCATTGGCTCTGCGCCGCTCGCAGCTGTTCGGACTGACCGACGCACTGACCGTCGACTACGCGCCCGGCAATCTCTTCGGAATCACTGCGCTGCAACTGAATCCGATCACCGGCGGCACACCGTTGCGGGACGGCTCGACCGTGGACCTCAGCGATCGCGACGCCGATCGGGTGCGCGATGCCACCCTCGCCGCGCTGCTGGAATCCACGGGCCGGCTCACCGACGACGTGCTGACCCCGAAACTCACCGAGGTGCTGCGCACGACCTCGCACGACATCGGCGCCTTCACCCCGTTGCTGCAGGCGATCGGCACGACCGCTCGCTCGTTCACCGAAACCCAGCAACTCCCCCCGTCACTGGTGCTCGGCCAGTTCGGCTCGGCGCTGCACGGCGTACCGGCACTGCTCGCCGGCGCGGCCGAACTGTTGCACGCGGATCTGACGAACCAGCAGCTCGCGACGAAGGAGAACGTCGATCGCTTCTCGGAGATGTTCAACCGGGTTCAGAACGAAATGCTCCCGGTGGCAACGGAAACCCTCTACACCGCGCAGCGAAACTTCGGGGGCCTGCTGCCGATCGCCGTCACGATGCTCGACCAGATCGCCGGTTCGGTCTCCGACCCACAGCGATCGGAGACCGAATTACGTGAGCTGCTCGACCGTCTCGGCGCCGGCTTCCACGACTCGCCGGCAGGGCCGGTGCTGAACGCGCGCGTCGACCTCACCACCGTTCCGGGTTTGGCAACGCCGCTGGCGGCGCTGCTGTCCCACCGGACCGGCGCAGGAGGGAACTGAGTGTCGACACGTGCGTTGTGGATTCGCGTCACCCTGTCCGTCCTGGCCATGGTCGTCGTGCTGGCCGGAGTGTTCCGGCTGATCGAGCGCCCGGTCGACGGTGACACCGACACCTATACCGCGATGTTCACCGATGCGAACGGACTGCGGACCGGCGACGATGTCCGGCTCTACGGGGTACAGGTCGGAAAGGTGCGCAGCGTCGAACTGGACGGGGCCCTGGCGCGCGTGCGTTTCACGGTGACACAGGGCCACCCGCTCTACACCGAAACCCGTGTGGCGGTGCGATATCAGAACCTCACCGGCTTCCGGTACCTGGAGATCCGGCAGCCGGATCGCCCCGGCGCCCGCCGCGCGCCGGCGTCGGCCTTCGATACGGCGCAGACGATTCCGGCCTTCGACATCACCACATTGTTCAACGGGCTGCAGCCGGTGCTGGCGCAGCTGTCACCCGACGATCTGAACCGGTTCGCGAGCAGTATGCTCGCCGTCGTTCAGGGCGACGGCAACGGCATCGGGCCGGCGCTCGAGGCCATCGACACGCTGAGTCGGTACGCGTCGGACCGCGCACAGGTGCTGTCGATCCTGGTGAACAATTTCGCCCAGGTTTCCGCGCATATGGCCGGAAAGTCCGGAAACGCCATGCAGTTGATGACGAATCTGACCGAACTGTTCGTCACCATCACCGACAAATTGCCCGGCCTGGTGCAATTCGCGATGGAAATTCCGCCGATGTTGCGCCCGCTGCTGGACCTGCTGGATGTCCTGGGTGTCACGGGCGAGAAGAACCGCGACCTGGACGCGCTCCTGCATCGGGTCCTTCCCAACCCGCGCCAGGCCGCCGACGTGCTGGGACGGCTCCCGGGATTGATCCAGACCCTGGCGTCGACCGTTCCGCCGACCGGACCCGACGCGAATATGACCTGCTCGCACGGCATCGCGGCGGCGCCCGCACCGCTGGCCGTCCTGATCGCCGGACAGAGGATCACGCTATGTCACCGGTAATCACCCCCTCGTCGATCGCCGCCGCCGCGCGCACCGCCCGCCGCGCGATCTTCACCGGCCGCGACGAACGCGGCACCCAATTGCGCTGGGGCATAGGCGGAATCGTCGCCGTCCTCGTGCTGGTCGCCGCCATCGGCGTCATCGATGTCGTCGGAACCACCCCGGAGCGTACGTATTCCGCGGATATCGCCGAGGCCGGTTCGATACGCACCGGCGACGACGTCCGGATCGCGGGAATTCCGGTCGGCAAGGTGACAGCGCTGCGGCTCCTGCCCGACCGGGTGCGGATGACCTTCACCGTGAAGGACGGCGTCGCCATCGGAGATCAGACCACCCTGGCGGTGCGGATGCTGACCCTCGTCGGCGGCTACTATCTGGCCGTACAGCCGGCTGGATCGAACCCGTTGGGCCACACCGTCATTCCCGCGCAGCGCGTCATGCTGCCCTACAACCTCACCCAGGCGTTCCAGGACGCGGTCGAGCCCGTGCGGCGGACCGACGGCGACGCCATCCGCCGCGACCTCGCCGCGCTGACCGGCGCGATCGACAAGAGTCCGGACGCGCTCCGGCACGCCGGGCGCGCGGTCGCCGACATCGTCGCCATCATGGACCGGCAGAACGCGGACGTCTCGCACACGCTGGCGCTGACCGACGAATATCTGACGGCGCTGAACAAGAATTCCGACACGCTCGTCACCCTGATGCGGACCTTCGGCACCCTCGAGAACGTCGTCGCCGACAATCGGGAACAGCTCAGCTGGGCGCTGCACGGCCTGGCCCAGCTGGTGCAGAAGCTGGTCCCGCTCGGCCGGATCTGGGACGACTCGCTGCGCGATCAGGCGCAGCCGCTCGTCGACGCGATTCCGAAACTGCGGGAACTCGGCGATCGTATGGGCGCCCTGCTCGACTCGCTGCACACCTTCGAGCAGCGCCTGACGCCGCTGGTCCAGCCAGGCGGCGGGGTGAGCGTCGACCAGTCCGCCGCCACGATCACCGGTATCTGCGTTCCGGTTCCCGGAGGGGGATGCTGATGCTGACGAAGATGCTCGGATCGCGCGGCCTGATGTCGGCCGCGGTCGTGCTGGTGCTCGTGCTGGCCGCGGGATTCGGCGTGAAGATGACCGGATCGGAACCGGCGATGCGCAGCTACTGCGCGGAAATGCCCGACAGCATCGGCCTCTACACCGACAGCGCGGTCACCGTCATGGGCGTTCAGGTGGGCAAGGTCACCGCCATCGAACCCGACCACGGTGCGGCCAAGGTGCGGTTCACGGTGCGCGCCGACCGCACGCTCCCGCCGGACGTCGGCGCGGTGACCGTGAGCCACACCATCCTGGCCGATCGCACTCTGGCACTCATCGGCGCCGAACCCGCCGGAGCCGGTTGGGATCCGGGCCGATGCATCACCAAAACCCTGACACCCAAGAGCATGTCGGAAACCTTCGACGCCCTGGCGAAACTCTCCGATCAGTTGAACGCGTCCGCAGATCCCGCACAGCGCACCGCCGTCGGTGACGGCCTCGACGCCCTCGACCGGGCGACATCCGGTACCGGAGCGCAGCTCAACGCGCTCATCGAGCAACTGAGCCGGGCGCTCGCCTCGCCCGACGCGGCGATCGGACATCTCGGTCAGCTCATGGACGATCTGGCCGCACTGGCCCATCGCGCCCGCAACGGATGGCCGGAACTGGAGAACATCGTGCCGCGGCTGACCGAGACGTTCTCCGATATCAATACCCTCGCCTTCCCGCCCGTGGCCGATCTGGTGACCGCACTCGCCGGGCTGCTCCCGGAACTCAACGAGGTGGTCATGAAGCTCGGCTCCCCCGCACTGCGCGCGCTGAACACCATCCCCGGTCTGTCGAAGCTCATCGCCTCGGGAGTCGGCTCGCTCGCCGAGATCATCCGCATGACCCCGGCTCTCGCCACCGGCTTCACCGATGCGGTCGATCCGGTCAGCGGCGAGTTCACCATCGGGTACGCGCCACCGAAACTGGCGCTGCCTCCACAGCAGACCGACCAGATCTGCGCGGCGCTGCGGGCGGTCGCGGGACAGCAGTGCGGAACCGCCGGCGACGGCGCGGTGACCGTGCCGGCCCTGCCGGTACTCCTGTCGGCGGTGAGCGCGAAATGACACGACGCACCGCGAACCTGCGCCGGATCTGCGCCGGCGCGCTGGTCGCCACCTCCCTCGCCGCATCGGCCACGGCCTGCGGTTTCCAGCCCGCCGACATCCCGGTGCCCGGCACCGGCGTCGGCGGACCGACCTACCGTCTGCACATCGAATTCGCCGATGTCCTCAATCTCCCGCAGGGCGCCAAGGTCATCGCGAACGGGGTGCGGATCGGGCAGCTCACCCACATCACCGTCGTCGACCTGGCGCCGCCCACCGGCACGGCCGCCGGGCGCAAAGGCTATGTGATCGCCGATGTCGCCATCCGCACCTCGGTCCGGCTACCGGTCGGCACCACCGCCCAGTTGCGGCAGGCCACACCACTCGGCGACGTCCACATCGCGCTCACAGAACCGGCCCACCCCACGGCCGGCGAGATCCGCCCGGACGCGACGATCCCGATCGCCGACACGCGCCCGCAACTGCCCATCGAGGATATCCTCGCCCAGCTGGCCACCTTCGTCGGCAGCGGCGCGGTGCACGACATCCAGAACATCGTGCACACCGTGAACGGGATCATGCCCGCGGATCCGGCGGTGACCGCGCGGATCTCCGACGTGCTCGGTTCGGACCTGAACGACCTTGCCGTCCATACCGATTCGATTCACCAGCTGGTCAGCGGCATCCAAGCCACGGTCGACGAGGGCCTGCTCGATCACACCTCGACGTGGGATCCCCTGCTCACCCCGGACGGGGTGCAGCACACCACCGATGTGATCCGTGCCGAAATCGGCGTCGTCTTCGTCCTCACCGCCCTCGGCCCGTTCGCGCCGTCGACGACCTGGCTGGGGCCGGTGCTGGATTCGACCACGGCCGCCGCGCGCGCGGTGGTGCCGATGCTGTTCGGCAGTGCGCCGCTCGACACCGGCTCTCCGTCCAATTCGGCGAAACTGACGAATCTGCTGCAGTCCCAGATCATTCCGTTCGCCGAGCGCGGGCCGAAGATAGATCTGGTCGGCGTCACGGTATCGCCGTCTCCGGCCCCCGGCATGCCCCCCGAGGAGCAGACCACCCGCATCGTCGACACGCTACGGATGATCGGAGCGGTGCGATGAGAATCCGATCGATCGTCTCGCTCACAGCGATCGCCGCCGTCCTCGTCTTCGGCATCGTCTACATGACGGTGGGTGTGCTGCACCTCGATCCGCGCACGTCCACCTTCACCGCCGATCTCCGGCTCGCCGAATCCGGTGGGCTAGGGCCGAATTCGCCGGTGCTGTTCGATGGGGTCGCGGTCGGCAAGGCGGAGACGGTGCGCAAACAAGCCTCCGGCGTGCTCGTCCGGCTGCGGATCGACGACAAGTACCACATCCCGGCCACCAGCGACATCCACATCGAACAGCTGTCGGCGCTCGGCGAACCGTATATCGAATTCGCCTCGACGAGCCCGGGTGGGCCGTATCTGCGTGACGGGCAGACGATCTCGACCGAGCGGGTGCATCTGCCGATGAACATCACTGCGCTGTCGACCCGGGCGGTGACACTGCTCGAGCAGCTCCATCCGGAGACGGTGGCGCGACTGGTCGACACCTTCGACACCGCGCTGACGGGGACCGATCAGGCGATGCGCACCCTGCAGCACTCGTCCGATCTGCTGGCGGCCACCCTGCTGAGCCGCACCGACGCCATCCGGCAGCTGTTCGCCGATATGCAGGCCGTCGGCGGGAACATGGACTGGCTCGGGCCCTCCCTGGAAACCGCCGGACCGCAACTCGGCCGGTTCGGCACCATGCTGATCAAGATCGTCGAGGGCGGGTCCGTGCTGTCGAACAAACAACCCGTGGACAACTACTACACCGGCGACGGACTGGTCCCGTTCCTCGGGCAACTGACCGAACTGCTGAACAAGATCGGACCGGCCGTCGCGCCACTGGGCCCCGCCTTGCAGCCGGTACTCACCGAGGCCGTCCACTCCTCGCCCCATATCGACGTCAGCGCGTTGATCAGCCAGGCACTGCAGGGCGTCGATCCCGACGGCACGCTGCATTTCCGGATCGCCGTCAGATAGCTACCACCCAGCCCGACCGGCAGGAGGAACCGACCGATGAGCACAGCAGTGGACGAGAAGAACACCCCGGCCGCGGCGGAGGAGAGCAAGGACGAAAACACCGGTGCCACACCGGCTTCCGTGCCCGCCGGTGAGCGACGAGCCGCGCTGACGATCGCCGTCCGGCTCTCCACCGTACTGGTCACGGCGGTGATCGTCGCCTTGCTGACGGCGAGCATCGTATTCGGGTGCCTGTACTTCTCGGCGCGCTCCACCCTGTCCGATCGCGATACCGCCGCCGCCGACGACCGGCACGCCGCGGATATCGCGTCGAAGTACGCCGTCGGCGCCTCGACCATCGACTACCACGATGTGAAGAGCTGGATCGAGCGGTTGAAGGCCGGCACCACGCCCCAGCTGGCGGCGAAGTTCGACGCGACCGCCCCGCAACTCGAGCAGATCCTCCTGCCGCTGCAGTGGACCTCGAAAGCCACGCCGCTGTCGGCCGCGGTGACCTCCGAATCCGACGGCATCTACAAGGTCAACGCCTATCTGGACGTGACCTCGACCAGCGCGCAGACACCCGACGGCGGTCGCACCACCGTGACCTACTCGCTCACCATCGACCGCAACTCGGACTGGAAGATCACCGACGTCGGCGGGTTGCAGAACGCCCTGCCCACCAAGTGAGTCGGTCGCAGGCCGCCGGAAGCGATAGGACACTATGGGCTGATGACCGATATGCCTGCCATGTTCACCGTCGACGACGACGGTCGGTACCTGCCCCGCAAGTGGGCGTACGGCCGCTGGGGTGCGGACATGCTCAGCGGCCCCGCCGTCTGCGCGGCCGCCGCGCGCACCCTCGAACGGGAACACGGGCTGCCCGGTTTCGTCCCGGCTCGGTTCACCATCGATCTGTTCAAGGCCGCCAAGGGACAGCCCCTCGAGGTGCACACCGAGGTGATCCGCGCCGGTCGGCGGATCCACATCGCCTCGGCCACGGTTCGCCAGGGGGAGGTCGAGGTCGCCGAGGCGCGGCTCGTCCAGTTGCGCGCCACCGACGCCCCTCCCGGCGAGGAGTGGCATTCCGAGCATCCGTTCGATCCGCCCACCGACGCCGGAGTGGACTGGTGGTACCGCAGCGACAACGACTGGTCGACGTCGATGGGCGACCATCAGAACTCCGGCCGCAAGAGCCTGTGGGCGGTCCCGCTGGGGGCGGTCGAGGGCGAGGAACGCAGCGCGTTCGTGGAGGCCGTGGTCGCCGCCGAGTCCACGAGCCTGGTGACCAATTGGGGATCGCAGGGCATCGGATACATCAACGCGGATCTCACCGTCGCACTCGACCGCTTGCCTGTCGGTGACCGGATCGGGCTGCAAGCCGAGACCCATCTCACCGGCAACGGCGTATCCGTCGGCACCGCAACCCTTTTCGACTCGCGCGGCCCGATCGGCACCGGCATGGTGACCGCGGTCGGCAACGCGGCCGCCCAGATCGACTTCTCCGGAAACCGAATCGACTTCTCCGAAAACTGAGGCGCCGGACGATATTCGCGTCCCGATATCGCGGCACCGTGCGTGTCGGGTTGACCGCGCGGCGGCAGGTTCCCACGATCGTCGGGGTGAGCCCGATCCGAAGGACGCCCGCTGCGCGGCGTCGGCGCCTGTGGCCGGTAGTGATCGTCGTCCTCGGTGTGGTGGCCGCACCGCCGCCGACGGCGACCGCGGCCCCGGCGGACGCACTGTGGTCCGCGACGTCGGATACGTTCGCACCCGGCGATTTCCACGCCGCGCCCTATCTGGGTAACGGCCGGATCGGGACGGTGCTGCCGCCCAGCGGCGGTGGGTACCACGATTACGGCGACGCGGTGCGCACCTCGTTCCCGCTGCAGCAATCCCGTTATACCGGAACGTATTTGGCGGGCTTCTACGCGCAGGCAGCACTGTCGCCGGAGTACCTCCGGGCGCCGCAGTACACGCAGGTGATCGCGGCGTTGCCCGCGTGGACGGGACTCACCGTCGAAGTCGACGGTCACCGCTACGACGCGGACGTGGATCCGGCGACGGTGCACACGTACCGGCAGACGCTGGACTACCGCACCGCGACGGTCACCACCCGGGCCGACTGGACACCGGACCCGCGGCACCGGCTGCGGCTTCGCTACGACACCTTCGTCTCCCGCGACCGGCCGGACCTCGCGGTGCAGAAACTGACCGTCACACCCGATCGCCCCGGCGAGGTCGCGGTCGTCGACCGGATCGACGGCGCGGCGGCGCGGCGAGTCGTCCCGGTGACGACGACGGCCGATCCGAGCACCGGACGCACGGTGGCGGGAGTCCGCGCGGACGGGACCGCCGACACCGCGTTCGTCGTGTCGTCGGTCGACTCCCCGCCGCAGGCCGTCGGCACCGCACTCCCCGGCGCCGACGGCATCCGATACGTTCTGCCCGTTACAGGGGACGACAGCTACACCTTCACCGCCTACACCGGCATCTCCTCCACCGACTACGGACCCGATCCCCTGGCCGCCGCCACCGCCGCGGCCGAATCGGGCCGCGCCCAGGGCTTCGAGGCCGCACATTCCGCCCACGCGGCGCAGTGGGACCGGCTGTGGCAGCCCGCCCTCGACATCCCGGGCCGCACCGACTACACCCGATGGATCCGCGCCGCACTGTATTCCGTCCTGGCCAGCGTCCGCGCCGGCGAACGCTGGTCGGTGCAACCGGCGGGACTGTCGTCCGACGACTACGGGGGCATGACGTTCTGGGACGCCGAGACCTGGATCTTCCCGACGCTGCTGGCCCTGTATCCGGACCTGGCCCGCACCGTGGTCGAATTCCGGGCCGCCGCGCTGCCCGCCGCCCGGGCCAACGCCCGCGGCTACGGCCTGCCCGGCGCGCTGTATCCGTGGGACGACGGGCCCGCCCAGCGCTGCGCGTCCCCGATCGGCTGTGGCCTCACCGAGGAACATCTGCACAACGAGATCGCCCTCGCCCAATGGCAGTACTACCTGGCCACCGGTGATCGCGAATGGCTGCGCACCCGCGGCGCCCCGGTGATCACCGCGATCGCCGACTATCTGACCGCGCGGATCGGGCCGAAACTGCCCGACGGCGCCTACCATTTCGCCCCGGCCGCCGGGGCCGACGAGTACGTCGCCTTCTCGATCGACAATGCCCTCACCAACGGCGGCGTGCGCAACACGATGGACATCGCCGCCCGAGCGGCCGGACTGTCCGGACTTCCCGTCGACCCGCGCTGGGCCGATATCGGCGCGCATATGGCGATGCCACCCGATATCGCGCCCGGGGTGCCCGCCGAATATCTCGGCTACACCGGCGCTCCGATCAAACAGGCCGATACCGTGTTGCTCAGCTATCCGTTCACCTACGCGGCGCCCGGCTATTCGCCGGCCGCGACCATGCGGTACTACTTCGACCGCACCGATCCGGACGGCCCGAATATGAGCAACAGCGTCGGCGCGATCCTCAGCGCCCGCTACGAGCCCTGCCGCACCCAGGATTACCTGGACCGATCCGTGCAGCCCTACGCCCGCGAACCGTACGAATTCCAGGCCGAGGCACGCGGGGACCGGTCGGGGGCCAACGCGCAGGGACAGTCGGCGTGGATCTTCGTCACCGGCGCCGCGGGATTTCTGCAGGGTCTGCTCTACGCACCCCTCGGATGGCGCTGGACCGACAGCGGCCCGGCCATCGATCCGATGCTGCCCAGCGGCTTCCCCGCCGGCCTGACCGTGCGCGAATTGGCGGTCGGTGACGCCCGCCTGACCGTCCACATCGCACCCGCGACCACCACGGTGGCCCTGACCTCGGGCGATCCGATCACCCTGCAGACGCCGAGCGGTCCCGCCGAAGTGGCTGCCGGACAACCACTTTCGATCCCCACCCGCGCCGCGTGCTGAGCCGCACGCCGGGGTCGCCGACGCGGCATCGGCCGGTCCGTCGCGACGGATCGTCGAGCCGAGTGCGGTGCGGGTTGCGCGATGCGGCCACCGGCACCACGATCGCCGGTGTGCAGAACAACTTCGACCTCGGCGACCGGCAGCACCGGTCCGTCCTCTGCCGGACTGCGGGCCGCGCCAGGGGAATCATCCCGCCGTGCTCGTTCGCGGCGCAGGTGATCGCTCCGGCGTCATGGGATCGGTTCGAACGTGCGGGGGCCGTCGCATGAGCACCATCGAGCAGGTCGCCGATTCGGTGTACGTGGTGGCCGGGACGAACGTCAACTGGTCGCTGATCACCGGCGACTCCGGCGTGGTCCTCGTCGACGCCGGCTATCCGCGCGATACCGGCGCGGTGCTCGATTCCCTGCGCCAGATCGGTCACGAACCGGCCGACCTGGCGGCGATTCTGCTCACCCACGCCCATCTCGACCACATCGGCGCCATCCCGACCCTGGTCGAACGCACCGGTGTGCCGGTCTACACGGGAGCGGACGAGGCCGCGCACGCCCGCCGGGAGTATCTGCAGCAGATCACTCCCGCCGATATGGCCCGCCAACTCCGCACTCCCGGGGGACCGCGGTGGGTGTTCCAGACGCTGCGCGCGCTGGGCGGCCACGTCCGCATGAGCGTGCCCACCGCCACCACCGGCGACGAGAATGCCCTGCGCCGGCTGCCCGGCGGTATCGTGGCCGTCCCCACGCCGGGGCACACCACCGGCCACACCGCGTATCTCATGCCCGACGAGGACATCCTCTTCAGCGGCGACGCACTGGTCACCGGTCATCCACTGCTGCCCGACACCGGACTCCAAGCACTACCCGAGGTCTTCAACCACGACGAGGCACAGACTCACACCACCGCGGAATCGCTGATCGCACGACGGCCGCGGCTGCTGATACCGGGCCACGGCAAACCCATGGCCCGATGATCTCCCCGCCCGGTCACACCCGGGCGGGGTCTCGGGCCTCCGCTTTGGCGGCCTCGCGGGCCAGGATGCGCGCCCGCTGCTCCTCGAAACGCACGACGTCGCGCCCGAGTTTGTCGAGATAGTCGGCGAGCTCCCGGCGGGCGCGCTCGCCCCGCTCGGTGAAATCGGTGCGGCCGAAGACATTCCAGTGCCGCAGCACCGGATTCAGCACCTCGTCGAGATGCTGGCGCAGATCGTAGATGCCGTGCTTGACCATCAGCACACCGTTGCGCCGCCAGTTCGGCATTCCGTTGCCGGGCATCGCGAACGTCTTCGCGATCTTGGTGACCGCTTCCATCGCCTGATCCGGCGCCAGATCGAACGCCGCCGCCGCGAGCGACCGGTAGAAGATCATGTGCAGGTTCTCGTCGGCCGCGATCCGCGCGAGCATGGTGTCGGCGATCGGGTCGTTGCACACCCGGCCGGTGGCGCGGTGACTGATACGAGTGGCCAACTCCTGGAACGTCACGTAGGCGACCTGGTCGAGCATGCCGTGGAAGTAATCCGGCGCGTGCACTCCGCGCGTCATGTGCACCATCCGGTCCTGCTCCAGCGCCACCGGGTCGACCCCGCGGGTGACCACCAGATAGTCGCGCATGGCGATGGCGTGGCGGTTCTCCTCGGCGGTCCAGCGCCCGACCCAGGTTCCCCAGGCGCCGTCGCGGGAGAAATGTTCGCTGATGGTCCGGTGATAGGAGGGCAGGTTGTCCTCGGTGAGCAGGTTGGTGATCATGGCGATCTTCGCCACTTCCGACAGGCGGGACTGTTCGGGATCCCAATCGACGCCACCGAGTGCCGCGAAATTGCGGCCGTCGTCCCAGGGAACGTAATCGTGCGGGTGCCATTCCTTGGCGGTGGCCAGATGCCGGTCCAGTTGGTTCGCGACGACCGGCTCGAGTTCGGTGAGCAACTGCAACTGCGTCAAATCCTTTGGCATGCAATTCCTTTCGAAAAGGTGAAACCGTCGGGTTCATGACACACAAGGGCGATCCGAAAGCAGTGTTGCGCGGCGATACGCTACCCGCCGGCCAGCGGTTGCCGGAAGTTTCCGCCGTTGTGTCCCCCGTTCGAGAACGCCGATCCCGTCGCGCTCGCATCGCATGCCCGCCGAATCAAACCTAAAGTCCGGACAATTCAGACGTGACATACTCCTCTTCAATTAGTTAGCCATCGCAACTATATTATTTGGAGACCCATTCCGTTTTCCTGTCGATGAGGGAGAGAACTTGGCTTCCGCCCAACCCGCCGAGGACCTGGATGCCGCCGACATCCAGACCGTCGGCCGCCGGCTCCGGGTAGATCAGGACCACCCGCACTACAAGTGGGTGGCGCTGTCCAACACGACCCTCGGCATGTTGATGGTCACGATCAACTCGTCGATCGTGATCATCTCCTTGCCGGCGATCTTCCGCGGGATCCACCTCAACCCGCTCGAACCCGCCAACGTCAGCTACCTGCTGTGGATGCTGATGGGCTTCATGCTCACCTCGGCGGTGCTCGTGGTGATGTTCGGCCGCCTCGGCGACATGTTCGGCCGCGTCCGCATCTACAACCTCGGCTTCGTCATATTCACCCTCTGCGCGATAGCGCTGTCGTTCGATCCGTTCGATCTCGGCGGCGGCGCGATATGGCTGATCGCCTGGCGCGTGGCGCAAGGTATCGGCGGCGCCATGCTGATGGCCAATTCGACGGCCATCCTCACCGACGCCTTCCCCGCCAGACAGCGCGGTATGGCGCTGGGCATCAACCAGGTCGCCGCGGTCGCGGGTTCGTTCCTGGGTCTGCTCATCGGCGGTCTGCTCGCCGAATGGGACTGGAAGGCCATCTTCTGGGTCAGCGTGCCGTTCGGCATCCTCGGCACCATCTGGTCCTACAAGTCGCTGCACGACAACGGCGCGCGCACTCCCGGATCGCTCGACCTCCCCGGCACCGTCACCTTCGCCCTCGGCCTCACGGCGCTGCTGGCCGGCATCACCTACGGCATCCAGCCCTACGGCGACTCCAAGACCGGCTGGGGCAACCCCTGGGTGCTGACCGGCGTCATCGGCGGCATCGTGCTGCTCGTGCTCTTCTGCGTCATCGAGGCGAAGTCGCGCCAGCCCATGTTCCACCTGAGCCTGTTCCGCAACCGGACCTTCGCGCTGGGCAGTTTCGCGAGCCTCATGGCCTCCATCAGCCGCGGCGGCCTGCAGTTCATGCTCATCATCTGGCTGCAGGGCATCTGGCTGCCGCTGCACGGTTTCGACTTCGAATCGACGCCGCTGTGGGCCGGTATCTACATGTTGCCGCTGACCATCGGATTCCTGGTCTCGGGACCGCTGTCCGGATATCTGAGCGACCGCTTCGGCGGGCGGTTGTTCGCCACCGGCGGCCTGTTGCTCGCCGCGGTCACCTTCGTCCTGTTGATCGTGATCCCGGTGAACTTCAACTACTGGCTGTTCGCGCTGATCATTCTGCTCAACGGCCTCGGGATGGGCATCTTCACCTCGCCGAACACCGCCGAGGTCATGTCCGCGGTCCCGGCCTCGCAGCGCGGTGTCGCCTCCGGTATGCGCGCGACGCTGATGAACGGCGGTATGGCACTGTCGATCGGCATCTTCTTCTCGCTGATGATCGTCGGCCTGTCCGGCACGCTGCCCGGCGCGATGAATTCCGGGCTGAAGAACCAGGGCGTTCCCGCCGACGTCGCGGGACAGATCGCGGATATGCCGCCGGTCGGCAGCCTGTTCGCGACCTTCCTCGGCTACAACCCGTTCAAGGAATTGCTCGGCCCGAGCGGCACGCTGGACCAGCCGGGCGTGCATTCCGATGTGCTGACCGGCCAAGAGTTCTTCCCGCATCTGATCTCCGATCCGTTCCATTCCGGCCTGGTGGTGGTGTTCCTCGCCGCCGCGGTGATGATGCTGCTCGGTTCGATCGCCTCCTGGTTCGCCCGCGGCGACTACGTCGAGCACGAGGCACAGGAATTGGCCGAGGCGGCCGACGCCGGCCTGGTTACCGACGCGGACGCTGAGGCCGAAACGGGACGGCCAGCCACCAACGGACATCCGGTTCCCGCCGGTCGCCACGCCCTCGCGGCCACCGCGGTGCTGCCCGCCGCGGCACCGCCCGCCCGGTCGGAACGCTCGATCACCGGACAGGTGCTGCGCACCGACGGCCATCCGCTCGACGGGGTGGCGCTGACGCTGATCGACCAGCAGGGACATCAGGTCTCCCGCGCCACCGGCGACCCGCGGGGCGGATACGTGATCGATCCGCCGGCTCCCGGCAGCTACGTGCTGATCGTCTCGGCGCGCGGACAGCAGCCGACCGCGGTCACCGTCGCGGTCGACGGGCGGCCGCAGCGCCTCGACGTCACCCTGCACGGGTCGGGCGAGTTGTCCGGCTTCGTCCGGGCGGCGGGCCGGGCGGTTCCCGACGCCACCGTCACCCTCACCGATCTGCGGGGCCAGGTCGTCGGCGCCGCGGTCACCGATGCCGACGGCGGATACCTGTGCTCGGGTGTCGTCGGCGGTACCTACACGCTGGTCGCGGTGGCCGCGCATCTGCGTCCGGCCGCCATGACCCTGACCGTGCCCGACAGCGGCGTGCTGCACCACGATGTGGAGCTGTTCCCGCTGGCGGTGCTCACCGGCTCGGTCCGGGCCGGCGATCGGGCGGTTCCCGACGCGCTGGTCACGGTTGTCGACGAGACCGGCGCGGTGCTCGGCACGGCCCGCACCGACGGCGAGGGCCGCTACAGCGTGACCGACCTGACCGAGGGCACCCACACCGTCGTGGTCCGCGGCTACCCGCCGCGCGAGGCCCGGGTCGAGGTGGCCGGCGGCGCGGTCGAACACGACGTGCGGCTCGGCTACGACCTGTCCGCCGGCAGCGAGGCCGCCGAGCCGGACACCTCGGAACCGGCATTCGACCGGGACTGACCGATACCGGCCGAGACCGTCGGCCTTCGCGTGGCCCCAGCACAGTGTGGTGCTGGGGCCACGCGTGTTTCCGGCGCAGATCGACCATGGGCCATGCCGTTTCGACCACGATGCCGTGGATCTGCTGATCGCCGAGGGACATCCGGTGCACTGATGTCCGCTTTCCACCCGCACCGCCGGGTGCGGAGCAGGGGGCATACGGCGGCGATGAAAGTGCCCTGAACGCCTGTCCCCGTTGATCTTCGGCGCCGTGCCCCGGCCGCCGAAAAATGGCCGCTACCTGCGCGGATCGGTGCCCGCCTCAGCAAACTCGACCGGACACCCGACTGCCGGTCCCGGGGGCACTGGTTGTCACGGCACGAAAAACACCGTTAAGCTGGAGTTTGCCAGAAAGATGCTGAGAGAGAAGCTCCCTGGCCACCGAGTTCGCCCGCGTGCAGTCGACTCGAGGATGGACCGATATGACCTTCCTTGCCCTCGGATATCTACGCAGAGATGTGTCGCGACGGCACCAGCATTGGGACGAGTCCCAGATACGCTGGCTGGCAGGGCGTTTGGGCTACAACCTATGTAAGACCGTGGCATTGAGCAACCGCACCTGCGATCCGATCCAGCAGCTGATCGACGCGGTGGTGCGACTCGATGCCGAGGCCGTCGTCGTTCCGAGCCTCGACCACTTCGCCGACCGGGTGATCCCCGCCGACCTGCTCGCGATCACCGACGTCGTCACGGTCACGCCCGAGCACACCTATGCGCGCTGGGCCAGCGGCGAACTGCCCGAATTGAACGGTACGTAACCGGCCCGGAAAAGCCTGTCGCGCAATTCGTCCCAATCCATCGGAGTGCGGGCCAATTGCGCGACAGGGTTTGCGTCCGCCGGATCAGCTGCCGGTGATCTGCTCGTAGTAGAAGAAGTGGTGACCCTTGGCATCACAGGAGAAGCTGCCGTGGAAGCCGACCGCGCACGTCGCCCCGGCATGTGAGACCGCGGGTCCGGCCGTCGGCCCGGACCCGGCGCTCTGGCCGTAGGTCGAGATATCCGGGTTGCCGCCGGGAAGGGTGTGCGGAGTCCCGGCATCGAACCCCGGATGCGCGGGCGCCCACGGCACGTCGATGACGACCTCGCGGACGAAGGGCACCGGCACCGAGACGTTGCCGCCGAGCTGGATGGACATCCAGGTCGGACTGGCGAGGTCGCATCCCACGCTGCCGTCGTCGGCGATCGAGCAGTTCAAACTCCCCGCGGAGAAGTACACGGGGCCGGACGGTTCCGCGCCGGCCACACCGCCGAACGCCAGTGGCGCTGCCGCACCGGCCATCGCCAACGTACGCACGATCCATCGTTTCACGCTGCCTCCTTCGGTCTGATGATGTCCCTGACATACCCATCGGCCAAGCGCCACAACCCATTACGAGTCCGCGCGAGACACGGAGCGGCTACCGGGCCGGATTCACCCACGTCAGGTACTCGTCGAGCCGGGCAGCGCCGGCCAGGAGATCGCGACTACGGGCCATCAGACGCTGCTGCCACACCTCGAGAAATACACTCAACGCCGCCGCGCCGCCCGCCGCGCGCAACGACTCCAGGAACTGCGCGACCTGAGGTAGCAGATAACCCCCGCGGCGCAGTTGCCTGGCGATCTCGGCGTCACGCACGCAGTCCGGTCCGTACCGGCGGTAGCCCGTCGCCCGATCGCGGTCGGGGCGCAGGATGCCGTGGGTTTCCCAGGTGCGCAGGGTCGCCGGATGCACCCCGATCCGGCGCGCGAGTTCGCCCACGGTCAGCGGCGGCCCGGGAACCGGTGCGGGCGCGATGGACAGGCCGCTCAGGGCCGTCGCGACTTCGGTGCGAATGCCGCGTTCGGTCAGTAGTGCGACATGTGCGGCGTCGATGAGCCGGTAGACGGATTCCAGGTCGTCGCGATGGACCGCGCGCATGATCTCCGCGGCCTGCCGATGCCCGTGCCCGGCGCGAAGAGCGAGGAAGGCGCGCAGTGCCAGAGCGTGCCGCGGGGTGTAGCGGCGGTAACCGGTCTCGGTGCGTTCGGTCGGCGGCAGAATGCCCGCATCGTCGTAATTGCGGATCGCCTGCGGGGACAATCCGTGTTCGCGGGCGAGATCGACGGGTCGCAGGGTGTACCTCCGTTTGAGACTTCGACCGATGTTTTCCCAGCTCGTTTCCGCAGAAGTTTCACCCGACCCTTCAACGATAGCGTCGAGGGTATTCGCTGCCGGAAAGGGGTATCCATGTCCACTGCCACCACCCTGCGTGCCGTCGGCCGCCCACTCGACGACCCGGTGAGTCTGGGCCGCACGCTCGACGAACTGCTCGCCGCGCGCCCCGAACCTCCGGCGCTGCTCGGACTCGGCGAGCCGACGCACGGAATCGCGGCATTCCCGTTGCTGCGCAACGACATTCTGGCCCACCTCGTGGAGCGGGGATTCCGGTCGATCGCGCTGGAGATCGATCTGTTCGCCGCCACCCGCGTCGACGACTACGTCCGCGGCGCCACCGCCGATATCGACGAGGTCCTCGCCACCGGATTCAGCCACGGCTTCGGCACCGTCCCGGGCAACCGCGAACTCGTCGCCTGGCTGCGCGCCTACAATGCCGGCCGGTCGCCGCGAGATCACGTGCACTGCTACGGATTCGACGCGCCGGTGGAGATCTCCGCCGCGCCGAGTCCGCGACACACGCTGTCGGCGGTCACCGACTATCTGCCCGCGGCGCTGCGGCCGGAGTCGGCACGTGACCTCGACGCGCTGCTCGGTGCGGATGCCGAGTGGACGAACGAGGCGGCCATGTTCGATCCGGCCGCCTCGGTCGGCAATTCCGACCGTGCCCGTGCCCTGCGCGTCGTCGCCGACGACCTCGCCGGCGCCCTGCACCGCGCGGGTCCCGGTCTGCGACCGGCCGATCCGATCGGCTACGACCGGGCCGTCGCCCAGGCTCGCACCGCACTGGGGCTGCTGCGTTACCACGCGGCCATGGCCACTCCGGCGACCGATCGCCTCGCCGCCCTGCTGAGCGTGCGCGCCGAGATGATGGCCGACAACCTGCTGGCGATCGCCGAGCGGGAGCGCCACCGCGGGCCGAGTCTCGTCTTCGCGCACAACGCCCACCTCCAGCGCGCGCACTCCCCCGGTGAGGACACGCCCGGCTGGGGTGGAGCCGGGGCGCTCGTCGCCCTCTCGCTCGCCGACCGCTACACGGTCGTGGCGACCGACGGCGCCCCCGCCTGCGATCCGGCCACCCTGCAGGGCGCGCTGGGGCAGGCGACGACACGCCGAACCCTTTTTCCCGCAAGCGAATTGCGTGACTCGCTACCGGCGGCGATCGCCACGGGTGAACCGATGGTCCTCGGCCACATCCCGCTGCGACGGGCGGATCTCGACACCGCCGACGCCCTCGTCTTCATCACCGACACCGACGGGAAGCAGGTCCGTTACTGGTAGGTCCCCGCGGACGAACCCGCCATGTGCACCCCGATCCCGCTCGCCACGGCCGATCGGATCGCCGGAGTCGATCCGGTCGCCCGCGCAACCGCCTACCACCCCGGCCCGGCACCGATACCATCGAGCGAATGTCGTCGCCGCGCGGGACGGAGGGGCCTGCCATGACACTGCCCACGGGGCCGGAAATCGAGGGGCTGTACCGCAGCGTCGTGGCGATGGTGGACGGGTTCTACAGGGTGGTGCCGCCGTATCCGAGGCTCCCGGAATCGCTGGTGGCCGCGGATTTCGCTGCTCACCCAGCGCATCGTGAAGGCCGCGACCGACCGCGCGCACGATCCCCACTATGAGCTCATGGAACACCGGCGCGCGGTGACCGATACCCTGCTCACCGGCCGCGATCCGCAGCAATGGCCGGGGCGCGCCCCCATGCGGCTCGCCGAGCGCTACCTGATCACGGTCTTCCGGCTGGGTCCCGACATCGGCGACGCGGCGGCCGATCTGCGTCACCGCGTCGAATCGCTGCCGGGAGTCCTTGTGCGCATGGATATTTCGGGCTGGGTCGCACTGATTCCGCTTCCGCCGGGCGACGACGGCCGCGACACGACGGCGCTGCTGCGCACCCGCCTGCCCCGGACCGCACCGGCGTACTGGGTGGGCACGGCGACCGCGCCCCGGCCCGACGTCCCGTCGGGGTACGCCGAGGCCCGGATTCTCGCCGAACTCGGACGCTGCCTGCAACGTGACGAAAACATCTGCCGCAGAGCGGATCTGCAGTTCGAATACACCGTCGCGGCCGGCGACGCCGCCCGGCCCGGACTGGCGGCGGTGCTGGCACCGCTCGAGAGCCAACCCGTTGGGCAGTAACGGATAAGGGGGACCGGCGGCGGCGCGACGCTCAGGTCAGGATCGAGTGGATGTGGCGGTCGCGCAGGGCGTCGTGGGTGTGTTCGGCGAGCCAGGCGGCGAAATCCGTGTGGGCCGCGGGCGTTTGATCGAAGAAGCTGGCGCAGGCGACGGTATCGCCGTGCTCGACGACGACGTCGATCGTTTCGCCGCGCTGGGTGACCGCGAAGGCCGCTGCCGGGGTGCGCAGCAGTCGATGCCGGCGTCCCGCGTCCGTGGGCCGGATATCACTGACCGTCGCCGCGACGATGTCGACGACGTTGCCCTGCCGGCGGCGTAGCCGGCGCGGCACATCGGTGACCACGGTATGCACGGCGAGGATCAGTTCGGCGAGATCGTCGGAATCCACCGTCACCGTGGGCACATGGCGCGGTTCTGCCGTCACGACCACCACGCCTCCTTCCTCGAACCTGGGGCGCTGCCATCCCATACCGCTCAGTCTGCCCCGCCGCAGCGAGTGCGCCAGTCGGCGTTTCGGACGACGGGTGGTCAATCGTCCGTAGACCCTCGAGCGGCTGGACGTAATGAATTACCCCGGCGGAGTGAATAACAATCATCATCCGTTGCCGGATTCGCGCGCCGAGACCGGCGCCGCCGGGCACGGCCGGCACAGGAGGGGGCAGGGTGCAGGAGAATGTCGCGGCCGAGAGCCCGTATCGCATCGGCGTCGTCGAGGATCACCAGGTCACCATCGCGGGGCTGCGCCAGATCCTCGCCGACGAGCCCACCGTCACGATCGCGGCCACGGCCGCATCGGTGACCGAATTACTGGCCGTCACAACGGATCTGGCACTCGTCGTGCTCGACCTGCGGCTTCCCGACGGGTCCTCCCCCGCCACCAATATCGAGCACCTGCGGGCCGCCGGCATCGAAACCCTGGTGTTCACCTCCGGCGACGAACCGTTCCTGGTGCGCGCCGCCGCCCGAGCCGGCGTTCTCGGCGTGGTGCGGAAGTCGGAACGCGACGAGGTGGTCGCCGCCGCCGTGCGCGATGCCGCGGCCGGACACCAGGTGCCGACGACGGAGTGGGCGATCGCCATCGACTCCGACGAGAACTTCGCCACGGTCACGCTCAGCCCCCGCCAGCGCGATGTCCTGGCCCTGTACGCCTCGGGCGAACCGGCGGCCCGGGTCGCGCGGCTCACCGGCCTGACCGAAGACACGGTCAACGCCTATCTGGCCCGGATCCGGCAGAAATACGCGGAGGCGGGGCGGCCGTCGCGCACCAAAACCGAACTGTTCAAACGCGCTCTGGAGGACGGGTGGCTGCCGATACCACGTCGACGCCGGTAGATCCGGACGCCGGTCGCGCACGGACGACGGCCGGACCGGCCGAGGACCGCATCACCCGGTTGTTCGCCCGCTTCCTGTCGTCCGGGTATGTGGCCTATCTGTTCCTGATGGCCGCGACCATCATCAGCCAGGCCGACGACCTGGCCCTCTGGTGGACCGTGCTCGCCGTGGGCATCGTCTACGGCCCGGCGGTGGTGATGGGTCTGCTCTCGTTTCATCCCGACCTCCGGTGGGTCCGCGCGACCGCCGCCGTCACCGCCCTGGGCTTCGTGGTCGCGGCCGCCCTGTGGCCCGTGGCGTGGAACGGCGAACTGCTGCGCGCCGATGCCTGGATATCCACCATTCCCGGCTTGGCCGGATTGTCCGCGGCACTGGTCTGGCCCGCGGGCCGCACCGTGGCCGTACTGCTCGCGGCGGTGATCCCGGTCCAGCTGGTCAACCATTTCTGCCGGGCGCCCGGACACAACGGCCGCCTCGTCCCGGACCTCATGTTCGCGATCAGCTTCTGCCTGCTCTTCGTCGCGGCCGGGCTGATGGCGATGCGCACCGGACGGATTCTGGACGCGACCCGGACCGAAGCCCACGAGGCCGCGGCCGCCGCCGCGGCGGCGACCGCGCGCACCGTCCAACGCGCCCGGTTCAACGCACTGCTGCACGACTGGGTGATGTCGACCCTGCTGGCAGCCGCGCGCGGAACTCAGCGCGACGAGGTACGCCACCAGGCCGAATTGGCATTGGGCAAGCTGGACGACGTGGGTTCCGAAGGCGCACGAGGTTTTACGGCCGCGACGGCGGCCGCGCACATCCGCACCGCGGTCGCCGACGTCGACGACCGGCTGCCGGTCACGGTGCGTGAGGACCCGGCCGGCGGCGACCGCTACTTTCCCGCCGAACCGATACAGGTCCTGGGCGCCGCCGTCGCCGAAGCCGTGCGCAACAGCGTCATTCACGCAGGAGCGGATGCCGCGCGCACGGTGCACCTGCGATTCGACGACGGGCGGATCGAACTCGTCGTGACCGACGACGGCCGCGGATTCGATCCGGCGAAGGTCCCCTCCCACCGCCTCGGACTGGCCGTCAGCATCGTGGAACGGGTGCGCCGCATGCCCGGCGGCGAGGTCGAGGTGCGGAGCCGTCCGGGCGCCGGCACCCGGATTCACCTGTCGTGGCGGGCGGTCGGGCGATGAGCGCGGCCACCGGACCCGTCCGCGATGCTCGCACCCTCCTGGGCATGGATACCCGGCCCGCCTGGCTGATCGCGGGTTTCTACCTGATTTCGGAAGCGGCACTGAGCCTTTCGTCCGCCCAGCAGACCCGTCACCTGTGGCCGGTGCTCGCGGGACTGGCCGTCACCGCCGCCGCGACCGCGGCTCTGCTGCGCATCCGGCCCGATCCGCTGCCCCTGCCCGCGGCCGCCGCGCTGGCCGTCTCGATTCCGGCGACCGCGGCGCTGACCCTGTTCAACCTGCCGATTCCCCCGACCTCGGTCGCGCAACTGTGGTCGTTCGGGTGCGGGACGGTGACCGCGACATTCCTGTGCGTGCGCGGGCGGACCGGCGCCGCATGGGCCGGTCTGCTGTCGATGATCGCCATCTCCGCCGTGTGGTCGTGGCAGAGCGGGCAGGGTTTCGGTCACGGCGTCGCGATTTCGGCGATCAATCTGGGACCACTGATGATGGCGACCTTCTTCGCCTACACCCTGCGCCCCGCCGCTGGGGCCATCTTCCGGCTGCGGGAGGAATCGACCCGGCAGGTGGGCTCGGAAGCCGCGGCGGCCGCCGCCCTCGACGAACGCCGGGCCCAGATCCAGCGCCTGGACGATATGGTTCGCCCCATTCTGGAACGCATCGCCGGCCCGCAGCCGCTCGACGACCGCACCCGCGACGACTGCCGCCTGATCGAGGCGCATCTGCGCGATACGCTGCGGGCCCCCGTGCTCGCCGCCGAACCGGTCACGACGGCGGCGCGCGACGCGCGGTTACGTGGCGTCGACGTCGTCCTGATCGACGACCACGGCCTGGACGACCTGCCCGCCGCCGCCCGCCGCCGGATACTGGGCACCGTCGCCGCGGAGTTGGCCACCACGGCTGCCGGTACGGTTCATGTTCGAATTCTGCCGCCGCACAGGGCGATTCTGGCCACGGTCGTCGTCAACGATCCCGGCTCCGGCATCCGGCGGATCGAAATCGACGCCCCCGGTCCGCGCGCCGGCGCCCCGGGCTGATCCGTCACGCCGTCAGATGTCGTCGAGATCCAGATACCCGTCCTGCAGGGCGCGTGCCAGGAGGGCGGCCTTCGTCGGCGCCGGCCGGCCCGCGGCGCGGTACTTCTCCCGAATCCGGGCGAGGTGGGTGTTGACCGTTCCGGGCGCGATGAACAGTTTGCGACAGACCTCGCCTTTGGTCTCGCCGAGAATCCACGCGAGCAGTACTTCCACTTCCCGGGCGCTGAGTTGCGGTCGGGGTTCCGGGGCGGCGGCGAGCGACAATTCGGACACGATGTCTTCCTGTTCTGCAGAAGCCGACGACGTCGCCGTTCCCCCGGCGACGTGTCCGTCGAACGCTACGCAGTTGCCGCGCCGCCCGGCAGGTTCCAGTTGCTTGACACGAAAACTGGGGTCACCGTTCGCTCGGAAAACGAAGGGACTCACCGGGCCCATCCGCCACACTCGACATATGACCGTCGCCGCGCCACGCTTCGCCGCCACTCACCTCCCGCGCCGACCACTCCGGAGGGCATGGCTGCCGGTGGTCGCCGGCGTAGCTCTCGTCACGCTGGCCGGCTGCGGAAATGGGACCGAGAATGCTTCCGCCGCTAAGAGTTCCGCTTCACCTGCGGCGGTGTCACCGACACCGGCCGACCACACCACGCGCGAAACCGCGCCCGCCACTAAGAATTCCGGCTCGGCGGACTGCGCCGCCGACCTCTCGGCGGCGGAGATTCGCCGGGCCGTAGCGACCCTGCCCCCGTACGACGCCGGTGGTGGTGTCAGCTGGGCGTGGAACGACAACCCGCCCGCATTGCGCGGCACCTACAACCGGTGTTCGACACTGTCGGTCGTGGTGGTGACCATCCAAAGGGCCACCGCGAGCTCACCGGAGCACGCACTGCTGTTCCACCGGGGCGACTACGTCGGCACCGCGACGCCGAAAGCCCAGGCGTTCACCACCGTCGACACCCGGGCCGGTACCGACGACACCGTCGTACTGACCTACAAGACGCCGGGCAGCTGCAACGCCTGCTCCGACGGAACCTATACGACGGTGTCGTTCCACTGGAACGGCTCGGGCGTGGACACGCAGGGACGTCCGCCCATCAACTGATCGTCCCGAGAAGGGGTCGGACGGCCGAAATCTGGTGCGTCAGATCGAATTTCATGAAGACGTCGGCACGATCGTAGGGGATCGGCCGCAGTTGCGCCGGTGGCACGTGGACGAATCCCACCGATTCGTAGAGGTGCACGGCATCGGCCAGGCGTCCGTTGCTCGCCAGGAACAGCGAGGTCGCGCCGGATGCGCGAGCGTGGTCGATGGCGGCGTTGAGCAGCAGGCGGCCGATCCCCCGGCCCCGGGCCGGCGGCGCGACCGCCATTTTCGAGATCTCGAAAACACCCGGATCCTCCGCGACGAGGGCGACGCAGCCGACGCGGTCGTCACCGTCGCGTGCGATCAGCACCTGCCCGCCGTCCGCCACGATCCGCTGCGGGTTGTCCAGGGTGGCGAGATCGGCCGGTTCGACGCCGAACAGAGCGGTGATCCATTCCAGATTGAGTTCTTTGAAGGCGGCGGCGTCGGCCGGCCCGGACATCGGTTCGACGAGAATCACTTCACCAGGATGCGCGCCGCAACCCATAGCGTCCAATATTCGATAGCTCCGATTGATATCTTGAACTTATGGATGGCGGTATATGGACGGGGTAGAGCTGCGACACCTGCGCTACTTCCTGGCCGTCGCGGACGAACTGCATTTCGGACGCGCGGCGGCCCGCCTGCACATCGCCCAGCCCGCCCTGACCCAGCAGATCCGGCGGCTCGAGACGCTGCTCGGCGCCCGCCTGTTCGATCGCACCTCGCGCACGGTGGCCCTCACCGCCGCCGGCGTCGTATTGCGTGAGCGGGCCGAGGCACTGCTGGGGCATGCGCACCGCGATCTGGCCGAGGTGTCCCGCATCGGGCAGGGCGGTCAGGGGACGCTCTACCTGGGCTTCGTGCCGTCGGTACTGCCGCTCGAACCACTGCGCGGGGTGCGCGCGTTCCGCGACCGCTATCCGTTGGTCGAGGTCGACCTGGTCGAGGGATTCACGAGCCATCTGATGGAACGGCTCGCCAACGGCGCCCTGGACCTCGCGATCGTGCGCGATCCCGACCCACAGCCGGGGACCACCATCACACCGCTGATGACCGAGCCGTTCGTCGCGGTGGTGCCCGACGACCATCCGCTCGCCACGCGCGCCACCGTCACCGGCGCCGATCTGGTCGACCACCCGATGGTCTTCTTCCCCCGCGCCGCCGGCTCGCTGGCCCACGACCGGAACCTGGCGCCGCTGCTGCTATCGGGTCGCCGGCCCCATATCGTGCAGGAGGCCACCAACTGGACCATCATCCTCTATCTGGTGGCCGCGGGTCTGGGCATCACGGTCGCACCGCGCAGCGCGACCTTCACGGCACCGGCCTCGGCTCGCATCATCGCGCTGACCGAAACCGATGCCGACACAACCATTTACACCGCGCACCGCACCGGCGACGAGCGACCGCTGGTCCACAATCTGCTCGCCCTGCTGCCCGGCCCGGGCACGGCGTGAGCGCGCTCGTCAGGACAGCAGCTTGCGCATGATCTTGTTGCCGAATCCGTAGCGGATGAGACCGTCGAGGTTGCGAATGGTCTTCTCCGAGTACGGGTACCAGATGCTTTCCTGCTTGGGCTGCCAGCGATCGATCAGGACCGGCTGGGCGTGGGTGAAGCCGCGCAGCGCTCCCGGGCCGTTGACCTGGCCGACGCCGCTGTCCTTGCGTCCGCCGAAGGGCGCCTCGGGTACTCCGTAGATGACGGCCGCATCGTTGTGCACGACGGAACCCGTGGTGAGCTGGGCCGCGATGCGCCGCGCCTTGGCGGCGTCCTTGGTGAACACAGAGCCGCTCAGCCCGTATTTGCAGTCGTTGGCCAGCCGGATGGCTTCGTCCTCGTCACCGACCCGCATGATGGCGGTCACCGGACCGAAGGTTTCCTCGGTCATCAGGTCCATGTCGTGATGCGCGCCGACGACGACGGTGGGCTGGAAGTACAGGCCGTCACCGGTGTCCGCGGCGCCGCCCACCACGATGTCGGCGCCCTTGGCCCTGGCATCGTCGATGTGGCGGATCACGATGTCGCGCTGACGATCCCAGAACAGCGGGCCCATATCGGTGTCACCGGGACCGTAGGTGACCGCCGCGGCCTTCTCGGTGACCAGCCGGATGAATTCGTCCGCGACGCTGTCGACCACATAGATGCGTTCCACGCTCATGCAGACCTGGCCGGTGTTGAACATCGACAGATACACCGCACCGGCGGCGGCGCGCTCGAGATCGGCGTCCGCGCAGACGATCATGGCGTCCTTGCCGCCCAGTTCGAGCGTGCACGGCAGCAACCGGGTCGCGCAGGCGGCCGCGATCTTGCGGCCGGTGCCGACGCTGCCGGTGAAGCAGACCTTGTCGATGTCCGCATCGACCAGCGCCGCCCCGGTTTCGCCGTCGCCGTGCAGTACCTGCACGACATCCTCCGGTACCCCCGCCTCGTGCAGCACCCGCGCCACCCATTCACCCGACCGCGGCGTCACCTCGGACGGTTTGAACACCACGGTGTTGCCCGCGAGCAGTGCCTGCACCACCGGATTGAGCGACAGCACGAACGGGGCGTTCCACGGCGTCACGACACCGATCACGCCCAGCGGCTGATACTGCATATACAGCTTCTTGAGCGGTTTCAGATAGCCGTGCAGCCGCTGCCGGTGCGAGCGCAGATCACGGCGGGCGCGTCCGGTCCAGTAGTTGAGGAAGTCGCAGGCGGGCACGATCTCGACGCCGAGCGCCTCGGCCTCGGGCTTACCGGTCTCGATGCGGATGGTCTCGGCGATCTCCGCGCGCCGGGCGACGATCACACCGACGGCGGCTCGCAGGATCTCGGCGCGCTCGGCGATGCTGCGGGCGGCCCAGGCCGGTTGAGCGGCACGGGCACGCGCGACCGCGCTTCGCACCTCGGCGGTGGTGTCCACCCCGAGTTCGCCGATGCGCCGGCGATCCACCGGACTGTCCAGCGCCAGCGTGCGCCGCTCGCCCTCGGTCGTCGGCAGTGGGTGGACGATGGCCATGATCTTCCCCTCGGTCGATGGGTACTCCGCGCCCGAATCGACCATCCACGATCGACGCTCCGGCGCTTTCGTTCCGGCACAAGGGTTGTCGCAGCCGCTACTTCCGCACTAGCCGGCACCCTTGCGAGCTAGTAGACAACTTACCAAATCTGTCTACCCATTGCGAGAACTTGTTCTAGATTTCCGCCACAGCGTAGCGCCGAGCGATCACCGGAGCTGTGCGGTTCGGCACGATCGGCGATCAGCGCATGCCGTCTCCGGCGAGCAGATGGAACGCGGTGGTACCGGTTGCGCCGAAGTTGTTGTCCGACAACAGGATCAAGGAACTGGCGCCGCCGGGCGGGTCCGGCCGTACCGGCTCCCCGAGGCGGCCGTCCGAATCGATCGACAACCGCGGCGTGCAGGCGCGCCGGCCCCTGCTCGCCGCGGTAGCGGTGGGTCCGGCCGCAGCGGGGTGGTCCTACCGGTAGCCCCGCTTCAACAGGTATTTCGCCCCCGCGCCGAAACCCTCCGGACTCAGCACGTCGAATCCGAAGGCGTCGGCGAGCCGGTTGGTCGTGTTGAAGGCGGCGCACACCGCGAACGCGTCCTCTACCTGGTGCGGCGACACCCCGGCGGACAGCACTTTCCGGACATCGTCGGCGGTGATCTCCCCGACCCGGGTCAGCTTGCCCAGCAGTAGCAGCGTCTCGCGCAGGCCCGCACCGATCGGCGCGGATTCCGGATCCTTCAGCACCGCACGAACTTTCGCGTCGTCGGCATAGGCTCGCCCCGCGGTCGCGCTGTGCGCACCGATGCAGAATGCGGAGGCGTTGACCTTCGACACGTACGCCGCCATCAGCTCCCGGTCGGCGACCGACCACTCGGAGGGGCCGCGCATCGCCGCGTGGGTGAACGCCTTCGCTCGCGTGCCGTAGAAGTCGGGCCGGTAGAACACCAGCTTCGCGGCGTCGGGCAGCGGCTGACCGGAGAACAATCGAACGGCCCTGAACAGCAGTTTGGTTCCGGGACGATAGTCGTGGTTCAAGACGGCCGGTCGCATCAGCCAGGCTCCCCGGTCGCTTCGGCGAGCGCGGCGAGTCCCGCGTCGTACTGGCGTGCGGACTGTCCGACCGCGGCCGCGATCACCAGTTCGACGAGTTCGTCCTCGCCGAACCCGGAGTCCCGCGCGGCCGCGAAGTCGGCATCGGTCACCTCGATCGGCCGGGTCGCCACCTTGTCGACCAGTTCACGCACCGGGGCCGGACCTGCGTTTCCGAAGGCTTGCGCCCGCTGTTCCCGCGGCGTTCTGCCGTCACCGTCGAGCACCCGATCCACCAGATCCTGGAATACCGCGCGTTTGTCCTGCGCCATCTCGCCTCCTCACAGCCGGTTCCCGACGCGAGCCGTGACGGCAGCCGCCACGGACACGAATGTACCTCCGGAAGCCGGGCCCGCATCCTCCGCCGGCGAAATCGGGCCGCGAGTTCAGTCCCCCTCGCGGAGCAGGCGGTCGAGCCCCCCGGAGAGAAAGGCGACCTGATCCTCGTAGAAGGCGGTCAGCACATCGGTGGGCAAGGGATCGGGGTGGGCGTGCCAGTCCCCCGCGCGCGCGAGCGCCTGCAGGAATCCCATGAGGGCGATGGCCCAGCGCGATTCCAGGCGGGCGGGATCGGCCTCGGGGAAGGTCCGGCGCAACTGGACGTGCAGGTGCTCGCGCAGGTTCTCCTCCACCGCACGCAGGGCGGGATGGTCGCGCGCCGAGACCTGGGTGACGATTCTGACCCACCGCATACCGCGGGTGCGGTGCCGCAGGAGCAGATCGCGGTACGGCTCGGTGACGGCCCGCACCACCTCCTCGGTGGTCGGCGCCTCGTCCCGTGCGGCGAGCCGGTCGGCATTGACGCGAATGCTGTCGCGCACCGCGGCGCCGAGATCCAGCAGCACCGCCGCGATCAGGTCGTCCTTGGTGCCGAAGTGATAGTTGACCGACGCCGGTCCCAGACCCGCGGCCGCGTTCACCGCACGCACCGACACCGCGTCGACCCCGTGCGCGGCGAACAGACGCTCGGCCGTCTTGACGAGCCGGCCGCGGGTCGCATTGCCCTGACGGTTGGGCGCTGGTGCGGACGCGAGATCACCTCCGTACTGGTTCGATCGATCCGATATTCCGGCAGACCCTATCTCATATGCACATGTAAAGCATTGGGGTGCAGAATTTCTCGAGCCATCTCGATCACCGAGACAGGAACTTTTTGGATCAAGTGATCCATGTCAAGCAGGACACAGCGCGGTGAAGCAGATCACAGACGCGCCGTTCGAAGGAGACTCCGTGCACCCGTCCGAATCCTTACGATTCGGGGCTTTCCTCGCCCCGTACCATCCACTGAACGCCGACCCCGCCCTGCAGTTGCGGCGCGATATCGATCTGATGGAACACCTCGACCATCTCGGATTCGACGAGGCATGGATGGGTGAACACCATTCGACCGGCGCCGAAATCGTGCCCGCGCCCGACGTTTTCATCGCGGCCGCGGCCGAACGGACGCAGCGGCTGCGCTTCGGCACCGGCGTGGTGTCGTTGCCCTACGATCACCCGCTCGTCACCGTCGACCGCATCACCCAACTCGATCTGCAGACCCGGGGGCGGCTGATCTTCGGCACCGGACCGGGCAAGATCCCGCTCGACGCGCACATGATGGGCATCGCCCCCTCCGACCAGCGCCGGCGCCAGGGCGAAGCGCTCGAGGCGATCCTGGCACTGCTGCGCGGCGACGTGGTGAACATGTCCACCGATCGCGCACGTCAAGGATCTGATCGCACCGTTCAAGGTGCCCAAGAGCATTCGCTTCACCGAAGCGCTCCCCCGCAACCAGAGCGGAAACTACTCAAACGCGAACTGCGCGAACCGAGCTCGATCACCAAGGACCGATGACATGCTCGAGCAGGGCCAGCGCGAACGCGCCCACCACCGCCAGCCCGAACCCCGCCGCGGTGGCGAGCGCCAGCGCACGCCCCAACCGCCGGCCGTGCGCGCGCACG
This sequence comes from Nocardia sp. BSTN01, assembly GCF_015354405.1. Lineage (GTDB taxonomy): Bacteria > Actinomycetota > Actinomycetes > Mycobacteriales > Mycobacteriaceae > Nocardia. The sequence continues at coordinate 15,565 of NZ_JADKYP010000019.1, read as the reverse complement.
ATCATCAGTCCCACCGCACCACCGAGCACGGCCAGCAGGATGCCCCCGCCCATCACGAGATAGAACACCGCGGCCAGCGCCGCGTTCACCGCCTCGCGCAGTCCTTCGGCGTACTCACCGAACGGAATCGGAAACCGATACACGCTCGCCACCATCGCCGCGGCGATCGGTGCGGTGAGCACGGCCGCCAGCGCACCCCACAGCACGCCCACCCACAGGGCCACCCCGGTCACGCGCGGCTCCCCCGCCGGACCGCCGTCGCCGAACCGCATATCTGACCTCGCGTTCCACCTGTCGCCCGGTACCTCGCGCACGCGCCGAACCCGAATGCCCGGCTCCGCCAGAGCAAACCAGACGAACGTGCCGCACGGCCGGCGGGGCCGGTACTGGGCACAACCGTACGTCCGCTGTTTCCGGGCGCCCGAATCGGGCGGTCGACGCGGCGGCCGATCGATGGTCCGGGTGATCACCGATGTCCTAGGGTTGTTCGCGGCGGCCCACCTGCCCCACCCGTGATCGACCCGAGGCCGCGCCCCGCATCGGACGATCGGAAACGGGAGACATATGGACGGCAGCCGCAACGCACTGCTCCACGGTCCCCTGTTCTCCCGCCGGAATCCGCTGGACCGCAGCAATGCCGCGAGCCGGATCAGTGCCTACGTCTACGGCAACATCCTCATTCTCGCCGCGTTGATCCCGGTGACCACCACCGCGGAGCACGTCGGAATCCTGGTGGTCATCGGCACCGCGCTGTCGACCTTCGTCGCGCACGCCTTCGCCGAGGGCGTCGGCCAGGCCGTGCGGGAGAACCGCGCACTGACGCCGCGGCAGCGGTGGGAGGAGCTGCGCGATTCGGTGCCGATCCTCAGCTCCGCGGTACTGCCGTCGATCATTCTGGCGTGCGCCGCCTTCGACTGGCTCGCACCCCGCACCGCACAGATCCTCGCCGAGGTGGCGATGCTCATCCGCATCGGCGGCATCGTCTTCGTGATCGAACGGCTCAAAGGCGCCCGGCCCGGCCGCTCGACCATCCTCACCGCACTGCTGCTGACCGCCGTCGCGACGACGGTGGTCGTGGTCAAGATCGTCCTGACCCACTGATCGGGCTCGGCTACCCCGCCTCGGCCCCGGCCAGTGCGCGCACATCGGCGGCGTCCTGCGACCGGTCCGCGAACCGCGGATAGGTCGGGTACTCGATACCCGAGATGTACTGCACCGTCCGGACCACCTGTGACGAATAGCCGAATTCGTTGTCGTACCAGCAGTACAGGATCGCGGTGTCGCCCTCCACGATGGTGGCGTTGGCGTCGATGATCGAGGCCGCGCGCGAGCCGATGAAATCGCTGGACACCACATCGGTGGCGGCGGTGTAGTCGAGATTGCGGCTCAGCGGGCCGGCGAGCGACACCTGCCGCAGATATTCGAGCACCTCGGATTTCGTCGTCTCCCGCTCGAGCTGCAGGTTCAGGATGGCGACGGAGACGTCCGGGGTGGGTACGCGGATCGAGTTGCCGGTGATCTTGGCCTTGAAATCCGGCATCGCCTTGGCGACGGCGGAGGCGGCGCCGGTTTCGGTGAGGACCAGGTTGAACGGCGCGGAGCGGCCGCGGCGGTCCGCCTTGTGATAGTTGTCCAGCAGGTTCTGGTCGTTGGTGAACGAGTGCACGGTCTCCACGTGGCCGCGGGTGATGCCGAATTCGTCGTCCATGGCCTTGAGCGGCGGCACGATCGCGTTGGTGGTGCAGGAGGCGCACGAGAAGATCCGCTGGTTCAGATCCAGATCGCGGTGGTTGACGCCGTGCACGATATTCGGGACGTCGCCCTTACCGGGCGCGGTGAGGACCACCTTCGCGATGCCGGGACGCAGATGCTGCGACAGCCCGTCGCGATCGCGCCACTTGCCGGTGTTGTCGATCAGGATCGCGTCGGAGATTCCGTATTCGGTGTAGTCGATCGTCGTCGGGTCGTCGCTGTAGATGAACTTGACGACATTGCCGTTGGCGATGATCGTGTCGTTGTCGGCGTCGACCTTGATGGTGCCGTTGAAGTGCCCGTGTACCGAATCCCGGCGCAGCAGCGACGCCCGCTTGGCCAGATCACCGTCACCGCCGCGGCGAACCACGACCGCCCGCAGGTTCAGTCCGTTGCCGGAGCCGACCTTCTCGATCAGCAGACGGGTCACCAGCCGGCCGATCCGGCCGAAGCCGTACAGCACGACATCGCGCGGACCCGGCGACTGTGCCTTGTTGCCGCCGATCACCTCGGCCAGGACCACCTCGGTGAACTCGCGCACCGACAACCCGCGATCGTCGGCGCGATAGGCCACGACCAGCTGGCCCAGATCGATCTTGCACGGGCCGAGGTCCAGTTCGTCCAGGACCCGCAGGAACGGCAGCGTCTCGTCCACCGACAGCTCTTCGCCCTCGATCTGGCGCGCGAACCGGTGCGTCCGCAGAATGCTGATCACCGACCGGTTCACCAGCGACCGGCTGTGCAGCAGCACCGTCACACCCTTCGCCCGATACAACGTGCCGATGATGGGGATCATCGTCTCCGCGGCGGCTTCCTGGGCGTTCCAGCGGTCAAGTTGTTCGGTAGTCAACGCAGGTCCTCGGTTTCCTCGACGGGTACGCCACGTCGATGCTAATGAGGGCCTGGATTTCACCGACGGGGGATCCCCGGCGGTGAGATTTCGGTGTGGCGGCGCCCACACCACCGTGCCGGCGTCACTCCCGCCGCAGCCGCGGTGGGTTCCGGCGGCGGATCTGCAACAGGTCGGTGGCACAGCGGCACACCGGATGCAGAGCATCGGCGAGTTCCTCGGTGAGGACGTTCGCCGCGGGAGTGTAGACGCTCAGCACTCCGACCACCGCACCGTCGTCGTCGGATAGCGGCTGGCACCGCACCGCCTGCACTCCCCACAACCGCAGTTCCGCGCCACACCCCGGCCATCGGGAATTGTCGGCGAGATCGGTGATCACGATCGGCACGCCGGTCGCGGCGGCTTCGCGAGCGGGACTGTCGGGGTGCAGCAGCTGCGCCTCCTCGACCATGCGCGCGCGGTGCGTCGTCGCCGCGACGATCTCGAGTACGGTTCCGCCGTGCGCGGTGACCCCCGCCATCGGCGACCCCGGCAGGGCACGCAGCAGCGCGGCGACTCCGGCCGCCGAGACAGGCGACACACCAGTGCGACCGGGCGGGTCACTCTGCATAACGGACCTCGATCCGACGCGACGAGTCAACTTCACAGGCGGCATACCGAACCCGGCAAAACCGGGCCGAGCGATGACGACCAGTCTTCGAGTGCCCCGCTGCCCGTCGCGGCAAACCTCGTCCGGGCACGCCGGATTCGGCGCGTCGGCACGCGCAGGCCGAATGTCCGCCCGGTACAAGGCGTTTGCGTCATTGCGCCGAGTACGCGAGGTCACCGTTTCGCGGCGCGCCGCCGGGGTACCCATCGACAATCCGCACTCGGAACGATTTCCTCACCGGCCGAGGGCCCGTCACCACAGGAGGTGTGCTGTATGGACGATCTCCAGCGCAGAGTGCTGACCGCGCTGACATCCGCGCGGCGCGGGCTGAAGACCGCGGACGCACGCCTGCTGGAGCGTCGAATCGTGGGTCTGCGCGCGGAAGTCGACGCCGCCGGCTATCCCCGGCCCCAGCACCTACGCCTCGCGGCGTCGTGCGCGGAGGCACTGGCGGCGGCCAGGTGGACATTGGGGCGGCCGAATCCGCAAGCCTTCCGACCGGCGATGCGGGCTGCCTCGTAGCCCTGCTCAGCCCCGGTCGTCCGTGATCAGCGAGTCGAGATAGATCGACGCGATCTCCTCGAGTCCCCGCTGATCGACCGGACCGAATCTGTCGAGTTCGGGACTGTCCAGATCGAAGACGCCGATCACGGTGTCTTCGCTGATCAACGGCACCACCAGTTCGGACCTGCTCGCCGGATCACAGGCGATATGGTCGGGCACCGCGTGTACGTCGGCGACACGTTGCGTCTGCCGGGTTCGCGCCGCCGCACCGCACACGCCTCGGTCCAGCGCGATGCGTACGCAGGCCGGGCGGCCCTGGAACGGGCCGACCACCAGTTCATTCCCGTCGAAGAAATAGAATCCCACCCAGTTCAGTCCTGGAAGACCGTGATAGACCAGCGCGGAAAGGTTGGCGGCGTTGGCAATCCGATCGTGTTCACCCGCCACGAGCGAACGGGCGGATGTCGCGAGCTCCCGATAGCGCTGTTCGTCCGCGTGGTCGTCGCGGATGCCAGCGGCGCTCATGCCGCACCTTCGTAGTTCACGAGTAGATGTTCCTCTCTCGACAGTCGCGGTAATTCGAACGTCCCAGGCGGGCCGATCCCTTCTGTCCCGGCAGGCGGGATCGGCAGGCGGCGCGGCGCCGGATCCGTGTTCTCGTTGTCCCATGGCTTCAGCGGAACGGATTCGAGCAGCGGTGCATCGGTATCTCGAGGCGGTGGGCTCGGGATCCGCCGCCGAGGTGGCGGCATGTTACAGCGAGGACGCCACCGTGGAGGATCCGTTCGGCTCGCCGCCGCACGTCGGCCGGGCCGCGATCGAAAAGTTCTACGGCGCATTGGATTCCGCGCATATGCGAACCGAGCTGCTCGACCTGCGGATCGCGGGCGGCGCGGCGGCGTTCCGGTTCCGGGTGGTGACCGAGACCGGCTCTCGCACCACGACGATCGAACCGATCGATGTGATGACCTTCGACGAGGACGCGCACATCACCGGTATGCGAGCGTTCTGGTCACCGGAGGACGTGCGCGTCGACTGAGTGCCGTGGGTCATCGCAGTGCGGGAATCACCTCGCGCTCGAACAACTCCACCCCGGACAGGTCGTAGGCCGACTCGGGGAAGTTGTGAATCGCGTAGGAGAGGCCGAGATCGCGGACCCGGGACAAGTTTTCGACGATCTGTTCCGGTGTGCCGACCGCCGGCGAATCGGCGGAGAGATTGGTGACCCAGTCCTTGGCGGCATCCGCGCCGAGCGCGGGGGTCAGCCGTGAGGTGAGCGCGTCCAGCCGTTCCCGCACCTCCGCCTCGGTGGCGCCGATCACGGTGTTGAAGTTGGAGCTGCGGGTGATCGCGTCGAAATCGGTTCCGACGGCGGCGCAATGGTCGCGCAGCAGCTGGGATTTGTGGGTGAAGGTTTCGGGATCGCCAGCGAAGTTGGTGTACTGCGCGTATTGCGCGGCGATGCGCAATGTGACCTTCTCACCCCCGCCCGCGACCCAGATCGGAATGCCGCCCTCCTGAAGCGGCAACGGATACACCCGGGCGCCGTCGACCTGGTAGTACTTGCCGTCCAGGGTGGCGGTGCCGGTGGTCCACGCCTGGCGGAAGATCTGCACCCCCTCGTCGAGGCGGCCCAAACGTTCACCCGCGGAAGGGAATCCGTATCCGTAGGCGCGCCACTCGTGCTCGTACCAGCCGCCGCCGATCCCCATCTCGACCCGTCCGCCCGATACGAGATCCACGGTCGCGGCGACCTTGGCGAGGTAGGCCGGATTCCGGTAGCTGATCGCCGTGCACATCTGCCCGAGCCGGATGCGCGTCGTGGTGGCGGCGAAGGCCGACATGAGCGTCCACGCCTCGTGTGTCGCTTCCTCGGTGGGAACCGGCACGGTGTGGAAATGGTCGTAGACCCACAGCGATTCCCAGACTTCCGTGGCGTCGGCTCGCTGCGCCAGATCCCGCATCACACCCCACTGCGCCCCCGGTTCGATGCCGACCAGGTCCAGTCGCCAGCCCTGGGGAATGAAGATGCCGAAACGCACGCCGCGCCTCCTCGTCGAGAGAACAGATCCGGCGGTCACTCTTCCCACCGATGCGCCTGGAGGCAAGAGTTCGGCGCTCGGCGCGCCGAACTTGTCCGCGGCCCGGATGGGTGCCGGACCCGGCGAATCCGGAATCGGTTCACCGGGTCGGCGGGGACGTCGTCAGAGCAAAGCGTCGATCAGGTTGAGGAGGATCGATCCGAGACCGGAGGCCAAAGCTCCGACAACCGCGATGATTCCGCTGATCACAGCGTTCCTTTCTCCCAGCGTTTCGTTGGCAAACCACGATGTATTCGATGTCGGCGTTCATGTCGGATTGGTCCGACCTGCGCCTGTGTCGGCGCAGGTGGTCGTCACGATCGATCGCCGGCGCGCGCCACGCGGGTGAGCCACTCGGCCAGCAGGGCGCGCAGCAGTTCCGGTTGCTCATGTGGGAGGGCGTGTCCGGTCTCGTCTACCACGGCGAGTGACGCGTGCGGGCAGCGCTCGAACAGGTCGGTCGCCGCCGCGTAACCGACCGTCGAATCCAGGCGCCCGGCCACGATCGTGGTCGGCCCCGGATAGGGCGGTATGCCGTCCGAGCTCAGCTGCCACCGCTCACCGATGCGCCGCGCCGCGGCCCGATCGACCAGCTCCGCGGCGGGGGCGACGACCCGTTCGTAGCGGTCGAGCATGGCCGGGGTCTGGACGACGAAGTAGCCGCGGAAATCGTCGTCGCCGAGATCGCCCGGCCCGGCCACGACGCGATGGGCGGGAATGTCGCGCACTCCCGGCAACAGCGGGCAGACCAACGCCAGACCGGCCACCCGGGTGGCGCGCCGCGCGGCCATCGCCTGCGCGTAGTACCCGCCCGCCGAGTGGCCGACGAGCAGGAAATCACCGCCGGTGACCGCGTCCGCGAAGCGCGACAGCGCGTCGAGTACATCGTCCGCGCCGCACAGGGTGCCGGGTGCGGCGGTATGTCCCGCACCGGGCAGGTCGGGGTAGATCCGCCGCAACCCGGCGACATCGCCGAGAACCGGTTCGAAGCACGCCTCGGCCTCGCGGTGATCGACACCGGCGCCGTGCAGCACCACCACCGGACGGCCCGTGCCGTGCTCCACGTAGTGAAAAACCACCTCGCCCGCGCGCAGCTCCATGCCCCGCAAGCTACCCGGCCGGTCCGGCTGTCATCGGTGACATGGAGGTGCGAGCATGGGGCGGTGAGTGTGTCCGCGAGTGAACCGCTGTCGGAGTCCGAGGTGCCGGAGTCCGGCGTTTCGAAGTCCGAGGCACTCGAAGCGCTGCGGATTCCGCTGACCGGCTACTGCTACCGGATGCTCGGATCGTCGGCCGATGCCGACGACGCGGCGCAGGAGACGCTGATCCGCGCCTACACCCGGTTCGACCGCTTCGACCCCGAGCGCGGCCGGCTCTCGACGTGGGTGCATGCCATCGCCACCAATGTCTGCCTGGACATGCTGCGCTCGGCGCGCCGCCGGATGCTGGTGTGGGAAGGCCCGGTATCCACCGGTTTCGATCCGGACGCGGTGGTGCCCGCCGATCGGTGGCTCGACCCGGTCGCGGACGCACGGGTGCTCGACCCGGCCGACCGCGTCGTCCGCCGCGAGTCGGTGCGGTTGGCCTTCGTCGCGGCACTACAGCATCTGCCGCCACGCCAGCGGGCGGTGCTGGTCCTGCGCGAGGTGCTGGCGTTCAGTGCCGCCGAAACCGCGACCATGCTCGAGGTCAGCCCGGCCGCGGTCAACAGCGCCCTGCAACGCGCGCGTACCACCCTGGCCGCGGTCCGGCCCTCCGCCACCGATCCGCTCGATCCCGACGATCCGGACGACCGGGACCTGGTCCGGCGCTATGTCGCGGCCTTCGAGAACCATGACGTCGACGGTCTCGCCGCGCTGCTGTGCGAGGACGCCGAATCCGGTATGCCGCCGTTCGCCTGGCGACTGAGCGGGCGCGACCTCATCGTCTCGGTCTTCGCGGCGGGCGACGCGTGCGCCGACGATCGGCTGCTACCGGTGCGGATGAACGGTTCTGTCGGATTCGGTCAGTACCGCCCCGACACCGACGGTGTGCTGCGCCCCTTCGCCCTGCTCGCGATCCAGGCCAGGTCGGGGCTGATAGCGCGGCAGGTGACCTACCTGGGCAGTGGTGATCGGTTCGCCGAATTCGGGCTTCCGCCGATTTTCCGGGCGCGCACCGATGAATTCTCGCCGTCGGGTTCGTAGCAGAGGTGACCACTCCCTACGACCGAAACGACGGAGTCATGACCTCGACCGACACCGACACCACCGTCCTGCGCGAGCACACCGTGGCCGAACGCCGACGCCTCGCGGACCTGCTCGCCGGGCTGACGCCGGAGCAGTGGGCCGCGCCCTCGCTGTGCGAGGGCTGGCGAGTCCGTGAGGTGCTCGCCCATATGACGATGCCCTACCGCGCATCCACGTGGTCGTTCGCGCGCGGGCTGGCCGGTGCGCGCTTCTCGTTCCACCGCTACGCCGACCGGGCCGCGCGTGCCGACACCGCGCGGATGAGCGATGCGGAGCTGCTCGCGTCGCTGCGCGACAACGTCGAACACCCGTGGCGTCCGCCGGGCGGTGGTGTGGTGGGCGCGCTGAGCCACGACGTGATCCACGGCCTGGACATCACCGAACCTCTCGGGTTGCCGCCCGCCCCGCCGGAACGGATCGCCCTCGTGCTCGACCAGGCGAGCCCGAAGTCGCTGCGCTACTTCGGCGTCGACCTGACCGGCCGGCAACTGCGGGCGACCGACGCATCGGTCACGCTGGGGTCGGGGACGCCGATCACGATGTGCGCCAAGGACATTCTGCTCACCGTCACCGGCCGCCGCCCGCTGCCGGCCGACTGACGGCGCGCGCCGTGCTCACAGGCCGCCGAGGCGTGCGAGCACGGCGAAGGCCGCATCGTCGGCCGACCACAGGGCGTTGATCTCCGCGCGCGTGGCCTCGGCGGTGGCGGGGTTCTGCAGCGCCAGCCCGTTGGTCCAGACCACCACGTTGTAGCCCAGGTCGGCGACCTCGAGCAACGGCCCGGTGGCCACGCCCCGGCCGAACAGCCGATCGAGTCCTTCGCCGACGAAGTAGAAGCGCCACAGCGGCCCGAGGTCGGCGTCGTAGACCTGCTGGGTGCGATCGACGATCAGATCGCCGCTGCGGGCGATGGCGTCGACGATGTGGAAGAAGTCCGGCGCGTTCTCGGGTTTGCTGCCGACCGCGGCGACCGCATAGGCGAGATCGACCGTCAGGTGCGCGTTGTACCCGGCCATCGCGACCCGCGCGGGCGACTGGTCGCATTGCCCGGCCAGCTGGAAGTACCAGGCCCAGTGGGGCTCCGGCGTGCCGTCGGTGAACTCGGCGTGCAGGTTCACCAGGAACCGGCGCAGCAGTTCGTAACTGATCGCGTGAGCGTATTCCGGATCGACGAACGCGGTGGGATCGTGCTGCAACGGCAGTACCGGGTCCTGCTCCACGGCGTCGAGCCCCACATCGAACAGGCCGCGCCAATCATGATGAGAGATAAGGATTTCCGTGATCCGATGATTGCGCGCCACCGCCTCGTCGAATCGGTCGAGGGTGGACCCGGCGCCGATGGTCGTGGTGTCCGACAGCTCGGCAACGGTCCGGATCTCCGCGGGCGACAGCGGTGTGCCGCACCGGGTGCCGGCCACGGCCTCGGCCTGCGGCGCGGCCGTGATCAGAGTCGAAAAAGCAAGAGCCACAACGATCGACGCGACACGGAGCATACGGTGACCATCCTGTCCGGTGACGTACGGCGGGTTGCGGATACGGTACTGCTGTTCGGCCGGAGACGGTGTGAGCGGCGTCGGCGATGTCGCCCGTTCGCGCTCACGAGCGACTGTCCCCCTCGGCGGAGGGACCCGGGCGCACGCATGCCCCGGGGGCCGAACAGGATGAGCAGTTCCTCGGCGACAGGGTGATCGACTGGCAGGCGACATTCGGGGCCGCACCGGACGACGGCGTGGCCGCGGTGGTCGCCCTGATCGACGGCGCGACCGGGTGCTGAGAATTCACCGATCGATGCGCGGCCGGACGGCGAAGACCTCGTACATTTCGGTGCCGATCAGACGCGGGTCCTGGCGGGTCTGCGCCGACATGCCCTGCCGCGTGAGCAGCTCGCACACCTCGCGCAGACGGCCGTCGCGATCGTGGACCTCGGCGACGACGACGTGGATGCGCCGCCAGTCCGCGGCGGTGATGCCGAGCAGCACATCCCATTCCGCGCGTTCGACGTCGACTTTGAGCAAGCCGATCTCGCATCCGCGGCAGTGCTGGTCCAGGATCGACGACACGGTGGTGACTCCGACCTCCAGTCGCACGCCGTCGTGCAACCCCTGCGTGATGACCGCGATGGCGCTGTCGTCCAGCCCGTTGTTGCGCAGATAGGTGGCGGTCGCTTCGTCGTCGGCCGCGCGATCGGCGAAGAATCCGGAATTCGCCGTCGCGCGCGGATACCAGGTGAACGGCCGGGTCCCCGGCGTGGCACCGACCGCGGTCCGCAGCGATATCCCGCCGGGAACATGCGCCGCGATATTGCGGTCCAGGCATCGGAAGGTCATCGGCACCGGTTCGACCGCGATGACGCGGGTGCCGGGGCAGGTGTCGGCGAACATCATCGCGCTCAGGCCGATATTGGCGCCGATGTCGAGCACGACCTGGCCGGGACTGAGGAATTCGGCCGCGCGCCGGTAGAACCCGTCGGCCGCGGTCGTTTCCCCCCACAGCATTCTGGCCTCGGCGGGGCTGGTGCAGGTCACCGTTCTGCCGTCATCGAGTCGCACGTGTTGCAGAGTGGTCAGCATTGTTCCATAAACCTTTCGAGGACGGGGCCGACGACGGCCAGTGTTCGGGGATGGCTCATTTCGAGATGGCGGGCATCGACCACAACGTTGTGAACACCGTCGGCATAGGGCTGCCAGGTGCGTGCGAGAGCATCCGGGTCCCGATGGTCCTGCCCCGCGGTGAACAGGACCAGATCCCCGTCGAAAACATCGGGCCGGTGTGCGGCGGAGATATCGCCCGCCGTGCGGAAACTTTTCATGACCCGATCGGTCTGTTCGGCGCTGAACAGACCGGTGGCGATCACCTGCCCCCGGATGACGTCCCACGCTTGTTCGTGGGTGCTCACCTCGAGCTCGTCACCGAGGTCGAACAGTTCCCGCCAGCCGCCGAGCAGGTCGGCCATCAACTGCACGGGTGCGGCTTCACCGGCGGCGGACGACTGCGCCGGCACGTCCGCCGCACTGTCGAGCAGGGCCACGACGCCGACCCGGGCGCCGTCGCGGCGCAGCCGGACCGCCACCGCGTGCGCGATCTGCCCGCCGAGCGACCACCCCAGCAGGTGGTAGGGCCCGTCGGGCTGTACCCGGCGAATCTCGCTCACATAGCGGGCGGCCAATTCGTCGACGGAGGCCGCGGCGGGTTCGCCGGACACCACGTGCGGATCCTGGAGACCGTAGACCGGCCGATCCGGATGCAGATGTTCGACGAGCCCGCCGTAGAACCACGCCAGGCCACCCGCCGGATGCACGGCGAACACGCCCGGCGCGGATCCGTTCGCGCGCAACGGAAGCAGCACGTTCGAGCCGGAGACATCGTCGTTTCCGTCGACTCGGCGGGCCAGCGCCCGCGGTGTCGCGTCCTCGAACATCCACGGCAATTCGATCGTCACACCGCGCGTCCGCAACTCGGTCACCGCCATGGTGGCCAGCAGCGAGTTGCCGCCCAGGTCGAAGAAGCCATCGGTCGCTCCGACCCGCGTCGCGCCCAGGATCTGCTCGTACACCTCGACGATGACCTTCTCGGTGTGCGTGCGTGGCGCCACGAATTGCTGCACGGCCGCGTCGACAACGGGTGCGGGCAAGGCTTTTCGGTCCAGTTTGCCGTTGATCGTCAGCGGCAGATCATCGAGCACCATCACCATCGAGGGCACCATGTAACCGGTCAGCACCTCGGCGGCGGCCGCCCGCACCTGCCCCGGATCGAGACGCTGTCCGTCGGCGGCGACCACGTATCCGATCAGCTGGTCGACCTCGCGCTCGTGACGATGTACGGCCGCGGCGGCCCGCGCGACCGACGGATGCCGCAGCAATGCCGACTCGACCTCCCCCAGCTCGATCCGGTACCCGCGCAGCTGAACCTGGGCGTCACCGCGACCCGCATAGGCCAGTTCCAGGCCGCCGCCGGTCTCACGCCAGCGGCCGAGGTCACCGGTGCGATACAGCCGGCCGCCGTCCGGGTCGAACGGATTCGCCACGAAACGACCGGCCGTCTGCGCGGGCGCTCGCAGGTATCCGCGCGCGAGTTGTCCTCCGGCGACGTATATTTCGCCGCGCACTCCGATCGGGACCGGACGCAGCCGATGGTCGAGCAGGTAGACCCGCAGCCCCGGGAGCGGCGCCCCGATCCGGTCCGCTTCCGGACCGTGCACCTCGGCGAAGGTCACATGCACCGTGGTCTCGGTGATCCCGTACATGTTGACCGATCGCGGCGCGCCGGCCCCGTGGGCGGCGAACCACCCCGACAGCCGCGACGCATCCAGGGCCTCGCCGCCGAACACGACGTAGCGAAGCGCGAGATCGCCCCACGCACAGCCGGTTTCGCGATATCTGCGTTCGGCATCGGCGAAGCCGTAGAAGGCCGACGGCGTTTGGCTCAGGATCGTGACGCCTTCGCGCGCCACCAGTTCCACCAGCGCGTCGGGCGAGCGGGCCGTGTCGTGGTCGACGACGATCACCATGCCGCCGGTCAGCAGCGCGCCCCACATCTCCCACACCGCGAAATCGAATGCGTAGGAGTGGGACATCGTCCACACGTCGCCGGGGTGGACGTCGAATCGTTCGGCGGCGTGGGTCAGCAGCGTCACGGCGTCGCGGTGGGTGACGGCCACGCCCTTGGGAGTGCCGGTCGATCCGGAGGTGTAGATGACGTAGGCCAGGTTGTCCGGCCGCGCGGCCACCGGCGCCCGCGCGCTACCGGCGTCGAACTCGGTCTCCGCGTCGTCGATCGACACGATCGGCGTCGCACATCTCGGCACCTGCGCGGCTATATCGGCCGAGGTCAGTATCACGACGGGATGTGCGTCGTCGATGATGAAGCGCAGGCGGCGCGGCGGATTCGCGGTGTCCAGCGGCAGATATCCCGCGCCCGCGCGCACGACGGCGAGCAGGCCGACGATCAGATCGACCGACCGCGGCAGCGCCACCGCCACCAGCGTTTCCGGTCGTGCCCCGTGCGCGGCGAGACGGGCGGCGAGCCGGGTCGCGCGTCGATCCAGCTCCGCATAGGTGAGCTGTGTCGTACCGTCGCTCACCGCGATCGCGTCGGGCTGTGCCGCGACGCGGGCGGACAGCAGCTCGGGCAGGGTCGGCTCCGCCACCGCGGCACCGTCGGTCCCGGCGGCGGCCAGTATCCGGCGGCGCTCGCCGGGCTCGACGATATCGATATCGCCCACCGCGACAGCGGGATTCGCTGTCGCCTGCTCGAGAATGCGGACGAGCGCCTGGGTGAATCGCCGCATCGACTCTTCGACGTACAGGTCGGTGGCGAAGGTGAGGCGGCCGGCCATTCCGCCCGGCCGGCCGTCGACTCCGGGACGCGGGACGAGTTTGACATTGAGATCCGCGCGCGCCCGATCGAAGACCTCTTCGATCGGTTCGACGGTGAGGCCCGGCAACTCCAGCGTGGCGGCACTGAGATCCTGCACGTCCAGCGTCACCTGGTACAGCGGCATGTGCGCGGTCGAGCGCCGCGGATTCAGCTCCTCCACGATCTCTTCGAAGGGCACGTCGGCGTGCGCGAAGGCCGCCAGATCCGTGTTCCGGACCGCGGCGAGCAGTTCCTCGAACGCCTGCGCCGACGTTACGCGGGTCCGCAACACCAGTGTGTTGACGAACATGCCGATCAGATCGTCGAGTTCGCGGTCACCGCGCCCGGCCACCGGGATGCCGATCGCGATATCGCCGACCGCGGCCAGCTTCGACAGCAGCACCGCCAGCCCGGCGTGCAGCACCATGAACACCGTCGCGTCGGCTGCCCGGGCGAGGGCGTCGATGCGGGCGTGCAGGTCGGCGGACAGCTCGAAATCGAGGGTGCTGCCGTGCATGGACGCCACGGGTGGCCGGGGCCGGTCGGTCGGCAGTTCGAGAAGTTCGGGCAGTCCGGCCAGGGCGCCGGTCCAGAATCGCAGCTGCCGGGAGATCAGCGAGTCCGGGTCCGTTTCGTCGCCGAGCATCTCGCGCTGCCAGAGCGCGTAGTCGGCGTACTGCAGGGTCAGCGGCGGCCAATCGGGTTGTGTCCCTTGCTTACTCGCCGCATAGGCCACCACCACATCCCGCGCCAGCGGAATCATGGACTGTCCGTCGGCGCAGATGTGGTGGACGCCGATCACCAGCACGTGGTCACGGTTGCCGAGGGCGAACAGTTCGGCGCGTAACGGTGCCTCCCGGGTGACGTCGAAACCCGCGGACACCACCGCCGCCGCTCGCTCGAGCAGCTGCCGTTCGTCGGCCGGGATCGGGACCAGCGCGGGCGCGACCTCGTCGGCGCCGATCACGACCTGACAGGGGGCTCCGTCGATCATCGGGAACCGGGTCCGCAGCGATTCATGCCGGTCGACGACCAGCGCGCACGCCCGCCGCAGCGCGTCGACATCGAGCTCACCGCGCAGCCGGACCACCAGCGGGATGTTGTACGCGCCGACCGAGGTGTCGAAGCGGTTGAGGAACCACATCCGTTGTTGTGCGGGTGAGAGCGGGAGCCGGTCCGGGCGGGTCCGCGCGATCGGCCGTGCCGCGACCGCCCAGTCGGCCTCGGCCAGACGCGCGGCCAGTTCGGCGACCGTCGGGGCGTCGAACAGGTCCCGGATGCCGACGTGCACACCCAGGGCCGCGCGCACGCGGGCCACCGCTCGGGTGGCCGACAGCGACGTGCCGCCGAGTTCGAAGAAGTTGTCGGTCGCACCGACGTCGGCGACGCCCAGCACGTCACCGAAGACATCCGCGATCCGTTGTTCGCTGTCGGTGCCGGGGGCGATCCGGCGTCGCCGCACCGCGAAATCCGGTGCCGGCAGCGCCGAGCGGTCCAGTTTGCCGGTCGCCGTCAGCGGGAGCTCGGCGATGCGCAGCACGACATCGGGCACCATGTGCGTGGGCAGTCGGCGGCGGGCGGCTGCGGTGACCTCGTCCGGATCGATCTCGGCGTCGCCGACCAGATATGCGGCCAGCCGCGGGGCACCGCGCTCGTCGGTGCGCACTGCCACCGCCACCCGCTCGACCCCGGGATATTCGGCCAGCACGGCCTCGATCTCGCCGAGTTCTATGCGCTGCCCGCGGATCTTGACCTGGAAGTCACGGCGGCCGAGATATTCCACCGCGTACTCCGGTGTCCAGCGGGCCAGGTCGCCGGTGCGGTACAGGCGAGAACCGTCCGGACCGAAGGGATTGGCGACGAACGCGGTCGCGGTCGCCGCGGGCCGGTTCGCGTAACCGCGAGCCAGCTGCGGGCCAGCCAGGTACAACTCGCCCGCCACGCCGACCGGCACCGGACGCAGCCACGGGTCGAGCACGACGGCCTCCACACCGCGAATCGGGCCGCCGACGGTCACCACCTCACCCGGCGCCAGCGCCGGGCTGATGCCGGCGAAAATGGTGGCCTCGGTCGGTCCGTACCCGTTCAGCAGCCGCCGGCCCGGCGCCCACACCGCGATCAACTCCGGCGTCACCGCCTCCCCGCC
>NZ_JADKYP010000189.1 GCF_015354405.1 Nocardia sp. BSTN01 | reverse complement strand
ACGAATCGAATTCATGCTCACCGACGCCACACCGGTAGCCATCATCACCACCACCGACCTCGCCGGACGGCTCGACGGGCTCGACATTCCGATCATCGACGCCGACGACCCCGCACTCGACAAACAACCCAGCACCCCACTACCCGCACCCAGCCCGGACAACATCGCCTACCTCATCTACACCTCCGGCACCACCGGGACCCCGAAAGGCGTGGCCACCACCCACCACAACGTCACCCAACTACTGACAAACCTGAACACCGGTGCCGCCCCTCCGTCGGAACAGGTGTGGGCGCAATGTCATTCACTCGCCTTCGACGTCTCCGC
>NZ_JADKYP010000188.1 GCF_015354405.1 Nocardia sp. BSTN01 | reverse complement strand
CCCTGCTGGGTCGGCGGGAACGGTGTCGGTCACCGTCACCACCGTGGGCGGAACGAGCAACGCCGTCTCCTACACCTACGTCGCGGTGCCGACTCTGACCACGGTGGCACCCAACGCCGGCCCGGTGACCGGAGGGACCACGGTGGTACTGACCGGGACGAATCTGACGGGGGCCACGGCGGTGAGTTTCGGTGGCACCCCGGCGAGTTCGTTCAGCGTCGATTCCGCCACCCAGATCACGGCGGTCGCCCCGGCTGGGTCGGCGGGAACGGTGTCGGTCACCGTCACCACTGTGGGCGGCACCAGTAACGCCGTCTCCTATACCTACGTCGCGGTC
>NZ_JADKYP010000187.1 GCF_015354405.1 Nocardia sp. BSTN01 | reverse complement strand
TACACTCATCCGACGACTCGAACGCGTACTGGCGGCGACAACGACAGACCCCGACCGACCCCTGTCATCGGTGGACCTGCTCGACGAATCCGAACACACCCGCATAGACACGATCGGCAACCGCCCCGTATTGCACACGGACAGACCATCATCACCATCGGTTTCCGCATTGTTCGCCGAACAAGCGGCCCGCACCCCGGATGCAGTGGCGCTGAGCTGCGGTGATCGTTCATACAGTTACCGGCAACTGGAACAAGCAGCGAACCGATTGGCACACCTGCTGACCGACCACGGTGTGGGCCCCGGACGCGTGGTCGGGCTGCTGATGCAACGCTCGGCACAAGCGATCACCTCGATAGCGGCAA
>NZ_JADKYP010000186.1 GCF_015354405.1 Nocardia sp. BSTN01 | reverse complement strand
CACACTCATCCGACGACTCGAACGGACGCTGAACGCCATAACCACCGACCCGACGCGATCGTTGTCGTCGGTGGACCTGCTCGACGAATCCGAACACACCCGATTGGACGAGATCAGCAACCGGGCCGTCTTGCATGCGCACACGGTCACGGCGATGTCCGTGCCGGCATTGTTCGCCGCACAAGTCGCCCGCACACCCAACGTCATAGCGCTGAGCTGCGGTGATCGGTCATACAGTTACCGGCAACTGGCGGAAGCAGCGAACCGGTTGGCACATCTGCTGACCGATCACGGTGTGGGTCCCGGATGCGTGGTCGGGTTGCTGATGCAACGCTCGGCACAAGCGATCACCGCACTCACCGCGG
>NZ_JADKYP010000185.1 GCF_015354405.1 Nocardia sp. BSTN01 | reverse complement strand
CCCACAGCTCATCCCCTCAGTTTTCAACCTAAGTGGGTTCGGGCCTCCACGACGTCTTACCGTCGCTTCACCCTGGCCATGGGTAGATCACTCCGCTTCGGGTCCATGACATGCGACTCAAACGCCCTATTCGGACTCGCTTTCGCTACGGCTACCCCACACGGGTTAACCTCGCCACACACCGATGACTCGCAGGCTCATTCTTCAAAAGGCACGCCATCACCCCACGACCGAAATCGAAGGCTCTGACGGATTGTAAGCGCACGGTTTCAGGTACTATTTCACTCCCCTCCCGGGGTACTTTTCACCTTTCCCTCACGGTACTAGTCCGCTATCGGTCACCAGGGAGTATTCAGGCTTACCGGGTGGTCCCGGCAGATTCACAGCAGATTTCACGGGCCCGCTGCTACTCGGGT
>NZ_JADKYP010000184.1 GCF_015354405.1 Nocardia sp. BSTN01 | reverse complement strand
GAGGTCGCGCGCGAACACAACGCCACCAGTTTCATGGTCGTCCAAACCGCCCTCGCGGTACTGCTGTCCACGATCGGCGCCGGCCCCGACGTCCCGATAGGTTTCGTCGTCGCCGGCCGTGGCGACCCGGCCCTCGACGAGCTGGTCGGCTTCTTCGTCAATACGTTGGTACTACGCGTCGATCTGGCCGGCGACCCCACCTTCACCGATCTACTCAGCCAGGTCCGCACGCGCAGTCTCGAGGCGTTCGAACATCAACACGTGCCCTTCGAAGTGCTGGTCGAACGGCTCAATCCGGCCCGATCATTGATGCATCACCCGTTGATCCAGGTGTTGCTGGCGTGGCAGAACTTCGCCGGAAACAACGACCCGGCAGCCAGCTTGGTGCTCGAAGACCTCGACGTCACCTCGCTCCCGCTCGACACCCACAG
>NZ_JADKYP010000183.1 GCF_015354405.1 Nocardia sp. BSTN01 | reverse complement strand
TGTCGGTCGGGAGGTCGAGGTGTTCTGGCATCCCGGCGAGGATGTGTTCCCAATATTCCAGCTCGGTGGTGATGGGGCTGTGGGGGTCGTGTAGTTCGCCGAGTCGGGTGCGTTGCCACAGCGTGTAGTCGACATATTGCACTGGCAACGGCGCCCACGCCGGGGCGCGGCCGTGTCGGCGCGCTCGGTACGCTTCGCCCACGTCGCGGGCCATCGGAGCCGGGGACCACCCGTCGAAAGCAATGTGGTGCAACACAATTCCCACGACGTACTGTTCGGGTCCTACCGAGTAGATCTGGGCGCGAATCGGGATCTCGGTCGACAGATCGAACCGGTACCGGGCCAGTTCTGCCAAGGCGTCGGTGAGGTCCTGCTCGTGCAGGGGCACGACCGCCGCGCCGTCGCGTCGCCACATTCCTGCGCGGGCGGGCAGCACG
>NZ_JADKYP010000182.1 GCF_015354405.1 Nocardia sp. BSTN01 | reverse complement strand
ATATATCGACACACTGTTGGGTCCTGAAAGAACAGACGTTCTTTCCAGGCAAAAAATACGATCCGCCCGGATCTCTTGTGAAACCAGCCTCTTCGGGGGTCGCGGTCCTTGAATTCGATTCGGTGCGGGTGTGTTGTTTGAGAACTGCACAGTGGACGCGAGCATCTTTGTTAGTAAGTGTGTAAGAGCGTACGGTGGATGCCTTGGCACCAGGAGCCGATGAAGGACGTAGGAGGCTGCGATAAGCCTCGGGGAGCTGTCAACCGAGCTGAGATCCGAGGATTTCCGAATGGGGAAACCCAGCACGAGTGATGTCGTGTTACCCGCGCCTGAATATATAGGGTGTGTGGAGGGAACGTGGGGAAGTGAAACATCTCAGTACCCACAGGAAGAGAAAACAATAGTGATTCCGTGAGTAGTGGCGAGCGAAAGCGGAAGAGGCTAAACC
>NZ_JADKYP010000181.1 GCF_015354405.1 Nocardia sp. BSTN01 | reverse complement strand
TGAGCGCGGGTGATCGTGGAATCCACGCTGACCTGCCAGTCGATCACCCCGGCCGCGTCAGCCTGGACCTGCAGCGATGTCACGATCGTGGCCCACGACCCGGCGCGCTGCCAGCGCCGGAACAACCCGTACACCGCTTGCCAGGACCCGTATTCGGCCGGCACATCCCTCCATGGCGAACCGACCCGCACACGCCATCGGATCCCGTCGATGAGCTGCCGTTTCGTCCATTTCGGCGGGCGTCCCGCCTTCTTCCCACAGGGCAGCAGCGGTTCCAGCCGGGCCCATTGGGCATCGGTCAGGTCCGCTCGCCCCGCCACCGCTACGCTGGTCAACGAGGTCTCCGGTAGTACTCCGGTTTTGCTTGGTCGTTAAACCAACTACCGGAGCCCTCGCCCGCACACCAACGCGGCCAACATGTTTCACCCAAAACGGTGATGGTGTGGCATCGCTGT
>NZ_JADKYP010000180.1 GCF_015354405.1 Nocardia sp. BSTN01 | reverse complement strand
AACTCGCTCAGCGCCGAGTCGTGCACCGCGAACCAGCCCGGATTCTCGCTGCCGATGTTGTGCAGCGGGGTGTACTCCGCACCGGACTTGCGGTCGATGATCACCGAATGCCGCTGGGTGAACGTGCCGCGCCGGGAGTCCTGACCGGTCAAGCGCACCGCGCGGCCCTCGTCGATCAGGGTGCCGAAGGCCAGCAACTCGGCGAAGGCCCAGTCGATCTTGCCCTCGTAGGCCATCTCGCGACGGCGCTCCAGCACCGGTTTCACGCGCGGATGCACACTGAAACCGTCCGGCACGCCGAGGAAGGCGTCACCGATGCGCTGCAGCACGGACTTGTCGACGGCGGTGACCACGGTGCCCGGCACGGTCTGCTCCTCCTCGACCGATTCGCTCGGCTCCGGCGGATACTTCTCCAGCTCGCGGACCTCGTTGAACACCCGCTCCAGCTGACCCTGGTAGTCGCGCAGGGCGTCCTCGGCCTCTTTCATCGAGATGTCGCCGCGGCCGATCAGAGCCTCGGTGTAGGACTTGCGGACGCTGCGCTTGGTGTCGATGACGTCGTACATGTACGGCTG
>NZ_JADKYP010000018.1 GCF_015354405.1 Nocardia sp. BSTN01 | reverse complement strand
CATCGCCAAGGGCGCCGCCAACGCGCTGCTGGTGAAGGTCAACCAGATCGGCACCCTCACCGAGACGCTGGACGCGGTCGAGCTGGCTCACCGCAACGGCTACAAGACCATGATGAGCCACCGCTCGGGCGAGACCGAGGACACCACCATCGCCGATCTGGCGGTCGCGGTCGGCAGCGGTCAGATCAAGACCGGCGCCCCCGCCCGCAGCGAACGCGTCGCCAAGTACAACCAGCTGCTGCGCATCGAGGACGCGCTCGGCGATTCGGCTCGCTACGCCGGTGACGTCGCATTCCCCCGGTTCGTCTTCGAGGGGTAGTAGCCTCGACAACGGGTGTGGCGTGCGGGGCCGGTCGATACCGCGGCCGGTCACCGCGCGAAACCGGTGCGCTGTGCGGTCGAATCGCAGCGCCGCTACGGCACGGATTTGCAGCACCGCTGCTGCACAGATTCGCAGCACCGCTGCGGAGGCAGGCGATTTCGAGGTGTGGGGATGACGGAGCGACGGGCGCGCGGCACCAGTCCGGCAGGACGCGGTGACCGCCGCTCGACGCGGTCTCCCCGACCCGAACGGGCCGCGAACGGCTCCACACGCACGTCCGCCGGAAAGCGGGCCGCGCAACGTCGTCCGGCCGGCGCGAAATCCGAACCGCGCACCACGCGTGCGAAGTCGAAGAAGTCCGAGGATCGCCACGATCACCGGATTCTGGGCTTGTCCACCGGGCGCGCGGTCATCCTGGCCGCGGTGTTGTGCGCGCTCGCGTTGACTCTCGCCGTGCCGATGCGCACCTATTTCAGTCAGCGTTCGGAATCGGTGCAATTGGCCGAACAGCGCCGCGATCTGGAAAACGATCTGACGCGGTTGCGCGACCGCCGCGCACAACAGGAAGATCCCGCCTATATCCGCTCCGAGGCGCGCGACCGGCTGCGGCTGGTGATGCCCGGCGACACCGCCTATATCGTCCAGGTGCCCGGTATCGAGCAGCCCGCGGTGCCGGTGCCGACGAGTCAGGCCCGCCGCCCCGATCCTTGGTACACCCAGCTGTGGCGCAGTATGTCCGAGCCGCAGCCCACGCCCACCACGCCGGCGCCCCCGCCGCCCCCTCCACCACCGCCCCCGCCCCCGCCCCATCCTGAAGGAGAACCCCGGTGACCGACCCCGCTACGCCCGAGCCTTCGTCCGGCGAGGCGGGTGATGAGCAGGGTGCGCCCGTGGAGGCTGATCTCGAGATCGTGGCCCGCCAGCTCGGCCGGGAGCCGCGCGGGGTGCTCGCCATCGCCTATCGCACGCCCGACGGCCAACCGGCGGTCGTGAAGACCGCGCCGCGGCTGCCCGACGGCACCCCGTTCCCCACGCTCTACTACCTCACCGATCCGCGCCTGACCGCCGAGGCGAGCCGCCAGGAGGCCGCCGGACTGATGCGCGGGATGACCGAACGCCTGGCCGCCGACCCGGAACTGGCTGCCGCCTACCGTGTCGCGCACGAGAGCTACCTGTCCGAGCGCGACGAAATCGAGTCGCTGGGAACGGATTTCAGCGGTGGCGGGATGCCGGAGCGGGTCAAATGCCTGCACGTGCTGATCGCACATTCGCTGGCCAAGGGGCCGGGACTGAATCCGCTCGGTGACGAGGCCGTCGCGCTGGCGGCCGATACCGGACTGCGCGGCACCGCGATTCCGCAGGACTGGCCGAAATACGAGCAGTATCAACCGAATACCGATGCGGGAGACAGTGATGAGTGACCGGGTTGCCGCCGTCGACTGCGGCACCAATTCCATCCGGCTCCTGATCGCCGATGTCGGCGCGGACGGCCACCTCACCGACGTGCACCGCGAGATGCGGATCGTGCGGCTCGGCAAGGGCGTGGACGCCACGGGCGAACTGAATCCGGAGGCGATCGAACGCACCCGCGTCGCCCTGCACGATTACGTCGACCGCATGATCGACGCCGGGGTGAGCCGGGTGCGCATGGTCGCCACCAGCGCGACCCGCGACGCCCGCAACCGCGACGACTTCTTCACCATGACCGGTGTGGAACTGGGCCGCGTGGTGCCCGGCGCCCAGGCCGAGGTGATCACCGGCGATGAGGAGGCGCGGCTCTCGTTCGCGGGCGCGGTCGGCGAATTGTCCAGTGCCGAAGGGCCGTTCGTGGTCGTCGATCTCGGCGGCGGGTCCACCGAGGTGGTGCTCGGCGACAGTTCCGGCGTGCATGAGGCGTACTCGGCCGACATCGGCTGTGTGCGGATCACCGAACGCTGCCTGCACGGCAATCCGCCGACCGGCGAGGAGGTCGCGTCCGCGCGGTTCTTCGCCTCGCAGCAGCTGGCCCAGGCCTTCGGCGTGGTTCCGGTCGAGCGCGCCCGCACCTGGGTCGGCGTGGCCGGCACCATGACCACGATCGCCGCCGTCGCGCTGGACCTGCCCGAATACGATTCGGATCGAGTGCATCTGACCCGGCTCACGTTCGATCAGCTCCGCGAGGTCTGCCACCGTCTCATCGGAATGAACCACGACGAACGCGCCGCCCTCGGTCCCATGCATCCGGGCCGGGTCGACGTGATCGGCGGCGGTGCGGTGATCACCGAGGTGCTGGCCGACGAACTGGCGCGCCGGGCGGGGATCTCCGAGTTGATCGTGAGCGAGCACGACATTCTCGACGGTATCGCGCTGTCGATCGCCTGAGGGGCTCGCTCCGACATCCCCGCGTGATCGGCGTTTTGCGCGATCGGCGTACCTCGTTGCTGGACAATTGCGTCTCATGAGCAGGGTGGAACCCGTCCCGGGAGAGCAGACGTCGCCGGAGACGCGCACGATATTCGGCCATCCCATCGGGCTGGTCAATTTGTTCGGAGTGGAACTGTGGGAACGGTTTTCGTTCTACGGCATGCTCACGATCCTCGGGTACTACCTGTACTACTCGCTGACCGACGGCGGGCTCGGGCTGGAGAAATCGACCGCGACGGGCATCGTCGGCGCCTACGGCGGGCTGGTGTATCTGTCGACCGTGCTCGGCGGCTGGCTGGCCGACCGGGTACTCGGGATGGAGCGGACCGTCTTCTACGGCGGCGTGGTCGTGATGGCCGGGCACATCGCGCTGGCGGTGCTGCCGGGATTGACCGGTGTCGGCGTGGGGTTGGCGCTCGTCGCGCTCGGCTCCGGCGCCTTGAAGGCCAACGCGTCCTCACTGCTGGGCACGCTCTACGAGAAGGGTGACCCGCGCGCCGACGGCGGTTTCACGCTGTTCTATCTGGGCGTGAATCTCGGCGCGTTCGTCGGCCCGCTGATCACCGGGCTGCTGCAGACCCACCTCGGATTCCACTACGGATTCGGGGCGGCGGCGATCGGTATGGCGCTCGGACTCACCCAGTACGTGATCTTCCGGCGCAATCTGGGTACCCACGGGCGGGAAGTGCCGAACCCGTTGCCGCGCAGCCAGATCGGGAAGGTGATCGCCTTCGTGCTGGTCGTCGCGGTGGTGGTCGCCCTCGCGATGTGGACCGGGCTGGTCCGGTTGTCGAATCTGTCGTGGGTAACCACCGGCGTGATCGCGGCGGTATCGATACTCTATTTCGGATTGATGTTGACCAGTCCGAAAGTGGTTGCGGTGGAACGAGTCCGAGTGCGGGCCTTCATACCGCTGTTCATCGCCAACGCCGTGTTCTGGTCGCTGTTCCAGCAGATCTTCACGGTGCTGGCCGTCTACTCCGACGAGCGGATGAACTGGACGCTGTTCGGCTGGACCGCGCCGGCGAGCTGGATCGGCTCGGAGGAACCGATCTGGGTCATCGTGCTGTCGCCCTTGTTCGCGCTCATGTGGACCCGCCTGGGCACCCGAGCCCCGACCACCCCCCGAAAGTTCGCCTACGGCGTGATGGGGATGGGCGCATCGTTCCTCCTGTTCGTCCCCTTGGCCGGCTTCGACGACAAAACCGTTCCCGCCCTGCTCGTCTTCGTCATCCTGGCCGGCTTCGCCATCTCCGAACTCCTGCTGTCCCCGATCGGCCTCGCGGTTACCACTCAGCTCGCCCCCGAGGCCTTCCGAGCCCAGATGATGGCCCTTTACTTCTTCTCCGTCGGCATCGGTACCTCGATGTCCGGCGTCCTGTCCGAGTTCTACGACACCAGCCACGAAGTCGCCTACTTCGGCATCACCGGCCTGGTCGCGATCGCAGTGGGAATCATCGTTTACTTCCTAGCCCCGCAGGTCAGCCGCTTGATGGAAGGCGTGCACTGAGCAAATCCCCGGACAATTCCGAGACGGACGTACGACTTAGGTACGCTATCCCAGCCGCCCCCGTAGCCCAATTGGCAGAGGCAGCGGACTTAAAATCCGCACAGTGTCGGTTCGAGTCCGACCGGGGGCACCGAGATGGTGCCCGGTGGTCCCACACGGCGCCCTGGTCAGGGCCCTGCGGCCGGATAGGGAACCCCGTCGCGTGTCGCCGCGTCCTATAGTCCGTAGCGAAGTTGTCTGTCGAGCGGGAGGACGTCGGGTGCAGCGACGAGTAGCAGGGGTGGCGGTCGCTATCGGGGCGGTGCTGGCGGTGATGACAGCTGGGTGTAGCTCGACTACGGACGGCGCGGCTACTACGGCGAGTAGCGATGCTGCTGCGGCGCTGTGGGATCCGTGTACGCAGATTCCCGATTCGGCATTGACGGCCGCGCAGGTAGACCCGAGCACAAAGGATTCCGGCGTCGCCGGCGTTCACCAGCACGGTTGGGAGATTTGCGGATGGAAGGGCTCAAAGTACGCTATTACCGTCTACTCCACCGGCAAATCCGCCTCGGAGATCGCCAACAAGACGGGCAATACCGGCCAACAAAGTGTGACGATTGCTGGTCGTGTGGGCACAGAGTTCAGGCAGGGTAGCGATACCGAGTGCGACGTGGCTTTCGATGCGCAGCAGGGCGCGGTGCAGCTCCAGGTGATCGGACGGCTCGCCGAAGACCATCCGATTGACCCGTGCCAAACCGTGGCCAGCGTCGGGGAGTCGCTCGTTCCGGTGTTTCCGAAGTAGCAGGGGGGCGGTATGGCAAGTAGTGATCTTTCGGCATGGCAGCAACGCGTAGCGGAGGCCAGGTCCGGTGATCTGTACCTCGACAACGAACAGGTGGCCCGTGAGTGCCTGGCTGCCTGCAACAAGCGGATTGAGGATTTGCAGGACCTCCACATTTACGCTTTGCGAGCTCAAAGCGTCTCCGGCTTTGGCGATTTCGATATGGGCCACATGCTCGAGGGGCAGTTCAAACTTCAGGCCACGGGTGATGACAACTCCATCGACAAGATCGTGGAGGACCACATCGAGACCGTAAAGAATATGCGCGAGGTCATGGCGATTTCGTTGGCCCGGCTGACCGGTCAGGACTATACGAACTCGTCCACGCTGAGCGGGATCATCGACCAGAATCCCGCGCCGAAGAAGTAGTCGGACCGAGCCATTCGGGCCGGAATGAGCCTGTAGCCCAAGCTATTCGGGAAACCACGGGACGAGGTTCTCGCCGATTCGTGCGAGCAGCCCGCACGGCTCTGGCGGATTGTCCAACGCTGTCCGGATCAGCAGCTGCAGCTGGATGACACCCTGCTGCGCAGGGAACACGACGTTGCAGTTGAGATGCTTCGACGCTCCAGCGACCCTGAACCGACGACCGCTGCGGCCGGCGATCGTTGCGTCGGCGAAATCGACATTGCCGGGTTTGTTTTCGAACTGATCGACCGTGCGCGCGGTCGAGTACACGGTGATCGCATACTCGGGACCGCGCCATCCGCCGATCTTCCAGCCGCTCTGCTCGATACCGGCGATGCCGGATTCTTTACTCGCCACGTCGACGTTCGATGCGCGCAACGCTTCATCGGGTATGCCGGTGCAGGGGTCCCACAGATCGGCGTGCAATGTTCTCGTTCTCCTTGGAAAGGTGGGTTCGGGCAGTGTCAGCCCGAGGCGAGTAGGCACAACGGAGCTGGTTGCGTGGAGCGTGGTAGCGGCGACGTTCCGCGTCGGATCGTCGACCGCCTACGCCCGACATTCGCTGCGGGGCAGAAGTTTCGGCTACCGCCTGGTCGCCCAGCGGGCGAAGGAGAGCCTGGGGTGGACGGTTTCTACGTCGGCGATCATCATCAGCGCGTTCAGGGTGAGGAAGTCGAAATGTTGGGTGGACGGGGCGATTACGGCTTCGGCGCCGGTGGCGCGGGACTTGGTCGGGCAGGGGGATGCGGCTGGTTTCCGGGGGCCAGACCAGGCGGTAGCCGAGGCGGGTGGCCAGGCGGCGTACTTGGGCGGTGTCCCAGTCCGGGGCGGTGGATTCGGGATGGACCCAGCCGAGCGCGATCGGGTGGGCGGGCGTCACCGGTGGGAGTCCTTGCGGCGGCGTTCACCTCGCAGGGGTAGGCGCGCTAAGGCGAAGGTCAGTCCGAGCAGTGCTGCGATGAGCAGCAAAAGGATCCAGTCACAGCCTTTCATGACGCACCCCTCCATCCCCTCGGTCGGCAAGAGCGCCCACCGCCGAGGAGCCGGGGTTCGGCCGGCTACGGACCCGGCGATGGGGCCGTAGCCCAAGGTATGAGAGGAGCCACGCGCGATCTGTCCTGAAAGGACAAGCGCGACAGAGGAATGCGCGCAGGCCCGCGCTCGCGGGCAGCGTTCGGCCTCGGGTGCTCGGATTCGGTGCTCGGGTAAGTCGCGCGAAGTAGGCGGATTCGCCGGCGTCCGGGCAATGCCGATCCCTCATGCGGGCCCGTAGGTCGGACCGCTGCCATCGCGGCGGCCGGTGCGAAGTGTCGGCTACCCCCTCCCGCATGACGACGTCTGCGTGGACGGGTTGTGGCGCAGAGTGTTCGCTTACACGTGAGTAATTCTCGGCGTGTGGGCTCGGCGCTCGAACTTGGCGTGTGGCTCGGCGCTCGAATTCGGCGTGTCGGGTCGGCGTACGGACTCGTCACTCGGACCAGGCATGCGGGCTCGGCGTTCGAGCTCGATGGGCGCGGTCGCGCGTGGACTCGGCGTGCGGGGCCGCTGTCGGGCTTGATGGTCGGCTTCGGCGGGCGGGGTCAGCGGCGGGCCTCGCCGGAGCGCTGGGCGATGCCGATCCGCTGTGCTAGCTGCGTAGTTCGCGGCCGGCGGCATCGCGGCGGGCGGCGCACCTCGGATCGGCGCGGCCTTCCGCACGAAGACGTCTGTGTGTACGAGTTGGGCACAGAGCGTTCCACTCTCATGAAGTGGGGCCCTCGGCACTCGAATTCGGTGTGTCGCGTCGGCGTGCGGACGCAGCACTCGCGGGCAGCGCTCGGGCTCGGTGCTCGCTCGCGTTGGGCGCGCGGCGATCGTGACGCGGTGGTTTCGAAGCCGCGGGCACCACGGCTCCGGTTGTCCGGTACTAGGTGGTGATTTTTTCGTGCAAACCGGCCTTGATTCGGCGGTTTTCTCGCACTCGTGCGGAGGTTTGCACGATCTGTTCACCCCATCGACGCTCGGACCCGCTGTACAGACATAATGCGCGGACTCAACGTGTGGGTTCAGCTGTACGAGGTCAGCGGCGGGTCTCGGCGGAGTCCGGGGCGATGCCGATTCGCCATGCCAGGCCGCGTAGTTCGCGGCCGCCGGCATCGCGGCGGGCGGCGCGGAGTTGGTCGGCTACTGCCTCCCGCACGAAGACGTCTGCGTGGACGCGTTGGGGTGCAAGGCGTTCCGCTCGCATCAGGGTGGCGATTCCCTCGTCACGCCGACGCCGATCGGTCAGTAGTGCTCGGCCTATCTCCATGTGGAATTCGGCCTGTCTCGAAGCGCTCGGCACGGCAGCTACGTTCACGCGGTGCGCTTGCTCGACCACCTTCGCGCCGTCACCGAATTCGTTCCCGATCGTGGCTTGCCAGATGCCGACATTCGCGCGGCCGAAGAACATGTGGCCGAACGAGCCGACCTCGGTATCGAGGCGTCGAGCGATATCGTCGGCCTCGCCGAGGTGGGTCCTGGAGGTGTCGCGGTCGCCCTGCACCGCTGCCGCCAGGGCCGCGGACAGGTGAAGCATCCCATACACCTGCACGACATCATCGTCATTCAGATGAGGACGCAATTTGTCGGCCACGCGCACCGCGCGCCGATACTGTTCCGGCCGTGACAGTCCGCCTGTTGCGTCTCCGCGCAGCCACGCCGTGAATCCTTGCCACGCAGGCGATTCCAGCGCCTCGGCACAGTGCTGTGCTTCTTTGGCTGCCAAGAGAGGGAGGCCGCGGCCACCGAGACGCTTACTCGTCCACATCGCCGCCGCATAGCACCAGATCATCCCGATCAACGTTTCGTGTCGATGTGCGGGAGAACGGACATAAACGGCATGCAGTTCACCGAGCAGCTGCGGCATCAACTCCGCCTGGGCGGCGTAATCCGCTGTGGTTTGCGACAGTTCGATCAACTGCTGGATGTCCGCAGCGATAGCCGGCCACTCGCGCACCGGTAGCCCCGGGTCTTCGCCGAGTTCGTAGATGTCGAGCACGTTCTCGATCGCGACCAGTCCGGCATAGGCCGCATCGTTGGCGCTCGGGTGCTCGGCTTGCCATGGCACCGGTGAGAACTCGCTCGGCGCCACGCGTAGTGCGGCCGCGATCGCTTCGAGGGTGCGCCGGTTCTCCAGCGACTTCTCGCCTCGCTCGAGTTTTCCGAGGTATCCGTAGGAGATTCCGGCTAGTCCGGCGGCGGCTTCGAGGCTCAGGCCGCGCCAGGCGCGGATTTCGCGTAGGCGGCGGCCGAGGTCGTTCGGCGGGATGCCGCTGTCGTCGTATTTCTGCCCCACACCCATGGTTACCACGCTACGACCAGCGGCTCGTTCGTGCAGCGAGACTGCTGGTATGCGCCGTGATCGTGAGGCGGTGGTTTCGAAGCCACACGCGCACAACGGCTCCGGTTGTCCTGTACTGGGAGGTGAATTTTTCGTGCAAACCGCCCTTGATTCTGCGGTTTTCTCGCATTCGTGCCGAGGTTTGCACGATCTGTTCACCCCATCCACAGGCCCGCACTGATCCACAGGTCTGTCGTTCGCCCAGGTGAGCTCCTGAGCTCGCTGCCGACCGCCCGGAATCATCGGTATCCGTGATTCGAACCAGGGCGGAGTTGATGCGCGAAGTTTCGGCGGCCGCGATTGCCGCTCGCTGTCGCCGCGGGCAATATACGCGTGTGCTGCCGGGAATCTATGCGGTCGGGACGGTTACCCAGCGCACCAGGTGCGAGGCCGTGCTCGCGTGGTTGCCCGAGGCGGTGTTGAGCCATCGCACCGCGGCGTGGCTGTGGGATATGTTGCCGGAACCCGAGTCGGTCGAAGCGACTGTGCCCCGGGGCCGGTATCGAGCTACACCGGAGTGGCTTCGGTTGAGCCGCCGCGAATTACGGCCCGATTCGATCGATGAGGTCTGGGGACTTCCCGTGACCACCCGGGCTCGCACGTTGCTCGATTGTGTGCCGATCCTGCCGGACGCCGAGGCGGGCCG
Organism: Nocardia sp. BSTN01; assembly: GCF_015354405.1. Classification (GTDB taxonomy): domain Bacteria; phylum Actinomycetota; class Actinomycetes; order Mycobacteriales; family Mycobacteriaceae; genus Nocardia. The sequence continues at coordinate 107,237 of NZ_JADKYP010000018.1, read as the reverse complement.
CATGGTGGACAATCATGCCCGCGCGGTGGCACCCGCATTGCCGGGCCTGACCACCGGCAAGTACGGCTCGACAAAGTTGCGCGAACACTTGCGTTGCGCCGCATTCGATGCCGCCTCGGAACCGGAACGGTTGTTCGCTCGCGCGCTGGCACGGCGAGGTCTTCATCTGCTGCTGAATCAGCCGATCGGACAGTACGTGGGTGATCTCGTCGATGAACGGTCGCGAATGATCATCGAGATCGACGGTCGTGAATTCCACAGTGATTCGCTGACGTTCCGTCGTGATCGGCGGCGTCAGAACGCGCTGTTGGACGCCGGGTGGTTCGTGTTGCGGTATGCGGCCGCCGATGTGAACTCGTACCTCGATGCGTGCGTCGAGGAGGCCGCGCGGGTGATTCGACGCCGGCGCAGAAGCCGCAGATAGGAGCGTCGACCGCACTACGCCTGCGCGTCACTTCGATACCGCTGGTGATCGCGTCCTTGCCGACACCGGTGCCGAGGCTCGTTCGCGCGCCGGACCGCGCTCACGATCCGCGCCGCTGTGCAAGATCTTTCCGCCCGCACCCGAGCGCACCACTGCCCACGTATCCGGGGCGTCGGCTGCGGATACGTGGGCAAGGGTGTGGCCGCTGTCGCGGAGGATCATCCGGTGACAAGCGAAGTCGAACGTCCTTTCCAGGCGAGCAGTCCGGCCTGGACGATGAAGAAGACGCCTCCACCTGTCGCGTAGACCGACAGCACGTCCAAACTAGGTGCGCCACCGAGAGATTGGCCGATGTAGAACAGGCCCACAAGGAACGACAGGCCGCCGGCGATGAGCATCGGCCACTGTCTGCCGAGTTCGGGTCCGCGACGGTACAGGCCGACGGCTACCTGGGCCGCACCGGAGAGGACCGCCCACGCGCCGAAGGTGGCGAGGATTGCGGCTACGCCGCCGGCGATCGCTGCGGTCCCGGCCGCGACGGCGGCCAGCGTGCTCAGCGTGGCGTTGCAGGCAGTGACGCGGCGGTCGGGGCCGGCGTCGGTCGCCTTGTAATCGATCAGCGAGGAGACCGCGTCGATCAACGGGTAGGCGACCAGCAGGCCGACGGCGAGGGCGTCGAGGGTTTCATGTGCTGTGGCGAAGACGGCCGCCCATGCGACGGCGAGGACGCCGCGGCCGAGGTACAGCCGAATCAGGGCGGCGCGTTCGGATTTCGTGACGGCAAGGTTGCTCATCGGATTCTCCTCCGTGGGGAACGAACAGAACTTCACTGTCGTGCGGGAATCCGGTCGCGACATCCGTCGCATGACGCTGATGACGACGTAATCGCTCGCGTCGGCACCGATTACGTCGCCGACAGCGTCATCTGACGGATGCCTGGCTACGGGCCCGCCTCGCACAGTGGAACCCGTATCCGCACCACTTGTTCGAAGGGCGTAATCACATGGTCGTAGTCGGACGTGGCCGCACGCGGCGGCGCGTTGTCCGCACGGTTTCGGCGGTCGCGGCGGTTGCCGTCGCGGGGAGTGTGGCCGTTGCCTGCGCTGCCGAAACGACGTCCCAGGCAGGGCCCGGCGAGGATGCGCCGAAGCCGACGATCGTGCTGGAGCACGGCGCGTTCGCGGACGCCTCCAGCTGGGACGATGTCATCGAGAAGCTGCGCGGTGACCACTATCCGGTTGTCGCCGCGGCGAATCCGCTGCGCGGGCCTGCGGCGGACGCCACCGGTTTGCGTGGCTTGATCAGCCATATCAACGGGCCCGTGATTCTGGTCGGGCATTCCTATGGTGGATCGGTGATCAGCGCGGCGGGTGCCGGGAATGATCAGGTCAAGGGGCTGGTCTATGTGGCGGCGTTCCTGCCGGCGCCGGGGGAGACGGCACTCGGGCTGACCAATCAGTTTCCGGGATCCACTTTGCCGGGCACAGTGAATCCGGTGCCGGTCACGAACATCGACGGCGGCACCGGCACCGACCTCTACATCCAGCGGGACAAGTTCCGCGACCAGTTCGCCGCCGACGTCACCCAGAACCGCGCCGCCCTGATGGCGACGACCCAACGGCCGATCGCGCAGTCCGCACTCGAGGAGAAGGCCACGGTCGCAGCGTGGACCGAGAAGCCCAGCTGGGACGTGATCACGACCGAGGACAAGAACATCCCGGTCGCGGCCCAGCGCTTCATGGCCGAACGCGCCCACGCCCATGTCACCGAGGTAGCCGCATCGCACTCCGTCGCGGTCTCCCACCCCGATGTGGTGGCCGGGGTGATCGAACAGGCGGCCCGGGACGCTCACTGAGCGGGGGTTCGGCATGGCAGCGGGAGTCGTCTCGGCTGCCTCGGCCCGGCTCCGCTGCTCACGAGAGTCGCTGGAGAAGGGGATAATTCGTCGCCTCGGGCCCGATGGCCCTTCGACCATTGCGGTCTCCCACCTGAGGTGGTGGCCGGGTGATCGAACAGATGACTCGGGACTTCCACTGAGCGAGGGGCGACATGGCAGCCGGGAGTCATCTCGGCTGCCCCGACTGGATTCCGTTGCTCGCGAGAGTCGTTCGGCTCGCTGATGGTCCTCCGACCACTTCGGGCCTCCGGCGATGGCCCGCCGGGAAGCTGACCGAGCGCGCCCTGGTGGTGGGCGTGCATCGGCGATGCTCGCCGGTAACTCGATCGAGCGTGCCATAGGGGGCGGCCGGTGGCGGAGGTCGGTCGTTCGGTGAGGCCGTCGGGGCGCCGACCGGATGTGCCGTGGTGGGGGGTGAGTGGGCGTTCGACGATCCCGCACGCGATCCGATCCTGCGGCTGCCGGATCGTGGACTACGCCTTGGTGCCGTGGTGTCGGCGAACGGATCGGCTATACCCGCTGAGCCTCCAGTAGGTGGACGGGCAGTCGGAGCCCACCGGTCTCGTCCGTCTCCGGATGAAAACCACTGGAAGCGAACACTTTTCGAATCACCTCCGGCGGATTCACTGCTTCGATGAACTCCGGCCTCAGGGTCGTGATGTTCCACTCCGGTGTGGTGAATTCGCTGCGCAGTTCGGGTTCGGACAGCGGGTAGGGCGCGTACAGGTGCGCGTGTGCTGTTGCGGCGAAGCTGAATTGGATGAGGTGGCCGCCGGGCTTCGTTACTCGGGCGAGGGCGGCGATATGGGAGCGGCGCTGGGTGGGGGAGAGGCAGTGGAGGAGGGCGCTGCTCACCACCGTGTCGAAGTGGTTGTCGTAGCCCGCGAGGATGGTGGCGTCGGCGACGGCGAAGGTGACCGGCAGGTCGCGGCCCGCGGCGCGGGTGCGGGCCTGGTCGATCGCGGTGGGGGCGATGTCGACACCTGTCACTCGATAACCGCGTTCGGCCAGGTGGACGGCGGTGTCCCCCGGGCCGCACCCGATGTCGAGCACCTGGCCGGTGATCCGGCCGGCGCGTTCCACGGCGATGAGGAGTGGTTGGGGGCGGCCGATGTCCCACGGTGGTTTGTCCAGGCGGAGGCCGGGGGCCAGGGCGGCGCCGCTGTAGAGCTGCTCGAAATCGACCGTCGTGGGGTCGATTCCGGATACGGAGAGGTCATCGGACATGTGTGGTCCTCTGCTCGGATGAGAGCGTCGCCACGGCGACTGCTCGGATACGGATCCACTCTATCTCGTATCGTATGAAAACGATATAGTTGGGAAGTCGTAATACTTCTAGATCGAGCGAGGCTCTGATGTATGTCGCCTATCTGACCGTCATGCTCGTCACCATCGCCGCCAACACCTTCTCCGGGGCCGCTGCCGTCACCCGATTCGCCCCGGTCATGGCCACGTTGGCGCCTGCGATGGAAACCGCCGGAATTCCGCAGTCGTGGCTCACCTTCCCGATCGGCACCTTGAAACTCGCGGGGGCGGCCGGGCTGCTGCTGGGTGTGCTCGGGGTGCCGTATGTGGGTACGGCCGCCGCGATCGGCCTGGTGCTCTACTTCGTCTGCGCGGCCTATACCCACGTCCGCGTCGCCGACTACGCCCAGACCTTCTATCTGGCTGTGGGGCTGTTCCTGCCCCTGGCCGTCGCCTGCCTGGTATTGCAGCTCGCGGATCAGCGCATCTGAACCGGACGGATCGGCCGGCGCGGACAGGGGCCTGCGGCCTAACCGTTCAACAAACCCTTGGCGATATGCGTCACCTGGATCTCGTTGCTGCCCGCGTAGATCATCAGCGACTTCGCGTCGCGCGCAAGCTGTTCCACCTTGTACTCGGCCATGTAGCCGTTGCCGCCGAACAACTGGACGGCTTCCATGGCGACTTCGGTGGCGGCGCGGGAGGAGTAGAGCTTCATCGCGGATGCCTCGGCGAGGGAGACGGATTCGCCGGCGGCGGTGCGTTCGATGGCGTTGAAGACCATGTTCTGCACATTGATCCGGGCGATCTCCACTTCGGCGAGCTTGAGCTGGATGAGCTGGAAGTGGCCGATCTCCTTACCCCACAGGGTGCGCGATTTCGCGTAATCGACACAGAGCCGGTGACATTCGTTGATGATCCCCAGTGCCAGGGAGGCGATGCCGATGCGTTCGGCGGCGAAGGATTCCTTCGCGCTGTCCTTGCCGTCGCCTTTGGCGGGATTCTCGGTCTCGCCGAGCAGGCGGTCGGGCGTCAGGCGGACGTTGTCGAAGACCAGCTCGCCGGTGGGCGATGAATTCATGCCCATCTTCTTGAACGGCGCGCTCTGCACGAAACCGGGCATGCCCTTGTCGAGGACGAAGGTCAGCACCTTGCGGTCGCGCCGGTCGGTGCCGTCCTCCTCGTCGAGTTTGGCGTAGACGACGGTCACGTCGGCGTACGGGCCGTTGGTGATGAAGGTTTTGCGGCCGTTGAGGATGTAGTCCTCGCCGTTGCGGCGGACGTAGGACTTCATACCGCCGAATGCGTCGGAGCCGGAATCGGGTTCGGTGATCGCCCAGGCTCCGACCTTCTCGAACGTCACCAGCTCCGGCAGCCAGCGATTCTTCTGTGCGAGGGTGCCGCGGCTGCGAATGGTGCCGACGGCCAGGCCCAGGCTCACGCCCATCGATGCGACCAGGCCCAGGCTCACTCCGGCCAGCTCGCTGTTGAGGATGACGCCCATACTGCCGGAGCCGCTGAACCCGCCGGACTTGCCCGGCGTTCCGGCTTCCTCGCGGGCCAGGGATTTCGCGAGCCCCTCGCGCGCCATCTCGTCGAGGCCGAAGGTGGCGTACAGCTTGCGGATGATGTCGAACGGCGGCAGTGCGCCGCTCTCGAGCCGGTCGACATGCGGTTCGATTTCCTTCTTGATGAAGCCGCGCACGGCGTCGCGAAGCATCAGATCTTCGTCGGACCACTTGTACATGTCGTCAACTCCCGAGGATGGCCGGAACGGTCCCCTGGAATATAGAACACGTTCTAATTCGGGACGGCTGCCGCGTCGCCTTCGCGGCGAGGTGCGCGCCATCGCGCCGCGGCGCACACTCTCCCCACGGCTGGTGCTCGACCCGGTCCGTCCGCGGCGGGACTCTGAGATGATTTCGCGGGCAACAGGTCTCATCCCGCGCGTGCGCAGTCACGTCGACAGTCGAAGGGTTCCGTGATGACGAACCGACCTGCTTTTCCCGATGCGAACGAACGTCCCCTCGATACCTGCCTCCGCCTACGCAAGACCGCTCCCGTGGTCGAAGTCGACTTCCCGGGCGGCGTTCCGGCCTACCTCGCGCTCTCCCATCGGGCGGTCGAGGAAATCCTCGCGGGCGACAACAAGACCTTCGCCCGGGATCCGAAACACTGGCCCGCGCTCTACGACGGGTCGATCCCCGAGGACTGGCCGTTCCGGGCGATCGTGCAGGGCGACCATCTGTCGACCAAGGACGGCGCCGATCATCGGCGCTTGCGCGGCTTGGTCGGCAAGGGCTTCACGCCGGCCCGGGTCCGGGCTCTGGAACCGCGGATCCAGGCGATCATCGACGGCCTGCTCGACGGTGTGGCGGCCGCGGGTGATCGGGTCGATCTGGTGCCCGCGTTCTGCGACGCGCTGCCGATGGCGGTGATCAGCGAGCTGTTCGGCGTACCCGAATCGGAGCGGGCGCAGCTGCGGCAGTGGACGTTGACCTCACTGTCGCAAGAGATTTCGGCCGAGGAGGCGTTCTCGACGCAGGTGGCGCTGCGCGGCTACCTCTACGAGCTGGTCGAACGCAAACAACGCGAACCCGGTGACGATCTGACCTCCGATCTGGTCCGGGCGCGCGACGAGGGCGACCGGCTCACCACCGACGAACTGGTCGCCGTGCTGTGGCTGATGCTGATCGCCGGCCACGAAACCACCGTCTACCTGCTCGGAAACGCGGTGGTTGCGCTGGGCCGGCATCCCGACCAGCTGGCCCTGGTGAAGGCGGAGGATCGGTGGGCCGATGTGGTGGAGGAAACGCTGCGCTATCGGCACTCGGTGATGATGACGAGTTTCCGATTCACACTGCAGGATGTGACGATCGACGGGGTCCCGATTCCGAAGGGGAACGCGGTCGGCGTCGTCTACCAAGCCACCGGAGTGGACACCGCGCAGCACGGTGAGACCGCCGACGAATTCGACATCACCCGCCTGTCGCGGCCACACCTCGGATTCGGGCACGGACCGCGCTACTGCATCGGCGCACCGCTGGCCCGGCTCGAGGGCCGGCTGGGGCTGGCGAGCCTGTACCGGCGGTTCCCGGACCTGACGCTCGCCGTGGATCCCGCTGAAATCCCTTATACGCCTTCGTTCTTCACCGTGGGTCCGGTGTCGATACCGGTTCGTCCGGGCGCCGATCGCGGCTGAATACGACAACGCCCGCGAGACCGGTTGTCTCGCGGGCGTTTCGGTCCGTGGTCAGCCGCGGACCATCTCGGTGTCCTCGACATCCTCGGAATCGAGCACGACCGCTTCCGACGAGGCCGAGCGATTGGGCAGCAGCACCGCCATCACGATCACGATCACCGCCAGGCCGGCGGATATCGCGAAGGCCAGCCGCATACCCGACAGATGGGCGACGAGCGGTTCGATCCCGCGGTCGGTGAGCGTGGTGGCGCGGGCGGTCATCACCGTGACCACCAGGGCGGTGCCGAAGGCCGCGGCCACCTGCTGCAGGGTGCCGAGCATCGAGCTGCCGTGCGAGTACAGATGCTGCGGCAGCGCGCCCAGGCCGAGGGTGAAGACCGGGGTGAAGGCCGCCGCCAGCGACACCATCAGCAGAATGTGCAGTGCCAGCAGCTGCCAGTACGGCATGGTCAGCGAGATCCGGGTGAAACCGGCCAGGGCCGCGGTGATGCCGACCGCGCCGGGAATCACCAGCATGCGCCCGCCGAAGCGGTCGAACAGCCGCCCGATCGTGGGCCCCAGCAGGCCCATCGCCAACCCGCCCGGCATCACCAGCAGACCGGTTTCCAGCGGCGAGAGCGACCGTAGGTTCTGCAGGTACAGCGGCAGCAGGATCATCGAGCCCATCATCGCCAGGAAGGCGACCGCCATCAGCACGAGTGCCTTGGTGTAGGTGCCGGACAACAGGATTCGCAGATCGAGCAGGGGAGAGCCGGTGCGCTGCAGGCGAATCTGCCGGGCCGCGAACACCGCGATGAAGGCCACACCGGCCGCCACGATCAGCGCCGGGATCACGATGTTGCCGACCTCGAACCGGCTGAGGCCGTAGACCAGGCTGCCGAAGCCCAGGGCCGCGAAAACGACACTGGCCCAATCGATCGCACCGCTCTCGGGTTCGCCGACGTTCTCCAGTTTGCGCAGGCCGAAGAAGGTCACCGCACCGGCGATGGGCAACACCAGCAGGAAAAGCCAACGCCAGGAACCGATCTGGAGCACCAGGCCGGAGATGACCGGACCCATGGCGGGAGCGACCGAGATGGCGAGGGTGACGTTACCCATGACGCGGCCGCGGTCGTGTTCGGGCACCACGGTCATCAGGGTCGTCATGAGCAGCGGCATCATCACGGCGGTGCCGCCGGCCTGCACGACGCGCCCGACCAGCAGAATCGCGAACGACGGCGCCGCGGCCGACAAGAGCGTGCCGGCGAGGAAGATGCCCATCGCGAGCGCATAGGCGCGGCGCGTGGTGACCCGTTGCAGGAACCATCCGGTGACGGGGATGACGGCCGCCATCGTGAGCATGAACGCGGTCGACACCCACTGCGCGGACCGCTCGGTGACGTGCAGATCGGTCATCAGGCGCGGGATCGCGTTGATCATGATGGTCTCGTTGAGGATCACCACGAAGGTCGCGAGGACCAGCAGCCGGATCACCGCGGGGGTTCTTCGTCCGGCCGGGCGATGGACTGGTTCGGCGGGCATCTGTACCTCCGGGTGTCGCGAACGCGGAATGTCTGACCGACGCCGAGTCACCCCTGTAGTGCCTCGAACGCCACACCAGACCTGACGACCGTGACCCACTCAACTCATCGGTGCCGCGCAAGTATTCCGGTGCATCGCGCACGCGAGCACCCGATTTTCCGTCCCGAAGTGCACTGATAGCCGCGAGAAACGAGTGCTCACCTGCGGCGGTTCCGTGCGGTGCACAGCGGAGAGACGCTCGTCACACCCGGCTCGTCGCGGCCGCGCGGGTGCGGGCGGACCGGTTCGTCAGGTGCGGTCGGCCTTGCGGGGCGCGGCCGCGTTCAGTGGACCGGCCGGCACCGCCACGGCCGGTCCGGTTCCGTCCGCCTCGGATGTCGCGGGCACCGCCGCCTCCGGCCCCTCACCGCGACCGACCGCGGGGAGCGGACCGAGCAGTGCCCGGCCGGCCCGCCAGTTCTCCCACACGCGGGTGATCAGGATCGTGAACGCGGTGTACACGCCGCCGAGCAGCACATCGAAGACCCAGTGCTCGCCGCCGTAGACGAGGGTGAAGCCCATCGCGCACGGGTAGATCACCAGGATCGCGCGCAGCCACCACTGCCGCGTCAGCGGCCACAGCGTCGCGGCCACCAGCACCGAGAACGCCGTATGGAGCGAGGGCACGGCCGCGACGTAGTTGCCGTGATCCTCGAGCCATTGCGCGCTCACATTGGGATCGACCACGCCGAGCCCGAAACCGGATATGCGGCGGACGTGTTCCGGGATGGCCCCTTCGCGCCCGGCGAACCAGGGCGGCGCCGCGGGCACCAGCACATAGGTGACCAGCGCCAGATACGACAGCAGCAGAATCCGGCGCATGTACCGGACCCACAGCGGCCGGGAGTAGACGTAGAAGATCGCCGCGACGGCCCAGGGCAGGATGAAGTGGGTCGTGTAGACCACACCGATGATCGGCGTCCACCAGGGCTGACCGTCGCCGGCCAGATGGTCCTGCAACCAGATCGTCGGCAGGGTGCCGCCGAACATCCAGCGGTCGATGTCGACGAGTTCGTGCATGCGCAGCGGCATGCCGAGTTTGTCGGCGAGGTCGCGGGTGTAGTCGTAGACCATGAGCGCCGCGATCAGCGGCAGCCAGTCGGTCAGTACCCGGATGTGCTGGCGCCAGGGCCGGTCGATGGTGAAGGCGAGGACCCCGCCGATCATCCACGCCGCCTCCTGGACGCGGCCACCGGGAAGTGCTCCGGTGATCAAGGCCACGGCCAGGGCCGCCAGGTAGGCGAAGCGCACGGCATAGCGGATCACCCGCCGTGGGACGGTCGGCTCCGCGATTTCGGTGGTCTCCGGATGTACACCGAGCATTCGGCCAGTGTGCCATTCCAGTTCACGGGCCGGACACGCTCATCCGGTTCGCGTGTCGCGCCGGGGCCGCGATCCCGGGCGCCACACCGCAACGCCGGCCTTGCTGGCAATGTGCTGTCAATCGGCACGGAGGTTGCCGTGAATGCCGCCCGCACCCTGGTGAAGGCCCTTGGGTCGCAGTACGTTTCGAGCGTATGCACCATATCGAAAGGTCGGGACCGTGATCATCGCACTTCTCATCGCCGCACTCAGCACGGGCAGCGCCGCCGTCGCGACCGCCACCGGACTCGCGAGCATGTTCGCCGGTAACCTCTGATCGGCATTCCCCGGATACCCGGAACGAGGGGGGTCTCTCGGTAGAATCCGTCCCCGATGAGGTCTCACCGGGTCGGAGTGGGGAGGATGCGGCAGTGCTGGAGGTGTGGGGGCGTCGGACCGCGGTCAGATATGCCGACGGGCGGATCACCACCACACCGCTGGGGGTCGACGACGATGTCGCCATGGATGTGCGGGTCTGCGATCTGCGCGACGCTTGCCTCGCCGAAGCCGACAGCGGTGACCTGCTGATCCTGCTGTATTTCCGGGCGCCGGACTATGTGATCAAAGGCGTTGCGACCCGGCGCAATCCGGCGACGATCTTCCTCGAACCCGAGGTGTTCACACAGGCGGCCACACTCGTCCGCGCGATCGGCGACGATCTGCTCGAGATGCGGCGGATCGTGCGGCAGCGGCCGAATCTGGCTCCGCCTCGGCCGGTTCCGGGACAGTACGGCCCGATCCGCCCCGATGTGTCGCGTGCGGCCGAACGGATGCGCACACCGGGACTGTGCGCGCGGGAGCTGGCGGCCCTGCACGCCTACGCCCGCCCGGACGAATACGTCCTCGAATGCGCGCCGTGCGGCCATCGCGGTGCGCCGGGCCTGGTCGTGATCACCACCCTGCGGCTGCTGTTCGTCTCGGCCGGGGCTACCTACGAGTTCCCGGTGGCCGCGCTGGATCGCACGGATGTCGCGGCGCCGCCCGGATCGGTGGCGACGCTGCGCATTTCGGATGGCAATACGGATCTGGAATTCGTCTCCACCGAGGCCGAGGATCTGCTGCGCGTCGACGGCGCCGTGCGGCTGGCCTGCGAGATCGAACATGTCGACGGCTCGATCGTGATGGCGCGCCCGTCCTCGCTGGATCTGTTCGGCGAATGGCAGTTGCTGGTGGAGCGGCGCAAACTCGGCATGGTCGACACCGAGCAGTTCAAATGGGAGGGCGTCGGCATTCTGCGCGCGATGCCGCAGTAACCGCCCGTCAGTGGAACGGGGAGAGGCCGAACACCGGCGCGCCCGGATGCAGCGCCACCCGCCGCCACGGACTCGACGGGCGCATCAGCAGTCCGCGAATCATCCAGCGGCGCTCGTCGACCTGCTCCTTGGCCGCGGCGAGGTCCTGGGTGGCCGCCCAGAAGATGGCGCCGGTGAGGAAGCCGGCCGCGAACTGCCGCCAATTGCGGTAGTGCTGCTGGGCTTTGGCGAGCGCGCGGCCCAGCAGGGTCCACGCCTCGTCCTCGTCCAGATATCCGGCGGTGTGCGCGGCCCGGGCGATGAACACGATGCGGGAGAGGTCCCAGGCGGTGGCGTCGGTGTTCAGCGGTTGCGGCAGCCGGTCGACGATGCCGAATTTGATGGCCTGCAACCAGGCGTCGTAGTCGCGGTCGATGCCGTTGACACCGCGATAGCCGCGCACCTCGGACACGGTGTGCAGGAATTCGCGGTGGCTGTCGGCGAGGCCGGTGCGGTCGACGCGGGTGGTGTCCTGCGCGGCCGCGGTGGCCAGCGGATGCACCATCGCGAACAGCGGGGCATGCATCCCGCTCAGCAGCCGGCCGATGGTGTCGCGCGCATCCTCGGCGTTGTCGACACCCCACGACTCGTGCAGGCCCTCGATGGTGGATTCGCGCCGGGTCTCCGAACTTCCGGGATGTTCGGGCTGGAAGGCGACGGTGTCGTTGTAGGAGCTCCAGCTGCGGCCGTAGTACGCGCCGATGGCCAGCGCCCGGATGCGATCCTCGCCGATGGCGACACCCGACCACTTGTCCGAGCCGGGATCGAAATCCGAACTCGGAAATCCGCTGATGCGCGGCAGTCCGTGCGGTCCGGCGATGATCGTCACCACTGCACCCCCTCGCCCGTGAATACTGTCCGTGCGAGCCTACCGACCGGCCCCGGCGGTGCTCGCGAACCCATCGCGTACTTTCGAACCGAACCCCGGCCCGCGAAGGAGTAGGACATGCAGACCGTGACGTCGCAGGACGGCACCACCATCGCCTTCGACCGGATCGGTTCCGGCAGTGCGGGAACCGTCGTGCTGATCAGCGGCGCGTTCGGTTATCGGCAGGTCCCCAACACCGTCGAGCTGGCGCAGGCGCTGGCCGAGAACTACGGCCTGCGCGTGCTCAACTACGACCGGCGCGGACGCGGCGACAGCGCGGACTCCCCGGGTGTCTACGACAGCGCCAACGAGATCGCCGACATTCGCGCGCTGGTCGAGGCCGAGGGCGGATCGGCCGCGCTGTTCGGCTGGGGTTCGGGCGCGATACTGGCGCTGCTGGCCGCACGTTCGGGCGCGATCACCGGGGTCACCGACGTCGTCGCCTTCGAACCGCCGTTCGTGGTCGATCCGAAGGATCACGTGCCGCCCAAGGACGCGGAGGAGAAGCTGCGCCAGCGCATCGCGGCGGGTAAGCGCGGCGGTGCGGTCCGGTACTACATGACCAAGGTGATGGGCGTGCCGGGCCTGGTCGTCGCGGTGATGCGGATGTCGTCGGTGTGGAAGAAGCTGGTCGCCACCGCCGATTCGACGGCCCACGATTTCGCTGTGCTGAAACCGTTTTCGCGCGCTGAGACCATCCAGCCGGAGGATTGGGCCATGCTCACCCAGCCGACGTTGCTGCTGATCGGCGATCGTTCCGCGCCGGCGCTGACCAAGGGAGCCAAGAGGATGGCCGAGGTACTCCCGAATGCCGAATTGCGGGAGCTGCCCGGCGTGAGCAACGATCCGGTCGCCGCCGAACTCGCTCCGGCGATCGGTGAATTCCTCACGCGCGCACGGTGATCGACGCGGGCCGGTGATCGCGATGGCCGGCTAGGAAATGCTGGCGGGGGCCCGTACGACCCGCCCGCCCAGCCGTTCGGTCACCTCGAAACCCTGTTCGCGGAACCAGCGCGCCAGAATCGGGACCGCCGAATCGTCGTCGCGGAAGGTGGGCACCAGCTGCGCGACGATATGCATACCGTGCGCGTCGGCGGTCCGGCACAGATGGCGCAGCGTCGCGGTGCCCAGGCCCATCCGGCGCAGCGGTGGGATCACGTCGATGTGATCGAGTTTGATCGTGCTCGCATAGATGTCGAACTGGACCGCTGCCGGTCCCTGCTTCTCGGCCAGCGCCGCCGGATCCGCGGGCACCGGCCGCACCTCCCCGGGCAGGTGGACGGTGAGCCGGCGCCGGGCCTCGTCGTCGGGCGCCATGCGGACGGCTTGCACCACACGCTCGGTGAGGTCGCTGACGGCCGAACGGTCCCCGTCGGCGGCGAGCGGCCGGATGTCGGTGGTCCGGCGGGCCGTCTCGCGCAGTGCGCGCACCCAGTGCGAATCGGTCTTGCCGTAGAGCTCGGCCAGCTGACCGATGGTGTGCTCGAGTCCGAAACAGCCGCCGAAGGTTCCGGTGTCGCCGCCCGACAACACGCCCCACGCATGATCGTCGGCCCCGACGCAATGGCGGGCCAGTTCGGCGCGGATCTCGTCGCGGCGGCGTTCGGCCTGATCGACCGCCGCGCCCGGCAGGATGCGCAGCCAGCGTTTCCATCCGTCGAGATTGGCGCGGATCCGGGTACCGGCGAGTTCGGCGCAGGCCCGCTGGTAGTTGCTCCACGCTTGCTCTCGCCGCTGGATCAGCTGCCGATCCGGGCGGGTGGCGTCACCTTCCGCGGTCGGCGTGTTGTCGTCCATATTTATCTACGGTACGACGGAAATACGGCGTGACCGGGGTGTTGTGGAATCACCGATGGTGTGTCGCCGTCACCGGGTCGCAGCTGGCGGACGGTGCCCCGCAGATTTACCGATCGATTGCGCCTGGCGTGTCGGCTCAGGACTCGGTGGGCACCTTGGTCCGCAGCGAACGCAGCGACGCGGGCAACAGCGGTTCCTGCGTCGTGGGCCGCGGTCCCGTGGCGACGTACAGGGCGACCAGCAGCACGCTCAGCCACACATAGGTGTCGCCGACCAGATGCTGCCACGGCGTCCAGGCCAGTTCACGGTTGTCGTCGCCGGGTTCCCAATTCTGCGGGCCGATGGTGAACACGACCGCGGTCGCGAGGATGATCGCGTACCAGATCATCGCCGGCCGGCGCGGCAGCCGAGTCGCCACACCGACGGCGGCCAGCAGGCCCGGCGCGATCCAGACCCAGTGGTGCGACCATGAAATCGGCGAAACCAGCAGTGTGAACACGGCGTTGAAGGCCAGGGCCAGCGCCGGATCGGCGACCGCGCGCCGCATCGCCGCCACCACCAGCACCAGCAGCGCCAGACTCAACAGCGCCCACAGGGCGGTGAAGGCCGGTTCGGGGACCTGGAAGCGCGACAGCACGCCCTGGATCGATTGATTGGTCCGGAAGGCCGAACCGCTGAGCCCGGAGACGTTGCCCATCCCGCCGAACCAGTACTTCACCGATTCGTGCGGCATCACGGCGAAGGCGATACCGCTCGCGACGGCACCGGTGATCGCCGCGGTGATCGCCGAACGATAGTCACGCCGCACCAGGAAATAGAGGACGAACGCGGCCGGTGTCAGTTTGATCGCCGCGGCGATGCCGACCAGCATGCCGCGCGGCCAGCGGGTGCGTTTGGGCAGGCAGTCCGCCGCGACCAGCACCATCAGCAGCAGATTGACCTGTCCGAAATCCAGTGTCGAATGCACCGGTTCCAGCAGCATGCCCAGCGGAATCGCACAGGCGCTCGCCCACAGCACCACCTCGGTGCCGCCACTGCCCCAGACCCGGCGTGCCACCAGATAGAGCGTGATCGCCAGCGCCAGCGTGGAAACCACGAAAAAACTGATCGCCGCGGCATTCCACGGCAGCAGCGCGAACGGGCCCAGTGCCACCGCGGCGAAGGGCGGATAGATGAACGGCAGGCTGATCCCGAGCGTGGTCTTGGGCAGGCTGCCGTACATATCGGCGCCGTCCCACATCGCCTGCACGCCCAGGCGATACACCTGGAGGTCGATGAATTCGCGTTTGATCGGCAGCAGCGGCCAGCTGGGCCGCAACAGCCAGAACACGCTCAGGGCGACCAGCAGTACCGGAACCAGCCAGACGAGCCGACCGATGCGGTGGGCTCCCGGCATGCGAGGCTCCGGCAGCGGCCGGGCGGATGTGGAGACGCTAACCATCCGGGACGAGGTTACCGACTCCGCGCGCCGGAACGAAGCTGGGGGCGAATTTCCACCGGGGACACCGATAGCATGAATGCCGCTATGACGACTCTGCCCGAGCAGCCGGGAGACCGCTCGGCCGAGGCCCCGCTGCTGCTGACCACCGCGCCGCCACGCACCCTGTCCTTCGGGGACCAGGCCGCGTTCTGGGCCAATCTCGGGGTGAGCCTGATCGGGTTCACCGGTGCCTTCTACGTACTGCAGCCGACCGGCCATCCGCAGTTGCCGGTCGCGGCGGCCGTGCTCGCCACCGCGGTGGGCACCGTGCTGGGCACCGCGATGGTGGCGGCCGCCGGCGCGGTCGGCGCGCGCACGGGCGCGCCGGCGATGGCGAACTTCCGCGGATTGTTCGGCACCCGGCTGTCGTATGTGCCGACTGTCGCCAACATCGTGCAGTGCATCGGATGGGGTGTGTTCGAGCTGACCGTGATCGCGGGCGGGGTCGCGGCCCTCACGCACGGGAAGTTGCCGCACGGCGCGGTGATCATCGGCGCCGGTGTGCTGTGTACCGCGATGGCGATCTGGCCGTTGAACGTGCTGCACATTCTGCGCAAGTACGTGACGGTCGCGGTGGCGGTGGCCATGGGCTGGTTCACGATTCAGTTCCTGCGCCAACCGCTGCCACCGGTGACGGGCACCTCGTGGAGCGGATTCTTCCCCGGCGTGGACACCGCGCTGGCGGTGGCGGTGTCGTTCGTGCCGCTGGCCGCCGACTACACCCGGCACGCCCGCGGCGCCCGCGCCGCCACCGGGGCCACGATGGTCGGCTATTCGATCGCGCAGACCTGGTGTTATCTGCTCGGCATCGTCGCGCTGCTGCAGGCCGGCGGCGATCCGGACCGGATCTTCGACACCTTCCTCGGCGTCGCGGCCGGATGGCTGTTCTTCGCGGTGCTCGTGCTGCGGGAATCGGATCAGTCGTTCGCCAATGTGTATTCCACCGCGATGTCGCTGCAGAATCTGTTGCCGCGCGTGGATCGGCGCCTCCTGGCCGCGGCGGTGGGTGCGCTCGCGACCGTGCTGGCGATGGGCGTGCACGACTTCACCGGATTCTCGAATTTCCTGCTGCTGATCGGATCGGTGTTCGTACCGCTCTGTGCGGTGCTGGTGGTCGACTACTTCTTCGGTCGTGGCCGCCGCGGATGGGATCTGTCCGAAACCGCTCCGGCCCGACCGCTGCTGCTGCTGCCGTGGTTGCTGGGCTTCGTGGTGTACCAGGTTCTCAATCCGGGGTCGGTGAATTGGTGGGCGCGGATCTGGCTGCGGGTACAGGACATCGTCGGTGTGCACCCGGGCTGGTGGTCCTCCGCGTCGCTGTACTCGTTCCTGGCCGCGGCCGCGTGTACCGGTGTGCTGGCCCGTCTGGAGCGTGTGCCCGACCGGGCCGAGCGGGAGCGTACGTCCTGATCAGGGCGGCCGTGTGACCTCCCGGCCCGTGGCGCCCGCCGGGGGTTCGGACGATCCCGCGAGGGCGGGAGACGAGTCCGCGTCGGAGCAGGTCTTCGCGATGGGCGAAAGTGGGCTGACCGCACCGGCTTTCTCGCCGCTGACTCCCGGCGAACTGAAACCCCTGTTCGCGGGGGCGGCACCCGTGATCGAATGGCGCAGCCGGCGTCCGCTGTCGTCCACGGCTCGGGTGCGGCTGAGCGACGGAACGCGGGTCGTGGTGAAGCGGATGCCGTCTGCCCTGCGTGATCCGGCGACGCTCGCCCCCGAGCACGCCTTCATGAATCACCTTCGTGTACAAGGCATCCCGATCCCGCGGGTGCGCACGGCAGAGCACGGTGAGTTCACCTACGAAATCCAGGAACTCGGGGCGGGCGAGGACCGGTACCGCGACGACTTCTCGTGGAGTCCCTATCACTCGGTGGCCGATGCGGCCGCGGCCGGGGCGATGCTCGCGCGCCTGCATCTCGCCGCGGTGGGATTCGACGCACCGGAGCGCCCGCCGCATCCGCTGGTGGCCGGGTTGTGCACCGATCCGGACGCCGCCGTCGACCGTTACGTCGCCGCCCGTCCGGTGGTCGGCCGCTTCCTGGCCGGGCAACACCCGGACGCGACGCGGGCGCAGGCCGGACTGCCGCCGCGCTCGACAGATGCCGCATTTCCCGCCGGATCCAAGCCGGCCGCCGCGGTAGCGACCCTGCCCGCGCTGTGGACCCACAACGATTGGCACGGCACGAATCTGCTCTGGTCGGACGGTGGGATCACCAGCGTCCTGGATTTCGGTCTCGCGAACCGGACTGTGGCCGTCTTCGATATCGCCACCGCGATCGAACGCTTCGCGATCGACTGGCTCTCGGTCGCGGCGGGCGGCCCGGCCCGCGTGCAGGCAGCACAGCTCGCCGCGTTCCTGCGAGGTTACGGTGAGATCCGGCCGCTGCACCGGGTCGAGCGCGAGGTCCTGCCGGACCTCTTTCCACTCGTGCACATCGTCTACGAATTGTCCGAAATCGATTACTTTCTTACGATTCCGCCTCGTCGGCAGGTGCGCAATGCCCGGATCGCTTACCGTAACTATTTTCTCGGTCGCTCGGTTTGGGCCGCATCGGCCGAGGGCAAGGCCTTCACGACCATGTTGCGACGACTGACTGCCGAGTGCTGTTAGGTTGCTGTCTGCGGGTCACGGGGGAACGGTGACAACGGAGGAGACGGGTGTGGCTGAGCCGACGCCAACGCAGGACACGGCCGGATCGGTGCCGAACCCCCGGTGGGGTGGACTGCTACGAACCAAATCGGTCGAACAATCGATCCGGGATACCGATGAACCCGATTCCAAACTCCGCAAGGATCTGACCGCCTGGGATCTCACCGTCTTCGGCGTCGCCGTCGTCGTCGGCGCGGGCATCTTCACGCTGACCGCCCGCACGGCCGGCAATGTGGCGGGGCCGTCGGTCTCGCTGGCCTTCGTCTTCGCCGCCATCGCCTGCGGTCTCACCGCGCTGTGTTACGCCGAATTCGCCTCCACCGTCCCGGTCGCTGGCAGTGCCTACACCTTCTCGTACGCGACCTTCGGTGAGCTGGCGGCATGGATCATCGGCTGGGACCTGATCCTCGAATTCGCCCTCGCCGCATCGGTTGTCGCGAAGGGCTGGTCCCAGTATCTGGGCGAGGTGATGGGTTCGCGCTCACCGATCCTGCATATCGGCTCCGTCGAATTCGATTGGGGCGCAGCCCTGTTGATCGTCGTCCTGATGGTGCTGCTCGTGGTGGGCACCAAGGTGTCGTCGCGGGTGTCCGCGATCGCGGTCGCGATCAAACTGTCGGTGATCGCCGTGGTGATCGTGGTGGGGCTGGCCTATTTCAAGCCGTCGAATCTGAAGCCCTACATTCCGCCGTCTCAGCCCAGCAGCACCGGGGAGGGCCTGCACCAGACGCTGTTCCAATGGCTGACCGGCGCCGGTGACAGCAACTTCGGGTGGTACGGACTGCTGGCCGCGGCCAGCCTGGTGTTCTTCGCGTTCATCGGATTCGATGTCGTGGCCACCACCGCGGAGGAGACGAAGAATCCACAGCGCAATGTGCCGCGCGGAATCCTCGGCTCGCTGTTGATCTGCACCATCCTGTATGTGGCCGTGACGCTGGTGCTGACCGGCATGGTGCCCTACACCGACCTCGCCGGCAACGACGCCACCCTCGCCACCGCGTTCAAACTGCACGGGGTCACCTGGGCCAAGAACATCATCTCCGTCGGCGCGCTGGCCGGTCTGACCACCGTGGTGATGGTGCTGTATCTGGGCCAAACCCGCGTGTTGTTCGCGATGTCGCGCGATGGCTTGCTCCCGCGTCGTCTGGCCCGGACCGGGCGCTTCGGCACTCCGGCCGCGCTCACCATCGGCGTCGGCACGGTCTGTGCCGTACTGGCCGGATTCGTGCAGTTCGGCACGCTCGAGGAAATGGTCAACATCGGCACGCTGTTCGCCTTCGTGCTGGTGTCGATCGGCGTGCTGATCCTGCGGCGCACCCGCCCCGATCTGCCGCGCGGATTCCGCGTTCCGCTGGTGCCGTTGCTCCCGATTCTCGGCGTGCTCGCATGCCTGTGGCTGATGCTGAATCTGTCGGTGGAGACCTGGCTGCGATTCGTGATCTGGATGGTGATCGGGTTGGTCGTCTACTTCACCTACGGTGTGCGGCATTCGGTGCTGCGGTCGACACCGGTCTCCGACACTTCCGCGCCGGCGTCCGAGGGCCACGCGTCGGAAGGCTGAGTGTCCGCATATGCAGCCGAGGCCAGGGCGCGGGCTCGATCGAGCTGATCGATCACCACCTCCCAGGCCGGGTGCCCGGCGTCCGGCGCGTGCAGCAGATCGCGATGGATGCGCAGCAGCGTGCGGGTGGCCTCGGCGGTGTGTGCGGCCGCCTGCAATGCCGGGGCTGAGGGCACGGTGGTGAAGTGCAGGCCGGCGATCCGATGGGCGAGCCAGTACGCCTCGAAATGTGCCTGGGCGCACTGCTGTTCGCGGTGTTCCAGGTCGTCGGTGGCGTCGGTGACGGTGCCCGGCCCGGCGGCGCGGGCCCGTTCCTCGAGTGCGGTGAGATCGGGGGCGCCGGTCAGGGAGAGCCGCAGATCATCGCCCATCATGCGGTACAGCAAACCGGCGAGCAGGGCATGTTCTACCCCGGCCGAATCTGTTCCGGACATTTCCGAAATACGGGCCTGCTCGGCGGCTTCGTCGGTATCGGCGTGCAGTACCGCCAGCGCGGCCCGCAGTTGCGCAGTGGTAGCCATCGGGACACAGGCTACCTACTAGCAAACGCTTTGCCCATACCGTCCGGTGAATGATGTGCGACCTCGGCCACCGGCGGTCCCTCGGCGTCGCGATAGGTGCGCGCCACCAGCGCGGCCCGCAGATACCAGAGGCCGCTCGGTTGCGAGGGGTCCAGCCCGGTGAGCTGTCCGATGCGTTTGAGCCGATAGTCGACGGTGTTGGTATGCACCTGCAGCTGCCGGGCGGTGCGGCGGCGGGAGAGTCCGGTGGCCATATGCCGCCGTAACGTCTCGAGCAGATCCGGATGGTCGTCGAGCGGATCCAGTAGCGTGCCCAGGCGCTCCAGACCCGGTCCGGGACGGGTCAATTGGTATTCCATCGCCAGATCCGCGAACCGGTACAGCCCGGGCGGGCTGGCCAGCCGCAGCACCGTGTCGAGCAGTTCGTGCACGCGGTCGGCGGCCGCGGAGATCTCCTCGGTGGGCGTCGCGAGCGCGGTGGCGGTGAGTCCGACCTGGGCCGCCTCGGACAGTTCGGCGATCAGCTCGTCGAGTTCGTTCTCGCCGAACATCGCCTCCGGGACGAGGATCGTGCCGCCGTCCACGCTGAGCAACGACAGCACCCGTCCACCACTGCGATTGGCCAGGGCGGTCTGCAACCGGCGCAGTTTGCGGCGCGCCACCACTTTCCCGTCCACGTTCGGATGGGATTCGTCGGGGTGCGGCGGAATGCTCATCGCCACCACGACATATGCCGGTTCGATCTCGATCCCGCTCGCGCGGGCCATGGTCGAGGTGGGGTGCCCGGCCAGCAGTGCCGAGACCAGCGTGTGCACCGCGGTGTGGTGTTCGGTGACCGCGGCCTGATGTTCGCGCACATAGGCGAGCGCGACCGCGGGGGTGATGGTGTCGAGAATCCGCAACAGCAGCTGCGCCGGATTCTCGGGCCGCTGCTTCGGATCGGTCTGGGTGAGCAGCAGATCGAAGGC
This sequence comes from Nocardia sp. BSTN01, assembly GCF_015354405.1. Taxonomy (GTDB): domain Bacteria; phylum Actinomycetota; class Actinomycetes; order Mycobacteriales; family Mycobacteriaceae; genus Nocardia. The sequence goes on along the minus strand of NZ_JADKYP010000018.1, from coordinate 86,410 downwards.
CAGCCGGAATCCCTCGTGCACCGCGTGGTGCACGGTGTCGATCGGGATACCCTCGCGTGCCCAGTTGGCGGCCGCGCGCTGCAGGCGCCCGACCTTCTCGTCCGGTTCGCGGCCCTCGAGGATGTCGACGGTCAGTTCCAGGCAGACCCTGGTCACCGCGGTGATGTCACCGTGCAGGGCGTCACCGGGCAGCGTGGAGCACGGTGCCACATGTTCGGCGAAATGCCCGACCAGTTGGCGGGAGAGCACCCGGACGTCATGGCGGGGGCGGGCGTTCATCGTCGTACTACCTTCTCACTGCTCAGGATCTGACCGGCCGGCCGGGCGCCGGACACAATCGATGGGCGACCAGCGCCGCGGACAGCAATCGCGATCCGTTCGGATCGCTCGGGTCGGCGCCGGTCAGTTCGCCGATGCGGCGCAGCCGATAACTGAACGTGTTGGGATGCACGTGAATTTCGGCGGCGGCCGCCTTTCGATCGGAGCCGTGGCGCAGATGGGCGTCGAGCGTCTCCAGCAGATGCGGTGCCTGGCGCAGCGGTTCGATCCGCTCGGCCAGCCGGTCGCGGGCCACGCCGGGCCGCGTGAGCTGATACTCCAGCAGCAGGTCGTCGAGCCGGTACACCCCCGTCGGCCGCCCGGACATGTGTGCCAGCTGCGCCACTTCCGCGGCCTGGTGCGCGGCCTCGGGCACGGATTCGCGCCTGGTGCCCGGGGTTTCGGCGACGATCACATCGGCGCCGAACTGTTCGGCGAGTTCGGTGGCCAACTCCGCACCGGCGCCCTCGGGCCATCCGAGGGCGCCGGGGAGCAGCACGACCGCGGTCTCGCCGTCGAAGGTGTGCAGCGCGGTCGGCCCCACCACCCGGTCCAGAACGCGCTGCAGGATGCGAATGCGGCGGCGGACAACCAGATTCGCGGCCGCAGCGGGTTGTGGATCGGTGCGCACCTGGACGGCGAGCACCGAATACCGTTCGGCCAGGGCGGTATCGGCGCGTGCGGCCTGCTCCTCGGCGGCCTGCCCGCCCACCAGCGCCGCGCACAGGGCGCGCCTGGCCTCCCGTTCCGGATGGTAGATCGAGTGCTCGACCGACGCATACCCCTCGACCGTGATCAGATTGATGTGCATGAGCAATTCGAGTGTGCGCGAACCGAACTCGATCAGCTGTTCGACATCTGCGGGGCCGCTCACCGCCACCGCCTCCTGCAGGACCTGCTGGGCTGAGTGGTGGACCGCTTCCATCAGCAGCGGCAGCGGCAGCCGATCCTCCGCATGCCGCTCGATCACCGGCTGCACGAAGGCCGCGACCTCGGCACGGGTGAATTCCCGCTGCTGCGCCATGGCGTTCAGGAAGGCGTGCGCACATCCGTAGATGGCCGGAAGCACCTCGACGAAATGGTCCGCGGGCAGATCGGCGGCCGATGCGGAGGTACCCAGACCGGAGGCCAGGACGCGTTCGGCGAACTGCGGCAGGCGGTCGAGGATGCGCGCGGCGAGACTCGAGGGTGCGGAATTGACGGCAACCGGCATGCGCCGATTGTCGCGGGCCACATGGGCGGCGGCAAGAGGTCGCGGCGCCGCGACAAGAATTCGTTTCCGGCGACAAATCCCGCCACCGGATCTGTGTATCCGAGTGCAGTGACTTTCCCGCCCCTGCCGATGACGCTGAATGCGGCCGCCGAAAACGTTTGTCGGCGTGCCGGTAGGGAAGGTTGCAATGAAGCTTCGTCATCGAATCCCGGCGCTCGCCGCCCTGATCTGCGCGGCCGTCATCGGCTCCGGAACAGCGACCGCATCGCCGCCCGACACCCCGGAAACACAGCTGGCCGAACTGATCGCGGCGGGTCTGCATCCCGTGGACGGTGCTGTGCCGCAGCCGATTCTGGACACCGGCAGCAGTTCCGGTTCCGGTGGCCGGGCCGGCAGCCACGCCAGCGACGCAGTCGGTGAAGGGCCCGAAATGACCTCCTACCTGGCCGCATTCGGTTACGGCCTCACCCGTCCGGATGCCGCCCCGCCGGGCGCGAACCGCTGGGATTGTGTGCCGAGCGCGGACCATCCGAAACCGATCGTGCTGGTGCACGGCACATGGCTCAACGCCTACGACAGTTTCGCCTATATGGCCCCGAAACTCGTTCGGGCGGGCTTTTGTGTTTTCGCTTTCAATTACGGACGGTCCGGTCTTCTCGACGGTGGTGGTCTCGGCGCGGTACTTCCCGGACGTTATGCGGTCGGGCCGATCGAGGATTCGGCGCGGCAACTGGCGGCCTTCGTCGATCGGGTGCGCGCTACCACACATTCCGATCGCGTCGACATCGTCGCGCATTCCCAGGGGGCACCGGTAGCCGATCAATATCTGAAATTCGACGGCGGCGCCGAAAAGGTCGGACAGCTGGTCAGTTTCGGCGGCACCCACCACGGAACGACATTGCTGGGCATGGCCACGCTGGGCCGGATCATCACGAATCTGGGTATCGATATCCTCGGTTTCTACCGTCCGCTGATCGGCCCGGCGAATATTCAGCAGGCCGTCGGCTCCCCATTTCTGAACCAGCTCAACGGCGCCGGCGACACGGTGGCCGGGGTGGCGTACACCGTGGTGGCCTCCCGCTACGACGAGGTGATGAATCCGGTGGAGTTGGCGTATCTGCGGGCCGGCCCGGATGCCACGGTCGACGACATCACCCTGCAGGACGGCTGCGAGCAGGATCTCTCCGATCACCTGACGATGATGTACTCCCCGCGGGCGCTCTCGATCGCGCTGCACGCGCTCGACCCGCAGCGGTATCCGACGCTGAGCTGCAGCTTCAACCCGTGGCTCGTCGGTGGCGGGGGCGGACTGTGAGCGGCCGGCGGCCGCTGCCGCCGCGCCCGGACGCCGATCCCTTCCATCGGGCACCGGAAGGCTTCGAAGCGCAGCCGGCGGGTGCCATCCTGCGCAGCCGGGTCGTGGAGCTGGCCGCCTTCGGTGTTGTGCCGCTGCGGATTTCGGCCTGGCAGTTGCTCTATCGCACCAGTGATCTGAACGGTACGGCCGAGGCGGCGGTCACGACGGTGCTGCTGCCCCGGGACTGCGCGCCCGGGCGGCCGCTGGTCTCCTTTCACTGCGCGATCGATGCCGTTGCACCGCAATGCTTTCCGTCCTACGCGCTGCGCCGCGGCGCCCGGGCGATCGGTGCGATCCCGCAACTCGAACTGCCGTTGATCGCGGCGGCGCTGGATCGGGGCTGGGTGGTCTCGGTACCCGACCACGGTGGCAGTGAAGGCAGATTCGGAGTGGCGCGGGAGCCGGGACACCGCGCCTTGGACGGCATCCGGGCGGCACTGAATTTCGTTCCGCTGGGGTTGAATTCGCGCACTCCGATCGCCCTGTGGGGCTACTCCGGTGGCGGCCTGGCCACCGCCTGGGCCGCCGAACTCGCGGAAACCCATGCGCCCGAACTGAATATCGTCGGCGCCGTGGCCGGCTCGCCGGTGGGCGACCCCGGTGCGGCGTTCGAGCGCCTGAACGGCACGGTGTTCGCCGGATTCGCGATGGTCTTCACCGCGGGGCTGCGCCGCGGCTATCCGGACCTGGATACCGCACTGCGGGCGACCCTGCAGCCCCGCTATCTGGCGATGCTGGCCGAAGCCGAAGTGTCGGCGACCTTTCCGTTGCTGGCCCGGCTCGCCCGCCGTGATGTCGGGCGCTACGTCGCGGGCGGTCTGCCCGGCCTGCTGGACACCGCCGAATTGCGCGCGGTACTCGCCGACATCCTGCCCGGTCGCCGGGCGCCGCGCATGCCGATGCTGATCGTGCAGGGCGTCCACGACGAGGTGATCGCCGTCGACGACGTGGATGCTCTCGTGCGGCGCTACGAAGCGGCGGGTGCGGATATCGGCTATCTGCGCGATCGGCTCAGCGCGCACCTGCCGCTGGAATTCCTGGCCGTCCCCGTGATGGTCGACTGGCTCGCCGACCGATTCGCCGGACGGCCGACGACTCCCGGGACACGCACGGTGTGGTCGGTGGCGGTGACCCGGCGCGCGCTCGCGGCGCACCTCCGGCTGGCCGCGTTGAGCGTGCGGCTGCTGACCGGACGCCGAATCCGGGGTGCGCCGCCGAGAGATGTCGACGCCGGTGTGGCGCGCTCCCGGCACGACTCGATCGCCGAGAGCGGCCGGTCGCGCGCATGATCGTCGGCGGACCGGTCAGTTGACCTGGAACCGCAGGTAGTGGCCGCTTTCGTGAATGCGGTGTGTCCGGCTGCGGGCGAGGCGCCGGTGCGGTTCAATTGGTTCTGTTTGACGAGTTGTCACTGCATGCTCTGCGCTCCAACCGGCATCACCTCAGTACCGGCATCACCTCAGCATCCGAGAGGACAACGAACGTGAGCATGGTTCTCGCCGTACACGATATGTACACCACCGTGCTGGCTCAGGTCGGCAACCCCACGCCGGAAACTCCGCCGGCCGCGGACAAACTGATGAAGCTGGTCCGCTACTTCACCTGGTTCGTCCTGCTTTCCGGCGTCACCGCCATCACCTACGGCGGCGGCCGCTTCGCCTGGGAGAAGTGGAGCGGCGGCGCGCTGGAGTCGCCGAAGATGGTGGCCGGCGCGATGATCGGCGGTGGTGTCGCGACCAGTGCGGGCACCATCATGAACGCCGTCATCGGGAGCTGACCGACCCACGCGCGCGGGTGTGCCGGATATCCGGCACACCCGCATGCGTGTGGTTTCCGGGCTCGTCCGCGAGCCGCGGTCGACACCGTGCGAGCCGACAGCCCGGCAACGGTGCGACCGCGGGCGTTCAGTTTTGCCCGAGCATGCCGCGCATCTGCTGAATCTCGGCCTGCTGCGCGGTGAGGATGTTGTGCGCCAGCGCCTTCGCGTCGGCGTTCGTGCCGTCGGCGATCTCGGTATTCGCCATATCGACCGCGCCCTGGTGGTGCGCGATCATCATCTGCAGCCACATCCGGTCGAAGTCGGCGCCGGACGCGTCCCGCAGCTGCGTCATCTGCTCCGGCGTCATCACACCGTCCATCGGATGGTTCATGGTCGCCTGCGGCGCGGGCTTGCCGAAACTGTGCAGCAGCGCGGCGAACTGCTCCATCTCCGGGGCCTGCGCCTTCTCCACGTTCGCGGCGAGGGTGATCAATTCCTGATTCTGCGACCGGCCGGGTACCAGCTTCGCCATCTCCACCGCCTGCGCGTGATGGGGATACATCATCGTCAGGAAGCTGACGTCGGCGTCGTTGTAGTCGGTGCGGGTCGCGGTGGACGGTGCGCCGGTGTGATTCATCCCGGGCATATCGGCCATCGGCGAATGCGACGACGAGGCCGGTGCGGAGGTGTTCGAACTGCCGGAGTCGTCGTTGCCGCAACCGGCGACGAGCAGGGCGGCGGCGGCGAGGGCGGCGCTCGAGAGCATGCGGATACGAGAAGTGAACATGACTGTGCTCCTGGGGTAATGCGATGGGTGATGACCTGTCGGGCCGGTATCCGCGCGTTCGCACGCCGATCCGGCGGGCCGGTCAGATCCGCAGAATCGCCAAGTCGGCCAGGGAGAGCACGGTCCACGGAGGTGGCCGGGTGCGCCGGCGCAGTCCGACGCGCGCGAGGTGCCCGGCGCCCAGAATCCGATCCGCGCCGAGGCAGGCGATCACCGCGAGTCCGAGGGCCAGTGCCAGGGTCACCAGCACGAAGACGCAGGCGTGCATACCGGCGTGGCTGGTGCAGCCGTCGCAGTCCGGGCCGTCGGCGACCGTGGGGGTCCGCAGGGGCGCGGCCCGCGATAGATCTGTGGCAGCGGCTCGCTCGTCTCGGACTGCCGCCGCTGCGATCGATCCGGCGGGCACTGTGGCCGGAGGGGAGTGGCTGTGCCTGCTCGGCGACATGTCCAGAGCGGCAAGCGCATTCGCCGCTCGGTCCCCATCGTCGGATGGCGGTGTCGAGCGGCTGGCCGGCCCCGGCGTTGCGGCGGCGGGCGAAGACACAGCCGGTTCGGCGGTAACGCCCATGGCGTGCCCGGTGGAGAAGACCACCGCGTGCATGACGGCGACGCCGATCAGCAGGGTCAGCACACCGAGCACCCGGACGAATCCGGGCGCGCGACGGAGACGACCCACTGCGAGCACGGCTGCCAGTCTACGCACCGTTCGCTTACCCCCGGGCGGTATGGGTGGCGACGATCACCCGGTGGCTATGTCGATCACCAGCCGTACGGGCCGGTCCAGCGTGGTCACCGAGAACGGTGGCCGATCCGCGTTCACGCCGATGAACGATTGCGTCGTGCCCTCGTAATCCTGGGTGCCGTAGACCCCGGCGATATTCGGCGCGCTCGGATCGGTGGCCGGGTCCGGGCCACTGTAGGGCGTCACCCCGCTGTCCCACGGGTAGGCGGTGCCCAGGATCTGGACCTCGAGAATGGAGGCGCCGGCGATCTGCAGTTCCCGGCCGCTGCCGTTCTGCACCGCGCGATCGGTGTAGCGCACAGTCCATCCGGGCGCCCCGCCGGTGCCGCCGAACTCGTACACCACCCGGTCGAAACCGTCGTGGTGCCCGATGCGCACATCGGTCACGGTGAGCCGGGTGTCGGTGGCCGGGGTGGCCTGCTGCGGTGAGGTTCCCGAGGGCGGCGCCTGGTTCGGCTCGGGCGTCGCCGTCACGGCCCCGGTCGCGGGCGGCACCGGCGTGCGGCCGGTCTGATTCGATCCGCCGTCCGAGCAACCCGCCAGCAGTACGAGTCCGGCGACCACCGTCAATGCCAGCCTGTTACGCATGGGGCCGATGGTATGCCGTCGGACGCCAGGGGCCGTGGTGACGACACGGCAACGGTCTAGCACACTGTAGGAATGCTGGAGGTCGACGACATACTGAGCCGATTGCGGCGCTATCCGGATGTGGAAGCAGTGAACCTCTACGCCGTCGATGCCGCCGATCGCCTGATCCTCGATACCGCCGCGGACCTGCTCGCGGCGGCCGGCCCGGGCCGGGTAGCGGTGATCGACGACTGTTACGGCGCACTGACTCTCGGCGCGGCCGCCGCCCACGGCCTGCGCGATATCCGGGTCCACCAGGATCTGCTGACCGGGGAGCAGGCGCTGGCCAACAATGCCCGCGCCATCGATCTGGCCGATCGCTATTCCGCGCACGATCTGGGTCCGGACCTGCTCGACGGGGTCACCGTCGTGTTGTTGCGATTACCCCGCATGCTGTCCGGTCTGGCCGAAATCGCCGAGACCGTCGCCCGTTTCGCCGACCCGCAGGTGACCGTGATCGCCGGCGGCCGCGACAAGTACCTGACCCCGGCGATGAACGACGTACTGGCGGACTACTTTTCGGGTGTCCAGGCGAGCCGGGGCCGGCAGAAGTCGCGGACGATCACGGCGACCGGGCCGAAAATGCCGGGGACGCCGCAATTTCCGCTGCGCGAGCAACTGGACGACATCGCTGTGCAGGTGGTGGCGCACGGAGCGGCCTTCTCCGGGCCGCGGCTCGACATCGGCACCCGCTTCCTGCTCGAACACCTCGATCGGATGAAGCCCGACGCGCGCGAGGCGATCGACCTCGGCTGCGGCACCGGCATACTCGCCACCGCCCTCGCCAAGGCGCGCCCGCACATCACCGTGGTCGGGACCGACCAGTCCGCCGCGGCGGTCGCCTCGGCCCGGGCCACCGCCGCCGCGAACGGGGTCGGTGAACGGGTCACCGTGGTCCGCGACGACGCGATGGCGGCGGTGGGCGACCACAGCGCCGATCTGGTGCTGTGCAACCCCCCTTTCCACGTCGGCGCCGCCGTGCACACCGGCTCGGCGATCAAGATGTTCGCCGAAACCGGGCGGGTCCTGCGCCCCGGAGGAGAGCTGTGGACCGTCTACAACAGCCACCTCAACTATCGCGGCGTCATGGACCGCTTGGTCGGCAAGACCGACGTGGTCGGCCGTAATCGCAAATTCACCGTGACTCGGTCCGTGTGTGGCCTGCACACCGCCCGGCGAGAGTAGATTACGGGCAGTACAGTCTGATATGTCCGATTTGATGTCCGGTTCGGGAACTTGCTCCCGGAGCGGATCGTTGGATACTCAGAACGGACACGACGGACGTGGACCGCTACTTCGGAAAGGCACGGGACCTTGCGCACCACAAGTAACCCGATCTTCAAAAATTTGCCGCAACAACAGGGCGGTGGATACGCGGGATTCGGTTCGGCGGCAGCGGGCGCCGGGCAGTTCGCGCAGTACGGACAGCAGAGCCCGTACGGTGTCCAGCAGCCGTATCAGCAGGCGCCGGCCACCCGGCCGATGACGATCGACGATGTCGTCACCAAGACCGGCATCACCCTCGGCGTGGTCACCCTCGCCGCGATCATCGCCTACGGCGCGACCGCGGCCAACCACGCGCTGGCTCCGCTGTTCGTGATCGTCGGTGGTCTGGTCGGCTTCGTGCTGGTCATGGTCGCCACCTTCGGCCGCAAGCAGGACAACAAGGCCATCGTGCTGAGCTACGCGGCCGCCGAAGGCTTCTTCCTCGGCGCGCTGTCGTTCATGTTCACCAATGTGGAATTCGGTGGCGTCGGCGGTGGCGGGCTGATCGCGCAGGCCGTGCTGGGCACCTTCGGTGTGTTCTTCGGCATGCTCGTGGTCTACAAGACCGGAGCCATCCGGGTCACCCCGCGCTTCACCCGCATGCTCGTCGGCGCCATGATCGGCGTGATCGTGCTGATGCTGGGCAACCTGATCGCCGCCTTCTTCACCCCCGGCGGCTTCGGCCTGCGCGACGGCGGCACCGTGGCGATCATCTTCAGCCTGGTCTGCATCGCGATCGCGGCCTTCAGCTTCCTGCTGGACTTCGACGCCGCCGACCAGCTGATCCGCGCCGGTGCGCCGGAGAAGGCGGCATGGGGTGTCGCCCTGGGCCTGACCGTCACCCTGGTCTGGCTGTACCTGGAAATCCTGCGCCTGCTGAGTTATCTGCAGAACGACTGATCCCGCGCCCGACAGCGGGCCCGAACACCGCGAAGAGGTGGCTGCCACACCGGCAGCCACCTCTTCGCGTTTCGAAGGTTTCGGAGGTCGCAGCGCGGGGGCCGTGCGCGGCGACATTCAGGCGAGCAGTTCGGCCGGGAGCACATCGGTGGCGACGTGGTCGTCACCGCAGTGATCGGCCAGAATCGCGACTCCGCCCGCATTGTTCAGGCGCAGCGGCAGGATCTCCAGATACTCCGGCGAGGCGTACCACGCTTGTGCCGCTTCGTAATCCGGGAATTCGATGACGATCGCGACGGCATCCGTGGGCCCTTCGGCGACCAGCTGCCGTCCGCCGTGCACGATGAACTTCCCGCTGAACGGCGCCAGCGTGCCGTCGATCCGGCGCAAATACGCCACGATCTCGGCGTTGACATCCACATCGTGCAGATGGGCCACAGCGTAGGCAGGCATCTCGACCTCCTCGAACCGAGTTGTGTTGACGCCTTTGATACTTCCGCGCCGGAGGCCGGAGAACGATTACCCGCCAGGTAATGCGCGCTGAACCCGGACCGCCGGGCCGCAACGCGAATCGGCCGGTCCTCACCTTTCGATGCGGACCGGCCGACTGATTTCGCGAGCACATGGGTACCTCATCGGGCACGCCCAGAGGCCACCTCGGCACTCACCGCCGCCCCGCAACGCAAGTCTCGCGGCACCCACTCGTCCGCTGAATTGTCGCCAGAGGCGGGGGAGCTCAGCTCAAGCGCTCGATGACCATGGCCATGCCCTGGCCACCGCCGACACACATGGTCTCCAGACCGAACTGCTTGTCGTGGGTCTGCAGGTTGTTGATCAGGGTGGCGGTGATGCGGGCGCCGGTCATGCCGAACGGGTGGCCGAGGGCGATGGCGCCGCCGGAGACGTTCAGCTTGTCCAGGTCCATCTTCAGCTCCCGAGCCGAGCCCAGCACCTGCACGGCGAAGGCCTCGTTGATCTCGTAGAGGTCGATGTCGTCGATGGTCTTGCCGGCGATCTTCAGCGCCTTGCGCACGGCCTCGATCGGGCCCAGGCCCATGATCTCCGGCGACAGACCGGACACGCCGGTGGACACGACGCGCGCGAGCGGGGTCAGGCCCAGTTCCTTGGCCTTGGTGTCGCTCATGATGACCAGCGCGGCGGCGCCGTCGTTGAGCGGGCACGCGTTACCGGCGGTGATGGTGCCGTCCGGACGGAAGACCGGCTTGAGCTGCGAGATCTTCTCGTAGGTGGTGCCGGGGCGCGGGCCGTCGTCGGTGGAGACGACGGTGCCGTCGGGCAGCGTCACCGGGGTGATCTCACGCTCGAAGAAGCCGGCCTTGATGGCCTCCTCGGCACGGTTCTGCGACCGCACGCCCCAGTGGTCCTGGTCCTCGCGCGAGATGCCGGTGAACTGCGCCACGTTCTCGGCGGTCTGGCCCATCGCGATGTAGATGTCGGGCAGGTCGCCGCCCTCGCGCGGGTCGGCCCAGCCGTCGGAGCCGCCCTCGGCGCGCTTGGCGGTGCGGGCCTCGGCCTCGGCGAACTTCTCGTTGTGGGTGTCCGGCCAGCCGTCGGAGGTGCCCTTCGGGAACCGCGACACGGTCTCGACACCGGCGGAGATGAACACATCGCCCTCACCGGCCTTGATGGCGTGCAGCGCCATGCGGGTGGTCTGCAGCGACGACGAGCAGTACCGGTTCAGGGTCACGCCGGGCAGGAAATCGTAGCCGAGCTGGGTGGCGACCACCTTGGCCATGTTGAATCCGGCCTCGCCGCCGGGCTGTCCGCAGCCGAGCATCAGATCGTCGATGTCGGCGGGGTTCAGCGCCGGAACCTTGTCGAGGGCGGCGCGGACCATCTGGGTGGCGAGGTCGTCGGGACGCATGGTCACCAGCGAACCCTTGCCTGCGCGGCCGATGGGGGAGCGGGCGAACGAAACGATGACGGCCTCTGGCATGAGGACTCCTTATATCGGGGTCGCCGAATCGGTCAGCCGACCGTTTCGGTACAGGGGTACGACAATTCAACCCCGAATCTACGTCGCCGCGGAGTGGCTCGAAACACCCGGTCGAGATGGATCCCGTTCATCGAGCTCACGCAGCAGCGCCGGGAGCAGGTGCCGGGCCGCTAACGCGTATCCGGCGGGTGACGGATGGAACCCGTCGGCGGAGAAGAGCACCTCCGGGGTGCTGCGGAAGTCGTGGCCGAGCAGATCGCCCATCGCCACGGGCGTGCCGCCGGCCGAACGGACCGCACCGACCTGGGCCCGGGCCAGCCGCGCGCTCCAGCGGTGCACGACCGTGCTCAGCGGTTGCGGGATCGCGGCCACGGTGCCGAGATCCGGGCAGGTGCCGACCACCACGACGGCGCCCGCCTCGTGCAGGCGCCCGACCGCGTGCCGCAGCCGCTGCGCCGATCGCCAGATCGAATGTTTCTTGGTGACATCGTTGGCGCCGACCAGGATCACCGCGGCGTCCGGCGGCGGGCCGGCGATGAACATGGCGTCGACCTGACCGGCCAGGCCCTTCGAGGTGGCGCCCGATATCGCCTTGGTACTCAAGCGAATTCGCCATCCGGTGGCATCGGCCAGACCGCGGGCCACCAGGACGCCGGGCACCTGCTCGGCATCGGCGCAGCCCACTCCGGCGGCGGTCGAATCGCCGAAGATCATCAGATGCAGGTCGAACGGCACACCCGCGCGCCACGGTTCCGGGGCCGCGCAGTCACGGGTGTACACGCCGTCGGCCTCCGGCGGCTTGGAGGTGTCGCGGCCGATGACGGTGCGCGCCGCGCGCGCCTGCGACATCAGCAGGCGGTAGGTCGCCCAGCCCGCGGTGCCCGCCCCGGAGCCGACCGCCACCGCGGCGGCCGCGCTCGCCGCGACCGTCCGCCACGTCCTGGAAGCCACGCGCCAACCTCCCGTCTCACTCCGACGCTGCCACCGACCGGACCTCCCGCGGCGGGCCCGGTGCCCGCGACGGTGCGAATCCGGTGCGGCCACGAGGGGGCGCTCCCGGTCCGGTCCTACCGATTATGCGATGCGTGCGACGCGCCGACCAGGGACGAGGCCGGTGCGCGTCAGGAAACGTCGAATGCGCCGTGCGCGGGAATGTTGAGGTTGTTCGTGGTGACCGTGACCTCGATATGACCCGGCCCGGTGTTCTGGAACTCCGCGTACAGGATGCTGCCGTAGATCCCGGAGACGACGTTGAGGCGGTACTCGCCGGCGGCACCGGTATTGGTGTTGCGCCACGCGACGGTGGTGTCGACGTTGCACAGCGGGGCCAGCGGATACTGTCCCGGGCCCACACCCTGAATCGCCAGCGCCTGCACGTTGAACACCGCCCGGCCCGGCCAGTCGGGACTGGTATCCACCCAGGTCCGGATATTGCCCCCGCACAGTCCGCCGTAGAACACACTCGGCGTTTGCGGGAACTCGACGGTCTGTGCGCTGGCCGAGGCGGACGCGATGGCGGTCACGGCCCCGACGGTCGCGGCCACCGCTGCGGCGGCGCGAGCTGTCTTCGGCATCCTCACGCCCCGCATAGTAACCGCACGGCCATGTCCTCGCCGGATCAAACGCAGCGCTCGCCGTACCAAACGCAAGTCGCCCGCGCGGCTCTGCGACGATGTAGCTATGCGTATCGCGAACCACGTCGTCGACCTGATCGGAAATACCCCGCTCGTTCGGTTGAACTCTGTGGTGGGCCCGAACTCCGGGGTGGTGGCCGCGAAGATCGAATATCTCAACCCCGGTGGCAGCTCGAAGGACCGCATCGCGGTCAGGATGATCGACGCCGCCGAGGAGCAGGGATTGCTGAAGCCGGGCGGGACCATCGTGGAACCGACCTCCGGAAACACCGGAGTGGGTCTGGCGCTGGTCGCCCAGCAGCGCGGTTACAAATGCGTCTTCGTGTGCCCGGACAAGGTCAGCGAGGACAAGCGCAACGTATTGCGCGCCTACGGTGCCGAGGTGGTCGTCTGCCCGACCGCGGTGCCGCCGGAGCATCCGGACAGCTACTACAGCGTCTCGGACCGGCTCACCCGGGAGATCCCGGGCGCGTGGAAGCCCGACCAGTACTCCAACCCGGGCGGCCCGGCCAGCCACTACGAGACCACCGGTCCCGAGATCTGGCGCGACACCGAGGGCAAGGTCACCCATTTCGTGGCCGGTGTGGGCACCGGCGGCACCATCACGGGCGCGGGCCGGTATTTGAAGGAGGTGTCCGGCGGCAAGGTCAAGGTCGTCGGCGCCGATCCGGAGGGTTCGGTCTATTCCGGCGGCACCGGCCGGCCGTATCTGGTCGAGGGTGTCGGCGAGGACTTCTGGCCCTCGGCCTACGACCCGTCGGTGCCGGACGAGATCATCGCCGTCTCCGACGCCGACAGCTTCGAGATGACCCGCCGCCTCGCGCGCGAGGAGGGGCTGCTGGTCGGCGGCTCCTGCGGTATGGCGGTGGTCGCCGCGCTGCGGGTGGCCGAGCGCGATCCGGAGGCGGTCGTCGTGGTGCTGCTGCCCGACGGCGGCCGCGGTTATCTGTCGAAGATCTTCAACGACAACTGGATGAGCTCCTACGGCTTCCTGCAGGCCCGCCTCGACGGCAGCACCGCCGAGCCGACGGTCGGTGACGTCCTGCGCGGCAAGTCCGGTGCGCTGCCGGATCTGGTGCACACCCACCCGCAGGAGACCCTGCGCGACGCCATCGAGATCCTGCGCGAGTACGGGGTCTCCCAGATGCCGGTGGTCGGCGCCGAACCGCCGGTGATGGCCGGCGAGGTGGCCGGCAGCGTCACCGAGCGCGATCTGCTGTCGGCGGTGTTCGAGGGCCGGGCGCATCTGACCGATCCGGTGTCGAAGCATATGAGCCCGTCGTTCCCGCTGATCGGGTCCGGCGAGCCGGTGTCGGCGGCGACGAAGGAGCTGGAATCGACCGATGCGCTGATGGTCGTCGAGGACGGTAAGCCGATCGGCGTCATCACCCGCCACGATCTGCTCGGATTCCTCAGCGGATCGGGTTTGCCCACGCACTGAGCCCGTTCGGCGCACAACAGCACATCTCGCCCCTTCGATCACCCGGCCGCGCACATGCGGCCGGGTGATCGCGTTTCCGGGTTCCTGTGGCCGATCTGCCGGACGTTCACCGTGTCGCCGCTCGCGGCGTGCCGGCAGGCCTTCCCGGCCGAATCCGGGCAGTCCGCAAACCTTCTCTATCGAGCACATCTCGGCGGGGGTTACCGAGCGTTATCGATCGTTACCGAACAGTTGCCGAACGGGCGAAAAAGCGGACAAAACGCCCTCATTTGCAGCGACACGCGTTATTTTTCTGTGATGCGCAGCACTGTCTCCGGAGAGGGAGATCCCCAGGTCAGCGCTATATAGCGAGTGGCAATCGATGCGAAATGCGAGTAGCCGCACCGCTTGTTCATTTTCAGTTAAGTTTACGTTCACCTACCGCAACCATCCTGTGACCTCGTTGGTTGTCAGACGCGAGTCTGAGTCAGTAGCCGGATCGTCATCCGAAAAAAGCATGCAGTACGCGAGGTGAGTCCCACAGGGGCCCGCCCTGGTCCAGTGCTGCCTGCCGCAGGCCACCGAGGCCGACACACAGTAGGGAAGAACATCGAATGTCGAAGACCACGACGAGCAGTAGAGCCAAGGCGGTCGCGCGTACCGCCGGATCAGCCACCCTGGCCCTTGCCGCCTTCGCCGCCATCACCTCCGCCGGTGGCCACAAGACCGACGATGTGAAGCCGGTCGCGCTGGCGTCCACGTTGATCGCCGCCGCCGAGAAGACCCAGCCCACCGCTGCCGCCGAGCCCATCGCCGCGGCCACCCCGGCGCCGGCCGCCCCTGCCGCCGCCATCCCGGCCCCGATGCCGGCTCCCGCTCCCGCGCCCGCGCCGGTGCTCCCCCCGCCGCCCCCGCCGGCGCCGGTCTACCCGGACAACCTGGACGGCTGGATCCACAACGCGCTCGACATCATGGCCGCGCACGGCATCCCGGGCAGCTACGACGGCATCTACCGCAACATCATGCGGGAGTCCTCGGGTAACACCCAGGCCATCAACCTGTACGACATCAATGCCATGAACGGCATCCCGTCCAAGGGCCTGCTGCAGGTCATCGACCCGACCTTCGCGGCGTACCACGTCGAGGGCACCTCCTGGGACATCTGGGATCCGGTCGCCAACATCGTGGCCGCCTGCAACTACGCAGCGCACCGCTACGGCTCCATGGACAACGTCAACTCCGCGTACTGAGCCGGAGATGTTCGTGCCGGGTGGGCATGACCCCGCTCACATCGATCCACGGCCGGGGGTTCCCGGCTCGAGTGCCGCGACGGCACGGATCTAGGCTGGTCGCCATGACCGACGATCAGCTGGGGTTCTCCACACGAGCCGTGCACGCCGGGTTCGATCCCGACCCGCAGACCGGTGCGGTGAATGTGCCGATCTACGCCAGTTCGACCTTCGCCCAGGACGGCGTGGGCGGACTGCGTGGCGGCTACGAGTACGCCCGCACCGGTAACCCGACCCGCGCCGCGCTGGAAGCGAATCTGGCCGCGCTGGAATCCGGGAGTTACGGGCGGGCATTCTCCTCGGGGATGGCGGCCACCGACTGTGTGCTGCGGGCGACGCTGCGCCCGGGTGATCACCTGGTGATTCCGAACGACGCCTACGGCGGGACGTTCCGGCTCATCGACAAGGTGTTCACGCAGTGGGGTATCGAATACTCGGTAGCCCCGGTGTCGGACCCGGACGCGGTCGCACACGCCTTGCGTCCCAACACCAAACTGGTGTGGCTGGAGACGCCGACCAACCCGCTGCTCAACGTCGGCGATATCGCGGCGTTGGCCGATGTCGCGCACGGTGGCGGCGCGAAACTGGTGGTGGACAACACCTTCGCCTCCCCGTACCTGCAGCAGCCGCTGCTGCTCGGCGCCGATATCGTGCTGCATTCGACCACCAAATATCTGGGTGGACACTCGGATGTGGTCGGCGGCGCACTGATCACCGACGACGCCGAACTCGACGCGGCCTTCGCCTTCCTGCAGAACGGCGCCGGCGCGGTCCCCGGACCCACCGACGCCTTCCTCACCATGCGCGGCATCAAAACCCTTGCGCTGCGGATGGATCGGCATTGCGACAACGCCGAGACCCTCGCCGCATTCCTCGCCGACCACTCGGCCATCTCGCAGGTGATCTATCCCGGTCTGCCGGAACACCCGGGAAACCCGGTGGCGCAGAAGCAGATGCGCCGTTTCGGCGGCATGATCTCGGTGCGGCTGAGCGGCGGTAAGCAGGCCGCGCACGACTTCTGCGCGCGGACGAAGATCTTCACGCTCGCCGAATCGCTCGGTGGAGTGGAATCGCTGATCGAACACCCCGGTGCGATGACCCATGCCTCGACCGAGGGCTCCGAACTGGAGGTGCCCGCGGATCTCGTGCGGCTGTCGGTCGGTATCGAGGACATCGGCGATCTGCTCGCCGACGTGGAGCGGGCGCTGGGCTGACCCGAACCCGCTGAACGAGCTCGGAAGCACGAACGGCCGCACCGAAATCGGTGCGGCCGTTCGTGTCGGTGGAGCTATGTCAGGTGTTCGGCCGGGCTGCTGCCGACCCGGCCGGATCTGCCGAGGAGCGCGCGCGGCGTCACCGCGGTGGTCTCACCGCTGCTGCTCGCGTCCATCGACGACACCTTCCCCGCGTCAGCTGTGGTACGGCTCCGCGCTGACCAGGGTGACCTTCATCATGTTGCCGTTGGGCAGGCGGTATTCGCGCGTCTCGCCGACCTTCGCGTCGATCAGGGCGCCGCCGAGCGGGGAGCTCGGCGAGTAGGTCTCCAGGTCCGACCGGCCCAGGCCCTCTTCGCGGGTCGCGATCAGGAAGGTTTCGGTATCGGTCTCGTCGCCGTCGTAGTAGACCTTGACCACCGAGCCGGGCAGCGCCACACCGGATTTGGTCGGCGCGACGCCGACCTTGGCGTTGTTCAGCAGCTCCTGCAGCTGACGGATCCGGGCCTCCTGCTGACCCTGCTCCTCGCGGGCGGCGTGGTAGCCGCCGTTCTCCTTCAGGTCGCCTTCTTCGCGGCGTTCGTTGATCTCGGCCGCGATGACCGGACGGTTGGCAATGAGCGCGTCGAGTTCGCTCTTGAGCCTCTCATGCGACTCCGGTGTCAGCCAGGTCACTTGCGTCTCAGTCATCTCGATCACTCCCTAGTAGTTGTTCCCGGCGTGCCGGGGTCCGTGATACCTGTCGCACATGCGCGAGCAGGTGTCCGCGCACAGCAACAGTCGACGGCTAGAGCGATCCGGGGGGATGTTCCTCGAACCCCTACGGTGTCGCGGGCATTGTGTGCCCGGGACCCGGCAGCGCTGGCCGTCAATGCAGCAAACACGGCTCCGAGCGTTCGGAACCGTGTTCGCGCCATTCTAGCACGAATTGGATATGTGCAGGTAGAAGGCTTGAATGTGGGGCTGTCAGCCGGCCTTCAGATAGGCCGGTACCTGATCGCTGCACCCGTAGATATTGCCGTTGGCGGGCCGGGCGGTGGTCCGCACGGTGGTGGTGAGTTCGACGGTTCCGCTGTCCGAGCCCGGGATCAGCACCTCGCGTCGGCCGATCTCACTGCCCTCGGTGTCCATGCCCCGCACCAGGCACACCACCGGCTGCTCCGGGTGCTTGCGGGTCAGCTTGAAGTGCACGGTCAGCGTGGAATCGTCGACGACGTCGTAGCCGAGTTGGTCGGGCTCGATATCCTTGGGGCCGTACTGCCGATAACCCACATAGGCGACGATCAGCCCGAGTATCACCACCACGATGCCGAGTGCGATCGGAACCCAACGGCGGTTGCGCGCGGGACCGGTTCCGTAACGATTCGACACCCGATCGCTGCCCGCTCCCGTCGCCCCGGTGGCGGCATCGGCGGTGCGCCCGTCCGGATCGGTCCGGTCGGACTGCGGTGCCGCCTCGCTCATGGTGTGGTTGCTCCCGTGGTCGATCAGGGGGTAGGTCGGAACAAAAGACCGTCGGATGGAACTATAGGGAATGCAGTTCGGACACCCGCGTGCCGCTCGGGCACGGCGGACGGCTATGAGGTGAAACGGTGAGCAACGAGGTGAACGAGAAGTGAGCGGCAGCTTCGATCGGCCGCTGCGCCTCATGGCGGTCCACGCCCACCCCGACGACGAGTCGAGCAAGGGCGCCGCCACCACCGCGAAATACGCCGCGGAGGGTGGCGACGTGCTGGTCGTGAGCCTGACCGGAGGTGAGCGCGGCTCCATCCTCAACCCGGCGATGGATGTGCCGGGCATTCTCGACCGCATCGATGACGTCCGCCGCGAGGAGATGGCGGCCGCGGCGAAGGCGCTGGGCGTGCGGCACCGCTGGCTCGGATTCGTGGATTCCGGTCTGCCCGAAGGGGATCCGCTGCCGCCGGTGCCCGAGGGCAGCTTCGCGCTGGTGCCGCTCGAGGAGGCCACCGAGGCCCTGGTGCGGGTGGTACGCGAGTTCAGGCCCCATGTGATGACCACCTACGACGAGAACGGTGGCTATCCGCATCCGGACCACATCATGTGCCACAAGGTGTCGATGGCGGCCTTCGAGGCGGCCGGAGACCCCGAGCGCTTCCCCGACGCGGGCGAGCCGTGGACGCCGCTGAAGCTCTACTACAACCACGGTTTCAGCCTGCAGCGCCTCGAAACCTTCGCCGACGAGTACGACCGGATCGACGAGCCGTTCCCGATGCGCGACTGGATGGAACGCATCCGCAAGGCCGCTCAGGAACACGGCGATGTGATGTCGCGGGTCACCACCCAGATCGACTGCGGCAAATACTTCCCGCAGCGTGACGAGGCCCTGCGCGCCCACGCCACGCAGATCGACCCCAACGGCATGTTCTTCGCCATCCCGCTGGAGATGCAGCAGCGGTTGTGGCCGACGGAGGAATTCGAACTGGCCAGGACCCGGGTGCGCACCGCGATCCCGGAGACCGACCTGTTCGCCGGCATCCGGGACGCCGCCGATGTGGACGGCCGAGATGCGGACGCCGACGAGATGGTCGCCGACCGGGCTGTCGAAGGCACGGTTCGATGATGTCGACGTTGTTCGCGCAGACTGCGCTGCTGGCCCAGAACACCACCACGAACCCGACCGGTCCGGAATTCGGCAAGGCCTCGCCGCTGGGGCTGGTGATCATCCTCGTGCTGCTGGCCGGCACGGTGCTGTTGATCCGCTCGATGAACAAGCACATCAAGCGGCTGCCCGCCGACTTCTCCCGCGAACATCCGGAACCGGACCAGGAGGCCGACGAGGGCACCGAACACGGTGTCGCCGGAGAAGGTGGCGATGCGGCCGACGGCGATGCGCCGCACCAGTCGCGCGGCGGCGCGGCCAACGGATCCGGCCGCGGCGATTCGGGACCGTCCACCCCGCCGCCGGCCTCCGGTAAGGCTTCCTGAATCCGCTGATTCGCCGCGCCGTCGCCGATTCGCCGCCCAATCGCAATCCGGGAGCGGTGACGGCGTCGGGCCGCGCCTTCGATTGATGCTCTGATCTGCTTCGATGTTGTTCGGGTCATAGGATCCGGCGGTCTGTCGCCCATGTCTCGTTACCGCGCGTCGGCGGGAATCGGCCGGACGACTCCTATGGGATCCCACACGATACGTGCGGGTAACCCTGCACGGCGTACACACTCGTGCAATAAAAGGTGCACACTACGCGGAGCCGCGATACCTCGAATTCCGCCCATGCACCGGGCCTACGCTGTGGAAAGGAGTCGGCGAGTGTTCAGCCGCATCGCCATCGTGAACCGGGGTGAGGCCGCAATGCGCCTCATCCACGCCGTCCGAGATTTGGCCGCGGCGACCGCGCGACAGATCGAAACCGTCGCTCTGTACACCGATGTCGACCGGAACGCGACGTTCGTGCGCGAGGCCGATATCGCCTACGACCTCGGTCCGGCCTCCGCCCGCCCCTACCTGGATCTGAAGGCGCTGGAAAAGGCGCTGGTGACGACGAAGGCCGACGCCGCCTGGGTCGGCTGGGGTTTCGTCGCCGAGGATCCCGCCTTCGCGGAACTGTGCGAGCAGATCGGCATCACGTTCATCGGTCCGAGCCCGGACGCCATGCGCAAACTCGGTGACAAGATCGGCGCGAAGCTGATCGCCGAGGAGGTCGGGGTGCCGGTGGCGCCCTGGAGCCGCGGTGCGGTCGAGACGCTGGACGCCGCCGTCGCGGCCGCCGGTGACATCGGCTATCCGCTCATGCTGAAGGCGACCGCCGGTGGTGGCGGTCGCGGTATCCGCGTCATCACCAACGAAGCCGAACTCGTCGATGCCTACGAGCGCACCAGCCAGGAAGCGGCTCGCGCCTTCGGTAGCGGTGTCGTCTTCCTGGAGCGGCTGGTCACCGGCGCTCGCCACGTCGAGGTTCAGGTGATCGCCGACGGGCAGGGCACCGCGTGGGCGCTGGGCGTGCGCGACTGCTCGGTGCAGCGCCGCAATCAGAAGGTCATCGAGGAGTCCGCCTCGCCGGTACTGCGTCCCGAGCAGGTCGCCGAACTGAAGGCCTCGGCCGAGCGGCTCGCGGTGGCGGTCGGTTACCGCGGTGCGGCGACCGTCGAATTCCTCTACCACCCCGGCGACGAGCTGTTCGCCTTCCTGGAGGTCAACACCCGCCTGCAGGTCGAGCACCCGATCACCGAGTACACCACCGGGTTCGACCTGGTCCGGGCCCAGTTGCACGTGGCCTCCGGCGGACGGCTCGAGGGTGAGCCGCCGGCCGAACGCGGGCACGCCATCGAGGCCCGCCTCAACGCCGAGGATCCCGACCGCGACTTCGCTCCGGCGCCGGGCCGCATCGCCCTGCTGGATCTGCCGGCCGGACCGGGTATCCGCGTCGACACCGGTGTCAGCGAAGGTGACACCATCCCCGCCGACTTCGACTCCATGATCGCCAAGATCATCGCCTACGGCCGCGATCGCGAGGAGGCCCTGGGCCGGCTGCGCCGTGCGGTCGGCGAGACCCGCGTGATCATCGAGGGCGGCGCGACCAACAAGAGTTTCGTCCTGGACCTGCTCGACCAGCCCGAGGTCATCGACGCCAGCGCCGACACCGGCTGGATCGATCGCGTGCGCGGCGAGGGCCGGTTGGTGGCCCAGCGGCACACCGCGGTCGCTCTGGCCGCCGCGGCCATCGACGCCTACGAGGAAGAGGAGCGGGCCGAGCGGCATCGGCTGCTGTCCACCGCCGCCGGTGGCCGCCCGCAGGTGCAGCACGAGAGCGGCCGCCCGCTGGATCTGAAGCTGCGCGGCGCGAGCTACCGCCTGCGGGTCGCGCGGGTCGGTGCGCACCGATTCCGGATCGGCATCGAGGCGGCCGGTGAGGTCGCCACCGCGGACGTCGATCTCGAGCGCTTCGACCGGCACACCGGTCAGATCGTGGTCAACGGCACCCGGTACCGGCTGGTCACCGGCACGCACGGTCCCACCCACGTGGTGGATGTCGACGGCGTGACGCATCGGGTGAGCCGTGACGAGGGCGGTGTGGTGCGCTCGCCGGCGCCCGCGCTGGTCGTCGCCAAGCCGCTCGAGGTCGGCGACGAGGTCGAGGCGGGTGCGCCCGTACTGGTCCTCGAGTCGATGAAGATGGAGACCGTGCTGCGCTCGCCGTTCAAGGCGCGCCTCAAGGAATGCGGAGTGTCGGTCGGCTCGCAGGTCGAGGCCGGTGCGCCGCTGCTGCGCCTGGAACCGATCGTCGACGAGGAGCAGGCCGACGAGTCCGCCGCGGTCGAGTCGGTCGAGCTGGACCTGCCCGCCGCGCCCACCGAGGTACTGGCGCACGAGCGCACGGTTCGCGGCCAGGAGGATCTGCGCGGGCTGCTGCTCGGTTTCGACGTCGATCCGCACGACGGCGGACGTGTCCTGGCGGACTACATGGCCGCGCGCCGCGCCGCGATCGCGGACAACCGTCGCCCGCTCGCCGAGGAGCTGGACCTGATCGAGGTCTTCACCGACCTCGCCGAGCTGAGCCAGTTCTGGGGTGAGGACGCCGGTCACGGCCACCTCCACAGCGCCCGCGAGTACTTCCACACCTACCTGCAGAGCCTCGACGTCGAGCGGGCCGGACTGCCGGAGTCGTACCAGGCCAAGCTGTCGAAGGCGCTGGCGCACTACGGCGTCACCGACCTGGAACGCACCCCGGAACTCGAGGCCGCGGTCTTCCGGATCTTCCTCGCCCAGCAGCGGCCGTCCGACACGGTCACCGTCGTCACCACGCTGCTGCGCGAATGGCTGGGCGAGCCGGTGCCGGATCGGGTGCTGCGCGAACCGGTGGGCCTGGCGCTGGAGCGGCTGGTGGCCGCCACCCAGGTGCGCTTCCCGGTGATCGCCGACATCACCCGTGGCGTGGTCTACGCCTGGTACGGCCAGCCGCTGCTGCGCCGCAACCGCGCCCGCGTGTACACCACGGTCCGCAAGCATCTGAGCCATCTGGACGCGCATCCGGATGCCGCCGACCGCACCGATCGCATCGCCGAGATGGTGCGCAGCACCGAACCGCTGGTGCGGTTGCTGGCCCAGCGGCTGGTGCGGGGCAATCCGGACAACACCGTCATGCTCGAGGTGCTGACCCGGCGTTACTACGGCAACAAGGGCCTGACCGACGTTCGCACCCAGAACGTGGACGGCTGCACGTTCGTGGTCGCCGAACGCCGCGGTGTGAATCTGGTCTCCGCGGCTGTCAGTTTCGACGCGCTCGACACGGTGCTGAGCGGGCTCACCGAACTGGCCGGTGGCGCCGCCTCCATCGAGGCCGACATCTACGTCGGCTGGGAGAACCAGCCGGAGGACTTCGACGCGATGGCCGCCGCCCTGCAGGAAGTGCTCGGCGCCCGGTCGCTGCCGAACCAGGTGAATCGGATCACGGCCACCGTCGCGGGCAGCAACGGCGCGGTGATGCACCACCACTTCACCTTCCGCCCGTCGGCGACCGGTCTGGCCGAGGAGCGGCTGATCCGCGGCCTGCACCCCTACATCGCCGAGCGGATGCAGATGCGCCGCCTGCGCAAATTCGATCTCACCCGGCTGCCGTCCTCCGACGAGGAGGTCTATCTGTTCCGCGGTGTCGCGAAGGAGAACCCCGCCGACGAGCGGCTGGTCGCCTTCGCGCAGGTCCGCGACCTGACCGCGCTGCGCGATCACGAGGGCCGGCTGCTGTCCCTGCCGACCGCCGAGAGCACGGTCGCGACCTGTGTCGACTCGATCCGCCGGGCACAGTCGCTGCGGCCGTCGGCCAAGCGCCTGCACACCAACCGGATCGTCCTCTACATCTGGCCGCCGCTGGATGTGAACCGCGCCGAACTGGACACCATCGTCGGCCGTGTCGAACCGGCCACCGCGGGCGCCGGGCTGGAGGAGGTCCTGATCATCGCCCGCCAGCCCGACGCGAAGACCGGTGAGCTGGTCAAGATCGTCGTGCGTATCCACTTCGATGCCACCGGCGGCACCGAGGTGTCCGTCGGCGAGCGCACCGACGATCCGGTCGAACCGCTCGACGAGTACCGCCAGAAGGTGCTGCGGGCGGCCAGTCGCGGCACCGTCTACCCGTACGAATTGACCGGTCTGCTCGGCACTTTCGCCGAATACGACCTCGACGCCGAGCACGCCCTCGTCCCGGTCGACCGGCCCAAGGGCCGCAACACCGCGGCGATGGTCGCCGGTGTGGTGACCACGCCGACCGACCGGCATCCCGACGGCATCACCCGCGTGGTGCTGCTCGGCGATCCGACCAAGTCGCTGGGCGCACTGTCGGAGCCGGAATGCCGACGCGTGATCGCGGCGCTGGATCTGGCCGAGCAGATGCAGGTGCCGCTGGAGTGGTACGCGCTGTCCTCCGGTGCCCGGATCTCGATGAAGTCCGGTACGGAGAACATGGACTGGGTGGCGGCGGCGCTCAAGCGCATCGTCGAATTCACCCAGGACGGCGGCGAGATCAACATCGTGGTCTCCGGTATCAACGTCGGCGCGCAGCCGTACTGGAACGCCGAGGCGACGATGCTCATGCACACCAAGGGCATTCTGGTGATGACCCCGGATTCGGCGATGGTGCTGACCGGTAAGCAGGCGCTGGACTTCTCCGGTGGTGTGTCGGCCGAGGACAACTTCGGCATCGGCGGATACGACCGCGTGATGGGCCCGAACGGTCAGGCGCAGTATTGGGCGCCGAATCTGGCCGGCGCTCGCGATGTGCTGATGTCGCACTACGACCACACCTACATCGCCCCCGGGGAGCATGGCCCGCGCCGCGCGCAGACCACCGACCCGATCGACCGCGATGTGTGCACCTTCCCGCACAACGTGCCCGACAGCGATTTCACCACCGTCGGCGAGATCTTCTCCGCGACCGCGAACCCGGATCGCAAGAAGCCCTTCGATATTCGCACCGTGATGCGGGCGCTGGCCGATCAGGACCACGCCGTGCTGGAGCGCTGGGCGGGGATGGCCGACGCAGAGACCGCCGTCGTCCAGGACGCGCATCTGGGTGGTATTCCGGTTTGCCTGCTGGGCATCGAATCGCGGGGTGTGCCGCGGCGCGGCTTCCCGTCCACCGACGGACCCGACACCTACACCGCGGGCACGCTGTTCCCGCGGTCGTCGAAGAAGGCGGCTCGCGCGATCAACGCGGCCAGTGGCAACCGTCCGCTGGTGGTGCTGGCGAATCTGTCCGGTTTCGACGGCTCGCCGGAGTCGATGCGCAAGTTGCAGCTCGAATACGGTGCCGAAATCGGCCGCGCGATCGTGAACTTCCGCGGGCCCATCGTGTTCTGCGTGATCTCGCGGTACCACGGCGGTGCGTTCGTGGTGTTCTCGAAGGCGCTGAACCCGAATATGACCGTGCTCGCGCTCGAGGGTTCGTTCGCCTCGGTGCTCGGTGGCGCCCCGGCCGCGGCCGTGGTGTTCGCCGGGGACGTCAACACCCGCACCGCCTCGGATTCGCGGGTGCGCGACCTGGAGTCGCGGGTCGCGAACGCGTCCGGTACCGAGCGTGCGGAGCTGTCGGCCGAACTCGACGAGGTCCGCTCGCAGGTGCGCGCCGAGAAGCTGGGTGAGGTCGCCGCCGAGTTCGACCGGGTGCACAACATCCACCGTGCCGTCGAGGTCGGCTCGGTGGACGCGGTGATCAGCGCCCGGGAGCTGCGGCCGCGCATCATCGAGGCGATCGAGGCGCGTCTCGACTGAGTCCATGCCCGTGACCGGCCGTCCACGGCCGGTCACGGGTTCGTCCGCATTGTGATGATCATGATGGGGTAGTCCCTTGTCGTGACGGTAATCACGCGAGTTCTCGTAATGGTGTGCGCGGTCGTCGCCGGGGGTGTTTTCGCGGCGGGTTCGGCCGCGGCGGCGCCGGCGGCGCATGTGGTGGACGAACATCCGCTGGGCCCGGCGGCGGTCGAGATGGATGTGTATTCGCCGTCGATGGACCGGGTGATCACCAATCGGGTGATCCGCGCGGCCGGCGGCGGACCGGCGCCCACGCTCTATCTGCTCACCGGCATCGGCGGCGGTGTCGACAACATCTCCTGGTGGGACGACACCGATGTGCGGGCGTTCTTCGCCGACAAGCATGTCAATGTGGTGATGCCGGTCGGCGGGCCCAACAGTATGTACACCGACTGGATCGCCGACGATCCGCTGATGGGACGCAATCGCTGGCAGAGCTACCTCACCCGGGAACTGCCCGATGTCGTCGACGCGCAGCTGGGTACCACCGGCCGCAATGCGATCGCCGGGGTGTCGATGAGCGCGGCGTCGGCGGTGGACCTCGCGATCCAGGCGCCGGAGCGCTTCGGCGCGGTGGCCTCCTACAGCGGGTGTCCGTGGTCGAACGATCCGGCCGGGATCGCGATGGTGAGTGCGCAGGTCGTGCGGGGCGGCGGTAATCCGGGCAATATGTGGGGCCTGCCGGGCACCGCGGCGTGGCCCGCGCACGACGCGTTCGCGCGGGCCGGTGCGCTGGCTGGGAAGGCCATCTATCTGTCGGCGGCGTCCGGCATCCCGGGCGGTATCGACCGGGGATTGCCGTTCCCGCCGGTGGAGGCCGTCGCGAGTGCGTGCACCGGAGCCTTCGCCGGTCGGCTCGGACAACTCGGCGTTCCGGCGGTGTACGTGGACCGGCCCGAGGGTTCCCACACCTGGGGACTGTTCGAGGCCGATCTTCACGATTCCTGGCCGGTGCTGGCCGCGGGTATCGGCGCCTGAACCGCCCGGATCCCGGCCCGGCCGGTGGTGCCCCGGCCGGGATTCCGCTCAGAACGGCCAGTCCGCCCTCGAACGGTCGACGCCTCGAGCGTCGGGCCTGGAGCAGGCGCAGAGATCGTGCCGTCCACTCCGGATCGAGCAAGACGACTCGCGTACGGGTGTGGCCAGGCGAACGTCGCGAATTCGTAGAAGCTGTTCTCGCCCAACGTATTCGACATCGCGAGCAGGAACCGTTCGTATCGGCGCGGTCCGCACGCGCGCATCCCGGTTTTCCGCGGACGGCGAAAGTTCAACGGCGCGAGCTACTTACCCGAACCCGCGACCGGCCGAGGGTCTCAGACCGCTGCGGGCCGGAACCGCCGGTGGCAGATCTCGCAATCGCAGTCGAAGTAGCCGAGCCCGGCATTGCCGTGGGCGCCACGTCGTTCGGCTTCTTCCAGATCCGCGAACCAGGGCCGCCGCCGCATCGGTACCGGTCGAATCTGCGCGCTGTCGTTCATGGCCGGGGAGTACCCATTTCGGACAGTGCGTACGGTCACGGTTTCGGCGCGATGGATGTGGTGATACTGGAGGGGATGGCGAGCAGAGATCCCGAACCGATCCGGGAGGCGCGGACGCCGACGGCGCGCGCCGGATGGTCGGCGGCCGACCGCGCGGCCTACCGCCGGTTCGTGCGCACCCAGCACCCCGATGTCGGCGGTGACCCGGTCGCGTTCCGGGAGGGGCTGGCTCGCTACGAGGTCGCCCGCCGGGCCGGCACCGCTGCCTCCGAGTTCGACCCGACGGACCGATTCGACGGGCCGGTGCGATTCGTCGCCACACCGCGCGGCTGGCGGCGGGCGGTGCGAGTGCTGCGCCCGCGCCGGCGCACCCGGCGACTGCGTTGATCCATATGCCGGAAGTCCCTCCGGCTAATAGCCGACAGCGGGGATAGCTGGGTATACGCTGATATAAGGCCATTCTGTGATGTGGCTTACTCCAAACATCGGGGTCTCATCGCTCGACCCATCCCGCGGCAGTGCGGCCGTGCAGGCGTGTCGAGCATACGAGGAGAAGGCCATGAAAGGTGGCACAAGTATCGCGGTAGGGGTGGGCATAGGTTATTTGCTGGGGCGCACGCGGAAGATGCGCTTCGCGTTGGGGGTGGCGGGGGCGATGATGGCCAAACGGTCGTCGGACATTCCCGGTGAGTTGCTCGAACGGGGGACGTCGCTGCTCAAATCGTCGGCGGACCTGACGCAGCTCACAGACACCGTTCGCGACGAATTGCTGGGCGCGGCCCGATCCGCCGCGGTGACCGCCGCGAGCAACCAGCTCGACTCGCTCAACACCCGGCTGCAGCATGGCTCGTCGCTGCTGACAGGCGACTCCCTGCTGTCGGGCAAGGACCGCGACCGAGCATCGGACGCGGAGTCGGACGACGAGGACGAACAGGAGAACGTCCGGGACGCGGCGCCCTCCGACGACGATCGCGAGGACGTGGATTCCGGCGCGGAGGAAGAAGAGCGCAAGCCGGCCGCCCCACGGGCACGCAAACCCGCAGCCTCGCGCGCGAGGAAGACGACCGCTCGGACCTCGTCTCGCAAATCCGCGGACCGCAAACCTGTTTCGGTCAGCCGACGCCGTAGCGGCTCCGATTCCGACGAACCGCCCGTGCGCCGCACGAGGAGGTGAGCGCGATGGCGAAAACGGCTCAGCCGGCCGGCCCGCTCCAGCAGTCGGTGCAGAACCTCGCGGGGACGCTGGCCGAACGCGCGGTGGAAGGGCTGTCGGCTCGGGTCTCCAAAACCGCCGGCCGGTTGAACGACTATGCGGGTGGCGAAGGAAATCTGATCGCGGCGGTGACCGGCGTCGACAAGCTGGCCGGCGGCGGCTCACCGCTGCAGGCCGTCATGAGCGGAGGTATGAGCAAACTCAAGCACTCGGCCGGGGAGAAGTTCGAATCGCTCAAGAATTCGCTGACCGGCGGTGGTGGCAAAGGCGGCGGAGGGAAGAAGCTCAAGCTGACCAATATCGTCGAGGAGATCGATGTCGGCGTGCCGATCGATCTGGCCTACGACCAGTGGACGCAATTCGCCGACTTCCCGAAATTCACCAAGAAGCTCGAGCAGGTCGAGCAGGTGTCCGACGAGAAACTCAGCTGGACCGGCAAGGTGTTCTGGTCGAGGCGAACCTGGGAGTCCACGATCATCGAACAGATTCCGTTCGAGCGGATCGTGTGGCGTTCCAAGGGCGCCAAGGGCTATATCGACGGCGCCGTCGGCTTCTACGAGCTCACCCCGAACCTCACGCGGATTCTGGTGGTGCTCGAGTATCACCCGCAGGGGGTGTTCGAGAAGACCGCCAATATGTGGCGTGCCGCCGGTCGCCGATGCCGGTTGGAGCTCAAGCACTTTCAGCGCCATGTCATGACCGATGCGGTCCTGCACAGCGACGACATCGTCGGCTGGCACGGCGAGATCCGCGACGGCGAGGTCGTGGAAGACGACGAGACGGCGCGACAGCGCGAAGAGGAAGAGCACGCCGCCGAGGAAGAGCACGACGAGGAAGACCACGACGAGGAAGAGCAGGACGAGGACAACGCCGACGAGGAAGCGTTCGACGACGAAGAACCGGATGAGGCAGAAGAAGACGAGGAAGACGAGGACGACGAGCAGGACCGGGAGCGCAGCGATCGGGACGAGGAGGACGAACCGGAGCCACCTCGCCGCCGCACGGCCGCCCGCAAGAGCTCGGTCACTCGCCGGCCACGTGTGAGCGGAGGAGCAAGAAGATGACGATCGAACCCGCGGGAGGCGGGGGCGGAGGTGGAGCCGGCACCATGGCCCGGCCGAACTCGTCCAGCCTGGCCGATGTAATCGACACAATCCTCGACAAAGGGTTGGTGATCGACGCGTTCGCCCGGGTGTCGCTGGTGGGCATCGAATTGGTGACCATCGACGCGCGCGTCGTGGTCGCCAGTGTCGACACATATCTGCGGTTCGCCGAAGCGGTGAACCGGCTCGAGATCTCGACCAGTGAGCCGAAGGGCATCACCGACATCGTCGGCGAGGTCACCGAGGGCGCGGCCGAACACAAGACGAAGGGCGCACTCGACGCGGCCGGCAAGAAGGTCGCGGACTTCCTCGGCGATGTGCAGGACAAACGGCAGACGGTGCACCGGCCCTCCAAGCGAGAGGAGCGGTGATGGCTGCCGAGGCAACCGCCGTATACGTCTACGGCATTGTGCCCGCCGACGTGGAGCCGCAGCCCCACGCCACCGGAGTCGGCGATCCGCCGGGTGAAGTGACGGTCGTGCGGCACGGCGATATCGCCGCGCTGGTCAGTCCGCTCGCCTCCGATCGGCCCCTGGGCACACCCCAGGACCTCACCGCCCACGAGAAACTTCTCGACGGGTCTGCGGCGGTGGCCCCCGTGTTGCCGTTGCGGTTCGGCGCGGTCATGACCGACACCGATGCGGTGGAAAATGAACTGCTCGAGGCGAACGAAGACGAATTCCACGCGGCACTGGTGGAACTCGAGGGGCGGGTGCAGTTCGTCATCAGAGGGCGTTACGTCGAGGATGCGATCCTGCGCGAACTGCTCGACGAGAATTCCGACGCCGCCCGTCTCCGAGACGAGATCCGTGGGAAGTCGGAGGATGCGACCCGCAACGAGCGAATCATGCTGGGCGAGATGATCAATCAGGCCATCGAGACCAAGCGAGCCGAGGACACCCGCACAGTGGCTTCCGAACTCGAGAAACTCGACGCGATGGTCAATCTGCGCGACCCCACCCACGAAGAGGATGCCGTTCACCTCGCGGCGCTGGTCGAAACGGCCCGGCAGGACGAACTGGAGGAGTTGCTGCGCCGGCTCATGTCGGAATGGGACGGCCGGGTCGAGTTGAGTCTGCTCGGACCGATGGCGGCCTACGACTTCGTGACGAAGCGAGCACCGGAGGGGTGAGGCATGGGTCTGATCTCATCGATCCTCCTGCTCCCCGCCGCGCCGGTTCGTGGCGTGATCTGGCTGAGTGAATTGATCCAGGAACAGGTCGAACAGCAAATGCACGATCCGGTGCGGTTGCGGCGCGAGCTCGAGGACATCGACCGTGCCGCGGCCGCCGGCGAGATATCCGCGGAGGAGGCCGAGCAAGCGCAACAAGAGATCCTGAATCGGATGACCGGTCCGAAGTAGGTTCGACCGACCGGAAGAAGTGACTCCCGTGGCCCGCGACACCATCCCCGACGATGCCCAGACATCGGACGAACAACCGCCCCTGACCGCGGCGCAGGCCGCCGGGGTGGCGGTCGAATGCCTCGGGGAACTGACGTCGAACGCCCTCCAGGGCGTCACGAGCGTGGAGCCGACCGACGACGGCTGGCTCGTGGAGATCGAGGTGCTCGAGGATCGCCGCATCCCCTCCTCGGCGGACATCATGGCGCTCTATCAGGTCGAGATCGATTTCGACGAGAACCTGCTGGCCTATCGCCGAACCAAGCGCTACATCCGCGGTAGCACCGATATCGGCACGAGGGGACAGCAATGACGGTGGTCGGAGGCGAGTCGTACGCGCCGCAGCCCTACGGGGGTGGGGGCGGGCACTCCACCAATCTCGCCGACATCCTGGAACGAGTCCTCGACAAGGGCTTGGTGATCGCGGGCGATATCCAGGTGAATCTCCTCGACATCGAACTGCTCACCATCAAGTTGCGGTTGGTGGTCGCGTCCCTGGAGACGGCCAAGGCGGTGGGCATCGACTGGTGGGAGACCGATCCTTGGCTCAGCAGCAAGGCCAATAGGCTCGAAAAGCAGGACAGCGACCTGGAAATCGAGAACCGGGAACTGCGCGAGCGGATCGCCCGATTGGAGGCGGCGAACGAACGCCGGCAACCCATCGAGCGTGGGCGCGAGTCGAGGAAAGAGCGATCGTGACAGGTCGTTGCCTGGTCTGGCTGTACGCGGTTGCGCCCCACAGCGACGAGGAGGCGGAGACCGCCGCGCCCACCGGAGTCGCCGGGGAACCGGTGCGGACGATCGTGTCCGGCAATCTCACCGCCTTCGTCGGTTCGGTGCCGCTGGACGTGTTCGGCGAGGAGCCGCTGCGCCGGAACTTCGAGGATCTGGACTGGCTGGAGGCGACCGCACGGGCCCACGACGCGGTGGTCTCGGCGGTGGTCCGCCGAGGTCCGGCCGTTCCGTTGCGACTGGCCACCGTCTTCCGCGACGACGACCGGGTGCGGAAGTTGCTCGACGAACGGCGAGCGGATTTCGCCGCGGCGCTGGACTTGGTGAGCGGGCGCACCGAGTGGGGAGTGCGCGCGTACGGCGACCGCGCCGCCCTCACCGCCGCTGTCGCCGAGGCCAAGGCCGAAGCCGGGACGATGACGCCGGGCGCGGCGTATCTGGCCCGGCGGCGTGCGCAATTGTCCGCGCAGGAAACCGTCGAACGCGATGCGGCCGAGCGGGCGGCGCAGGTGCACGCGCGGTTGCTGCGCCGGGCCGCGGCCGGACGATGTCAGCCGCTGACCGATCCGGCGGTGAGCGGCCGGCGCGACTGGATGGTGCTCAACGGCACCTACCTCGTCGACGACGACCGGACCGAGGACTTCACGGCCACCGTCACCGCGCTCGGCGCCGAATTCCCCGGCATCAGATTAGAGCTCACCGGTCCGTGGCCGCCGTATTCGTTCGCGGGCGTGCAACGCGAGCCGACATGACCCGGGCCGACATGACGCGCGCCGGCACGTCACCGCCCGACCGCACCGTCGACAGCGAGCGGCGTATCGCGCTGGTGGACCTGCTGGACCGGGTGCTGGCCGGCGGTGTGATCATCACCGGCGACATCAGACTCGCCATCGCCGATGTGGATCTGGTGCAGATCTCGCTGCGCGCCCTCATCTCCTCGATCAGCACCCTGTTTCCGCCGGCTTCGCCCGCGTCGCCCGACAAGCACGCCGATGACTGAATTCGGCGGTATCCCACCGCGTATCGACACCGACCCGGAATCCGTCGAGCGCGGACTGGTCACCCTCGTGCTCACCTTGGTGGAGTTGCTGCGCCAGCTCATGGAGCGCCAGGCGCTGCGCCGCGTCGACGCCGGTGACCTCACCGACACCCAGGTCGAACGCATCGGAACCACACTGATGCTGCTCGAACAACGCATGGAGGAATTGCGCGACCACTTCGGCCTCACCCCGGAAGACCTCAACATCGACCTCGGCCCCCTGGGGCCGCTGCTGCCCCCGCCCGAGTAGCGCCCACGAGCATGATCCTCGACTTACAGCGCACTCCCTGCCTGATAGCGGATACGCTATCATTCTCGTGTGGCAGCCTCGCACAGCACGGCGGCGAAACTGGTCCTCGACGCACGAAGGCGTCGCGGCCTGTCTCAGCGTGAGCTTGCCCAGCGTGCGGGGGTCGCCCAGTCCAGTGTTGCGAACATCGAATCCGGTCACAGGCAGCCGTCCGTGGCAATGCTCGAAAAAATTCTCGCCGCTGCCGGATTCCGGCTCGATGCCGGTCTGGTGAATACCGTGCGCCCCAGCGAACTTTTGGACCGCTACCGGGCCGAATTCGCCCGAGTCCTGACCAGGTATCCCGTGGCCCGTGCATGGGTGTTCGGCTCCGTTGCACGCGGAGAAGACCGTCCCGGATCCGATCTCGATCTGTTGGTGGAACTCACGCCCGGCAGCTCGGTCGTCGATATCTTCGGCCTGGATGAGGACATCGCCGACGTTCTCGGGTGCCCGGTCGACGTGGTGGCAACCACCGAACTGGATCGTAACGGTCTGCTACGCCAGGGACTCGAACGTGACCGTCTCCCACTGGCTTTCGCCGCATGACCAGGTCGCGTGTGGACGAGCGACTACTGTTTCTCGCAGCGACGCTCACCGAAATGGCCGATCTGTGCGCCCGCGGCCGAGAGGTTTACGACTCCGATATCGCGGTGGCCCGGGCGTGTCAGTTCGGTGTGATCAGGTTGGCCGCAGACCTCGAGCGGCTGGGTGACGACTGGCTGTCCGCCCCTCCGGAGATCCCGCTGCGACTGATCAAGGGCATGCGCAACCGAATTGCGCACAACTACTGGCTCGTCGACGACGACGTCGTCTGGTCTGTTGTGGAAACCCATGCGCCCGAACTACATCGGCAGCTTTCACCCGAAATCGACGCCGCCCGGAAGAGACTGGGCGGAGAGACGGTGACGCAGCGATAATGTGGCGCGGCGGGTTTATGGCGGAAGGCTCCCCCGGTCTACGGCGTGGCAAATACTCGGGCGGTTTCCAGCCCCTGTGGCTGAGTGAGGAATGCGACAGTGAGTGTGCACGGCAGTTGGGATGAACTCGTCATCGGGTTGTGCGATCTCGCGGTGAAGTACGATGCCGAGACGTTCCTCTACGAGGACGTGGTGCTGCTCAGTTCGCGTAAAGCCGAGCAGGGCAATGATTCCCGCCATATCAGGGTTACCCGTTTCGATGACGAGGCGGCGCGCGTGGAGACCGGATGGTGCTTCGCCATGACGTGCGATTACATCGCTGAAGATCGCAGCCGTCCGGTTCCTGCGCTCGGCTTGGTCGAGGCGATCTGTTCCGGAAATGCAGAAGAACATTGTCTGATCGATGCCGAGGGCCGGTGGGTCGGGATTCAGCTCAGGGCATGGGCGCCGAACGGCGATGGGTGGCAATCGCAATCCGGTGGACATGCGGGCGTCGTCCAACATGTCGTACGGCGATTTCCCAGCTGGATCGACCCGAACTGATCTGCCGCCCGAGAAGGACTGACGCCACGGCCGATGCGAACTCCCATCGGCCGTGGTCCCACTCTGCGTAGAGATATCGCACCTGGGCTGTCTGCTCCCGCTGGAAAAGAAGAAGGCTCCCGTTAAGGCAGCCTTCTTGGTGTGTGCGGCGCGACGCAAGCGCGCTCGTGGGAGTTACGGACGGTCGAACTGGCCATCGTGTACGTGAGCGGTGAACACATCCCACTCGGCCGGTGAGAATACGAGCGCGGGGCCGGTTGGGTTCTTGGAGTCGCGGACACCGACCTTGCCGTCATCGAGGTGGGCGACTTCTACACAATCGGCTCTGGACGCACTGCGGCTGCTCTTGAACCATTTCGCGCCGGATAAATCGCTGGTCACTCGACGTGCTCCTTCGCTACCTGCCGGATCAGGCTCCTACTCGCTGTTTCATCCAACGATGCCTGCCGGAGAACCTGGTGCACTTGATCGTACCGTTCGACGTCATCTGGTTTTTCGAGGTACATGGAGCCGACGAACATCTCCAGATAGACCAACGGGGGCCACACAGGGTCGCCTTTTGCGTCCTCTCCGAACTCCAGAATTGCGAACTGACCGACTGGATCACCGACCGGCGTACCAGATGAAAAGGGGAGCACTCGGATCGAGACGTTGGGAAGCTTGCCGATCTCGGCAAGATGGCGAAGCTGTGCTGCCATAACGGTCGGACCGCCGACGCTGCTTCTCAGGGCAGATTCGTGCAGGACAACGTCAAGGCTGACAGCTTGGCGCTTCCTCGTGACAATGGCTTGGCGTTTCATCCGAAGTTCCAGGCGTCGAGTGTGTTCGTCGTCGCTCGCGGATGGGTTGGCAGCCAAAACGAGGGCGCGCGTGTAGTCGGATGTCTGAAGTAGCCCAGGGACTAGTGCCGGCTGGTAAATCGTGAGCTTGCGCGCTGCGACTTCGAATCCGACGTACACATCGAAGTTGGCCGGGATGAGATCGCCGTACACGTACCACCAACTCTTTTCGGCCGCTTGACGTAGTAAGCCGACCATTGCGGCGGTGGTGTCCGCCGGCATCTCCAGGACCTCGCACAACGCTTCGAGGTCTCGAACCTTCAGGCGGGTCGGCTCTCCCTTCTCGAGACGTTGCAGCACCGAAGAACTGATATCTGCCAACCGTGCCGCCGACTCCTGCGACATGCTCAGGGCCGAACGGGCATCGCGCAAGTACTTGCCGAGCTGCCGCCTCGGCAGTGTCGATCCGCTGTCCACGATCGTCTCTCTTCCTGCCCGCCGCCCGTACTGGGTGATGGGGCATAGGGGTTCGGGTGATGTCTTGCACCTGACTGGGAAACGCTCTGCACCTTCTGGTGACTTGGAAGTGGGTGACCCAGTTCAGGGTACGTCGCGCGGATCCCGGTGGTGTGCTTATCGCGCAGCCGAAGAGAACCACTCTCTTACGTGAGTTGGCAAGCCAGCCAGTGGGTTTCCATTTTTGCTACCCACCGAAATGGAGGAATCAGCAATGTACGGGGTGATGAATCACGATCGCGTGCCGGTGATGACAACTGGTTTCGCCCATGTCGTGATGCAGGTGCATATCGACTGTGCGCTGTGTGTCTGCCCGGTCAAGCAGCAGGCGAAGCAGCGTCTGATCGAAGCGAAGCGTCTTGTCCCGGACAGCACGCGGCCATGACGGCTGAGTGGTGGGGATTCGTTGCGGCAGTTGGTATTCCGCTCGCCGTGATCGTGCTCGCGGTGGTCTGGCCCGAGCGGGTCGCCAAAGACATTGGGCGGGACAACTCGGTGCAGGGAATTTTGAATCGCGTTGAGCGAGAGAAGGAACAGGGTGCGCGGCAGCCGGATTATCTGGGTCGAACCTACGGCGGACTTGGATCGGATGTTACGGATCGCTTGCCCCGATTGCGGCCAGGGGACGCCGGTGGTGCGAGGTACGGCCGCGAAATTCCTCGTAGCGGACCATCTCGGGCGCGACGACGAGACGTGTACGGCAGCTGAAGCTGAAATTCACAGGCGCCTAACCAGACTGAAGTCATGGGAGGAGACCCGGTGGCGGTCGAATTGAGCACAACCAATCTCGGTCGGCAGTGCGCGGACTGGGCATTGACGGACGGGCAGGTCACTGTCTTCGGTTTCGTGGATAGCGACAGCAACCGTCTCGACATGGCGCGGTTCGACCGGGTGAACGCCCTATGGTGTGAGCCGCGTGGCGTCGCATTCCCGGATGGGCTGTCGTTGGCTCGGGTTCATTCGATCCTGTCCGAGTACCACGCCTTGTGGTGCGCGGTAAGTGAGCAGGCCAGGGTGCTGCGCGATTCGAATGCACGGCAGTGTTGTGACGAGCGATGATCGGGATCACTCGTACGGTGCGACGAAGGGGGCAGCTTGTGGAACGTGCCACGGTCTACCGCTGGAACGTTCGTAACGGCACCGGAGTGCTGACTCGACCGGACGGCTCGCTCGCGTGGTTCCACTTGTCAACTGTGGACCAGGAAGACGTTCTTGCGCTGCGGGAGGGCGATGAGGTCGATGTCGAGATCGAGAATATTCCTCAGGGGGACTACGAATGTCGAGCTGTATCCGTGCGACGGCGTATGGAATAAGTTCACCGCCGCCAATGGCCACACCACCGCTCCCGGCAATGTGCAATTCACTGTCGAGTTCACCTTACATTCGAGCTGATGGAGTGATCATTCCGTCCCGCACGACGGTGCGTTGCTCCTGACCGAGCCCATCGTCCGGATCTTGGACGGAAGGGCCGTAGGGTGAATGTATGAACCGGTTAGGTAGCGCCACTTCTCCCTAC
Organism: Nocardia sp. BSTN01; assembly: GCF_015354405.1. Classification (GTDB taxonomy): domain Bacteria; phylum Actinomycetota; class Actinomycetes; order Mycobacteriales; family Mycobacteriaceae; genus Nocardia. The sequence continues at coordinate 49,631 of NZ_JADKYP010000018.1, read as the reverse complement.
CTGCGCCAGCACGCGGACAACCCGGTCGACTGGCGGGAATGGGGGGCCGAGGCGCTCGAGGAGGCGCGAGCGCGGGACGTGCCGATCCTGCTCTCGGTCGGCTACGCCTCGTGTCACTGGTGTCATGTGATGGCGCACGAATCGTTCGCCGATCCGGCCACCGCCGAGCTGATGAACGCGAACTTCGTCTGTGTGAAGGTCGATCGCGAGGAACGGCCTGATATCGACGCGGTGTACATGTCCGCGACCGTCGCGATGACCGGGCAGGGCGGCTGGCCGATGACGTGTTTCCTCACGCCGGCGGGGGAGCCGTTCTACTGCGGAACCTACTATCCGAAGTCGCCGCGCGGCGGTATGCCGTCGTTCACCCAACTGCTGACCGCGGTCACCGATACCTGGACCACTCGCCGCGATGAGGTCGACCAGGCCGCCGGTCAGGTGGCGCAGGCGTTGCGGGACCAGGGCGCCGGGCTGCCCGCGAGCGAGTTGACCGTCACGCCCGAATTGCTCGCGCACGCGGTCGCCACGGTGCTGCGCGATGTCGACGAGCGCTACGCCGGATTCGGCGGGGCGCCGAAGTTCCCGCCCTCGGCGTTGCTGGAGGGTCTGCTGCGTCATTACGAGCGCGCCGGGGAAGATGCTGCGCGACAAGCGGTTTCGCTGACCTGCGCCGCTATGGCCCGCGGGGGTATCTATGATCAGCTGCGGGGCGGCTTCGCCCGCTACTCGGTCGATGCCGCCTGGGTGGTACCGCATTTCGAGAAGATGCTCTACGACAACGCGCAGCTGCTGCGTGCCTACGCGCATCTGGCGCGGCTGGAGGCGAGCGGCGCTCCCGGTGCGGGTGACTCACTGCCGCAACGGATCACCGAGGAAACCGCGGGCTTCCTGCTCACCGATCTGCTGACCGCCGAGGGCGGGTTCGCCTCGGCCTTCGACGCCGACACCCACGTGGAGCCGGGTGCGCCCGGAGTGGAAGGCGCTACCTATGTGTGGACGCCGCAGCAGCTCACCGAAGCTCTCGGTCCCGAGGACGGAGCCTGGGCCGCAACGATTTTCGGTGTGACGCCCGAGGGTACGTTCGAACACGGCACTTCGGTGCTCACGCGGTACACCGATCCCGGCGCCGGTCCGGGCGAGGACCCCGCCGACGCCCGCCGCTTCGACGACATCCGCCGGCGCTTGCGCGAGGTGCGCGACGGCCGGCCGCAACCCGAGCGCGACGACAAGGTGGTCACCGCCTGGAACGGTATCGCGATCACCGCCCTCGCCGAGGCCGGGGCCGCCCACGACCGGCCGGAATGGGTCGACGCCGCGGCGCGGTGCGCGCGGTACCTGCTGGACCGTCACCTCGTCGACGGCCGTTTGATGCGCGCCTCACTGGGCGGCGCGACCGGTAACGCGCCCGGTGTGCTCGAGGACTACGCATGGCTGGCGACCGGACTGCTGGCCCTGCACCAGGCCACCGGCGAACTGTCCTGGCTCGAACGCGCGCAGCAGCTGATCGATACCGCCGCAACCCTTTTCGAGGACCCGGCGCAACCCGGTAGTTGGTTCGATACGGCCGCCGATGCCGAGCAACTCGTCGCCCGTCCGCGCGATCCACTCGACGGGGCAACCCCAGCCGGGGCCTCCACCTTCGCCGAAACCCTGCTCACCGCCTCTGCGCTGAGCGCCCCGGACCGCGCGGCCCGCTACCGCACGCTGGCCGATGCCACCCTGAACGCCGGCGCCATTGTGCTGGCCCGCGCGCCACGCTCCGGCGGGCAGTGGCTCAGCGTCGCCGAGGCGGCAGTGGCCGGGCCGATCCAGATCGCGATCTCGCAATCGCCCGACACCGCTGCGACGGCCGAATTGCTGCGCACCGCACGCAGTTTCGCACCCGGGGGTGCTGTGGTCGTTGCGGGGCAATCCGATTCGGTCCCCCTGCTCACGGACCGACCCGCTCGGGGCGGCGCCCCCGCGGCCTACGTCTGCCGCGGCACAGTGTGCGACCTACCGGTATCGGAACCGCAAGAGGTGCGCGCCGCGCTCGTCGGCTCCTGACGCGGCGGCGGTCGCGCTGCCGAGAGCCGCTGGTCGGCGACGGGATCAGTGGCGAAGTACCGGCGGTCCGCAGCCGGCCGACCGAGCGGCCCGCTCCTCCTCGACCGGGACGGCCGCGTCCACGGCGTGGTCGACGGCCCGAATCGAGGTCGCCAGAGGGCCGCGTGACGAGCGGTGCGCGGCATCCGGCCGGCGCAGCCGCTCTCACTCCTCGACCGGAGCGGTCGCGCCCAACCCCACCGGTTTGCGATCGGTCCAGCACGCCGTCGGCTCCCGCCGGCCCCGCAGCTGGATCTTGTCGTAGAGCACCCAGCGCGACCGTTCGGATTCGGTCGCCGCGTCGATCACGGCCTGGCTGGCCAGAATCCGGCGGGGGACCTCCTTGGCCTCGGTCGTGAGCCGGGAGGCCTCGTTGACCGCGTCGCCGATCACGGTGAATTCCAGCCGGGTGTCGGTACCCACGTCTCCGGCGAAGACGCTGCCGCGCGCCACGCCGATGCCGATATCGAATTCGCCGCCGAGGGCCACCTCGTCGCGGATGCGCCGCGCGGCGCGCAGGGCGGGAGTGGCGTTGTCGCCCAGGGCGATCGGCGCGCCGAAGACACACAGCGCCGCATCGCCCTCGAATTTGTTGACCAGGCCGCCGTTGTCCTCGGTCGCCGAGACGACCACCGCCAGGAGCCGATTGAGCTGGTCGACGAACTCGCGCGGCGCGAGTTCGGTGGACATCTCCACCGAACCGGTCACGTCGACGAACAGGGCGGTCACCACCCGCACGTCGCCGGTCAGGTCGACGCCGCCGGCCAGCGCGCGTTCGGCCACCTCGTTGCCGACGTGGCGGCCGAAGACGTCGCGCATGCGTTCGCGTTCGGACAGATTCTCGGCCAGCTCGTTCACAGACAGTTCCAGGCGCCCGATCTCACTGGCACTGGTGATCGGCACGCGCGCGGAGAGTTCGCCGCGCGCGATCCGGTCCAGCGCGCGCCGCAGCGTCCCCAGCGGCGCTGCCACCGAGCGGGCCAGGGTGGCGGTGGTCAGCGCGCCGACCAGCAGGCCGACCAGCGACATGTACAGCGCGGTCCGCACTCGGTCGGTGGCGTCGGCCACCGGATCGGCGAGGACGGTGATCAGCATCAGCAGCGGCATCGCCCCGGCCACCGCCCAGGAGATGACCAGCCGGTTGAGCACCGTGGCACTCCAGTGCGAGGTACCGCCGAGCACCCGCGCGATCACCGGAATCGTCGGCCGGATGAGCCGGTCCACCACCAGGAAGGTGAAGCCCGCCGACTCCAGCCCGCCCAGGAAGAACATGGCCCCTATCGCCCACACTGCCCGGGTGGGCACCACCTGGGCGAACACTGCCGTGGCGATCGCGACGCCCGGTATCCAGATGGCCAGCGCCCGGACGGTGATCGCGATCGGCAGTTTCAGCAGTCGCTCGGCCTCGGGCCGGGTGGGCCGGCGGGTCTGGTCGATCCAGCTGAAGTAGTACACCCGGTCGCGCACCGCCAGCACGATGCCGGCCAATGCGCCGAGCACCGGATAGATCGCGGTCTGGGCGACGGCACCGAGCCAGTTCTCGCCGAGGTTGCCGAGAAATCCGCTCAGCCACAATTCGACGACGATGACCCCGAGCCCGCCCAGGTTGCAGACCATCACCACCGTCGAAAGGCCCCAGCGCGCACGCAGGGCCCAGAGCACGAGTCGACTGGTCATAGCCCCTGGCAGTGGTGTGGTTCGGTGTTACCGGTTTCGGACGTTCAGCACGAACGAGCATAGAACCCGCGCATGTGGCCGTGGCGGGTTACCGGTGATCTTGCCCTACGAGAATACGACCAGCCAGATCGCGACGTAATGGCACAGGGCCGCGAGAACCGTTGCCGCATGGAAGAATTCGTGGTGTCCGAAGACCTCCGGCCACGGATTCGGCCATTTCGCGGCGTACAGGATCGCCCCCACGCTGTAGGCGATGCCGCCGATCAGCAGCAGCACCATCGGCGTGACGCCCACGTTGTGGGTCAGTGTCGCCGCGACCGGCACGATGGCCCAGCCGAGCAGCAGATACAGCGGCACCCCGACCCAGCGCGGCGCGGCCGGCCACAGCACTTTCAGCGCCACCCCGGCCACGGCGCCGGCCCAGACCACGCTCAGCAGGGTGAGCCCGGTGCGGCCGGGCAGTCCCAGCAGGGCGAACGGTGTGTAGCTGCCGGCGATGAACAGGAAGATCATCGAATGGTCGGCGCGCTTCATGCGGATCCGGGTGCGCGCGGACTGCCAGGACACCCGGTGGTAGATCGCGCTGATGCCGAAGATGCCGCAGACGGTCACGCCGTAGACCAGTGTCGACCAGCCCGCGGTGGCGGACACGGTCGCCGCGGCCGCGACCAGCACGGCCACGGCGACCGCCGCGACGCCGACCGCGTAGGTGTGGATCCAGCCGCGCATCCGCGGCTTGACGGCCAGGGTGCGCAGACCCTCCTCGGCCAGATGCTCGAGCGCGGACACCTTCCCGAGGACCGGATTTGCCGAGCTCACCGATTCGGTCACTGGTTACCTCCTGAGTAACCTACGGTTGCGTAGGTTAGTTCGTCGGCCACTCTACCGGCAGTAGGCTCCGCGTGCCGGACGCCGCCGCGATAGGGTCGATCGGAACCGGGGAACTGATCGTGGCGTCCGCTGCCATCACTGCGCAGCAGAATTTGGCGGAGAACTCGGGCGGCACGCGAGAGGTGGATAAGGTTGGCAGCCGTGAAGCTTGCTAGTCGGGTGCTCAGCGGTAAGGTGCGCAACCTGCCCTATCGCATCTACGAGGCGCAGCTGTCGAAACAGCTGGCAGGCAAACAGCATCCGCGTCACGTCGCGGTCGTCTGTGACGGAAATCGCCGCTGGGCGCGGGAGAACGGCTTCACCGATGTCACCCACGGCCACCGGGTCGGTGCGCTGAAGATCGCCGAACTGGTCGGCTGGTGCCAGGCCGAGGGCATCGAGATGGTGACGGTGTATCTGCTCTCGACCGAAAACCTCAGCCGCTCGGCCGACGAACTGGAAACCCTGTTCGAGGTGATCACCGATGTGGTCGAGGAACTGTCCGCACCGGAGAACAACTGGGGTGTGCGGATCGTCGGGTCGCTGCAGGGCCTGCCCGAGGACGTCGCGCGCCGCATGGAGAAGGCGGCCGACGAAACGCACGGTCGCGCGGGTGTGCACGTGAACGTGGCCATCGGCTACGGCGGCCGCCAGGAGATCGCCGACGCGGTGCGCTCGCTGGTCCGGCAGGAGATCGCGGCCGGGGAGACCGGTGAGGACCTGGTGCAGTCGATCACGGTCAACGCCATCGGCCAGCATCTCTACACCTCGGGCCAGCCCGATCCGGATCTGGTCATCCGCACCTCGGGGGAGCAGCGGCTCTCGGGGTTCCTGCTGTGGCAGAGCGCCTACTCCGAGATCTGGTTCACCGAGGCCTACTGGCCGGAGTTCCGCCGCGTCGACTTCCTGCGCGCCCTGCGTGACTACGCCGCGCGGCATCGCCGTTACGGGGTGTGAGCGGACGGGCCGCAGATAACGGCCCGGCGCAGGATGTATTGCATTGCAAGATCATCCCCCGATCCGGCGCCGCGCGCGCGTACCGTCGCGAACATGAGCGAGATGCGGACCGGGCCGGGCGGTGCGACCAAGGTGGCCGGAACGCCGGTGCCCTACGTCACCTATGCCGAATTCGGCCGGCGATTCGTGGCCTACGCCGCCTCCGAACAGCGGATCGCCGCTGTTTTCGCCCAATTGGCAGGTAGTGCATTCGATTTCGGCCCGATCGGGGTGGGCCCGGCGCATCTGGCGAAGGCCTCGGCGCAGGTGCAGCTCGGTGAACCGGTCCTGGAACGCTCGGTCGGCGAGGTCGTCGGTTTCGAGCTCGCCATCCCGCTCGATATCGATCTGCTGCTGGATCTCGCCGTCGATCGTCACCGCTTCGAGGTCACCGGCTTCGTCCACGTCCACCTGACGGTCCGCACCGCGGCGCCGCTGCGGATCGTCATCGACATCGCCGAACCGCACCCCGGCGATGTGCGCATCGATGTGGCCACCGCGACCCGGCGGGGCCAACTGCTGCGGCTGCTGGCCAGCGTCGACCACGAGATCCGCCGGTTCGTCGCCCGCTATGTGGCCAACGAGATCCGCAAACCGCATATCGCGGCCGTTCGCGATATCGACGTCGCCGCCCGGCTCGACGCGGCCTGGCCGGCGTGATGCGGAACCGGATCAGAGCTTGCGCAGCCGGATCCGGTTGATGCTGTGGTCGGAGTCCTTGCGTAGCACCAGGGTCGCGCGCGGCCGGGTCGGCAGGATGTTCTCCACCAGATTCGGCCGGTTGGTGGCGTTCCAGATCTCCTGGGCGGCGATGGTCGCCTCGGAATCGCTGAATTTCGCGTAGTGGTGGAAATGCGACTGCGGATCCGCGAACGCCGTTTTCCGCAGGGAGAGAAAACGATCCACATACCATCGCTCGATGTTCTCGATGCGCGCGTCGACGTAGATCGAGAAGTCGAACAGGTCCGAAACCATCAGTCGCGGCCCGGTCTGCAGGACGTTGAGCCCCTCCATGATGAGGATGTCGGGCTGGCGCACGCAGTGGAACTCGTCCGGCAGAATGTCGTAGGCGATATGCGAATACATCGGCGCGCACACCTCGGGCGCACCGGATTTCACCTCGGTGACGAAACGCAGCAGCTTGCGCCGGTTGTAGCTCTCCGGGAAACCCTTGCGATGCATGATGCCGCGCCGGGTGAGCTCGACTGTGGGATAGAGGAATCCGTCGGTGGTCACCAGATCGACGCGCGGGTGGTGATCCCAGCGCGCGAGCAGTGCCTGCAAGACGCGAGCGGTGGTCGATTTACCGACCGCCACGCTGCCCGCGATACCGATGACGAACGGCACCTGATGGTCGGGATGGGTTTCACCCAGGAAGGTCGCGGTCGCGGCGAACAGTCGCTGCCGGGCGGCGACCTGGAGGTGGATCAACCGGGCCAGCGGCAGATAGACCTCGGCGACTTCTTCGAGATCGATCTGCTCGCCGAGACCACGCAGGCCGATCAGTTCTTCCTCGGTGAGGATCAGCGGAGTCGATTTACGCAGGGTGCGCCATTGCTTGCGATCGAATTCGACATACGGACTCGGCTCGCTCATCCGGCCCACCTACGCACACTCCCGGTCCGGAGTCCCCCCGCCGGGCGGGCGCGCCACCACCCGTGACGATGTCACCGGTGAACCTGTGCCGTGCCCGGCGCGGCGAAATGCGCTCGACAGTCCTCGCATAGCCGAATTCTCCCCGGGGGGCATACCGTGTCGAACGCGGGGTGTTATTACTGGCCGGTAACCCGGGGTGACAAATGTCTCGCCACCGCCGGGTTTCGGTCGCGGACGGCGCCGGGAACGGGGAAGCGGCTATCGTCGGATGTCATGGCTGCGCACCCGCTCGTCACCGAATATCTGCGCCTGGGACTGGCATTCGACCGCTTGGAACCGGGCTTCGTCGACGCCTACACCGGGGATCCCGCGCTGCGCCGAACCGTGGAGTCGGCCCCCACGCCGCAGCCGCGTGAGCTGGCGGACCGGGCGGCGGCCCTGCGCAAGGAACTGCCCGAGGCCGGGCTGAGCGAGCAGCGCACCGAATTCCTCGAGGCACATCTGCGGGCGCTCGAGTGCTCGGGGCGCAAGTTCGCCGGCGACGACATCTCCTTCATCGACGAGGTGCGGTCCTATTTCGACGTCGACATCGCCCTCGGCGACGTCGAGGACTACCGGGACGCGCATCGGCACCTCGACGAGGTGCTGGCCGGTGACGGCCCGCTGCTGGACCGGATGACCGCGCATCGGCGCGCCGACGAGATTCCGCCGCACCGCCTCACCGAATGTGTGCAGGCATTCTCGGGCGCGCTGCGCGAGTTGGTGCGTGAACGCTATCCGCTGCCGGATCACGAGCAGGTGGAATACGAGATCGTCGGCGACAAACCGTGGTCGGGGTTCAATTACTACCTCGGTAATTTCCGATCCCGGGTCGCGATCAACTCCGATCTCAAACAACATATGGCGCAGCTGCCGGCGCTGATCGCGCACGAGGCGTATCCGGGCCACCACACCGAACACTGCCGTAAAGAGGCGGGGCTGGTCGCGGCCGGACAGGACGAACAGACGCTGTTCGTGGTGAACACGCCGCAATGCCTGATGGCCGAAGGGCTGGCGGACCTGGCGCTGAAATCGATCGTCGGGCCGGACTGGGGAATCTGGGCGCAGGAAATCTATGCCGACCTCGGTCTGCGATTCGACGGCGAACGCGCACAACGACTCTCGAATGCCTCGGCGAAACTGCTCGCGGTCCGCCAGGATGCGGCGCTGTTGCTGCACGATCGCGGTCGCAGCGCCGACGAGGTCGCCGAATTCCTGCAGCGCTGGAGTCTGACCACGCCCGAACGCGCGCGGCAGTCCCTGCGCTTCCTGTCCTCGCCGCTGTGGCGGGCCTACATCAGCACCTATGTGGAGGGGTATCGCCTGCTGGGCGGGTGGCTGGATCGCGCGGTCGACGCCGGCGATCGGGTGGAGCGCTTCGGTCGGCTCCTCGACGAGCCGCTGACCCCGGCGGCGCTGCGCAGGATGTGAGGAACGCGCCGGACGAGTTTCGAGGAATATTCGGCTGCGAACATTCGGCGGCGATGTCCGTACGCGGAAATAGTTAGCTCCGCAAACAATGGCGACAGTAATCGGTATCGCACCATCCGATTCGGGGCTATCGATCGATTCGCCGGAATTCCGGTTTCGAGCACCGACCGGATTCGCGCCCCGACTCGCGAACCCGGCCGAAGGGTATCGGCGTTACTACGCCCCCCAGCCCGCGCAACCGGCGTTGCCGCCGGAGGAGATGGTGCAGGCGGACTTCAGGATCGCGAAAAGCATGTCTTGAATCGAGTTACCGGTACCCGCGGTGAAAAACAGCATGTGAACCCCTGATTGATCGAATGAGTCGATGACGCTGTCACAGTCGTCGACAGCGCGGCGAATGTTACGCCTTTTTTACGAAGCGGGCAGCCCCGAATTATCGGGGCGCAACGGCCGGTGTGCAGTCGCTATCACGTCCGGGCGGGTATCGAGGTCGTCGCGCCCGGCGCCCTTGCGGGCCACGACGGAGCGGCCGGGGACCACCACATAGACTGTGCGCGTGACCCAGACGACCGCCCCCTCTGTCAACACCCAGTCGCTCGCCGATCTCGACCCCGAGCTCGCCGCCGCGATGGCGGGCGAACTCGCCCGTGAGCGCGACACCCTCGAGATGATCGCCTCCGAGAACTTCGTGCCGCGCGCGGTGCTGCAGGCGCAGGGCAGCGTGCTGACCAACAAATACGCCGAGGGCTATCCCGGTCGCCGCTACTACGGCGGTTGTGAGCACGTCGACGTCGTGGAGAACCTCGCGCGCGAGCGGGTCAAGGAGTTGTTCGGCGCCGAATTCGCCAACGTGCAGCCGCATTCGGGCGCACAGGCCAACGCCGCGGTGCTGATGTCGCTGATGAATCCGGGCGAGAAACTGCTCGGCCTGGATCTGGCGCACGGCGGTCACCTCACCCACGGCATGCGGCTCAACTTCTCCGGCAAGCTCTACGAGGTGCACGCCTACGGGGTGAGCAAGGAAGACCACCGCGTCGACATGGACGAGCTGCGCAAGCAGGCGCGCGAGGTCCGGCCGAAGGTGATCGTGGCCGGCTGGTCGGCCTACCCGCGCCACCTGGACTTCGCGGCGTTCCGCGAGATCGCCGACGAGGTGGGCGCCTACCTCTGGGTCGACATGGCGCATTTCGCCGGTCTGGTCGCCGCCGGTCTGCACCCCTCGCCGGTGCCGCACGCGGATGTGGTGTCCTCGACCGTGCACAAGACCCTCGGCGGTCCGCGTTCGGGTCTGATCCTGGCCAAGCAGGAATACGCGAAGAAGCTCAACAGCGCCGTGTTCCCGGGCCAGCAGGGCGGTCCGCTCATGCACGTGATCGCCGCGAAGGCCGCCGCCTTCAAGATCGCCGGCACCGAGGAGTTCAAGCAGCGCCAGGAGCGCACCCTGTCCGGTGCCAAGATCCTGGCCGAGCGCCTGACCGCCGCCGATGTCGCCGGTAACGGCGTCACCGTGCTGACCGGCGGCACCGATGTGCACCTGGTGCTCGTGGATCTGCGCAACTCGCAGATGGACGGCCAGCAGGGGGAGGATCTGCTGCACGAAGTCGGAATCACGGTGAACCGCAACGCCGTTCCGTTCGACCCGCGCCCGCCGATGGTCACCTCCGGCCTGCGCATCGGCACGGCCGCGCTGGCCACCCGCGGCTTCGGCGACACCGAATTCGCCGAGGTGTCCGACATCATCGCCACCGCGCTGGCGGGCAACGCCGACCTCGCGGCCCTGCGCGCGCGAGTGTCCAAGCTGGCCCAGGACTTCCCGCTCTACGACGGCCTGGAGGACTGGAAGCTGCTCGGCTGAGCAGAGCCCCGCAGCGCGATCGACCCCGGTAGCCGACCAGGCCGCCGGGGTCGATCTGTCAGTCACCCTGTGCGGGTGAGCTTTTCGCTTCCCGGCGGCGCGGGCCAGCGCCCGCGGCGTGCGCCGGCCGGCCCGGGAGCGGTCAGGCGCGGGTGCTCAGATATTCGATGTACAACGGCCGCAACGCCTCGGCGATCTTGCCCTCACCCGCGTGCACGTAGTCGTCGAGCATCGGCAGCACGTATTTGATGTCCGCCTCGCTCTCGCCGATGTTCCCGGTGGCCGCCGCCGCCGCCGGAATCTGCTCCAGCAGCCGCCACAGGAACTTGACGTCGCCGTGCCGGACGGCGTGTTTGACCGCGCGGTCGTGGAGTTCCTTCGACGACAGCTTCTCCAGCTCTGCCACATCGCTCATGTAGCGACTCTAGCCGGTTCCGCCGACCAGCCGGGCAACTCCGTAGCTGACCGATAGCTACCGGTCGGCGTTCACTACCTATTCATCGACACGCCTGTCATCTCGGGAGCCGGAATCGCGAAATCGCAGTACCGTCGAAGTGCGAGCCGCGTCGTTGTGGCTCGTCCGGGAGGTTCTGATCGTGGCTGAGCAACTCAGTACGAGAGGGCCGGTACCCGGCCCTCGGGTCGTTTGACCCCAGGGCGGACCGGCCCAGCGAGAACGTCCGTGCGGGTATGGCACGGACAACAAAGGAGCCCACCGTGACTGATGCACGCTCCGTCATCGCTCCCTCGAAAGCCCGCTCCGACAAGAGCGGAGGCTCCGGAAAGGGAGCCGGCACCTCGCCCCGCAAATCCTTCGTGATCGACACCTCCGTGTTGTTGTCCGACCCCTGGGCCATGACGCGTTTCGGTGAACATCACGTGGTGTTACCGCTGGTGGTCATCAGCGAACTGGAGGCCAAACGGCACCATCACGAACTCGGCTGGTTCGCCCGCGAAGCCCTGCGCAATCTCGACGACCTGCGTTTGGAATTCGGCCGGTTGGACCTGCGGGTCCCGATCGGGACCGAGGGCGGCACGCTGCAGGTGGAGTTGAATCACACCGACCCGGAGGTGCTTCCGGTCGGGTTCCGCACCGACACCAACGATTCCCGCATCCTCGCCTGCGCGCTCAACCTCGCCGCCGACGGGCAGCGAGTAGTGCTGGTGTCCAAGGACATTCCGCTGCGGGTGAAGGCGGGCGCGGTGGGCCTGCCCGCCGAGGAATACCACGCCCAGGACGTGGTGATCTCCGGCTGGACCGGGATGGCCGAACTCGAGGTCGGCGCCGACTGCGTCGACCGGCTCTACGCCGAGTCGGTCATCGATCTGGACGAGGCCCGGGACCTGCCCTGCCACACCGGGATTCGGCTGCTCGGCGCCAACGGTAGCGCGCTGGCGCGGGTGACCGCGGACAAGCGGGTCCAGCTGGTGCGCGGCGATCGGGAGGCCTTCGGTCTGCACGGCCGTTCGGCCGAACAGCGCATCGCCCTCGATCTGCTGCTGGACGAGAGTGTGGGCATCGTCTCGCTGGGAGGTAAGGCCGGTACCGGCAAGTCGGCGCTGGCGCTCACCGCGGGCCTGGAAGCGGTGCTGGAACGGCGTTCTCAGCGCAAGGTGGTGGTCTTCCGGCCGCTGTACGCGGTGGGCGGCCAGGAGCTGGGTTATCTGCCGGGCAGTGAGAGCGAGAAGATGGGCCCGTGGGCCCAGGCGGTCTTCGACACCCTCGACGGCCTGGCGAGCCCGGAGGTGATGGAGGAGGTGCTCTCCCGCGGCATGCTGGAGGTCTTGCCGCTCACCCACATTCGCGGCCGGTCGCTGCACGATTCGTTCGTGATCGTGGACGAGGCGCAGTCGCTGGAACGCAATGTGCTGCTCACGGTGCTCAGCCGGTTGGGCAGCGGGTCGCGGGTGGTGCTCACCCACGACGTCGCTCAGCGCGACAACCTGCGGGTCGGCCGCCACGACGGTGTCGCGGCGGTGATCGAAAAGCTCAAGGGCCACCCGCTTTTCGCCCACGTCACCCTGACCCGCAGCGAGCGCTCGCCGATCGCGGCGCTGGTCACCGAGATGCTGGAGGAGTACGGGCCGAACGCCTGAGGCGGCCGGCCGAGCGAAACCCCGAGGCGGTAGCGGACATGTTCCGCTACCGCCTCGGCGGCAAAAGGTGTGTCCCAGCAAACATTCGGAATATGGTTCAGCTCACAAAGCGGCGGGTATATTTCCGCAAGAACCCTGCTCGACGTGGTCGTCGGCGTTTCAGATAGGTTCGCCGGACTATTGCCGAGCGCTGGCCTGTTGGTGGGTGGTGCCGCCGCCGCGGCGCTGCCGGCCCGCACCTTCCGAGAGGATGAACATGCACCACTTCGCTCGACGTTCCGCCGCCGTCGTGATGGCCTTCGCCGGGACGGCGCTGCTGTTCACCGCCGCCTGCAGCAACGACGACAACGACAGCAACAGCTCGGGCACCACCACCCACGCCGGCATGACCGAGACCACCGGTGCGATGGCCACGCAAACCACCGGCACGATGGCTCCGGGAACCACCTCGCCGGGCGAGACGTCGCCGGGCAATCCCGCGGCCTCGGAAACCAAGATCGCGACCCAGAACGGCCAGGAGATCGCGGTTTCCGGCCACATCCTCACCAAGTACACCGACATGGGCGGTGTGCAGAGCCCGCTCGGTGAGCCCACCGGCGCATCGGTGCAGGGCCCCAACGGCGGTTCCTGTCAGGAGTTCGCCGGCGGTGCGATCTGCTGGAGCGAGCAGACCGACGCCCACGTGGTGTGGGGTGACATCCGCACGGCGTGGGAGAACAACGGCGGCGTGAACGGCAAACTCGGCTATCCGACCAGCGACGAGAAGGACAACCCGACCGGTAAGGAGAGCGACTTCACCGGCGGCACGATCACCTGGAATTCCGCCGACCGGCAGACCACGGTGACCACCAAGTAGACGACGTGCGCGGCGCGGCAGCGAGACATCCGCACGGTCTCGCGGGCCGCGCCGCTGTGTATCGCACGGCGTCCGCGCGTAATTCCCCCGCTTGGCCCGAACAGTCGGTACCTTGTCGTGGTGCAAACTCAGTTGACCGATCGTGAGCTGCTGGAATCGCTCGCGGATGCGGTGGAAGACAATCTCCGGCGCCACACCGAACTGGCGGAGGTCTGGCAGCCGCACGAGTACGTGCCCTTCAGTGACGGACGCAATTTCGGCTTCCTCGGCGGCGTCGACTGGGATCCGGAACAGGCCGCCCTGGGGGAGGTTGCCACGGTTGCACTCACCGTGAGCGTGCTGATCGCCGACAATTTGCCGTCGTACCATCGCGAGCTCGGCAAGCACCTGCGTACGGGTCCGTGGTGGCGCTGGGTCGGCCGGTGGACGGCCGAGGAGAACCGCCACGAGATCCTCATCCGCAACTACCTGATGGTGACGCGGGCGGTGGATCCGGTGGAACTCGAGCGCGCGCGGATGGAGCATATGACCACCGGTTTCCGCCGGCCGTCGCTGCACCTGCTCGACGTGCTGGCGCTGTGTGCCTTCGAGGAGTCCGCCTCCGCGGTGCGGCATCGCAATATCGCCGCGCTGCAGGAGAATTCGATGGTGACTGCCATCGCGGACCGGATCGCGCTCGACGACGAGTTGCAATCGGCGTTCTTCGGCAATCTGGTCGCCGCGGCACTCGAGCTGGCGCCGGATCAGACCATGCGCGCGATCGCTGATCGGATCGCCGAGTTCCGGGTTCCCGAACTCGCCCTGCGCGACGGCCGCAACAGCACCGAGGTTCTGGCCGAGGCCGGTATCTACGAACCCAAGCGCGCCGGAGAGCTGGTCTTCACACCCCTGCTGGAACGTTGGAACATCTTCTCGCGCACCGACTTCGGCACCGCCGGTGAGGCGGCCCGGGCGGAGATCGGCCACCTGCGCGGCTGAGGTCGCGACGGTCGTGGTGTGCCGGTGCCCACCACGATCAGCGCCGGCGGACCAGGTTCCAGATCCCCGCCGCGGTGCCGCGCAGGAAGTTCTCCCAGCTGAAGTGGTCGTGCCACAGGGTGATGCGGCCGTCGACGAGTTCGAACGTGCCGCAGACCCAGAATCCGATTTCCAGCGGGCCCATGCGCAGATAGTCGGTGCGTTCGGTCAGGACCGTCTCGCCCTCGACCGCGGGGGCGCCATCGGTTTCCGCGGCGATGTGGTGCATGTCGGCGCGGAACCCGAACGCGTCGCGACTCAGCCCGCGCAGTACCGCGCCGACGCGGTGGATGCCGCGGATATCGGGCAGCGACGTGTTCTTCCAGACGATGTCGGGATCCAGCAGATCCAGCGCCTCGTTCACCGCGCTCATTTCCATCGCGGCGAAGAACTCGCGCACCGTGGTCACGGCGTTCTGTTGTAGCTCCGGTAATTCGGCCATAGTCCGACTGTAGGCGTGCGGGGGCCCGGACGGGGGATGATCGCCGTCGTTTCGGCTCGTCGTCGGGTGTTCGACGCGTTTCAGTCCCGTCGCCGGGCGATCAGGGCGGCCACACCGTCGAGAATGCGCTCGATGCCGTAGCTCAGGGCCGCGTTGCGACCGTCCGCGGACGTGTCGGCGAAGGCCGCCACGACCTCGGGATAGCGGTCGGCGTGGGCGGCCAGGACCTCGCCGACCTGGCGGGCTATTTCACTCTCGGCCTGTTCGGGGCCTCTTCCGGTCGTCTGCTGGACGAGGCTGCGGAGGTGGCCGTTCACCAGCACCACCGTGTCGAGGCGCTCGGAGCCACGGAGGCCGGTGCCGGCCAGCGGCGCCAGTAGGGCCTCCATCCAGCCCAATTCGTTCGGGCCCATCGGCCGCGGGCCGACGGTGAGATCGACCGCCCACGGATGGGCTCGGTACCGTTCGTACAACGTGTACGCCCACTGCCGCAGCGCCTCGCGCCACGGTTCGGGATCCGAGTCGGCGACCGTGACCTGCGGCGGCTGCCCCATCCCGTAGTCCAGCATCAAGGCCGTGAGCTCGGCTTTTCCCGGGACGTAGCGATACAGCGCCATCTTGGCGCAACCCAGCCGCTCGGCCAGTCGCTGCATCGATACGGCGGCCATCCCGTCGGCATCGGCCAGGGCGATGGCCTCGGTGACGATGCGTTCCAGCGACAGCGACGGCTTGGGGCCGCGCCGGGGGCGCTGCGAATTCCCCCACAGCAGTTCATGGGCAGTCGGTCCGGTCATGACGCCATCCTCTCCGAATTCCGGCTTGACGGAAAACTGCGTCCAGCATACGCTAATTAGCGTCCGACAGACACAGTTACTGATCGAGGGGTCATCATGCGGAATACGACAGTTCTCATCTCCGGTGCGAGCATCGCCGGCCCGGCGCTGGCCTACTGGCTGCAGCGCTACGGCTTCGCCGTCACCGTCGTCGAGCGGGCGCCCGAATTGCGGGCCGGCGGCCAAGCCGTCGACTTCAAGGGCGCGACCCACCGCACGGTGCTCGAGCGGATGGGCGTGTGGGAGGAGATCCACCGCCGCCGGACCGGCAAGACCGATATGATCCTCACCGACGCCGAGGGCGGCGAATTGGCCGTCATATCAGGCGATTTCACCGGCGGCGATGTCGAGATCCTGCGCGGCGACCTGGCCGAGATCTTCTACGAGCGCACCGTGCACGGCTGTGAATACCTGTTCGGCGACTCCGTCACCGCGCTGCGTGAGACCGCCGCCGGCGTCGAGGTCGAATTCGAGAACGCCCCCGCGCGAACCTTCGACCTGGTGGTCGGCTGCGACGGCATCCACTCCCGGGTGCGGGCGCTGGCCTTCGGCCCCGAGGCGGACTACGTCAAACATCTGGGCTACTACTACTGCACCGCGGGTGCGGCCGGATGGGGACACGACCCGAACGGGCCGCGGCAGCGCAACCGGTCCGAGGCCTACAACGAACCCGGACGGCTCGCGGTCCGCGGCGGGAACAAGGCCGCGCACATGTACATGTTCGCCGCGCAACCGCTCACCTACGACCGGCACGACGAGGCGGCGCAGCGCCGCGTCCTGGCCGAGGCCTTCGCCGGTGCCCGTGGGCCGGTGCCCGCCATGATGGCCGAACTGTCACAACTGGACTCGTTCTACCTGGATTCGCTGGGCCAGGTGGGCATGAAGAAGGGCTACACCAAGGGCCGGGTCGCGCTGGTCGGTGACTCCGCCTACGGAAATACGCTGGGCGGCTTCGGAACCGGGCTGGCAGTGGTCGGCGCCTACGTGCTGGCGGGTGAGCTGGCGCTGGCCGACGGCGACCACACGGCCGCCTTCGCCCGCTACAACGAACTGATGAAGCGCTACGCCAAGATCGCGGGCAACAGCAACGCGGGCCGCTTCCTCGCACCGCGCACCGCCCGGGGTATCCGGATGCGCAACTGGTTCCTCGGCTCGCGAATGTTCGACCTGATGCTGAAATACAGCGACAATGCCGCCAACGACATCGATCTGCGCGACTATCCGGCGCTGGTGGCGGCCTGAACCGCCGGTCCGGACCCGGCCTCCCCGCGCGAGCGAGCCGCGGCGGCCGGATCCGGAGATCGTGCGATCAGTCCCGGTCCTCGACCTTGGCCATCGACAGCACGTCCAACCGGCGATCCAGCTCTTCCTCCGACAGCTTCTCGCCGATCAAACCGCGGTCGACGACCGTCTCCCGGATCGTCTTGTTCTCGCGCAGAGCCTGTTTCGCCACGGCGGCCGCTTCCTCGTAGCCGATGGACGAGTTCAGCGGGGTGACGATCGACGGCGAGGATTCCGCGAGCCGGCGCAGCCGTTCGGTATCGGCGGTGAGGCCGGCGACGCACTTGTCGGCGAAGAGGCGAGACACGTTGGCCAGCAATCGAATCGACTCGAGGACATTGCGGGCCATCATCGGAATGTAGACGTTCAGTTCGAAGGCGCCGTTGCCGCCGCCCCACGCCACCGCGGCATCGTTACCGATCACCTGGGCGGCGACCTGCGTCACCGCTTCCGGCAGAACGGGATTCACCTTGCCGGGCATGATCGAGGAGCCCGGCTGCAGATCCGGCAGCTGGATCTCCGCGAGTCCGGTGAGCGGTCCGGAACCCATCCAGCGAATATCGTTGGCGATCTTGGTGAGACTGATGGCGATGGTCCGCAGCGAACCGGAGATCTCGACCAGACCGTCGCGCGCGGCCTGGGCCTCGAAATGGTTGCGGGCCTCGACCAGTTCGTCCAGACCGGTCGTCTTGCGCAGTTCCGCAACAACTTTCGCGCCGAAGCCGGCGGGCGCGTTGAGTCCGGTGCCGACCGCGGTGCCGCCGATGGGCAGCTCACCCAGTCGCGGCAGCGCGGCGACCAGACGTTCCGTACCGGCCTCCACCTGCCGGGTGTAGCCGCTGAACTCCTGACCGAGGGTCACCGGGACGGCGTCCATCAGGTGGGTGCGTCCGGACTTCACCACCGTCCTCCACTCGGTGGCCTTGTCCAGCAGCCGCAGTCGCAGATGATCCAGCGCGGGCAGCAGCTCCTTCACCACAGCCTCCGTGGCCGCCAGATGCGTCGCGGTGGGGAAGGTGTCGTTGGACGACTGGGACATGTTCACGTCGTCGTTCGGGTGCACGGTGATGCCCCGGGCGGCGGCCAGGCTCGCGATCACCTCGTTGGCGTTCATATTCGAGCTCGTGCCGGAGCCGGTCTGGAAGACATCGATCGGGAACTGGTCGTCGTGGCGGCCCTCGGCGATCTCGCTCGCGGCGGCGATGATCGCCTCGGCCTTCACACCGTCGAGCAGCCCCAGATCCCGGTTCACCGCCGCACACGCGGCCTTGAGCAGGCCGAGGGCGCGGATCTGAGCGCGTTCGAGGCCGCGGCCGCTGATCGGGAAGTTCTCCACCGCCCGCTGCGTCTGCGCTCGCCACAGCGCGTTCACCGGAACGCGGACCTCGCCCATGGTGTCGTATTCGATGCGGTACTGCGTCTGGTCGTCGCTCATAACTCGACACTAAGCCGGTTGAACGACGCAGTGGGCTGCCACGCCTGAGGCTTTTCGCACAGGAATCGGCGGAATACCGGTGGTTCGGCCGGACCGCGGGCGCGGCAGCACGCACTGTGGTCGGACGGAGGTAGCTCTGCCGTCAGACGAAGGTGTAGGCGAGGCCGTTGCTGGTTCCGCCCGAGCCGGTGACCGTTATCTGCACCGTGCCCGCCGCATGGGCCGGGGCGACGGCGGTGATCTGGGTGCTGGAGTTCACGGTGAACGTCGTGGCGGTCGTGCCGAACCGGACGGTCAGCGGCCCGGTGAAATCGGTGCCGGTGATCGTCACATTGTTGCCACCCGCGGCCGGCCCGGAGGCGGGGGAGACGGAGGTGAGGCTCGGGACGACGACGTAGACGTAGGTCACCGAGTTGCTGGTGCCGCCGGGACCGGTAACCGTCACCGACACGATCCCGGTGCCGGCGGGGGCGACGGCGGTGATCTGGGTGTCGGAATCGACGGTGAACGAGGTCGCCGGAGTGGTACCGAAATTCACCGCGGTGACGCCCGTCAGGCCCGACCCGGTGAGCGTGACCGTCGTCCCGCCCGCGGTCGACCCCTGATTGGGGCTGATGCCGCTCAACGCCGGCACCGCGAGGTAGGTGTAGGTCACGCCGTTGCTGGTGCCGGCCGAGGTGGTGACGGTGACCTGCACGGCGCCGACCGAGCCGGCGGGGGCGATCGCCGTGATCTGTGTCGGTGAATCGAGAGTGAAAGTCGTTGCGGTCGTACCGAATCGGACGGTGGTAGGTCCGGTGAAGCCGGTCCCGGTGATCGTGACGCTGGTTCCTCCGGTCGTAGGCCCGGACGTCGGCGAGAGTGAGGTGATGGTAGGCACGGTATTCGCTTCCTGACTGCTGTGATGGGCAGCGCGGACAGCTGCCCGAATTGCTCTGTGTTTCCGCTACTTCAATTAATGTCCGTGAAACACGTCGTGGGACGGTCTGCTCGGTTCGTTTTCGTCCGTTATCGGACTCGTCATCCTGCTCCAAGATCAGCAAGCACTGTGTGCCGCAGTACTTTTCGGGCATCGAGTGCGGCCCTGCTACGAGTGGTCGATCGATCTGGGGTATCCGTGGAGGATGTACAAAACGGACAAAAACGGATAGGAGATCCGTTGCTGCCCAACGATGTCAGGGGGCTTAATGGCGCTGTACCGGCATTCGGCCGGTTGCCGTACGCGTCGGCGGCCCGGCGGGAGTTGCGGTTGTACGACGAGCCGCCGCGGGGGCGGTGGTTTCAGGGGTAAGGGGGTTTCCTTGGCGACCGTTCTGAAGATGTTGCTGGCGCAGCAGCATCTGACCAGCCACGCGGACTTCCTGGCCGCGTACGACACCTGCGCCGCGCGCCTCGATCCACCCGTCCCGCCCGGCTACGGCCCGGCGAAGACCCAGTACTACCAGTGGCTTTCGGGCAAGATGGTCGGGCTTCCCCGTGACTATCACTGCCGGGTGCTGGCCGAGATGTTCCCCGGCTGGACGGTCGAAAACCTGTTTCGGACACCGGATGCCACGCCGCACGGCGCCGGAGCGAACGACACGGGGCCGGTGATCGACGTCGAACTCGAGGCATTCCTCGGCACCGAGATGTTCACCGGCGGAACAACTCTCGTCTACCCGACCCTCGAACTACCACTGCGATCCGTGCAAGCGCACCGGGCGGCCGATATTCCCGAATTGTGCGCCCTGGAGGGACAACTCCGTGCCTTTGCCGCCGATCATCGCTCGGATGTGCTGGCGGCACTGCCGGAGAGGGAGGTTCGCGGACTGCTGTACGTGTTGCCCATGCTCGCGCGACGGACCGGTCTCTCGACCGATGTCCGGAGCGATCGGGAGGTCGTCGCGAACGACGACCAGCCCTACATCAGTTTCGGGATGACCGGAAACGCTTGCACGCGTCGATATCTCGACACCGTCGACCGTCCGCTGTTCACCCTCGACGACAGTGCCGCCGGGTCGGAGCAACTGACGTTGACCGACGGAAGCCGATTCGGCCCGAGCGGAGGACACAGCATCGGCATCATCGCGCGAGCGCGGCCGAGCCCGGCGCTGCACCCCAGCCGATACCGGATCTTCTGCGCGGGCCTGGGACCGCGCGGTACCACCGGCGCGAGCTGGTATCTCGCCAACTCGTGGGGTCCGCTGCAGCGCCGCGCGGGTGACCGCGAGTTCGTCGCCGTCATCGATGTCGATGACGGCGACGACGGGAGTGCCCACCTCGGGTATCTGATGATCGAATCGGAATAGTGAGGCCAAAGCCCCGCCGCCGCGTTCCCTCCCTGGAGCGCCTATCGAAGCGGTTACCCATCAACGGGTTTCGGCCCGCCTCGATTTTGCAGCGACGGAGGGAGGGAGCGCAGCGACCGACCGGAGGAGTGAAAAATCGAGGCCCAAGGGGCCGAAACCCCGCCGCAGCGAAGCGGAGGCCAATGTTACGGCAGCGGCGGAATCGCGTCCTCGTCGCCGACGAAGTCGACCGAGGCGTATTCGTGCAGCTTGGTGAGGCGGTGGTAGGCGTCGATGATGCGCACGGTGCCGGACTTGGAGCGCATCACGATCGACTGGGTCGAGGCGCCGCCGCTGTAGTAGCGCACACCGCGCAGCAGGTCGCCGTCGGTGACGCCGGTGGCGGAGAAGAAGACGTTCTCGCCCGAGACCAGGTCCTCGGTGTTCAGGATGCGGTCGAGGTCGTGACCGGCGTCGAGCGCCTTCTGCTTCTCGGCGTCGTCGGTGGGGGCCAGTTTGCCCTGCAGCGCACCGCCCATACAGCGCAGCGCGGCCGCGGCGATGATGCCCTCGGGGGTGCCGCCGATGCCGACCAGCATGTCGGTGCCCGATTCGGGACGGGCGCAGGCGATCGCGCCGGCGACGTCGCCGTCGGAGATCAGGCGGATGCGCGCGCCCGCGTCGCGAACCTCCTGGATGTGGCGGGCGTGGCGGGGCCGGTCCAGTACGCAGACGGTGAGGTCGGAGACCGTCGAGTTCTTCGCCTTGGCCACCCGGCGCAGGTTCTCGGCGATGGGGGCGGACAGATCGATGACGTCGGCCGCCTCCGGGCCGACCGCGATCTTCTCCATGTAGAACACCGCCGAGGGATCGAACATGGCGCCGCGTTCGGCGACCGCCAGCACCGAGATGGCGCCCGGGGAGCCCTTCGACATCAGCGTGGTGCCGTCGATCGGGTCGACGGCGAAGTCGACCTCGGGACCGGTCCCGTCGCCCACGGCCTCGCCGTTGTAGAGCATCGGGGCTTCGTCCTTCTCGCCCTCGCCGATCACCACGGTGCCGCGCATGGAGACGGTGGCCACCAGTTGGCGCATCGCGTCGACGGCCGCCCCGTCGCCGCCCTCCTTGTCGCCACGGCCGACCCAGCGGCCCGCGGCCATCGCACCGGCCTCGGTCACCCGGACCAACTCCAGTGCGAGGTTGCGGTCCGGGGCCTCGCGGCGGCGACTGGTTGCGGGTGTGGGTGCCGTCATGACGGTGCCTCCTCGAGTTGTGTATTGCTGCGTGAATTGTCGCAGAACGGTCGGATCCGCCATTCAGGTACTGCTGTTCCACTTCGCGGGACGAGCGTCCGCGCCGGTGGGGACGGCTGTGATGTCGGCCTCCCGGCCCGAGGGCGAGGCTCGGCGGGTTCGGCGGCGCGTGGATACTTGGGTCGTGTCGCAGAAACCACGCATCCTCAACGACTACCGGGATCTGATCTGGTCGCTGATCCCGCTGGTACTGATCTGCGTGGTGCTGGCCGCGGTGGCCAGCCAGTGCAGCTTCTCCGCGCACGGACCCACGCCCGGTCAGGTGCCGAACTTCGACGTCCAGTCGGCCCTGCACGACGATGCCAAGGCGCTGCCGTTCCCCATTCGCGACCCCGCCGTGCCGGCGGACTGGAAGGCCAATTCCGGTAGCCGCGACACCGTCACCGGCTCCGGCGGCGGCACCGTCAGCACGGTCGGTTTCATCACCTCCAACGGCACCTATCTGCAGCTGAGTCAGAGCAATGCGAGCGAGAGCGCGCTGGCCGCCCACGTCGTCGACACCCGCAGCCCGTCGGGGTCCCGGATGGTGGGCAATCAGAAATGGACCGTCTACCACGTGCAGGGCAGTGAGTCGGCGTGGATCTCGGACTTCGGGCAGAGCCGCGTGCTGCTCAAGGGCGCGGCCGGCGAGGCGGCTTATCTGACGCTCGCGCAGGCCGTGGACGCCGCGGCCCCGCTGCAGCCCTGAGCCCTGCTACAACCCTGCTACAAACCGGAACGCCGCGCTCAGCGATGGTTCACGACGTTGACCACCGTGCCGTCCGGGTCGCGGACGAAGAACCGCCGCACACCCCACGGCTCGTCCCGCAGCGCGTAGACCACCTCGGCCCCGGCCGCGACCATCGCCTCGTGCGCGGCGTCCACATCGGCGACCTCGACGCTGATATCCGGCTGCGGGTCGTCGGCGTCGGCGCCGATCAGCAGGATCTGCGCGGTCGGATTGCTCGGGGAGGCCAGCCCGACCGCCCAGCCGAGATCCATCACCTCGTCGAGGCCCAGCGCCCGATAGAAGGCGCGGGCCCGGTCCATATCGGCGACCCGCAGGTCCGGGACGACGCGACGGATATCCATGCTCAGTCCTGGTCTCCGCCGCGCCGCGACAGTGCGTCCTCGACCCGCCGGCGGGCTCCGGCGAGATGTTCCTCGCACCGGTTGGCCAGCGCCTCGCCGCGTTCCCACAGGGCGAGCGAATCGTCGAGGTCCATTCCGCCCTGTTCGAGCATCTTCACGACGTTGACCAGTTCGTCGCGGGCGCGTTCGTAGCCGAAGGTCGCGATTTCGGTGACGTCGCTCTCGCTCATGACGATTCCTCCTGTTCGGATGCCGGTGCCGGCCGGTCCGTAACCCGCTGGGCCGGTGTGGGATTCGCGAGGGCCTGACTGCCCAGGGCCGCGGCGCTGATCGCGCCGTCGGCGACCCGGATCCGCAATTGCGTGCCCGGCGGGGAGTCGGCGACGGTGCGGACGACGTGGCGCTCCGTACCGGTAACCCGTTGCACGACAGCGTATCCGCGCGCCAGGGTGGCGGCCGGGCCCACCGCGGTGAGTTTGTCGCGCAGATGCCGCGCGGTGGTGGCCTGGCTGGTGAGGCAGTGTTCGACGGCGCGGTGGGCCGCCGTGCGCAGCCGCTCGATCTCGTCGTGGCGCTGGTCCAGAATCCGCAGCGGATCGGCCAGTACCGGGCGCGAGCGCAGCTGCTGCAGGGCACGCGCCTCGCGATCGACCCAGCCGCGCAATGCCGCGGCCGAGCGGGCGCGGAGTTCCCGGACGCCGGCGAGTTCGGCGGCGGCGTCGGGAACGAGGCGTTTGGCCGCGTCGGTCGGGGTGGCCGCGCGCAGGTCCGCGACGTAGTCCGAGAGCGGATTGTCCGGCTCGTGCCCGATCGCGCTGACGATCGGAGTGGTCGCGGAAACGATGGCGCGGCACAGGGTTTCGTCGGAGAACGGCAGCAGATCCTCGACACTGCCACCGCCGCGCGCCAGCACGATCACCTCGACCTCCGGGTGATCGTTCAACTCGGCCAGCGCGTCGAGGATCTGCGGCACCGCGGTCGGCCCCTGCACGGCGGTATTGCGGATTTCGAAACGGACCGCGGGCCACCGCTGCTGGGCCACGGTCACCACGTCGTGTTCGGCGGCGCTGGCGCGACCGGTGATCAAGCCGATCACCTTGGGCAGGAACGGCATCGGCCGCTTCAGCCGCGGATCGAACAACCCCTCCGCGGCCAGCAGCGCCTTCAAACGTTCGATGCGGGCCAGCAGCTCCCCGATACCGACCGGACGAATCTCGGTGACGCGCAACGAGATCGTGCCCCGGCCGGTGAAGTACGACAGTTTGCCGTAGACCACTACCCGGCTGCCCTCCTGCAGCGGGACGGCCGAGGCGCGCAGCAGTTGCGGATCGCAGGTGATCGACAGCGACATGTCGGCGGCGGTATCGCGCAGCACCAGGAACGCGGTGCGGGTGCCGGGGCGCAGATTGATCTGGGTGATCTGGCCCTCCACCCAGACGCTGCCGAGCCGGTCGATCCACTGCGCGACCTTCATCGCGATGGTGCGCACCGGCCACGGCTGTTCGGCCGAGTTGGCGGGGCGGGCAGCAGAACGCGCCGGTTCCCCGGAGGCTCGTGCCCCGGCGGCCGGCGCGTCGGCGTGTGAGTCGGTCACTTGGCCTGCACGGTGGCGATCCGGTTCGTCAGCATGGTCACGAACGGCGCCCGGTCCAGGGTCTGCTGCTCGTAGGCCAGCAGTTCGGCCAACTCCTCGACGCTGAGCATGCGCAGCCGGGCCCGCAGCTGAGCCAGCGTCATGTTCACGTAGTCGTACCGGCCGGCGACCTCGGGTTCGACCACTCCGCGCGGTTCCGCCGGCGCGGAGGCGGCGGTGTCGGCGTTCCCGGCTCCGGTGGTGTCGGTGTCCTCGCCGGTCGCCTCGGTGACGCTCTGCGCCGTGTCCGATTCCGCCCTGTCCGAGTCGGCCGTGTCCGATTCCGCAGTGTGAGATGCGGCATAGCCGTTCGTCGCCGAGGGAGTGACCGACGCCGTGGGCTCCGGGACGCCCGCGGCCGGGTCGGATTCGGCGAACAGATCGAAGCGGCTGAGCCGCGCGGCGAGATCGCGGTCGCCCCGCGCGCCGAAATCGCCGCTGCCGAACGGTTGCTCGTCGTCGAGGTCCTCGTCGAAGGTGGCCCATTCCGGCTGCTCCACCGGGCGATTGGCCAGCCGGTCGAAGACCTCGTCACCCTTGAGGGCGAGGCTGGTCACGAACTGCTGCAGATGCATCGAGGTCTGCAGCAACTGGCTGATCGCGGTGATCGGCAGATGGATTGCCACAGTGGGTAACCGGCGAGTTTCCTCGAGGGCGTAGACGGCGGCCCCAGCGGCGACCCGGGCCAGGTAGGGAGGTCGGAACATGTCCCTAGCCTGCCCGAAACGGCCGGTGATGCAAAGAACAGAGTTCACGTGTTCCATTGTCGCGCGTCCCGCCACACCGCCGTACCCGCGGTTCGCGGGCGGGACTTTCCCCGTCGGCCGGCGCACGTAAGCTGTGGACATGTCCTCGGCTATCCCCCTGAATGTCGGAATCGCCCGGTCGGCCGATGCGGCCGGTGCCGGCGCGGGCAAGCGGGTGCTGCTCGCCGAACCACGCGGCTACTGCGCGGGTGTGGACCGGGCGGTGGAAACCGTGGAGCGCACCCTCGAGAAGCACGGTGCGCCGATCTACGTGCGCAAGGAGATCGTGCACAACCGCCACGTGGTCGAGACCCTGCGCGAGCGCGGCGTGGTCTTCGTCGACGAAACCGACGAGGTGCCCGAGGGCGCGGTGGTGGTCTTCTCCGCGCACGGCGTGTCGCCGGCGGTGCACGAATCCGCGGCCGCCCGCAATCTGCACACCATCGACGCGACCTGCCCGCTGGTGACGAAGGTGCACCAGGAGGCCAAGCGCTTCGCCCGCGACGACTTCGACATCCTGCTCATCGGCCACGAGGGCCACGAGGAGGTCGAGGGCACCGCCGGTGAGGCGCCCGACCACGTTCAGCTGGTCGACGGCCCCGAGGCGGTCGACGGCGTCGAGGTGCGCGACGAGAACAAGGTGATCTGGCTGTCGCAGACCACGCTCTCGGTGGACGAGACGATGGAGACGGTGCAGCGGCTGCGCACGCGCTTCCCGAACCTGCAGGACCCGCCCAGCGACGACATCTGCTACGCCACCCAGAACCGTCAGGTCGCGGTGAAGGCGATGGCGCCCGAATGCGATCTGGTGATCGTGGTCGGCTCCCGCAACTCCTCCAACTCCAAGCGGCTGGTGGAGGTCGCCCTGAACGCGGGCGCCCGCGCCTCCTATCTGGTCGATTTCGCCCGCGAGGTCGACCCGGCCTGGTTCGAGGGCGTCACCACCGTCGGTGTCACCTCCGGCGCCTCGGTCCCGGAGATCCTGGTGCGCGGCGTGCTCGACCTCCTCGCCGAACACGGCTACGGCGAGGTCCAGCCCGTCACCACCGCGAACGAGACCCTGGTCTTCGCCCTCCCGCGCGAACTGCGCACCACCGGCCGCCGCTGAGTCTCCGTCGCAGCATCTTCACGTCTCCGCGCGATCGCGGAAACGCTCGAGGCGCAACCGTAACGGCTCGCCGGGGCGAGACGATGAGTGGGCGTGGGGATTTCGGGGATGACCGCTGCGGGCGCAGCCGTAACCGGTTCGGCGCCCGCGACATTCGGCTCAGCGGTCGCGGTAGCGCACGTTCGGCCGCGGATGCGGGGGCACATCGCTCGCCGGCTGGGGCCGGCCGCGGCGGGGCTGCGGTTCGGCGACTCGGGTGCGTTCCGCGGTCCGGGTGCGCTCACCGGTACGGGGGTAGGACGCGGCCGCGGCGACACGCGGCGGGCGTTCGGCCACCTTGCCGCCCGTGCGGCGCGCCGCACGGGCGGGTTCCGGTTCCGCGGCCCGCTTGGCCGTCCCGGATCCGCGAGCAGCCGAATCGCCACGCTTGGGCGCCTTGGCGGTTTTGGCGGCCTCCGCACCCCGCTTCTGACCGCGGGAGCTACGCCACAGGGTCTCGCTGCCGGTGGCTTCACTTCGGGCGCGACGCGCACGGCCGGCGGCCGAACGCGGATTCCAGCTGTCGCTACCGCGTTCCCGGGTGGGACGCGCGGTGGTGTCGGCGTTGCGGTACAGCCATACCCGCAGGGCGCCGACGCCCAGCACCAGGACCGTCGCCAGCGCCATGGTCGGGAATCTGTTCACCAGCGGAATCGCCAGGTTCAGCAGAATGTCCTTCACCGAGGTCGAGCTGTGCCCGGTGAGCTGCTGATAGGCCAGGGGGACGGCGATGAACAGCAGTAGCGGCGGGGTCACCATGGTGGTGAACAGGCCGCGATAGCGCACCACGCATGCCGCGATCACACATCCGATGATGTAGAACGCGGCGAACACATGGGTCAGCTCCTTGCCGCTGTTTCCGGAGTCGATGAAAAATCCGATGAAAGTGCACGCCACCGCGATCAACACCGCGGCGCCGGCGGGGATGCCGGGCACCGACGGGACGATCGAGAGGTGCGAGGCGGGTACATCGGATCGCTCGCGTTGGGTAGCTGCCACGTAAAGCACACTATCTGCCGCGGCCGGAACGTGTGTCGAGGCCGGGCTGCTGCCGGAGTTACTCGTTGGTGTCCGAGAAGCCTACCGCGCGCGGCCACGACTGGACGGGAGCAATTGCCGGTACGGCGCGATCGCCGATGTCGAGATCGTGCAGCCGGCGCGCGGTGACCATCACGCGCGACTCGATCGAGGCCACGGTGTGGTTGAAAGCGTCGACGGCCTTACCGAGTTGGGTGCCGAGCTTGTCGAGATGGCTGCCCGTGGTGGACAACCGGGTATAGAGCTCCCGGCCCAGTTGCTGAACAGTTGCCATATCTCGCGAAAGCGCCTCCTGTCGCCAGCCGAACGCGACGGTGCGCAGTAATGCGATCAAGGTGGTCGGTGTAGCGAGGATCACGTTGCGGCCGAACGCGTATTCGAGGAGCCCGGCATCGGCGGTCAGCGCGGCGTCGAGGAACGGATCGCCCGGGATGAACAGGACCACGAATTCCGGGCTGGGATCGAATGCCTCCCAGTACGCCTTGCCGGCAAGTTGGTCGACATGCGCGCGCAGGTGTTTGGCGTGCCGGGCCAGATGGTCGGTGCGCCGGCGCGGATCCGTCTCCCCGGTGGCGTCCAGATAGGCCGTCAGCGGCACCTTGGCGTCGACCACCAATTGGCGGTCACCGGCCAGCCGTACCACCAGATCCGGCCGGATCAGGCCGTCGCGGCCGTTCGCGGTGACCTGCGTGTCGAAGTCGCAGTGTTTGGCCATGCCCGCCAGTTCGACGACCCGCTCGAGTTGTATTTCCCCCCAGCGCCCGCGCACCTGCGGCGCCCGCAGAGCCGACACCAGCTCACCGGTCTGCGTGGACAACTGCTGGGAGATCCGCTGCATCCCCGCGACCTGTTCGCGCAGCCCGGAGTAGGCGTTGATGCGGTGGTGCTCGACCTGCTGGATGTGCTGGTTCAAACTGCCCAGGGCCTCGCGCAGTGGTTCGACCAGGGTGCCGATGGCCTGCGAGTTGTGCCGTGCCGCATCCGCACTCGCGGCGCCGAGCGATTGCCGCAACAGCTGTTCGTTGTCCCGCAGCGCCGCGAGGCGAGCTTCGGCCGTGGCCGCTCGCTGTCCCGCCCGGGCGGCATGCCCCAGCCACCCGAGGCCGGCCCCCGCGCAGAACACCAACAACAACGCGAACAGCATCGATGCGGTCATGGCCCCGATAGTGCCCCATCCCACCGACAGCGTTCAATTGCCTCCGCTTCGCTCCGGCGGGTTCTCGGCCCGCCGAGAACATTCCGGTATCCCGTCGACCGAAGCGCAGCTCGGCGTCACGCGGGGCGGGTGCGTGTACTTGTCGGTGAGATGGCTTAGCCTCTTCCCACATGCGGATGCTGCATACCTCGGACTGGCACATCGGGCGCACCTTTCACGGTGTCGACCTGCTGGCCGATCAGGCGCGTGCGCTGGAGGCCGTGGCGGAGCTGGTGGCCGCGGAGCAGGTCGACGTGGTCGTGGTATCGGGTGACGTCTACGACCGGTCGATTCCGAGCGCGGACGCGATAGCGGTGTGCAACAAGGGTTTCGAGGCGATCCGCGCCGCGGGGGCGACGATCGTCGCGACCTCGGGCAATCACGATTCACCCACTCGGCTGGGCGCCCTCGGCAGCTTCGCCGCGGCGGGCGGACTGCATCTGCGGACGTCGGTGGCGGAGGTGGACCGGCCGGTCGTGCTCACCGACGAGCACGGACCCGTCGCCTGCTACGGCATCCCGTATCTGGAGCCCGAGATCACCCGCGCGGAACTGGATGTGCCGCAGGCACGTTCGCATGCCGAGATCCTGGACGCCGCGCTGGCGCGTATCCGGGCGGACCGGCAACGCCGCGGTGATCCGCGCACCGTGGTGCTGGCACACGCCTTCGTGGTCGGTGCCGAGGCGACCGGTTCGGAACGTTCGATCGCGGTGGGCGGGGTGGAGACCGTTGCGCTGAGCGCCTTCGAGGGCATCGATTACGTGGCGCTGGGCCATCTGCATTCGCCGCAGACGTTGTCGGAGTCGGTGCGATATTCCGGCTCGCCGCTGCCGTATTCGTTCGCGGAGCGGTCGCATCGCAAGGCGGTGTGGATCATCGATCTGGACGCCGCCGGGCTGGTGTCGGTGCGGCGCCACGATCTGCCGGTGGTGCGTGGCCTGCGTCAGCTGACCGGCGTGCTGGACGATCTGCTGTCCGCGGCCGAATATGCCGACGCCGAGGACGATTACGTCTCCGCGGTGCTCACCGACCACGCCCGCCCCGTCGATGCGCTGCGCCGGCTGCGCGAGCGGTTCCCGCACGCGGTGCACGTGGAATGGTCTCGCCCGGAGGGTAATGCGCAGCTGCGCTACCGCGAACGGGTCCATGGCCGCCGTGACAGCGAGATCGCGCACAGCTTCCTCAGCGATGTGCGCGGTGAACCGACCGCGGGGGAGATGGCGCTGATCGAGCAGGCGCTGTCCGCGGCCCGACGCGAACCCGCCGCCGAAGTGGTGGCGGCCTCGGCGGAGTTGTCGGCATGACCGATGCCCGGGCGGGGGCCGCATGAGGCTGCATCGGCTGGAGCTCACGGCTTTCGGGCCGTTCGCCGAGACGGCTCGGGTCGATTTCGACGAACTCGGCGCCGACGGTCTGTTCCTGCTGCACGGTCATACCGGCGCGGGGAAGACGACGGTGCTCGACGCGATCGCGTTCGCGCTCTACGGCCGGGTGCCGGGGGCGCGCGGGGAGAGCAAGCGCCTGCATTCCGACCACGCCGATGCGCAGACCGCGCCGCGGGTGGTGCTGGAGGCGACGCTCGGCGGCCGTCGGCTGCGCCTGACCAGATCGCCGGAGTTCGAGCGGCCGAAGAAGCGCGGCACCGGTCTGCGGACCGAACAGGCCGCCGCGACACTGGAATGGCTGGACGGGCGCGGACAACATCTGTCGCGCATCCCCGATATCGGCGACGAGGTGAGCCGGCTGCTGGGGATGAGCGCCGATCAGTTCTTCCAGGTGGTGCTGCTCCCACAGGGCGACTTCGCGCGGTTCCTGCGCTCGGACAACGAGGATAGGGAAAAGCTGCTCGAGCGACTGTTCGACACCGAACGCTTCGGTACGGCCGAACAGTGGCTGGCCCAGCGGCGGCGGGAGAGCGGCGCGCAGCTGGACACCCACCGCCAGAGCGTCGACCGCCTGATCGCCCAGGTCGCGATTACGGCGGGCCGGGGCGCCACCGAAGCCGTCGGCCCGCTCGAGGCCGTGGAATGGTCACAGCAACTTCTCACGCAGGCCCGCGCCGAGGCTGAGCGTTCAGCGGCGGATCTGGCC
This sequence comes from Nocardia sp. BSTN01, assembly GCF_015354405.1. GTDB lineage: Bacteria > Actinomycetota > Actinomycetes > Mycobacteriales > Mycobacteriaceae > Nocardia. Next base: position 18,620 of record NZ_JADKYP010000018.1, on the reverse strand, counting down.
CGCTGCCAGCAGGATTCGGCGCGGCGACAGTCCGCCGCCGAGGAACATCGCCGTGTGCAGGAACGCCGCGAACGCGCCGCGATCGCCCGTCGCCACCTCGACGACTACACCGCCGGCGCGTCCCATCGCGACCGGGTGCAGGCCGATCTGGACCGCGCCCGCCGCGTCGAACCGGTGGCGGCCGCGCTCGCCGACGCCCGCACCGCCGCCATGACCCTGCGCCGTCGCACCGACGAAGCCCGTGACCTGGCCGAACGCCTGGCCATCCGCCTGCTCGAACCCGAATCCGCGGAACTTCCCGGAACGACCTGGGCCGCAAGCGATCTCGTCGCTGCCGAATTGGCGGACACTGAGCTGGCCGAGGAGTTGTCGGCCATTCCGGAGATCGGCCGCGCCGACGCCGACGAAGAGGGAGCTGCCGTTACCGCAGGCGGGAGCGGCCACGGTCTGGACTCGGTGCACTCGAGCGGGGGCAGCCGATCCGCTGCGGAATCGGTTCCGACCGGCACGGCCGCCGACCACGGACAAGTCGCCGGAGGAGCCGATCCCGCGTCGACCGATGACGTAATGGCGGCCGAATGGAGCCGCTCCGGAGAAGCGCATGCCGGGAAGTCCGCAGGGGCAGAGGACAGGCCTCGGGCAACGGCGGCCACAGTGGCGAGCGATCACGGCGACGCCGAAACAACCGACGAAGCAACGCTGTTCGCACTCTCCGTTCCTCCGCCGGAGGGGCACGATGCGGTGGACGAGCCGGTCGAATTGGAGTTGTTCTCCATCGACCTCGTCCGCCCCTCAATGGCGACGGAGTCACGTGGTGACCGGACTCGCTCCGGCGCGCAGAACGGGCCCGGCCCGTCGGGCGAGCAGAAGATTCCCTGTGCGGGCGATGATGCCCCGGCCGGCGAATACGACGACTCGCGCACCGCGGCGGCCGGTCCTGCTGTCGCAGCCGAGGCCGGGACGCCTGGTGCTTCTGGGGGTGCCCACTCGAATCTGCGTTCGGTGGACGATAACCCGCGCTCGGCGGACCACACTGTGCACACCACAACTCCGCGCGGTATCGACGCGGCCGTCCAACGGTGGTCGGCGCACATCGGCTCCCTGGAAGAGGTTCGCGCCGACGCGGAGAACGCCGTACGCCTGACCACCGAATTGGCCGGTCTGCGAACGGAATACACCGCCGCGTCCCAAGAGCTGGAGCAGCTGGCGCAGCGCAGGGAGCAGTTGCCGCAGGCCATCCGCTCGGCCGAGGTGGCGCTGCGGGAGGCGGCGGATGCGCGGGCAGCGTTGCCGGGCCTGGAACGCGAATGCGAGCGCACGCGTGCCGCGGCGGAGGCGGCGGTCGAGCTGGTGGGCGCGCGGAAGGAATTGTCCACGGCCACCGAGGCATTCGAGCGGGCCCGCGCCGCGCACGCCGATGCGCGCGAGCGCACCCTCGATATTCGCGAACGTCGTCTCGCCGGTATGGCGGCCGAGCTGGCGGGTGCGCTCGTCGAGGGGCAACCGTGCAGCGTATGCGGTTCCGGCGATCATCCGGCCCCGGCCCGGCCCACCGCCGTCACCGTCGCGAAATCCGACGAGGAGGCGGCGGTTCAGGCGGAACGCGCCGCCGAACAGCTCCGCGACCGTGCCCTCACCCGCCGCACGGAGCTGGAACGGCGGATCGAACTGCTCGTGGAGCGCGGCGGCGACGGCGATCACACGGAATTGGCCGCCGCCGTGAACGCGGCGACCGAACAGTTCCGGTCCGCGCAACAGCAGGCGAGCGCCGCCGCCGACCGCACCGCCGAGGTGGAGCGGCTGCGCACCGCCGAAACCGAACTGCACGCGCGCCTGCGGGAACTGGAAAGCCGTGGCAGCGCCGTGCAGGAACGCATTCTGGCCGCCGATCGGCGGCTGGCCGAACTCAGCGAGCGAGTCCGGGTCGCCGCCGGTGCCGACGGCACGGTGGAGCGTCGCCGCGCCCGCCTGGAAGCGCTCATCGCCGACGCCACGGATCTGCTCACCGCCCGCACCGACGCCTCCGTCGCCGGCGATCAGTTCGCCGACCTCGCCCGCCGCGTCGAACACACGGCCCGCGCCGCCGACCTGCAGGTCGCCACCGAGCCGCAGCCGGGACGCTCGGCGTCGGACGCACCCGACCACGCGGTGCTCGCGGCCTACGCGAAGGTCGTCGCGGCCGCGACCCGCACCCCGCAGCAGCAGACCGAGATGGAGGCCGAACTCGTCGCCGCCGACCGCCGCCGCGCCCACGCCGAAGCGGTTCTCGCCGAACCCGAGGTCCGGGCCGCGGCCGACGCCGAAGCGGTGAACCTCACCGAGGTCGAGGCGGCGGTGGCCGAGGCGCGCCGCGCGCTGGACGCCGCGGTCGCCGCGCACGCCGAAAGCACCCGCCGCGTAGCCCAACTCGAGGAACTCGGCGGTCAGCTGTGGGCCGCGGCCGACCGCATCGCACCGCTCCAGCAGGCGCACACCGAACTCGAGGGTCTCGCCGACGTGGTCGCGGGCCGCGGCGCCAACAACCGCCGCATGTCTCTGCGCTCCTATGTGCTCGCGGCGCGGCTGGAGGAGGTCGCGATCGCCGGGTCGGCGCGCCTGCGGCGAATGTCGGGCGGCCGCTACGAATTCGTCCATTCCGATGCGGCCGGCCCGCGCGGCCGCCGCGGTGGTCTCGGCCTCGACATCCGCGACGACTACACCGGCGCCGTCCGTCCCGCGAAAACACTGTCCGGTGGTGAAACCTTCATGGCCTCATTGTCACTGGCGCTCGGCCTCGCCGATGTGGTCGCGGCGGAATCCGGTGGCCTGGTCCTGGACACCCTCTTCATCGACGAGGGATTCGGCAGCCTCGATGCCGACACCCTCGACGCCGTGATGGGCGTGCTGGACGAATTACGTTCGGGCGGAAGGGTGGTCGGCGTGGTCAGCCACGTCGACGAGATGCGCCAGCGCATTCCCAGCCGCCTCCATGTCATCCGGGAACCGACCGGCTCCCGGCTGCGCACGATCGTCGCCTGATCACCCGCGGCGCAACCGGCTGCCCGATTCGCGCAGTGCCCGTAGCTGCACGGCGTGCGGATCCGGCACGGTGGTCGAGTTCGGAAAGTCGAACCTGCGCACCTGCCGCTCCGTTCCGAACGGTGCCCAACCCGGATCGCCGTGCGTCGCGAAATCGACCCAGGCCCGGTGGATTTCGTCGGCCAGTGGCTGCGGCGAGTTCGGTCCGGTCAGCGGATGTGCCTCGGTGAGTTTGTCGAAGACGAAGGGGATCTCCAGCACGTGGCAGGCACCGAGGTCGGGAACTCCACTGCGCCAGCCGAATTCGTACACGTGCGTCGGTGCCCCGGCGGCGGCGTTGGCGGCCGCGATGCGCATCGAATCGTCGCGGAAGACCATATCGGTGATCACGGCCGCGAAGAGGTCGGCGGGTGTGGCCTGGGGGCGCTGTTCGGCATAGACCTCCACCACGGCGGGGTCCACGCCGTAACGCGACAGCACCGGCCCCAGCGTCTCGTCGGTGAGCGTGGCCGCGATGCCGGTCGGAAAGGTGAAGAACCGGAATTCCTCGGCCGTCCAGCCGATGATCAACGGCACCGCGTGGCCGGTGGAGCGGTCCAGCACGTCGACGGGCCGGTCCTCGATGAGTTCGCCGTCGATCACCGGGAAGAAGCTCAGAATCCCGAGCCCGTTGTCGATGATCGTGCGGCCCCACCGGTTCGGATCCGGATTGGTGATCAACTCCAGTGCCACCGCATCCTGCGCGGTCCGCAGCCGGTCCGGTCCGAGTCCGCCGAAGGCCGCGGCCGTCGGCTCGATTCCCAGTGTGCGAGCGAGGTTTTCGGCGACCTTCACCGCGTCGGCGGCCACGGCCACCGCGGATCCGTTGCCGCTCTGCACGATCGCGCGTCGGAACAGTCCGCGCGCCGGCGCGGCGGTCAGCAGGTCGACCACACTCATCCCGCCGGCCGATTCGCCGAAGACGGTCACAGTGTCGGGGTCGCCGCCGAACGCCGCGATATTGTCGCGCACCCAGCGCAGCGCGAAGATCTGATCGTGCAGGCCGCGGTTGAGCGGCGCGCCGGGTACGGCGGCGAAGCCGGAGATCCCGAGCCGATAGTTGATCGACACCACCACGACCCCGTCGCGGGCGAAGGTACTGCCGTCGTACATGGTGCGGGCGTTGGAGCCGCGGGTGAAGGCACCGCCGTGAATCCACACCATGACCGGCAGACCGGATCCGCCGACCTCGGGCGTCCACACGTTCAGATTCAGATATTCGTCACCGGGCAATCCGTCGCTGCCGATCAGCGCGTGGATCGGCGCGGGATATGGCGATTGCACACAGGTCGCGCCGTAGGTCAGCGCATCGCGCACACCGTCCCATTCGGGGACCGGCCGCGGCAGGTCGAATCGGGCCGGACCGACGGGCGCGGCCGCGTAGGGGATGCCGAGGAATGTGCTCACCCCGTTTTCGGTGGTGCCGCGGACCTTGCCACCGGTGACCGACACGATCGTTTCCATGCAGAACTCCTTCGTCGTTCCGCATTCTGCCCGCCGGACCGACTGTTCGGCACGAGTTCGGTGCGCCGGATCCGGTGCATCCGAGAGCTCAGCGCGGGAGCTGGGCCTTGTCCTCCGCCGCCCGCTCGTGGGCGAGCAGCCAGCGTTTACAGCCCAGCCCCCAGCGGAAGCCGCCGAGCGAGCCATCGGTACGCAGAATCCGGTGGCAGGGAACGAACAACGCGGCCGCATTGCGCGCACAGGCGTTGGCGGCGGCGCGCACGGCCTCCGGGCGGCCGGACCGGAGCGCGAACGCGGTGTAGGTGATCGGCGCGCCGGCCGGTACCGCTCGCAGCACCGACCAGGCGTGTTCGAGGAACGGACCGGAGATCTGCCGCACCGCCACGCCGTCGATGGCCTCGAATTCGCCCTGGTGATACCGCTCTACGGTGTCGGTGAGCTCGTCGAGGGCGTCGTAGCGGCGCAGCGCGGCCGGTCGCAGTTGCGGATGGATGAATACGCGCAGCCCCTCCGCGTCGGCAGTCCAGCCGGAGGCCAGGACCGCGCCGTCGGCATCGGCGATCACCGTGAACGGCCCGATCGGGGTCGGGACGGTCGCGTAATCCGCGGTGCTCATCGCCGCGCGCCCAGATAGGCCGCGCGACGGCCGGCATCGGCGGCAGCGGCTCCGGGACGGGCGGCGTCACCCCGACGGTCGAGTGCGGCACGGGCGGCTGCGGGCCGGGTGGCGTCGTCGCGGCCGGCAAGGTATCCGCCGTTGCGCGCCGATGCCGTTCGCGCGGTCGCGGCCCCGGCTACCGCCGTGCGTTCGGACAGCGCGCGCTTCCACAGATGCATCGACAGATACGACCGCCACGGCGCCCATCGCGACGTATCGGTGAGATCGATTCCGTACTGGGCCGCGCCCTGCCGGACCACGAGATCGGTATGCAGCAGGATGTCCGGATCGGCGAGCAGGCGCATCGTCACGTAGTCGGCCGTCCACGGGCCGACACCGTCGATGGCGAGCAGGTCGCGGCGTACGTCGGCGGCGGTCCGGCCGGCGTGCAGTCGCAGGTCACCCGAGGCGAGCGCGCGGGCGGCGCCGACGATCGAGGCGGTGCGCCGGGCGGGTCCGGTCAGCACGTCGGCGCCGCGTTCGGCGATGGCCTCGGCGGTGGGGAACAGCCGCGGCATCGGGCCGTTGACGTTCTCGCCCAGCGCGTCGACGAGGCGGGCGGTGTGCGTGGTCGCCGCCGACACCGAGATCTGCTGTCCGATCATGGTGCGCAGCAACAACTCCGAGCCGTCCAGACAGCCGGGCACGCGGATGCCCGCGCCGATCGCCGGCGCGCCGGGCCCGAAACCCTCGGTGAGTGCGGCATCGATTCCGACCGGATCGGCGTCCAGGTCGAGCAGATGCCGAATCCGCGCGACCGTCGGCGCCAGATCGCGCATATCGTGCAGCGCCAGACTCGCACGCACATGGCCGGGGTGGATACTCGCGCGCACCGTGGCATGTCCGTGCGGGGTGCGCAGGCTGCGTGTGTAGACGCCGTCCTCCCAGCTCTCCAGGCCGGGAACCGCGTGTGCGGACAGGAACCATTCGAGCCAGCTCGCATCGAGCGGTTCGCGATAGGGCAGGCGCAGGGTCAGGGCGCCGTTGGTGGCGGGCAGTGCGTCGCCGCGCAACCGCCGCGCCTCCTCGCGCAAGACGGTCGGACTCACCACGAACACCTCGCGCACGGTGTCGTTGAACTGCCGGATGCTGGCGAAACCTGCCGCGAAGGCGATGTCGGACATGGGCATTCGCGTGGTCTGGATGAGCAGCCGGGCGGTGTGAGCGCGATGGGCGCGAGCCAGGGCGAGCGGACCGGCGCCGAGTTCGGCGGTGAGTACCCGGGTCAGTTGCCGCTGCGAATAGCCGAGTTTGTCGGCCAGGCCGGGGACGCCGCTGCGTTCGATCACGCCGTCAGCGATCAGCCGCATCGCCCGCGCGGCCAGATCGGCACGGGTGTTCCACAGTGGTGAGCCGGGCGCGGCATCGGGCAGGCACCGGCGGCAGGCGCGAAATCCGCTCTGCTGCGCGGCGGCCGCGGTGGGGAGGAACGTGACATTCGTACGCTTCGGAGTGATAGCAGGACACGATGGCCGACAGTAGATTCCGGTGGTGCGCACCGCCGTGACGAATTGCCCGTCGAAACGGGCATCGCGGGTGGCCACCGCTCGATAACAGCGCTCGAAGTCCAGACCGTTCACACTCACGCAGTCCACCTTGTCAGCCCGAGGCCGCCCGCGCTAGCGGGAATCAGACAACTACCCCCGAGGGACAACGTTTCAGCGACATAGCTGTGCGCTATCAATGGGCGGTCGACTGAGAGCAGCTGCGTATAACCGCCGCAAAGGGCCTATTCCGCAGCGTCGCAAGGATTTCGGGCCGGCCGGAGTCGCCGGATGAGTGGTGCGCGGTTGGTCGCAGATCACACGGCGAACGTTGCGGCCGTCGGATCTGCGGGCATTCGCGAGAACGCACCGGAATCGGCCGCCTCGTCGCCGGGTTCGACAGCCCGGCGAGCTGGATTTGCGGAACAGCTCTCGGCTGCCACATCGATCGGCCCGGCCGTCGGCGATCGGTGCGGCGACGAGCTCAGCAACACCGGGTTCCGGGATTGCGATCGGCCGCGGCGTGCCGCTCTCGCCAGTATTCGCGCTCGCTCGGAATCGGCCGACCGGGGTGCCGTCGGCGCAGATGTTCCACATATCGCGGATAGTCCTGGCCGCCGAGCACCGCGTTCAGATAGCGGGCTCCCGCCCGGACCGCACGCAGCGGCGCCCGGAGAACCGCGACGGTCCGCCGATGCGTTCTCGCCACATCCGTGGCGGCGGAGGGAGCCGGCGCGGCCCCTGCCGCCGCGCCGGAACCCTCGAATTCGCTTGTCAGGAAGCCGGTTCCGGAGTCGACGCGTGCGCTGCTCCGGGGACCTTCACCGCTCCCGTGCGTTCCAGTTCCTCCCATTCGCGCTGCACCTCCTTCTCGGCCTTGGTGGTGAGGAAGCCCGACGGCCCGAAGATCTTCGACGGCACTTCCGGAGTCTCGGTGGTGGCTCCACCACCGCGCCGCACCGCCTGAACGCACACGATCACACCGACCGCGGCCACGATCAACACCAGCACCGCGAAGATGATCGACAGTGAGCCCTGGATGAACGTGTTGCGCACGACCTTGTCCATATCGGCCATGCTCTTGGCCGGCGCGAGCACCTTCCCGGCGTCACGCGCGTCGCTGTAGATGCGGTGCTGGGTCCAGTAACCGATGTTCTTGTCGCCGGAGAAGATCTTCTGCCACGAGGCCGTCATGGTGACGATGAGATCCCAGATCAGCGGCAGCGCCGGAATCCAGGCCCACTTCCACAGCCCCTTCTTCATCACGATCACCAGCACCACCGTCAGCGCGACCGCGGCCAGGAGCTGATTGGCGATGCCGAACAGCGGATAGAGGGTGTAGATACCGCCGAGCGGATCGGTGACGCCCATCAGCAGGACCGAACCCCAGGCGGCGACCACGACGAAGGTGCACAGCCAGGCTCCGGGCCGCCAGGACGGATCCTTGAATTTGCGCGCCGGGCCGCCGAGGTTACCGAGCGTGTCCGACAGCATGAAGCGCGCGACGCGAGTGCCGGCGTCGATGGTGGTCAGGATGAACAGCGCCTCGAACATGATCGCGAAGTGGTACCAGAACGACTTCATCGCGGCGCCGCCGATGAAGTTGTGCATCACCTCGGCCATGCCGACGGCCAGTGTCGGCGCGCCGCCGGTGCGCGAGTAGATCGCCTGTTCACCCACGTCGTGGGCGGCCTGGTTCAACTCGTTCGCGGTGATCGGTGTCCCGCCGAGTCCGAGGGCGTTCACCTTGTCCGCGGCGGCCTGCGCGCTGGTGAGGCCGCCGGTGTTCATCGCGAAGTACAGATGCTGGTCGAGAATGCTGGCCGCGATGATCGCCATCACCGCGACGAACGACTCCATCAGCATGCCGCCGTAGCCGATCATCCGTGCCTGCGACTGCTTTTCGAGCAGTTTCGGCGTGGTGCCCGAGGACACCAGGGCGTGGAATCCGGAGAGCGCACCGCAGGCGATGGTGATGAACAGGAACGGGAAGAGGCTGCCCGCGAACGCCGGACCCTTGGAGTTGCCGGCGAACTGGGAGACCGCGGGCGCGTGCAGCACCGGCATGGTGATCACCACGCCCAGAGCCAGCAGCACGATGGTGCCGACCTTCATGAACGTCGACAGATAGTCGCGCGGCGCCAGCAACAGCCATACCGGCAGCACCGAGGCGATGAAGCCGTAGATGATCAGCATCCACGCGATGGTGGTGCCGGAGAGGGTGAACAGGTCACGGCCCCAGCCGGATTCCGACACCCAGCGTCCCGACACGATGGCGAGCAGCAACAGCACGAATCCGACGACGGAGATCTCGCCGACCTTGCCCGGCCGCACGTAGCGCAGGTACAGACCCATCAGCAGCGCGATCGGAATCGTCATCGAAATCGAGAACACGCCCCACGGGCTGCCGCCGTGCAGTTGCCCGTCGGCGCCCTTCGTCGCGGCGAGCGCGTTGACCACCACGATGCCCAGGACGGCCAGCAGAATCACCATGATCACCAGCACCGCGATCAGCGCCGCGACGCCGCCCACCACACCGAGTTCGTCGCGAGCCATCTGCCCGAGACTGCGGCCGCGGCGCTTCACCGAAGCCCACAGCACCAGATAGTCCTGGACGGCGCCCGCGAGCACGACGCCGATCACGATCCACAGCGTGCCCGGCAGATACCCCATCTGCGCCGCGAGTACCGGCCCGACCAGCGGCCCGGCGCCGGCGATGGCGGCGAAATGATGGCCGAACAGGACCCGCCGGTCCATCGGCATGTAGTCCGTGCCGTTCTCCAATTCCTCTGCTGGAGTGGCGGTGTCGTCGCGGGGCTTGGTGATCTTCCATTCGATCAGCCGGGCGTAGAACTGGTAGGCGATGATGTAGGTGCACACCGCCGCGATGACGATCCATACCGCGTTGACGTTCTCGCCGCGGGCGACGGCGAGGATCGCCCAGGCGACCGCGCCGAAGACGGCGATGGCCGCGAAGATCGCCTTCTTGGCGGGCGTGATCGGCCGGCGGTCGACGATCCCGACGGGAGGCAGCTCCGGCTCGGTTCGGAGGTATTCGATGGTCGCCATGCGAGCTACTCTCCCGTGCTGGTCTAGGTCCGATCGAAGAGGAGCTTCCGGCCGGACATCAGGTGGAACTGACTCAAGGTAGCGGAATCCCGCCGAATCGGGCGAGCCCACGGTGGGATCCGCACCCCGTTCAGGAACTGTTCACCGGACCGGATCCCCGCCTCGGGGGCGAAACCGCAGGTGGCCGTGTGTCGGGCGGTCGTTGCGGGGCCATCGAAAGCGCTATTCGGTCGGGACAGCCGATGAATAACGACGGCCCAGTGTCCGGATGTGGTCCACGAGTTCGGGCGGCTCGTCGACGCGGAAGTCCATCATCAACATGCTGAGGTAGATCGCGATCGTCTCCAAAGTGTCCGCACCGGTGTACAGCACACACGACTGCGCGTCGACGGGTTCCACCACGCCGACGGCCGGGTTGATGCGCGCGATCACGGTGTCGGCCGGCGCCAGGACCGTGACCCGGGCGTGGACTCGCCAACCGGCCGTGGCGATTTCCCGCAGCACGAACGCCACCAGATCGTCATCGGGCAGGGCGCGGGCTGCGAAGTGGTGGGAACCGGTCGCGACGTCGTCGATGGCGGCCACGGGAAGGGCGCGCCAGCAATGGTTTTCGAGGTCGTAAGCGACGAGATACCACCGGCGTTGCCAATTGATCAGCCGATACGGCTCGAGGCGTCCGCCGTCGACGTTCAGGACCCGGGTACCGCGAATCGCCGACGCGATGGTGGCGAGGGTTTGCGCCGGCACGGGCGCGTCGGGTTCGCGTGAGCCGGTCGTCGCGGGACCGATCTCGGTGGCCGTGCGCAACGCTGTCACCTTGCGCTGCAACCGAACCGGCAGGATCCGCTCCAACTTGGCGAGCGCCCGCGCCACATTCTCGTCGATGTCCGCGATCCCGGTGGATCCGTCCTCCGCGAGGCCGATCGCCACCGCCACCGCGACCGCCTCGTCGTCGTCGAGCAGCAGCGGCGGCATCGTCTTGCCCTGGCCGATCCGATAACCGCCGACCGCGCCGCGCTCGGCATGGACCGGATAGCCCAGTTCCCGCAGTCGTGCGATGTCCTGACGCAGAGTCCGGTCGCTGACATCGAGGCGTTGCGCCAGCTCTCGACCGGTATATGTGCGGTCCTGCAACAGCGACAGCAGGCGCAGCACGCGAGTTGTGGTGGAGGTCACATCACTGCCTTTTCCGGGCGACGGATTATTAGGAAGGAATCAAGCCTAATTGCCGCATAGTCTGAGTTCAACGCCGAAAACGAAGAACGAAAGGCCCTCCGATGAACGCCACCTCTGTTGCCCCCGCCGCCGCTCTCGCCCCCGTCTGGCGTGACGTCGTCGCCGACTCCTACCGTGCCCTCGCCGACGCGGTCGCGGGAATCGGCGCCGCCGAGTGGGACCTGCCCACCCCGTGCTCGCAGTGGACCGTCACCCAGGTCGTCCAGCATGCCGCCGGTGATCAGCTCGCCTTCGCCGCGGCCCTCGGGGTGGGTACCGGCCCCGCCTACGACCCGTTCGCCCCCTCCGGCTCGCTGGACGGCACCGGCGTGCAGTTGATCTCTGCGGCCCTCGACCAGACCGCCACCGCCTGGACCACCGTCACCGACGACGCCGAAACCGTCCCCACCCCGCTCCCGCACGGGGCCCTCCCGACCCCCGTCGCCGCCGTCATGGCCGCCCTCGACGCCGCCGTCCACGCCTGGGATATCGCGATCGCCACCGGCCGGCCCTCCCCGCTCACCGACATCCTGGCCACCCATCTCCTCACTGCCGCAACGGATCTGATCGAACCGCTGCGCCAGTGGGGTGCCTACGCGCCGGTGCTGGATGCCGAGCCCGGCGATACCGCCGTCGACACACTGCTGCGCTACCTCGGCCGCAACCCGCGCGCCTGAGTCTGCTGGTCACCCTCCGCGAGAACGGGTTTCGTGCCGACACGCGATGGCCGGCACGCCCCGTTCGGGCTCTCAGAAGGCGATGGCAGACCAGGGCATCGTGATATTGAAGGGGTATCCGAAGGCAATTCCAGCCTCGTCGTCGTGTGTCCATTCGCCGACCAGCAGATAATTGGCCGGTCGTAACGGCGTCACACCGTCCGGCAGCCGCGCGTGACCGACTTCGAGCCCATAGGCGCGAACAACATCGATCGAACTCACGTCGCGTTGTAGCGTCACTTCCCAATACCAAGGAATTCCGGCGCTCGCGTACCGGGCTTTCTTCGCTTCCATATCGGTCTGGCTGTTCGACGGTGACCGCACCTCTCCGACCAGAACCGTGTCCGCAGCGCGGACATCGGCATAGGGCGGCAAGCATCGGTGTACGAGGAAATCCGGAGTGAGGAAGTCGTTCTTGCCCGCGCTGCCGAGGAAGACATTCGTTTCGGCTTCCGCCTCCCAGCATCGTTCCGGGCGCAGGCTCATGTCCTCGCGCACACAGCGCTCGAATTCGTTCGTCAGCCGGCGGGTGAAGCGCTGATGCTCGCGTGGGCCGCGGCGCAACCACACGACCCGCCCTTCCCACAGTTCGATCTGGTCCGCCACGTCCGCCGGAAGCCGTTCCAGTTCCTCCCACGTCATGTATTCGGGGAGGTCGGGGCGGTCGATTCCGGGCAGGACCATGCCGCAATCGTAACTCGCAGAGGGTAGGGGCCACTCGTGGTCGCCTGGCGTACTCGGCCGGTTCTGCTAGTCGTTCCCGTGCCGGTCCAGCACGCGGGTCAGCAGCCTGACCAACCGGTCGCGCTCTGGCGTTGTCAGTCCGCCGAATATCTCGTCCTGGGCGGCGGTCAATGCGGCGTCCAGTTCATGCAGTCGTCGTTTACCGGCTGCGGTGAGGGTGATCAGGTTGCGGCGGCGGTCGTCCGGATCCGGTTTCCGCCCAACGTATTTCTGCGCCTCGAGTTCGGTCAGCATGGCGTGCATATCGCTGCGGTCGATGCGGCACCGCTGCCCGATCGCCACCTGGCTCGCGGGCCCGAACTCGTCGAGCGCGGCCAGAATCGCGAAGTGGTAGCCGCGGGCGCCGACCGCCGACATCGCTTCTCCGATGTGCCGCTGGGCGAGTGCCGCGGTCTTGCTGACCAGCCAGCTCGGTTTGCCGCGCAGGCGTGCGGGCGTGTCGTCCATGCGTTGCAGTCTAGAGGATTCGTTGGACGGTCCAACGAATGTGGGGTAGCGTCGCTTGGATAAACCGTTGGTTTGGCCAACGAATATCGGAGGTGGAGAAGATGTCGCTCACGCTGGATGAAGCGCATGCCATCAGTGCTCGGATGCGCTCTCGCGCTGCGGAATTGGGTGCGCGCGTGACCGTGGCCGTCGTGGACGAGGGTGGGCACGTGCGGGTGCTGGATCGGATGGACGGTGCGCCACCGCTCTCGGCCCGCATCGCGCCCGCGAAGGCGTCCGGCGTCGCCCTGTTCCATCGCGACGGCGGTGAACTGCAGCAGCTCCAGAAGGCTTGGCCCGCCCTCTTCGATCGCATCGATCAGCTGGCGCCGACACCGATCGTGGTGGGTGCGGGCTCGCGGCTGATTCGTCGCGACGGTGTCGTACTCGGCGCGGTCGCGGTCAGTGGCGGGCGGCCCGAACAGGACGACGAATGCGCCGAGTTCGGGTTGGGTACACCGACTCCCGATCCGGTGTAGCCGAACGCCGCCTTTCGGTCTGGTGGTCCGATCTCCATGCTTCCTCGGCTATGAGGGCATGGTCATATTTCTCGATCAGGCTGCGTGCGAGCGGTTTTCGTGCCACCGCTGCACGGCGACCTGCACGGCCTCTTCGTCCTGTGTCGCGTGAGCCCCCGAGGCCCCGGCTGCCCCGAGAATCACACCGTTCTCAGTGACGAGCACCCCACCCGCGAACGGAATGTAATCGCCGTCGTAGAGATGCTGGATGCTGTCGACGATCGCACCCGGCAGCGGGAGTTGTCCCGAGGGATGCAGCGTCAGGAGTGCGGTGCGCGCCTTGGCCACCGCGAGGCGACTCGTCATCGGCATCCCGCCGTCCGCCCGTCGCAGCGCGATCACCGCGCCGCTCACATCGGTCACCGCCACCGCCAGCGGCGGAAATCGGTGTTCGGAGGCGACCGTCAGGGCCGCGTTCACCAGCCAATCGGCATCGGCCAAGCCCAATCCGGGAAGTCGAGGGATCTGCGCCATGGATCGACCTTAGCCGGGTGTCGTCCCGGTGTTCGGGCGGCGGTGTGGAACGTCTAATCCTTTGCGGCAGTGTATGTTTGTGCGCCGGGTCGCGGAGGCGGTTTGCCGTCCGGAGCAGGCCGATACCTTGCTGTGGTCGAGGGCCTCCGCACCGACGGTGCCGAGGGGTTCCGCTCCTACCGCAATCCGCTCGCACGTCGCCGTGACACTCTCGCGTTTCTGGATGCTGCGATCGAGAGCGCGCTGGCGCTGCCCGCCACCTTCTAAGCGGTCGGCCGCGTGCCGGTGCCGGAACGTCCGGATATGGACGACGCGGGCGTGGTGGCCGCGGCTTCGCCGTCCGTGAGCGCTCGGGTCCGCTGGCCGGGGTACTCCATGCACTGGTCGCGACCTGGGCAGATTCGGTCGCCGAACGCGCGCCGCGTAGACTCTTGCACTCGTGAGTCTCACCCTCGGTATCGTCGGCCTGCCCAACGTCGGAAAGTCGACGCTGTTCAACGCGCTGACCCGCAACGACGTGCTCGCGGCGAACTACCCCTTCGCCACCATCGAGCCGAACGTCGGCGTGGTGCCGCTGCCCGACCCGAGGCTGGACAAGCTCGCCGAGATCTTCGGTTCCGAGCGCATCGTCCCCGCGACGGTGTCCTTCGTCGACATCGCCGGCATCGTCAAGGGCGCCTCCGAGGGCGCCGGCCTGGGCAACAAATTCCTCGCCAACATTCGCGAAGCCGACGCCATCTGCCAGGTGGTCCGCGTCTTCGCCGACGACGACGTGGTCCACGTCGACGGCAAGGTCGACCCCCTCAGCGATATCGAGGTCATCGAAACCGAGCTCATCCTCGCCGACCTGCAGACCCTCGAGAAGGCGGTCGTCCGCCTCGACAAGGAAGCCAAGGTCAAGAAGGACCGCAAGCCGGTAGCCGACGCCGCCAAGCAGGCCCAGGAATTCCTCAACGAGGGCAAGACCCTCTACGCCGTCCGCGACAAAGTCGACGCCGACCTCCTGCGCGAACTGTCGCTGCTCACCACCAAGCCGTTCCTCTACGTCTTCAACGCCGACGAGTCGGTCCTGACCGACGAGGCCCGCGTCGCCGAACTGAAAGCCGCTGTCGCCCCGGCCGATGCGGTCTTCCTCGACGCCAAGGTGGAAGCCGAACTCCTCGAACTGGACGCCGAATCCGCCCTCGAACTACTGGAATCCATCGGCCAAACCGAGCCCGGCCTCCACGCCCTGGCCCGCGCCGGCTTCCACACCCTCGGCCTCCAGACCTACCTCACCGCCGGCCCGAAAGAGGCCCGCGCGTGGACCATCCACCAGGGCGACACCGCCCCCAAGGCAGCCGGCGTCATCCACACCGACTTCGAACGCGGCTTCATCAAGGCCGAAATCGTGGCCTACGACGACCTGGTCGAAGCCGGCTCCATGGCCGCCGCCAAGTCCGCGGGCAAGGTGCGGATGGAAGGCAAGGACTACGTCATGCACGACGGGGACGTAGTCGAGTTCCGCTTCAACGTGTAGCGGATTAGCGTCTGCGAGGAAGTAGGCTGCGCGGGTATCGCTGCCGGTAGCGACTCTGCTGAGCCCCCGTTCGATGTCGGGCGGGGGCTCTGTCGTTTCGCTGGCGCGGCTATCTGGCCGGTTCGGTCAGCGCGGTGAAAGTTCTTTCGACGGCGGCGATGAGTTTTCCGGACCGCCTCCGTCCTTGCTGGTGAACGCGCCACCAACCCGGCGCGACCGACCCGGAAGGAACAAGAAATGACCGCCATCGCCGCCACCCAGACCACCGCCGCCGTCCGCCCCGGCAAGATCCGTAACCGCGTCCTGTGGACCCTGCAGATCGTGCTCGGTCTGTTCTTCGTCATCGCCTCCGGCGGCCCGAAGCTCGTCATCCCGCAGACCCTGATGGAAAACAACGCCACCGCCTTCTCGATCCCGTTGGCGCTGCTGGTCTTCATCGGTCTCGCCGAGGTCGCGGGCGGGATCGGACTCATGGTGCCGCGCCTGACCGCGGCCGCCGCGATCGGGCTGGCGATCGTCACCTTCCTCGCCGCCGGCTTCAACGCCTTCCTGGCCGACACCCCGGAATTGGCCCCCTTCCCGCTGGCGCTCACGGCGATCTTCGCCTGGATCGCCTACGAACGCCGGGCCTCGATCACCGCCTTGGGCGCGCTGATCAAGCGATGACCCGCGCATAACGCCCGGCTACCGGCGGCATCCAGCCGCCGGTAGCCGCGTTGTGCGTTACACGGGACGGTTCGGTCGGGTTGGTCGGGCTGTCCCATCGCCAGTCGCGGGGCGGGCGTCACCGGGGCGGACCGCCCACCCCGCGACCCTCCGAATCATGTGATGACAGTTGTTGTTTCGCGGCGGGCGGTGTGGTGCCCCAGCCCCTACGCGCAGCGTGAGCCGTGCGCGGGCGAGTCCTCCTATCGCTCGTCCGGCATCCGACAAGCCTTTCGTCACTTTCCGGGAAAGGCCTGCTCAGTCCGGCAGCCAATGCAGCTCGTGCGCAAGGGTTTTGGCGACGGTACGGATGCGGCGGTGTAGTGGTGACTGTACGCGCGGGAGGACCAGGTGGATGGTCAAGCTGGGTGCGCCCCGCAGCGGTCGCCACGTGAGACCGGCCGGTTGTGTCGTGACCGCGACTTCACCTGCCGGGGCGAGGGTGAGCCCGTCGCGTAGGTCGCGCTGAGACATGTCGAAAGAGACTGCGGGCGTGTGGAATCGGGGTCTCGGCCGGGTGTCGTGGAACAGTGCGAACAGCTGATCGTGGACCACCGGGTTGGCCGTACGGTCGGGGAGTCGCAGCGGATACGCGGCCGCGTCGGCGATCTCGATCTCCGGGTGTTCGGCCAGCGGATGATGCTGCGCCAATTGCACCCCGACGCGCTCACGCCGCAGCAGGAACCGGCGCACGCCACGACCCGGCTGTTCCCCGCGGGTGATCCCCGCATCGATGCGGCCGTCGGCGACCGCGGGGGAGATCTCCGGTGTCGCCATCGGGACCGCACCCACCTCGAGTCCCGGGCTGCTGCGAATGAGCCTGTCCACCAGGGCCGGTGCCGTCTCGGCCCCCGTGCTGAGGCTGTATCCGATGCGCAGCGTGCCCAGTTCCCCGGCCCCCGCATTCCGGGCGGTATCCCATGCCCGGTCCAGTGCCGCCAGCGCGGGCGGCGCGGACTCCGCCAAAGCCGCACCGGCCGTGGTCAATACGACGCTACGCGTGGTGCGAACCAGCAGGCTCGTACCGAGTTCCGCCTCCAATCGGCGCATCCGGGCACTGAGTGCGGGCTGCGCGATCCCGATCCGTGCGGCCGCGCGGGTGAAGTTCAACTCCTGCGCCAGCACCAGGAAGTACCGCAGGCTCACCGTATCCGGCACCCCGTGCCCTCCCTGCCGATTGATAACGATCCGTTCTGAGTCTATCGCGTCCCGGTCTTTCCCTCGACCACACATCAAGCCCTAACCTGCGCACATGCCGATGCAACCGACCGCGGTACGGGACACCGCACTCACACCGACCGGAGGCAGTCATGCATAAGTTGGTAGTCCTGTATCCCAAGCCCGCCGACCCCGGCCACTTCCGCGACTACTACGTGAACAACCACCTTCCGCTGGTCACGAAGTGGCCCGGCCTGCTCGGGTGGCGCTACAGCTTCGACGTGGCGGCGACCAACGGAGAAGCGCCGTATTTCGCGGTCTTCGAAGCCGACTTCGCCGACGCCGCCGCCCTGGCCGCGATGCGGGCGTCACAGTACGGCCGGCGGGCGGCCGCCGACGTCGTCAACTACGCCACCGGCGGTGTGGTCGTCATCGACTATCCGGTGCAGGAGGGCGCCATCTGAGGGCGCCGTGATCGACGACCACGACCACCGATCAGAGGGCGGCGCAGCGCGTGCGCCTCGATCTGGATCTCGGCGAGCTGGTCGGCGCACATCCGGGATTTGCGCGGGGAAAGGGCTTCGCAACTGATTGCAAAACGAGAGCAGTATCGGTACCTTCGACTGGTTGCGCATTGCAATCGGAAAGGGTTTCGATGTCACAGTTGGTTCGGGTCCAGAACTTCAACCTCTCCAGTGACGGCTATGGGGCCGGGGAAGGGCAGAGTCTGGAACGGCCGTTCGGGCATGCCGATCCGAGCGCGTTGTTCGCGTGGTGTGGCCCCACGGCGCACTGGCCCACCCGTACCGAGCCCGGTGGAACTTACGGTCTCGATGACTACTTCACTCGTGACTATCGCAACAACATCGGCGCGGAGATCATGGGGCGCAACAAGTTCGGTCCGCAGCGCGGGCCGTGGGAGAACTACGACTGGCAGGGGTGGTGGAGTGGTGAACCGCCGTTTCGTACGCCGGTATTCGTTCTCACCCACTATCCGCGGCCTTCTATCACACTGGGGGACACCACATTTCATTTCCTCGACGCATCGCCGAAGGAGGCTCTGAAGAAGGCTTTCGACGCTGCCGACGGCATGGATGTGCGTATCGGCGGTGGCGTCTCCACCATCCGCGAATTCCTCGAGGCGGATCTCATCGATCAGATGCACATCGCCGTCGCGCCGGTCGACCTCGGCGGCGGCGAAAGATTGTGGACCAGCCCGGACGAGCTCACGGACCGCTTTCACTTGGAGCGGGTGCCGAGTCCGAGTGGTGTGACGCACCACCTGTTCTGGCGTCGCTGACGGCAGAGCTTCCCTGAACTTTCCGTGCAAACCTCGGCGATATTGCGCGAAAA
>NZ_JADKYP010000179.1 GCF_015354405.1 Nocardia sp. BSTN01 | reverse complement strand
AGCAGAACAGCCCCTGCATCATCTTCGTCGACGAGATCGACGCGGTCGGCCGCCAGCGCGGCGCCGGCCTCGGCGGCGGTCACGACGAGCGCGAGCAGACGCTGAACCAGTTGCTGGTCGAAATGGACGGTTTCGGCGACCGGACCGGCGTCATCATCATCGCGGCCACCAACCGGCCCGACATCCTGGACCCGGCGCTGCTGCGTCCGGGCCGCTTCGACCGCCAGATCCCGGTCGGCAATCCGGACCTCGCCGGTCGGCGCGCGATTCTGCGGGTGCATTCGCAGGGCAAGCCGATCGCGCCCGACGCCGATCTGGACGGCCTCGCCAAGCGCACCGTCGGTATGTCGGGTGCGGATCTGGCCAACGTGATCAACGAGGCGGCGCTGCTCACCGCGCGTGAGCACGGCAATGTCATCACCGGACCGGCCCTGGAGGAATCGGTCGACCGGGTGATCGGCGGGCCGCGTCGCAAGAGCCGGATCATCAGCGAGCACGAGAAGAAGATCACCGCCTACCACGAGGGTGGTCACACCCTGGCCGCGTGGGCGATGCCCGATATCGAGCCCGTCTACAAGGTCACCATCCTGGCCCGCGG
>NZ_JADKYP010000178.1 GCF_015354405.1 Nocardia sp. BSTN01 | reverse complement strand
ACACCCACCGTAGCCCGGCTTGCCCCCCGTATCGATAGTGCCGGTTCGAGCCGGCTCCCACGACTGACACCGGTCGAACGACCCGCGGTGATCCCGTTGTCGTATGCCCAGCAACGACTCTGGTTCATCGACCAACTCCGAGGCCCCTCCCCGGTCTACAACGTGGCGGCGGCGTTGCGGTTGACTGGTGGGCTCGATGTCGACGCGCTGGGTGCGGCGCTGGCCGATGTGGTGGGCCGTCACGAAAGCCTACGCACGGTACTCAGCGCGACCGAGGGCACACCCCGGCAGGTGATCATCCCCATGGAGCGGGTTGTTTTCGGGTGCGACGTGGTCGATGCGACCGGATGGTCGCGAACCCGGCTGGACGCCGCCGTGAACGAGGCGGCGCGCTACCCGTTCGACTTGGCGACCGAGATCCCGTTGCGTGCAGAGCTTTTCGACGTTTCCGATCAAGAACACGTGCTGGTGATCGTGATGCACCATATCGCCGCGGACGGCTGGTCGCTGAGGCCGCTGGCCGCCGATTTGGGTGCGGCCTACGCCTGCCGCTGCGCGGGCCGGGCGCCGGATTGGGCACCGTTGGCGGTGCAGTACGTCGACTACACACTG
>NZ_JADKYP010000177.1 GCF_015354405.1 Nocardia sp. BSTN01 | reverse complement strand
CTAGGGCTTGTATCGAAGTGGTGAGGGCGTGCCTGTGGCCCGCCCTCATTCGTGCCGTAGCCACTGATTGATCGCCGCGACGTGGACCGTGGCCAGGTAACGGACAGCGAGTTTGTCGTAGCGAGTCGCCACCGCGCGATGCTGTTTGAGCTGGTTGATGCCTCGCTCGACCGCGTTGCGGTCCCGGTAGACGAGTTTGTCGAACGCTGGCGGACGCCCACCCGACCGGCCACGATGACGCCGGTGCGCGGCCTGATCCGACGGCGTCGGGATGGTGACCTTGATCCCGTGGCGACGTGACCAGTCCCGGTTACCACGGCTGGAATACGCCTTGTCCGCCAGCACCCGCTCGGGCCGCATCCGGGCCCGTCCGCCAGCGAGTCTCGGCACCGAGATCGCATCCAGCACGGCCGTGAACTGCGGACTGTCACCCGCCTGACCCGGTGTGACAAGCAACGACAGCACCCCGCAGCCCTGCTCACACGCCAGATGCAGCTTCGTCGACCAGCCGCCCCGCGATCGGCCCAGCCCGTGATCACCCGGTTCGGGTTCACCGTTGCCGCCTGGCGGTTCGGCCTGGCCGGCACTGTCACGGCGGGCACCGGCAGCATGCTGATGCGC
>NZ_JADKYP010000176.1 GCF_015354405.1 Nocardia sp. BSTN01 | reverse complement strand
CCACGGCGTACATGCCGACCACCAGATCGATCGAACGCCGCATCCCCAGAGCGACCAGCGACTCGGGTCCGACACCCTGGTCGACGAGCCAGCGGGCGAGCCGGCGCACGCGGGCCGCGAACTCGGCGTAGGACAGACTCGTCCCCTCGAAGATCACCGCGGTCGCGTCCGGCGTGCGCGCGACCTGAGCCTCGAACAGCGAGACCAGCGTCGCGGCGGCGTCGTCGGACACCGTCGGCAGCGCGGCATCGATGGGGAATTCGGTGTCGTTCCAATGCCGCAGCACCAGCGCGTTCTCGGCGGCGTCGAGGACCGGCAGGTCGCCCACGGCGACCGACGGATCCGCGGCCACGGCCCGCAGCACGCGCAGAAAACGATGGGCGAACGACTCGGCGAACGCCTCGTCGAACAGATCGGTCGCGAAGACCAGTTCGGCGGCCATCTCGGCGCCGGCGGCAGTACCGGCGGCGGCGTCCGCGCCGGTGCCGACCGGACCCTCGCTCAGCGTCAGCTGCAGATCGAATTTCGCCGTCTGCGTATCGATTCCGAGTTCGGCGACGGTCAGTCCGGGCAGCTCCAGGGCGGTGCGTCCGAGATTCTGGAAGGACAGCATCACCTGGAACAGCGGATGCCGCGCCTGT
>NZ_JADKYP010000175.1 GCF_015354405.1 Nocardia sp. BSTN01 | reverse complement strand
ATACATCCTGGCCACCGCGGATCCGGTCTGCGTGCTGACCTCCGGTGACGATCTCGACATCGACACCGCGCAGGTGCGCATCGACCTGCTGGACCTGTCGGGCTACGCGATCGAGCCGATCACCGACGCGGAGCGCCGCGGCCCGCTGCGGCCGGCCAACACCGCGTACGTGATCTTCACCTCCGGTTCCACCGGCCGCCCCAAGGGCGTCGCGGTGCCGCATGCGGCGATCGTCAACCGGCTGGTGTGGATGCAGGCCGAATATGGCCTCACTCCCGCCGATGTGGTGCTGCAGAAGACGCCCGCGACCTTCGACGTGTCGGTGTGGGAGTTCTTCTGGCCCTTGCAGATCGGCGCACGGCTCGTCGTGGCGCGGCCCGACGGCCATCGCGATCCGGCGTATCTGGCCGAGGTGATCGTCGGCGAAGGTGTCACCGTCACGCACTTCGTGCCGTCGATGCTGGCGGTCTTCGTCGCCGAGGCGGCGGCCGCGCAGTGCACCACACTGCGCCTGGTGTTCGCCTCCGGTGAGGCGCTGGCGCCCAAGTCGGCGCAGCGCCTGCGTGAGCTCACCGGCGCCGCGCTGCACAACCTGTACGGCCCCACCGAGGCCGCCGTCGACGTCACCTATCACGAGGTGACCGATGCCGATGTCGATTCCGTGCCGATCGGCCGCCCCGTCTTCAACACCCGTGTCTACGTGCTGGATTCGCGTCTGCG
>NZ_JADKYP010000174.1 GCF_015354405.1 Nocardia sp. BSTN01 | reverse complement strand
TAGTGGGCCGCCGCGGCGGCCTTGCGCAACCCGTCGAGGATGAGGTCCAGGCCGTACAGATATTGCTCCTCCCCGCCGCCGTGTGTGATCACCAGTTCCGGCATCAGATCGGCGATCGTCGGATGGGCCACCGGATCCAGCATCTGCAAGCGACTGGGAATGTTCTCGCCGTCGCGCCGCACCGGAGCGAACACGTGGCGCAGCGCCGAGCCGAAGGTGTACTGCAGCAGTACCACGTAGCCGCGGGCGGTCTCCTGCCGGCCGAGCCCGGCGGCCCGTAACTGGGAGAGCACCAATTCCAGGGCGGCCGTGGCGGTATCGGCGAAGTCGCCGTCGCCGTCGGGTTTCACCGCGAGTACCCGAAGTACCGCCGGGCGTTCCACGAGCAGCCGGTAGAGCGCCTGGCAGCAGGCCCGCACGCGGTCGGCCCAGTCGCCGGAGACGGCCGGGGGATGGAAGCTGTCGAGCACCTGGTCGCGCGCGGCCTGCAGCAGTTCGTCCTTGCTGCGGAAGTAGGTGTAGAGCGTCATCGTGCCGACGCCCAGTTCGGCGGCGAGGGCACGCATGGAGACGCCCTCGCAGTCGGTGTCGTCGAGTATGCGCAGCGCGGCGTCCACGATCGCCTCGGCGCTGAGCGTATGGCGCGGTACTCGGCGGCGGCCGCCCCCGGTGCGGGTTCGTCGGGCGGGCTCAGATGTCACGGCAACGTCTCCGGTCGGGATGAAATCCG
>NZ_JADKYP010000173.1 GCF_015354405.1 Nocardia sp. BSTN01 | reverse complement strand
TGCAGCCGCGCGTCCAGTACGTAGACCTGGGTGTTGAACACCGGCGCGCCGATCGGCACCGACGCCACATCCGCGTCGACGACCTCGTGATAGGTGACGTCGACCGCGGCCTCGGTCGGGCCGTAGAGGTTGTGCAGGCGAGCGCCGGTCAGGCGGCGCAACTGCTGTGCGGTGGTGCCGGGCAGCGCCTCACCCGAGGCGAAGACGTTGCGCAGACCGGTGCATTCGGCCGCGGCCGGCTCGGCGACGAAGACCGCGAGCATGGACGGCACGAAGTGAGTGACCGTCACACCCTCGCGCACGATGACCTCGGCCAGATAGGCCGGGTCGCGATGCCCGTCCGGTCGCGCCACCACCAGGCACGCGCCGACCTGCAAGGGCCAGAAGAACTCCCACACCGACACGTCGAAGGTGGCCGGGGTCTTCTGCAGCACCACATCGTCGGCGGCGAGGCCGTACTGGGCGTGCATCCACACCAGGCGGTTCACGATCGCGGTGTGCGGAACGGCCACACCCTTCGGGCGGCCGGTGGAGCCGGAGGTGAAGATCACGTAGGCGGTATTGCCCGGTCGCAGCGGCGCGGTCCGGTCGGCGTCGGTGAGCGGCGCGTCCGAATATCCGGACAGCTCGAGCCGATCGATACGCACCTCGGGCGCGATATCGCTTGCGGTAGAAACGTTTTCGCGCAGCGCCTCGCCCGAGGTCAGCACGCAGACCGGACGGGCGGTGTCGAGGATGTAG
>NZ_JADKYP010000172.1 GCF_015354405.1 Nocardia sp. BSTN01 | reverse complement strand
CCTAGGTCCGGATCGTTTGATCACTCACCCCGCAATCACGTGCGATATCAGCGACCGCGCGTGACTTCTCCACCACTTCACGCGCTGCCGTCTCGCATCCCCCATCGGCCACGGTCGAGGACGACGTACCGCCCGCCCGCGCCGACCCATCCGACGACGTCGCGTTTTCAACGCTAACATCAGCATCACACGATATCTAGCATTGATTTGAAGTCAATCTTTGCTAGCGATCGGTCGATCGATTGCATCGAGCGCAGGACGTCGTTCCTCTCCCGGGCTCCGCCCGAGGGTAGATCTCATGCCCGAGCCATGGCGGCACCAGCCCGGCCCTCCTATAGTCAACGGAATCTATTCCAAGGCAAGACAATCGATCGACATGGACGATTCGTCCTGGCACAGCGACACAGCATAAGCACGTTGGATCGGGTCCATGCGGTAACGAACCTGTCCATGGTGACGTTCTGCCCAGAGCAAATGGGCGTACGCGAGGGTGTCCACTATCTCTTCGATCTTGGCGTAGTCGGCGTAGCCCAGCAGTGTGATCAGGCTTTGGACGTCAAATTCGCCGACGTCGAGCCGGCCGAGCTGACGGAAGAAGATGCGCGCTCCGTTGGGAAGAGTGGAATAGCCAGCAGCCAAGCCGCTTCGAAGATCCCGGGGGCCATGTTGCAGGACATCGAACAGCTTCCGCTCGTCGTTGAGCAGCGCTACGCAGCGGGCGATCCGCCAATGTCGATGTTGCGTG
>NZ_JADKYP010000171.1 GCF_015354405.1 Nocardia sp. BSTN01 | reverse complement strand
CGCGCACGGCTATGTGACGCGTCCGGATCTGAGTTCGGACCGGTTCGTGGCCAACCCGTTTGCTGTGTCGGATGGGGCCGGTGAGCGGATGTACCGCACCGGCGACCTGGTGGCCTGGAACGAACAGGGTGAACTGGACTACCTGGGCCGCACCGACTTCCAGGTGAAGTTGCGCGGTCTGCGCATCGAGCTCGGCGAGATCGAGACGGCGCTGACCGGGCTCGACGAGATCGACCGGGCCGTCGTGGTGGTGCGTGGCGACCAGCACACCGGCGATCAGCTGGTGGCGTATGTCGTTGCCACACCGGGACTTCCGATCGACGCCGAAGCGGTGCGCGAGGAACTGGGCCGGCAGCTGCCCGGCTACATGGTGCCCGCGCTGGTGATGGTGCTCGACGAATTCCCGCTCAACGCCTCCGGCAAGCTGGACCGCAAGGCCCTGCCCGCCCCGGTGTTCGAGGCGGCGGTGTTCCGCGCGCCGGTCACCCCGGTGGAGCAGATCGTCGCCGGCACCTTCGCCGAGGTGCTCGGCGTGGACCGGGTCGGCCTCGACGACGATTTCTTCGCCCTCGGCGGCAACTCGCTGATCGCCACCCAGGTGGCCGCGCGGTTGTCCTCGGCCCTGGACACCCAGCTGGGCGTGCGCGAGATCTTCGAGGCCTCCACCGTCGCCGGTCTGGCGGCGCGGGCCGAAACCCGTTCCGGTGCGGGCGGTCGCGCGGCGCTGGTGCCGCAGCATCGGCCCGAGCTGGTGCCGCTGTCGCTGGCGCAGCAGCG
>NZ_JADKYP010000170.1 GCF_015354405.1 Nocardia sp. BSTN01 | reverse complement strand
TCCTCACGCTCCCCTTCAGGCTCGCCCGCATCCAATAGGGCGTCGCCGTGAATCTCGATCCATTCGCCGAGGGCGCGCATCGGCCCCTCGACGAGGCTGCGCCCCAGCGGTGTCAGCGCGTATTCGACCCGGGGCGGCGCTTGCGCGTAGCGCTGACGCTCGATCAGGCCGTGGCCGAGCAGCCGGCGCAATGCCTCGGTGAGCGCCTTGTCGCTGATCCCGCCGATCTCGGCCCGTAGTTGGCTGCGTCGGCGGGCACCGCCGAGCAGTCCGACCAGCACCACCGGATCCCAGGTGTGCGCGAAAAGGTCTGTGGCCGCGCGCAATCGGCAGTCGGCGACCAATTCGCCCGCATGCTCGTCGTAACCGCTCATCCCGTGATGATCACCCATCCGTCGCGCACCGATCGGTGCGTATCGGCTCCCCTACCGTAGCGCCGGATCGACAACTCGAAGGGGCACACAGGATGCGAATCACGATTCTCGGCACCGGCACCTTGGCCGAGGCATTGGGCCGCCGATGGGCGCATGCCGGACATGAGATCACGGTGGCCGGGCGCTCGGTGGAGAAGGCGCAGCAACTCGCGCAGTGGCTGGGTGCCGGCGCACGGGCGGTGCCGTTGGCGGAGATCGCGGCGGTTCCAGCGGGCGGAAACTTCGGACCGGACGCCGAAGCGGCGACGGATACAGCCGCGGGCGACACGGGAGCCGCAGGCAAGGCAGGCACGGCGGACGCAGCCCACGCAGCGGACGCAGCCCACGCAGCGGACACGGCAGGCGCAG
>NZ_JADKYP010000017.1 GCF_015354405.1 Nocardia sp. BSTN01 | reverse complement strand
GCTGTTCGCCTCGCATCACTGGCCGACCTGGGGAACCGAGAATCTCACGGAATTCCTTGCGCTGCAGCGTGATCTGTACGGTTATCTGCACGACCAGACGTTGCGGGCGCTGAACAAGGGCGCCGTCGGCATCGAAATCGCCGAGTCCATCGAACTACCACCGGCCCTCGCCGCGGCCTGGCACACGCACGGCTATTACGGTTCGGTCAGCCACAATGTGAAGGCGATCTATCAGCGCTACATGGGCTGGTTCGAAGGTAACCCGGCCACCCTGTGGGAGCATCCGCCGACCGAATCGGCGAAGCGGCACGTCGACTTCATGGGCGGCGCCGAGCAGGTGCTGACGAAGGCGCGCGACTCGTTCGCCGCCGGCGATTTCCGTTGGGTGGCACAGGTTCTCAATTACGTGATATTCGCCGACCCCGGCAATCGCGAGGCGCGGGCACTGCAGGCCGACACCTTCGAACAGCTCGGCTACGGTTCGGAGAACGGTACCTGGCGCAACTTCTTCCTGATGGGCGCCTACGAGTTGCGCCACGGATCGGTCGGCACGCCGACCGTCGCGGACGCACCCGATATCGCCGCCGCGCTCACGGTGGAACAGCTCTTCGACGCCATCGCGCTGCGAATCGACGGTCCCAAGGCATGGTCGGCCGATATCACCATCGACTGGACGATCTCCGACCTGGATCTCGTGCATCGCACCCAGCTTCGCAACGGCGTCCTCGTCCACTACGACGTGCGCGCCGATATGCCCGCTCCGGATGTCACGTTCACCCTGTCCGACGCCGATCTGCATGGGGCGCTGCTCGGCGCGAAGGATATGCAGCAGCTGATCACCGACGGCGCGGTCACCGTCGACGGCGATGTGTCGAAGCTGATCGAACTGGTCGGCTATCTCGACGCGCCCGACCCCGACTTCGCCATCGTGACGCCGTAGCGAGCGTCGGCGGCCGCTGCTGTCACCGGCCGGTCACAGCTGTTCCAGATTGCGAGTCGCCGGTCCCTCCAACAGTTTTCCGTCGTGGGTGAAGCGCGAGCCGTGCAGCGGGCAATCCCACGAGCGCTCGGCGTCGTTCCAGTTCAGGATGCCGTACAGGTGTGGGCAGATCGGCGACACAGTCGAGGTGGTGCCGTCGACTGTGCAGACCCCGACGGGGCGGATGCCGCGCCGCTCCACCCGGCCCTCGCCCTCGGCGGGGGTGCCACCGCCGCCGAACGCCGCGCTCAGCCAGCCGGTCGTCAGATGCCGTGCGACTTGGAGATTCATCGACGCGGCCTTGGCCAGCCCGGTCACTTCGCTGCCGCGCCAGGTGCGATACGCCTGCGCCCACGGCTGATGGCCGCCGAGCGCGGTGCCGGCC
Source organism: Nocardia sp. BSTN01 (assembly GCF_015354405.1). GTDB lineage: Bacteria > Actinomycetota > Actinomycetes > Mycobacteriales > Mycobacteriaceae > Nocardia. The sequence continues at coordinate 131,907 of NZ_JADKYP010000017.1, read as the reverse complement.
AGCGCGAGACCCGCCGCCACCGCGTTGGTCATTCCCCATTTCGCGTAGCCGGTGGCGACGAGGATGTGATCGCTGCCCGGAAGCAGCGGCCCGGCGTAGGGCAGCTGGTCGATGGCCGAATAGTCCTGGGCCGACCAGCGGTGGGTCAGCTCGGCATCGGGGAAGTGCGTGCGCGTCCAGTTGTACATGTCGGCGACGTGGGCCATCGGCGATCGGGTACGGCCCACCACATGCCCGCTGCCGCCGACGAGCAGCAGATCCTCACCGCCGTGCGGGGCGTAGCGCAGTGACCGCGTGGGCTGGTCGGCGGACAGGTACATGTCGTGCGGGAATTCGCCGGGCACCCGGAACGCGGCCGCGTAGGAGCGGTGGGGCTCGAGCCGCGCGAAGTATCCGCCGCGATCGAGAATCGGTGTGCCCGTGGCCAAGACGACGGTCCCGGCGCGGATATCGCCGCGGTCGGTCGACACCGTATCGCCGTGGACGGCGTGGACGCGGGTGTGTTCGAAGATCGTCGCACCGTGGCGGCAGGCCTGCAGTATCAGCCCCTCGAGAACGTCCATCGGGTCGAACTGCGCCTGCTCCGCCAGGCGCACGGCGCCGTAGGTGTGGAACGGCAGCACGGTCTCCTCGGACCAGGTGACGTCGAGCCCGGCCTGCTCGCAGGCGCGAAATTCCTTGCGCACCAGGTCTGTTCCGTCCTCGGTGCCGGCGTAGGTGATCGCGTCCGCGTGCTGGGTGGCGATGTCGTTCTCGGCGCAGAACCGCAGCAGCCATTGCTGGCCCTCCAGGTTCGCGTCGACGTAATGGCGCACCGTGCTCGCCGAATGCTTCGCGGTGATCGCCGAGAGGTGGGTGCCCTGCAGCAAGCTGAGCTTGCCGGTGGTGTTACCGGTCGTGACCGCGCCGATCGTACGGCCCTCGAGTACCGCGACCGTGCGCCCGGCGCGGGCGAAGAGCAGGGCGGTCACCAGGCCGGTGAGCCCGGCACCGACGACGACGCAGTCGTACTCCCCGCCTGGTTCCGGGGTTACCGGGACCGAGACGGGCGCTCGATCGAGCCACAGAGATGTCACCGAACCAACCTCCTGTCGTTGCGCGTGTTCCGCCTCGTTACCGAAGGTTGCCCTCTTTGTCCGGCGGCTCGGTCCGTCCCGACCGGTGATTGTGGATCGTGCGGTACAGCAGCACCGCCGCGACCAGGACGATCAAGCCGACGATCACCAGTAGTTCCATACCGAGCCCTTACCCGGGATGGTCGCCTTCAACCCGGTGTCATCGGATCCGCCGCAGCGACAGCGCCAGGCGCGGGCACAGGCTCACCGCATCCCGGGCGGCGGCGGCCGAATCGCTGCCGAGAACCGGGTCCCGGTGGTCGCGGGTGAGCGGAAAGCCCCAGTCGTCGCGGGCGATGGCATGGGGGAGCAATTCGCTGCACAGGCCGCGGCCGTCGCAGCGAGTCCAGTCGATGTGCAGGCGCCAGGCGGGCGCGTCGGGTGCGGTCACAGAGCGGCTCCCTGGGAACGGGCACGGCAGCGACCGTGCCGGTGGCGGTCGATTTCCCCGGCGAAGACGGTCAGCGCGGACCGCGCCAGCCGCGCGGTTCCGTCGGGGTGGTGGCAGGCGCCGCGGCCGTCGACCAGCTCGGCGATGCGGGCGATGTCGCGCGGCCGGGTGGGCGCCCCCGCCGCCAGTTCGCCGACGGTCCGGGCCAGCTGCGGTAAGCCGTTGCGGCACGGACCGCACTGTCCGGCGCTCTGGGCGGCGAGGTAGGCGGTGATGTCGGCGGTGACCCGCAACCCGCATTCGTCGTGGCGGAGTACACGAATCACGCCGGCGCCGGGTGTCGCGTGCCAGTGGCGCAATGCTGTCCGGGACAACGCCGCGCCGGGAAGCGCGGCGCCGGGCAGCCAGGCGCCGTGATATCCGCCGACCAGGACCGCTTGGACCTCGGCCGGATCGGTACGTCCGAACCGCTGGATCACCTCGGTCAGACCGGTGCCGAGGGGAATCTCGACGACACCGGCGGTGGTGGTTCCGGACAGGGTGACCAGCATGGTGCCGGGTTCGTCGGGGGTTCCGGCGGTGCGGAACCAGGTTGACCCGAATCGGGCCAGCAGCGCCAGATGGGCGAGAGTCTCCACGTTCTGCACCAGCGCCGGGCGGCCGTTCAGCCCGGAGCGGGAGGTGCTGACCGGCTGGTCCCGCGGGATCGGCGCGCGACCGGCCAGCCGCTCGAGGAGCGCGCTCTTCTCCCCGGCCAGGAAGGTGTCGGCGGCGGGCGTGAGATCCACCCGCCGCGTGTCGTAGCCCGTGGACCGCCGCTCGGCGAGGGCGTGACGGATCGGGTCGAGCAGCCGTTGCGGGGCGTACAGATGGCAGCGCTGCGCCCCTACGGCGGCGGCCGCCACGGACAGGCCGTCGAGAACGAGATGCGGTGCGCGCCAGAGCAATACGGCATCCTTGTCGCTGGCGGGTTCGCCCTCGGCACCGTTGGCGACCACGATCGCGCGCCGCCCGACGGCCACCGCGGCGAGTTTGCGCGCCACCGGGAAGCCCGCGCCTCCGCGACCGGTGAGACCCGCGGCCGACACCACGTCGACGAACTCGCGTCCGACGGCGCGTGCGGGGCCGTACCGCGCCACATGCGCGGAGAGTCCGGGTCCGGTGGCGGCCAGCAGCCGGTCGGTGCCCGTCGGGGCGGGCGGAGTCGTGGGGTTTCCGGTCAGTGTCGTGGTCATCGCCGGCTCCTCTCGGGGACTGCGGTGAATTCGGTGAATCCGAGGCTGAACCGCCAGACGCCGGCGGTGGTGACGGCGAGGACGCACCCGCCGACGAGGGTGAGCATCCAGACCCGGTCGACGTCACTTCCCGAGCCGAGCGTGTGGATCAGCGCCACCGGCCACAGGGCGTAGACCGACCAGTGCACCAGGCGAAAGACGCGGGGGCCCAGGCGATGTCGCAGCAGGGCGGTGATCACGACCACCGCCAGCAGGTCGACGGACAGGGTGCCGAAACCCACCCACAGCGGCCGATAGCCGCCGGTGAACGGCACCACGACGGTCAGCAGCCGTAACTGGGCGTACGGATCGACGAGCAGGGTCAGCACGTGCAGGGCGACGAACGCGGTCGCCGCCAGTGCCGCGCCGCGGTGGAATTCGGCCAGCCCCGCGCGGGGGAGCAGGACGGCCCGCCCCGAGCGGGCGGCGATTCCGGCGACGGCCGCGACGGTCAGCACGATCAGTGCCGTGATGCCGCTGCCGCGGCCGAACGCCCACAGCGCCTGGTCGAATGCGGAGGTGCTCATCATCGAATTCCTTCCGGCTCGTCCGGCCAGCCGCCGAGGGTGAGCACCCGCCCGTCGCGGCCGACCAGCCGGGCCGGGAGCCCGGCGGACCGCAGCCACGGCAGTGCCGCGCGGCCGCGCACCACGGCGGCGGTGGCGGCGGCATTGGCCGCGAGGCAGGATTCGGCGGCCACCGACACCGTGCGCCAGACCGGCTCCGCGGCGCATCCGGTGCGAGGGTCGAGAATGTGGTGCAGCGGGCGTCCCCCGCGAATCCAGCGGCGCCGCACCGTACTCGAGGTGGCGATCGCCGCGCCCGCGGGCATCCGGACGAAGGCGGCGGGCTGGGTCGCGCCGTCCTGGACGAGTACCTGCCAGTGCCCGCCGGGGGCGGGTCCGGCGGTGGCGATGTCGCCGCCCAGGCTCACCAGTACGCCGCAGCCGAGTTCCTCGGCGACCGTGCGCGCACACCGGTCGGCGGCCAGGGCCTTCGCCGTCGCGCCGAAGTCGAGCCGCATCCCGGCGGGCAGCGTCACCGCGCGCGGAGACCGGATCACCTGCGACCAGTCGGGTCGCGGGGTGACGCGCAGCGCGACGACTGCCGGCCCGGTGGTGATCTGCGTGAAATCGCGGTCGTAGCCGAGGTTTTCGAGGTCGGCGCCGATCGTCGGATCGACGTCGCCGTCGGTGTCGCGGGCGACGGTCAGGGCAGCGTCGAGATATTCGTCGAACAACGCGCTGACCGCGACCGGGCGGCCGGGCGTCAGTGTGCCGATTTCCGAATCGGCGCGAAACCGGTTGCAGGCGTGGTCGACTCGATCGAGGTGGGCGTCGACGAGGCGGCGCGCGTCGGCGAGCGCAGCCGGGTCGGTGACGACGAGGCGAGCGGTGGTGCTCCACAGCTCCCATTCGGCTGCGGCGGTCACCGCCGCGTGGACCGAGGTCACGAGCCGCTCGAGCGCGCGTGTGCGGTGCCCGAGCCGGGGCTCAGCTCGGGAACGCTGCCCGAGGTGCCGGACGACTGATCGGTGTTGCCGGTTCCTGTGCCGGTGTCGCCACCGGTGTTGTCGGTGATGGTTGTGCCGGTCGCCGCGGCGGGCTGGTTGTCGGCGTACGCGACGACCGCCGCCGTCGTGGTGCCGACGGCGCCGACGGCCACGAGTATCCCGGCCGCGGTCCGGCCCAGACGGCGGTTCGGATGTGACGTTCCCATATCGGTCACCTGCTCGTTCGGTGCTGCGCCGACGCGTGTCGGCCCTCTCTGAAAGGCCAGCATGCGGACCGAGGCTGGGTGCCGGCTGTGTGTCGGCAATGAGTTGCCGAGGCGGCGACCGTGAGCGGAAGATCAGCTGAAACTGCGGCGATAACTGTGCGGGCTGACGCCGGTGGTGCGTTTGAAACGCTCCCGGAAGGCGGTGGGCGAACCGAAGCCGACCTGGGCGCCGATGCGTTCGACGGAATGGGCGGTGGATTCCAGCAGATGCTGGGCGCGGCGGATGCGGGCGCGATGCAGCCACTGCAGCGGCGTGGTGCCGGTGTGCTCGCGGAAGCGGCGAATGAGGGTGCGGGTACTGACGCCGGCGCGTGCGGCGATCTCGTCGAGGGACAGGTCGGCGGCCAGATTGGTTTCCAGCCAGTTCAGCAGCGGCTCGAGGTCGGAGCCGCGGGGCGTGGGCGCGAAGCCGTGGACGATGAATTGTGCTTGTCCGCCTTCGCGTTCCAGCGGCATCACCGAGAGCCGGGCGGTGTCGGCGGCCACCGCGGAACCGTAGTCGCGGCGGATCATGTGCAGGCACAGGTCCAGCGCCGCGGCAGCACCGGCCGAGGTGAGGATTTGGCCGTTGTCGACGTAGAGCACATCCGGGTCGACCTCGACGGCTGGATACGCGGCCGCCAGTTCGGCGGCGGCGATCCAGTGCGTGGTGGCGCGCAGCCCGTCGAGCAGGCCGGTGGCGGCCAGCGGGAAGGTGCCCGAGCAGATGGAGGCGATGCGTGTCCCGTTCGCGGCGGCGGTGCGCAGCGCGTCGCGGACCGCCGGTGAAATCGGCGCGGTCGGGTCGGCGGTGCCGGGCACCATGATGGTGTCGGCGTCCGCGAGTCCGGCCAGCCCCCAGGGCGCGCGCAGGGTGAATGCTCCGGCGTCGACCTCCGGTTGTTCGGCGCAGACCCGGACCCGATAACCGGGGCGGCCGTCGGGCAGCCGCGTCCGGCTGAAGGCCTCGATCGGGGCGGCGAGGTCGAAGGAGACCACTCCTTCCAGGGCGAGAACGGCGACGGTGTGCATGGCTGGAACATACCCTGTCGCCCACTGTGACATCCGCCATTCGGCCCCGGAAAGCGCTCTATTCGACCAGGTCATAGCCGCTTTTCTCGGAAATGTCATTTTCCCGTCGAAACCTGTCGAAAATGCCACTGGGATCTGCGGGAGTGCCCGCATACCGTCGGGCCGTGCCCGGGCCGGCCGGGCGGATGCGAAGGGATTTTCATGCATGCCCAGATCGTCCTGTTCGACGGGTTCGATCCGCTCGACGTCATCGCCCCGTACGAGGTGCTCTGTGCCGGCGGGAGCGCATCCGACGGAGCCGTGAGCGTCGAACTGGTTTCGGCGGAAGGGCCGCGAGAGGTGGTGAGCGGCAGCGGCGGGCTGGAGTTGCGCGCCACCGCGGCACTCGATCCGGCGCGACCCGGTGTGGTGCTGATCCCCGGCGCCTCGGGCCGTATCGGTGAGCCGGGGGAGGTGCCGGACCAGGATGCCGGGACCGCCGGCGAGTGGCGCCGCGACGAATTCATCCCGGTTCTCCTCGGCCGCACCCTGACCACCGGCCTGCCCGACCTGCTCCGCGCGGCGATGGCCAACCCGCGGATCACGGTCGCCGCCGTCTGCGGTGGGTCGCTGATTCTCGCCATGGCGGGACTGCTGGAGGGGCGCCCGGCGACCACTCATCACCTGGGACTGGATCTGCTCGATGCCACAGGCGTGCAGGCCGTGGACGCGCGCGTGGTCGACGACGGCGATCTCGTCACCGGCGCGGGCGTCACCTCCGGTCTCGACCTCGGTCTGTATCTGCTCGAACGCGAGATCGGGCCGCGCATCGCCCATGCGGTCGAGCGGCTGTTCGCGCACGAACGCCGCGGCACCGTCTGGCGCCGCCAGGGCCCCGCTCCCGCCACCGTCTGACCCGACCTGCTCGATCCACGACACATCACTCGATCCACGAAACATGAGGAGTAACCGCGTCATGTCCGACGAAGGCATGTGGGATCTGTCCATCTCCACCCCGATCGGCAGGATTGCCGTCGAACTCGAGCTCCATCGCGAGGACGGCACTCTCGTCGGCACGGCAAGCGGTGCGGGCGAACGGGTTTCGCTTCGCGACGTCGTGCTCGACGGTGATCGGCTCACCTGGAATCAGGCCGTCACGTCACCGATGCGATTGAATCTCGCCTTCGCGGTCACGGTGGCGGGCGACACTCTCACCGGCACCGCCAAGGCCGGCCGCCTGCCCGCGTCGAAGGTCACCGGCGTGCGCCGCGGCGGAGCGGAGCGCGCCCGGTGACGAAAGTGCTGCTGTCGCTGCATGTTCTGGCTGCGGTGATCGCGATCGGCCCGGTCGCCGTCGCCGCGAGCATGTTTCCCCCGGCCCTGCGCCGCGCCGCCGGATCGGCGGACGCCACCGCGAATCTGCGCGTGCTGCATCGTATTTGCCGGGTCTATGCCGCCGTCGGCCTCGCGGTCCCGATCTTCGGGCTGGCCACCGGCGCCGCCCTGGGCGTACTCGGGACCGGATGGTTGATCACATCGATCGCCCTCACCGCCGCGGCCGCGGCGATTCTGGCCACGATGATCCTGCCCGACCAACGCGCCGCCCTCACCTCCCTCGCACCCGGTCGCGTCGATGCCACGGCCGCACGCCTGGCCATGTCGGCCGGCATCTTCAATCTGCTGTGGGCGACCGTCGCGGTGCTGATGGTGGTGCGCCCCGGTTCGACCACAGGCGCCTGAACCCCCGGCGTGTCCGGTCGCGACACGACGAGGATTCCGCCGGGTCGGTGCACTGCGGCGCCGGCCGGAATACCGTGGACCTATGCGCGCTGTCGTCCATCTGGTGCTGTTCGCCTGTGGGGTAGTGATGGCGGTCGGAGCGTTCGGGCCGTTCGTCGGGGTCGTGCAGGCCCGCCACATCCGGCTCGTCGACATCCGCGACGGCTTCGCGACCGGAATTCCGCTGGACGGGGTGCAGGCCCAGTCGCCGCAACTGCGCGCGTCCTACACGGTGGTGTTGCTGCTCGTCGCCCTGGTGATGCTGCTTGCCGGGCTGTTCGGCTCGCGGATTCTGGGATGGCTCGCGGTGCTGGCCGGAATCGCGGCGCTCGCGGTCCCGGCCTGGCGACTGAATCAGCGGTTCGACAGCGAGTTGCGCGACGACTATCAACATCTGCTCACCGGCACCTGGGGGCTGTATCTGTTCGGCGGCGCGGTGGTGGTCGCCATCCTCGCGCTGCTCGTGCCGGGTGAGCGGCCTCGCCGCCGGGCTGCCGTGGGTGCGGGGGAGAAGCAGGCCCGCTAGGCGTTCATCGCAACCTCACTGCTCGCTCACAGCTAGCTGTGGAGCTGCACGGGCTGAATAGGCACCGTGACTACATCACTCCTCGAGAATTCGCCGGTGGTACCGCCCGAGCCCGCGAAGTCCGGCGCCGCCCGCAGATTCGGCGGCAGTGCCGTCGAGCGGGCCGGTCTGGCGGTGCTCCTGATCGCGACGGCGGTGATGTACCTGTGGAACATCACCGTCAACGGGATGGGAAACCAGTTCTACGCCGGCGCCGCCTGGGCCGGGTCGAAGAATTGGGAGGCGCTGCTGTTCGGCTCCCTGGATCCGGCCAACTTCATCACCGTCGACAAGCCTCCCGTATCCCAGTGGGTGATGGGGCTTTCCGGCCGCATCTTCGGTTTCTCCAGCGCGAGCCTGCTCGTTCCGCAGGCAGTGATGGCCGTGGCCGCGGTCGCGCTGCTCTACGGCGCGGTCCGGCGGATCACGACGAATCATTGGATGGCGCTGCTGGCGGGAGCGGCGCTGGCATTGACGCCGGTGGCGGCGCTGATGTTCCGGTTCGACAACCCCGACGCGGTGATGGTGCTGCTCATGACGGCCGCCGCCTACGCCACCGTGCGGGCACTGGACCGCGCGTCCACGACCTGGCTGATGCTGGCCGGGGCTGCGCTGGGCTTCGCATTCCTGGCGAAGATGCTCGAGGGGCTGATGGTACTGCCCGCGCTGGGGGTGGCCTATCTGCTCGCCGCTCCGGCATCGCTGCGCAGACGCCTGCTGCAACTGCTCGGCGGGCTCATCGCGCTGCTGGTGTCCAGCGGCTGGTATGTGCTGCTCACGCTGTGGTGGCCGGCCTCGACCCGGCCGTACCTGGCCGGGTCGACCGACAACAACTTCATGAATCTGGTGCTCGGATACAACGGTTTCGCTCGCGTGCTCGGCCGCAATCACGGTGGCGGGGCAGCCCCGGCCCACGATCCCGCCGCGGCGACCCAAGCGGCGGCGCATGCCGGCCCGCCTGCGGGTGCGCGCAACGGATTCGGTGGCTTCGGCGGGCAAGTGCACGGTGTGCAGCGGTTGTTCACCGGTGAATTCGGGTTCGAGATCGGCTGGTTGCTGCCGGCCGCGTTGCTGGCGATGGTGCTGGTGCTCGTCTCGCGCGGTCGCGCGCCGCGCACCGACCGGATGCGTGCGGCCGCCATCGTCTTCGGCGGCTGGATCGTGATCGACGGCGGCGTGCTCAGCTACATGAACGGCATGGTGCATCCGTACTACTGCCTCTCGATCGCCCCGGCGGTCGCCGGAATGTTCGCTGTCGGTATCGCCGAACTGTGGAACCGGCGCGACACCGCGTTCGGCCGATTCGGCACGGCCGCACTGCTCGTGGTGACGGGCGTGTGGAGTGTCGTTCTGCTGCACCGCAACAGCGGCTGGTATCCGGAGCTGCGCTGGACGATTCTGGTGGTGACGCTCATCACCGCGGTGCTGCTGGCGATGCCCTGGACCTATGCGGCGCATCGCCGTCTCGCGGCCGTCGTCCTGACGGCGGGGCTGATCGGGGGCCTGGCGGGCGGTGCGGCCTACTCGTTCGCGACCGTCGCGACCGCGCACTCCGGTGGTGGGCCGACGGTCGGCCCGGCGCAGGCGAACGGGCGTGGCGGCTTCGGTCAGAGCCGTCCGGATCCGCAGCTCTCGGCGATGTTGCGGGCGACGACTGCGACCTGGGCGGCGGCGACCAACGGTTCGTCCGCGGCCGCCGCACTGGAATTGGACAGCGACAGGCCGGTGATGGCGATCGGTGGATTCTCCGGCAGCGACCCGGTGCCGACACTGGCACAGTTCCAGGCCGACGTGAAGGACGGCAAGATCGCCTACTACGTCGTCCAGGCCGACGGCCGCAATCAGAGTCCGGCGGATGCGCGCGAGCAGGGCGTGACCGGCAACCGGAATCCCGGCACGACCGGTCGCGCCGAGGGTGCGACAACAGGCCGGGGTGCGGGCCGGGAGCAGGCGGCACCCGGAAACACGCCGGGGCAGTCGCAGCCGCATACCACCGAGAATGCCGGCGGGCCGGGCGGTTTCGGCCGCAATCAGCACGCCGACATCACCACGTGGGTCACCACCACCTTCCCCGCCCAGCACATCGGCAACGCCACGGTGTACAACCTGAGCGGCTACCGAGGGTAGTAAGACGTCCAAAGGGCTTGGCGGGCAACGTATCCGTTGCCCGCCAAGCCCTGTTCTCGTCGCGCCCCCGCGTCACGGGCGGGTGACGGTCACCAGATTGATCAGTGACTGCTGGCGTCCCTCGGGGCTCTCGGGTGTGTGGCCGAGGCTGCGGATGTAGTCGGGAAGGGAGATGCGTTCGCCGGTCCATCCGCGGTCGGTGAACCAGGCGGTGGCGTCGCTGCGCGGCTCGTTGTAGATCAACTTCACCCACTCCGAGCCGGATTCTCCGTCGGCTGCCAGGGCTTCGGCCGCCTCGGCGGGCAGGGGATCCATCTGTTCGACGGCGGCTCGGCTGCCGGGTGCGCTGAGTGAGTGGACGGTATCGAACAGCTGGTCCTGGGCCGCTGGTGTCACATAGATCAGCAGCCCCTCGATCAGCCACGCGGTCGGCCGATCGGAATCGAAGCCGCTGTCGCGCAAGGCTTTCGGCCAGTCGCCCCGCAGATCGACCGCCACCTCCCGGCGATCCGCGATCGGTTCGCGCCCGGCCTGCGCGACGGTCTCACGCTTGTAGCCGAGGACCTGCGGCCGATCCAGTTCGTACACGGTGCAGCCCGCCAGCGACGGCAGTCGATAGGCCCGCGCGTCCAGGCCCGCCGCGAGCACCACCACCTGCCGGATTCCCGATGCCACGGCGGCATCCAGATAGTCGTCGAAATACCGGGTCCGGAAGAGTTGGTGCTGCTGGAACGGGATGCCGAAATCGGTTGTCAGCAAAGGATGTTCGGGCAGACGCCCGGCCAGCAGATCCGCCCATTCGCCGCCGGCCGCCGAGACGAACAGCTCGGCGAGCGGGTCCCGAGCCGGGGCGTCGGCCGCGCGTCCGCCCAGGGCGCGGGCTGCCGCGACGAACAAGGCCGTGGATCCGACACCGGTGTTGATATCCCAGGAATCCTCGTCGGTACGCATGATCGCCAACCTACCCACCGGGCCGGGCACGGCCGGGACCCCGCGCCGCACCCGCGCCAATCCGCCACGAAACCGCCGCCACCACGTGTTTCCCGCCATCCGACGTGGGTTCCCGGCGGAGAACGCTCTCGTACTTCGCGCGCAGAAGTGCTCACCACGGCGGGGCCGTCAGAGGCTCTGCGATCGAACATCGCGGCGATGACTACGTCCGCACGCGGTCCAGCAGTTCGGCGGTCGCCTCCCACAGGCGGCGCTCCCGGTCGCGATCGTGGGCGATGGGCTGCACCTCGGTGAGCCGGGTCTTCACCACGAACGCACCGTCGCGCAGGTGTGCCCATGTGTCGTCGAGGGCGACCGAGGCCAGAAGCGGTCCCGAGCGTTGCGGTGTCGATACGCCGGGGAGCCGGCCGAGAACGCGGCCGATCGCTCGCACCGGAGCGGGGGCGCCGCGGCCGAGTGCGGTACCGGGCATCCATCCCGGTTCGAAGACCGAGACGTTGATCCCGGGGCCGGCGTGGCGCTGTAGTTCGTGGGCGTAGTAGAGGATCGCCAGCTTGGCATTGGAGTAGGCGACACCCGACGCGGTCATGCCGGGGACGTGGTCGCCGGTGGCCGGGCGAGCGAGGTCGAGGGGATCGGCCCAGTCGGCCTCCGCGACATTGAGCACTCTGCGCCAGAAATTGGCGTGGTAGGTGTTCGATCCGAGCAGCACCACCCGCGCCGGCGCGGTGAACGCGTCGAGAAGGTCGCCGATGAGCTGGGCGTGGGCCAGGTAGTTGACGGCGAAGGTCGTCTCGTAACCGTCGCGTGTGGCCTGCCGGGTGTCGGCGGACATGGTGCCGGCATTGGCGATCAGCGCGCGCAGCGGTCGCACGGCACCGGCGGCGAGGAGTTCGCGCACGGTGGTTGCGGCGGCGCGCACATCGGTGAGATCCGCCAGGTCGCAACCGATTTCGCGGACCCGGGCGCCCCGCGCGCGGGCCTGCTCGGCGACCTCGGTCAGATCCCGCCCGGCGCGGCCGACCAGGAGAAGATCGGGACGCTGCCCCTCCGGTCTGGCGGCCATGGCCAGTGCGGTGGCGCGGCCCAGATTGCGGGTCGGGCCGGTGATGAGAACAGTTCCGGTTTCGGTCATGTCCCCAGCCTGCGGGCCGGGCCGCACCGTAGGCAGTCGTCCGGTTGTCGTAGGACTGCCAGGGCCAGGACACGCCCGCGGCGGTTCGCGCAGACTGGAGTGCGTGGAAACGTGGGAATTCGGCCGGACGGTGCGCCGGTGGCGCGACCGGGTGGCGCCCGAGGCCGTCGGTGTGCCGGTGGGGCCCCGCCGCCGCGCCGCCGGACTGCGCCGGGAGGAGCTGGCCGCGCTCGCCGGCATCTCCGCCGATTACCTCACCCGCCTCGAACAGGGGCGCGCGACCGCGCCGTCGGCGCAGGTGGTGGAGGCATTGGCCCGAGCCCTGCGCGTGTCGGACAGCGAACGCGATGTGCTCTACCGGCTCGCCGGGCACGCCGCGCCCGGACCGGATGTGGTGCCCTCGCGCGTCACCGCGAGTGTGCACCGGGTGCTCGACCGGTTGTCGCACACGCCGGTGGTCGTCTACGACGCCAGTTGGACGCTCGTACTGGCCAACGCGCCCTACAACGCGCTGCTGGGCGACACCACCTCCTGGCGCGGTCTGGAACGCAATGCGGTGTGGCGCAACATCACTCGCATGCCGACCCGGGTCGTGCACTCCGAGCGGGAGCAGGCCGAACACGAGGCCAGGCTGGTGGCCGATCTGCGCTTGACCGCCTCGCGCTATCCCGCCGATCGGGCGCTGCGACGCCTGATCGCCGACCTCGGCGCAGCGGGTGCGCGTTTCACCGAACTCTGGAACGCCGAGCCGCCGCCCGCGCCGGATCCGTCGCGGCGCAAGACGATCGACCACCCGGCGGTCGGCCTGATCACCCTCGACTGCGACACCCTGTTCGTCGCTCTCGACGATCTGCGCATTTCCGTCTACACGGCCGAGCCCGGCACCGAGGATGCCGCGCGGCTCGACCTGGCGATCGTGCTGGGCACGCAATCGCTGACACCATAACGCCATGGCCGCGGGGCCCGGTTTCACGACCATCCGCCGGTCCGATGCTCGCCCGAAAGGCGAGTGGTGAATTATCCGTGGCCGCACGAAACCTAATTAGAGTAGGATGAATCCTAAGGTGGTTAGGATTGGAGCCTGGATGTCCCCCCGTGCCGGTCTGTCGAAGGAGCGAATCGCCCGTGCCGCAGCGGAACTGGCCGATGAGGTCGGATTCGCTCATGTCACCCTGGCGGCGGTGGCCCGCCGGTTCGGGGTGAAGGATCCCAGTCTCTACACCCATGTGCGCAACCTGCGGGATCTGCAGGTCCAGGTGGGATTGCTGGCGGGGGCGGAGATGAACGAGCGGATCGGTGCGGCGGTGGCGGGGCGGTCCGGTCGTGACGCGCTGTTCGCCTTCGGCGACGCGTATCGCTCCTACGCCCTCGACCATCCGGGCCGGTACGCGGCAACGCAGATCCACATGGATCCCGATGAGGTCGCCGGAGAGCCGGCCATGCTGCGCGGTATCGAGCTCACCGCGGCGCTGCTGCGCGGCTACGGGCTGAGTGAACCCGCGTCGACCGACGCCGGCCGCCTGCTGCGCAGCACATTTCACGGTTTCGCCACCTTGGAGGCGGCGGGCGGATTCGCCCACTCCAGACCCGTCGACGCCAGCTGGCACCACATTCTCGACGCCCTGCACCGCACCCTGACGCAGTGGCCGATTCCCACCGAAGAGAAAGCAGCGCAATGAGATCCGACACGCTGGCCGTACCCGGCGCCACCCTGTACTACGAATTGCGCGGTGACGGGCCACTACTGCTGTCGATTCCCGGTGGCGGTGGTGACGCGGGCGTCTTCGATGAGATGGCCGAGGTCCTGCAGCGCCACTTCACCGTCGTGGCGCTCGATCCGCGCGGATATTCGCGCAGCGTTCTCGACCACGGACCTGAGCGGCAGCAGGTTGCCGTGCAAGCCGACGACGCGGCGCGGCTGCTCGCGCATCTGAACGACGAGCCGGCGTTCGTCTTCGGTACGAGCAACGGCGCGATTGTCGGGCTCGACCTGCTGGCGAGACATCCCGGCAGGGTCCGCACACTGGTCGCGCACGAACCACCGTGCTTCGCCGTCCTGCCGGACGCCGACCTGCACCTCGCGATGGTCGAGGAGGTGTATGCGCTGCTGCACACCGAGGGAGTCGCCGCGGCCGGTGCGAGATTCCTCGCGAGCATCGGTCCGGCGATGAAACCGTCGCCCGAGGTGTCGCAGCTGTCGGAGCGTGCCGCGCGGATGTGGGCTCGCCTCGCCGCCAACGGCCCGCTCATGATCGAACACGAGTTGCGCGAATTCACTTCGTACACACCGGATTACCCGGCGCTGGCCCTCGTGTCCGACCGGCTGGTGCTCGCGGTCGGCCGCGAGACCCGCGGATGCCTGCCCTATCGGCCCGCCGCCGAGATCGCCGCCCGGCTCGGATCGGCGGTGGTCGAGTTCCCCGGCGCGCACAACGGTATCCGGACCGAGGCGGTGGAGTTCGCGCACCAGCTGATCGAGGTGCTGGCGGCGGAGCCCGCGAGCACGCCCGATCGCGGGTAGAACCGAAGGTCTCGCGGCGGATTACGTCACCGCAGCGTCATCCGACGGATTCGCCGGAACCCCGGCGGCGGCCATGCTCGATAAGTGTCCCCGAGCGCGAACCACGCACCCCACGAGGACATCCGTCGGCCGCTCCCCGCGGCCGATGGACCTACCGGTTTCGAGGAGTTCCCCATGACCACCGTCCGTTTTCACCTCGTCTCCACCCTGGTCCCCGCCGAGGTGGTGCAGGTCCTCACCGATTTCGGCCCATCCCGGGCGCAGGTGTGGCCGACGATCGACGCCGAGCACTTCGTCGTGCACGAGCAGGGTGAGGGCTGGGCCGAGGTCACCGAGGGGACGGAGGCCGCCTGGGAGCGTGCCCGCTACGAGTGGGACCCGTCGGGTGACACGGTGACCGTCACCACCCGGGATTCCAAACTCTTCGGCGCCGGTGGTGGCTGGGTCTTCCGTGCCACACCTGCCCCGGAGGGCAGCCGTGTCGACGTCGAACTGACTCGGACGCCGCGGGCCTTCAAGGGGAAGCTCCTCGCCGCGCTGCTTCCCCTGGCCGGCCCGTCGTCGCTGCGCAAATCCTTGCGAGTTCCGTTGCGGGCGGCCTGATTCCGGCAGCACCCGGCTCAGGCCTCGACCTCCCACACGAATCCGTCGGGATCGGTGAAGGAACCAAGGGGGCTGGTGACGGCGATCCGATGCGACCCGGAGCCCTCGGCCGGGACACCCGCGTCCTTGGCGGCGGCTTTACGCCCGTAGAGCGCGAGCTTGACCGAACCGGCCGGCGACTCGAATTCGGCGTACTTGCCGCCGAAACTCTTCGCCACGGTCAAGCCGCGTTCGACGTAGAACTGCTTGGTCGCCTTGACGCTGTCGACCCCGAGCAGCAGGACGAAATCGTCGACCTCGCGGGTGGCTGGTCCGGTGTCCTTCTTCGCCGAGGTCGCGATCTTCCAGACCGCGCCGTCGGGAGCCTGCACGACGCCGCCGTAGCCCCAGAAACTCTTCTTGGCCGGCTTCACCGTCGTCGCGCCCGCCGCGACCGCGGAACCGATGAAGCTGTCCACGGTGCTCGGCTGGGACACCACGAGGGAGAGGATGTATCCGCGGAAGCCGGTGGTCTCCGCGTCCGACTTACGGACCCGCAGCCGGTCGCCGAGACCGAACGCGGATTCGTAGAAGGCCGCGGCGGCAGCCGGGTCCGGGGTTTCGACGACGACCGATGCGATGGTGCTCTGAGCAGTGGTGATGTTCATGTCGAAGACGTTATCGGCGACCGCGGGCCCGTCGCTTCTCGATTCCTGATCACTCCGGGAGCCCCCGCGATCGACCGCGAACAGGCCGGCGAGGGTCAGTCCGATGAGCAGCACCCACGTGCGCGCGGCGGTCGCGGCGATCACGACCCCCACCGCGGTGAGCAGCAGATGTGCGGCGATGAGCGTGCGCCGGTCGATCGTGTCGCCCAGGGGAACGAGCAAGGCCAATCCGGCCAGGTACCCGAGCTGCCCGACCGTGACGATCCATCCCAGCTCGCCGGGCGGCACACCCAGGTCGTCGCCGATCTGGGTGAGGATCGGCTGGGCGGAGTAGACGGTCGCGACCGACACCGCGCAGATCGTGGCGAACAGGAGGCTGGTACTCGCCGACACCGAGTGGACCGATCCGGCGTGTCCGGTCGCGCGCACACTCGACCTGGTCGGCGATCGGTGGAGTCTGCTGATCGTGCGCGACGCGATGGACGGCGCCCGGGCATTCCGGGATTTCCAGCAGGCCACCGGAATTGCGCGCAACATCCTCACCGACCGGCTCCGGCGTCTGGTCGCGCGCGGCATCCTCGAACGTACGCCGGGTCCGTCGGGCCGGCGCCACATCTACACCCTCACTCCCGCCGGGCGCGATCTGTTCACCGTCGTCGTCGCCTTGCGGCAGTGGGGTGAGCGGCACGCCTTCGGCCCGGCCGAGGAACACTCCGTCCTCGTCGACGAACGCGGTGTCCCGATTCCCGAGCTCCGGCCCGCGAGTTCGAGCGGCGGGGCCGTGGACTCGGATCTGACCTCCGTGCGCAGGGCGGGCTGAGCGCAGAACCGTACCGGCACCGGTAATCGTCCGATTGAGCACCGCTGCGCTGGGTAGGTCGTTGCATGTCAGGAAATTGCGACGGAAGGGGACTCCGTGTCCGACCACAACAGTGGCCCGCGTGAGGGCATCAAGGGCGTCGTCGAGGATGTGAAGGGTAAGGCCAAGGAGGCGGCCGGCATCGTCACCGGCAACAACGACCTCGAGTCGGAGGGCCGCGCGCAGCAGGACAAGGCCGAATCGCAACGCGAGGCGGCCGAGAAGGAGGCGCAGGCCGAGAAGGCCCGGGCCGAAGCCAACGTCGACGAGGCGCGTCAGCAGTCTCACCAGCAGGGAAGCTGATTTCCCGACCGCTCACCCGTTCCGTGCCGGAGGAGGTTCTCGTGGTTTCACACGACGTCATCGCCCAGCTTCGCCAGGACATCACCACTGCGTCCGATGCCGGAGACGAGGCCGAAGTGCAACGGCTGCAACGCGAACTCGACACCGCGCTGCAGGCGTACCGCGAGAGCGGAGACGACGAACGAGGAGCGGAATGAGCGACACCGTGGCCGCCCGGGAGGCGGGGCGATGACCGAGGGTGCCGCCGAGCGGATCGCCGAACTGGCCGCGGCGGCCGGTTCGACGATCGCGGTGGCGGAATCGCTGACCTCGGGCAAGATCGCGGCCGCCCTCGGCGCGGCACCGGATGCGGGACAGTGGTTCCGCGGCGGGGTCGTCGCCTACAGCCCGGAGGTCAAACGCTCCGTCCTGGACATGCCCGATGTTCCCGTGGTGTCGCGGCCGGCCGCGGAGGCGTTGGCGGCGAACGTGCGGAAACTGCTCGGCGCGAGCTATTCGGTCGCGGTCACCGGTGTCGGTGGCCCCGAACCGAGTGACGGCGAAGAGCCCGGCACGGTATGGTTCGCCACCGCCTCCGAGACCGCGGTCACCGCGTGCCGGGCCGAATTCGACGGTGAACCGGAAGAGGTCCTGGAACAGACGGTGCGCTTCGCGCTGAGCTGTCTGCTGGACCGTCTGACCGCCGATCGATAAACGGTCCGCGGCCGACGACACCGTCCGCAAGGTTCGCAACTTCGCCGGATCCCTTACGCAGAACTAGGCAGTTGCAACGTATTTCGACGGGTACCCGTCCTGAGTAGCGTCCGAATCATGGAATTCGACGACGTATTCGGGAGGTCCCGACTGTGAAGAATCACCTCGTTCGCACGCACCGCTCGGCCGAGGTGTTCCCGCGGACGGAACACCTCGCGTGGCGGATCGCCGAAGTCGCCACGGATCCGGTCGCGGTGGCACCGGACACCGAAGAGATGATCGTCAATCGGATCATCGACAACGCGGCGGTCGCCGCCGCGTCGATCACTCGGCGCCCGGTGGCCGCCGCCCGGGCTCAGGCGCAGGCGCATCCGTATCGACCGGGCTCCTCGGTGTTCGGCGTCGCCGGCACCTATTCGCCGGAGTGGGCGGCCTGGGCCAACGGCGTCGCGGTGCGCGAACTGGATTTCCACGACACATTCCTCGCCGCCGAATACTCCCATCCGGGTGACAACATCCCGCCGATTCTGGCCGCCGCCCACCATGCCGGACGCAGCGGCCGCGACCTCATTCGCGGTCTGGCCACCGGCTACGAGATCCAGATCGATCTGGTGCGGGCGATCTGCCTGCACGAACACAAGATCGACCACGTCGCACACTTGGGACCCTCGGCCGCCGCAGGCATCGGTACGGCCCTCGGCCTCGACACCGAAACCATCTATCAGGCCATCGGTCAGGCCTTGCACACCACGACCGCGACCCGGCAGTCGCGCAAGGGGGAGATCTCCAGCTGGAAGGCCTATGCGCCGGCCTTCGCGGGGAAGATGGCCATCGAAGCCGTCGACCGGGCCATGCGCGGCGAGGGCGCGCCCGCACCCATCTGGGAAGGCGAAGACGGAGTGATCGCCCGGTTGCTGGCCGGGCCCGAGGCCGAGTATTCGGTGCCACTGCCGAGTCCCGGCGAGCCCAAGCGGGCGATTCTCGACTCCTACACCAAGGAACATTCGGCCGAATATCAGAGCCAGGCGCCGATCGATCTGGCCCGGCGGATGCGCGCGCGCATCGGGGACCTCGACCAAGTCGCCTCGATCGTGTTGCACACCAGCCACCACACCCACGTGGTGATCGGCACCGGCTCCGGCGACCCACAGAAATTCGATCCCGAGGCCTCGCGCGAAACCCTCGACCACTCGGTCATGTACATCTTCGCGGTCGCGCTGCAGGACGGCACCTGGCATCACGAGCGGTCCTACGCACCCGAGCGTGCCCGCCGGCCCGACACGATCGCGTTGTGGCACAAGATCTCCACCGCCGAGGACCCGGAATGGACCCGGCGCTACCACTCCACCGATCCCGCCGAGAAGGCGTTCGGCGCCCGCGCCGAGGTGACGCTGACCAGCGGTGAGGTGATCGTCGACGAACTCGCGGTCGCCGACGCCCATCCGCTCGGCGCGCGGCCGTTCGCCCGCGAGCAGTACATCGCCAAATTCCGCACGCTCGCCGAGGGAGTCGTCGACGCGGCCGAACAGGACCGCTTCCTCGACGCCGCGCAGCGGGCGGGCTCGCTCGCGCCGGGCGAACTCGCGCACCTGACGTTCACGGTGTCCGACGAGGTGCTCGCCCGCGCCCCGAAATCGCCGAAGGGATTGTTCCGATGACCGGATTGCTCGCCGCCACCACCTCCGCCGCCGATAAACGCGTCGCCTTCCGCGCCGGACTCGCCTCGGGGACGATCCAGCGGTTCCCCGGCGCCTTCAATCCGTTGGTGGCCAAGCTGATTCAGGAGATCGGGTTCGAAGGGGTCTACGTCTCGGGTGCGGTCGTGTCGGCGGAACTGGGGCTGCCCGATATCGGGCTCACCACGCTGAGCGAGGTCGCGGGCCGCGGCGGACAGGTCGCCCGGGTGACCGATCTGCCGGTGCTCATCGACGCCGACACCGGCTTCGGTGAGCCGATGAACGCCGCCCGCACCGTGACGCTGCTCGAGGACGCCGGACTCGCGGGCTGCCACCTGGAGGATCAGGTGAATCCCAAGCGCTGCGGCCACCTCGACGGCAAGGCCGTCGTGCCTGCCGACGAGATGGTGCGGCGCCTGCGCGCGGCCGTCTCGGCGCGGCGGGACCCGAATTTCGTGATCTGCGCCCGCACCGACGCCGCCGGCATCGAGGGCATCGACGCGGCGATCGACCGCGCCCGCGCCTACGCCGACGCCGGGGCCGACCTGATCTTCACCGAAGCGCTCAGCGGCGCAGCTGATTTCGAGAAATTCCGGGCCGCGGTCTCGATTCCGCTGCTGGCCAATATGACCGAGTTCGGCAAATCCGACCTGTTGCCGGCGCGGACGCTGGAATCCATCGGCTACAACGCGGTGATCTATCCGGTGTCCACCCTGCGCCTGGCGATGTGGGCGGCCGAGACCGGGCTGCGCGAAATCCACGAGACCGGCACTCAGGCGGGGTTGCTGGATCGGATGCAACATCGCAGCCGCCTCTACGACCTGCTGCAGTACGAGCGCTACAACGAATTCGATTCCGACATCTTCACCTTCACCCTGGGAAGGAACCAGTGATGACGAAGGCCGCGACTCCGGTGATCAACAAGGGCCTGGCGGGCGTCGTCGTCGACACCACCGCGATCTCGAAGGTGGTGCCGGAAACGAATTCGCTGACCTACCGGGGATATGCCGTCCAGGATCTGGCGGCGCACTGCACGTTCGAGCAGGTCGCCTACCTGCTGTGGTACGGCGAACTGCCGAACGATGCCCAGCTGGAACGGTTCTGCCAGCAGGAACGCGCGGCGCGGCGAGCCGATCGGTCACTGCTGTCGCTGGTGACCAAACTGCCCGACACCTGCCATCCGATGGATGTGGTGCGCACCGCGATCAGCTACCTGGGCGCCGAGGACCCGCTCGAGGACGACAACTCGCCGAAGGCCAACCGCGCCAAGGCGTTACGCATGCTGGCGGTGCTGCCGACCATCGTGGCCGCCGACCATCGCCGCCGGCACGGACTGGACCCGATCGCCCCGCATTCGCATATGGGATATGCGCAGAACTTCCTGAACATGTGTTTCGGGACGGTACCGGCGCCGGAACTGGTGCGGGCCTTCGAAGTCTCGCTGATTCTCTACGCCGAGCACAGTTTCAACGCCTCCACGTTCGCGGCGCGCGTGGTGACCTCGACGCAGTCGGACATCTACAGCGCGGTCACCGCCGCGATCGGCGCGCTGAAGGGGCCGCTGCACGGTGGGGCGAACGAGGCGGTCATGCGGGACATGCTCGACATCGGCGAGCCCGAGCGAGCCGAGGCATGGTTGCGGAAGAAGCTGGCGGACAAGCAGAAGGTGATGGGCTTCGGCCACCGGGTCTACAAGAACGGCGATTCCCGGGTGCCGACGATGAAGCGGGCGTTGCTCGATATCGCCGCCGCCACCGACGGCGGCCGGTGGGTGCGTATGTACGAGATACTCGAACATACGATGTCCGAGGCCACCGGAATCGCGCCGAATCTCGACTTCCCCACGGGCCCCGCGTATTACCTGCTCGGCTTCGACATCGAAACCTTCACCCCGATCTTCGTCATGAGCCGGATCACCGGCTGGGCCGCCCACATCATCGAACAGGGCGCCTCGAACGCGCTGATCCGCCCGCTCAGCGAATACGTCGGCGTCGGCCAGCGCTCGGTCCTGGCCTGACCGCCTCCGGGGCGGGCGGATCAGCCGTGCCGGATGCGAGGGGAGGCGAGGGCCGTCGGTGGGACGTAGTCGCCGACCGCCTCGCGGTGCCACCACACGTGGTCGCGGCGGAGTTCGTCGCGGGTGCTGAATCGGTAGAGGTAGTGCCGGATTCGCACATGGGCGGGCGGGGTGTCCGGAAAAGGATTGTGCCGCAACAGCTGCAGGGTGGCCGGGTCGTTGGTCAGCAGTCGCCGCAGGAACGGGCCCAGCCAGGAGCGGGCGTAGATCGGGGAGATGGCGGCGAACCACATCAGCCAGTCCAGGCGCAGATGATAGGGCGCCCACTGGCGCGGCAGCCGGTGCGGATCACCGGGCTTGCCCTTGAAATCGTATTCCTC
Organism: Nocardia sp. BSTN01; assembly: GCF_015354405.1. Taxonomy (GTDB): domain Bacteria; phylum Actinomycetota; class Actinomycetes; order Mycobacteriales; family Mycobacteriaceae; genus Nocardia. The sequence continues at coordinate 110,102 of NZ_JADKYP010000017.1, read as the reverse complement.
CCACCGGGTTTGGTCGGTGATGTGCCGGTCGCGGGTGCCCTCCACCACCAGTTCCCAGCGCCGGCGCTCGATCCGCCCGAACGCGCCGTAGGTGTTCACCAGGTGGTACCGATTGAAGCTGGCGTTCATCTGCTGGTGCCCGGACATCAGGTTACGGATCGGCCAATAGCTGAGCACGACCACCGCGGCGGTGAAGGCGACCACCCCCACGACGAACCACATCGGCGGGTCCGGGAACGCGGTCCGGTCGGGCAGCGGCAGGACGGTCGCGGCCGAGCGGGCGTCGATCGCGGTGCAGGCCAGCAGAATCGTCAACCAGTTGAGCCAGGCGAAATTGCCGGACAGGACCAGCCACAACTGGGTGACCACGACGACCGCCGCGGCGATGCTCGCGACCGGCTGCGGAGTGAACAGCGCGAACGGCACGACCAGCTGCGCGATATGGTTCGCGGCCACTTCCACACGGTGCAGCGGTCGGGGCAGGTGGTGGAACAGCCAGCTCAGCGGGCCGGGCATGGGCTGGGTTTCGTGGTGGTAGTAGAGGCAGGTCAGATCGCGCCAGCAGGGGTCGCCGCGCAGTTTGATCAACCCCGCGCCGAACTCCACCCGGAACAGCAGCCAGCGCGCAAGCCACAGCACGAGAATCGGTGGCGCGATGTGGTCGTTGCCGAGAAAGATCGCCAGGAATCCCGTCTCCAGCAGCAGCGATTCCCAGCCGAACGAATACCAGGCCTGGCCCACGTTGACGATCGACAGATACAGCGCCCACGCCGCCAGCCACAGCAGCATCGCCGCCCACAGCGGCACTCGATCGTCCGCCCCGGCCGCCAAGGCCACCGCCAGCGCCGCCCCGGCCCAGGCGACACCGGCGAAGAACCGGTCCGAATAGTGCAGATGGAACAGGCTCGGCGAACTCCGGAAGGAGGATCGGGCCAGGAACGCGGGCACCGGCAGCATGCCGCCGGCGCCGATGAGCGCCCGGAACTGCCGCGCGGCGCCCACGAACGCGATCAGATAGACGACCGCGAGGCCGCGTTGGAACACCTCGCGCGCGAACCAGTAGTCGGGCGCCGTGAACCACTGCATGCTCGGGGCATACCCGCTGCCGCCGGTCGCGATGCCGGGTTCAGTCCTTGAAGTACACCAGCTGATGGGTGGTGGCCAGCGGCCTGCCCTCGGCGCCCCACAGCTGTGCGGACTGATCGAAGTAACCGCCGCCGAAATGCTGCCCCCGGGCGGTGGCGAGCAGCGGACGATCACCGTGGGCGGCGAGCGCGGCGGCGTCGGCGTGGAAGTAGACGGTGAGCGAGACGGTACTGGCGGCGACCATCCGGCCCTGGCGCACCATCACCCGCGGGATGAACACATCCGCCAGGGCCGTCAGCGCGGGAAAATCCAGCGGGCGAGCCGGGAGGTCGCGCACCCACAGGGTGCTCGTGGAGGTCGGCTGTTCCCGCGGCTCCGGAGTGATCGGCCCACCGCCCTCGATGAACCGCATCTCGTAGTTGCGCATCCACACCGGGAATTCCGGCGGTTGTGCCACGGGCACCGACTCGGCGGGCGGCGCGGCCGGCGGTTCGATCTCGGTATCGGACCAGGTGGGCCGCCGGGCGCCGCAGACGACGGTCGCGGTGGTGGTCACCGCGTCGTCCTGGCTCAGCGTCAGCATCCAGTGCTGGGTGCTGCGATTGGTTCGTACCGGCCGGCTGTCGATCGTGAACGGTCCGTCGGCGATCGGGCCCGCGTAGTTGACGGTGATCGACACCGGTTCGGCCGCGCACCGCGGATCGTCGAGGACCGCGCGCACGGCGGTGGCCGCGGTGACTCCGCCGAAGGGGCCCACCATATTCGAATACGACGCCGCGGTACGGGCCTGGTAGCGGCCCGCGCCGGCGGGCTCCGGCGCGGTGGCGAGATCGAACGGGTGGGTGCCGAGATCGGTGCGATTCACGGGCGGGTACTCCTTGTCCGGGATGGTGGGTTCGTGGCGGACGCCGGGATCGCGGCCCGCAGCGATGATTCGAGTTGGTCGCCGACGCGGTCCAGGGCGGTGGTGCTGCGTTCGGCCCGGCACATCGCCACGCTGCCCTCGAACGCCGCGATGATCAGGGTGGCGGTGCGTTCGGCCTGCGCCTGCTCGGCCCCCTCGTCGCGCAGCGATTGCGCCAGCAGGTCGGTCCATCGCACGAAGGCGGTCGCCGCCGCCTCGCGTGGGCGGCCCTCGGCATCCGGCACGTCCTCCACCGAGACCGCCAGCACGGGACATCCGGCGCGAAAGTCGCTGGCCAGCAGATTCTTTCGCCAACCGCGCAGGAACGAGCGCAGGCCCTCGATCGAACCCTTGCGCAATTCGCGCGACAGCGTCGCCGCGGTCAGATCGCCGGCGAGGGCGACGGCCTCGGTGGCCAGTTCGGCCTTGCCGCCGGGGAAGTAGTGGTAGGTCGAGCCGAGTGGAGCGTCCGCGAAGTCGGCGAGGTCGCGCACACTCGTGCCGGCGAGACCGCGCCGGCGAATCATCTCGGCGGCGCCCGCCACCAATTTCGCACGCGAATCATCCGGTGTGCTGTTCATATCCCCCACCTCCTATAACGTTCGTCATAGCGTAGCTCGCCCACTATAACGATCGTCTTAGGCGGGTGTGCGGCGAGGTCCCAGCGGAGCCGGGGCGAGTCTGGTTCGATGGACGATGTGACCCTGTTCGTCGGGACTTCCGGCTGGCAGTACCGGGACTGGCGCGGCGTGCTCTATCCGCCGGGCGTACCGCAGCGGCTGTGGCTGGAACGGTATGCGGCCGCCTTCGCGACCGTCGAGAGCAACAACGCCTTCTATCGGCTGCCCAGTCGCGAGGTCTTCGCCGCCTGGCGGGAACGGACGCCGGACGATTTCGTCGTGGCCGTGAAGGCCAGCCGCTTCCTCACCCATGTCAAACGACTACGCGAGCCGGCCGAGCCGGTGCAGCGGCTCCTCGAACACGCCGCGGGCCTGGGCGATCGGCTGGGTCCGATCCTGGTGCAGCTGCCGCCGACCCTGCGGGCGGACGCGAATCTGCTCGACGACTGTCTGCGAGAGTTCCCGGCGACGGTGCGCGTGGCCGTCGAACCACGCCACGAGTCCTGGTGGACACCGCGGATCCGTGCCGTGCTGGAGGAACGCGGCGCCGCGCTGTGCTGGGCGGACGCGCGCTCGCGCCCGGTGACGCCGCTGTGGCGCACCACCGACTGGTCGTATCTGCGTCTGCATTCCGGGCTGGCGCGCCCGCAACCCCGGTACGGCCGGCGCGCCCTGACCGCATGGGCGCATCGGCTGGCGGACACCTTCGGTCCCGCCGACGGCTACGTGTATTTCAACAACGACCCGGGCGGCGCGGCCGTCCACGACGCGGTGGTGTTCGCCGGGCTGGCGCGGTCCGCGGGGCTGACGGTGACTCGCACGGACGTGCCCTCCTGACGGACCGGCGGATCACCCGAGCTGGTCGAGGAAGGTTCGCGGCAGCGCGACAGCGGGAGTGCCCGCGCAATGTCGCCCCGCCTCGCCCGAGAGCCGCCGGACGACGGCGAGCAGTGCCGGGCCCTCGTCGATCAGCGGTCGCACCAGTCCCGCTTCGACGCAGCGGCGCAGCGCCGGCGCGAGAACCGCCTCCGCCTCCTCCGACCGCCCCACGGTCTCGAGGCAATTCGCGAACAACAGCGTGGCGCACAGGGCGGCGCGCGGCCGCGCGGCGGCATCGATCGACTCGCGCAGGGCGCGGGCGCGGGCCAGTGCCCGCCCGGGTTCCGCGCGCAACAGCCACCGGACGGCCGCTTCCTCGGTGAGGTCGTGAATCGTGGTCGCCACGCCGTCGGACGCCCCGCGGGGTGCGGGCGGCTCGCCGGGGCCGGATTCGCTGATCCCCAGCCGGATTCGCTCGAGTTCGATGCGTGCCGACAGCCGCGGCAGGGCGTGTGCGGTGGCGACCTCGGTGCCGTCGGCGAGTAGTCGCCGCGCTGCCTCACGGTCCCCGCGCAGCGCCTCGATGCGCGCACCCGTGCCGTAGACCGCGGTCAGGAAATCGACTGTGCCGCCGTCGAATCCGAATTCCACCGCCACGCCGAGCAGATGGTGCGCCTCCGCGATCTCGCCGCGGTCGTAGAGGAAATCGCCGAGTGCGGCCGAGGCCAGCCGAGCGGTGAGGGAACTCTCCCCGGTCGTGGTGCGCGCCAGATGCAGCGCCGTGCGCAAGTGTTCCTCGGCCGCCTCGCTGTCGAGTTGCTCCCGCGCCGCCATCCCCGCGAAACAGTGGCTGTACATGATGCTCAGCGCCCCGGTGATGTGCCGGAAATAGGTCCGCCCCCACCGGTGCCATTCGTGGACGCGGTCGAAGTCGAACCGGTGCAGGGCGGTGAAGGCGCCCAGGTTGGCCGCCGCCGACAGCACGAACGGCGCCAGCGAATCCGCACGGGCGCAACTCTGTTCGACGATGTCCTCCAGTCCGTCGAGATGATCGGCGAGCGCCGCCTCAACCCCGCACAGAATCGACGCCTCGACCGCGAGATCGGATTTCCGGTGTCTCGGAGGCTGTTTCGCCGAATCGGCGGCCAGCGCCAGCTGCAGTGCGGTGTGCATGCGGCTCGGCCGCCGCAACAACACCGCCGCCCAGGCCAGCGTGATCTGCAGGGTCGGATCGGTCGCGGCGTCGGTGACGGGCAGTTTCGCCGCCAGCGCCGCCAAGGTGGCCAGATGCGAATGCTGCACCAGTTCGCGGGCGTGCGCGGAGACCAGCGCCACCGCGCGTCCGGGGTCGCCCGCCGCCATCGCGTGGTCGATCGCCTCGCTGAGCATGTCGTGGGCGGCGAACCATTCGGCGGCCCGGCGGTGCAGGCGCGGTACGCGGTCGGGGTGGTCGCGCTCGAGCCGCTGGCGCAGGAAATCCGAGAACAGCGTGTGGTAGCGGAACCATTCGCCGTCGTCGTCGAGGCGGCGCAGGAACAGGTCCCGTCGCTCGATGTCCTCGAGCAGCGCGCGCCCCTGCGGCCGTCCGGTCAGCTCCGAGGCGAGCGATCCGCACACCTTCTCCGTGACAGCGGTTTCCAGCAACGCGGCCAGCAGTTCGGGTTCGAGTGCGTCGAGCACGTTGTCGGTCAGATATTCGCTGATCGCCTGATGCCGTCCGGACATGGTGGCGATCGCGCTGCCCGGATCCTCGCGCCCGCGCAGCGAGATCGATGCCAGTTGCAACCCGGCGACCCAGCCGTCGGTGCCGGTACGCAGCCGGTCGATATCGGCGGCGTCCAATGCCGGCCCGCCCACCCGGGTCAGGAAGTCCGCCGTCTCGTTCTGATCGAAACGCAATGCCGCGGAGTCTATTTCGATCAGATCGTCGCGAACGCGGATGGCCGAGAGCGGTAGTCCGATCATCTCGCGGCTGGTGATCAGCAGTTGCAGATGGTGGCAGGCGTTGTCGAGCAGGAAACGCAGGGCGGCGGTGGTATCGGCATCGGTGACGCGATGCCAGTCCTCGATGATCATCACGATCCGTTCGCCGTCGGCGTGGATGCGGTTGATCAGCGTGGTCAGTACATAGCGCATCACATCGTTGCCGTGTTCCTCGACGACGCGCAGCAGTTCGGTGGTCAGGGCGGGCCGCGCCCGGCCGACGGCTTCGACGAGGTGCAGCAGGAACCACACCGGATTGTTGTCGTCGTCATCGATATTGAGCCAGCAGGTGGCGACCCCGCGGCCCACCATCCGCTGCCCCCACTGGGCGGCGAGCGTGCTCTTACCGAAACCCGCCGGCGCGTGGACGACGATCAGGCGCGGCCAGCGATCGCGATCCATCGAATCCAGCAGGCGGGGACGGCGCACCAGCGGACGCGCGGAGAGCGCGGGATGGAATTTGGTCTCGGCGGTCGGCGGTGTCGTCACCGGGTCGGCCGGGGGAAGCAGACCGAGCCGGGTCGGTTCGCCGACGCGATCGGCGGCGGAGGCGGGTTCGGCCGCGGGAGTCTCCGGGGTCGGAATCGCCATCTCGTCCACGCGAATCCCGCGGTGGCGCTGCAACTGCTGCGCCCGCCGGCCGAACTCCACCGCGGAGACCGGGCGCTGTGCCGGGTCGGTGGCCATACTGTCCTCGATCAGTGCGCAGATGTCGTCGGGAATGCCGCCGGGACGCAGATCGGGAATCGGTTCCTCGGTGATGCGCACGAATTGGGCGACCAGCCGCTCACCGGAGCGGCGCTGGAAGGCGGCGTGGCCGGTGAGCATGCAGAACAGGGTGGCGCCCAGGCTGTAGATGTCGGAGGGGACCGTCGGGGTGCCGTCGCGCAGCACCTCGGGAGCGGTGAACGCCGGCGACGCCGTCACCACGCCGGTGGTGGTGCGGAAACCGCCCTCCACCCGGGCGATACCGAAATCGGTCAATTGCGGTTCGCCGTAGTCGCTGAGAAGCACGTTGCCCGGCTTGATATCCCGATGCAGGATGCCGGCGCGGTGCACGGTTTCCAGCGCTCCGGACAGCTTCACCGACATGCGCAGCGCGGCAGTGATATCCAGGGGCCCGCCGTGCTGGATCCGCTGTTCCAGCGAGCCCTTCGGGTGATACGGCATCACCAGATAGGGCCGCCCGCCGCCGGTCGTGCCGACCTGCAGGATCGCGACGATGTTCGGATGTTCCGGGAGCCCGCCCATGGCCCGCTGTTCACGCAGGAATCGTTCGAGATTCTCGTCGCCGAATTCGGATGTGGCGGTGAGTACCTTCACCGCGACGGTGCGTCCCAGTGCGAGTTCGCGGCAGCGATAGACGACGCCGAATCCGCCCCGCCCGATGATGTGCGCATCCGCGAACCCGGCCGCTCGCAGATCGTCATCGATCACCAGGGAGCGGTCGCGCTGGGTTGCCATGGGGTCCTTGTCGGCCATCGGCACCGTTTCCGTCTGTACTGCTTCCGCGGAGCCCGTCGCGCTGGCATGTCAAGTATAGGCGCGGCCTGCGCGGATGCCGTGGCCGAGACCGTTCGCTCACCCGGCGGCCGAAACGGCGGGCGACGCAACGGGATTCGCGTGCCGGGCAGGGCGGGATCGGCCACGGGGGATGGTCACCGTCCGGAGGCTGCTGGCATGCTGTCGATATGGCCGACATCCGCTGGGAAATCTCCGACTCCATCGCCACCATCACGCTCGATCGCCCGCAGCAGCTCAACGCCTTCACCACCGCGATGGGCGAGGAACTGATCGCCGCCTTCGACGACTTCGACCGCGACGACCGGGTGCGCGCGATCATCGTCACCGGCGCGGGCCGCGCGTTCTGCGCCGGCGCGGATCTGTCGGCCGGAGCCGAAACCTTCGCCGCCGAGTCGACCGATACCTTCCGCGACGGCGGCGGCGAGGTGGCGCTGCGGATGTTCGAATCACAGAAGCCGATCATCGCCGCGATCAACGGTCCCGCCGTCGGCGTCGGTATCACCATGACCCTGGCCGCGGACTTCCGGCTCGCCGCCGACACCGCGCGCATCGGATTCGTGTTCAATCGCCGCGGCATCGTGCCGGAATCGTGCTCCAGCTGGTTCCTGCCCCGCCTGGTGCCCCTGCAGACCGCGCTGGACTGGGTGTACTCCGGCCGGCTGGTCGAGGCCGACGAGGCGTTGGACGCGGGCCTGTTCTACGCCCTGCATCCGGTCGGCGATCTGCTGGACCAGGCACAGGCTCTGGCGCGACGGCTCACCGAACATTCGGCGCCGGTCTCGGTGGCGTTGTCGCGGCAGATGCTGTGGCGCGGCCTCGGCGCCGACCATCCGATGATCTCGCATCGCGTCGAATCGCGCGGTATCAACCAGCGCGGTGCCAGCGCCGACGCCCGCGAAGGCGTCTCGGCCTTCCTCGAGAAGCGGCCCGCGCGATTCCCCGACAGCGTCGAGCACGACCTGCCCGATGTGTTCGCCGGTGACCTCGCGACTCCACCTTTCCGACCCGCCTGAACCGACCGGTGCCCCTGGAGGAACGCATGATTCGCTGGAGCTGGATGTACATCGACCGGCCCGCCGCGCGGTTCGACGACGCCTTCGCCTTCTGGACAGCGGTGACCGGCACCGGGCTGTCGGCCCGTCAGGGTGAGCACGCCGAGTTCGCGACTCTCGACCCGGCGACCGGTGACGCCTACCAGGCGGCGCAGGCGGTCGGCGGGGACGGTGGCGCCCATCTCGACATCGATGTCGTCGATCTCGACCGCGCTCGCCGCGCGGCGCGTGCTCTCGGCGCGACCCTGGTCGCCGATCACGACACCTGGTCGCTCGCGCGGTCCCCGCACGGCCTGCCGTTCTGCCTGACCACCGGCGACGGGCGGCATATCCCCGCGCCGGTGACCGGACCCGACGGCAGTCTCAGCCGGGTCGATCAGCTCTGTTTCGATATCCCGCCGTCCGGCTACGACGGCGAGGTCGAATTCTGGGCCGCGCTCACCGGCTGGCCCGTGCAGCGCACCGGTCGCGCCGAGTTCACCCGGCTGCTCGTCCCCGCACACCTGCCGGTCCGGATCCTGATGCAGCGCCTGGACAGCGAACAGATGCCGGGGGCCCATATCGATATCGCCTGCGCCGATGTCGAGGCGGTGGCGACCTGGCACGAATCGCTGGGCGCCCGGCGCGCGCACCGCGGCGCGCAGTGGCTGGTGATGAACGATCCGGTGGGCGGGGTGTACTGCCTCACGGAGCGAGACCCGTTGACCGGCAAGGTATTTCGGCGCGGCCCGCGCTGAAGGGGCCCTCCAGGGCGCGAGCCGGTGTGCAGGTCCCGGGACCGGTTGCGGCGCGCCGGCGTAGATCGGCGCATCCTGGAAGGGACTGGCGCACCGACGACGCGCCCGGCCCCGGCGATCCCGCGGACCCGGGCAGAGGAGGGCAGATGACCGGCCAGCAGCCGCACACGGACGGCCCGCGCACCGTCGCCCAGAAGTTGATCGAGTCCCATCTGGTGTCGGGCCGGATGCGCCCGGGGGAGGAGATCGCGCTGCGCATCGACCAGACGCTCACCCAGGACGCCACCGGCACCCTGGTGATGCAGGAACTCGAGGCGCTCGGGCTCGACCGGGTGCGCACCGAACTCAGCGCACAGTACGTCGACCACAACCTGTTGCAGACCGACGACAAGAACGCCCAGGACCACGAATTCCTGCTGTCGGCCTGCCGCCGCTACGGGCTGTGGTTCTCGAAACCGGGCAACGGTGTCTCGCATCCGACCCATATGCAGCGTTTCGGCAGACCCGGCGTCACGATGGTCGGCTCGGATTCACATACGCCGGCCGGCGGGTCGCTGGGCATGCTCGCGATCGGCGTCGGCGGTCTCGAGGTGGCGCTCGCCATGGCCGGCGAGCCGCTCTACATCACCATGCCCCAGATCTGGGGCGTCGAACTGACCGGAGAGCTGCCGCCCTGGTGTTCGGCCAAGGATGTGATCCTGGAGATGTTGCGCCGCCACGGCGTCAAGGGCGGCGTGAACCGGATCATCGAGTATCACGGTCCCGGCCTGGCGGGACTCACGGCGATGGATCGGCACGTGATCGCGAATATGGGCGCCGAACTCGGCGCCACCACCACGGTCTTTCCGGCCGACGACGCGGTGCGCGAATTCCTGCGCGCCGAGGATCGTGCCGGCGACTTCACCGAACTGGTGGCCGACGCGGGCGCGGCCTACGACCTCGACGAGCACATCGACCTGTCCGCGATCGAGCCGCTGATCGCCCGGCCCTCCTCACCCGGCGACGTGGTTCCGGTGCGCGAGGTCGCCGGGGAACCGGTCGCGCAGGTGGTGATCGGGTCGTCGGCCAACCCCGGGCTGCGGGATTTCGCGATGGCCGCCGCCATCGTCTCCGGCCGGCAGACCCACAGCGACGTCAGCTTCGACGTCAATCCGTCCTCGCGGGAGATCTTCGAGGATCTGACCAGGATGGGCGCCACGTTCGAACTGATCCGCGCCGGGGCGCGCATCCACCAGTCCGGATGTATGGGCTGTATCGGTATGGGGCAGGCGCCGGCCGTCGGCCGCAATTCCCTGCGCACGATGCCGCGCAATTTTCCGGGCCGTTCGGGCACCGACGAGGACGCGGTGTGGTTGTGTTCGCCGGAGACCGCCGCCGCGTCCGCGCTGACCGCGACGATCACCGATCCGCGCGATCTCGCCGACGAACTGGGCCTCGACCATCCGGTGCTGAACCTGCCCGCACACGCCTCGGTCAACACCGCGATGCTGGTGCCGCCGCTGCCGGTGGCCGAGGCGCGCACGGTGGAATTGGTGAAGGGCCCCAACATCTCCGCGCTGCCGGATTTCGATCCGCTGCCGAATGTGATCGAGGCGCCGGTCCTGCTCGTGGTCGGTGACAACATTTCCACCGACGACATCTCCCCGGCCGGAGCGCGGGCACTGCCGTTCCGCTCGAATATCCCGAAACTCGCCGAATTCGCTTTCACCCGTATCGATCCGGACTATCCGCGGCACGCGGCCGAGATCTCCGGTACCACCGGACATATCGTCGTGGGCGGCGACAATTACGGGCAGGGATCGTCGCGCGAACATGCCGCGATCGCGCCGCGGTATCTGGGGTTGCGGGCGGTGATCGCGAAATCGTATGCGCGTATCCACTGGCAGAATCTGGCCAATTTCGGCATCGTCGCCCTCGAATTCGCCGACCCCGCCGATTACGGCCGGATCGGGGTGGGTGACGTGCTGCGCATCGAGGAGCTACGGGCGGCCCTCACCGCCGGTTCCGTGGTCACCGCCCACGACGTCACCGCGAACGTGGATATTCCACTGCGCCACCGGCTTTCGGGCCGGCAGGTGGAAACGGTCCTGGCCGGCGGCATCATTCCGCGGCTCGCGGCAGCGCAGGCGGCACGGGAGATGTCGGATCGCTGAGCGTTTCTACTCGATGAGCTTTTCGCTCTTCAACCAGTCGTAGGCGACATCGGCGGGATCCTCGCCGTCGATGTCGACGCGGCCGTTGAGTTCCTGCATCAGATCATTGGTCAGCCGCTCGGAAATCGTGCCCAGCAGCTGACGCAACTGCGGATAGCGGTCCAGGATCTCCCCGCGCACGACGGCGGCGCCGCTGTAGGGCAGAAAGAACTTCTCGTCGTCGTCGAGCACGACGAGATTCAGATTCTTCACCCGGCCGTCGGTGGTGTAGATCATGCCGAAATTGCACGGCGCGCTCTTGGCCGTCGCGGTGTAGACGACGCCGGCGTCCATCCGGGTGACGTTGGAGGTGGGCACCCCGTTCGGATCGTTGTAGGGGATACCGTATTTCTGCAGCATCGGAATGAAACCGTCGGCGCGGCTGAAGAATTCGTCGTCGACGCAGAACGTGCGGTCGCGCACCGGCAATGCCGCCACATCCGACAGCGACTTCACCCCGAGCCGTTGCGCGGTCGGCGTCGACACCCCGAAGGCGTAGGTGTCGTTGAAATTCGCCGGCGGCAGCCACTCCAGGTTGTGCTCACGCTTCTCGATGTCGTGCACGCGCTGCCAGAGTTCCTGCGGATCGGAGATCGTCTCGGTTTCGTTGTGGTAGTTGACCCAGCCGGTACCGGCGTACTCCCACAGGATGTCGGCGTCACCGTTGAGCTGAGCCTGCCGCGACGACGCCGAACCCGGTGCGCCGGTCAGGTCGGTGACTTTCGCGCCGGCCGCGGCCAGATAGGTCGCGGTGATCTTGCCCAGCAGCACGCCCTCGGTGAAACTTTTCGACGTCACCACGAGTTTCGCGCCGTCGAGCGGTCGTTGCCCGCCGGGCAGGGCGGCATCGTGGAAGGTTCCCGACGAGCTGACCAGCCCGCAGCCGCCGATCATCGACACCGCGAGCACGATCGCGCACAGTGTCAGGGCCCGTATAGACCTCATGACACACCTCGCGGGGTCGCGGCCAGTTCGACGAGTCGGCCCAGCCAGTCGATGATCAACGCCAGCAGTCCGACCAGAATCGCTCCGGACACGAGCAGTTTCGGCAGGAACAGGGTGACGCCCGTGGTGATCAGGGTGCCGAGGCTGGTGGCGCCGATGAAGGTGCTCAGGGTGGCGGTGCCGACCAGGATCACCAGGGCGGTGCGCACCCCGTTGAGGATCACGGGCACCGCGAGCGGCAACTCCACCCGTACCAGGGTGCGGGCGGCGGAGAACCCGATCCCGCGCGAGGCCTCGATGGTGCGCTGATCCACCTGTCGCAGGCCGATGATGGTGTTCTGCAGGATCGGCAGAATCGCGTACACCACCAAACCGACGACCGCCGTGCGAAACCCGGTGCCGAGCCAGAAGGTGAACAACACCAGCAGCCCGACCGCCGGTGCCGCCTGGCCGATGTTGGCGATGTTGACCGCGATCGGCTCCAGGCGTTTCAGCGACGGCCGGGTCAGCGCGATACCCAGCGGAATCGCGACGACGACCACGATCACCGTGGCCACCACGGTCAGCTTGATATGCGACCAGATCGTGGTCTGCAGGTTGGACCAGGCCAGCGAGGCCTGCTCGGTCGGGGTGAACGTCGTCGACCGATACCAGACGATGTAGCCGATGCCGATGACGAGGATGATCAACGGCTCGAACCAGACGTCCATCGGCAGCCGGCGCAGGCGGGTCATGACTGCCCGGCCGATTCGTGCTCGTCGTCGTCGGCGGCGACCACCGGGGTGGGCGCGGGATCGGTTCCGTCGACGTAGGTTTCGTAGGAGGTGTCGTGTTCCTCGGAGCGCACGTCGGCGAGTGCGGCCTGGATGGTCTCGGTCACCGCGCCGATGCCGATCGAGCCGACGACCGCGCCGCGTCCGTCGGTCACCAGGGCCGCGCCCTGACTGGCCGCCAGCATCGCGTCGAGGGCGTCGTTGAGCGTCGAGGAGCGCGCGACGACCGGCAACCGCCGATCGAGGTAGTCCGACACCTCCGGTTTGCTCGCCAGTTCGGTGAGCGAGGGCCACGACCGCGGCCGCCCGGCGGCGTCGACGACCACCACCCAGGTCTGCCCGGCGGCCCGCGCGCGCTGGATCACCGCCTGCGACGGCTCTCCGATGCGGGCGGTGACGACGTCGTCCCACTCCACGTCACGCACCCGCTGCACGGTCAGATAGGCGAGTTTGGCGCCGGAGCCGACGAATTCCTCGACGAAGGGCGTGGCCGGTGCGGTGAGGATCTCCTCGGGCCGTGCGTACTGTTCGACATGCCCGCCCTCGGACAGGATCAGCACCTTGTCGCCGAGTTTGGTGGCCTCCTCGAAATCGTGGGTGACGACGACGATCGTCTTGCCGAGTTCGTGCTGAATCCCGATGAGGCTGTCCTGCAGGCGAACTCGGGTGATCGGGTCGACGGCGCCGAACGGCTCGTCCATCAGCAGTACCGGCGGATCGGCGGCCAGCGCCCGCGCGACTCCGACGCGCTGCTGCTGGCCGCCGGACATGTCCTTGGGGAGCCGGTCGGCGAATGTTCCGGGATCCAGACCGACGAGTTCGAGCAGATAGTCGGTGCGTTCGGCGATCCGCTTCTTGTCCCAGCCGAGAACCCGGGGGATCGCGCCGACGTTCTTGCGCACCGACCAGTGCGGAAACAGGCCGCCGGATTGGATGACGTAGCCGATCGACTGCCGGAGTTTGTCCGGGTCCTCGCGGGTGACGTCGCGCCCGCCGATGAAGATGCGGCCCTCGGTCGGCTCGATGAGGCGGTTGATCATCTTGAGAGTGGTCGTCTTCCCGCATCCGGAGGGGCCGACGAAGGCGACGATCTGTCCTGCCTCGATCTCGAGGTCGAGGCGGGCGACGGCCGGCTTGTCCTGGCCCTTGTACCTCTTGACGACCGAGTCGAGGACGATGGACGCCCCGGTGACATTGCGTTCCGGCGTCGCCGGTCCGGGCCGTTCGGTCACAGCGTCGGTCATGAGAGTCCTTCGGCGATGGTGAGGCGGCCCAGCAGAACGAGTAGCGCGTCGAACACCAGCGCCACGATGACGATGAGGATGGTGCCCGTGGCCGCGGTCTCCAGCGCGTTCGCGCCGCCCAGTCGCGACAGGCCGTTGAAGATCAGCGATCCCAGGCCCGGCCCGAGAACGTAGGCGACGATGGCGGCGACACCGACGATCATCTGCGTGGAGACCCGGATACCGGTCAGGATCACCGGCCACGCGATCGGCAACTCGACGGTGAGCAGGATGCGGGTGCGTGAAAAACCGATTCCGCGTGCGGATTCCACCACCGAGGGCGGTACCGAGCGCAACCCCACGATCGCGTTGCCGATCACCGGCAGGGCGGCGAAGAACGCCAGCATGATGAACGACGGGACCACACCCAGCCCGAACGGGACCAGTAGCAGGGCCAGCAGCGCCAGCGACGGAATGGTCAGCGCGACCCGGCTCGAGGTGAGCGAGAGCTGCGACAGCAGCGGCAGCCGGTAGACCGCCATCGCGATGAGTACGGCGACGATCGTGCCGACCAGAACTGTCTGAAACGCCAGTGACGCATGCTGATAGGTGAGGAAGGCCAGAGTGTCACCCCGCCCTCGGATGTAGTTCCACAGGTTCACGGGACTCCCATCGTCAGCCCTGCGCCGGCACCTGTCCGCGCGCCGCCACCGGGCGCAGGTTGGTCAAAGACTAAATGACAGTACGGCTCCGGTTCCGCACGCCGCGCGGTGCACGCCGCGCCGGGCAGTAGCCTTCGTGCCGCCCGCGGCACGTAGCCGTCACGCCGCCCGCGACAGCGACTGCGGGCGGGAATAGGCCGCAGCGTCACCGGATATCACCGTACTGGGACGGCCGTCGACGCCGACGGGTACGTCGCCGGCCAGCGTGATGCGGGTGAGCCGGCGGTGTTCGGCGCCGTCGTAGTCGTCGATCGCGTAGTGCTGGGTGGCGTGGTTGTCCCAGATCGCCACATCGCCGGGCGCCCAATCCCAGCGGGTGGTGTGCTCGAGCCGGGTCACCCGATCCTGGAACAGGCGAAACAGCGCCCGCGATTCGGCGGTGGACACACCGACGATCTCCTTGACGAAGCAGCCCAGCAGCAGCGCGCGTTCCCCGGTTTCCGGATGGACGTGCACCACCGGATGTTCGGTCTCGAAGTAGCGGGACTCGAATTCGGTTCGGTACGAACGGGTTCCGGCATCGGGCCGGTCGTCGGCCTCGGCGGCGTAGTCGTAGCGGTTGGTGTGGCGGGCGCGCAGATTCTCGGCCAGCACGCGCAGCGGCTGCGCCAGCGAGTCGTAGGCGGCCACGGTGGAGGCCCAGGTGGTGGATCCGCCGTAGGACGGCAGGGACACCGCGCGCAGGATCGAGGTTTTCGGCACGCGATCGACGAAGGTGACGTCGGTGTGCCAGACGTTGGAGCGGCCGTGCTGTGAATCGATGGCCAGACTCTTCACCCCCGCGGAGGTGAGCGTCGGATGCGGCGTGGTGGGGGTGCCGAGCAGTTGCGCGAATTCGTACTGCCCGTCCTCGGTGAGGTGGTCCTGGCCGCGGAAGAAGATCACCTTGTGCCGGTGCAGGGCCGCGCGGATCGTGGCGACGATGTCCGTGTTCAGCGAGCCGCGGAGGCGAACTCCCTCGATCCGGGCGCCGATGTGGTTACCCAGCCGGACCACTCGCACCGCGGTATCGGTTGCCTCGTCGACGGACATCGCACGACCTCTCTTCCAGCCTGCCGGACGTGCGGTAGGTAACCACCCGCCGGCCGGGTCCGGCCAGCGTTACGGTCACCGGGATCGAAATCCGGTGGTCTCAGGACCGGGCGCGGGCCTCGAGCTTGCGTTCCAGCCCGGCGATCACGAGGTCGACGTCGAATGCGAACTGCTCGCCCACCCGCCCGGCGCTCTCGCGCGTGATCGCCACCTGCCGCAGGAGTGGAAACTCTTCTCCCACTTCCGAATTCAGTGTCCGCGCGACGTGTTCGGCCTGCAGGTCCACATGGCCCCGGGTCGCCTCCACGGACTCGCGCGCCGCCGAGTACGCGATATCGGCGAGCAGCCGCAGGGTGCGCCCCGCCTCCATCGGCTCGAACCCGGCGGAGACCAGCGATTGGAAGATCCGCTCGATCTCCGCCAGCGCCGACAGTCCGCCTCGGCCACGGAATCGCACATGGGAGATCAGCACCCCGACCTGGGTGAGGGCTTCGGTGACCGCGACGGCGAACAGGTGCAGCAACTGCCGCCAATCACCGTCGGCGGGCAGGTCGAGGCGGCGGATCTCGGTTTCGAAGGCGTCGAGTGCGACCAGTTCCAGTAACCCGTCGCGGTCGCTGACGTAATAGTTCAGCGATTTGCGATCCACGCCCAGCGCGTCGGCGACCGCTTTCATGGTGAGTGTTTCCGGTGGCAGCGCGCGTGCGGCGGCGACGATGCGATCGCGGCTCAGCCGGGGCGGCCGCCCGCGCCCGCGCCGCGATGCCTGCACGATTCCAGCCCCGGACCCGGTTGTATTCCCGCCGCTCACTCTCTCAGGCTACGGATGTCGTCGGCGGGTTCGGACAACGCGTCCGGTGGATGGTACGAGTTTGGCCAATATTTTCTCCCGCTGGGGGAAAATAAACTAGTCTCTGCTCGGGCGATGTGGGCCGCCCGAGGCGGGGAAGGCAGTGGTGGTTGTGATCGGAACGGAAGTGCTATGTCTGCTGTGTCGCACCGGTATCCAACGAACGCCCACGCGGCGGAATCTCCGCGCGAATGCGCCGTCGCCGAATCCGGCCGGCGCTCGCTGCGATATCAGCTGATCGTGATCGCGGACAACCCGGTCGAGGTCGTCTCGTGCGCCGGCGGGTGGCTGTTCGACCGCGCCGTCGCCGGCTGGGAGGTCACCGTCGCGGTCGAGTCACCCGGCGATATCCGGCCACTGACGATCCTCGGGCTGGGCGTGCTCGACCTGGGCTGCGTGCTGCGCTGCCGGCGGCAGGTGCCCATACCGCACGCCTTCGCCGTCGCCGGGGATCTATCCGCACTGGGCGAGCCGGCGCGCGAATGGGCCCACCGGTATATCGGCAGCGCCCGCACCGACGTCCGGTTCTGGGGCGAAACATACTGCGGCGAAACATCTTTCGCGCAGGCCTCGCCGACGCCGTACGTGCCGAGCCGGGCGGCGCGAGCCTTCAAGGCCTATGCGCTGGAGGCCGTGGGCATGAAGCCACCGGCCCGTGATGTCGAATCCTTCCGCGCGGTGGTCGGTGCGGTGGCCGCCGGGTCGGGTGTGCGCACGCTGCCTGCCGGTTGACGCGCGTTACCGGACGGCCGCGATCGCCCCGTCGAGGGCGCGCTGCATCCGGGCGCCGACGACCCGCGTGATCTGTGCCGGTCGGTCCGGGAAGTCCGGCAGCGGCTCGTCGAGGTAGAACGTGGCGCGGCCACCGGGGCCGTAGGTCAGGCCGAGGAAGATGAAAACCGGTGCCGCCCCGGCGTTGCGGGCGCGCGCGGCGATGTGCCCGATGCCGGTGCCGATGGCCTGCACCCGGGCCGGATCGGTCTCGTTGCAGGTACCTTCGGGGAACAGCGCGAGGTCGTCACCATCGACCATGCGCCCGACGCAGACGTCCATCAGTTGCTGGCCGGCGGCGTAGGCGGCGCGCGCGCCGTGATCCTTGCCGCGGAACACCGGGATGGCGCCCATGACGTCGATGCGTGACCGCTGTCCCGGCTCGGTGAACAGTTCGTCCTTGGCCAGCACCCGGATGTGGCCGATCCGCGGCCGGAACACGCTGCGCCAGGCGAGGGCGGCGACGGTGCGCGGATCTTCCACGCTCACATGGTTGATCGCGATGATCATGCGGCGGTCGTCGCGGATCAGCTGCCGGATCGCCGCGCGGGCGCCGTCCGCATAGCGGACCACGGGGCGTTTGCGATAGGCGGTGATCGCGTAGAACAGGCGCGCACGGGTGCGGGGCGCCCGGTGGGTGCGGTAGTACTCGTAGACGGCGTCGCGATTGTCGAATTCGACCGACGGGGGTAGGGCAACGGGATCGGCGGTCGAGATCGGGGCGTTCATTCAACCTACGCTACCGTAACCTACGGCTACGTAGGTAGTGGTTCCGCGACCGCGGTCCCGTGAGCGGGCGAAAGCGGCCGCTCGCGTGATTACTCTCGAAGCGGGAAGGGGACCGGCCATCCCGCGCGGCGGGTGCCGGGCGAGACGGCCGACCGAAGGGAGCACCGCGATGGCGAGCACACGACCGCGAGTCCAGGTCCGGCGGATCTACGACGATCCCGATCCCGACGACGGGATGCGAGTGCTGGTCGATCGCCTCTGGCCGCGCGGGATGAGCAAGGAGAACGCCCACCTCGACGAATGGTGCAAAACGATCGCGCCCTCCACCGAACTGCGCACCTGGTACGGCCACGACCCCGCCAAATTCGACGAATTCGGCCGCCGCTACCGGGAGGAACTGCACGATCCGGAGCGCGCCGCCGACCTGGATCATCTTCGCGAACTGGCCGGGCGCGGCATGCTCACTCTGTTGTCGGCCACCAAGCGGATCGACATCAGCGAGGCAGCGGTGCTCGCCGATCTGGTCGAGAAGAAGTCGGCGCCGCACTGAGGTGGACCGGCACGGCCGCGCCGCGCGATCTCAGAGCGGATTCGCGGTGTGCCGCACGGTCCAGGCCGGGCCGCGGCTGTGCAGTGTGGTGGCACTCAGCGGCGGAATGTCCATGCGCCAGAACGATTCCGGCGGTGCGGCGAGGGCGAGCAGAACGCTCGCGCGGACGACCGCGGGATGGGTGATCGCGACGATGCGGCGTCGGTCGGCGACCACCGTGTCGAGCCAGCCGCGTACCCGGTCGAGCAGGTCGGTGATCGCTTCACCGCCGTGGCCGCGGTAGGCGGGATCGGTCATCCAGGACATGAGGTCGGCCGGGTCCAGGGTGTCCATCGGCCTGCCCGCCCAGTCGCCGCAGTCGAGGTCGCGCAGGGCGGGTTCGACGGTGGCCCGCAGCGTCAGCAGGGTGGCGGTCGCGGTCGCCCGCAGCTCCGGGGCGGCCAGGACCCGGTCGGCCGGCGGCGCCGCGGGGGAGGCGGCGCCGCGGGGCAGCTCGTCGAGCGGTTCGTCGACGGGGAAGCGGGCCGACCGCATCGCGGCGGTCATGCCGTGGCTGATCAGCGTGAGCCGGGTGACGGTCGCGCTCATACCGCCGCTGCCGGCGCGGCCGCGCCGGAGTCGTCCGCGCGCTGGAACAGCCGCGGCGCCAGCGTCGCGAACCCCACTCCGATGACCGACCACAGAATGACCTGTGCGGCAAGGGAATAGAAGCGGAAGTAGTACAGATCGTCGGCGGGGAAGCCCGGATAGACGATCCGGCCGTTCGAATCGGTGAGCGGCCGCGGTGTTTCGGTGGCCGCGTCGCCCAGGGCCCGGTTGGCGGCCAGATGCCCGAGTGAGGGCAGCAGCGCGGCGATCGCGGTCACCACGACGACGAAGGCCAGGCCCGCGGCGATGGTCGCCGTCCAATTGCCCAGGCGCGCTTGCAGTGTTCGGCCCAGCCACACGGCGCCCATCGCGCAGACCGCGGCGATCACCACCATCGACAGGTACAGGCCGGTGCGTTGCCCGATCGTGTCGGGATTGCCGATCGAGGGCGGATTGGCCGGATACTTGAAGAACGGCACGGCGTACAGCACGCCGAACATGCCGCCCGCCACGCACAGCGCGAGATTGCGCGGGCTCAACGATCCGACGCGGCCCACGAACAGGCAGTACACGACCGCGAACAGCGCACCCATCGCCGCGCCGAACACGATCATGCCGAAGCCGACGCCGATACTCGCCTGCACCGATCTGGTGAACAGTTCGCCCTCTTCCATACCGGTCATCGAGTGACCGGCGGCCTGCTCGAGTGTCGTGTGCGCCTCGTCGCGCCCGCCCTCGTAAGCGATGGCGCGATCGATGATCGGCTCGGCCAGAATCCGCGCGAACACGAAGGCCAGCAGCCCGCCGATGGCGCCGACCAGCACGCCGCGGGCGATGATTCGTTTTTCCATTGTGGGGGCTCGATCCTGCGGTCAGTGGCAGGGGTAGCCGAGGAAATGCCGTGCGTCGTGGACGAATTCGTGCACGTGCATATCGTCGCCGAAGATCGAGACCGCGCCCTGATCGATACCGATGAAGTAGAGGGCGAGCAGAGCCAGGACGGTGGTGCCGCCCAGCCACAGGGCCGTCGTGGGAATGGAGAGTCGAATCGACTCCAGGCCGGACCGGGGAACATAGGACGTCGCCATGTGACTCTCCTCCGGGGATTGCGCGTCCCCGCTCGATGGTGGTTACCGCGCGATCCGAGTATCTGACTCGCTTTCCGCCCGGCGGAAAGGCTCACAGTGGCGCGACCGTCCCGGATTTTCGCCGGATTCCTCGAATCGTCGCTCGCACAACCATACGGAATTGCGGTTCGGTCGGTCAATCGGGTGGTTGCGAGGTCGGGTCGTGACCGAAATGTCAACGTCGTCTGTGCTGTAAGAGGAGGATTTCAGGGTAGTAACCGAGAAGTAGCCATTGATTGAAGGGTGGGTTCTGATGAGCGGATTGCCGCGGTATGCGGCGATGCTGGCGACGGCCGGTGCTCTGCCCGCCGACAGTGCGGCGTGGGCGTACGAGGTGAAATTCGACGGTATCCGCGCCATCGGTTACGTCGATCGGGAATTGCGACTGATCTCGCGCAACGGCAACGACGTGACCGCTGCCTGGCCGGAACTCGCCGATCTCGCCCCGGCGGCGCCGCCGATCGTCGTCGACGGCGAAATCGTCGCCTTCGCCGCGGACGGGCGTACCTCCTTCACCGCACTGCAACCGCGCATGCACCAGCGCAATCCGGCCATGATCCGCGCACTGACCCGCTCGGTCCCCGCCACCTACCTCATCTTCGACCTGCTGCACATCGGCGACCGGCCGCTGATCGATCTGCCCTACGAGCAACGCCGCCATTTGCTGGAACAACTCGGCTTGCGCGGCCCGAGCTGGCGCATTCCGCCCCGGCTGACCGGCAGCGGCACCGACGTCCTCGCCGAATCGGCGCGGCTGGGACTCGAGGGCATCGTGTGCAAGCGGCTGGACAGTCCGTATCTTCCCGGCCGGCGCAGTCCACTGTGGACGAAGGTCAAGAACGTCAACGATCAGGAGATCGTCATCGTCGGGTGGCGGCCCGGCGCGGGCCGGCGCGCGGGACGCATCGGCTCACTGCTCATGGGCGTGCACGACGAGACGGGGGAATTGGTCTACATCGGCAACGTGGGCACCGGCTTCACCCAGGCCATGCTCGACGATCTGCAGGCCAAGCTGCGGCCGCTGCGACGGCAGAGCCCCACGGTCGTGGCACCGGTGAAGGACGCGATCTGGGTGGAACCCGTACTGGTGGGCGAGGTGTCGTTCACGGAGCGGACCGGGGACGGGCGCTTGCGTCACCCGTCCTGGCGCGGATTGCGGCCGGACAAGACGCCGGACGAGGTCAACGCTCCCGGGTAGCACGGCGCCGACGACGATCCGGCGTGGTTCGCTCTCCCGTCGTCCGGATTACATGGGCATCATCGGGAACATCATGTTCCACATGTTGCGCATCATCGCCATCATCTGCATGCACATCGTCGATCACCTCCTACCTGTGGTGTGAATCCCCCACAGGTCCCACGCGGTGGCGAAACGCGTGGTTCAGCGTGTGGCCGGGGCATCCGCGGACGCTCACAGGTCCGCGCCCCAGCGGTCGACCGGGTCGCTGCCGCCGACGCCGGAGGCGAACTCCCGCACCCGCAGACGCCCACCGGCGTCGGACGCCAACGGCGGTGTGGGGCCGCCGGATCCGTGACTCATTCCGATGAGGACCTCGCGCAGGGCGGAGACGGCGTCGACGCGTGGTGCCCACCCGAGATCGCGTCTGGCGCGGGTGGTGTCCATGATCGGCAGGCGCCTCATCGCGTCGAACAGTTCGGGCGGGGCGGGGACCAGGCGCAGGCGCCAGCCGACGGCCAATGCGGCGCGCACGGCCCCGGGCGGTACGGAAACCGTCGGCGCGTCGAACAACGCGCCGAGTTTCGCGCGATCGATCACCGGGTCGGCGGCCAGGTTGAACGCGCCGTGCACGCTCGGGTCGACGACGGCGAGGCTGTAGGCGCTGCCGATGTCGTCGGCGTGCACCGCCTGCAGCCGCAGACCCGCCGGCACGGGCAGCACCGGGATCAGGGGAGGACGCAGCACGCTGCCCGGCACCAGCGGGCCCGCGAACAGGCGGCGCTGTTGGCTGGCGGAGGCCTCCTGGAAGGTGAAGGCGGGGCGCATCCGCACCACCCGCCGATCCGGATGTTCGTTCTCGAACAGGTCGAGCAATCGCTCGACGTAGGCCTTCTCCCGCATGTACCCGGCCGGCGGCCAGCCTTCCGTGGGCCAGTCCTCGCCGACCGGATCATCGTGGTGCACAGGGGAATACGCGCCCACCGACGACGCGTACACCAGCGACGGGACGCCGGCCTGCGCGACCGCGCGCAGGACCCGTTCGGTTCCCTGCACGTTCGCGCGCCAGGTCTCGAGCGGGCGATGCGTCGGCTGGAACACCCACGCGAGATGGACCACCACGTCGGCGCCACGGAATTCGGTGAGCAGATCGTCGCAGCGCATGTCGGCGCGCGCCCACCGCACCCCTTCGGCCGGCTGCCGCGGCAGCCGCCGTGCCAGGCCGACGATCCCGTCGATCTCCGGGCGCCGGGCCAGCGCGGACACGACGGCGGTGCCGACGTTCCCGGTGGCTCCGACCACGACCACACGCATGACCGTCACCTCCCCGCCGGCGAAGAAGAGTGCGCCGCTTGCAGTGCACGCGCCCGCGCGGTGAAGTCGATGCGGAAGTTGTCGAAGGTGATCGGCAGCGCCGCCTCGGGGCTGGGCCGCGGATGCGAGCGCAGCTCCAGATCCAGTTCGTCGATCAGATGCGCCAGCAGGCTCGTGGTGAGGAACAGGACCAGATCGCGACCGGGACACCGGGCCGGCCCGGCGCTGAACGGCACCAGCTGCGGGTACCGCTCGGCGCGTCCGTCGAGCCAGATATCGGGTTCGAAGGTGTGCGCGAACGGCAGGGTGTCGGGGTCGCGGTGGAAGGCCGGAACCGGGATGAGCAGGGCCGCGCCCGCGGCCACGGTGAACCGGTCCTCGCCGCGGCCCCATTCGGTGTCCTCGGTGGTGTCGCGCAATATTGCCGGGGTGGTCGGCCACAGCCGCACCGACTCCAGGATGCAGGCACGCAGATACGGCCGTGGCATGGCGCGCTCGGGTTCCTGCGCGTCCAGCCGGGCGCGGGCGAGCTGCTCGGGATGCGTGGACAGGACGGCGAGAGCGCGGACGGTCGCCATACCGGCGGCGTCGAAGGCGAACAGCCAATGCGGGATCTGGCCGACCGGATCGACGGTGCCCGCTGTCGGCAGTTGCGTCAATGCGCCTGCGAGACTGTCGGTTTCGGCGGTCTGCACGTAATCGTAGAGTTGCTCGTAGAAGCGCTCGCGCAGCCGCCGATGCGGCCGCGCGAAGTACGACCAGTTGCCCGCCGCGCGCAGCCGCCACAGCCGATCCGTGATCGAGTCGTCCTCGCGCGCACGGCGGCCCAGCACGATCCGGCGCACGAGCCGCCACCAATCGGTGGTGAAGTGCGCCGCGTCCAGCCCGCCACGCTGCATCGCGGTGCGGATCTGCTCGCGGGCGGCATCGGCGACCACCCCGGCGAACGGATCGGCCAGATGGTGCAGCGGCCGGTCGGTGTCGAGCGCCTGTTCGTTCAGGCGGCGGCGTTGTTCGCGGGCCGCGCCCTCGGAGATGAGCACCCCGTGCGGCTGGAAGGTGCGCAGTGCGGCGATCTTCTCCCGATTGGCGGGATGGAACGGAGTCGGCGCGCCGTCGAGTATCCGCGAGACGTCGGCGGGATCCAGCGGCACCAGCACCCGCCGCCCCGGCAGCACCAGTTCTACCGGCCCGCTGCCGAATTCGCGGCGCAGCCGGTGCATCCTGCGGACCGCACGGTCGTCGGCGCCGAGGCGTTCCAGCACCGCCATCATGCCGCGGCGCCGGGCGATCACCCCGGCGGCGACCGGTGCCAGGCCCAGATCGGCCAGTGCCGCCGCGGCGCGCGGTCCGGTCAGCCGGCGGGCGGCTCGGCCGGGGGCCGGCTCGGGGCGGACAGGGTCGGCTGGGCTGCGCGGATCGGTGTCGCCGTGCGGATCGGGTTCACGGTGCACATCGGCCTCCTTTGGTCCTCAGCGACCGCCTACCCGGGAGGGATCGGGCGAAACGAGCGCCCGGGCCTCGATCGAATATTCGCGGATGCTCCGGGTAGTGCCAGGGTGACGAGCGCACGACGAACGGGCCGGAGGTGACGATGGCACGCGAGGTCAATCCCCGCTGGAGTGACCCGCCGAGTTTCCGGCGGGCTGTGCGGTACGCGGTCGGTGTGCTGGTGGTGGCGGCGATCGTCGCCGGTGTGGCGCTGGGCTGGGCGGCCTCGCGGGAGCAGTGCGCGAACGCCGACCACGTGGCCTGCGATACCGCGTCGCGGCTGGCCGTCGGTCTGGTGCCCGGAATCGTGTTGTTACTGGGCGGCATCGGCGCGTTCGTCATCACCGTGCGGCAGTGGCGCGGCGGGCGGCCGTGGCCGGTATGGCAGGGCGCGGGCTGGTTCCTGTTCGCGGTGATGGTGGTGTATCTGGCGATGGCGATGGCCGCCGGCTGAACCGCGCCGCTCGTTTGGAGTCGCCGGCAGCGGGTAGGTCGTGCACGCAAGCAGTCGCCTAGGTGATGACTGTCAGCGAGGAAGGAGACCATCGTGGCCAAGACCTCCACGACCACCGATCCGATCGCGACGGTGCTGGAGCCGGAACAGCAACGGATCGCCGGTGACGCGCTGTGCGCCACCGTCGTCGATCTGATCGATCTGAGCCTGATCGGCAAGCAGGCGCACTGGAATGTGATCGGCCCCCGGTTCCGCACCGTGCATCTGGCGTTGGACGAACTGGTCGAGACCGCGCGCGGCTTCACCGACGCGGCGGCCGAGCGGGCCACCGCCATCGGGGTGAGCCCGGACGGGCGCGCCCGCACGGTCGCGGAGAGTTCCAGCGCGGAATCGTTCCCTTCGGGATGGCAGCAGGACGGTGACGTGATCGCGGCGATCGTCGCCACCCTGGCCGCGGTCGTGCGCCGGCTGCGTGAGCGGATCGATGCCTCGGAGAAGGCCGATCCGGTCACCCAGGATCTGCTCATCGATATCGCCGCCCGGTTGGAGCAACTGCATTGGATGTGGCAGGCCCAGGCCGCCTGACGCGCGCGCTGCGCCGATATCTGGTTCCGGCGGCGGCCGTCCTGGCCGTCGCCGGTTGCTCCGCGCCTGGGTCGCGACTGGAAGCGCCCGATGCCGTGCGGGTGACACCGATCGGGGCGATCGTGCACGCCCCGGTGTGGTCCTACCGGTCGGACGCGCTCGTGGCGCTGGCGTCGGACCGGGTCGTGAAGGTGAACGGCCTGGCCGACGGCCGCGGCGACACCGTCACCTCGGCACGCCTGTCGGGGCTGGGACCGAATCTGCAGATCAGTCCGGTGGACGACGGCACGGCGCTGGTCAGCGCCGCGGATCGGCAGGCGGTGGCCTCGATTCGGCTGTCCGATCTGGTCGATACCGGCACACTGTCCGCGGGGCCGCGGCCGTCGTATCTGGCCCTCGATTCGGGGGAGCGGATGTTGCTGGCGCTCTCGCAGGACGGCGCCACGGTCACGCCGGTGGATCTGCACCGCCGCACCGCGTTGGCGCCGACGGTCGTGAACGCGGGCCCGGAGGCCCGGCTCGACGGGGCGAACCGGAGCCGCGAAGTGGAGTTCCACATCTACGGACCCCGGGGCAGCGCGCACTACAAGGGCAGTTCCTCACCCGCGGACGAAACCGGCGCCGACGACGAACCCGTCCTCGCGGCCGCGGGGGACGGCACGAAGGTCACCCGGTTGTATGTGGCCCGGCCCGGGGGCGAACTGATCGCCCTGGACTCCCGTCGCGACGGATCCGGAAGCGAGACGGCCGGATCCGTCGACCTGGGCGCGCCGATCCGCTATCTGGCCACCGACGACACCCGCATCTACGCCGCCACGGACCGGCAGCTGGTGGTGCTCGAAACCCGCAGTTTCGAAGGGTATGCGAACGGAACCATTCCGGTGCTGCGCCGATTCGATCTGCCGGTGCGGCAAGCGCAGGCGCCGGCGTGGTCGGGAATCGCCGTGGGCCCGCATCGGGTCTATCTGACCGTCCGCGACCTGCCCGAAGTGGTCTCCGTCGCCAAGCCGCAACTGTGAGAGGTGCCGTCGTGGGCGAAAACCGTTCCGGCACAGTCGATGTCGGCGAGGATCTGGACATTCTGAGTGAGCAGCTGCGCGGGCTGCGGGAGTTGGCCGCCGATCCGGATCTGACCGCGGCAGACGGCGTCGTCTACGACTTCGGCATCCGGTGGGGCGCGATGATGTCGGGACGGCTGCCGCGGGTCGTGTACTACCGGGAGCGTGGTGCGCTGTCGGTGGCCGATCGGGACCGATTCGACCGGCTGATCGAGGAATTCGCCGACGCCGCCGCGACGATCGAACGCTTCCGGCTGGCCCCGGCGCGCACGGCCGGTCGCTCGCAGCACGCTCACTCGGCCACCGGAGCGAGCCACAGCTGATCGCGGCGCATCCGGATTCCGGTGTGCGGCACCGGACATGCGGGATTCGCGCAGGTCAGTGCGACCATATAGGCGTCGAGATTCTCGTCGAGGAACAGGAACCCCAGATACAGCGCGTCGCCCACACGGAAATCCGTTGCGCCACAAGCTCGGCAGCGTGCGCGCCGACGGTCGAGGTAGGCGAGGACGCGATCGCGTTGCCGCTCGGTCAGTGCGATGTTCTCCGGTCGCCGCTGGGTCGTCGTCATATCTCGACGTCCTTGTCGTAGTAGATGTTGTCCTCCCGCCAGCCGCCCATGCCGCGGCCGATATGGGAGTAGTCGGAGACGAACTCGATCCGGTCGATCCACTTCGCCATCTTGAAACCGACCTGGTTCTCCACCCGGAGCCGCAGCGGCGCACC
Source organism: Nocardia sp. BSTN01 (assembly GCF_015354405.1). Taxonomy (GTDB): domain Bacteria; phylum Actinomycetota; class Actinomycetes; order Mycobacteriales; family Mycobacteriaceae; genus Nocardia. The sequence goes on along the minus strand of NZ_JADKYP010000017.1, from coordinate 83,070 downwards.
GTGTTCGATGGGCAGCGGTGCGCCGTTCATCCGGTAGGCGAGCAGCGTCTGCGGGTTGCCGGCCAGTTCCAGATCCAGCACCTCGTAGAACTGGCCGACGCCGTCGGCGCTCGGATCGTCGCGTCCGGTGTCCTGCATGGTGAGGAAGCACAGATATTTCGCGTCCGGCAGGGGGCGGACCTGGGCGACGAGTTCGCACAGCGGCAGCCCGGTCCATTCCCCGATACTCGACCAGCCCTGCACGCAGTTGTGCAGGACCCGCTGGGTCTGCGGTTCGCCGAGCGCGCGCAGATCGTCCAGGCTCAGGTGCATCGGGTGTTCGACGAGACCACCGACGTCCAGGCGCCAATCGGCGAAATTGTGTGCGGCCATCACCTTGTACGGCAGCGCCGTCGGCGGTTTCCCGTTCACCCGGTGTTCCGGCGAGAGCGCGTGCGTCGAGTAGTCCTGCCGCGAGGTCAGCGGCCGGAGCAAGCCCAGCCGCAGTCGGCGCACGAAGGCGCCCAGCACCCGCTGCACCGACCGCGGATCGCGCAGGCTCCACACCGTGGCCGCGATATGCAACAGCACGATCGCGCCGATGATCACGAACGACAGCGCGATCGCCCAGTCGATATTGCGGACCTGCCCGAAGATCATCAGCGCGGTGAGCTGACCCCAGCTCCAGAAGAACACCATCGACACGTGGATGACGATGAACACGGCGAATGCCAGCAGGCCCAGGAAATGCAGGCTGCGCGCCGACTGCCGTCCGCCGAACATTCGTACGAACCAGGGAAAACGAGCCTCCACGGCCGGTGATTGCGCTGCGCCGGTGAGGATCTGGAACGGCGCGAGCACAAAGATCACGCCGGCGTAGGCGAGTTTCTGCACCGCGTCGAAGGGCTGTCCCGGCAGCAGCGGCGGCAGGTTGAAACTCATATAGGTCACGACGTCGTGCCAGGCCGCGGGAAACAGCGACCACGAGGTCGGGATGTAGCGCCGCCACTGGCCGGTCGCGAACAGCAGCACGTAATAGGCGAGCCCGACGAGTATCCAACCGGCGACCGTCGCGAAATGCCAATGCCGGCCCAGGCCCAATTTCTTGTGGCCGGGCAGCGCGATCAGTGACGAGTAGCTCTCCTCCTCGTCGAGGGTGTCGTAGAGCTTGTCGGTCGGCATGCGCTTGCGGGTGAATCGCGCCCATTCGGTGCCGGGTTTGCTGTCGTCGCGCCAGAAGAGTTTCGGGTAACTGGACAGGATTTCCACCCCGCTGCGCATCGCGAAGGTAAGAAACAGCACATTGAGCCAGTGTTCGATCCGCAGCCAGGCCGGAAAATCCAAGGTGGTCATCGTGTCTCACCCCATTTCCGCTCAGTCGTGCCACTGCTGTCGTTGCGGCCGGGCGACGGTGACACCCAGCACGATCGCGGCGGTCACCGCCAGGAAGCCCAGCGCGCAGGTCCCGGCCACACTGCCCGGAGCGCTGTCCCACCAGCCCCGCACCTCGGGCAGGCCGGGGAGTCCGGTGAGCCTGCTGAGCACATACACCACCAGGAAGGTGAGGGCGGCGAGCCCGCCCAGGGCCCAGCCGGCGCGCGCGGTACGGGCGCCGCACACCAGCGCCGCGGCCACAGCGCAGAAGGCGATCAGGATCGCGAAACCCACGCGCAGATAGGTCGGCAGCGCGTCCTCGCGCACCAGCACGTCCAGATGCACCCCGCCCAGACCGAGCAACAGTGCCGCCCCGGCCGCGGTGGTCGTGCGGGGAAGGTCGACGGCGGCGTAACGGTCCACGATCAGCGCCCCGAGATGATTTGTCCCGCTCTGGCTTTCAGCGCGTCGGGGACGACGCGGCTGACCAGGCCCATCACCTTCGTGGGCAGCGAGGCGGCGACGACCTTCTGCTCGCCCGCCAGCAGCGCGTCGACCCCCTGGCGGGCGACCTCGGCGGGATCGTCCTTGGGGCCGCGGCCGATGCGGGTGTCCAGCATCTTCGCGCGCCGGAAGAAGTCGGTGTCGGTGGGGCCCGGCAGCAAGGCCGTGACGGTGATGCCCTTGTCGCGCAATTCCTGGCGCAGCGCCTCGGCGAACGACTGCACGAACGACTTCGACGCGTGGTAGACGGCCTGCTCGGGGCCGGGAATCATGGCCGCGATCGACGAGGTGAACAGCAGCCGTCCCGAGCCGCGCGCGGCCATATCGGCGACCACCGGTTTCGCCAGGCGCACGGTCGAGCGCACGTTGAGGTCGATCACCGCGAGCTCGTCGTCGAGGTCGGTCGACAGGAAATCGCCGCCGCGCCCGATGCCCGCGTTGAAGGCCACCGCATCGAGCGCGCGGCCGTCCTCGGTGGCCGTGGCGTACAGCTGCTCCGGTCCGTTGGCGCTGTGCAGATCGATGCGCAGCGGCCGCACGTGCGCACCGGACCGGCGCAGCGATTCGGCGGCCACGTCGATGGCGGCGTCCTCGGCGGCGATGACCACGTCGTATCCGCGTTCGGCGAACTGTCTGGCGAGCTCGAACCCGATACCGCTGGACGCGCCGGTCACCAGGGCCAGGGGAGGTGTGTCGGTCATACCTCCCGCCTACCCGGACAGTGCGAACACATACCTGTGCGTCGCAATCGCGGCAGCTCGTTCGTGTGTGTGCGTTTCCGCTCGAAGCGCCGGGGTAGCCGCCGCACATCTGTGTCCACGACATGATTCGAGGCCTATATGTTCACTCACAACAAGGACTTGCAATTCGAGGTCCGGGTCGACCGCCCGGATCCGCGGTTCGCGACGCTGCTGCAGGAGCAGTTCGGCGGCGCGAACGGTGAATTGAAGGCGGCGATGCAATATTTCAGCCAGGCGTTCGTGCTACGCCGCAAACACCCCAAAACGTACGACCTGTTCATGGATATCGCGACCGAGGAATTCAGTCACCTCGAAATCGTGGGATCGATGATCACGATGCTGCTCGACGGGCTCAACGACGATTTGAAACAGGCCAACGAGCGCTGTGACTGGATGCCGGTCGTCTCCCGCTCCGACGGCCGGGATGCCGCGATCCACCAGGTGGCGGCCGATCCGCTGTTCTTCGCGCTGCGCGGCGGCGGCCCGGATGTGGGCAATTCGGCCGGTGTCCCGTGGACGGGCGCCTACGTCAATTCCAACGGCGAACCGTCGGTGGATCTGCGCAGCAACCTCGCCGCGGAGACACGAGCGAAAATCGTCTACGAATATCTGAAGCAGTTCACCGACGACCCGGGCGTTCAGGAAACCCTGTCGTTCCTGATGACCCGTGAGGTCGCGCATTTCCAGCAGTTCACCGCGGCGTTGAACGATCTGCCGGTGAATTTCCCTCCCGGTGCGCTGCCGGGTGACGACCGTTTCCAGAATCTGGCGTTCAACATGTCGAACGGCGACTCCAGCCGCGGGCCGTGGAACGAGGGACAGGGCCCGTGGCCGCAGGGGATGAGCTGGGATTACGTGGAAGATCCGGTGTCGGGGTGGTTGAGCGCCGGCAAGGGGCGCAACCACGGTGCGGAGAACAATCCGCAGGGCGAACCCGCCGTCGACGGCACCAAGCCCTTCACCCACGAACAGCACGTTCCGGGCTGAGCTACCCCTCGCAGTGTGAGAACGGAGCAACCGATGGATGCATTGACCTTTCTGCGCAACGACCACGAAAGTGTGCTCGGCATGCTCGAATCGCTCGAACGGGGCCGCGGCACCGGCGAGGCCGAAGTGAAGGCCCGGGGCGATCTGGTGACGAGCCTGGTGATGGCCGAATCGCAGCACGAGGCGATCGAGGAGCAGTTCTTCTGGCCGGCGGTGCGCCGGGCGCTGCCCGACGGCGACAACCTCGCCGATCGAGCGGTGTCACAAGAGGATTCGGCCAAGGAACTGTTGCAGCAACTGGAGGATTTCGGTGCCGGCAGCCGCGAATTCGAGGAGGCGCTGGACCGGTTCATTCCCGCCGCCCGGGCCCATATCGAATTCGAGCAATCGCAGGTGTGGCCGCGGCTGAGCGAAGCGCAGAGCCCGGCCGAACTCGAACAACTGGGGGACAAGATGCAGGCGGCGAAGAAATTCGCACCCACTCGCCCGCATCCGAACACCCCCTCCAACCCCGCGACCCTGAAGTCGGCGGGCCTGCTGGCGGCCGTACTGGACAAGGTGCGGGATTTCGTGGGTGGCCGCCGGGCGCATCAGCCGCCGACCCCGCCACCGACATAGGTTTCGCCCGATTCTCCCGCACCGGCGCGGTTGCCCTCGCCGGTGCGGGGTAGGGCTGCAGTGAGAGCCGACGACGATCAGGGGCGCATTCGCCCCGGACAGGACGCCGAACATGTCTGCAATGGATCCGGACCCGGCCAAGACTCCGGACCTGGAACCCGGTGGTGGTGTAGCCCCCGGTTCCACCCCGCCGGATACCGCCCAGACCTCGGGTCTCTCGGCGCCGGAGCCGAGCACCCGTCATCATTTCCCGGCCAGCGGGGCGTTGCTCATCGTCATCGTCGCGGCGATCGTGGTGGTGTTCGTCGTCGTCGCGATCGCGCTGATCGTCTCCATGACCTGAGGGGCCGGCGGTCCGTACTGCGCCGCCTTGACCGAAACTATATCCAGCTCAGTCGAATTCGCGGTTTCCCGCCCGCGGGCGCGGGTACTCGTGCTGATATCGCCATGGCGCGGGCCGGTGGGAGGTCGCGAGATGTCTGTCGAATACACGGGTTACGACGACCCGGTGACTCCTGAGCCCGATGACCAGCCCGGCCGCGAGCGGATCGTGGGTCTCGCGCGCGGCGGCCGATGCGGGGCGCCCGGATGCCGTGAGCGTGGCTATCGACCGTATGCGACGCGTCGCCCGACGCATGCCGCGCCACCCGGATCGGGTGGGATGACGTCCCGAAAAATCTTCTGGCACAACATCATCGGAGAAATCGGCCGGCACCGGCCGTGAAGCCGATGCCGGCCGCGCGGCAGTCGGCCGGTCGAGCTGGAACTACCGCCCCGTCCGGAGAGACGATTCGTCGTAGGCCTCGCACCGGCGCACTCCGTTGTGCGGGACCGAATTGCGGGTATCCGTCGCCGTTGACGAATAGGGCGCTACGTCGAATCGTTCTCGGTACAGGAGAGATACCCCGCCCGCGCGACCGTAACCGGCGCCGATTCGCGAGAGGGGATGCGATCAGTCGACCTCGCCGGTCCGGTCGTGTTCCGCCCCCTCCGGCGTCGTGGTTCGCGGGGGTGTCAGCTGCGGGTCGTCATCGGCGGGTGGTTCGGGATCCCGCCACTCCTCGGCGCGGCTGGAGCGGTTACCGCGCAGGGTGCCCTGGAGTTCGTGCCGTAATTGATCGTCTTCGCGCGCACCGTGTTTGGTGTTTCCTCGGTCCATCGTTCTCTCTCCTTTCGCGGATCAGCGGTGCCGGAGCAGGGCGGCGACACCGTCGGTCGGAGCCGGATCCCGATCGATGGTCACGATGTCGGCTCCCGAGGCGAGCGCGGCCAGCGGCAGCGCCTCGTCGGCGCGGCGTACGACGCCGGTGCCGGAGGGCAGATCCGGCACCTGCACCGCGGTCGGATCCTGCCCCCCGTGCACGGCCCGGTCGCCGATGACGGCGGGGTCGATCAGCAGGGTCTCGACATTGCGTTCGGTGAGCGCCGCGACGACACCGGGCAGGCCCTGTACGGCGAGTTCGTGCGCGCGGCGTTGCTCGAATCCGTCGAGCACGTGGCGAACTCGGGTCCGGGCCCGGTCCCGCAGCACCTCACCGACCCGCCGGTCGAGGTCGGCCCGGTCGTCGCTCGCCTGCCGGGTGAAGCCGTCGATCTGCACGACCCGGCGGTGATGCGAGGCCAGCGCGCCGACCAGTGCGGTGCGCGCGCTGATCTCACCGGCCACCACGATCAGGCCCGCGTCGGCGTCGTCGGCCAGGCGCACCACCTCCTCCGCGGTGGCATCGATGGTCCGGCGCACCGTCTCCTCGACCCGGCTCTGCATCGAGCGATGCGCCCACCCACCCCCGTGCGCCTTGTGCACCGGATGCTGCGCGCCCTCGGTCCGGCGATCGGTGCGGTGACCGTCGCCGTCGACCGTGTACAGATCGGCACCGCGATCATCGACCACCGCGACCACGTGGGCCAGGGCCGGCGAGCGCAACTGCAGCAACGGCAGCAGATAAGGCATCGACGAGAGCCGGACAGTGGTGCGAGCGGGCGGTTCCGCCAGCGCCTCGGTGAGCAGGACGCCGTCGGCATCGGCGATGACGGCCTGTCCCGCACGCCCCGGCGGCGGATCGGACAGTCCTCGCTCGACAGCGTCGAGGACGGCGTTGTCCGCGCCGTCCTCGTCCAGGGCCTCCCGCACGGCACGACTGCGCAGTCGTTGCTGGTGTGCGGCGTCCTCGGTATCGCTGACGGTCTCGATGTAGACCGAGGCGAAAGGTCCCGGATGCTCGGTCAACTCGCGTAGTCCTGAAATGGTCACATGCGGCGGCTACCCGCACCCGGCGAGTGAAACCTCGATCCGCGCGCCGAATGCGTTTGCCGTTCCGGCCGCCGGGCATCACCGAGCCATGGACTGTGCCGGGCGGGTGAGCCGATGGATGCCGCCGATGTGACGTTCGGGGTCGAGGAGGAATTCCTGCTGGTCGATCCGGTTTCCGGAGCGCCGGTCCCGAATAACCGCGAGGTCGCGCGGTCGGCGTGCGACGCCGGGATCGATCTGCAGTTGGAGCTGACCAGCTGTCAGGTGGAAACCAGCAGTTCCGTGCATACGCGCGCGGCCGATCTGCTGCGGGAGCTGCGGCAGTTGCGCGCCGCCGTGGTGCGCGCCGCGGCCGACAACAGCGCCCGACTGCTCGCCACCGGAGTGCCGCCGACCGTGCCCGACGCCTATCCGGTCACCGATACGCCGCGCTATCGCCGCATCGAGAAACATTTCGGCATGCTCGCGCACGAGCAGGGACTGTGCGGCTGCCATGTCCACGTCTCGGTGGACGATCCGGAGACCGCGGTGCAGATCAGTAATCATCTACGGCCCTGGCTGCCGGTATTCCTTTCGCTCACAGCCAATTCCGCGGTCTATCGCGGCACCGACACCGGCTACGCCAGTTGGCGCAACGTGATGTGGCGGCGCTGGCCCAGTGCCGGCCCGCCACCGTATTTCCAGTCCTGCGCCGACTACGACGCCGCCGTCGACATGATGCTGACCTGCGGCAGCATCCTCGACACCGGCATGGTCTATTGGGATATCCGCCGCTCCACGCACTTTCCGACGCTGGAAATCCGCATCAGCGACGTTCCCGTGACGGCGGAGGAATCGGCCTTGCTGGCGACCCTGGTTCGTGCCGCGGCCGTGGTCGGCCGCGCGGAGGTGCGCCGCGGCCGGCGCGCGCCCGCGGTGCCGGCCGCGACGCTGCGCGCCGCCTATTGGAAATCCGCGCGCGAAGGACTCGACGGCGACGGCGTCGATCCGCTGGACGGCCGAGTGGAACCGGCCCGGATCCGGCTGGCCCGGCTCGTCGATCACGTCACCCCGGCGCTGCGAGAACTGGGGGAGGAGCAGTTCGTGACCGAGACGATCGACGCGGTGACGGCCCGCGGCAACGGGGCCCGGCGGCAGTCGGCCGCGTTGCACCGGCGCGAAGCGGTCGCGGATGTGGTGGACGAACTGGCCGAGGCGACCGCGGACGGCTGTTCGCTGTAGGGGAGGGGCGCGGATGCGTATCGCGATCACGGGCGCGAGCGGCAACGTCGGCACGGCGCTGCTGCGAGCCCTGCCCGATGCCGACATCGTCGCGATCGCCCGGCGCCCGCCGCCCGCAGGCCGGGAACCGTATTCGCGGGCGCGATGGGTCGCGTGCGATATCGGCGACCCGGCGGCCCGCCCCATACTGGCGGCGGCCTTCGAGGGGATGGACGCGGTGGTGCACCTGGCCTGGGCGGTGCATCCGCGCCGCACCGACCCGCCGCTGGAACGGACCAACCGGATCGGCACCGACCACGTGCTCGGCGCGGTGGCCGACAGCCGCGTCACGCATCTGACCGTCGCGTCGTCGGTGGCCGCCTATTCTCCGGCGCCGCGCTGGACCCGCGTCGACGAGCGTCAACCGCGCGGCGGCGTGCCGGGCGGCGTCTACAGCCGGGACAAGGCGGAACTGGAACGACGGCTGGACGCCTTCACCGCCGAACGACCGGCCGTCGGTCTCGCCCGGATCCGGCCGTGCGGGATCGCCCAATCCGACGCGGCCGCGGAACTCGGCGATTGGCTGCTCGGGCCCTGGCTGCCGCGCTCGCCGATCACCCGGCCGTGGTTGCCGGTACCGCTGTGGCCCCGGCTTCGCCTGCAGCTGGTCCATGCCGAGGATGTGGCCGCGGCGATCCGGGCCATCCTGGTGCGGCGCGCCACCGGCGCCTTCGACCTGGCCGCCGAACCCGTGCTCACCGCACCGCTGCTGACCGAGATCTTCGGGGGAATGCGAATTCCCGTGCCTCGCCCGCTGCTGGCCGCCGCCGCCTTCGCCGGCTGGCGCACGGGGCTGTTGCCCTTACATCCGGCGTGGCTGGGCTTGGCCGACCGCGCGTGCCTGGTGCGAGCAGAGCGGGCGCGGAGCGAACTCGACTGGCGGCCGACGCATTCCGCGGTCGATGTGGCGGCCGAGCTTGCCGCCGGTTTGCGCGAGCACGCCTCCGGCGGCAGCCCGCCGCTGAATCCCGATCCGATGCGGTGTCGCCCGGGCCGCCCGACACACCAGGATCAACGGCCGGACCATCGGCCGGGATGAATGCCGGTGACTACGGCTCGGGGCGGTCGGGCTCGAAGGTTCCGGGCGCGAGGGTCCCGGGCCGGCGGGTGTACGGCTTGCGGGTGTCGACGTAATGTGAGGCCACCAGGTCACAGAGCCGCGCGAGCGATTGCTTGTTGCGGGGTTTGAGAGCCATGGTCTGCACCACGTCGGGGATGAACCGGCCCGGTCCGCGGATCACTTCCTCGCTCATGCTCACCTCGGTGGTGTCGGCGTCGATCGGCGTCATCTCCAGCCGGATCCACGCCACCCCCAACGGCCACAACTCCGCCTCCAGTTCGATGCTGTTCGGCGGATCGACGGCCACCACCCGAGTGGCCTGCTGAGCCATCAGCGGCCAGGCGCCGACGCTGTGATGAATCCGGGAGCCGATCCGCGGCCAGTCCTGGTCCACGTCGCGCATGTGGGTGGATCCGACCACCCAGTGGCCGTAGGACCAGCCGTCGGACAGCACGGCGAACACCTGCTCGGCCGAACCGGGAACTCCCATCGTGACCTCGCCCATCAGCACACCGCCAAGGCGTCGCGAATCATGTCCAGATGGTGCTGGACCACGGGCGCGGCGTTCTGTGCCAGCGCCGTGACCTGCGGGCTGCTGCCCTGCGCGGTCTCGGTGGCGCCCGCCTGCAGTGTCTGGACGTGGAAACCCTCCTGCATGTGCAGCCAGGCCAGGTCGTAATCGCGGCCGGTCTTCATCGCCGTCTCGCGCATCTGCTGCGACTGCTCGGCGGTCGGCATCAACGGCAGGGCCACGCCGTTCGGGATCGCGACCGCGGCGCCCATCGCCTCGAGCCGCGCGTGGTCGGTCACGAGAACGGGGCCGAGATCGCGCACCTGCTGACAGGTGCCCATGGCCGCCGCGCCCGCGCCGGACAGCATTTCGGTCAGGTTCCCCTGGTGGACGGCGACGAGAAAATCGCTGTCCTGCGCCGACAGCGCGGCCGGTTGAGCCGTGCCGACCGCGGTCGCGCCGAGCCCGAGGCCGACCGCGGCGGCGGTGACGGCCAGCAGACGATGCGGTGATCTCATGATGTGCTCCTGTTCGCCGGGTATTTGCAGCCCGGATGCCCAGCGCGGCGCGTCGTACACGTGCCGCCGGCGCTCACAGCACCACGGTGTCGCCGCGCGGGATCTCCACGACGCGATCGGCCCATCCGCGCTGTCGCATCCGGTCGCGGAATTCCGCGAGCGGGGACGCGAAGACGGTGTAGTCGTCGTAGTGCACCGGCACCGCGCGCGGCAGCCGCAGCAGGTCCACCAGCCCGGCGCCCTGTGCGCCGTCCATCGTGACGGTGAGGCCGAAGGGCAGTCGCGGCCCGGCGGGCAGGCGGGTTCCGCCCAGATGCAGGACTCCGGCGTCGATATCGTCGAATCGCCGCGGAATCTGGTCGAGTTCCTGCACCAGCAGGGTGTCGCCGGAGACGTAGCGCCGCTGGTGCACCGGCCCGTCCACGGGGCCGAATTCGTACATCGTCCCCATCACCGGCGGCAGCATGCGCCAGGTCCAGGCCGGGGCGTAGCGGCCCGGCAGCGAGCGCATTGCCGACGAAGGTGATCGACAGATCCATGAGCTGTGTCCGTCCGGTCAGCGGCCGATGTCGTAGAGCGCGGTGTGCAAGCGGGCCAACAACTTTCGCCGCGGCCATCCGGTCGGGCGGGAGTCGGCCAGCGCGGCGCGAGCGGCGTTGGCGCCGCAGGTGCCGTGCACGCCGCCGCCCGGATGTGCCGAGGCCGAGCCCAGATACAGTCCCGGCACCACGGTTTCGGGCCGGCCCAGTCCCGGGACCGGCCGGAACACCAACTGCTGGTGCAGCTGGGAGGTGCCGCCGTTGACCGCGCCGCCGACGAGATTGCCGTCGGCGCTGTGCAGATCGCTGGGCCGCTGCACGATTCGCGCGTGAATCCGGCTGCCGAAGCCGGGTGCGTGGGCTTCGAGAACGGCGTCGACCCGTTCGGCCAGCAGGTCGGCCGCGGCGTCGTCGGTGACCCCGCGCGGCAGATGGGTGTACGCCCATGCCGACTCGGTGCCGGGCGCCGACCGGCTGGGATCGGCCGTGGTCATCTGACCGAACAGCATGAACGGCGTGTGCGGCACCACGCCGGTGCCGATATCGGTGGTCCACCGCGCCAGCCCCGCCCGGTCGGCGCCCAGATGCACCGTGCCTGCCTCGCGCAGCTGCTTCGACCGCCACGGAATCGGTTCGGAGAGCGCGTAATTCACCTTGACCGTGGGAGCGTCCCAGCTGAATCGTGCCAGATCCGCGCGCAGCAGCTGCGGCAGTTCGGCGTCGGCGAGCAGCCGGGTGTAGAGCGTCGGCGCGTCGATATCGGCGATGACCGCCTTGCGCGCCCGCACCAGCTGACCCGCGGCCGTGATCACGCCGTCGGCGCGCCCGTTGCGAATGACGACGCGGTCCACCGGCTGGCCGCAGTGCACCCGCGCCCCCGCCGATTCGGCGCGGCGCACCAGGGCCGCGCTCAGCGCCCCGGCTCCGCCCACCGGAACCGGGAATCCGCCCTCCTGGGCCAGCATGGTCAGCAGATAGCCGTAGACGCCGCTGCCGGGGGCGTCCACCGGCACATCGGCATGCATCGCGTTGCCCATGATCAGCAATTTGGCGGCTTCGTCGTGGAACAGTTCGTCGACCATCCGCCCGACCGGCAGCATCAGGAACCGCAGGTACCGGAACAGGTCGGCGGATCCGAGGTCACGCCACAGTCCGGCCGCGCCGCGCACGGGCGGGAACGGGCCGAGGAACGACCCGAGCAGGTGGTCGCGCACCTGCCGCCACTGCTCGACCAGCCGCATCCAGGCGCGGCCGTCGCGGCTGTCGCGCCGAGCCAGCGCCTCGGCCGTGGTCTCGGCGTCCGGATGTACGACGGCGGCATCCGTGTCCTCGGGACAGCGGGGGTGGCCGTAGACGATGGGCGCTCGGCTCCACCGCAATCCGTGATCTTCCAGACCGAGGTCGCGCAGCGCCGGCGAGGCGCCGGCCATCGGATAGAACGCGCTGAACAGATCCATCCGGTAACCGGGCACCAGTTCGGCGCTGCGCACGGCGCCCCCGGCGGTGTCCTGGGCTTCCAGCACCACCACATCCCAGCCGCGATCGGCGAGCAGCGCGGCGCTCACCAGGCCGTTGTGCCCGCCGCCGATGATCACGGCGTCGACGGGCTCGGCATCGAGCGGCGCCGAACCGCCGGGCGTGGGCGAGGTCACGGGCATCCGCTACGGCCGGGGCCGGTCGACGTCCCCGCGCCACGCGCCGGATTCCTGCCGGCGCGATTCGATGAAGTCGCGGAAACGCTCGAGGTCACCCTTGACGCGACGATCGAGTATGCCGAGCTTGTCGGCGACGTTCTCCACGAACCCGTCGGGATCGATGTCCATCTGCGCGGTCACGCGCGTGGTGTCCTCGTCGAGCCGATGGAAGGTGATCACTCCGGCATGCCGGGGGCCGGCCTCCGAGGTCCACGACACCCGCTCGTCGGGGTGCTGTTCGGTGATCTTCGCGTCGAATTCGCGTGTCGCGCCGGCGACGTGCACCGTCCAGTGGGTGTGCGTGTCGTCGCGCTGCTCGACCCGCTCGACGCCCTGCATGAACTGCGGGAACGATTCGAACTGGGTCCACTGGTTGTAGGCGGTGGTCACCGGTACGTGCACATCGACCGATTCGGTGACTGTTGTCATGCTGCGACCTCCTCATGGTCTCGGTGGGCAACGCTGACGCCATACCCGCACCGCGCGCTCGTACACGGATCACTCGGTCCCGGCATCGAGTGCGTACGTCGAGCGGACCACCGCGAGCAGCGCGGCCTGCTGGGCGTGGCCGGGGATGTGCCGCTCGGACAGATCCCGCACGGCCGCCGCCGTATCGGCATGCGCCGTGCGCAGTTCGTCGAGGTAGGCGTCCAATCGCGCGGGATGGGCGTGAGTGGCGTCGAGACAGGCGACGGCGTCGGCCAGTACGGCGACCAGGTGAGCGAGCCGGGGTGCGAACAACTCGCCGAATTCGTCGTATTCGGCGCCGGTGGCCACTGCCTCGGTCAATCGCTTGACCTGTTCGGACACCTCGCTCAGCGCCCGGAACGGGGATTCGGAGACCGCCGGATGCCAGTCGCGGCGGCGGCGGACCAGCCAGCGCGGATTCCAGCGCAGGCTCTCGCGGCCCTGTCCGAGCGCCTCGTCGGCGCGCCGCACCGTCGCATCGAGCAGCCGCGCCTGATGCGGCCATTGCGCCGCGGTGCGGGGATCGACGTGCTCGGTCAGGCCCGCGGCGATCCAGGTCAGCAGTTCGCGCAGTTCTCCGGCGAGGGTGTCGACGGCCTCGCGGGTGCGTCGCAGATGCATGGGCGGAAGCACGATCATGTTCACCGCGACTCCGATGGCCGACCCCAACAGGATTTCGGCCATCCAATACGCCAGATAGGTCAGATTCTGCGCGGTGCCGTAACAGACCATCAGCAGCGCGGTCACCCCGGTCCAGATGCCGCTGGTGCCGAACCGATGCCATTGCCCCACGATCATTCCCACGAACACCGCGACACCGAGTGTGAGCATCGGCTGCGGGAAGACGAGCGTGGTGAGGTAGGCGACCGTCAATCCGGCCAGCAGTGCGCAGGTCTGCTGCGCGGCGCCGGTGAGCGAGCGGTACACCGTGGTCGTCATCAGGAAGACCGCCGCGTAGGGGGCCATGAACGACTGCGGCGCCGGAATCGTCGCGCGGGCGACGGCCCAGGCCGCGACGGCGGCCCCTGCCATCTTCGCGGCCTGGATCAGTGCCTCGCGTTCGCGCCCGGAACGAGTGCAGGCGCGCACCGGCCATGTCGTGGTCAATCGTCGCGCCGCTCGTGCGCGATATCCGAGAGGCGGAATGAACAGTCCCTTCGTCGCGGGTGGCCTGGCATCTACGCGCCGAGCTACCCGCGACGTTTCCGGCGAAACCCGGCGCCGGTCGCTGTCACCAGGTCAGAACGGGTTTGACGACACGTCCCGCGTGGTGGTCGGCCAGGGCGGCGCCGATCTCGGTGTACGGGTAGGACCGGACCAGCCGGTCGAGCGGCAGCCGGCCCGCCGTGTAGAACTCGAGCAGTTGCGGGATGAACCGCTGCGGCACGGCATCGCCCTCCAGGCAGCCGTGAATGGTCTTGCCGCCCAACACGATATCGCGCATATCGAGTTGCGGGACGCCGATGCCGAGGCCGACCACCGCCACCGCGCCGCCGGTGGCCAGCCCCGCCACCGCCGCCGCGAGCACGTCGGGACGACCGGTGGTGTCGAGGGCGTGGGTGGCGCCGCCGCCGGTGAGTTCGGCGATCGTCGCGGCCGTCTCGTCGCCCGGGGCCAGTGCGGCGGCCGCGCCGAGTTCGAGGGCGAGTGCCCGGCGATCGGCGGACGGTTCGACCACCAGCACCGTGGTGCCGGGACGTGTCCGCGCGGCCAGCAGCCCGGCCATGCCGACCGCACCCGCGCCGTAGATCACGAGCTGCGAATCCGGTTCGGGGACGAGCACATTCAGGATCGCGCCCGCGCCGGTCTGGAAGCCGCAGCCCAGCGCGGCGGCGACGGTGAGATCGGTGTCGCTGGGGACGACGACCGTATTGTCCGCGGTGCTCAGCGCGTATCCGGCGAAACTCGACTGCCCGAAGAAGCCGTCGCGCACGCGCGTGCCGTCGACGGAGATGCGGGGCGAGCGATCGGCACGGCCGCCGAACTGGTTCAATGCGGTGGATCGAGAGCAGTACGGCAGGCGGCCGAGCCGGCAGTTGCGGCAGCTGCCGCAGTGCCGGAACGTCAGCACGACCCGGTCGCCGGGCCGCACGCCCGCCACGTCGGCGCCGACCGCCGCCACCACACCCGCGCCCTCGTGGCCGAGCAGGATCGGGCGGTCGGCGGCGCCGGCGGCGCGGGAGACCAGATCGGTGTGACAGATTCCCGACGCCTCGATCCGGACCAGGATCTCCTCGGCGCGCGGTTCGTCGATCGTGACGGATTCCAGGCTGAAGGCGGCCCGCGGATCGCGCGACAGCGCGGCAGTGGTCACCGGCACGGCTCAGATCCGCTCGAGCAGGAAGTAGAAGTATTCGCCAGCGGCCAGCACCAGTTCGGGTCGTCCGTTCATGATGCCCATCAGCGTGTTGTCGTCGAGGCGCTTGAAGTGGTCGAACACCGCGCGGCCGTCGTAGACCATCGTCGCGGTGACCTCGCCGCGGAATTCGATATTCCACAGCGTGGCCTCGCCGCCGCCCAGTTCGACATCGGAGTACAGCGTGCCGTCCTCGGCGCGGCAGATCAGCGGTTTCGCATCCATCGTCGAATGGAAGGTCTTGCCGTACCAGCCGCTCTTGTCCAGTGCGCGGCACAGCGGGTGGCCGGTTCGGAAGGCGGCGCCCTTCCATTCGCCGAGGATGTCCTCGGCGCGCACGACCGCGAGTTCGGCCCACAGCCGGTCCAGCTCCTCGGTCGACACTCCGCTCGATTGCGCCGCCAGCTCGCGCCAGCGTTCGGTTGTCCCGGTCATCGAATCCTCCACAGTTTCCCGAACCAGCTGGTTCGGGAACCTACACCCGAACCAGCTGGTTCGGCAAGATAGGATCCGCGGCATGCGCGCAGCAGGCCATGCCACCAGGGAGCGAATCCTCGCCGCGGCCAAGGCGGAGTTCGCCCGCTACGGCATCGCCGGGGCGCGGATCAACCGGATCGCGGAGGCGGCCCATGCCAGCAAGGATCGCCTGTACGCCTACTTCACCGGCAAGGACGACCTCTACGCGGCGGTGACCGAGCAGTGGGCGACCGAGACCACCGCCGAGACCGCGCTGGACGCGGGCGACCTGCCGTCCTATGTCGGCAGGCTCTTCGATCACTATCTGCGACATCCCGACAACGCCCGGCTGCAGGCGTGGGCGGAGATCGAGCGCACCCACATCCCGGGCGCCGACGAGGCGATCCGGCGCGCGGTCGCACCCAAGATCGCCGAGATCCGCCGCGGTCAGCGCGCCGGGCTGATCACCGGCACGTTTCAACCGCTGACCCTGCTGACCCTGCTGACCGATCTGGCCCGCACCTCCGCGGTCCACGCCCTGCACGACGACGACGCCGAGGACCGGCGCGCCGCCACCGTGCGCGCGGCCCGGCGGCTGATCGCCCCCTGAGCGCGGCGCTGGTTTGCCCGTAGCGGGTGCGGGTAGCGCGAGTGCTGAGGCTCCCCGGGCTCCACGCGAACGGGGGGCCTCCCACCGCCGCCACGTCGACAGGAGATCGCGATGGGTTTTCCGGAGCAGCAACAACAGGTCCCCGGGGTGCAGCAGCGGATGTCCCCGCAACCGGACTGCGGAGAGGACAGCTATCGAGGGTCGGGCAAACTCACCGGGAAGGCGGCGGTGATCACCGGCGCCGACAGCGGAATCGGCCGAGCCGTGGCCATCGCCTTCGCGCGCGAGGGCGCCGATGTGTTGATCTCCTACCTCGACGAACACGAGGACGCGCAACAGGTCGTCGCGCTGGTTGAGCAGGCCGGCCGCAAGGCGGTCGCGGTGCCGGGCGACCTGTCCGATCCCGAACACTGCAAAGCAGTCATCGACCGCGCCGCAACCGAATTCGGCAAGATCGATGTGCTGGTCAGCAACGCCGCGTATCAGATGACGCACGAAAGTCTCGACGAGATCTCCGGCGACGAATGGGATTACACGTTCAAGCTCAACGTCGGTGCGCTGTTCCATCTGGTGAAGGCGGCCGTCCCGCATATGCCGGCGGGCGGTTCGATCATCGGCAGCTCCTCGGTGAATTCGGATATGCCCTCACCGACGCTGGCGCCCTACGCCGCCACCAAGGCGGCCATCGCCAACTTCTGCGCCAGCCTCGCACAGATGCTGGGGGAGAAGGGGATTCGCGTCAACAGCGTCGCGCCCGGCCCGATCTGGACGCCACTGATCCCGTCCACCATGCCGGTGGAGAAGGTCCGCAACTTCGGTGACGACGTCCCGCTCGGGCGGGCCGGACAGCCCGCCGAACTGGCCGCCTCCTATGTGCTGCTCGCCTCCGACGACGGCAGCTACATCTCCGGCGCCCGGCTCGCCGTCACCGGCGGCCGGCCGATTCTCTGATCGGCTCGTTCAATCGGTCTGCCCGTGGCCGGTGCCGGGCGGAGCGGATTCCGGCCGTCCCGGCTGCGGTGAGCCCTCGAACAGGATGGGACGGTCGGCCGGACCGAGGAACAGCCCGAGCAGCAGCATCGCCGCGCCGAGGCCCAGATGCAGCCAGTTGTCCGCGGTATTGACCGGAATGACGTTCGCGGTCGACTCCTTGTCCACGACCAGGCCGTACACCCAGAGCGCGAGGTAGACGACGCCGCCGGCGATGAGATAGGTCCGCGCGGTCATCGTCGTGCGGCCCATCGCCAGACCCGCGACGCCGAACACCAGATGCACGATGTTGTGCAGCGCCGAGACCTGGAACACGCCGAACAGTTCGGCGCCGGAATGATGTCCGGTCCAGGTGAGCATGTCGTAGTTCGTGGTCACGCCCGGGATGAACCCGAGCACCCCGACCACCAGGAACGCCGCCCCGACCACATAGGCCGCGGCCTGCACCGGGGAAACCCGCGCCCGATGCCGAGATACAGATGCGGTGGCCATCGCTGCTCCCTTCGAATACCGAAGATTCGCCCGTAACTCCGACGGTAGCCGCCCCGGACCGCCGCGAACAGCGCGAACCCGTTACAACCCGGTCGGCGCGGGTATGGCGCACACAGACCGGGGCTGTCGCCAGGACCGGGTCCTCCGCCACTTTTCGTCTCCGAGGTGACTCATGCATATCCGATCCGGTACCCACGCGGCCGGGGCGATCGAACACGACCGCATCGCGCACCCGTGGGGGACGCGCACTCCGTACGGCCCCGGGCAACCGTGGCCGGAACGCGTGGATATGTTCCTGGCCGAAGGTGTGCGCGAGGACATGGTGGAACGCTGGGTGCCGACCGCCTCGGTGCTGCATTCCAATGGCGACGCGATGGATATCGCCGTGCACGAGGGCCGCATCGTGGGGGTCCGCGGCCGCGCCGGGGATCGGGTCAACCGCGGGCGGCTGGGGCCGAAGGACCTGTTCGGCTGGCAGGCCAACAATTCTCCCGACCGGCTGAAAGCCCCGCTGGTGCGCCGCTGCGGCAAACTGGTCGAAACCGATTGGGACACAGCCATGTCGAGGGTGGCCGAGCGGACCCGGGAGCTGCTGGACGAGCGCGGGCCGGGATCGATCGGCTTCTACACCACCGGGCAGTTGTTCCTCGAGGAGTACTACGCGCTCACCGTCCTTGCCCGCGGCGGCATCGGCACCAATCATCTCGACGGCAATACCCGGCTGTGCACCGCCACCGCCGGTGAGGCGCTGAAGGAATCGTTCGGATCCGACGGGCAGCCCGGCAGTTACGCCGACGTCGACCACGCCGACGTGATCGCGCTCTACGGCCACAACGTCGCCGAAACCCAGACCGTGCTGTGGTCGCGCATGCTCGACCGTCTGCGCGGCCCGAATCCGCCCGCCCTCGTCTGCGTCGATCCGCGCACCACGCAGGTCGCGCGCGCGGCCACCATCCATCTGGCGCCGCGCCCGGGCACCAACGTGATGGTGATGAACGCGCTGTTGCACGAGCTGATCCGCAACGAGTGGATCGATCGCGACTACATCGACGCGCACACCGTCGGATTCGACGAATTGAGCAAACAGGTCGCCGGCTGCACGCCCGAACGCGCGGCGGAGATCTGCGACGTGCCGGCCGCCGATCTGCGGGCCGCGGCGAGGGTGATCGGCACCGGCGAGCGGGTGCTGTCGACGGTGCTGCAGGGCTTCTACCAGTCCCACCAGGCCACCGCGGCGGCGGTGCAGGTCAACAACATTCATCTGATTCGCGGCATGCTGGGCCGGCCCGGCTGCGGCGTTCTGCAGATGAACGGCCAGCCCACCGCGCAGAACACCCGCGAATGCGGCGCCGACGGCGATCTGCCGGGATTCCGCAACTGGGCCAACGATTCTCACGTCGAGGAACTGGCGCGGTTGTGGAAAGTGGATCCGGAACGCATACCGCACTTCAGCGCGCCGACGCATCTGATGCAGATCCTGCGCTTCGTCGAGGACGGGTCGATCCGCTTCCTGTATGTCAACGGCACCAATCCGGCGGTCTCGCTGCCCGAACTCGCGCGGGTGCGCGCCCTGCTGTCGCAGCGGCGGCTGTTTCTCGTCGTGCAGGACATCTTCCTGTCCGAGACGGCGCAATTGGCGGATGTGGTGCTGCCTGCGGCGACCTGGGGCGAGAAGACCGGCACCTTCACCAACGCCGACCGCACCGTGCACCTGTCGGAGAAGGCGGTCGAGCCGCCCGGCGCCGCCCGGCCGGATCTGGACATCTTCCTCGACTACGCCCGCCGCCTGGATCTGCGCGATGCCGACGGCGCACCGCTGCTGCCGTGGCGGACGCCGGAAGAGGTGTTCGAGCAGTGGAAGCGGTGCAGTGCGGGACGCCTGTGCGACTACTCGGGCATGAGCTACGCGAAACTTCGGGCGCTGGGCGGTATCCAGTGGCCGTGCACCGAGGAACATCCGGAGGGCACCGAGCGCTTGTACGCCGACGCGAAATTCCGTGCCGCGCCGCAGGATTGCGAAACCTACGGACGTGATCTGATCACCGGAGCACCGTTGGAGCCGACCGAGTATCGCGCGCTGAACCCCGAGGGTCGCGCGATCATCAAGGCGGCGGAGTATCTGCCGCGGCACGAATCGCCGAGTGAGGACTATCCGTATGCCCTGATCACCGGTCGCACGCTCTACCACTTCCACACCCGCACCAAAACCGGCCGGGTTCCGCAGCTGCAGGCCGCCGCGCCGGAAGTGTGGGTGGAGATGGCCGCCGAGGACGCCCGGCGCGAAGGGTGGGACGACGGCGACCTGGTGCGTGTGCGCACCGCGCGCGGGCAGGTGACGGCCCGGCTGCGCATCGGCGACATCCGTCCCGGCGTGGTCTTCCTCCCGTTCCACTACGGCTACTGGGATACCGCGGCCGGCGATCGCCCCGCCGGGAAGGACGGCACCGCCGCCAACGAGCTCACCCCCACCGAATGGGATCCGGTATCCAAACAACCGCTGTTCAAATCCGGTGCGGCCGCGTTGGAACTCGTGCGTGCCGGCCGGCGAGCGGAACGAACCACCACCCCGGCGGTCGAACTGGAGCGGAGTGCGCGATGAACGACCTGGACGCCATGCTCGCCGAAATACACCGCAGTGACACCCATCTCGGCAAACTGCTGATCCGCACCGCCGATCGTCACCGCACCGACCACGAGGTCCATCACGTGTGCCGCGATCTGCTGGTCTGGACCGACGAGCATCGCCGCAAACTGGCCGACACCGGGGAACGGCGTGGCCTGCACCTGGACGCGTCCCCGCTGTCGGTCGCCGGACCGGTGGAATCGGCGCGCCGGGCGCTCGGCACCCTGGTCGGTCGGCGCCACGCGCCCGCCCTGTTGTTGCTGCGCGATCTGCGCGAGATCCACAGCCACGCGGCGGTGGTCTCGGTGAATTGGGAAATCCTGGCGCAGGCGGCACAGGCGGCGCGAGACAGCGAACTGCTGGCTCTGGCTTCCGACTGCCATCCGGAGACGTTGCGGCAAATGCGCTGGGCCAATGCCAAGATCAAGGAGACGGCGCCGCAGGCCGTCGCGACGCCGTGAATACCGCTGCCGACAGCGGGTATGCGCCCGCTATGACTGCCTCGATAGAGCAGTTGCTGCACACGCTCACCAAGGTGGTGAACACGCTGCTGGCCCACGAGATCGACTTCGCGGTCGGCGGCGGCTGCGCGGTGTACGCGCGCGGGGGGCCCGCGAGCGACCACGACGTCGACATCTACGTCAAACCGGCCGATGCCTTCCGGGCCCGCGACATCCTGACCGCGTCCGGGCTGCATGCCGTCGACCCGCCGGAGGACTGGCTGACCAAGGTGTACGACGGAAATACGCTGGTGGACTTGATCTTCCGGCCCAATTACCGCAACGTCGACGACGATCTGCTGGGCCGCGCGACCTGGATGCGGATAGGCCCGGCGGCGGCTCCGGTGCTCAGCGGCACCGATCTGATGGTGGACAAATTGATGGTTCTCGACCCGCACCGGCTCGATTTCACCCGGCTACTGGCGATCGCCCGGGATCTGCGGGAACAGGTCGACTGGCGGCGAGCCCGGGACGAAACCGCGGTCTCGCCGTACGCACGGGCGTTTCTGGCGCTGGTCGAGGATCTCGGAATCGGAGGTGAGGTCATGTCTCAGGACTCGGGCGACGAGGTGTTGCCGCAATATCTGGTCGCGAATCTGCGGCGGGCCTTCGCGGAAGACCCGCGCACCGCGGAACTCGGTGTGCAGGTGACCATCCGCGGCGCCGTGGTGGTGCTGTGCGGGGAGGTCGGCAGCAAACAGCAGCGCAGCGATCTGGAGGACATCGTGCGCGAGCATGCGCCGAAACTGCGCATTCACAACGATATTCGGGTGACCTCCACGCAGTCGCCCATCGTCGATCACGAACGGCTGAGCTGATGACGGGCCCGGAACGGACGACGGACGGGGTGGTGCGCATCGCGGCGGTGGCCGATATCCATCTCGGCGCGGATTCGCG
The DNA here is from genome assembly GCF_015354405.1 of Nocardia sp. BSTN01. Lineage (GTDB taxonomy): Bacteria > Actinomycetota > Actinomycetes > Mycobacteriales > Mycobacteriaceae > Nocardia. The sequence continues at coordinate 61,643 of NZ_JADKYP010000017.1, read as the reverse complement.
GGGGACGCTGCGCCCGGCGTGGGAGCGACTGCCCGAGGAGGCCGACGTGCTGCTGGTCGGTGGCGATCTCACCCGGCACGGCACCCTCGACGAGGCGCGGGTGGTCGCCACCGAACTGGAGGACCCCGGCGTGCCGGTGATCGCGGTGCTCGGCAACCACGACCACCATTCCGATCTGCAGGACGACATCACGGCCCTGCTGTGCGATCACGGGATCCGGGTGCTGGAAGGGACCTCGACCACGGTGACCGTGGGTCCCTATTCGCTGGGCGTGGCGGGTACGAAGGGCTTCGGCGGCGGGTTCGCGGGCAAGTGCGCGAGCGTGTTCGGTGAACGCATCATGCGCGACTTCGCCTCGTACACCGTCGATCTCGCCGACGCGCTGCATGTCGCCCTGTGCGGGCTGGACACCGATGTGAAGGTCGCGCTCACCCACTATTCCCCGTGCGGGGACACCCTGCACGGCGAGCCGCCCGAGATCTATCCGTTCCTGGGATCGTACCTGCTCGGGGAGGCGATCGACACGTGCGGAGGCGCCGATCTGGCCATCCACGGGCACGCGCACGCGGGGTACGAGCGGGGCACCACACCCGGCGGGGTGCGAGTGCGCAATGTGGCCCAGCCGGTGATCCGCGCGGCCTACACGGTCTACGATCTCTCGGTACCGGAACGGGCGGACGGTTCCGGTGCGCCGAGCGAGTCGGACGAGGTCGCGCGGGCCCCGGCCTGACAACGAATTTCCTGATTATCCGGCCACCGAAGTGTCGCCGAAGTTCTGGTAATTCTCGCCCGGCTGCGGAATCATTTGTGGGGAATACCCGTCGGCGGCGCGGAAAACACGGGCCCCAGTGGCAGGAATTGCATTCCGGCCGACGTGGGATGGATTGTTGCGAGCGGTCGTGACGCGGAATTGTGCGCCCGCCCGGCCGGGGGAGGCGTCGGCGGCTCGCTCGGTCGGGAGCCGTGACAGGCCCCGGGGCGTGGTGGGGACGGCCGGTGCCGTGGCGGGTTTCGCGGTGTCGATGAGCTCGACGGACGGTACCTGATGAAGAGCGCCGAGCGGACCGGCGTACGCACAAAATCGCGCACATTCAACCGTGCAAATGTGCTTGCATCCGTAAATGCTTTCGCACAACACGTGACAATGCGCGCGGTTGCGCATTGTTGTTGTTCTGGCTAATGTGTCCGCATCCCGGTGGCGTACATGTGACGTTTCCTTCGCAGGCGATGCGTCGCTGCCTGTGTCCACATGTGATCGGGTGCGAGCGTGTACTGCGGGGAGGAATGCGGTAGATATCGGACAAGGGGGAGCAAAGATTGGTATTCGATGACAATAAATTCTGCATCGGTGAATATTCGAGGATATCGGGGCAGGGATATCGCGACCGGTGCCGGTAGGCCCGCGCTGTTGTTCAGCGCGGTCACGACCGCCATGCGGATGCGCCCGTACGCGACGGTGTCGAGCATGCACGACAGCCGGACCTTCGGTGACCTGCTCGCCGAGGTCTCCGACAAGGCGGCCCGATTCGATACGGTGTTGTGCCGTCCGCGGGCGAGAGTCCTTGTTGCCCTCGGCAATTCCCCCGGATACATCTCGACGATGCTGTCGTTGCTCGCCCGCGGCGACATCCCCGTCCTGGCCAATCCGGCACTGCCGCTCACCGCGATGCGGGAGCTGATCGAGGAGTGCGGCATCGACGCCGTCGTCGCCTCCGGGCAGGCCGGCGGAATCCGGCTCGACGAACGATCCTGGGCGCAGCGCACCGATTTCGACGGCGACCGCCCGGCCCTGCACCGCGACACCGAACTGTGCCGCGTCGCCTCGGCGCCGTCGCGGCGACTGGTCTGTCTCGAGTACTCCGCGACCGCGGTGCTCAACGCGGCCACCGCGTGGGTGGGAGCGAGCAAATTGCGCGAATCCGATCGGACGCTGTGTTTCGCAGGTCTGTTCGGGCGCTTCGGATTCCACACCGCCACCGTCGCCAATCTCGTCGCCGGCGCCGATCTGGTCCTGCCGGCCGGAACCCACGCGCCGGGCAATATCCATCGCCACCTGGCCGCGGAGTCGCCGACTGTGCTGGTGGCCGAACCGGCCGTCTATCAGGCGATGGTGCAGGGCACCCGGGAGGACCTGTCGGCCGATGTCGCGGCGGCGCTGCGCCGGATCCGGCTGCGGCTGTCCCCGCATTCGGTCGCCTCCTCGGTGGCGGCGCGGGTGCGGGCCGTGTCCGGGCCGATCACCATCTGCTACGGGCTCGACGAAACCGGTCCGGTGGCCTATGGGTTCGATGCCGCCGACGGCGCCTCCGGCGTCCACCTGCTGTCCGGAGTCCGCATGGAGACCCGCTCCACCGACGGCGAACAGTATGCGCGCGTGCACACCAAATCACTGGCGACGACCTACCTCAACGACCCGCTCGAATTCGAACGTTCCCTCACCGGTGACGGCAGCTATCTGAGCCGCAGCCTGGCCGGCCTGCCCGCCTCGGTCGTCGACGCCGGCTGACCGCGGCGGCGCGGCCGGCAGGCCGGCGGCCGCCACACCTCGGCATCTCATCCGCGGCGGGTGATGCCGCCGCCGCGCGGGCGAGACACAGTCGATGCGCCGGCGCTCGACCCCTCGTGAGCGCCGGGCCCGATCGGCCTGTGAGGAGCCACGGTGGCGAATCGACGATCTGAGCGGATGCGTGGTCGTGCCGCCGCGGCATGGCGTTACGTCCGCACGGCGCCGTGGACCTTCTCGTGGTTGGCGCTGCTCCTGGTGACCACGATCGTGCAGCATGCGGTGCCGCTGGTCGACCTGAAGATCATTCTGGGCGAGCGCTCGACGAATCTGTCGAATCTGAAGAGCGATCCGCTCCACGTCCTGGTGACGAGCCTGCTGTGGGTCGCGGGCTACTTCTGGCTGCCGTATCTGGTGCTGTACTGCGTATTCCACGCGCCCGCCGAACGGTGGCTGGGCGCTCTGCGCTGGGCGATCGTCGGATTGTTCGCCCACGTGGGCGCCACCTACATCAGCGAGGGCCTGCTGGGCTGGGCGATCCGGCACGGATATGCCGATCCCGCTCTCGTCGACGTGCGCGATATCGGCGTCAGCTACTTTCTCGCCGGCATCATCGGCGTCCTGACCTATCACATCGCGTATCCGTGGCGATGGGTCTATGTCGTGGCGGCCGCGGCCGGTTTCGCCGCGCCGCCGCTGATTCACCTGACCTTCACGGGAATCGGCCACTTCTCGGCCTTCCTGATCGGCCTGGCGTGCTACCCGCTCACCCGGACCCGGACCGCGCCGACGTGGAATCCGGCGCAGGCGTGGCGGGACCGCCACCGTCGCGCGCGCGCAGTCTAGTTCATCGGTGCGCACCTGGAAAGCGAAGTGGCGCTGAGTGTTTGCGGCGTGCTAAGAGAGTGGACGTGTTGTGGTCTGCGCGTGTTCATCTCCACCCTCGTGTGTCGGTACCGGCGCCCCCTCGCGGGAACCGGCGTTTCGCGTGGTGATCGGAGGTATCGCGCGCGCCCGGATCGCCGCGCCGCCACGGCCCGCGCCGGCCCGGTCGGCGTCGGGTCGAGCCGAGACCGCGTCGACCCGGAGGACCGCCTACCGCGGTGACCTGGACGGGTTGCGCGGTGTGGCGATCGCGCTGGTGGTGGTGTTCCACATCTGGTTCGGCCGGGTCTCGGGCGGCGTGGACGTCTTCCTGGTGCTGTCGGGATTCTTCTTCACCGGACTGCTGGTGCGCCGCGCGGAGCGGGGAGCCGTCGGCATCGGATTCACCGTGCGCCGCACCGGGCGGCGGCTGCTGCCGGCGATGGTCGTCGTCCTGGCCGCCGTCGTGGCGGCGACGGTCTCCACGCGGCCCTACACGCAATGGTCGGATCTGGCAGGCCAAACGCTGGCGTCGCTGTTCTACTACCAGAACTGGCAACTCGCCACGAGTTGGTCGGACTACCTGGCCGCGGACCCGTCGGTGAGCCCGCTGCAGCATCTGTGGTCGATGGCCGTGCAAGGACAGTTCTATCTGCTCGCCCTCGTCGTGGTGGCGGTGGTCGCCGCCGCGCTGCACCGCATCGACCGCATCGCACTGTTGCGCCCTGTTCTGGCCGGTCTGATCGCACCCGCGGCCGTCGTGTCGCTGCTGTACGCGACGCACGGGGCGGCAACGCATCAGGGCTGGAACTACTACGACAGCGGTGCGCGGCTGTGGGAGCTGCTCGCGGGGGCGGCGCTGGCCGGACCGGCCCTGCTGCTACCTCGGATGCTGCGGGCGGTGACCGCGCTCGCCGGTCTGGCGGGCGTGCTGCTGTGCGGCTGGCTGATCGTCGACGGGGCGAACCGCTACCCGGGCCCGGCCGCGCTGGTGCCGGTGCTCGCCGCGGTCGCGGTGATCGTGTCCGGCAACAACGTCGCCGCGGCGGATATGCCATGGCCCAATCGGATTCTGTCCTCGCGGCCGGCGCAGTGGCTCGGCGAGATCGCCTATCCGCTCTATCTGTGGCACTGGCCGATTCTCATCTTCTACCTCGCCGAGTCGGGTCGCCCGCACGCCGGGCTGCGCGACGGCGCGCTGGTGGTCGCGGCGTCGCTGCTGCTGGCATGGGCGACGCACCTACTCGTCGAACAGCCGTTGCGACTGGGGGCGCGCAGTGCGCCGCTGAGTTCGTCGCCGCTGTATCGGCGTGGCGCGGGCGCGCTGGTGTGCGCGGTGGCCGTCGCCGTGGTCGCGGCCACGGGCGCATGGCAGTTCGGTGTGGTGCGTATGCATCCGGCACAACCGACGCGGCCGCTGGATCGGGTGCTGTATCCGGGCGCGGAGGCGCTGGCGGCGGGAGCACCGACTCCGCAGGCGCCGATGCGGCCGACGGTCTTGCAGGCTCCCGGCGAACTGCCGCCGCCGACGCTCGACGGCTGTATCGCCGACTGGGACACCCGCGAGGTGGTCACCTGCACCTACGGCGATGCGAGCGCCACTCGCACCCTGGCGGTGGTGGGCAGTTCCCATGCCGAACACTGGGTTCCGGCGCTCCAAGAGCTCGCCGCACAGCATTCCTTCCGCATCCAGGTGTATCTGAAGATGGGCTGCCCGCTCACCCTGGCCGACGACGCCACCTACAAGGGTGAACCGATTCCCGACTGCCGGGACTGGTCGCGCGCGGTCCTGGACCGCCTGGCCGTCGACCGTCCGGACTGGGTGTTCACCACCGGCAGCCGGCCCCGCACCGGGACCGGCGACGAGACGCCGCCCGAATACGTGGACGTGTGGTCGGCCCTGGCCGAACGCGGGCTCGACACCGTCACCATCCGCGACTCACCGTGGTTGCGCCACAACGAGATCCGTTACGCGGCGGCCGACTGCCTGGCCGGCGGCGGCGACCCGGTCAGCTGCGGTATGCGCCGCGGTGATGCGCTCGATCCGGTCGATCCGCAGCTCGAACCGGCCTCGCGCTACCCGAACATCTTCCCGATCGACCTGAGCGATGCGTTCTGCGATGCGTCGGTGTGCCCCGTGGTCGCCGGCAACATCCTGATCTACCACGACGAACACCATCTGACTTCGAGCTATTCGCGCTCGCTGTCCGGGGCTCTCGGCCGGGAGTTGGGACCGCTGCTGCACTGGTGGTAGTGCCGCGCGTCACGTGGGGAGACACGGCGACTCGATTGCCAGTACCGTATTCCACGAGTGGCTCGAGCAGGAGGTGCCCGCACGTGGTGGGCGTTGGACAGGGTGGGACGCGCCGGTGGGTCATGGCCGGGGTACTCGCGGTCGTCGTCGCGGCGATCGGATTCGGTTCCGTGGAACCGGCGGCGCCGGACGGTCATGCCGGTCCGGCGGTGCCGGGCCTGAGCATCCAACCGGCCGAAGCCGGTGTGCCGATCCGGATCGCGTACGACCGCGAAGCCGATACCTTCGGTGACCTCTATCTGCCCGCCGGCGGGCCGCTGTCCGGATCGACCGGCCGGTGTCCGGTGGTTGTGCTGATCCACGGCGGCGGCTGGGCGCAGTACCGCGATCTGACCCAGTTCTCCGCGCAGGCCCGGCAACTCGCCGAATCCGGTGTGGCGGTGTGGAATGTCGAGTATCGGCGGGTCAACGGCGCCGGCGGCTGGCCGGTGACGCTGACCGATGTCGACGACGCCGTCGCAGCTCTGGCCACGGTCGTCCAGCAGCGTGCCGGGGGCCGCCTCGATCTGGACAATGTCCATCTCGCCGGTCATTCGGCGGGCGGACAGCTGGCGGCGTGGGTCGCGGGCCGTCGGACCGCCGGCGAGGCCGCATCGCGCGGATTGCGCATCCGCAGTGTGACGCTGATGGCCGCGGTACTGGATCTGGACTACGCGGTGGCGCACGGCAACGACGGATTCGCGCGCAAACTGCTGGGCGGTCTGCCCGACGAGGTGCCCGACCGCTACCGGTACGCCTCACCGATCGTCAATCTCCCCCGGGGCGTGCACATCACGGCCGTACACGGCGATGCGGACCGGGTGGTGTCGGTCGAACAGAGCCGCCGCTACGCCGAGGCCGCCCGCCGCGCCGGCGACCCCACCGACCTGCACATCCTGCCCGGTGTCGGGCATGCCGAATTCACCGATCCGGGATCCGCGGCGTGGTCCGTGGCGCGGGTGGCGATTCTCGCGAGCGTCGCGGAATCGGCGTAGCCGGGCACCGTTCCCGCCGCCGGCGGCCGCGACCGATAGTGTGGATTCGTGACGATGGCGGACAGACAGTACGGCGGCCGTGCGGTGACCGAACGCCGGGCCGAACGTCGTCAGCGTTTCATCGTCGCGGCGACGAAGGTGTTCGCCGAACGCGGCTACGCGAACTGCTCGCTGGCCGATGTGTGCGCCGCGGCCGGACTGTCGAAGCGGCAGTTCTACGAGGAGTTCCAGACCCGCGAGGATGTGCTGATCGCCGCCTACGACCGGGTCCAGGACGACGCCGCCGCGGCGGTCGTGCGCACCCTGGGCACGCTCTCGCCGGCCGATCCGGCGCAGGCGATGGCGGTGGTGCTGTCGGCCTATCTCGATTCGATCACCTCCGATCCGTACCGGGCCAAGCTGGCGTTCATCGAGGTGGTCGGGGCGAGCGACCGGATGGAGCAGCATCGCCGCGAACGCCGGCACGGCTGGGTCACCCTGCTGGAGATGGTGGTGGTGCCGATCGCCGGCCAGGGCGCGCGTCTGCGCGGCGGCGCCGCGCTCTCGGCGAGTGTGCTGATCGGCGCGGTGAACGGCCTGGCCCACGAATGGTTGCTGATGCAGCCCCGTCCCGACGTGAGTGAGCTGACCGATCTCCTCATCCCGGTCGCACTGTCGTTGATCGAGACCTGATCCGGGCTACTCAGCCACTGTCGCGCATCGACTGATCGGCACCTATCGCGCGGGATCGAGCGAGTCCAGTTCGGCGCGTAGTTGGTCGACCTCGGCCGCGACCTCGTCGCGAAGTTCTTCGCGCTCGGCCAGGCTCAGTCGCAGACTCTCGATGGTCTCGTTCATCGCCGCGAGTCGCCGGTCCGCGCCCTCGAGATGCCATTCCAGCACCGAACGCCGGTCGACGTCGGTGCTCGCCGAATCCACCCACTCGACCAGATAGTCCAGCCACTGCGGTTGTTTCGGCATCGGCTCGTCGTCGTCCCAGCCGCGGCGCAGTGCGGGCTTGGGGGAGAGCACGCGCTCGCTGTCGCCACCGTCCGGGGTGGGGGCGTGCAGCTGGATCATGCTCAGCTTGCCCGCGCTGGTCACCACCGCGGTCACCCGATATCGCCCGGCGAGATGCATTCTGAGTTCGGCGGTGCCGCGGCCGTCGGCGTCCATCGCGCCCAGCCACGGGCCGTGCGCCGCGCTGAGAATCGATTCGAGGATGCCGAGCTGGCCGACGCCGCGTCGCAGGCGGGTCGCTCGCTTGCGCAGCTCCTCGGTCGTGGCGGTCATCTGATCCCAGTGCATACCCACGAACATAGTGGTCCCGCCGCGCCGGTTCCCCACCTCCGGTGAAGTGGGGAACCGTCCCGATCACTGCGCGGGCGTCGCGGCCTGCGCACTTCCGCTCGACAGCGCCTTCACCAGATCGGTGATGCCGGACGCGGAGCCGGTGCCCGTGGGGTCCGGCTCGCCCGGCGCCACCACCGGTGTCGCGGAGACGGCGTCGTCGGCCGCCGCGATGCCCGCTCCGCCGCACAGCGCGGCCGCCGCGGCGGCACCGATCAGGGTCAGAGTTCCGAGTTTCTTCATTCGGATGAAGTCCTATTCCGTGGACGTCGTTGTGAATGCGGCTGCCGCACCGTCAAATTCACTACATCCGGACGAATCGGACCAGCCCCGAGTATCCGGGGCAGCAGTGCCGGGGGCGGCCACTGTCGGTGCGCCGCGGGATCCGGCCGAGGCGAGGGTGCTCAGCGACCGGTGCCGTGTAATGCCGTCGCGGTGCGGGAATTCGGGGTCGACGCCGGATCCGGATAGGTGCCGAGCAGCCGGTCGGCGGTACCGGAGCTGGTGACGGTGAACCAGTAGTGCTCGTTCTTGAAGTGGTGCAGCCGGTGGTTGCGCCGGACCGCGGTGTAGAGGCGGGTGCGCGGCTGATAGTCGGTGTGGATCAGGTAGTGGGTCCACTCGTAGGCCAGACCCAGCGCGCCGACCACGGTCAGGAACGTCAACCCCAGTCCGATGCGCGGAAATGCCAGTGCCGCAACGAGAACGAGAGCCGGGAAGAGCCAGAGGAAGGTCTGCCACGGGATGAAGATCAGGTCCACCCGGCGCGGGTCGGCATGGTGTTCGCGATGTTTGCGCGCGAGCAGTGAATCGAGGGTGAGCCGGCCGATCCGGCGGGGCCGCCAATGCAGGATGCACACGTGGATCATCCACTCCGTCACCGGGAAGAACGCCAGCATCACCCCGGCGACCAGGGCGTCGGTGAGCTGCCAGTCGCCCACCGCGATCCGGGCGGCGAGCGCGCCCGCCAGCAGCGTGGTGATGATCCACGGCGAGGGGCGGTGCACGAAGACGCCGAAGGCGCCGGGCAGCGTTGTGGTCCGGCGATGGGAGCGGGTCTCAGCGGTCATCGTCCGCACCTTCCATCGTGCGTATCACGGTGTCGAATTGTGTTGCGGCGACGCGTAACAGCGTGTCCGCGGCGGTGCGGGCCGCGGCGGGGTCGCCGCCGACGACGGCCGCGGTGAGCCGGCGGTAGTGGTCGATGCTGCCGACCTCGGCGGCCATCACACCCGCCAGCGCGACGATCGCGGGCTCGTAGACCTCACGCAGTGTGTTGAACAACAGCCGGAAGACGATCGATCCGGTGCCGTCGACGATGTGGTCCCAGTATTTCAGCGCCTCGAGTTGTTGTGCGACCGGCTCTTGTTGTGCGGCAAGCGATTCCAGGCAGTCGCCGAGTTCGGCGTGCAGTTGCGTGCCGCCCTGCTCGGCGGCCAGGGCGGCGACCTCCCGGCCCAGGACCAGGCGCGCCTGCAGGATGCTCGCGACCACGGTGTGGTCGAACTCGCCGTTGCGCACGATGAGCCGGGGCAGCAGATCCAATCCGGCCGCACGACGGAAGTCGCGCACCGTGGTCGCCCCGCCCTGGCGCACGTCGATGAGGCCGGTGTGCGCGAGCTTGCGCAGTGCCTCGCGCACGGTAGGCCGCGACACCCCGAGTGCCTCGGCGAGCTGTCGCTCGGCCGGGAGGGTGGCGCCCGCCGGAAGCTCTCCGTCGAGGACCTCGGTGACGAGCTGGTCGAATACCGCGTCGGGGACCGTCTGCCGGTCGATCCGCTGAAAGGCCATGACCGGAACGGTAATCCCGCTGCGGTCAGAGGTCAAGTGGTCAGACCAGTCTCCTCGATTCGATTCCGAGGGAATCGCCGCGCTCCGGCTACGATCGAGCTGTTCCGATAGGTGCAGTGCTCCCGAGTTCCGCCCTGTGGCGGCCGCCGGGCCGGACCGGCCTTCGTACGCCGCGTAGTCGATCGAGGAGGATGTCCGTGACCACCGAGGAATCCGTGACCGAGAAGTCCGCGTCCGCCGAGTCCGTACCCGCGGGGCAGCCGGAGACCGCGAAGGGGCCGATCGTCGTCGCCGTGGACGGCTCGCCGACCTCGCTGCAGGCGGTGGCATGGGCGGCCCGCGATGCGGCACTGAGCGGATCACCGCTGCAGATCGTGCATTCGATCGCGATTCCGGCGAGTTTCGGTCCCGGCCTGGCCGCCGGTACGGCACAGCCGGATTGGTTGCGCACCGACGGCGAGCAGATCCTCACGCGCGCGACGGACGTGGCTCGCGACATCGGCGGGCCGGATCTCGATATCGACGCCGAACTGGGACTGGAGCTGATCATCGGCGACATGTTGGTGCGGTCGGAGTCCGCCGGCAAGCTGGTCGCGGGCAGTCGCGGGCGAGGTGCGTTGCAGCGCGGGTTGCTGGGATCGGTCAGCTCGGCGCTGGTCCATCATGCGAAATGTCCGGTGGTGATCGTCAAATCCCATGCGGCCACCGACCCGGTCGCGGTGCGGCGTCCGGTGCTGGTGGGTGTCGACGGCACCGAGAACAGCGAACCCGCCGTCGACGCGGCATTCGCCGAGGCGCACCGGCGTGGTGTCGAGTTGGTGGCGCTGCATTCGTGGAGCGACACCACCGGTCTCGACATCTCGATGTTCGGCTGGGATACGATCGTGCGCGCCGAACACGCCATGCTCGCCGAGCGGCTCGCGCCGTGGCGCGAACGGTATCCCGAGCTGCCGGTCACTCTGCAGGTGGTGCGCGACAATCCCGCGAAATCGCTGCTGGAGCAATCGGATTCGGCGCAACTGGTGGTGGTGGGCAGCCGCGGCCGCGGCGGATTCGCCGGGATGCTGCTCGGCTCGACCAGTGTGGCGCTGATCGGTTCGGTCGAATGTCCCATCATGGTGGTGCGCCGCTGACGGCGCACCACGACGCCCCGACCACGAGGAGATGTCATGTGCGTCCCGACCACCTGCACGACCTGCGGCAAGACCACCTGGTCCGGCTGCGGCGCCCACATCGACGAGGTGCGCGCGACGGTTCCGGCCGACCGGTGGTGTGGCGGGCACACCGACCCGGCGCCGGCGAAGCGCTGGTGGCAGCGCGGCTGACTCAGTCCTCGGCGACGATCACGTGGACGTCGATGTTGCCACGCGTCGCATTCGAGTACGGGCACACCTGGTGTGCCTTGTCGGCCAGCGCCTGAGCCTCGTCGCGCGAGAGGTGCGGCAGTGACACCTCCAGGGTCACCTCCAGACCGAAGCCGCCCGCGTCGTTCGGGCCGATGCCGACCTTCGCGCCGACCGCGGAATCGCTGACGTCGGCCTTCTCCTGCTTGCTGACCGCGCGCAGCGCCGAGTGGAAGCACGCCGCGTAGCCGGCGGCGAACAGCTGCTCGGGGTTGGTGCCCGCCCCGCTGCCACCCATCTCCTGCGGTATGGCGAGGGTGATGTCCAGTTTGCCGTCGGTGGTGCGGGCGTGGCCGTTGCGGCCGTCTCCGGTGGCCAGGGCCTCGGCGGTGTAGAGAATTGCCATATCGGTCATCGCTTTCTCTCGGTGGATGCGCCTTCGGCATCCGGTTCGGTATTCAGCGCGGCAGTCAGCCGGGCCAGTGTTTCGCGCAATGTCACCAGCTCGTCCAGGGACAGTCCGCCGCCGAATGCGGTGGCCATGCGCGCCGGAATGTCGCAGGCGCGTTCTCGCAGTGCGTCCCCGCGTTCGGTGAGCCGGATCTCGACCCGGCGTTCGTCGTCCGCGGCACGCCGGCGTTCGACGAACCCGGCGGCCTCCAGGCGTTTCAACAGCGGTGAGAGCGTACCGGAATCGAGGGCGAGGGCGGAGCAGAGATCACCGACGCCGCGCCCGTCGCGCTCCCACAGCGCCAGCATGACCAGATACTGCGGATAGGTCAGCCCCAGCGCGTCCAGCTGCGGCCGATAGCGGGCCGTCACCGCCCGGGAGGCGGCGTACAGCTGGAAGCACAGCTGCTGGTCCAGAGCCAGCGGATCGGTCATGAGACAAATATAGGACGCAATAAAGTTGTGCACAACCTATATGCGCTGTGTGCTGGATCACCCCGACTGCCACCTGGGTGGGCTGACGAGCGGGCGGAACCGGCTCGGGCGGGATGTCGATGTGCCCCCCGAGGTGGGTAGTTCGGTGTCGCCGTGGTCTTTGGCGCGGCGGTGATACTCGATACCCGGATGCGTCTCAGTTTGAGTGCGTCCTCAGGCCGACGTTGCCCGCACGACCATCTCCGCGATCTCCTCGTCGCTCAGGGTGCTGCGTTCGACGAGGATGTGCGACACCACGGTGCGCACGATGATCTCGGCGGCTTGTTCCGGCCTGACCGCCAAGTCGCCGGCGTGGCGCAGGGACAGCAGCGCGGCCACGGTGTCGACGAGATTGCGCTCGGACTCCATATGGGTGACCGCCGCGTTCAACAGCCACTGCGGTTCGTGACCACGGGTGTACCGGAACGCCTCGTGGCCGCGCAGGTAGCGCAGTGCGAAAAGTGTTGCCGTGCGGGCCAACTCCGGTGTGGGCGCCGTCATGTCGACCACCTGGTACGCGGCCACCGCGAACAGCGCCAGGGCCCGCGGCGGGAGTTCCCACACACCGATGGTCAGCGATTTGTCGGTCCCCAGCGCACCCCGTGATCCGGTCGTCGCCGCCACGCTCTATCGCGTGATGGGGCTGACCCAGCGGCCGGCCGCCCAGTTGCGCCCCGACCTGGTCGCCCGCATCGGATTCGGGGCGGCGCGCGCGGCCGGCGAGGCGGCGCTGGCGGAGGCCGGACGCCGGGCCGGTCGAATCGGTGGGCTCGTCGCGGCTCTGGGCCCGGCACGGTGCCTCGTCGCCGTGAAACGCCGGTGACGTGAGCCTCAGGTGAGACCGAAGCCGCCCGCGGGGTCGGTGTAGCGGGTGGCGTCGACCGTGGTGAGCAGGTCGGCCATGGCGCGCACGGCCACCCGCATCGCGTCGACCGCTGCGGTTTCCTCGGGGTCGGTGGTCCAGGTCATGATCGGCTCCTGACGATTCAGCGGAGGGCGGTGGGGGTTTCGATGTGGTGGGTGGTGCGGCGCTGGTAGGCGTCCCCGGTGCGCAGGACGGTGGCTTCGCCGAAATGGTTGCCGGACACCGACATCGACAGGGGCAGACCGCCGGCGGTGGCGCCGATCGGCAGCGCGAGGGTGGGGTTGCCCAGCGGGTTCCAGTACGGGGTGTGCAGACTCGACAGCACCCCCATCGGTTGTAGTTGATCCAGATCGGCGATCGCGGGGGCGCCGAGGTGTCCGGTCGGCGTCACCACCAGGTCGACCTTCGTCAGCAGTTCGGCCATCCGCTGCCTGCCGATGCGGCGAACCCGTTGAGCCTGAACATAATCCGGGCCGCTGACCGCATCGCCGCCGGCGAGGATGATGCGGGTGGCCTGTCCGTAGTCAGCCCAGCGTTCGCGCAGCGCGGGCCGGTGGTAGGCGTGCGCCTCCGCCAGCATCACCACGACGTCGACCGCGGTCAGTTCCCGGTACATCGGCACCTCCACGGGCACGATCCGGGCGCCCGCCGCGGCGAGCACGGCCACGGCATCGGAAAACCGTTGTGGCTGAGCCGGATCGATACCACCGTCGGCGAACCGATCCAGATCGTCCACGCCGATGGTCAGCCCGCTCAGATCGCCGGTGAGCGCACCCGGATAGTCGTCGATCGGTGTGTGCGCACTGTAGGGATCGGCCGGGTCGTATCCCGCCAGCACCGACAGCAGCAGAGCGCAGTCGGCGGCCGAACGGGCCATCGGACCCGGATGGTCGAGCGTGTACCCCAGCGGAACCACACCGGATTTCGGGACGCGGCCGAAGGTCGGCTTCAATCCGGTGACCCCATTGAATGCGGCCGGAATACGGATACTGCCCGCGGTGTCCGTCCCGACGGCACCCAGGAACATCCCGGCGGCCACGCCGCTGCCCGATCCCGAACTCGACCCGCCCGCCCAACGGGACGGATCCCACGGATTACGTGGTACCGGAAAGGGTTTGGCCGGATCCGGGAGACCGATGGCGAACTCCATCGTGGTCACCTTGCCGGTGACGACGGCGCCGGCCTCCTCGAGCCGGCGGACCACCGTGCAATCGCCCTGGGCGGCGCCCCAGCCGGGATCGAGAACCAGGCTCTGCGCGGTGGTGGGCGCGGCGGAATGGGCGAGAATATCCTTGATTCCCACCGGAATTCCGGCCAGTGGGCCGAGCGCAACGCCGGCGGCCAGCTTCTCGTCGATGCGCGCGGCCTGTGCGACGGCGCGCTCGTCGAACCGCGACAGGTAGACACCGAGCGTCGCGTCGTGAGCGTCGGCGGCGGCGAGGGCCTGTTCGACCAGCCGAGTGGCGGTGGTCTCGCCGGAGCGCAGCGCGGCGGCGGCCTCGGTCAGTCCGGAGAGTACGGGTGGGTCGGCGAGTGTCATGGTCGTCCTTACCTGGGCGGGCGGAGGTGTCAGCGGGACAGGGTGGCGGTCATATCGAGCCGGGGGATGGCGCCGAGTTCGAGTTGGATCTCGGCACGGCAGGAACCCAGCGCGTAATCGACGGCGATACCGGCGCGGGTGCGGATGGTCTGTTCCACCAGCAGCACCGGCTCACCGGGCAGGATGTGCAGCAGTGCCGCGGTGCACTCGTCGGCGCGTGCGGCCTGGACGCCGACGTCGCTGCCGCCGACATCCACCCGGCCGCCGCGCAACAGGCTGTAGAAGTCGTCGCCGAACGCGGCCTGATCGATCCGCGTCGCCTCCGGTGTGCGCAAGTAATTGGTGAACACCGCGAGTGGGCGATCGTCGAGCAGCAGGACGTATTCGACGCACAGGCAATCGTCTCCTGGCCCGACACCGGCCAGATGGGCGGCGATCACCGGCGGCGCTGGGATCCACGCCCAGTACAGCAGGCGTGGCGAGATCCGGCCGAGGGCCAGATGCTGCTCGAGTGTCCGGCCCTCCGGCGGCAGTGCGCCGGATACGACATAGTGCTCGCCGACCGTGACCGTGCCCACTCCGCGGCGTCGCTCGATCAAACCGTCGGCGCGCAGCATGCTCAGCGCGGCGCGGACCACGTCGCGCGGGAGATGGTGGCGCGCCATCAATTCCGGTTCGCCGGGCAGCCGCCCGGTGCCGAACGAGCCCGCCCGCAGGTCCGCCCGCAGTAGATCCCGTAGGCGCCGGGCGGGCAGTTGCGCTGCGGCCGGCAGGATTTCGCGCATCTGATCGCCGAACACGCGGCGGTCGTGAGTGGTCCGGTCGGAGCGGAGTTGTTCGGAGCGGTGGTGCATGCCGGTAGCGTGCAGAGAATCCGCGTTACGCGACAAGGACTTCCGGTAAAGACCGGATTACGCGGCCGGCCGGCCTGGACCGGACCGGCGTGACCAGCGGTTTCGGGTGCGCCTGGACGGCATTTCGCGGTCGCGCCGCGCCGCACGATCCGGCCCGCAACATCGGTGCCGGAAGTTACGCGGGCCTGCGGAAGTGAGACCCAGCGCGCGACATGTCCGATGCGAGCACAGATCCACGCGATCACGCTGGGCGTGCGCGATCTGGAGGTGTCGCTGCGGTTCTACCGGGCGCTCGGATTGGAGTCACCGGGGATCATCGGAACCGAATTCCGGCCGGATGCGGACAATCCCGGTGGGGCGGTGGTCATGTTCACGCTCGGCAACGGGGTGACGCCGGCGCTCTACGGGCGCGACGACCTGGCCAAGGACGCGGGTATCCCGCCGGAACGCGTGCACGGTTCCGCGATGAGTCTGGGCTGGTTCGTCGACAGTGACGCCGAGGCGGTACGAGTTCTGGAACTCGCCGGCGCGTCGGGCGGCACCGTGGTCCAGCCCGCGCGCACCCGGCCGTGGGGAATCTATGCCGGCTACTTCGCCGACCCCGACGGGCATCTGTGGGAAGTCGTGCACTTCGCCCAAACCGGAGCCGCCGAGCCCGGAGCCGCCGAGCCTCGAGTCGCGCAGCCGGGAGTCGACGAGGCGATCGCTCACCCGTGCGCCGAGTCGCCGCCGTCCCGGTACAGCGCGGCGATGGCCGCGATATCGGCGTCGGGATTCGTTCGTGCCGCATCCTCGTAACGCTTGCGCACGATTTCCGCCAGCGGCAGGTGCGCGCCCGCCTGTGCGGCGATGTCGAAAGCGAGTCCGGCGTCCTTGGCGCCCAGGACGGTGGTCCACCATCCGTCGGGGGAGGCGGTGAGCACGGCGTCGAAGCGGTTCGCCAGGGCGGGCGCGACGACCGGCGCGTCGGCGAGCAGTTCGCGCAACTGGTCGTCGCCGAGTCCGCCGGATCGCCCCACGGTGAACGCTTCGGCCAGTGCCGCCACCCCGGTGATCAGCAGGAAATTCGTGGTCACCTTGGCGGTCAGCGCATGTGCCGCCGAATCGTAGTGGCGCACCCGCTCGGAGAGCGTGCCGAGCAGTGGGGCGAGCCGGTCCCGCAGCCGCGCGGGCCCACCGGCCAGCAGCGTCGCCTTCCCGGCCGTCACCGCGCCGGGCGCGCCGACGATCGGAAGGGCCAGAAACCGGTCACCGAAGCCGTCGGCGAGGGCGGCGCCCAATGCGGGGGAGACGGTGGAACAGTCGATGTACGGGGTGCCGGAATCGAGGGATGTCTGCAACTCGCCGAAGGCCACAGAGGTCACCGCGGCGTCGTCGGCGAGCGCGGTGAGGGCGGCGTCGACTCCCGACACGGCCGCCGCCACCGTTGCGGACTCCGTCGCGCCGGACGAAATCAGTTCGGCCGCTTTGCCTTCGGTGCGGTTCCACACCGTCACCCGATGTCCGCCGTCGAGTAGGCGCCCGGCCACGGCGCGACCCATCCGTCCCATTCCCAGTACCGCGATATGCACTGCTGCCTCCTCGTCCGGATCCCGGTCGGCACAGGGCGCCGACCCTGCCCTTCCCACTGTCCCGCGGTGCGTCGCGCCGGTCGCGCTCGGCCTCGGTGATAGGCGAATCGTACAAGTGACCAGGAACATGGCTGCGGTAGTATCGCCAGTGGGTACGGTGAAGCGATTCTGCGCCATCGTGTTTCGGTGCCCTTCGGCGTTCGGGGGTAGTTCCGGGTATTTCCGGACCTCCAGTCCGATTGTGATATGGATCACAATTGGATACCGGCGCCGACTTTTGTGCTGAAAACCCTTTCCATCTGCTTTGCGTTGTCTTTACTATTAGGCGCGTTGGGCCGCTGCCGGGCATCCCTGTCCGGATGCGTCGCAGGCGCAACACATCTCGCGTCATCCGCTTCGCCCGCCCGCTCTCGATGCCAGTACATGTTCCACCGATGGACCGAACCGACACCGGTTCGGCGAAGGAGAAATATGTCCACCGACACCGACTCGGTCCGACGGACGTCACCTCGGGGCCTTTCGGTCGTTCTACGCCACGATTTACCCGCCTCCGTGGTGGTTTTCCTCGTCGCACTACCCCTGTCCATCGGTGTGGCCGTCGCCATGGGCGCGCCGGTCGCGGCCGGTTTGATCGCCGCCGTGGTCGGCGGTCTGGTCGCCGGACTGTGTGGCGGTTCGGTACTGCAGGTCAGCGGACCCACCGCCAGCCTCACCGTCGTGGTGGCCGAATCCATCCACCAGTTCGGCTGGGCGACAACGTGTTTCATCACCGTCTGTGCCGGCGCGCTGCAGGTGGTGTTCGGCCTGAGCCGGATCGCGCGCGGCGCACTGGCCATCGCGCCCGTGGTGGTGCACGCCATGCTCGCCGGCATCGGCGTCGTGATCGCACTGCAGCAACTGCACGTCCTGCTGGGCGGGCAGACGTTGAGTTCGTCGTGGGCGAGCATCGTCCAGCTGCCGCATCAGCTGACGGTGATGCACGCCGGCGACGCGCTGGTCGGCGGGGTGGTGATCGCGATCATGCTGGGCTGGCGCTATCTGCCGGGCCGGATCCGTGCGGTCCCGGCGCCGCTGGCCGCCGTGGTCGCGGCGACGGCGCTCGCGATGGTGGTGCCCACCAGCGTGGAACGCATCACGCTGCACGGGTCGCTGTTCGACGCGATGTCGTTACCGCAACTGCCGCACGGCAATTGGAGTGCGGTCGTGCTGACGGCGTTCACCATCGCGCTGATCGCCAGCGTGGAGACGCTGCTGTCCGCGGTGGCCGTCGACCGGTTGCGACCGGAGTACCGCACCGACCTCGACCGCGAACTGCTCGGTCAGGGCGTCGCGAACATGACCTCCGGCATACTCGGTGGCCTGCCCATCGCCGCGGTCATCGTCCGCAGTATCACCAACGCCAAGGCCGGCGCGCGGACCAAGGCTTCCACGATGCTCAGTGGCGTGTGGGTGCTGGTGTTCTCCGTCGCGCTGGTCGAGGTGGTGCGCCAGATCCCGAAGGCCGCGCTGGCCGGGCTGTTGATCGTCATCGGTATCGGACTGGTGAAACTCGCCCACATCCGCCTCGCGCGCCGCGCCGGCGATCTGATCGTCTATGCCGCAACGGTTCTCGTGGTGATCTTCGGCAATCTGCTGCTGGGTATGCTGATCGGGCTGGTGCTCTCGTTCGCGCTGCTCATGTGGCGGGTGGTGCGGGTGGTGATCGTGGCCGCGCCGGTCGGCGACACCGGGCGCTGGCTCGTGACCGTGGATGGTTCGGCCACCTTCCTGGCCTTGCCGCGACTCACCGCTGCGCTGGCGCGGATCCCCGCGGGCGTTCCGGTGACCGTGGAGATGACCGTCGACTTCATCGACCACGCCGCCTCCGACACCCTGCACGAATGGGCGCAGCGACACGAAAGCCTGGGCGGCACGGTGCAATTCGTCGAACTCGGCGCCGTGCGGATCGCCGACCTCACCGCGGGACCGCCCGCGCGCGGTCACGCCCGGCGGATGCTCGACGACGTTCTCGCGCCCTGGCGTCCCACCACCCGCACCGATCGGATCGCCGCCGGGATCGCGGCCTATCACCGCGGGCACGCCCATATGATGCGGCCGCATCTGGACGAACTGCGGTACACCCAGGATCCGGAATCACTGTTCGTCACCTGCGCAGACTCCCGCATCGTGCCGAACGTGATCACCAACAGCGGCCCCGGCGATCTGTTCACCGTGCGCAATATCGGCAATCTGATCCCCGCCGACGGCCGCGACACCTCGGTCGAGGCCGCGCTGGTCTACGCACTGAACAAACTCGACGTGCGCTCGATCGTGGTGTGCGGGCATTCCGGCTGCGGCGCCATGGACGCACTGCACCACGGTCTGCACACCGGCTCGGGTCTCGACGACTGGCTCGCACACGGCCGGCCCGCGCTCGAGCGCTTCCGGGCCGGACATCCGGTGGCGGCGGCGGCCGCGGCCGCCGGATACGGCGAGGTCGACCAGCTGGGCATGGTGAACGTCGCCGTGCAGATCGAGACGCTGGCCGCCCATCCCGTCGTGCGGCGCGGGATCGAGGCGCGTGGCGTGGTGCTGTCGGGATTGTTCTTCGATATCGCCACCGCGCGCGTCCTCGCGATCACGCCCGACGGTATCGCCGATATCGACGACCTCCGCCACCCCGTGCCGGTCCCGGTTTCCTGAAAGGAGCATTCCCAGTTCTGGCAATTTCGGCGGATGGAAAACGTGCCCTGAGCGGGCGCACAGTGGTGCCGGTGCAGGTCGCAGCTGCAGGCGGGTGAGGGACATCACATCGAATCCGGAACGTGTGCGAGGCTAAAGATCCTTTTCTAAGCCTTTGCTTAGTCTTTACTATTAGGGTTGCCCTCGCTTCCGGCTCACTGCTGGACAACGAAGTCTCGCAGCTGAATTCGATGCCTGGAGAACATGTTCGACCGACCGGACCGCCGCGGCGGCTCCGGTGAAGGAGCAATATGTCCACCGACACCGTCGCTACGCCCAGACCCTCGGCCCCGCCGGGCCCCAGCTGGTCGGACCGGATGAATTCGGTCCTGCGACACGATCTACCCGCATCCGTCGTCGTCTTTCTCGTCGCGCTTCCGCTCTCGATCGGCATCGCGGTCGCCACCGGCGCCCCGGTCGCGGCCGGACTCATCGCCGCCGCCGTGGGCGGCATCGTGGTGGGAACCCTGGGGGGCTCCGTCCTGCAGGTCAGCGGTCCGGCCGCCGGCCTGACCGTGGTCATGGCCGAGACCATCAATCAATTCGGCTGGAAGACAACCTGTTTCATCACCGTCTGCGCGGGTGTGCTGCAGATCGTGTTCGGCCTGAGCCGGATCGCGCGCGCCGCGCTCGCCATCGCACCGGTCGTCGTGCACGCGATGCTCGCCGGCATCGGTATCACCATCGCCTTGCAGCAGGTTCATGTGCTGCTCGGCGGATCATCGCAGAGCTCGGCGTGGGAGAACGTCGCGGAGTTGCCGAATCAGCTGCTGCATCTCAGCGGTATCGACGTCGTGATCGGCGGGCTGGTCATCGCGATCATGCTCGGCTGGCGCTGGGTGCCGGCCAAGATCCGCGTGGTCCCCGGACCGCTGGTGGCGATCGTGGTCGCCACCGCGCTGTCGCTGGTGCTGCCCGGAGACCCCGCCCGCATCACGATGAGCGGATCGCTGTTCGACGCCGTCGGCCTGCCAGACATGCCCAGCGGAGACTGGAGCGGTGTCGCGCTGGCGGTGTTGACCGTCGCCCTGATCGCCAGCGTGGAAAGCCTGCTGTCGGCCGTGGCCGTCGACAAGATGCACAACGGCCCGCGCACCAACTTCGACCGTGAGCTCATGGCGCAGGGTGCGGCCAACGTGACCTCCGGCATGATCGGTGGCCTGCCGGTCACCGGCGTGATCGTGCGCAGTGCGACCAATGTGACCGCCGGTGCGCGCAGCCGGGCCTCGGCGCTGCTGCATGGTGTCTGGGTGCTGCTGTTCTCGATCGCCCTGGTGGGCGTGGTCGAGCAGATCCCGAAATCGGCGCTGGCCGGCCTGCTGGTGATGATCGGCATCCAGCTGGTGAAGCTCGCTCACATCAAGATCGCGCACCGCACCGGCGAACTGGTGATCTATGCGGTGACCATCGCCGCGGTGGTGTTCTTGAACCTGCTCGAGGGTGTGCTGATCGGGCTGGTCGTCGCCTTCGCGTTGCTGCTGTGGCGCGTGGTGCGCGTCTCGGTCGAGGCCGCTCCGTTCGAGGGAACCGACCGGTGGCTGGTGAGCGTGGACGGCACCTGCACCTTCCTCGCCCTGCCGAAGCTGACCGGGCAGCTGGCCAAGGTGCCCGCCGGCGCCGACGTCCTGGTGGAGCTGACGGTCGACTTCCTCGACCACGCCGCCTACGACGCCATCCACTCCTGGGCGCAGCAGCACGAAAGTACCGGCGGCACCGTCGAATTCGTCGAGATCGGGACCGCGCGCATGGCCGAGGCGGCCGAGCGTCCGCCGCAGCGCGCCCGGGCCCGCGGGCTGCTCGACGATGTGCTGGGACCGTGGCGTTCCGAGGGTGGCAATCCCGTCGCCGCCGGTGTCGCCGCCTACCACCGCAGTCACGCCCACGTGATGCGGCCGCACCTGGACGAATTGCGTAACGGTCAGGACCCGGACTCCTTCTTCCTGACCTGCTCCGATTCGCGGATCGTGCCGAATGTGATCACCAACAGCGGTCCGGGTGACCTGTTCACCGTCCGCAATATCGGCAATCTGATCCCGGCGCGCGGCACCGATGTGTCGGTGGACGCCGCGCTGAGTTTCGCACTGCACAATCTGTCGGTGCGCAACGTCGTGGTGTGCGGACATTCGGGCTGCGGTGCGATGAACGCCCTGCTGTCGGACCGGTCCGCCGGTCCCGATATCGACGACTGGCTGGCCCACGGCGCCGAGGCCCTGCAACGCTACCGCGACGGCCATCCGGTGGCGGCGGCCGCGGCGGCCGCCGGTTACGGCACGGCCGACCAGTTGAGCATGGTCAACGTCGCGGTCCAGTTGGAGACGCTGCGAGAGCATCCGGTCGTCGCACGGGCCGTCGACGAGCGCGGTGTTGCGCTTTCGGGCCTGTTCTTCGATATCGGAACCGCACGGGTCCTCGAGGTCACCACGACCGGCATCGCCGAGATCACCGATGCCGAGCGGCCCGGAATACCCGCCCGGAATCCGACCCACGCCTGATCCGGGCGGAGGGTGCGCGAGTTCGTCGGCCCGACAGCCGAACTCGCGCACCCGTCCACCTTCGCCGCGGCAGCCGTCCCGCCACGACCCGGGGACGGCTGTCGCGGCGCGCCTGAACGTCGGCGTCGCCCGCGCCGATACGCTGAGCGGCGCACCCCGAAACCCTGCCGGCGCCTCGATCCGAGCGCGCCGGACATGCCATGGTGGACGTGATGCATTCGCTGGATCGATGTGGATCGGAGTCGGATGGAAATGGTGGCGCAGTCGGTGGCGTCCGGGACGCCCGCCCAGGTGGCCGGCATCAAACTCACCGAGCCCGCGTGGCTGTCGGAACGGATCGCCGATATGGGAATTTCCTGGGGCACAGGCAATTCCCGTGTCTCGGGCACGCTGTGGTGGTGTATGGCCGCCTCGGCACTGGTGGATCCGATCACCGAGGCCTACGCGACCGGCGCACCGGCACCCGACCCCACGCTGGAACGGCTGCGCTGCGAGATCCGGCCCGACGGTGGCATCGAGCGGATCGTGCCCGAATCCGCGGGCGAGTCCGAGGCGGTCGGCGCGGCGCTGGGCGACACCCTGCGGCGCGTCATCCCGGTCGTGGCCCGGGTGACCGGCGCCGGTCCGGCGGCGCTGTGGGCGATCGTCGCCGACGCGATCGGCAACCGGGCCATCGACGCGGGTGATCCCGAGGCGGGCGCGCGGCTGGCCGCCCAGGTCGGGGAGCGGCTGCCCGCGCCGCGATTCACCGATATCGCCTCGCGCACGTTCGTCCGGCGCATCTCCTGCTGCCTGGTCTACGAGGTGCCCGGCTGCGATATGTGCACCAGCTGCCCCAAAAGGCCCGCCGCCGAGCGGCAGCGGCTGCTCACCGAGCTGGCCCGGCGCGGGTGAGCGGGCCGCGGCCGCTTCCCGGCCGGTCCATCGGCGCACGACCGGTACTGTCCCGATAGCATTGGTCGCGCCGGTGAGATTTCTGTTCGTCGACCGGCCCGGAACGAGAATGCCGACATGTCTAAGGAGAGCGCAGCCGTGACCACCTCAGCCCGCATAACCCCCGCCGCCCTCGTCCGGGTGCCGGCCGGGACGACGGCGGGCGCCGCGGTGCGCGAAGCGGGCCTGGCCACCAAGGGCCCCGACACCGTCGTCGTCGTCCGCGACGACGAGGGCAACCTGCGGGACCTGTCCTGGGCGCCCGAGACCGATGTCGAGGTCGAGGCCGTCACCGCAGGCTCCGAGGACGGCCGCAGCGTCATCCGCCATTCGGCCGCGCACGTGCTGGCCCAGGCGGTGCAGCAGGAGTTCCCCGAGGCCAAACTCGGCATCGGCCCGCCGATCAAGGACGGCTTCTACTACGACTTCCAGGTCGAGCGGCCGTTCACCCCAGAGGATCTGACCAAGCTCGAATCCCGGATGAAGAAGATCATCAAAGGCGCGCAACGGTTTTCACGCCGGGTGGTCGAGGTCGACGAGGCCCGGGTGGAATTGGCCAAGGAGCCGTTCAAACTCGAGCTGATCTCCGATAAGTCGGGCATCGACGATCCGGAGGTCATGGAGGTCGGCGGTAAAGAGCTGACCATCTACGACAATCTCGACCCGCGCTCGGGGGAGAAGGTGTGGGGCGACCTGTGCCGCGGCCCGCACATCCCGACCACGAAATTCATTCCCGCGTTCAAGCTGACCCGCTCCTCGGCGGCCTACTGGCGCGGTGACCAGAACCGCGAGGATCTGCAGCGCATCTACGGCACCGCCTGGGAATCGCCGGAGGCGCTGGAGAACCACCTGCACGTCCTGGAAGAGGCCGAGAAGCGCGATCACCGCAAACTCGGACTGGAACTGGATCTGTTCTCGTTCCCGGATGAATTGGGTTCGGGCCTGCCGGTGTTCCACCCCAAGGGCGG
This sequence comes from Nocardia sp. BSTN01, assembly GCF_015354405.1. Classification (GTDB taxonomy): domain Bacteria; phylum Actinomycetota; class Actinomycetes; order Mycobacteriales; family Mycobacteriaceae; genus Nocardia. The sequence continues at coordinate 37,657 of NZ_JADKYP010000017.1, read as the reverse complement.
CATCATCCGCAAGGAACTCGAGGACTATTCCCGTCGCCGCCACATCGCGGCCGGCTACGAATTCGTCAACACCCCGCATATCACCAAGGGGCATCTTTTCGAGGTCTCCGGACACCTGGACTGGTACCGCGAGGGCATGTTCCCGGCCATGCATCTCGACGCCGAATACAACGACGACGGCACCGTGCGCAAACCCGGCCAGGACTATTACGTCAAGCCGATGAACTGCCCGATGCACAACCTGATCTTCCGCTCGCGCGGCCGGTCGTATCGGGAGTTGCCGCTGCGGCTGTTCGAATTCGGGTCGGTGTATCGCTACGAGAAGTCCGGTGTCGTCCACGGCCTGACCCGGGTGCGCGGCATGACCCAGGACGACGCGCACATCTACTGCACCAAAGAGCAGATGCACGCCGAATTGACCTCGACGCTGCAATTCGTGCTGAGCCTGCTGCGCGATTACGGTCTCGACGATTTCTACCTGGAATTGTCGACCAAGGATCCGCAGAAATTCGTGGGCTCCGACGAATTGTGGGAGGAGGCCACCGAGACGCTGCGCAAGGTGGCCACCGATTCGGGCCTGGATCTGGTCCCGGATCCGGGCGGTGCCGCGTTCTACGGTCCGAAGATCTCCGTGCAGGCCAAGGACGCGCTGGGCCGCACCTGGCAGATGTCGACCATTCAGCTCGATTTCAACCTGCCCGAGCGCTTCGGCCTGGAATACACCGCCTCCGACGGCACCAAGCAGCGCCCGGTGATGATCCACCGTGCCCTGTTCGGGTCCATCGAACGATTCTTCGGCGTGCTCACCGAGCATTACGCGGGTGCGTTCCCGGCCTGGCTGGCGCCCGTGCAGGTGGTCGGCATCCCGGTCGCCGACGCGTTCGCCGACCATCTGGACACGGTGGTGGAGGAACTGCGCGCCCACGGTGTGCGGGCCGAGGTCGATCGCAGTGACGACCGGATGCAGAAGAAGATCTTCAACCACACCGCGCAGAAGGTCCCGTTCATGCTGCTGGCCGGCGAGCGCGATGTGAACGCCGGTGCGGTGAGCTTCCGCTTCCGCGACGGCACCCAGGTCAACACCGTGCCGGTGGCCGATGCGGTGGCGACCGTCGTCGACTGGATATCGCGGCGCGACAACGCCTCGCCGAGCGCGGAAGGATTCGAGGTCCGGACCGGTGGGGCGTGAGTGAGGGCATGGTGGAAGAGGCTGTGACGCAACAGGATCCGGGTCGGATCGTCGACACGGGAGCGGGGGACCCGGACCGGTTGCAGCGATTGTGGACGCCGTACCGGATGTCCTACATCACCGGTGCGGTCGCCGACAGCCGGAACGGGCCGGCCGACGCCGACGCGCCCGCCGGCGCCGAGGAGAAGACCTCGGCCGGGCTGAAGCACCCGTTCACCGAGATCCCGAAGATGTCGGACGAGGACGGACTGGTCATCGCGCGCGGCGAATGGGTGTTCGCGGTGCTCAACCTGTATCCGTACAACCCCGGCCACATGATGGTGGTGCCCTACCGGCGGGTGGCCGACCTCGAGGATCTCACCCCGGAGGAGAGCGCCGAACTGATGGCGTTCACCCAGCGGGCGATCCGGGTGATGAAGAAGGTGTCGCGGCCCGAGGGCTTCAACGTCGGACTGAATCTCGGCGGTGTGGCAGGGGGATCGCTGGCCGACCACCTGCACCAGCACATCGTTCCCCGCTGGGGCGGGGACGCCAATTTCATCACCGTCGTCGGTGGGGTGAAGGTGATGCCGCAGTTGCTGCGGGAGACGCGGGCCCTGCTGGCCGGGGCGTGGCACGAGACGAAGGAAGTCGAGTAGCGGTGCTGAGCTTCTTCGGTCGGGAGACGTTCGCCAAGGCGACCGCGCCGCTGGGACGGGCGCTGGTGAGCACCGGGCTCACGCCCGACGCGATGACGCTGATCGGCACCACCGCCTCCATCGTGGCCGCGGTGACGCTGTTCCCGACCGATCACCTGTTCTGGGGAACGATGGTGATCTGGCTCTTCGTCATGTTCGACATGCTCGACGGGGCGATGGCCCGCGCCCGCGGCGGCGGCACGAAATACGGTGCGGTCCTCGACGCCACCTGTGATCGCGTGGCCGACGGCGCCATCTTCGGTGCGCTCGCCTGGTGGTCGGTGTATCACGAGCACAGCAAGCACCTGTTCGTGGCGACGCTGGTGGTCCTGGTGACCTCGCAGGTGATCTCCTATGCCAAGGCGCGGGCGGAGGCGAGCGGGCTGTCGGCCGACGGCGGAATCATCGAACGTCCCGATCGCCTGGTGATCGTGCTGGTCGGCGCCGGCTTCACCGGCATCGGCGGCTATTTCGGCGTCGAGTGGCTCACCTACGCGGTGTATGTGGCGATGTACATCCTGGCGGTGCTGAGCATCGTCACCGTCTTCCAGCGAGTCCTGGCGGTACGGAATTCGGCCGGTGCCCGCGACGTGATCGCGCCGGTCACCAAGACCGAATCCGATACGGCGAAATGAAGGTGGTAGGGGCGTGACACAGATGAGGGCCGCGCTGACCGACAGGGCCTACGCGGCCGGGTGGCGACTGGTACGGGGACTGCCCGAACGCATCGCGCGCCGCGGGTTCGACTTCGGCGGCGACTGGGCGGCCCGGCGCGCGAACCGTGCCGCCCACCGCGGGGCGGGACCGAATCAGTTGCGCCGCAACCTCGCCCGGGTACTCGCCGTCGACCCGCTCGAGGTACCCGACGAGTTGATCCACGCCTCGATGCGCTCGTACGCCCGGTATTGGCGCGAGGCGTTCCGGCTGCCGACCCTCGACCACGCGGCACTGGCGGATTCGCCGCTGATGCCGGTGCCGGACGGGGTGGAACATCTCGACGAGGCTCTGGCACAGGGGCGCGGCGTGGTCTTCGTGCTGCCGCATTCGGGGAACTGGGATATGGCCGGCATGTGGCTGGTGCAGCACTACGGCAGCCTCACCACGGTGGCTGAACGGCTGCAACCGGAATCGCTGTTCGAGCGCTTCGTGGCCTACCGGGAGAGCCTGGGGTTCGAGGTGTTCCCGCTGACCGGCGGAGAGCAGCCGCCGTTCCGGCAGCTCGCGCAGCGGTTGCGCGACAACAAGGTGGTCTGCCTGATGGGCGAGCGCGACCTCACCGGCAAGGGTGTGCCGGTGGAGTTCTTCGGCGAACGCACCTGGATGCCCGCGGGTGCGGCGAAACTCGCCATCGAGACCGGCGCCGCGCTGATGCCGGTGCACGCCTGGTTCACGGTGGATGAGCAGGGCCGCGAGGGGTGGGGACTGAAAACGGAAGCGCCGCTGGATGTTTCGGTCGGTGTCGCGGCCGCCACCCAGCAGCTGGCGAATCGGTTCGCCGCCAATATCGCCGAACATCCCACCGACTGGCATATGTTGCAGCCGCTGTGGGAGCCGGATCTGTCCGCCCAGCGCCTGGAGCGGATCGCGGCAGCGCAGGCCGTGCGCGGCGATGAGCGGCCCGCCGGAGACGCGGTGTCATGAGAATCGGCATGGTCTGCCCGTACTCGTTCGACGTGCCGGGCGGTGTGCAGTCACATGTCGTGGAGCTGGCGCAGGTACTGATCGAGCGTGGCCACAAGGTGAGCGTGCTGGCACCGGCCTCCGACGACACCGAACTGCCGGAATTCGTCGTCTCGGCCGGAAAGGCGGTGGCGATTCCGTACAACGGTTCGGTGGCGCGGCTGTCGTTCGGGCCGACCGCCTACACCCGGCTGCGGCGCTGGATCGCCGACAGCGACTTCGAGGTCCTGCACGTCCACGAACCCAATGCCCCCAGTATCTCGATGCTCGCGCTGAAGGTGGCCGAGGGACCCATCGTGGCCACCTTCCACACCTCCACCACGAGGTCGCTGGTGCTGGCTACCTTTCAGGGCGTGCTGCGGCCGTATCACGAGAAGATCAGCGGACGGATCGCGGTCTCCGAGCTGGCGCGGCGCTGGCAGGTGGAGGCGCTGGGCAGCGACGCGGTCGAGATCCCCAACGGGGTCGACGTGCCGGCGTTCGCGAACGCCCCACTGCTGCAAGGGTATCCGCGAGCGGGCGGGACGGTGCTGTTCCTCGGCCGCTACGACGAGCCCCGCAAGGGGATGGCTGTGCTGCTGGGCGCACTGCCGAAACTGGTGGCCCGGCATCCGGACGTGGAGATTCTGATCGTCGGCCGCGGGGACGAGGAGCGGCTGCGCCGGGAAGCGGGCGAACACGCCGGACATCTGCGTTTCCTCGGTCAGGTCTCGGATGCGGAGAAGGCGTCGGCGATGCGCAGTGCCGATGTGTATTGCGCGCCGAATCTGGGCGGGGAGAGTTTCGGCATCGTGCTCGTGGAGGCGATGGCCGCCGGAACCGCCGTGGTGGCCGGCGAACTGGACGCCTTCCGCCGGGTGCTGCGCGACGGGACCGCGGGCGTGCTGGTGCCGGTGGGTGATTCCGCGGCGCTGGCCGAGGCGATCGACGGATTGCTCACCGACCGCACCCGCCGCGAGGAACTCGTGCGCACCGCGGATCAGGTTGTCGGCGAATACGATTGGCCGGTCGTGGCCGAACAGATTCTGCGGGTGTACGAGACGGTCACCGTCGGCGACGCCCGGGTGAGGACCGCTGGATGATCACCTTCTCCGCGACGACCATTCTGGTCCTCGCGCTGATCGCGGCGGTGATCATCGCCATCGGAGTGTGGGCCTACTCCACCGCCAACCGGCTCGACCGGTTGCACGTGCGCGGTGACCAGGCCCGCGACGCGCTGGAGGCGGCCTTGGCGCGGCGCGCGGTGGTGGCCCGCACGGTCGCGATCTCGATGGCCGGGCCGATGTCGGAGTCCGCGGCCGCGGAGCAGTCCAAGCGGCTGATCGCCCTGGCCGACCGCGCCGAACGCGCCGACTGGAGCGATCGGGAGACGGCGGAGAACCAGCTGGCGGCCGCGTTGTCCGCCGTCGACATCACCTCGCTGCGGCCGCAACTGGTGGCCGAACTCGCCGATGCCGAGGCGCGGGTGCTGATCGCGCGCCGCTTCCACAACGACGCCGTGCGCGACACCCTGGCGCTGCGTACCCGCCGCCCGGTGCGGTTGCTGCACCTCGGCGGTACCGCGCCGCTGCCCACCTATTTCGAGATCGCGGAACGCGTCACACCGGCCGCGACCACCGGCCTCGAGGTCGACACCGTCCGCACCTCGGCCCGGGTGGTGCTGCTCGACGACGAGGACCGCGTGCTGTTGATGCGTGGCCACGACCCGCAGACTCCCGATTCTCCGTTCTGGTTCACCGTCGGCGGCGGCATCGAACCGGGGGAGACGCTGCGGACCGCGGCGGTGCGCGAGGTGTGGGAGGAAACGGGACTGGCGCTGGACTCCACGCTGCTGCGCGGCCCGATCTGGCGGCGGGTCGCGGTCTTCCCCTTCAACGGAGAGCTGATCCGCTCCGAGGAACTGTTCTTCGTGGCCCGGGTGCGCTGGTTCGATCCGAAACCCGCCGACCCGACCGTCTGGGAACGCCGCTGCGTGACCGCCTACCGCTGGTGCCTGCCGCCGGATATCGCCGAACTCGACCGGATCGGCGAAACGGTGTACCCCTACCACCTGGACAACCTGTTGGCCGAGGCGCTCACCGCCGCCGGTTCCGATCTCGAGCCGGAGGTCCGGTCGATCCGCTGAGCCGCGGCGATCAGTCGGGTCGGCTCACGCCGCGGCGTATCCGGTGAATGCGTCCGCGAGCACGGCAACCATCCGGCCGCCCATCGCTTCCACCGTCGAGCGCAATCTCGGATCGGAGCGGAGTCGAGCCGCGGCGAAATCCGGAACCGGCCACCAGTGACGGGTCCCTCCGGCGCCTGCTCCGGCGATCCAGACGACCGCCGCGACTGCCGCCACCACGGCCACGATCAGGACCGTGAGCCAGATCCGGCGCGTGCCTCGACCGGTGAGCCAGTGAGCGGCCGCGTTCATCCGGCGGTCTCCTTCATCCCTCCGGCCGGCTCACGACCGGCCCCACTGTGCGGAAGAGGCAAGGTATCAGCCTCTTTCGAGGTGGGCGACCACGAGGACGTCCCAGCGCCGGTAAGGCTGTGTCTCGAATCCCGCCTCTCGTCGAAGATCTCCATCGTGGCCGGAGAGGCTGTGACGTGGCCGGAGACGCTGTGACGTGGCCCGAGACGCTGTAACCGACCGGGCGGGCATCGGTCGGCGACGAGGACGTGCTGCGGCGTTCGGTGGATGACCAGGCTGCGGAACGCACGGAGACAGGTGTTCACGCGGCGCGAACACACGGTTCGCGAACCGGCCACTCGGTCAGTGGTGGCCGGAGAGTTCCGTGGCGGTCGCCAGCTCCTGCAGGGGAATGGTTGTGTCGCACCAGGTTTCGGGAGCGTGGGTCGTTCGCGCGGCGATGAGGTTGCGCGCGGTGCGCAGGTCGGCGGGCCGGCCCACGGCCGCGGCGGCGACCAGTCGGCTCGCTCGCAGGGAGAGCGCGATGAACTGGCCGGGGGTGTCGGTGGTGCGGACCACGACCTCGTCCTCGGCGTGCGGTCGCCCGGCGAATTGGATGGTGACGCCGTACTGCGTGGTCCAGCCCCAGGTGACCTCCTGGGCGGGGAGGGATTGCCCGAGAACGGCTTTCGCCACGGCCACACCGTGCGATTGCGCACTGTTCCATTGTTCGGTGCGCCGGTGGACCCCGAATTCCGGATCGTAGACGGCGGCGGCATCGCCGGCGGCGAAGATGTTCGGCGCCGAGGTGGTGTAGGACTCGTCGACGAGAATCCCGTCCCCGACGGCGAGTCCGGCCTGCCGGGCCACCTCGGTCTCCGCTTCCGCGCCGATCGCGACGAGTACCGCCGCGGCGGTCCACTGGCGTCCGTCGACGGCGGTCGCTCGGATGTCACCGTCGCCACCGTCGATCCGGTCCAGCACCACCGTGTCGTGGATGTCGACGCCGTTGCCGCCGTGCAGATTCCGGCAGTGCTCGCCGATCACCGCCGGGGCCACCCGCTCCAGCGGAGCGTCACCCGCGTGCACGATCGTCACCGCCGCCCCGAGTCCACGCGCCGTCGCGGCGGCTTCGCATCCGACCAGACCGCCGCCCACCACGAGCAGCGATCCACCGGTCACCACGGCCGCGCGCAACGCGTCGACATCCGCGGCGGTGCGCAGCGTGTACGCGCCCGATTCGGGGCCGGGCAGTTCTCGTGCGCGCGCACCGGTGGCGAGCACCAGTGCGTCGTAGCCGAGGGTCTCGCCGGTGCCCAGATGTATGCGGTCGCGGTCGACGTCGACGCCTTCGACCGGGGTCCCCGGGCGCACCTCGATGCCGAGTCCGCGCCACGATTCCGCCGACTCGAGCAGGAGCCGGCGTTCGTTCGCGGTGCCGGCGAGCAATTCCTTGGAGACCATCGGGCGGCGGTAGGGCAGCCGGTCCTCGGCGCCGAGCAGCACGATCTCACCGGTGTAGCCCTCGCTGCGCAGGGTGCGGGCGGCGGTGGCGCCCGCGACCCCCGCACCCACGACGACGATGCGTCCGGTCATGCGCGACTGACCTCGACCATCTCGAAATCCGCCTTGGCCGCCCCGCAGTCGGGGCAGGACCAGTCGTCGGGAATGTCGTCCCAGCGGGTGCCCGCCGCGATGCCGTCCTCGGGCCAGCCGAGCGCCTCGTCGTATTCGAATCCGCATTGCAGGCAGCGGAACAGCTTGTAGTCGGTCATATCAGGGGCCTTTCGTCGGGGTCGGGTCGTGGGTTGCGAGATCGGCGTGGAAATCCTGCTTCTCCCGCACGCCGCAGTCGGGACAGCACCAGTCGTCGGGAATCGCGGACCACGCGGTGCCGGGCGGAAAGCCCTCGCGCGGGGCGCCGTCGGTTTCGTCGTACACGTAATCGCAAATGGGGCAACGGAATCGCGACATCAGGCGACCCCGTACTTCGCGAGGATCCGATCGCGCTTGCCGGGCTGGAGGTTGACGCGCGTGATGTCACCGCCGTAGTGGGCGAGCACCCGCTTGTCCATCACGCGGCGCCACAGCGGCGGGAAGTAGGCGACGGTGATCATGCTGGCGTAGCCGCTGGGCAGGTTGGGCGCGCCGTCCATACTGCGCAGGGTCTGATAGCGCCGGGTGGGGTTGGCGTGATGGTCGCTGTGGCGCTGCAGGTGGTAGAGGAAGATGTTGGTGACGATGTGGTCGGAGTTCCAGCTGTGCTGCGGCGTGCAGCGTTCGTAACGCCCGGCGGCCGTGCGCTGCCGTAGCAGGCCGTAGTGCTCGAGATAGTTGACCGTCTCCAGCAGCGAGAATCCGTAGACCGCCTGCAGCACCAGGAACGGCAGCACCCCGGGACCGAAGATCGCGGCCAGCGCGCCCCACAGCACCACCGACATCAGCCAGGCGTTGAGCACGTCGTTGTGAATCGTCCACGGCTGCTTGCCCATTCGCCGCAGCCGGGTCTGCTCGAGGGACCACGACGAGCGCAGGCTGCCCCATACGCTGCGCGGCAGGAAGGTCCAGAACGATTCACCGAACCGGGAACTGGCGGGGTCCTCCGGTGTCGCCACCCGCACGTGGTGGCCGCGATTGTGCTCGATGTAGAAGTGGCCGTAGAACGTCTGCGCCAGCGTGATCTTCGACAGCCAGCGCTCCAGTTCCTCCTTCTTGTGGCCGAGTTCGTGCGCGGTGTTGATGCCGACACCACCCATGGTCCCGACGGTCAGAGCCAGGCCGATCTCGGACACCAGGCTCAGCCCGCCGTCGACGCCCAGCCAGGACAGATCGGCCGCGCTCCACAGATAGCAGGCGAACACCAGGCTGAGCAGCTGGAACGGGATGTAGGCGTACACGCACCAGCGGTAGTAGCGGTCGTTCTCGAGCTGTTCCATCACCTCGTCGGGCGGATTCTGCCCGTCGGGCCCGAAGAATCGGTCGAGGATCGGCAGCAGGACGTACACCAGCAGCGGCCCGATCCACCACCACACGGGCGCCGCGTGGTGCCAGCCCAGCTCGTTGAACAGCCACACCAGGCCGGTGGCGAGCAGGACCGCGGTCGGCGGGACGAGGCCGAACAGCCAGAGATGGCGCTTGCGGTCGCGCCACTGCGGCGGCGCGAGCCGGGCAGGGTCGGCGATTCGGGATGTGGTCACGAAATTCTCCTCACGAACGGAGCGGCAGTCCGCCCACCTCGACGTATTTACACTTTCCGAAGAAGTGTTCCCATTGAATACAGATGGGTTGTGATTGTCAATAGTCGAGCAGTATCGCGAACCGTGTACGATCAGGGGCGTGGCTACCGCGCCGAACTTCCAGTCCGATATGCGCCGACTTCTGCGCGAGCGCGTCATCGAGACCGCTCGCGGCCTGGTCTGTACCGAGGGCTGGGGCGCGGTGAACATGTCGCGGGTGGCCAAGGAGGTCGGCGTCAGCCGGCCGGTGCTGTACAAGGAGATCGGCACCAAACAGGACCTCGCCGATGTGGTGATCGCGAACGAAGTGGACGTCTTCCTGATCGGGATCGCCGAGCAGCTGGCGGCCCATCCGGACGATGTGATCGCCGGCCTGATCGCGGCGGTGGAGTTCACCCTGCGCAGCGGCGCGGACAATATGCTGCTGAAGGCGGTGCTGTCGGGCCGCTCGGCGCCCGATACCGCGCTGCTGCCGGCGCTGATGACCGAACCGGAACCGGTGCTCGGCCGGGCGATCGCGGCGGTCACCGCGGCCGTGCGCGCGCAATACGATCTGGCATCGGTGGGCGAGGAGGAGCTCGCGCCGATCGCCGAAACCGTTGTGCGCCTTGCCCTCAGTCATCTGTTTCAGCCGACCGGACCGGTCGAACGGGCGCTGGAGCAGATCCGGGTCGTCGCCGTCGGGTTGTTCGAGCCGGTGCTGTCCGAGGTGTGACGACGGGACGCGTTGGCGGTCAACGCATTTCGTCGGAAATCCGCTGATCTCGCCGATACCCGGCCGTTGCCGATGTGTGACAGGTCACCATCGGTTAGGGTCGAAACCGGTTTGCCGCACATCGAATCCGGCGAACCGGTGTGTGGAGGTGAGGTACCGAATGCATATGTCCTATCTGCTGTACGACTTCCTGCTGCCGTATATCGGCGAGCAGGCCGCGACGTACTGGGCGCAGCTGTTCGTCGTCGACCCGATCTGACGAACAGGTGGCGCCGGCCCGCGGTTTCGCACCGTCCGGCGCCACGGGTACCCGCATTCGGCGCGCCCGTAGCGACGCCGTAGCGGCCGTCCGGCCCGGTGTGCGATCCCGGCCGCGGGCGGCGGACCAGTCCAGTGCTCTCGGACTGGCTATCTAGTGGCCTGATCGGGGCGCCTAGAATCGTGGAGGTTCGCATCGCAGCGATGCCTCCTCGAACGAATCCCCGATAATCAGGAGTTTGCCCGTGACAACGCCCGACACCACCTCGACGACCGGCACCGCCCGCGTGAAGCGCGGCATGGCCGAGATGCTCAAGGGCGGGGTGATCATGGACGTCGTCACCGCTGATCAGGCCAAGATCGCCGAGGATGCCGGCGCCGTCGCGGTGATGGCGCTCGAGCGGGTTCCCGCCGATATCCGCGCCCAGGGCGGCGTCGCGCGCATGAGCGACCCGGACCTGATCGACGGCATCGTCAACGCGGTCTCGATCCCGGTGATGGCCAAGGCGCGCATCGGTCACTTCGTCGAGGCGCAGATCCTGCAGAGCCTCGGCGTCGACTACATCGACGAGTCGGAGGTGCTGACCCCCGCCGACTACGCCAACCACATCGACAAGTGGCAGTTCACCGTGCCGTTCGTCTGCGGCGCCACCAACCTGGGCGAGGCGCTGCGCCGCATCACCGAGGGCGCGGCCATGATCCGCTCCAAGGGTGAGGCCGGCACCGGCGACGTGTCCAACGCGACCACCCACATGCGCAAGATCCGCGGCGAGATCCGGCACCTGCAGTCGCTGCCCGAGGACGAGCTGTTCGTGGCCGCCAAGGAACTGCAGGCGCCCTACGAGCTGGTCCGTGAGATCGCCGAGACCGGCAAGCTGCCGGTGGTGCTGTTCACCGCCGGCGGTATCGCCACCCCCGCCGACGCCGCGATGATGATGCAGCTGGGCGCCGAGGGTGTCTTCGTCGGCTCCGGCATCTTCAAATCCGGCAACCCGGCCGAGCGTGCCGCCGCCATCGTGAAGGCCACCACCTTCTACGACGACCCCGATGTGCTCGCGAAGGTGTCGCGCGGCCTGGGTGAGGCCATGGTCGGCATCAATGTCGAGGAGATTCCGGAGCCGCACCGCCTCGCCGAGCGCGGCTGGTAATCCGTTCGGAGCGCTTCCGAGACAACGGCTTTCGCCGGGTCGTCCTTCGAGGGCGGCCCGGCTTCGCCGTATGCGGGAGTGATCGCGTCGCAACCCGGAGACGTTCACTGTGAGCGCGCGTAGCCCGGGCGTGTGCCGTCGGCGCCTCATCCGTCCTGCGCGATCGCCCCGATCCGATCCCGTGCCGCGAACTTCGCGATCGCCGCCGGCGTCACCGGTGTGAAGAAGTTGACCAGGTTGCCGTCGGGGTCGCGGACCAGCAGCGAGCGGTTGCCCCAGGGCATCGTGGCCGGCTCGGCGACCACCTCGGTGCCGACGCCGGACAGTTCGCGATGCACGCGGTCCACGTCGTCGACGAGGAATTCGGTGATCACGCTGTGGTTGTCCGACGGACGGGCGGAGTCCGGTGCGAACAGGGCGACGGTCCGGGTACTCGCGAGCGCGAGGGTGGCGACGCCGGTCTCGAGTTCGGCGAAATCCTCGGTCGCCCACCGAGCGCGCACTCCGGTGGCGCGCTCGTAGAACTCGACCAGACGCGCGAGGTCGGCGGTGATGATGCGGATCGAGACGAAATTCATGGGCTGCTCCTTGCCGTTCGAGGGTGTTTTCCGCAGCGTAGGAGCAATAGAGGACAGAATCGGTCCAGTATTCGCACTAGGGTCGAGATCATGGCTCGACCGACCGGACGCGTGCTGACCCTGCTCGCATTGCTGCAGTCCGGCGGCACCCGGACCGTGGCCGAGCTCGCCGACCGGCTCGGTGTCGAGGGCCGAACCGTGCGCCGATACGTGGACCACCTGATCGATCTCGATATTCCGGTGGAATCGGTGCGTGGTCGTTACGGCGGCTATCGGCTCGCGCCCGGGTACCGCCTGCCACCGCTGATGTTCGATGACGACGAGGCGTTGGCGGTACTGCTCGGCCTCCTGGCCGGTCGCCGAATCGGCTGGGCCGCAACGGATGCGACGGCGAGTGAGACCGCCGCCGCGAAGATCCGGAGGGTTCTTCCCCCGCCTCTGCGCCGACGGCTCGACGTGCTGCTGGAATCGCTCGCATTCACCGATGCGCCGACCGAATTCGCGTCCGCGGATGCCGCGGTGCTGCTGACGATCGCCGACGCGATACGCCATTACCGGCCGCTCACCCTCCGCTATACCGATCGCCACGGCCGCGCGAGCGAACGCACGCTGCACGCCTACGGGATCGTCGCGCATTCCGGCCGGTGGTACGTCACCGGTGCGGATCCCGCGCACGGCGGGGACCGCACCTTCCGCCTGGATCGCATCACCACTGCCCGAACGCTGCCCGGGTCGTTCGACCCGCCCGGCGATATCGATCCGGTGCGGCGGGTGGTGTCCGGATTCGCCGCCGCCGAGTATCGATACGACGTGCGGCTGCGCGTCTTCGGTACCGTCGAGCAGATCCGCGCCCACCTGCCCGCGACGGTGGCGACTCTCGATGCGGCGGACTCGGCCGCCGAGCGCTGGCGGGACGTCGGTATCCGGGCGGAGCGACTCGACTGGCTGCCGCCGGTACTCGCCGCGCTCGATCGCCCTTTCGAGGTGCGGCATCCGGGGGAGTTGCGTGAACTGATTCTCGGGCTCGCCGCTCGCCTCGCGGAATCGGGCCGTCGCGGCGTCGTGCCGGCCGGCGACTGAGCAACCGGCCCGGGCGTCGAGGCGGAGCCGGTGCCCGAGCTGTCACCGGCTCGTCCCGGATGCCGCAGCCCTGGCTTCGTTCGCCGCGCCATGTCGAGCACCGCGGTGATCGGTACCCGGCTGAACATCCGCACGGTGTGAGTTCCCAGTGCCGGCGCAGCCCAGCGTGGGGCGGCCAGGGTGATGCGGGCGGTCACCGAAATGGCTTGTCGGGTACAGTTTTCCGGAAGTTGTCGGCCCCTGAAGCGATGGGGCTCGATGCGAAGACGGTGGAAGGGTGCACAACGAATGGTTGTCAGTGCAGGTGCGAGAACGGACCTCGACCTGGCAGCCGTGCGTGCCTTCGTGGCCGCGGCCGAGGAACGGCAGTTCAGTCTCGCCGCCGTGGTTCTCGGCATCAGCCAGCAGGCGGTGTCGAAGCGGATCGCGAAACTCGAGACGCAGCTCGGCGTGGCGCTGTTCGACCGCGTACCCGCCGGAATCGTGCCGACCGCCGCCGGTGCACGGCTGTTGCCGCATGCGCGCGCACTGCTGGCGGTGGCCGAGACCGCGGTGGCGGCGGTCGGTGCGATGCCGCGCCCGCTGCGCGTCGCGGTGCAGGGCGAGCGGCAGGGCGCGACCGAGCAGATGCGGTTCTACCTCGACCGCAATCCCGGCGCCGATACCGAGATCGTGATCTCGAACGTCTTCGTGACCTCGCGGGACATGGTGGTGCACGGCCGCGCCGACGCGGCGTTCGCCCGGCCCTCGGGTGGCCCCCGCCCGTTGCCGGCCGATATCGCGGCTGTGCCCGCGTACGTGGATCCGGCGCATCTGCTCGTCGGCCGAGATCATCCGCTGGCCGGGCGGTCGGCGGTACCGCTCGCCGAACTGGGCACGTATACGGTGTGGATCCCGGGCGCGGGGGTGGCGTCGGAATGGGCCGACTTCTATCGCGAACTGAGCGAATTCTGCGGTGTCACAGTCGATACCACGCCCCGCGACCGTACCCGGTGCCCCGGGCCCGACGGCATCGAAGCCATGCTCGCCCGCATCGCGGCCTCCGAGACCCTGGCCACCGTCAGCAGCGACCACTTCCGCAATCCGTGGCATCCGCACATCCGGCGGGTGCCGATCGTCGACCCGACACCGGCCTATCCGCACGCGTTGCTGTGGTCGACGGCCAACACCCATCCGGGATTGCCGCATCTGATCGAGCATTTCCGCACGACCTACGACCGCGACATCGCCGCCGGGTGCTGGCTCCCCGTCGCCGACCGCGAACGTTTCACGGGCTGAACGCCGCGAACGCGGTTGCGCCCCTTCACATCCGATTGCGGGATGCGGATCAGGCGCCGATCCGTAATGCCGGGCGGTCCGGATGGTCCCAGCGAACATCGAAGGTGGGCACGTCGTCGTGCTCGCGGTCGTGGCGCAGCAGAGCGGGCACGGTCCACCGGTCCGCGGGATCGGTCCGCCGCAGCAGTGCCGCCTCCGACATCTGCAGCCGCACGGTGACATCGAAATCCAAGTCCCGGCCGAGCAACATCGGACCCGCCACCACCAGGACGAGACCCGGTTCGGCCGACTGCATGCGCGCCCGGGCGGATCGGTCCTCGGCCTCGTCCCACAGCGCGGGCAGCCACCGCCCGCGCCGGCGCACCGCCTCCAGTACTTCGCGATCGAGGGCGGCGTAGTCGAACCAGGCTGTGCGATAGGTCATCTCGTCGCGCCCGAACTCCAGCCGCAACGATGCCGGGCGAACGAAGTCGTGCAACCACACCCGCGCGGCCGGCCGCCCGCTCGTGCGGATCCGCTCGACGATCCGATCGGCCGGTGCCCGTGGTTCGGCGCCGTCGGCCCCGGCGACGGCCACCACGACCGGCCCCGGCAGCGCGAGAGCGGCCGCGACGACCCGCTCGACCAGCCCGTCCGCGGCGATCGGTTCGTATGCGGGCATCCGCCTATCATGCCCGCCACGGCGCGGATCGCGGAGAGTCACCCGACTGCCGCGTTTGCCATCGCATAGCCTGAGCGGGTCGATTCCGGACACGGTGGCACTTGCGAGGCGATCGATCACGCTCGGCGGAGCCCCGGCCGCACCGGTGATCGACGGTTGGCGCGAAGTCGAGGAGGTCGGAGTCCGTGGCGGTGCTGGTCCCGCGTGAACGTCCGAAGCGGTGGTCGCTCGACGACATCGTCGTCACCGATCCGCCGATCATCCGCCGGGCGATCGGCGCGGCGAGTATCGGCAACATCACCGAGTGGTACGACTTCGGCGTCTACGCGTATTTCGAGCCGACCATCAAGGACGTGTTCTTTTCCCATCTCGGGGACACCGCGGGCACCATCGCCACATTCGGCCTCTTCGCGGTGGCGTTCCTCGTGCGCCCCTTCGGCGGCATGTTCTTCGGCCCGCTGGCCGACCGCATCGGCCGCAACAAGGTGCTCGCCACCACGATGATCCTCATGGCGGCCGGCACGTTCGCCATCGGCTGTATTCCGGATCAGAACACGATCGGGATCTGGGCGCCGATGTTGTTGCTGTGCGCGCGGTTGCTGCAGGGTTTCTCGACCGGCGGCGAATACGGCAACGCCATGACCTTCATCGCCGAGTACGCACCCGACCGGCGGCGCGGATTCCTCGGCAGCTGGCTGGAATTCGGCACTTTCACCGGATATCTGCTGGGCGCCTTGGTCGTCACGCTCGCCGACGCCACCCTCACCGACGACCAGCTACTGTCGTGGGGCTGGCGGCTGCCGTTCTTCGTCGCCCTGCCGCTCGGCGCGGTCGGCGTCTATCTGCGGATGCGACTGGCCGACACCCCCGCCTTCGCCGCCCTGGAGAAGGAATCCGAGGACCGGGAGAAGGCGAACAAGACCGGCGACGAGGCCAAGATCCTGGCCCGGCTGTGGCCGTACGTGCTGGTCTGCATGGGTCTGGTCGTCGTGTGGAACGTCACCAACTACATGCTGACCTCCTATATGCCGACCTACGTCACCTCGACCGTGCCCGACAGCACCGGCGGCGGTGTGTCCTCCTCGGCATCGCAGTGGCTGCAGATCGCGGTGATGGCCATCGCGCTGCTGACCATCCCGGTGATCGGCCTGATCTCGGACCGGGTCGGCCGCAAACCGATCATCTGGACCGGCGTCATCGCCCTGGTGGTGCTGGCGTTTCCGATGATCCTGCTGGTACGCACCGACAACGCGTTCGCCGTCTTCCTGGGCCTGCTCATGATGGGCCTGACCCTCATCTGCTTCAGCGCGACCATGCCCTCCACCCTGCCGTCGCTGTTCCCGACGAAGGTGCGCGGCGCGGGGCTGTCGGTGTCGTTCAACGTGGCGGTCTCGCTGTTCGCCGGCACCACGTCGGTGGTGGTCGGCGCGCTCGTCGGCGCGACCGGCGACCTGAACTGGCCGGCGTACTACCTGATCATCGCCGGGCTGGTGGGCGGAGTCTCGGTGTATTTCCTGCAGGAGCCCAACGGCAGGCATATGTGGGGGTCGGCGCCGGCCGCGCGGTCCGAGGAAGAGGCGCGGGAACTGATCGGATCGCAGGGCGAACCGGCGTCGTGAGCGCCGTCACGGCGGAGAGTCGCTCGCCGGAGCGGGTTCGCCATCGCTTAGCCTGAGCGGGGCACGTGGCGGAAGGACGGTACATGGCGACGATCGAAGAGGCGCTGGAGATCGAGCGGCTCGAGCGGGACATCTTCCGCGGCGCGATCACCAAGTCCCAGCTGGCGCGCACATTCGGCGGCCAGGTTGCCGGGCAGGCGCTGGTCTCGGCGGTGCGCACCGTCGAACCGCGCTTCGAGGTGCATTCGCTGCACGGGTACTTCCTGCGCCCCGGCAATCCCGCCGAGCAGACCGTGTACCTGGTGGAACGCATCCGCGAGGGCCGCTCGTTCTGCACCCGCCGGGTCACCGGCGTGCAGGACGGCGAGGCGATCTTCACCATGTCGGCCTCCTTCCACGTCGGCGACGAGGGCCCCGAACATCAGGACATGATGCCGGAAGTCCCACTGCCGCAAGATATTTCGGACGAGCGCGCGTCGATGAGTCCGGAACGGCTGTGGCTGATGCGGGAATGGGAGCACTGGGACATCCGGCTGGTGCCGCAGGACGCGGTCGTCCGTCGCAACGGCCTGGCCTCCCAGCAGCAGGTCTGGTTCCGCTACCGCCACCCGCTGCCCGACGATCCGCTGTTCCACGTCTGCACCCTCGCCTACATGAGCGATATGACCCTGCTCGGTTCGTCGAAGGTCACCCACCGCGACGAGCCGACCCAGGACGCGTCGCTGGACCACGCGATGTGGTTCCTGCGTCCCTTCCGCGCCGACGAATGGCTGCTCTACGACCAGAATTCCCCGTCCGCGGGGTACGGCCGCGCGCTCACCAGCGGGCGGATCTTCAACCAGCGCGGACAATTCGTCGCGCAGGTCGTGCAGGAAGGGCTCATCCGCACACTGCGCCCGTAGGTGAGCGGCGCCACAACCGCCACGGCCGCAGGCCACGACCGCACCGCGCGACTCGTATGCTCGTGCCGTGAAACCGACCATTGGCGTGCTGGCACTGCAGGGTGACGTGCGTGAGCACTTCCACGCGCTGGCCGCGTGCGATGCCGAACCGGTGAGTGTGCGACGGGAATCGGAACTGGAGTCCGTCGACGCGCTCGTGCTGCCGGGTGGCGAATCCACCGCGATCAGCAAACTGCTCGAGGTGTTCGGGTTGCTGGAACCGCTGCGGGCACGGCTGCGCGCGGGCATGCCGGCGTTCGGCTCCTGTGCCGGAATGATCCTGCTGGCCTCGGAGGTGCTCGACACCCGCCCCGACGCCCAGTCGCTGTCGGGCATCGATATGACGGTGCGGCGCAACGCCTTCGGACGTCAGGTGGATTCGTTCGAGACCGATCTCGACTTCACCGGCCTCGACGATCCGATCCGCGCGGTGTTCATCCGGGCGCCCTGGGTGGAACGCGTGGGCGCCGGTGTCGAGGTGCTGGCCCGCGTCCCGCACCGGCCACGGCCGGGCACCGTGGTCGCCGAGGGACCGTCGGTGGGTGACCCGCAGGAGGCGGCGGGCCGGATCGTCGCGGTCCGGCAGGGCTCGGTCATCGCGACCTCCTTCCATCCCGAGGTGACCGGAGATCTGCGCGTGCACCGCCTGTTCGTCGACTCGGTCCGGGCCGCGGTGGGCGCCGGTACCTGATCGTTCGCCGTGCACCCCGGCCGGGCGGTGGCGAACCGGGCAGTAGACTGCACAGCGATCGCCGGAACGCAGATCGCGAATCTGCCCGGGCCTCGAGCACATCGACCTGAAGGAAGTAGGGAATGAGCGGCCACTCCAAATGGGCCACCACCAAGCACAAGAAGGCCGTGATCGATGCCAAGCGCGGCAAGATGTTCGCGAAACTCATCAAGAACATCGAGGTCGCGGCGCGCACCGGCGGTGGTGATCCTGGCGGAAACCCGACTCTCTACGACGCCATCCAGAAGGCGAAGAAGTCGTCGGTTCCCAACGACAACATCGAGCGCGCCCGCAAGCGCGGCGGTGGTGAAGAGGCCGGCGGCGCCGACTGGCAGACCATCATGTACGAGGGCTACGGGCCCAATGGTGTTGCGGTGCTGATCGAATGCCTCACCGACAACCGCAATCGCGCCGCCGGTGAGGTGCGCGTGGCCATGACCCGCAACGGCGGCAATATGGCCGATCCCGGTTCGGTCGCCTACCTGTTCCACCGCAAGGGCGTGGTCACGCTGGAGAAGAACGGGCTCAGCGAGGACGACGTGCTGACCGCGGTGCTCGACGCCGGCGCCGAGGAGGTCAACGACCTCGGTGATTCGTTCGAGATCATCAGCGATCCCAGCGACCTGATCGCCGTGCGCACCGCGCTGCAGGAAGCCGGAATCGATTACGACTCCGCCGAATCCGGCTTCCAGCCCTCGGTGTCGGTCGCGGTCGACGCCGACGGCGCCCGCAAGGTGTTCAAACTCGTCGACGCGCTCGAGGACAGCGACGACGTGCAGAACGTATACACCAACGTCGACGTCTCCGACGAGGTCCTCGCCGAACTCGACGACTGATCCGTACCGCCGCGGGCCGCTGCCGGATACTCCGGCGGCGGCCCGCGACGTGTATCAGGTGTGCACGGGCAGCCCGAGCCGCGCCGACACCCAGGGCAGCGACGAGGTGAACGCGGCCGCCGCGAACTGCCAGGTGTGCCCGCCCGCAGTGGTGTGGATGGTGCACTCGATGCCGACCGCGCGGCCCTGACCGCACAGTTTCTCGGCGGCGCCCACCTCGCCGCTGTCCATGACGCCGTCCTGGCCGCCGACGCCGATGCGGCTCTCGTCGACCTGCGGCATGTGGACGTGGCCGCCACCGGGGTTCTTACCGGTGTGGTCCTGGCGATGCGGCGGCGTCAGATCGTCGAACAACCCGGCGACATCGGTGTAGGGGCCGTGCTTCGCCATCACGGTCAGGGGGTCGAAGCGGTCGTAGGCGGCCCCGTCGCCGCCGTAGAGCCGCGCGATCGTCTGCTCCCTGGTGCCGGAGGTCGGGCCGAGATCGCCGGCGATATCGACGAAGGTGTGGAACAGCTCCGGATGCATCACGGTCAGATCGGTGGCGCAGGTGCCGCCCATCGACCAGCCGATCACCGCCCACTTCGCCGGATCGGCGGAGACACGGAAATGCGAATTCACATACGGCACGACGTCTTTCGTGAGGTGGTCGGCGGCGGCGCCGCGCGGGCCGTCGACGCATTCGGTGTCGTTGTTGAAGCTGCCCGAGGAGTCGACGAAGACGAGGACCGGGGCGCTGCCGTTGTTCGCGGCGGTGAACGCGTCGATGGCGGGCATGATCTGGCCGCTGCGCAACCAGTCGGCGGGGGTGTTGAATTCGCCGCCGATCATCATCACGGCCGGCAGGGCGGGCGGGGTGGGCCCGGCGAACCAGGCCGGCGGCAGGTAGACGTATTCGGTGCGGTGCTTGAATCCGCTGGCGGCGTCGCCGGTGTCGATCGGCACCACCACGCCGTGGGCGGGATGGGTGTCGCGCATCGCGGCCAGTTCGTCCTGATCGGTCTGGTGGGGCAGTGGTCCGGCGGTCAGCGCACTCCACGCCGACTGCACGCTGGGGTAGTAGCCCACCCACTGGTTGAGTACCACCGCCGAGCTGGCGATCGCGAAGGGCACCGCGACGATCGCGGCGGTGCGGTGCCACCAGCGCGCACCCGGCCAGCCGACGACCACCAGGGCGATCGCGGCGACGGCCGCGCCCACGCAGATCCACAGCCGCATCGGAGCGGGATCGGAGGCCAGGCCTTCGTTGTTCATCACGGTGCGGGCGGCGAAGGCGGCCACCACACCGAGGGCGACGCAGATCGGGACCCGGATCAGCCACCACCGCCGGCCCCAGCGCGCGATCGCGATCACCAGCAGGACGGCGGCGACGATCTCGATGGTCAGTGGCAGCCAGCCGTGCAGCAGCGAGACGCCGTGATGAAAACCGTTGTAGGGGTTCAGTTTCGCCGAGGGCAGTTGCGGTGGCGGGGGTGGCGCCACCGCGGTGGCGGCGGCCGGTGCGGGCGCGGCGGGGGCGGTCGGCGCGGGCGTCGGCACATCCATGGGCGCTGGGAACACGGCGTAATTGTCGGTGGCGTTCCTCGAGAAACCCTGTGAACTCGCTCGGAGTCCGGTACGGCCGGGAGTGGCGTAGTCCGGCGCCGTGTGAGCCCGGCGCGGGCACAATGGGCCATATGGCCGAGATCGTGCTGGTGCGCGGGGATATCACCGAACAGGACGTGGACGCCGTGGTCAATGCCGCCAACTCCCGGTTGCTGGGTGGCGGCGGTGTCGACGGTGCGATCCATCGCAGGGGCGGACCCGACATCCTGGCCGCCTGCAAGCAGTTGCGGGCGACGACCTATCCGGACGGGCTGCCCACCGGCGCGGCCGTGGCGACGACGGCCGGCAACCTGCCCGCCCGCTGGGTGATCCACACCGTCGGCCCGGTCTGGGCGGCGAAGCACGACCGCTCCGGTCTGCTGGCCTCCTGCTATCGCGAATCCTTGCGTGTCGCAGAGGAATTGGGCGCGCGCACGATCGCCTTCCCGGCGATTTCCACCGGTGTCTACGGCTGGCCCCTCGACGACGGCGCCCGGATCGCCCTCGAGACCGTCCGGGCTGCCCGCACCGGTGCCACCGAGGTCCGTTTCGTCCTGTTCGACGCGACCGCGCATCGGATCTTCGAATCCGCGCTGGCCGCACCGGAATAGGCGGGTTCGCCACCCCGCGGTCCGCGGGCTCGCCGTGCTCGGGCTCCGTGTCGGTGGCCGCCGGTGCGGGGGCTCTCGGTTAGACTTCGAACAATTGTTCGCGACTCGACAGGGGTGCATTTTCGTGCGGGTGATGGGTGTCGACCCCGGGCTCACCCGGTGCGGCCTGAGCATCGTCGAGGGCGGGCTGGGGCGTCAGGTCACCGCGCTCGACGTCGACGTGGTGCGCACACCGGCCGATATGGATCTCGCGCAGCGGCTACTGGGCGTCGCCGACGCCGCCGAGCACTGGATGGACACTCATCGGCCCGAAGCGGTCGCGATCGAGCGGGTCTTCTCCCAGCACAACGTCCGCACCGCGATGGGCACCGCGCAGGCCGGCGGGGTGATCGCGCTCGCGGCGGCGCGTCGCGGCATCCCCGTCGCCTTCCACACCCCGAGCCAGGTCAAGGCCGCGGTGACCGGCAACGGCTCGGCGGACAAGGCTCAGGTGACCGCCATGGTGACCCGCATCCTAGGCTTGCAGACGGCGCCGAAACCGGCCGATGCGGCCGACGCCCTGGCGCTGGCGATCTGCCACTGCTGGCGGGCGCCGATGCTGGAGCGGATGGCGAAGGCGGAGGCCCAGGCCGAACAGGCGCGGCGCAGATACGCCGAAAGGCTTGCCCAGCAACGAAAGGCGGTGACCAGGTGATCGCGTCGGTGCGCGGTGAGGTGCTGGAGATCGGTCTCGACCACGCGGTGCTGGAAGCCGCGGGTATCGGTTACCGGCTCAACGCCACCCCCTCCACGCTGGCCGGTCTCACCCGCGGCGACGAGGCCCGCCTCTACACCGCGATGATCGTGCGCGAGGATTCGATGACGCTGTACGGCTTCGCCGACACCGAGGCGCGCGATCTGTTCGGGCTGCTGCAGACCGTATCCGGTGTCGGTCCCCGGCTGGCGATGGCGGTGCTGGCGGTGCTCGAGCCCGAGGCGCTGCGAAAAGCGTTGGCGGAGAGCAATGTCGCGGCCCTGACGCGAGTGCCGGGGATCGGAAAGCGCGGTGCCGAGCGCATGGTGGTCGAACTGCGCGACAAGGTGAATCTGGTTCCCGTGCAGTCCGCACCGCCGGGCGCGGCGCCCGCCCCGGTCGTCACCCCGGTACGTGATCAGGTCGTGGAGGCGCTGACCGGTCTCGGCTTCCCGGTGAAGCAGGCCGAGCCGGCCGTCGACGGCGTCCTCGCCGAACAACCCGAGCTGGGGACCTCGCAGGCGCTGCGGGCCGCGCTGGCGATCCTCGGCCGGAATCGGTGACGCCGATGCACGACGACGAATTCCCTTCCGGCGCCGACGAAGTCGACACCGGCGCGGACGGCGGCGAATCCGCGGTCAGCGCGAACTATCTGACCTCCGACGGTGATATCGAGGCCGGGCTGCGCCCCAAATCCCTGGACGACTTCATCGGCCAGCCTCGGGTGCGCGAACAGCTGGCCCTGGTGTTGCGTGGTGCGACCCAGCGCGGCGGCACCCCCGATCACGTCCTGCTGTCCGGCCCGCCCGGACTGGGCAAGACCAGTATGGCGATGATCATCGCCGGCGAGCTCGGTACCGCACTGCGCATCACGTCCGGCCCGGCCCTGGAACGCGCCGGTGACCTGGCCGCGATGCTCAGCAATCTGGTCGAGGGCGATGTGCTGTTCATCGACGAGATCCACCGCATGGCCCGCCCGGCCGAGGAGATGCTGTATCTGGCGATGGAGGATTTCCGGGTCGACGTCGTGGTCGGCAAGGGGCCGGGAGCGACCTCGATTCCACTGGAGATCGCGCCGTTCACGCTGGTCGGCGCCACCACGCGCTCGGGCGCGCTGACCGGCCCGCTGCGCGACCGCTTCGGTTTCACCGGCCACATGGACTTCTACGAGCCCGAGGAACTGCAACGCATCCTGGAGCGCTCGGCGGCGATCCTCGGCGTGCGCATCGAATCCGACGCGGCGGCCGAGATCGCCGGTCGCTCCCGGGGGACGCCCCGCATCGCGAACCGGCTGTTGCGCCGGGTGCGTGACTACGCCGAGGTGCGGGCCGACGGCCTGGTCACCCGGGACATCGCCAAGGCCGCGCTGGCGGTCTACGACGTGGACTCGCTGGGATTGGATCGGCTCGACCGCGCGGTCCTCGGTGCGCTGGTCCGCGGCTTCGGCGGCGGACCGGTCGGGGTGTCGACGCTGGCGGTGGCCGTGGGGGAGGAGGCCGCCACCGTCGAGGAGGTGTGCGAACCCTTCCTGGTCCGCGCCGGGATGGTGGCACGGACCCCGCGCGGGCGGGTCGCCACCGCCGCCGCCTGGGAACATCTGGGCCTGGTGCCGCCGCCGGATCTGGTCTTCGGGTCCATCGAGGTCCGGGGTCGCGAAGCGCAGCCCACGCTCGACCTGTTCGACTGATCGGGTTCGGCACGGCCGTGCGGCGGCGTCAGCTCACCAGCGCCGCGACCGCGTCCACGAAGGCATCCACCTCGCCCGAGTGATAGGCCCGCACTCCCGCCCCGGCCCTGCCGAATTCGGGTCTGATCGCCGCGGCGTCCCATCCCGTGGCGGCCTGTGCCAGCAACGCCGCCACGCGCTCGCGGAACGCGTCGACCTCGTCGGCGACATATCCGCTCCGCCCCAGCGGCGGGGCCGAAAACCGTAGCCGGGAGACGTATTCCGGCGAGGGCGGCCACGCAACCTGCGGCCGGGCCGGTCCGTAGCGCGCGAATTCCAGCTCCACACAGGCGCGATCGAGGAATGCGTCCACCTCGTCGCGGTCGTAGTCGCGGCGGCCGGGTGCGGCCAGGCCGAATTCGTGCCCGCGAATGGCGGCCGCACTCAGCGCGGCCCGGCCCGCGAAGGCATCGGCGAGGGCGGCGCAGAACGCGTCGACCTCGGCGGGGTCGTAGCCGCGGTGCCCGATCGGGGCTCGCCCGAATCGGATCCCTCGCACATACTCCGGCGTCACCCGCACATTGTTACTACACCGCTCAGCCGGCGCGCACCCCGTCGATCAACAGTCGCGGAATCGCCTGGGCCAGTCCCGCGGTCGACTCCGGATCGGGATCGCGCAGTCCGTGCACGATGGCCGCCAGCAACATGCCGGTCACCGCCTTGGCCGTATTGGCGGCGTCGAGATCGGCACGCAGATAGCCGAGTTCCACCCCGTGTTCGAGATATCCCGTGGTCAGCGCGTCGGCGGTGTCGAGCAGGCCGTAGAGCCGCATCGTCAACTCCGGATCGATACCGGTCGCCTGGAACAGCAGCAACTGCGCGACCCGCCGGTCCTCGAGGAAGATCCGGTGCAGCGCCACCCCGATCCGGTCCAGCTGATGCCGGTAGTCATCGAGCGAGGTCGCCGCGTCGGGCGCGTTCTCGGTTCCGAGCGCCTCGATGATCCGGGCGGCCAGATCGTCGATCACGTGATCGATGATGTCGCGCTTGTTCTCGAAATAGCGATAGAACGTCCCGTGCCCGATTCCCAGGGCCGTGGCGATATCGGCGATTCCGGTGGCGTGATAGCCCTTGTCGGCGAAGCAGGCGAAGGCGGTGTCGATGATCTGTTGCCGCAGTTCGGCCTTGCGTCGCTCCAGATGTGTGGATGGCTTCGGCACGGAGCCGATGATACGGTGTTCCGCAACGGAATGATGTGTCATTCCGTATCGGATACGTCAGGTAACAGGGAGGTTCGGCGTGGCACCTCAGTACGACGCCGTGGTGGTCGGTGCGGGATTCGGCGGTATGGGGGCCGGAATTCAGCTGGATCGTCTCGGTCTGAAGAATTTCGTGATCCTCGAACGGGAGGACGGCCTCGGCGGCACCTGGCACGTCAACCACTATCCGGGCCTGGCGGTCGACATCGCCTCGGTGACCTACTCCTATTCGTTCGCACCGAATCCGCACTGGTCGCGATTGTTCGCTCCCGGCGCCGAACTCAAGAAGTACGCCGAGCACATCGCCGACACCTACGATCTGCGCCGCCGGATGCGGTTCAACCAGGTCGTCGGCGGTGCCCGCTGGGATGCCGAACACGCGCACTGGGTGGTCTCGGTCGAGGGCGGCCAGACGCTCACCGCTCGCTATCTGCTCACCGCGACCGGCTTCCTGTCCCAGCCCTACACCCCGCCGTTCCCGGGGATCGACAGCTTCGCGGGCAAGATCATCCACACCACCGCCTGGGAGGACGATTTCGACCTGACCGGCCGCCGCGCCGCGGTCATCGGCACCGGCGCCACCGCCGTGCAACTCGTGCCGGAAGCCGCGAAGAAGGTCGCGGAACTGACCGTATTCCAGCGCACCCCGATCTGGGTCGTGCCGAAGGTCGACACCGCCATCCCGAAGCCGGTCCAGCAGCTGTTCGAGAAGCTGCCGCTGACTCAGAAGGCGGCCCGGCTGGTCAACACCGGCGCGCTGGAACTGCTGATGGTCTCCGGCGTCCTGCACTACAAGCAGGCCCGATTCGGCAACAAGGGCGCCGCGCTGCTGGCGAAGGCGCATCTGCGGGCCCAGGTGCGCGACAAGCAGACGCGCGACAAGCTGACCCCGCACTACGACTTCGGCTGCAAGCGGCCCACCTTCTCCAACACCTACTTCAAGACCTTCAACGAACCGCACGTGCGGCTCGAGACCAATGCGATCGACCATGTCGAGGCCGACGGCATCGTGACCGCGGACGGCCGCAAGACCGAGATCGACACCCTGATCCTGGCGACCGGCTTCAATCTCTGGGATGTGAACTTCCCGGCCGTCGAGATCATCGGCCGCGACGGGGTGAATCTCGGAAAGTTCTGGCGCGACAACCGTTTCCAGGCCTACGAGGGCATCACGGTGCCGAAGTTCCCCAACTTCTTCAGCCTCAACAGCCCCTACTCCTACAGCGGTCTGTCCTACTTCACCACCATCGAGGCGCAGATGAAGCATATGGACCGGCTGCTGCGCGAGGCCCGTCGGCGCGGTGAGCAGGTCTTCGAGGTGCGCGAAGAGGCCAACGCGCGATTCCTGGACTACGTGACCGAGAAGCTCGGCTCGTCGGTGTTCTACGCCGGCGATTGCTCGACCGCCCGCAGCTACTACTTCAACCAGCACGGCGAGGCCGCGCTGCTGCGCCCGAACAGTACGATCACCACCCACCGCGAAGCGGTGAACTTCCCGCTCGACGACTACGTCTACGGCGCGCCCGCCGCCTGAGACACCGCCGCGGCGGGGTTCGCGCCGGTGTGGCGCACCCCGCCGCGCACACCGCGGGTGTGGCGATATTCCAGGTTGCTGGCAGACTGTGTGGGTACAGCCCATCCGACCCACCAAACTAGGACCGACTACGACGATGGCGAACCTGCTGTTTCCGCTGCTACTGGTAGTTCTGCTCGTACCGATGTTTCTCGGTGTCCGCCGCCAGAAGCGCGAAGCGCAGAAGGTCGCCGATATGCAGGAGAACGTGAAGGTCGGTGACCAGGTCACCACCACCTCCGGCCTCTACGGCACCGTGGTCGACCTCGACGAGGAGACCGTCGACCTGGAGATCGCCGAGGATGTGGTGACCACCTGGCTGCGCGCCGCCATCCGCGACGTGCGCCCCACCGGGGACGCCGCCGACTCCGTCGAGGCGGATTCCGCCGCGGACGAGTCGGAGGACGAGGCGATCGCCGGTACGACGGTGGAGGGTGCTGCCGCCAACGGAACCAACGGATCGGCTGGCGCGAACGGCTCGGCGGCCAACGGTTCCTCCCCGGTGTCCGGTGCGGAGGAATCCGTCGAGGACACCGCAGCCCGGCTGCGCAAAGACTGACCCGCTTCCGCCGTCGCAGGCTCACCGCCGCGACGGCGGTGCGGCGTGTCCGTGGGCCCGCGTCCGCCGGTGCTCCGTGTTCGCAGGTCATGCCGCAATTCCGGCCGCCACCCTCACCGCCTAGGAGATATGTACTGTGCCACCTTCCAAGGGAACGGGGCATCCGCTGCGGCTGCTCGGCGTCTACGCCGTGCTGCTCGCGGTGATCTACGCGTTGGTGTTCTTCACCGGTGACAAATCGCCGGAACCCAAGCTGGGTATCGACCTGCAGGGCGGAACCCAGGTCACGCTGACCCCGCGCACGCCCGACGGCGGTAAGCCCAGCAAGGACAGCCTCAAGCAGGCGCAGCAGATCATCGAATCCCGGGTCAACGGCCTCGGTGTGGCCGGTTCCGAGGTCGTGATCGACGGCAACAACCTGGTCATCACCGTGCCCGGCAACGACGGGCAGCAGGCGAAGTCGCTGGCCACCACCGCCAAGCTGTACATCCGCCCGGTGGTCGGCCAGCCGCTCCCGGTGGGGCCCGACGGCAAGATCCAGTCCGGTGGCGAGACCGCCCCCGGCGCGGAGCAGCCCGGCACCCCGCCGGCGAACACTCCGGAGCCGGCTCCGGGTGCGGGTCAGCAGGCCCCCACGCCGGGTGCGTCGTCCGGTACCGAGCCCAAGCCGTCGAACGAATCCGGCACCGCCTCGGGGACGGCCTCCTCGGGTGAGACGTCCGGTACCGGCGAATCCTCGGGCACGACCGCGCAGAACCGGGTCTTCCCGGCTCCGGCGCAGGCTCCGACGACGCCGGCCCCCGCTCCGACTCCGTCTCCGGAGTCCGGTGCGCCGAATCCGGCGCTGACGCCGCAGCAGCAGGCCAAGCAGGAGATCGACGCGGCGCGGGCGCTGCGGCAGAGCACCGACCCGCAGGTTCAGCAGCTGGCGGCTCAGCAGATGGACTGCCACAAGCCCGACCCGCTGGCCGGTAACGACGATCCGAAGCTGCCGCTGGTGACCTGCTCGTCGGACGGCAACGAGGTGTATCTGCTGGCCCCGATGCGCATCGACGGCCAGGACATCAAGGACGCGAGCTCGTCGCTGAACCAGCAGTCGCAGTGGGCGGTCGATCTGACGTTCAAGAACGCCGACGCCTGGGCCGACCTCACCAAGGAATACCTGCAGAAGCAGGTGGCCTTCACCCTCGACTCGAAGGTGATCAGCGCGCCGGTCGTGCAGCAGGGACCGCAGCTCGGCGGCACCACCCAGATCACCGGTCAGTTCAACGCCTCCACCGCCAAGGAACTCGCCAACTCGCTGAAGTACGGTTCGCTGCCGCTGTCGTTCGAGGTGTCGGAAGCGTCCACGGTGTCGGCGACGCTGGGCCTGGCCTCACTGCACGCCGGTTTGATCGCCGGTGCGATCGGTCTGATCGCGGTGTTGCTGTACTGCCTGCTCTACTACCGGATGCTCGGCTTCCTCGCCGGATTCTCGCTGGTGGCCTCGGGCGTGGCGGTGTACGGCATCATCGTGCTGCTCGGCAGGTGGATCAACTTCACCCTCGACCTGGCCGGTATCGCCGGTTTGATCATCGGTATCGGTATGACCGCGGACTCGTTCGTCGTGTTCTTCGAACGCATCAAGGACGAGATGCGCGAGGGCCGCAGTTTCCGCTCCGCCGTCCCGCGCGGCTGGGCTCGCGCGCAGCGGACCAACCTCTCCGGTAAGACCGTCAGCCTCATCGCCTCGGTGGTGCTCTACATCCTGGCGGCCGGTCAGGTGAAGGGCTTCGCGTTCACCCTCGGCCTCACCACCGTGCTCGACGTGGTCGTCCTCTACCTGGTGACCTCGCCGCTGATGATGCTGGCCTCGCGCTCGCCGTTCTGGGCGAAGCCGTCGGTCAACGGTCTGGGCGCGGTGCAGCAGCTCGCGCGGGAACGCAAGGCGGCCGGCACTCTCGTAGGGACGGGGGCACGATGAGCGACAATCGCAGTCAGGTGTTGGAGGAACCACTCGTGGACGAGTCGCTGCCCGCCGCGGACGCACCGAAGCACGGATTCTTCGAACGCCTCTACACCGGCACCGGCGGCTTCCAGATCGTCGGCCGCCGCAAGTTGTACTACGGCATCGCCGCGGTGCTGGTCCTGATCGCGGTGCTGAGCATCGCGGTGCGCGGCTTCACCCTCGGTATCGATTTCGCCGGCGGTACGAAGATCCAGATCCCGGCGACCAGCGGTATGAGCACGACCTCGGTCGAGGACACCTACTCGCAGGCGCTGGGACACAGTCCGGTGACCGTGCAGAAGGTCGGTTCGGGTTCCTCGGCCTCCTTCGAGATCCGTTCCGAGACACTGGATTCCGCGCAGCAGGACAAGATCGCGGATGCGCTGTTCACGAAGTACCACCCGAAGGATTCCAGCGGTACGGCCAGCCGCAGCGTCATCAGCGTCACCGAGATCAGCGAGACCTGGGGTGGGCAGATCACCCGCAAGGCGCTCATCGCGCTGGTGGTGTTCGTCCTGTTGACGATGATCTACATCGCGATCCGATTCGAACGCGATATGTCGATCGCCGCGATCGCCTCGCTGTTCTTCAACATGATCGTCACCGCCGGCATCTATTCGATCGTCGGCTTCGAGGTCACGCCCGCCGCGGTGATCGGCCTGCTGACCATCCTGGGATATGTGCTCTACGACAACGTCGTGGTGTTCGACAAGGTCGAGGAGAACACCCGCGGGGTCCTGCATCTGACCCGGCGCACCTACGGTGAACAGGCCAACCTCGCCGCCAATCAGACGCTGATGCGTTCGATCAACACCACGGTGATCGGCATCCTGCCCATCGTCGGCATGCTGGTGATCGCGGTCTGGCTGCTCGGTGTGGGCACGCTGAAGGATCTCGCGCTGGTGCAGCTGGTCGGCATGATCGTCGGCGCCTACTCGTCGATCTTCTTCGCCGTGCCGCTGCTGGTGTCGATCAAGGAGCGCTTCGGCCCGGTGGCCGCGCACACCCGCAAGGTCCTCGCCAAGCGTGCCGCCGGCGATTCCGGCCGCACGGGTGAGACGCCGGCCCGTCGCGCCGCCGGTGCCCCGGTGGCCACCCGTACCCGCGCCAGCGGTTCCGCCGCACCGAGACCCGGTGCCCGGCCCACCGGGAAGCGGCACAAGAGAACCCACTGATGAGGCGAAGGGGGTCGGATCGCGTGCGGCGGACGCTCCGGCGGACATTCGGTGTGATCGCGGCCGGTGCACTGCTCACCGGCGGGATCGCGGGTTGTTCCAGCAAGAACCAGGTGCCGTCCATCGGATATGCGGTCGACGCGGTGCCGGCCACCTACAACGGTGGGAGTTCGGCCGGTGTCGCGGGCGGTTCCGCGGCGCTGTTCTCCCGCGTGCTGACCGGGTTCTTCTACACCGGTCCGGACGGCCAGCCCGTCGCCGACACCGATGTCGGCACCGCCAACGAGGTGGCCGGCGAGGCGCAGACCGTCCGGTACCGGCTCAATCGCGACGCGGTCTACTCCGACGGGGTGCCCACCTCGTGCGACGACCTGGTGCTCGAATGGGCCGCGCGCAGCGGGCGGTTCACCAAACCCGGCCCGGGCGGCGCGATTCCGTTGTTCGACGCCGCCTCCACCACCGGCTATTCCGATATCGAGCGGGTCGAATGCCAGCCCGGCTCCAAGGACGCCACCGTGGTGTTCCGTCCCGATCATCACTTCCTGGCCTGGCAGACGCTGTTCAACGCCGGTGATCTGATGCCGGCGCACATCGCCGCCAAGGCCGCGGGTGTGCCGAATGTGGTGGCGGCGGTGCAGTCCGGCGACCCGGCCGCCCTGGACCGGCTGGCGCAGTTCTGGAACACCGGCTGGAATCTGAAATCCGGTGACATCAACGCCGACGTGTTGCCGTCGTCGGGGCCGTACCGCATCGAGTCCTACAGCGACGGCGACGGTTTGGTGCTGGTGAAGAACGAGAAGTGGTGGGGCAACAAACCCGCCACGCCCCGCATCGTGGTGTGGCCCAAGAACGCCGATGTGAAGAAGAAGATCTCCGACAACTCCGTCGAGGTGGTCGACATCGGGGCGGGCTCGGTGAAAGACCTGAGCCTGAACAAGTTCTCGGTGAATCAGGAACCGGGCCGCGGCGCCGAGCAGTTGGTGCTGTCCACCGCGGGTGTCTTCGCCTCCGCCGACGCCCGGCGCGCGTTCGCGCTGTGTGTCCCGCGGCAGGCGTTGTTCGACACACTCGGGCATCCGGGTTTCGACAACAAATCCGGCCTGGGCTCCGGCCCGCTGAATTCCCGTACGGTACAAGCTGATTCGGTGTACTACCCGGCGATCACGGGACCCGCGGACAAATATCGCACGGGTGACGCGCCGGGTGCGCAGCGGGCTCTCACGGCAGCCGGGGTGAGCAATCCCACGATCCGGATCGGCTATCGCAGCCCCGACGACCGCCGTGCCCGCACCGTCGCGATGATCGGGGATGCCTGCAAGGCGGCGGGTGTGACCGTGGTCGACGCCGGTGCGGCGGACTTCACGCCCGCGTACCTGGGCGCCGGCAAGGTGGACGCCGTCCTCGGCGGCACGGCGGCGGCCGTGGGCCCGGCCGGTTCGCTGCCGGGGATCGAGGCGACCGCGGCGCTGCGCACCGGTCAGGGTGTGAATTTCGGGCGCTTCGGCAACGGGCGTTACGATGCGATCGCGGATCAGCTTGCGGCGGACGACAATTCGGTGACGGTGTTGAATCTCGACACCGAGGCCGAGAATCTGCTGTGGAACGAGATGCCGTCGATCCCGCTGTTCAACACGCCTCGGACCGTCGCGTTCGGGAAGGGCCTGGAGAACGGGGTCGCGAGCCCCACCAAGGCCGGTGCGGGCTGGAATATGGACCGCTGGGTGTTGCGGCGGTGAGCGTCCTCGGACGCTGGATGAGGGAGCGGGTGTAGATGAGTAAGCACACGATGGTGGAAACGGCCGAAACCGCGGAGGAGAAGGTCGCGCGGACCGCCGAGGTGGTCGGGCGACTGACGCGCTGGCACGACGATTTCCCCACCCCCGGTGTGCGTTTCGCGGACCTGACCCCGGTGTTCGCCGATGCCGAGGGCTTCCACGCGGTGATCGAATGCCTGGCCGCCTGCGCCCCCGACGCCGATCTGGTGGCCGGCGTGGACGCGCGCGGATTCCTGCTGGGCGCCGGTGTGGCGGCGCTGCTCGGCACCGGTGTGGTGGCGGTGCGCAAGGGCGGCAAACTGCCGCCGCCGGTGCTCTCCCGTGAGTACACCCTCGAATACGGGTCGGCCGCATTGGAGATTCCGGCCGACGGCATCGACCTCACCGGCCGCAAGGTGTTGCTGCTCGACGACGTTCTCGCCACCGGTGGCACACTGGCCGCCGCGGCGGAACTGTTCCGCACCGCCGGGGCGCAGGTGGTCGCGGCCGCGGTGGTACTCGAGATCGGTGAACTCGGCGGGCGCGCTCGCCAGGGCGACTATGCGCTGACCTCCATCGTGCAGGTGTGAGTCGCGTGTCGGTTGTGGGGCGCGCGCGAGGATCGTTATGCTGACGTGCGGCAAGGGGGCCCGATGAACGACCGACGGACGATCGCATGAACGAGTACCGCAGTGCGCGCGACAGTGCCGGAACCGGACACGCCGACCGGTGGTGGCGATGAGCCGCAGCCGGCGCACCCGCATCGGGGCAGCGCTCGCGGGCGCGGTGGGCGTCGCGTTCGTCGTCGGCGCCGCGACCGCCGCGGCTACTCCTTCGGTGGCGCTGCGCGGCGGCGCCACCGTCACGGCCCGGGTCACGGGGGAGAAAGCCGGGCAGACCTGCCGTATCACAGGTTCGGATATCAATATGCCGTGGCGTACGGTCGGTGCCGACGGTTCGGTGGAACTGGACAGCGGACCGGTTCCGTCGGGGCGGCACAACGCTCGCGTCGTCTGCCGGGATCCGCGCACGGGCGCGGCATCACAGCATGCGGTGGGTAAGGAAGAGGACGTCTTCACCGGGCATTGGGCTCCGGCCTTCGAATTCCTCCACCATCATCGGATGGAATTCCTTACCCCGCACGAACGCTGATACCTTCCGACGCCGAGTCGATCCACTTCCGCGGCACTAGATCCGCGCCAGCAGGCGGGCGATGATCCCGGTTACGACGAGCCAGAACACCGCCGCCAGACCGTAATTGATGATGACGTCCCAATCGTGGGAGCCGGTGTTGAACAGGCCCGGGAAGAACAACGCCAGCGGTTCGGCCAACCCCTTGATGAAGGTGAAGAACCGGTTGGTCTGGTTGGCGTCGAAGATCTGCAGCAGGATGTAGACGATCTCGATCAGTGCGAGGACACCGCCGACCGTGCTGACGATCGCCGCCAGCCCACCCGTGCGGTTTGTCCCATAGGTTCTATATCTGTACATGTCGGCCGAATACCCGCCTGACGGCGTTGAACGCAGCCGATTTTGTCCAGAGGTCTGGACCGCCTCGGAAATGTGAGCGCTGCTCTTGACAGTGGGGTACCGGTGCGCGATGATTGAGTCATCGAAGAGAGCACCGCTCACAAAAGCGAGGAGTAGTCATGAACGCCACCCGGTACATCGCCCCCACCGGTATCGACCCGATCATGAACCGGATGTTCAACGTCCTGCCGAAATGGGGCATCAGCGTGATGGGGTCCCGGCTGCTGGCCGTGCGCGGACGCACCTCCGGGGAGTGGCGGACCACGATGGTCAACGTCCTGCAGGATGCGGACGGGACCCGGTATCTGGTCGCTCCGCGCGGTCGCACCCAGTGGGTTCGCAACATCCGCGTCGCAGGCGGCGGGGAGCTGCGGCTCGGGCGCAGGACCGAGGCGTTCAGGGTGACCGAGGTCGCCGACGCCGACAAGGTGCCGGTGCTGCGGCTGTACCTGAAGAAGTGGGGCTGGGAGGTCGGCAAATTCTTCGAGGGCGTGACCGCCGATGCCACCGACGCCGAACTCACCGCCATCGCGCCCGGCTTCCCCGTCTTCCGGATCGACTGAACCGCAACGACTTCCGTGGCCGGTGACAGATATCACCGGCACCGTGATCTTGCGGCTCCTTCGCCGGTTCGCTAGAGTTGCCGAGTCTTGTTTCCGTTGATCGGAGTCGTGCCGTTGCTCTTCTGAGGTAGCCATCGCGTGGCCCGCACTTCTGCGCGCCATTCCCGCCGCCCTCAGGAGCACGTATATGTCTATTTCGACGATTTCGTTGTCCGATCTCACCTTCGCCTGGCCCGACGGCACCCCGGTGTTCGACGGTCTCGACGCTGTGCTCGGACCCGGCCACATCGGTCTGGTGGGCAGTAACGGCGCGGGAAAGTCCACCCTGTTGCGGCTGATCACCGGGGAATTACGCCCGGTCCGCGGTTCGGTGACGGTCGCCGGGCGGCTCGGATATCTGCGCCAGGACCTCGGGTTGGCCGCAGGTCAGCGCGTCGATGCCGTCCTCGGTATCGGCGGCGTGCGGGCCGCGCTGCATCGCATCGAATCCGGTGCGGGGACCGACGCCGATTTCGACCGGGTCGGAAACCGCTGGGATGTCGAGGAATCGGCGATCGCGCTGCTCAGCCGGCTGGGTCTGAACTACCTGGCCGACGATGTGGCACAACTGGATCGGCGCCTGGAGACCCTGTCCGGTGGCGAGACGGTACTGCTCGGACTGGTGGCCGAACTGCTGCGCGAGCCCGACGTGCTGTTGCTCGACGAACCCACCAACAATCTGGATTCCGCTGCCCGCCAACGGCTTTACGACGTGGTCGAGGGCTTCGCCGGTACCGTGCTGACCGTCAGCCACGACCGCGAACTGTTGCTGCGGGTCACCACCGTCGCCGAACTGCGCCGCGGTGAGATCCGCACGTTCGGCGGGAATTTCGACGATTACGAGCAGATCGTCGAGGCCGAACAGGAGGCCGCTCGCGCGGCGATCCGCGATGCCCGCCGCGATGTGCGCAAACAGTCGCGCGAACTGGTCGAGGCCAGAATCAAATTGGACCGGCGCGAGCGCTACGGACAGAAGATGTGGGACACCAAACGTGAACCGAAGATCGTGATGGCCGAGCGCAAACGGCAGGCGCAGGTGTCGGCCGGCAAACTGCGCAACAATCACATCGCCAAGGTGGAGGAGGCCAGATCGACCCTGGAACAGGCCCAGGATCTGCTGCGCGACGATCGTGAGATCCGCGTCGATCTGCCCGGAACCAGGCTGTATCCCGGGCAGGACGTGGTGGCCATGGACGGGGTGCGGCTGGCCAACGGGCCGGTGGTCACGCTGCGGGTGAGCGGTCCCGAACGCATCGCGCTCACCGGGCGCAACGGTGCCGGCAAGACCACCCTCCTGCATCGGATCGTCGCGGAACCGCCGAAGGTGCCGTGGCGGCTGCTGCCGCAGCGGCTCGACATCTTCGACGAGCGGTCGTCGGTCTTCGACAACGTGTCCGCCGCCGCGCCGCACGCCGGCGCCGAACGGATTCGCGCGCAGTTGGCGCGCTTCCTGTTCCGCGGCGGCGACGCCGATGTGGCGGCGGGCGCGCTCTCGGGTGGCGAGCGGTTGCGGGCCGCGCTGGCGATGCTGCTGCTCGCCGAACCGGCACCGAAACTGCTGCTGCTCGACGAGCCCACCAACAACCTGGACCTGCCCAGTCTCCGCCATCTCACCGAGGCGCTGACCAGCTTCGAGGGGGCGCTGATCGTGGTCAGCCACGACCCGCGCTTCCTCGACGAGATCGGCGTCACCCGCCGGCTGGAACTCACCCCGGACGGGTTGGTGGATGAATCGGGCTCCGGAACCGGTTGAACGAACGGGTGCGTCGAGCCGGACCGGTGCACCCATGGGAAAACTCCTACTAAAGTGGGTGTTCTGGGCTGTTGAAGCGGTCGGCTAGGGTGTGGCGATCGAGGCGTGAGAGGTGGTGGCATGACTCAGCATCTGGAGAAGGCGAATGCCGGGAATTCGGCAGCCGGTGATGCCGCGCCGGCTGCCGCACCGGCGACCCCGCCGGCCGCCCCCGCCGCGCCGCGTCCCGCGGCGCCGAAGTCCGGCGCCGACCGAGGCGCTCAGCCATCGGGCTCGTCCCCGTCCCCGCGCAACATGCCGATGAAGCAGCCGGGCACACCGGCCGCGGTGCCGAGTTCGGCCTCGCGGCGGGTGCGGGCCCGGCTGGCCCGCCGGATGACCGGGCAGCGGGGTATCGCCGCGGTCAAGCCGGTGCTGGAGCCGCTGGCGACCGTGCACCGGGAGCTGTATCCCAAGGCGAATCTGCAGTTGCTGCAGCGCGCCTTCGACGTGGCCGACGAGAAGCACTCCCACCAGTTCCGCAAGTCCGGCGACCCGTACATCACCCACCCGCTGGCGGTGGCCAACATCCTGGCCGAGCTGGGGATGGACACCACCACGCTGGTGGCCGCCCTGCTGCACGACACCGTCGAGGACACCGGCTATTCGCTGGACGAGCTGACCGCGGATTTCGGATCCGAGGTGGCCCATCTCGTCGATGGCGTGACCAAGCTGGACAAGGTCAACCTGGGCGCGGCCGCGGAGGCCGAGACCATCCGCAAGATGATCATCGCGATGGCCCGCGATCCGAGGGTGCTGGTGATCAAGGTCGCCGACCGGCTGCACAATATGCGCACGATGCGCTTCCTGCCGCCGGAGAAGCAGGCGAAGAAGGCGCGCGAGACGCTGGAAGTCATTGCGCCACTGGCGCATCGACTCGGTATGGCCACGGTCAAATGGGAGCTCGAGGATCTGGCGTTCGCGATCCTGCACCCGAAGAAGTACGACGAGATCGTGCGGCTGGTGGCCGACCGCGCCCCGTCTCGCGACACCTATCTGGCGCGGGTGCGAGCCGAGATCGTGAACACCTTGGCGGCGAGCCGGATCAACGCGATCGTCGAGGGCCGGCCCAAGCATTACTGGTCGATCTATCAGAAGATGATCGTCAAGGGTAAGGATTTCGACGACATCCACGACCTGGTCGGCATCCGGATCCTGTGCGACGAGGTGCGGGATTGCTACGCCGCGGTCGGTGTGGTGCATTCGCTGTGGCAGCCGATGGCGGGGCGGTTCAAGGACTACATCGCGCAGCCGCGCTACGGCGTGTACCAGTCGCTGCACACCACGGTGGTAGGCCCGGACGGCAAACCACTGGAGGTGCAGATCCGCACCCAGGACATGCACCGCACCGCCGAATTCGGCATCGCCGCGCACTGGCGCTACAAGGAGACCAAGGGTAAACATTCCGGCGACGCCGCCGAGGTCGACGATATGGCCTGGATGCGGCAGCTGCTGGACTGGCAGCGGGAGGCCGCGGACCCCGCGGAGTTCCTGGAGTCGCTGCGGTTCGACCTGAAATCCCCGGAGATCTTCGTGTTCACGCCGAAGGGCGATGTGATCACGCTGCCGCAGGAGTCGACTCCGGTCGACTTCGCCTACGCCGTCCATACCGAGGTCGGCCACCGCTGCATCGGCGCGCGGGTCAACGGCCGGTTGGTGGCGCTGGAACGGCAGCTGGAGAACGGTGAGGTCGTCGAGATCTTCACCTCGAAGGCTCAGAACGCCGGTCCGAGCCGGGACTGGCAGAACTTCGTGGTGTCGCCGCGGGCGAAGGCCAAGATCCGGCAGTGGTTCGCCAAGGAACGCCGCGA
>NZ_JADKYP010000169.1 GCF_015354405.1 Nocardia sp. BSTN01 | reverse complement strand
CATCTTCGATAAAACCACCATCGACACACTCATCCACCGGCTGGAACGCGTACTGGTGGCGATAACCACCAGCGCCGAACAACCGCTGTCATCAGTGGACCTGCTCGACCACACCGAACACAGCCGGCTGGACGAGAGCAGCAACCGCGCGGCCCTGCACACGCAGACACCGCCGGCGATGTCCGTGCCGGCACTGTTCGCCGCACAGGTCGCCCGCACCCCCAACGCGACAGCACTCACCTGCGGCGAGGACTCCTGGACCTACCAGCAACTCGACCAGACCGCGAACCGCCTCGCACACCTGCTGATCGGCCACGGCGTGGGTCCCGGATCCGTGGTCGGGATACTGATGGAACGCTCGGCCCACGCGATCGCCGCACTCACCGCGGTACTCGAAACCGGGGCGGCCTACCTACCCATCGATCCCGAACATCCAAGGGCACGAATCGAATTCATGCTCATCGACGCCACACCCGCGGCCGTGATCACCACCGCCGACCTGGCCGGACGGCTCGACGGGATCGACGTCACCGTCATCGACATCAACGACCCCGCACTCGACACCCAGCCCAGCACGCCACTACCCGCACCCAGCCCCGAGAACATCGCCTACCTCATCTACACCTCCGGCACCACCGGGACACCCAAAGGCGTGGCCACCACCCACCACAACATCACCCAACTACTGACAAACCTGAACACCGGCCCCATACCCACCTCCGAACAGGTGTGGGCGCAATGTCATTCACTCGCCTTCGACGTCTCCGTATGGGAAATCTGGAGCCCCT
>NZ_JADKYP010000168.1 GCF_015354405.1 Nocardia sp. BSTN01 | reverse complement strand
TGTTGTGGGTCGTGACGTTGGTGACGCGGGGTATGGGGTGAGTTGATGGGGGCGGTTCTTTCGGCGGCAGGATGGAAAACGCCAATCCTCCGTCCGCTCGACCCGAAAGAACCGCCGTGTCTCACCGTAATGCCCCGCTGACCGTCGAGGGTCGCCACCGGCTCGTCCTGCGCTGCCAGTCCCGTCCGATCGCGCACGTCGCCGCGGAAATGGGAATCTCACGTCAGTGTGCGTCGAAGTGGGTCAACAGATTTCGCCGGTACGGCGAAGTAGGGCTACTCGACCGGTCCAGCGTCCCGCACCGGTCACCGGCCGCCAAGTCGGTGGCTGTTGTGAACCGGATCGAGGTGTTGCGGCGGACCCGCAAGTGGTCCGCTCGCCGGATCGCCGTCGAGCTGACGGCCGAGGGCACAGCCGTGTCTGTGCGGACCGTGGGTCGGCATCTGGCGCGGCTCGGGCTGAACCGGCGCCGGTTTCTGGACCCGGCCGGTGAGCCGAATCGGGCAACGCGCCGGATCGCCGCTCGCCGGCCCGGGCATATGGTGCACGTCGATATCAAGAAGGTCGGCCACATCCCCGATGGCGGTGGCTGGCGTGTCCACGGCAAGGGATCGGCCCAGCACAAAGCCACCCGCGCGGTGAACCGGCGCACCCGGCCTGGTTACGTGTTCCTGCACTCAGCTGTCGATGGCTTCTCCCGGCTGGCCTACACCGAGGCACTGCCTGACGAGAAAGCTGTCACAGCAATCGGTTTCGTGTTCCGAGCCAGGGCGTTCTTCGCCGCGCACGGCATCACACGAATCGAGCGGATCGTCACCGACA
>NZ_JADKYP010000167.1 GCF_015354405.1 Nocardia sp. BSTN01 | reverse complement strand
TGGTCGGGGTCGGGCTTCAACGCGCCCACTGGCAGCGCGGTGAACTCCGACCAGCGCATGCACGACAGCGTGAGGAACCGCACCGCCGACTGCCATCGTTCCGGAGTCATGTCGAGCAGCAGCTCGTATTCGTCGTGCTCGAGGAAGCACGGCTCGAAATTCCGTTTGGGCAGCTTCGAGTCCTCGCAGGGGTTGAACGGGATGAGCCCGCGGCGCTGCGCCACCTTCAAGCACCCGGACAGGAACCCGTGTTTGTTGGCGATCGTCTTCGCCGCGACGCCGTCGCCCTCCAGATCGGATATCCAGTCCTGAATCGGGGTGTTGCGGTCCTGGTCCGCAGCACACAGCGCCGAGAGCGGCAGATCGCCGAATAGGGGCCCGAAATCGTTGCGCATGTACGCCCGGTAGCGCTTCTTCTGCGCATCCGACGCGCCAGTGAGGCCATCGATGTAGGTGGGTGCGAATGTCAGCAGGGTCACGGCCTTCTCGACGCGCGCGCCTTCCTCGGCGGTGAGTAGCTCCCGAGTCCGCTCGGGCCCGTTCTTGTCGAGGATCTTCTGCCACCGCACGGCGGCGGCGTGGTCGTCGAACGTCAGGCTCGACTGCACCTTCCGCCCCTTCGATGGGTCGAACTCGCGGAAGAGGATCTGCGTGTAGGTAGACCCGTCGCGGCGGGTCGAGATGCGTAAACTCGACATGTTCGAAAGCTCCGCTCGATGCCCGTTCGACACCTCTCGACGGTTGCTCGCGACCTCTCGGTGAAAGCAAAAAACCGTGCAGGTGTTGACGGCTACTGTTGATGAACGCTCAGTGTGCGTTAGCATCATAGCCGTGACCTGCACGGTTGCGGT
>NZ_JADKYP010000166.1 GCF_015354405.1 Nocardia sp. BSTN01 | reverse complement strand
CGGGTATTTTTTGCCGTAGATGTTGTAGAGGTATTGGTTGGTGAGTCGTTCGATTTCGGTGGCGGTTTCGGTGGAGTTGGTGTTGCCGCCGGAGACGATGGCTTGGGCTTTTTTGAGGGCGATGGTGAGGATTTGGTGGACTTTTTGTTGTCCGGCTTTGGTGTAGGCGGTGGGTCCTAGTTCGGCGAGGGCGGCGTCGACGTCGCGCAGGAGTTGGCGGACGGCGGTTTTGTCGACTTTGTGTTTGCCGGCGTGGGAGTAGATGTAGTTGTAGAGGTCGTTGTCGAGGGTGTTGAAGGCGGTGGCGGCGTTGCGTTGGAACAGTTGGCGGGCTTTGACCGCGCCTGCGGTGGTGCCGGTGCCGCCGGTGCCGCCGGTGGTGGTGCCGAGTTCTTTGCGGAGTTTCCGGACGTCGGGGTCGTCGCTGTTTTCGTCGCCGTAGGCGGCGGCGAGTTTTTTGAGTGCGGCGATGGCTTTCTGGGCTTGGGGGGACAGGCCGGCGTCGCTGCCGTCGCCGGTGCTGTCGCCGGTTGTGGTTGCGCCGGAACCGTTTCCACCACCACTACCGGCGCCGCCGTTGCCGCCGGCGAGTCCGGACAGGGCGGAGGCGAGCATGGGCAGCATGGACAGTGCCATGGCGCCGCCCATCATGGCGGTGGGCGCGAGCTGGGCCAGGGTTTGGTCGTCGATGCCGGGGATCAGGCTCGGCTCGCGTTCGGGTTCCAGGCTCGCCCGGTCGGTGGCCGGTGCCGGTGGTGGTGCGGCAGCGCCCGCGGCGGGGGGTGCTTGCGCCGAACCCGGCGCCACCGATACCGCGGGCGAACCCGGCCCCGACACCACACCCGCACCCGACCCAGCAGCCGGA
>NZ_JADKYP010000165.1 GCF_015354405.1 Nocardia sp. BSTN01 | reverse complement strand
ATCCCCGGCTCCATCAACGTGCCGTGGAGCAAGGCCGCGAACGAGGACGGCACCTTCAAGTCCGACGAGGAACTGGCTGCCCTGTACAAGGAAGCGGGCCTCGACGGCGAGAAGGAGACCATCGCCCTGTGCCGCATC
This sequence comes from Nocardia sp. BSTN01, assembly GCF_015354405.1. Taxonomy (GTDB): domain Bacteria; phylum Actinomycetota; class Actinomycetes; order Mycobacteriales; family Mycobacteriaceae; genus Nocardia. Next base: position 738 of record NZ_JADKYP010000165.1, on the reverse strand, counting down.
GGTGAGCGTTCGTCGCACACCTGGTTCGTGCTGCAGGAGCTGCTGGGCCACAAGAACGTCAAGAACTACGACGGGAGCTGGACCGAATACGGCTCCCTCGTCGGTGTACCGATCGAGTTGGGAGCGTAAATAGATATGTGTGCAGCACCTACCCAGGGTCAGGCCCTTCCGGCCAATGTCGACACCGAGAAGGAGACCGTCCTCACCGGACGCGTCCTCGATGCGGACGGTAACCCGGTAGGCGGCGCCTTCGTCCGCCTGCTGGACTCGAGCGACGAGTTCACCGCCGAGGTCGTGGCCTCCGGCACCGGTGATTTCCGCTTCTTCGCCGCGCCCGGCACCTGGACCGTCCGGGCCCTGTCGTCGGCCGGCAACGGTTCGGCCAAGGTCAGCCCCGAAGGGGCGGGCGTCCACAACGTCGACGTGAGCGTCGCCAAGTAACACCGACGCGGAGCGTCGCCGGCAGGCGCCGGAAAACTGCGCTCATCGCACGCGAACGGCCCCGGGATACGTTTTCCCGGGGCCGTTTTCGTCTTCGCCGAGCGGGTCGTTAAACTCCGATATGTGGTCTTAACCTTCGAGATTCTGCTGGTCATCTGCTCCGTGCTGATCGCCTGGTTCGGGCTGTACGTCCTCTACCGGCTCTTCACCGAGTCGTGACCGATTCGGCGAGCGAGAACGTCGAAAACGCAGCGACCAACGGTCACGCCTCACAGGCGCACGCCGAGGGCCGTGAGC
>NZ_JADKYP010000164.1 GCF_015354405.1 Nocardia sp. BSTN01 | reverse complement strand
GGCGCCAGGTCGCGGGCGAACAGGTCCAGGAAGCGGCGCTGGTCGTGGCCGGGGGCATGGAAGACCAGGTGATTCAACCCGGCATCGACGTAGGGCTTGATCTGCTCGACGGCCTGATCCGGATCGCTGGCCACGATCCAGCGCTTGGCGATCTGCTCGATCGGCAACGCGTCCGCCGCCGCCTCCATCTCGATCGGATCGGTGATCGAATGCTTCTGCTCGGCGGTCAGCGACAACGGCGCCCAGAACCGCGTATTCTCCAGCGCCAGATCAGGATCGGTGTCATAGGAGATCTTGATCTCGATCATCCGATCGATATCGCCGAGCGTGCGCCCGACCTTCTCCGCGCCCTCGGTCACCGCCGGCATCAACTTCTCGGTGTAGAGATCCATCCCCTTACCCGACGTACAGATGAAACCGTCACCGGACCGGCCCGCGTACCGAGCCACCACCGGACCACCCGCGGCGATATAGACCGGGATCCCGGCCGGCGGCACGTCGTAGATCGACGCACCCACCGTGGTGTAGTACCGACCCTCGAAGTCGACCCGATCACCGCTCCACAACGCGCGCATCAGATCGACCGACTCGCGCAACCGGGCGAAACGCTCCTTGAACTCCGGCCACTGGCCCTTGTACCCGGTCGCGATCTCGTTGAGCGCCTCCCCGGTGCCCACACCCAGCATGATCCGCTCCGGATACAACACCCCCAGGGTCGCGAAAGCCTGGGCGATCACCGCGGGGTTGTAGCGGAAGGTCGGCGTCAGCACCGAGGTGCCGAGCTGGATGCGCGAGGTCCGCTCACCGACCGCGGTCATCCAGGCCAGCGAGAACGGAGCATGACCACCCTTGTGCCGCCACGGCTGGAAATGATCACTGACGGTCGCACTGTCGAGGCCGTGTTCTTCGAC
>NZ_JADKYP010000163.1 GCF_015354405.1 Nocardia sp. BSTN01 | reverse complement strand
GGCGAAGGCCGACAGGTCGCGCTCGCGGACCTGGGCCAGCAGTTCGGTGAACCGCGCGCCCGAGTCGACCTGGGCACGCAGCACCAGGGTATTGACGAACATGCCGATCAGGTCGTCGAGGGCTCGCTCACCACGACCGGCGACCGGAATACCCACGGCGATGTCGTCGGTACCGCTCAACCGCGCCAGCAGCGCGGCGAAGGCGCCGTGCACCACCATGAACAGCGTGCTGTGCTGTCCCTGCGCGACCCGGCTCAGCCCGTCGACCAGCTCACCCGGCAGCCGGAACCGGTAGGTTCCGGCCTCGTAGCCGGCGACAGCCGGCCGCGGACGCGTCGACAGCCGCAGTTCGTCGGGCAGGCCGTTGAGCGCGTTGTGCCAGTACCCGAGTTGTTCGGAGATGACCGACCGCGGATCGTCCTCCGAGCCCAGCGATTCCCGTTGCCACAGTGCGTAATCCGCGTACTGCACGGGCAGCGGCGCCCAGCCGGGCTCCGATCCCGCGGTGCGAGCCAGGTAGGCGGTCATCAGATCGCGCACCAGCGGGGTCATCGAGAAACCGTCGGTGGCGATGTGGTGGACCACCACGACCAGCACATGGTCGGCGTCGCCGAGGCGGTACAGCCGCAACCGGGTCGGCGGCACGGCGGTGACATCGAAACCGCGGCCGACGAATTCGGTCAGCGCGGCCGGCAGATCCGCCTCGGTCGTATCGACCACGTCCAGCTCGGGCACGGCCCGGGTCGCGGGCAGGATCTGCTGGTAGGCCAAGCCCTCGTGGGAGGGGTAGATCGTGCGCAGCGATTCGTGCCGGGCCACCACGTCCGCGATCGCGGTCCGCAGCGCGTCGATATCGAGTTCGCCGGTCAGCCGCACCGCGGCCGGAATGTTGTTGGTCGCCGAATCGGTGTCGAAGCGGTTGAGGAACCACATC
>NZ_JADKYP010000162.1 GCF_015354405.1 Nocardia sp. BSTN01 | reverse complement strand
CGCGGTGGTGACGGTGACTGTGACTGTTCCGGCCGCGTCTGCTGGGGTGACGGCGGTGATCTGCGTGGCGGAGTCGACAGTGAACGAGGTCGCCGGTGTAGCACCGAAATTCACCGCGGTCGCACCGGTCAGATTCGTTCCGGTCAGCACGACCGTCGTGCCACCCGTCACCGGTCCGGCGTTCGGCGCCACGGTGGTCAGCGTGGGCACCGCCGCGTAGGTGTAGGAGACACCGTTGCTTGTGCCACCCACGGTGGTGACGGTGACCGATACCGTCCCGGCCGACCCGGCGGGAGCGACCGCCGTGATCTGCGTGGCGGAGTCGACGGCGAACGACGTCGCTGGTGTGGCACCGAAATCCACCGCCGTCGCACCGGTCAAAGCTGTCCCGGTCAGCACCACCGTGGTCCCACCCGTCACCGGGCCGGCGTTGGGCGCGATGGAGCTCAGCGTGGGCACCGCGACGTAGGTGTAGGACACCCCGTTGCTTGTTCCTCCCGCGGTGGTGACAGTGACCGACACCGTTCCCGCCGCACCTGCGGGAGCGACCGCAGTGATCTGCGTGGCGGAGTCGATCGTGAACGAACTCGCTGGTGTGCCACCGAAACTCACCCCGGTCGCACCCGTCAGATTCGTCCCGGTCAGCACAACGGTCGTCCCACCCGCCACCGGACCGGCGTCCGGGGCGATAGTGGTCAGTGTCGGCTCCGCGACATAGGTGAAGGAGACACCATTGCTGATGCCACCGGCTGTGGTGACGGTGACCGTGACCGTTCCAGCCGACTCAGCGGGGGCGACGGCGGTGATCTGGGTATCGGAGTCGATCGTGAACGAAGTGGCCGGTGTACCACCGAAACTCACCGCGGTCGCACCCGTCAGATTCGTTCCGGTCAGCACGACCGTCGTCCCACCCGCGACCGGACCGGCGTTCGGGACGATA
>NZ_JADKYP010000161.1 GCF_015354405.1 Nocardia sp. BSTN01 | reverse complement strand
TCACTGTGCCCAAGCCGTATCCGAAGGAGTTCCGCGACGACGTGGTCCGGGTCGCCCGCAATCGTGACGAGGGAGTCACGCTGGATCAGATCGCGGCCGATTTCGGGATCCATCCGATGACGTTGTCGAAATGGATGCGCCAAGCCGACATCGACGATGGGAACAAGCCGGGACCGACACGAACGGAGTCGGCCGAGTTGCGTGATGCTCGGCGCCGTATCCGGCTGCTGGAGCAGGAAAACGAAGTGCTGCGCCGCGCTGCGGCGTATCTGTCGCAAGCGCAGTTACCGGGAAAAGGATCTACCCGCTCGTGAAAGAGCTTGCCGCCGAAGGTATTCCCGTGGCGGTGACGTGCCGGGTGTTGGAGCTCGCTCGCCAGCCCTACTACCGATGGCTTGCCGAACCGGTCACCGCCGGTGAGATCGCGCAGGCATATCGGGCCAACGCACTGTTCGACGCGCACCGCGACGACCCCGAGTTCGGGTACCGGTTCCTCGCTGACGAGGCCCGTGAAGCCGGCGAGGCGATGGCCGAGCGCACCGCGTGGCGGATCTGCTCGACCAACCGATGGTGGAGTGCGTTCGGCAAACCCCGGCGCGGCAAGAACGGCAAACCGGGACCGCCTGTCCACGATGATCTGGTGCAGCGGAACTTTACCGCTGATCGACCAAACCTCTTGTGGCTCACCGACATTACCGAACATCGTACCGGTGAAGGCAAGCTGTACCTGTGTGCGGTCAAAGACGTGTTCTCCAACCGGATCGTCGGCTATTCCATCGATTCGCGGATGAAGTCTCGCCTGGCGGTGACCGCGCTGAACAATGCCGTCGCCCGCCGCGGTGATGTGGCGGGCTGTGTTGTGCACAGCGACCGCGGCTCTCAGTTTCGCTCGAGACGCTTCGTGCACACGATCAACCGTCATCGCATGGCCGGATCCATGGGCCGCGTCGCCGCGGCCGG
>NZ_JADKYP010000160.1 GCF_015354405.1 Nocardia sp. BSTN01 | reverse complement strand
GTGGTGCTGCGCGGCTACGGCTCGATGGCGGCCGAACTGGCGGGTGCGCAGTGGAACGAGGGCGATGTGTTCTGTTCCGTGGTGCGCCGGGCCGCACTGCCGGACGCCTTCTTCGCCATCGACGGCATGATGGAAACCTTCCTGACCGTCCTCGGCGAATTCGGCGCCTACCCGGCCGTGATCGAGCGTGAGCTCAACCGTTACCTGCCCTTCCTGGCCACCACCCGCATCCTGATGGCGGCCGTACGGGCCGGGGTCGGGCGCGAGAGTGCGCACGAGGTGATCAAGGAGCACGCGGTCGCGGTCGCCCTGGCCATGAGGGAGCAGGGTCGCGAACCGGACCTGCTGGACCGCCTCGCGGCCGACGACCGGATGCCGCTGGACCGCGCCGGACTGGAGGCCGCCCTGGCGGATCGGACGGCGTTCATCGGCGCCGCCGAGGCGCAGGTGAGCGATGTGGTGGCGCAGGTGCAGAAGCTGATCGACGCGAATCCCGAGGCCGCCCGCTACACCCCCTCGCCGATTCTGTAACCGCCACCGGCCCGATCGTCGCGGCACCGAATCCGCGCGGCGCCGCCGTGCGCGCGGTGGTGTCGCGCGTGCTCGGCGCCGTGCGAATGGTGCGGCGGCGCAGGCGAAATCGCCGACTATGGTTGCCGGATATGGACCCCTATACGATTTTCGCCGATATCGTCGCCGGGCGGGCGCCCTCGTCCAAGGTCTACGAGGACGACGACGTTCTCGCCTTCATGGACATCCGTCCCATGACGCCCGGTCATCTGCTGGTGATTCCGAAGGTGCCGGCGCGCAGCCTGGCCGAACTCGATCCGGCGATCGGCGGCAAGCTCTTTCAGGTCGCGCAGCGTCTGGCGGCCGCGCTGCGGGAGTCCGAGGTGCGCTGCGACGGGGTGAATCTCTTTCTCGCAGACGGTGTTACGGCCGGGCAGGAGGTCTTCCACGTCCAT
>NZ_JADKYP010000016.1 GCF_015354405.1 Nocardia sp. BSTN01 | reverse complement strand
GTACATTGGCGGGCTTTGCGTGTGGACGAGGAGGCCCGGCGACCACCAACAGACAAGTTGCCAAGGACGCCAGAAATTTCGAGCGTGTCACCGCCAGCCTCGAACGCGAGATAGTGCTCTGCTGCGCTTGCGCCTTGGCTACCACTGTCCCTTGCCACAGACGGCCGCTGCTGCCCAGGGAAATGCGGGGACGACGCGCGATCTGCGGGACGGCCTGCGGATCACCAACTGACTCGGTGCTTTCCGGCCGTTGTTCCGTCTCGGAGTGTGCTGCCGGATGTGAATGCCGACCAGGGTGGCTTCCCTTGTCAGGACGGACGTGCGGCCACCTGCCGTGGCGAGCGCCAGCCGGTTGTCGATCACTCCTGCTTGGCGGAGCAAGTCGCGCAAGCCTGTGGTAGCCGCGTAGTCCACGACAGGCGGTACAGAACGGTCCGGCCGTGGCCGCGGCTTGGCAGGCGTGTAATTCGCATCCAGGAACTGCGCAACGACCCCCAGAGCGCCGAGTCCGGCCCGCAGCAGCGGCTTCGCGTCATGACTGATCACTCCCTCGCCCTTCCAGCGGGTTTCGACCCATGCCGCCACCGCTGTCTCGGGTTCCGCGTGGATGTACGGGATCTCAGGGAGGTGCGGCGCGGGATGCGCGTGTGCGTGCAGTACGCCCGGAGATCCACATCCGACGGCTTGATCTTGTCGTATTCTCGTCCGCCGGGCCGACGTTGCTCGCGGAGGCCGGGACCTTGTAGGTCCAAGGATTCGTGGCGGCCGAGGTCTTATCGCGGCATCAGAGCTGCAGTGATCATCTCCGACGGCGCCTTCGATGCGGCGCAGGGCGCCTTATTTCAACAGGCCGTGAGCGATCACGTCCACTACGGCCTCGAGCAGTTTCCTCAGCTCGGGTTCATCGCGACGCAGACTGTCGGGTCGCCAATTCAGGCTGATGATCCCGTTCCATGCGGCGAGCAAGGCGACGGCGACCTTTTCGGCGTCCACCGGGCGTGCGATGCCCGCGTCGATCCCGACCTGGATGGCACCGACGAGCCGATCGTTCTGCTGCTTGATCTGGCATGCCATGCGTTCGGCCAGCTCCCGACCGGCAGGATATTGTCCCGGATCGGCTGGGGAAGCGAGCATCCGGAAGTATTCCGGATACTCCAGGTAGAACTGGAGATACTGCTCGGCGGCGGCATACACCTGCTCGGCTGGGGTGCGATCCGGTGTGAAGGCCAGGTTCATGAATTCCCGGTCGGCCTCGAGGGCTCGCTCCACAACAGCCGCGAGCAGGCCTGCCTTCGAACCGAAATGGTTGTAGATGGATCCGACCGCCACGCCGGCGCGGTCGGCGACTTCCTCGAGGGTCCAGCTGTCCATGGTCCGCCCACGGAAGGTCTCCTCCGCAGCACGCAGCAGTGCTTCGATCGTGCGCTTCTTCCGAACGTCCACATCACACCTTTTTGCATCTCTTGCAATAACTGGGGCGGGTTGCTAGTCTACCCCTTGAGATTTTGCAATGATCACAAGTTCGAAAACCATTGCAACACAGGGGATGTGATCTCATTCGCCGACCGGAAGTAGGGTCGGCGCCCCCGGCCCCTCCATCGGACGGCTCCAGGAGCAGTCGAATGAATCGATACCGCACGATCGTCGTCGATGCAGACGGCTCCGAAGCTTCCCGCGTCGCGGTGCATGCCGCAGCCGGCTTCGCCTCCGCTGCAGGCTCACGGTTGGTCCTCGTCTGCTCCTACGGCCACCTACGGGGAAACGATGTCGACGCGGCGGCAGATGTCCTCAAACGCGAGGCCCATCTCGTCCGCGGCGCGGCATCTGCCGACGAAACCCTCGCAGTAGCAGCGCAAGAGGCACGCGCCTGGGGCGCGACCGACGTCGTCAGTCGGGCAGTACCCGGTACGCGGGTCGAGGCACTGTTGGCCGTTGTAGCCGATGCGCAGGCCGACCTCGTCGTCATCACCGGTCGTGGCCCCAGTTCGCCGATCACCCGACTGCTGGGCACCCTGTCCGACGAGATCGCGCGCCGTTCGCACGTCACGGTACTGTCCGTGAGCCCTACGTCGGCCCACCCGGTGATGCCTCGCCGGCGCGAACCGCGACGAAAGTCGATGACGGCCACGCGTGTTCGCGCTTTCGCTCCCGCGCATCCGCAGCCCGATGCCTCGTCGCAGACCGTCTCGTGAGCAGCGGCGAACGGGGCGGGGCCTCCGGCGGACTGCGCGCACTGGCCGCCGACCTGGCCTGCGGTTCGATCAGCTCACGCGACGCGGTCGCCGTGGCGCTCGACCGCATCGAGGCAAGTCGGAACAGCCTCAACGCCTTTCGTCTCATCCGCCGTGAGCCCGCCACGGCCGAGGCGTGGGAGGCCGACCAGCGCCTGTCCGCAGGCGAACGTCGCCCCCTGCTCGGAGTCCCGATCGCGGTCAAGGACGACGTGGACGTCGCCGGTTCACCGACCTCCTTCGGGTGCGGCGGCACCTTCGCGCCGGAGACTCAGGATTCGGAGGTGGTCCGGCGCCTCCGCGCGGCGGGTGCGGTGATCGTCGGCAAAACCAACACCCCCGAACTCGGGCAGTGGCCGTTCACGAGTGCGCCGGCATTCGGCTACACGGTCAACCCGTGGAACCGCGCGCATACGCCGGGCGGGTCGTCCGGCGGCAGTGCGGCCGCGGTCGCCGCCGGACTGGTGCCGGCGGCCATCGGCTCCGACGGCGGCGGGTCGATCCGCATACCGGTGTCGTGGACCAACCTCGTCGGGATCAAGCCGCAGCGCGGGCGTGTTCCCACCGACCCCGCTCGGGAACCGTTCAACGGTTTGACGGTGTTCGGACCACTCGCGCGCACGGTCGGCGACGCAGCGCTGCTGTTCGATGTGATCGCCCGCCCGCTCACCGCGGGATCGGCGGGGTTACCGCCGGCCTCGCTGTCCGACGCCGTCGGCGCCGATCCCGGCCGGCTCCGGATCGCACTGTCTCTACGCCCCGCGTTCACCGGGGCCGCCGTCGGCTTGCATCCGGACGTGGAGGCCGGTATCCGGCGGGTGGCCGATCGGTTATGCGGCCTCGGCCACAGCGTCGAACTCGCCGAGCCGACCTTCGGCCCCCTACTGACACTGTCGATGGTGGCGCGCATCGTTCCCGGTGTCCGGCAACGTCTTCGGGCACTGCCCGCCGCACAGGTCGATCCACGAACGACGGCGAAAGCGCGCTGGGGAGCTGCGCTATCGGGTCCGGCCTGCCGTTCGGCACGGGCGGTGGAACCTCTGCTGCGCCACCGTGTGGGCCGGATCTTCTCCCGCTTCGACCTCGTACTGAGCCCGACCACCGCGCAGCCGCCCCCGCCGATCGGCGTGGTCGACGGGCTGAGCATGGCCGAGACCGACCGCATCGTCCTGGGGACGATCCAGTACACCTTCCCGTGGAACGTCCTCGGCTGGCCCGCCGTGGGATTCCCGGCCGGCTTCACCGCCGCGGGCCTGCCCTTCGGGGCTCAACTGCTCAGGCCCGCCTGCTCGGAACGGATGCTGGTCAGCGTCGCCGCGCAACTCGAGGCACAGTCGCGCTGGGACACGATCGTTCCCACGCCGTGGTGGTGAACGCACCCTATCGGGGACCGTCGAGATCCAGGAATCGCAGAACGCACGCGACCGTTTCGGCCGGGCTGTCGACCTGAACGAAGTGCGAGGATCGTTCCACCCAGTCCAGGCGCGCATCCGGGATGAGCGCGGCGAGCCTTTCGCCGACCGAGGGATCGACCATCGGATCTTGGCGGGCATACAGCAGTTGCAGCGGTACCGGGAACGACCTACCCTCGGTCCCGCGCCATCTCAGCTCGTCCACGAATTCGGCGAAATCGCTGGGCCTCATCACGTCTCGCAGATAACTCACGAACGCGCGGGTACCGTCGGCCGACTTCAACGGGTCGCCGTACTCCCGCATCTCCTCGAGCGACTTGAGAGTGTCGTCGTAGTAGTGCACGGTTCGGTGCGCCCAGCGCGCGGTATCGCGCCGGACCCACGACCCGAACACGCGTCCGGCACCCGGCAGGGACAACGCGGCCCGCATCGCGTGCAGTCTCGCCTCGGGGAAGGCCGGCGGATGGATCGCGACGACCCGGGAATACGCCCCCGGGTCGGCCAAAGCGTGCGACAGCACCAGATAACCACCGAGGGAATTGCCCATTACAGCACAACCACGCACGCCGATCGCCTCCTGGAACTCGCCCAGCCACGAGCCCAGCCGCGCCACCGACAACCGCCTCGACGGCCCCGAACTACGGCCGGCGCCAGGAAGATCCGGAATGATCAGCCGATAGTGCGCCCCCAATCCGTCGAGCACATAACGCCACGAATAACTGCTGGTCATCAAGCCGTGGACCAGCAACAGCGGCTCTCCGTCGCCGTAGGTTCGATAATGGATCCGCAGCGTTCCGAGCGCTGCGGATTCCATGGCCGCCTCGTGCGCCTCGGACATGTAGTAGGGATGCACCCGGGCCGGCTGTTCCGGTAGGTGAGCGAACGGTTGCCTGCGGAACGGCCGGTCCGGCCCGGCGGATTTCTGGCTGACCCGACTCGACATGTGTGCTCCCCCTGTCAGTTTTTGTAATAGTTGCAATAGTAGCAGGGGGCTCTGTATGCGTCGACGGTCACAGACCGCTCGGCGCCTTCTGCGACCGGCGGTCGAGATGCTCGCCCGGCGGTCGGGTCCGCGGGCGACGGAACGGAGTCCACCAGTTCGCCGGACCCATCAACTTGACGAGGGCGGGCACAAGCAGCATCCGCACGACGGTCGCGTCGATCAGGATCGCCGAGGCCATGCCCAGCGCCGCTACCTTGATCAGCGCGACCTGCGACAGCGCTGCCGCGCCGGTGACGATGATGAACAGGGTGGCCGCCGCCGTGATGATCCTGCCGGTGCGGGAGACCCCGGCCACGACGGCCGCTTCGGTGCCGGCGCCCCGGTCGTGCGCCTCGACCATACGCGACATCAGGAAGACCTCGTAGTCGGTGGAGTGGGGAGACGAGACGCTAAGGATTTCGCGATCCCACGCAGCAACCTCTTCGACTCCCCTGAGCCGCTATGTCTCCATCGCCGAAGCAGCTCAACGCGCCAGCGTCAATCGAGACACCATCCGTCGAATGATCGCGGACGGCCAGCTACCGGCATACAGATTTCGCGGTCAGGTCCGCATTGCCGCGGAAGACATCGACAAAGCCATGCGCCCCATCAAGTGAGAGTGGCATGAGAAACCAGCTATTGCACGCAAGTTGCACGAATGGACACCCGATTGCCGAAAACCACGGATGACCTGCGCAAACGAAGTGGTCCCAGCTGGTTTCGAACCAGCGACCTCTCGCGTGTGAGGCGAGCGCTCTCCCGCTGAGCTATGGGACCGGGAGATTTCGGGGCGGCTGGAGTGCCGTTCCGAACGAGAAGGAACCTTAACACGCATCCCGGGGGTCACACCAAATCGGGGCCTGACCTGGACGTTTCAGTCGGTCGGTGATGGATGGAACGTGAACGGACGCAGAAGGTCTCGTGTGAGCCGGATCGTCGCGCGGTAGATGCCTCTATCGGCGTGAGCGCTGCGGGATATTGGGCGGTGCCGCGTCCGACCGGGCCGCGGTTGCGGTTGCTTGCATCGCGGAGACAGGGGCGCGGAAAGAGGACCGACCGAACTGCGCGCCGCCGCCCCGAGCTAGGCGGCGAGTTGGACACCCAGCACCCGGTCCAGTATCCGTACTCCGCTGTCGGTCAACCACAGCGGGCGACGGACGCCGGCGGGGAGTGCGCGGCCGCAGTCGCCGCACCGAACGGATGCCCCTTTGGGGTCAGGGGTCGTCAGCGACGCGGAAGGACACCACACCTTTCGTCACCACACCAGCGTCATCCCCGATGGGGTGCACTTGCACCCCGGAAAAACACATCCGTGTTATTCACTTTTACCCCCATCTACCAGGCGATTTGTTGAGCGCGCGGGTTGTGGGCTAATGTTCTCTCTCGCAGCCGGAAGGGGCCGAAAAGCCCCGGAGACGCAGCATGCGGATGTAGCGCAGTTGGTAGCGCATCACCTTGCCAAGGTGAGGGTCGCGGGTTCGAATCCCGTCATCCGCTCGAAGGCCAACCCGGCCTTGGTTGGCGGTGTGGCCGAGTGGTGAGGCAACGGCCTGCAAAGCCGTGCACACGGGTTCGATTCCCGTCGCCGCCTCTGAGTAGGCGAACCACGCGCGATTAGCTCAGCGGGAGAGCGCTTCCCTGACACGGAAGAGGTCACTGGTTCAATCCCAGTATCGCGCACCAACGAAATGGCAGGTCAGCCCCGGTTTCGACCGGGGCTTTCTTGTATCCGTGAACTGACTGTGAACTGAACTTCTTACGATCTTGTTGCGCCAACACGGAACCGCAGCCCCGCCCCGGTACGTCATAGACTCATGCACCGATGCCGCCGACGGAGGGGAACCCATGAAGCTCACACCGATCGCCGCTGCGTGTGCCGCAGCCGCATTCCTGGCCGGATGCTCGTCCACGACCAGCGGCTCGCCCGTATCGCCCACCACGGATAAAGCGGGGACATCTTCGGCATCGGCCACGAACGCAAGCAACACCAGGTGGGACCCGTGCTCGATCCCCGATACCGACGTCGCGGCGGTCGGTCTGAATCCGGGCCGGAAACAAGTCGGCGCGCTCGGGACCAAGTTTCCAGGCTGGGACATCTGCGGATGGATGAGTGACAGCTGGTACGAGCTGCACGTCTACTCCACCAGTGCGCATACCTACGAGGAAGTTGTGCACAACACGACCTTGTTCCACGACCCGCAGCCGGTGACTGTGGCTGGCCGACCGGCTACACAGCTGCTTCAAAACGACGAGCCCGACGGATGCACGATTGTGTTCGACATCCCCACGGGGCCAGTTCAATTCGCGGTTGCGCCGAAGCTCAGCGCCCACCAGGGCGGCGACGCCTGCGCCGAAGCGAAGCGGATAGCGGGCGTGCTCGACAAGGACCTTCCCGCGAAGTAGGCGACCACCGAAACCGATTGGGGAACAGCGCATGTCGGAACAGGACATTTGGGAACAGCTCGGTGAGGAAGTGGCGCAAGGCAATCTGAGGTTGAAGATCGAGCCCGATGCTCTCGACCGCGCTATCAAAGGGCTGCAAGATCTCATCGACGAAATCGACGACCTCGGCTATGCCGTGCGGACCGTCGAGACCGTAACCGGTTTCGGTGGTTTCACGATGGGTGTCCAGTTGGCGGAGAAATTCACCCGCAAGGGTAGCGGCGAGGATTCGATCAAACAACGAATGAAGGAAGTCCAGGGGGAACTCCAGGCGGCACAGGACCTGCTACGCAAGGCGGCAGCGGCCTACGCCGAGGCCGAGGACGCGAACACCGACAGATTCCGCTGATTGCGCAGGCACACTTAGTCCTCGCGCGGCGGGCAGCTGGGTAACGCCTTTTCCCGGAGTAAGAAGTCCGCTTCTCTCGAAATTTTCGTGTGAGAGGGATGCCGCGACCGTCTGGTCTATCCGCGACTTTCCGGCGGCGATTGGGCGACACCCCCCCCCCGGTGCTTTCCGCGATGGCAGGGGGACCCATCGGCCCGAGCCGGACTGCTGCGACCGTCCCGGAATGTGACTGCCTCGCGCCCTCCTCGGCGATGGTGGGGCCGAGGTGCCGGAGCTGCCGGTCGCGCCCCGATCCGTGTCCGCTGCCATCGCGTCCGCTGCCATCGCGAAGGTTGCCCGCAGGGAATGTCATTCGCACCGTTGTTGGGCTGCCCGGAATTTCCGCCTCTGGGGTTGGTGACCGGCTCACGACGGGCAGCCCGGCTACGGGCAGCGGGTCGCAGCAGGCCAAAAAGAGCGCGACGGCAACGGCTTCGGGCTGCTCGTCCGATAGGGCGAGACTCGTGCCGTGCCGACACCAACTACTGGGCAGCACAGGTCTCGGGGCGACGGGCGAGGGCGACGGGTGTGGCTCCCGCCTACGGCCACGGCCGGGTGGGCTCACGCCTGGCGTCGACGTTGCGCTTATCAGCATGTCCAGCACCTTCATGGCAGCGGTGTTGCCTGCTCATGCTGCCTGTTCGCGCAGGTGCAGCAGTCGACGCAGTGGCAACTGCCTGGCATGGACGGTGCCGCAGTGCAGGCTGAGGTTCCCCGCTTCCTTGGAGGGCTCTGAGCATGGTCCGATAGGGCCAGGAAAGAGCCATTCGTGGCGGCACCGAAGAAATACCGGGACGAGTTGAAGACTCGAGCGGTCCGCTTGTATCTGGAGTCGGACCCGAAACCGACGATCCGCAATGGTCGTCGGCATCGACACAGCTCATCCATTGTTCGAGTTGCTTGCCCTTCAGTTCGGTCATCATGGTCGCGAACGCGCGAACATGGCCCGCTAGGGAATCCAATTCCGGACTGGCGGCAAGGATCGCGTCGAGGCGCTGCTGGTCGTCGGGAGCCAACACCGCGGGATCGGTCATGATCCATGCCGCGACGCGGCGCGCGGCTGGCGGCTTCGGTGGCGGCGCCGGGATGTGGGCGGTCACCCGGAACTGCTGGAGGTAGGCGCGGACCATGCTCCCCCGGCCCCGGTAGCCGCGGGCGCGGATTTCCTCGAACAGCCTGGTGGCGTTCGTGCAGCCCTCGTTCCATCGCCGGTGCAGGTAGGGCTTGAATTCGTCGAGCAGGCCGACGCGGTGGCCGGTGCCGTTGTTGACCAACAGTTCCTCCGGCGACTGGGCGCGGGCGAAGCGGCGGGCGGTGTTGCGCGCCAAGCCCAGCCGGATCCCGATAGCCCGGATGGTTTCGCCTTCGGCCAGCAGTGCGTGGACCTGGGCGTAACGTTCCCGGGTGCGGACCGCAACGCGGTCGCGGCGTTGCGCGGGGTCGACCGGCCGGTGCCTCATGCCTGCGGCGACCTCGCCGATGTCGGGCAGCAACGGCTCACCAGGATGCTCGACCGCTGCGCTGAGGCAGGCCCGATGCCGGGCGACGGCGCGCTCGACGGCTTCGCCGAGGTTGTGCCAGAGGTGCCAGCGATCTGCGACCTGGATCGCCTTGGGTGCGCCTTTCGTTGCGCCTTCGGCGTATGCGCTGGCGCGATCACGGCAAACAATCTCGACGCCCGGATGTGCCCGCAGCCAGGTGGTCAAGGTGTCAGCGCTGCGGTCGGTCAGGACGTCGACCGGGCAGCGGGTGTTCATGTCGATCAGGATCGTTCCGTAGCGGTGCCCACGGCGCAGGGCGAAGTCGTCGACCCCGAGAACGCGCGGCGTCGTTCGTTTCGGGTCCGGCAGTGCGCGGATCCGGCGCAGCAAGGTCGTGCGACCGACCTGGGCCGCGAGTTGCCCGGTCAACCGGGCACCGGCCCGTCCGCCCAACGCCAGCGCGACCGGGCGCAGGACCTGCTCCAGCAGAAGTGTCCGCCGTGCGTAACGGGCGGCAAGCCGAGGGACCTGCTCAGCGAAAGTTCTTCTCCCGCAGTCCGAGTTGTCGCAGAACAACCGGCGGATCCGCAGGGCGATCACGACTTCCCGCCCGGAGATCGCGGTGTCGGACAATCGCCGTCGATACCGGCTGTGGACGCGGTGCGACGGCGTCGCGCAGCCAGGGCATTCCACCTGCTCGTCCGGAGTGGCCGCGTCGATCCGGACCGTGGAACCGACAGCACGAACGGCGCCGATCACCAGACCGTCCAGGTGTGGAAACAAGATCGTCAACACACCAAGATCAGAGCATCAGCCACTTCGCCAACCATCAAGCAGCCCAACGTATCCCGGTCTGGGTCAATCACGAAATGTGAACCAGAACCCCAATCCTGGATCTGGCACGCTTTCCGTGATTGACCCAGGCGGATTGCGTTCAGCGGCATGGTGATTGATCATGTGCCCGGTGTTCAGAGGTTGGGCCGTGGGCGGTGTTGTTCCCGCACCTGAACGGGCTGCGGATTGATGGAATCGGTGCGACGGGGCCGGTGATCGGGATTACGGCCGAGACCGGTGACGGTCCGGTCGGGTGTCCGGCGTGTTCGATGGCGTCGAGGCGGGTGCACAGCCGTTACGAGCGGCGGTTGTCCGACACTGCCGTGGGCGGGCGCGAGGTCATGATCCGGCTGCGGGTGCGGCGTTTGTTCTGCGACAACACTGATTGCGGCAGAAAGACTTTCGCTGAGCAGGTGCCCGAGTTGTCCGGGCGGCACGCGCGGCGCACCACGGTGTTGCAGCGGCTCTTGCGCGCTGTGGCACTGGCCTTGGGCGGTCGCCCCGGTGCGCGGTTGACCCGGCATCTGGCCGCCGCGGTGAGCCGGATGACACTGTTGCGGCAGATCAGAGCGCTACCCGATCCGGCAGCGCCGGTCCCGACGGTGCTCGGCGTCGACGACTTCGCGCTGCGCCGGGGCCACCACTACGGCACGATCCTCATCGACATGCAAACCCGGCGTCCGGTCGAGGTCCTGCCCGATCGCACCATCGAGACCTTGGCGAGGTGGCTGCGCGACCGTCCGGGTATCGAGATCGTATGCCGCGATCGCGGCGGCGCCTACGCCGACGCTATCCGCTCGGGCGCCCCGAACGCCGTGCAGGTCGCCGACCGCTGGCACATGTGGCACAACCTCGGCGAAGCGGTCGAACGAGCCGTCACCACCCATCGTCGATACCTCGCGGCCGCCATCGCCGACGAGTCCGAACCCATGTCACCGCAACCGGCCACCACGCCAGCACCATCCCCGATGCCTTTGGGGCCGGCCGAGCGGACCGACCGGACCGCCGTGCGCACCCGGCTGCGCTACGAAGCGGTGCATCAACTGCTCGCCGAGGGCCGCAGCATCCGCCGCATAGCCGCAGACCTGGGTTAGGCTCGCGGCACCGCCCGTCGGTTCGCCCGCGCTGCCAGCCCGCACGAGCTGCTGGTCAACAACCGGACCGGGTTCCGTCGCAGCATTCTCGAGGATTACAAGCCCTATCTGCACCAACGGTGGAACGAGGGCTGCACTAATGCCACTCAACTGTTTGTCGAGATCAAGGCTCGTGGCTACCGCGGCAGTGACAAGATCCTGCGGAAATACCTGCACCAATTCCGCACCGGCGACCAGGTCGCGCGGACACCGCCCAAACCGCCCACAGTGCGACGGGCCACGTCCTGGCTGATGACCGATCCCGCCGGCCTCACACCCGACCAGCAGCGGCAACTCGACGCGATCCTCACCGCCAGCCCTGAATTGGCGAACTGGCCGACCATGTCCGCAGTTTCGCCGACATGATGCGGCACCGGCGCGGCAGCGAGCTGGAAGCCTGGATGAAAGCCGTCGACGCCGATGATCACCCTGCCCTGCACTCGTTCGTTCGTTCGCGGTCTACGCCGCGACCAGGACGCCGCCACCGCAGGACTGACGATGGAATGGAACAGCGGCGCGGTCGAAGGCCACGTCAATCGCATCAAAATGATCAAACGCCAGATGTTCGGTCGCGCCAACCTCGACCTGCTCCGCAAGCGAATCCTGCTCAGCGACTGAACCATCGAGCGCGCGAAATCACGGAAAGCGTGCCAGATCCAGGATTGGGTCGGCATTGACACAAGTGTGCGCTCGCCTGCGAGCCGGCGAGCCCGTCGCCGAGATCGCGGCCGAGACAGGGATCTCGCCTGCCACCTTGTTCCGATGGAAGGCGCAGGTCCTCATCGATGCGGGTGTCCGAGAGGGTATCCCGAGCGTGGAAGCCGATGAACTGGCCGCAGCGAACAAACGGATCGCTGCGTTGGAAGCCGAATTGAAACTCACCCGCGACGCCTGCGAATTGTTCGATGCGCAGGCGGTGGTGTCCCCAAAATGCGAATCGCGGTCGTCGAAGGGCTGATCGCGCTCGGACATTCAGGGCGGGCCGCCTGCCGTGCTGCTGGTGTACACAGATCCACATTTCTGCGACAGCGGCGGCAGCCGTTGTCCACCAGAACAATTCGCAGAATCGTGGTCGCGGACGAGATATCCCGCATTCATACCCAGTCTCGCGGCACCTACGGCAAACGCCGGATCAAGGCCGCGTTGCTGGCCGAGTGCGAGATGATCGTCAACCACAAGCTGGTCGCCTCAATCATGGCTGAGCGTGGGCTGTTCGGCCTGCCCAGACGCAAACGTCGCGGTCACCCGATGCTCAAGGTGAGCACTCCCGCGGACCTGGTGAACCGCGCCTTCACCGCTGCTCGCCCGAACCAGCTGTGGTGCACCGACATCACCGAACACCCAGCGAGAGACGGAAAAGACTATTGCGAGCGACCAGCACTGGCTTGATACTGCATGCCGATCACGGAACGCAATTCACGTCGTGGTCGTTCGGTGAGAACCTGCGACGGCATCGTCTTCTGCCGTCGTTCGGGACTGTCGGGGATTACTTCGACAATGCAGCGATGGAATCGTTTTGGGGGCGGATGCAGACCGAACTCCTCAATACCAGGAAATGGCCGACAACCCTTGAATTGACGATCGCGATGGCCGACTGGATCGACAACTTTTACAACACCGAACGCCGGCACTCCTACCTCGGCCACCTCAGCCCGAGCGAGTATGAGACGCTGTGGCTGGACATCCAACCAAGCCCTCAACTCTCGTAAGCCCGGACCGACAAGCGGGGGCCAGATCACCCGGACCCAACCACCGGGGTCATGTCACACCCCTGCAGCAGCCCCCCGCAGTAGCAATGGACCTTCGACTGACAGTCTTGCCTGGCGGCATGCGGATTCGAGAGGCGGCGCCGGGTTGTGGTGCTGGGGTTCCCTCCGCTCAGCGACGGGAGCCGCAGCGGCACTCGGGGTCGTTGACCATTCGCTTGCAACGTGCACACGGCTGGTAGTAGAGGCGTTCTTCGATCTGCATCTGGGACGCCTTACCGTACCGCCGATCGAAGTAGCCCGACTGCTTGGACAGCAATTCCAGATCGCCCGGTACGTAGGATTCGTCCTTCTTGTCGGCGATATTCGAGCGCAGGACGACACTGCCGATTTCGTGCAGTGCTTCCGCCGCTGGTGTCGGCGGGTCGGGATCGGCGGCGACGCCTCCGTCCGACTTCACCGATCCGAGCGAGATCCCGAACTGCAAGTCGTACAAGGCCGTGCTCGCGCGATGCCCGTTCAGCTGGGACATCGCCGCGATGTGCACGACGCCGTCGGCGTCCAGCTTCGTGGTGAGGGTGAGGCGTTCGAAGAGCCGTTGCGCTCGGCGATCGACGTTAAGGCGGAGAGCGCCGAACTCGTCACGTGGATCGGTCCGCGGGATATCGGTCCCGGGGCGGGTGGGTGTGCAGAACTGGAACTTCGCGTGGCCGTCGCGCGGATCCGCGCAATACAGGTTCAACTTGTCGTCCACCAGCTCCTGACCTTCGAAGGGCACCCTCGTACCCGCCTTGAGCAGCGGGAAGTAGGAGCCGCGGGCAATACGGACCTCGATATCCTTCGCCAGCTCCAACTGCTGCCGGTCGTGCGCGATCCACGCCGCACCCTGGGCTACCAAAGTCGCACTGTTCGAAGACACTTCGACCCGATGGCCGAAGAGTTCGCGGAGTCGGGACACGATCGCCGGCATCTGCGACATGCCACCGGTAACCAGGCACATGGAGACCTGTGAGCCGCTGAGATGGGCCGCATCGAGCAGGGCCGTGATGGAGTCCATCGCACGATCGATCATCGGCTTCGCGATACTCTCCAAATCGTCACGTGTCACCACCTGTTTGAGCGGCTCGCCGCTCTCCGTGTGGAAGTTGTTGATGTAGAGGGTCGCTCGTTCGACTTCGGACAGTTTGATCTTCAATTGCTCGCATTTGTGACGAAGCTGCCGACGTCTGTCCCAGCCGATCACGGACGGATCATTGACAACCCGCCCGACAATCCAATTACGGAGCGCCGCGTCGAAATGATCGCCGCCGAGGTCGCTTGTGCCGGCATTCTGCAACTGGACGACGCGGCCGCTGTCCAGTCGGCACAAGGTGAGGTCCAGGGTGCCGCCACCCCAGTCCACGACCAGAATGTTCTTGCGATCGAAACGGTGCGCGAAATCGGTGCCCATACGGGGCCGGAAGTGTCCGTACAGTGCAGCGAAAGGTTCGTGGACGAACTGGACCACACGAATTCCGCTGCGATTGTAGGCATCCCGCAGATCGCGGCGCTGGCGGCCGTTCATATTGACGGGAATGGTGGCCACAGCCTCGGTGATTTCGGAAAGGTAATTTTCCTTCTCCGCCACTGCGAGCGCGCATTTCCGCACATGCTCGATGACGTCGTGGGTGACATCGATCGGACTGCGCTCGACCCCTTCGACGGTCATCGTCTCTTTACCGAGGTAGGTTTTCGGAGATTTCACGAAACTGCCGTGGATGCCGAGATCGGTGGCGTCGAGCTCATCCTTGGCGGCCTGCCCGACCACTTTCCGGAGCCCCTCGTATTTGACGATCGACGGCACCGGCCGACCCGTTTCATCGACAAGATTCTCCGCACGGTTGTCGCCGATGACGACCGAGACAAGACTATTTGTGGTGCCGAAGTCGAAACCTACGACGGTCATGCTTTCCCCTGCAAATCTTCTTCGGCAGCCGACCGAAGTGCTGACAAACTACGTTTCAGATGTTTGATCGAGTGCCTGACAAACTCGTCGGTCACGTCGGTGTCTCCGTTTTCGAGGGCACCGAGCGCGTCTTCGAGCGATTCGACCTGTTGTCCGATGACCCGGGCGGTATCGACTCTCACCCTCTTGAAATCCGATGTCACAAGCATACGTTCCTTGCGGCGAGCATCGGATTCCTGCTGGAGCGCAGCAATCCGGCTATTCAGCTCCGACTCGATTTCGGTGCTGCGCGCGCGAGCGGCAGCGAGTTCTTGGGACAATCGCCGGCACTGGTTCTGCGCTACCTGCATCTGCGTGCGCGCGTGATCTCGCTCGGATTCCGCCGATCGCAGTCGATTGCGCGTGGAATCGACAATGAGGGCTGCTGTTACGCGTGCGGATTTCGACAGCGTGGCCAGTTTTTCGCGTGCTGCCGCGGATTCCGGAACAGGGCCGCCGGCGCCCCAGAGCTTGTCCGCGAAGATCTCGACACACCGCGCGACGTTCCAGTCCGCCGCGGATGCGGCGATCAGCACCACCGCTTGAGCCGCGTTTTCGGCGAGAGCCGCCATGGCGGCGATCTTGGCCTTGGGCACCGGCTTGCGGTTGCGCTCGACGTCGATCGCGTGCTTGATCAGGTACTGAGCTCGGCCGAGCGCACGCGACAGCGCTTCCTCGTCCGGATCGCCGCTGAGTAACCGATATAGCGACTCGCACAGCGTGTCATCGGTATGGAACAAGCGGTGCCCGAGCACGATGCGCGTGGCGAGTTCATTGATGTTCCGGCGCGCGTTCCCAGCGAGCCCGAACTTGTCGGCCGAGACCAGCAAGGTGACACTGGTGGATAGTTTGAAATCGCGCTCCGCGATGCGGGCGATCACATCCGCGAAATTGTCGAAGTCGACCGACGCCCACAGCGCCTTCCGCGCAGGGGAATTCTTTTCGAGAGGGAGCGTTTTGAGCTCTCCCTCGAGTTCAACCAGAAACCGGAGGAAATCCGCGAACGAGCGGACGTGCTCGACAGTCGTGCGCTTCGGCCGGTCGCCCGGTCGAGCTCCTGCCTCGTCCTCGACCTCGACCTGGGTCTCGGCCCGAGGTTCGCCTTCGATGTCGGCCTCTCCGGCTTCCCGATCCGGCGAGGAGACAGCCGTTGGAGGAGCGGCGACCTCTGCCGCTGCCTCGTTTGCTTCTTCATCGGGACGGGTGGGTGATGTCTGGCTGTCGCCCGCCGGGAGTTCGGCTGTCATGGGGGGAATCTCGCTGTCCGGTCCCGCCTTTGCTTGGTCGGGAGAACTCGATGGTTCAGCAGCAGCGGCAAGCTCTGGCGGAGGAACTACTTGCGCGGCTTTGTCGTTCCGGATGGGTTCGCTGGTAGGAGCGTCGGGCATGGTGGGCGCTACCTCCGTCATCGTCCGCTTCGGCTCTGCTTTCTGGACCTGGCTATTGCGTCGAGGCGCGTTTTCGCTGCGGAATGACTGCTGTACAGCGTCCCTCTGCGAGCGTCTCGGAGTTCGGTGGCCGGCACGCGTGGAACCATCTTTGTGGCGACGGGCGTTGCGGGCGAAGCCATCTTGTTGCCGGCGGCGCATGTCGTCGCCGCGCGGAGCGGGATAGGTCGCGCCGTCTCGTGGGGCTTGCTCGGAGCTACGCGATATGAATTTTCCGGCCTGCGCCCTTTTCGCGCGGCCGCGCAGTCGAGTGGATCCTTTTACGAAAGGATGTTTTCCGCCATCATCTTGGATCTGCCGAGTTTCCGGTCGAGCCTGTTCGATCCGGGCATCGTCGTTCTGGTCGTCTGTCATTCGTCCGGCAGAGCGACCGTTGGTCCGTCGGGGCGAGTCGGCACTGTCCCGAGCCTGTCGCTGGGATCGTCGACTCGAGCCTTTCCGTCGACCGGGGTCTGCCGCACTGTTCCAGCTGTGCCCACGTTGTCGAACACCCTGATCGCAGCTGTCGTCTGTCACATCTATCCTTCGTCGCCGATGAGATTGAGGCGGGATTCCACCCAGTGTTCGGGAACACCATTCTGCCCAGCAGCCCGGATGAGTCGTTCGGTGTAGGGGGTGCCGGTTGCGAGATGGTATTCGGCGATAAACAGATGTGCTTTTGTACGGTCGTAAGACTCTGTGGCGACGTAAATATGGTCGAAACCAGCCACGTCGTCGGTCGCGGAGGCATCGATCGGCAGGCGGCACAAGTCGATCAGGGCCTGGGTCCTCTTGTCGATCAGCCGTCGCTCAAGGTCCGCGAGGTCATGGACGATCCGTCCCGGATCCACCGGCTGCGCTCCCGCTGTCAACATTCGGGCGAGGCGCGCTGCGACGGCGTGCAGCCCTCGACTCAGCGCTCTGTCCGCCGCTTCTTCAAAATGATTGTGATATAGGGAGATCAGGCTCGTCACCGCGAGGGCGACGGGCCGGTGCATGTGCCGAAGCAGCTCTGCGGACCGGTTCAGCTTCTCACGATCGAGAGCGACATCCGATGCGCCCCCGGCCCTGCGGTGCGCGAGCCAATACAGGTACTCCGCGATCCCCTCAGCGTACTTGCGTGCGGTGTCGAAGGGAGCGGTTCGGTCGAGGAAGTCGCTGCTGATCGATTTCGGCGTGATCTCGAACTCCGCGACTTTCTCAACCTTGTCGAGCAACTGCTCCAAAACGTTGTCGACACCTATGAGGTCCTGCTCGGCCGCAATCGCGAAGTCGAACTTGTAGGTCGTGTTCGTGCGCATGTTGCCGATCTCGACCTTGACGAAACCGCTTTCCCTGGAAAGGTGTTCACCGAGGCGCTCCGGTGGGACCACCACCTCGTCGACGCGCGTCCAATCACAGTTGACCACAGACCAATCCGCAGGTTTGGTAGCTCGCTGAACCAACAGCGTGGCGCTGCCGCACACTACGCCACGGTGAAGCAGAACCGGGCTGGCGATCGGATGGCTGGTGAAGACATGCTCGTGTAGCGCATCCGAGGTGGTGAACACACCCTCGCATTCGAGGCAGTTGATGCGCGGCGGTTCCGGCGGGCCCGGTGGTGGGGCGTAGATCTCCTCGTGGAAGTCCATGAACCCGGTAGACCAATGTGCCAATGTGGTTGTCTCCCTTCGGTCCCTCTTCGGTTCCTGGGCTCTGGCAAGGCCGTTAATTGAGTGGCCGACCTGCGGATTCGGGGTGTGTCACTGGCGCGGGCACGGCATCAGCTTCGTGATGATCATGGTTCCACACCTGATCGTCGAAAGTCGTTGCCGTGCCGATGTTGTCATCATCGCCTGCTATTGCTGCCCGTGTCGAACCGGGAACAGATCCGGCCGGGAAGCCGAGGCACAGCGGTGCGGTCAGGATGACTCCGGAGTGATTGCTGCGGGCGCTGGCTGGGTGCCGGATCCGCGGAAGCGTTGAGGCCGGAGGTTCTCACGGGCGGTGATCCTGTTGCTTGCTGGCGGCCACAGTGTCGGCCAAGCTGGATCTGAGCGCGAACGCCTGCACCTCAGTGACGTTCTGCTGAGGAAATTAGTAAGGGCTGCAGACGGATACGGCGGGGTGGCAAAAGCTGTCGGCGGTCTCGAGTAATATTCGTGGGCTGTCCATCAGGAGGTTCATTCGTGCGGCTTGAAGAGCTGAAGGCCGGTCTACGGATCGACGGTCTCATCCCCTCTGAGGTGATCACCGTAATCGCCGCGCAGTGGCACGGCACGGATGCACTTGAGCTCACCTATAAGAACGCCTCGGGTGGGCTTGGCCAGCAGGTTGTGTTCCGAAAGGACCAGGACAATCTGAGCATCGCGCAGAGCGGCGGCCGCGCGTTCGACGCGACGGCCAGCGACTTCAAGCTCGTCGCCGAGGCTCAGCGCATCTCGCTCGCCGGATTGTTCGACCCAATGCTGGCCGTCGCGACCAGCGACGTTCAGCCGCTGCCGCACCAGATCCGCGCGGTGTACGGCGAGCTCCTGCCCCGGACCCCGCTCCGGTTTCTCCTCGCCGACGACCCAGGCGCGGGCAAGACGATCATGGCCGGTCTCTATATCAAGGAGTTGCTGCTCCGCGACGACGTCAAACAATGCCTGATCATCGCTCCCGGCGGACTGGTCGAGCAGTGGCAGGACGAGCTCTTCTTCAAGTTCGGGCTCCGGTTCGACCTTCTGACCAACCAGCTCATCGATGCCCAAGCGAACTTCAACGTCTTCGAGACCAACCCACTGCTGATCGCACGGATGGACCAGCTCTCCCGCAACGAGCAACTGCAGGACCAGCTCAAGGAGACCGAGTGGGATCTGATCATTGTCGACGAGGCGCACCGGATGGGGGCACACTACTTCGGCGGCGAGCTGCGCAAGACTAAACGATTCCTGCTCGGCGAGATCCTCGGTCAGATCACCCGCCACCTGCTCTTGATGACTGCGACCCCTCACTCGGGCAAGGAGGAGGACTTCCAACTCTTCTTGACCTTGCTCGACCGCGACCGGTTCGAAGGCAAGCAGAAGAACAGTGTCGATGTGAGCGGCATCATGCGACGCATGGTCAAAGAAGATCTCCTGACCTTTGAGGGCAAGAAGCTCTTCCCGGAACGCATCGCAGAGACGGTTCCATACGAGCTGACGGCGCTCGAATACGAGCTCTACGAGGACGTGACCCACTACGTTCGCGAGGGGATGAACCGAGCCGAGCGTATCGGTGGAAAGCGCAAGAACACTGTCGGCTTCGCTCTCACCGTCCTCCAGCGACGCCTTGCGTCGAGCCCAGAGGCGATCTACAAGAGCCTCGTCCGACGCACCGAGCGCTTGGAGCGCAAGAAGCTTGAGATCCAGAACGGCACCTACCGAGACAGTGAACCGACCGTCGACATCAGTGACATTGACGAGGACGAGTTCAACGCCGAGGAGCTGGAGCAGATGGAGGAGGAGCTCCTCGACGCGGCGACCGCCGCCCAGACGGTCACTGAGCTCAACGCCGAACTCGTCGAACTCGGCGACCTGATCAAGACCGCACAACTGGTCCGCGAAGCCGGCACCGACCGCAAGTGGACCGAGCTCTCGAACATCCTCCAAGACAACGCGCTCGTCACCGACAACAACGGCTGGCCGCGGAAGTTCATCGTCTTCACTGAGCACCGCGACACCCTCGACTACCTCCAGGGCAAGATCAGCTCCCTTCTCGGCAAGCCCGACGCCGTCCGCGCCATCCACGGCGGCGTCCGCCGCGCCGAGCGACGCCAGATCACCGAGGAATTCACCAAGAACCGCGACTGCCAGATCCTCCTGGCCACCGACGCCGCAGGTGAAGGCCTCAACCTTCAGGCCGCGCACCTGATGGTCAACTACGACCTGCCGTGGAACCCGAACCGCATCGAGCAGCGATTCGGCCGCGTCCATCGCATCGGCCAGGAGGAGGTCTGCCG
Organism: Nocardia sp. BSTN01; assembly: GCF_015354405.1. Taxonomy (GTDB): domain Bacteria; phylum Actinomycetota; class Actinomycetes; order Mycobacteriales; family Mycobacteriaceae; genus Nocardia. The sequence goes on along the minus strand of NZ_JADKYP010000016.1, from coordinate 116,158 downwards.
ACTCTGGAACCTCGTCGCCTCGAACACCCGTGAGGGCGAGGTCTTCACCCGCCTGCTTGAGAAGCTCGATCAGATGCGGCAGACCTACGGCGGCAAGGTCTTCGACGTCCTCGGCGAGGCCTTCACCGACATCCCGCTGCGCAACCTGCTGCTGGAGGCCATCCAGTACGGTGAGCGTGCCGACGTGAGGGCCAAGATGCACGAGGTCATCGACGCCTCTGTCGGGGACGGGCTCAAGGACCTGCTCGACGAGCGGGCGCTGGCCTCCGAGCACCTCGCCGACGCCGACCTCCACGCGCTGAGGGCCGCGATGGACGATGCCCGCGCGCGTCGGCTGCAGCCGCACTACATCGAGCTCGCGTTCAAGGCCGCGTTCACCAGGCTCGGCGGGCGCATCGTCAAGCGGGAAAAGGGGCGCTACGAGATCGCGAACGTCCCGCAACACATCCGCTCAGCTGGCACCGGGCCGATCGCGACCAGGTACGACCGGGTTACCTTCGATCTCAGCCACGTCCAGCCCGGAGACCTGACTCGCGCCGACCTCCTGGCGCCGGGCCACCCGTTGCACGACGCGGTCATAGGTGAGGCGATCCGCAACTTCGGTGGTGTCCTCAACCAGGGCACGATCCTTGTTTCCTCGACCCTCGAGGAGCCTCATCTCCTGGTCGGTGTCGTCGAGGAGGTCGCAGACGCCACTGGCGAGTCGGTTGCACGTCGCTTCGGTTACGCCTACGTCGACCAGTTCGGCAGCGTCAGTCCGGCCGGCCCTGCGCCGTACCTCGACTGCGTGGCCGCACCCGACGGCCCGGCCGTTGACGATGCCCGGAGCCTGGCCTGGCTCCGCGATGCCGAAGACAAGGCCATGAGCTGGATCATCGCCAACCAGCTGCCCGAATACCTCGCCGAGGTCCAGCTACGACGGCTTGCGGAGCTGGAGAAGGTTCGTGACCTGGTGACCAAGCGGCTCAGCTCCGAGAGCGAACGCCTCCTGCTCGACGCCGCCGTGGCATCAGAGAAGGAACAGAAGGGTGAGAAACCCAAGGAATCCTCCGACAGCCTCAACCGCAAGGCGGTCGAGCTCGATGCCCGCCTCCGCAAACGTCTCGCTTTACTTGATCAGCAACAGCTGATGTCGACGAAGCCTCCGCATATCGTGACGGCCGCATTGGTGCTTCCGATCAGGATGCTGGAAGACGATATCCCAGCCGCCGCGCCCATCCACGCCAAGGAGACAAAGGAGGTGGAACGCCGCGGTGTCGACCTTGTCCTGGCCTGCGAGCGCGAGCTGGGGCGCAAACCGGTCGAGCAGGCCTTCAACAACAAGGGTTTCGACATCCTCTCGACCGACACCAACGGTGACACCTACCGGATCGAGGTCAAGGCCCGCATCGAGGGCGCCAAGGATTTCTTCGTCACCCACAACGAAGTTATGACCGGGAAAAACGCCGTGCCGCGCTACCGGTTCGTGCTGGTCAAAGTCGATCCGCGCGGCGCCCAGTTCGACGAGGTACGCTACCTCGACGACCCCTTCGCCACAACGGATCTCGGCGACTTCGAGGCCACCGGCATCCGGGGTGACTGGGCGAAACAATGGGCCAAGGGGAGGCAGCCGTTCTGATAGACCGGGACGACCAGGCTCGCGGTCCACTCGTTGCGGTGTTGAGCAATCCGCCGGTTACCGATGGCCGCCGCACAGCCCGCCGTGTTGATTTGGCCACGATGATCCTGGGCTTCGACGCTTACCGCATCGTCAACATGTTCGCCTGGCCGTCGCACGCGACAGGGGAACTCAACCAGCTCGGGACCGCGGACTCTGGCTGGGCCGAGGCGCGACCGGACATTGTCAGTGCCCTCAACAGTGCGGGCGGAGTGCTCCTCGGCTACGGGTCGACGGCTCCCGTCGGGGCGGCGCGCATTCAGTTTCGTGCTCAGGTCGATTGGCTGAAGGGACAACTGTCGACGCTGATGCTTCCCGTCTGGCAGTTCGGAGATGGGCCAAGGCATCCCTCGCGCTGGCAGCGCTGGACGTATCGCGCACATCCCAATATTCCGTTCGACGAGGCAGTTCGCCTGAGCCTTGTCCCAGTGGGTCACGGACCTGTCGGTGTTCCCACTAGAGTCTGACGCGCAAGTTTGCGGCGCCACGCCGCATTGGTCGAGCCGGGTCTTGAGGCCGCGGAGGAACGAGGATGCACGTGCGTAAGCGGAAGCTCATCGAGGTGGCGCTACCGCTGGAGGCGATCAACAAGGAGTCGGCGCGGGAGAAGTCGATCAGGCATGGCCACCCGTCGACGCTCCACCTCTGGTGGGCGCGACGGCCGTTGGCTGCTGCACGCGCAGTGCTGTTCGCTCAGCTCGTGGACGACCCGTCCGCACGGCCCGAGGAGTTCCCCACCGAGGAGGCCCAGCGCACGGAGCGCGAGCGGCTGCATGAGCTCATTGAAAGGCTGGTGGTCTGGGACAACGTGCGCGACGAGAAGCTCCTCGCCGAGGTGCACGCCGAGATCCTGAAGTCAACCGACGGCAACCCGCCCGCGATACTCGACCCATTCGCCGGCGGCGGCACCATCCCGCTCGAAGCCCAGCGCCTCGGGCTGGAGGCCTGCGCGAGCGACCTCAATCCCGTCGCTGTGCTCATCAACAAGGCGCTCATCGAGATTCCGCCGAGGTTTGCTCATCGACCGCCCGTGTTCCCCGGCGCAGCCGACTCCCAGCTCGGCGGCTGGCCGCGCACGACTGGCCTCACCGAGGACGTACGGCGTTACGGCGCTTGGATGCGCAACCGCGCCGAGGAACGCATCGGTCACCTCTACCCTAAGGCCACCCTGGCCGATGGCAGCGAGGCAACCGTCATCGCTTGGATCTGGGCCCGCACCGTCACCTGCCCCAATCCCGCCTGCGGAATCCAGATGCCACTGGTCCGCTCTTGGTGGCTCGGCAAGAAGAAGGGAAAGGAGGCGTACATCGTTCCGACGGTGGTCGACGACTTCGCAGCACCAGGCGGGCGGCGTGTCGAGTTCAGCATCGGGCGCGACCCGGCTACCGCGCCAACGGGTGAAGGTGACGGCACTGTGGGCCGCACCGGGGCCGAGTGCCTGGCTTGCAGAACTGCGGTTTCTCTCGACCACGTCAGGTCCGAAGGGCGTGGAGGGCGCCTCAGTCAGCAACTGATCGCTGTAGTCGCGGAGGGGAGCCGTCAGCGCGCATACCTCCCGCCGTCGCGTGATCAGGTCGAAACGGCAGCCGTGGAACGTCCGGCAGAGGCTCCGCCAGGTGCACTCTTTGATTGGCCGGGGTACATCAACGTAGTCCGCTACGGCCTGACGGATGTTGCCGACCTGTTCTCCGGTAGGCAGTTGCAGGGCCTTGTTGTGCTCTCGGATCTGGTCGAAACCGTTCGTGAGCGAGTACTGACTGATGCACTCGCAGCGGGGCTACCCAACGGGCCACGCCTCGTCGACCTCGATCAATCGAGCGGCGTCGGACCAGGGGGCGAAAGTGACCCAGCCGCCTTCATCCAGCATTCACCAAGCGCGGAAGCTTATGCCGATGCCATAGCCAGCTATCTCGCGCTCGTCGTCAGCAGAACAGTCGATCGTTCTTCAACCATCGCATCCTGGGATTCTTCACGGGAGAGCATACGTAATACTTTCGGTCGTCTTGGCGTACCGATGACTTGGGACTTCTGCGAAGCAAATCTTCTATCAAATTCATCGGGAGGGTTCGCATCTCAAATCGACTTCTTGACGAACGCAGTCGATTCGCTGCCTGCGCAGACGCCAGGTGTCGCGGAACAAGTTGACGCCGCTAGTCGGGAATATCGGAACGTCGTCGTTTCCACAGACCCGCCGTACTACAGCAATATCCCGTATTCGGATTTTAGCGACTACTTCTACGTCTGGTTGCGACAAATGCTTCGCTCCGTTTACCCCAACTTGTTTTCGACAATGGTGGCACCTAAGACCGAAGAATTGGTCGCAAACCCATATCGTTGGGGCGGCAAGGAAAATGCGCAGAAATTCTTTGAAGAAGGGTTCCGGCAGGTGTTCACCCGTGTTCGGCGCGGGGTGGAATCAGAAACCTCGACGGCGGGGTTCCCGATCACGGTGTACTACGCATTCAAACAGAGTGACACGACAGCCAACGAAACCGCATCAACTGGCTGGGAAACGCTGCTAGAGGGAATGATCCGATCGGGATGGGAGATTACCTCTACATGGCCCATGCGGTCTGAGCTAAGTAACCGATTCCGCGCATCGGGAAGTAACGCTCTGGCATCGTCAATCGTGCTATCACTACGGCCGCGTCCGGAATCCGCGTCGACTACCGATCGACGTGGCTTCATCGGGGCCCTCCAGGCTGAACTCCCGGACGCGCTTCGCAATCTCGAGCAAGGGCAGATCGCGCCGGTCGATCTTCCCCAGGCCGCGATTGGTCCAGGCATGGCAGTGTTCAGTCGCTACAGCGCGGTTCTCGAACCCGACGGCAAAAAGATGACGGTGCGGTCCGCGTTGGCTCGTATCAATGAGATTCTCGATCAAGTACTCAATGAGCAAGAAGGAGATTTCGATTCGACGTCGCGCTTCGCCATCGCTTGGTACCGCCAGCACGGATACGGCGTTGGCAAGTTCGGCGACGCGGACAACCTCGCCCGTGCTCGTAATACGAGTGTCGACACGATGGATCGCGACGAGATTCTGACGAGCCGCGCTGGCAACGTCCAGCTCATCAAGCCATCAGACCTGTCGTTAACCTACGACGTCCTCAAGGACGTGCACACGAGCAACTGGGAAGCCTTTCACCACCTGATTAAGGTGCTGGAGCGTGATGGCATCGCCCCGGCGGGTGACTTCCTGCAGGCGGCCCTGAGCCGCCCCGACGGTGCCATCGACGCGGACCTTGTGAAGGAGCTCGCTCATCTCTTGTTCCGCATCGCCGAAGGGAACGGCTGGACCAAGGACGCACTGAGCTTCAATACGCTGGTCACGAGCTGGCCCGAGATCCTCGAGGTTGCGAGAAGCGTCAAGAAGCCTGCGGCCGATCAGAGTGCGTTCGACTTCGACGAGGGTGACGACTAATGAAGGACCTCACCGCAGGCGAGTACCCGCTGCGCAAGATCTTCTCGAGCGACTACGAGTTTACGATCCCGGACTATCAACGGCCATACGCATGGGGCAAGGAGCAGGCTCTCCAACTGCTGGACGATTTGGAGGGCGCCCTCGTCCGTGACACCGACGAGCCCTACTTCCTGGGGTCGATCGTGTTGGTCAAGACGGGATCTGACCCTCGCGCCGAGGTGATCGACGGTCAGCAGCGGCTGACGACCCTCAGCATTCTCTTCGCAGTGCTTCGTGATCTGACGGATAACTCGAAGCTTGCGGCGGAGCTGGCCAAGGTGGTTGTCGAGCCGGGCGAGATCCTTGCCGGCACTCAGGCGAAGCCGCGGCTGACGCTGAGGAAGAGGGACGCCAAGTTCTTCGCCGACCGAGTCCAGGCCGAGGGCGCTACCGAAAAACTCGTCGCACTCGACGACGCTCACCTCAAGACGGACGCACAGAAGGCGATCCGCGACAACACAACTGTGCTGCACGATCGTCTCGCGGTCTGGTCCGATGACAAGCGGCAGCGCCTCGCGGCCATGCTCGGTACCCGCACTTTCCTGGTCGTCGTGAGCACTCCTGATCTCAACAGCGCGCACCGCATCTTCAGCGTCATGAATGCGCGCGGACTCGACCTCACTCCGTCAGACATCTTCAAATCCAAGGTGATCGGCGACGTACCCGACCAGGACGCCGCCGAGTACGCCGACAAGTGGGAGCAGGAGGAGGTCGACCTCGGCCGCGATGCCTTCGCGAACCTATTCGGGCACGTCCGCATGATCTTCAAGAAGGAACGAGCAACCAAGGTTCTACTTCAGGAGTTCGATGAGCAGGTACTTAGTAAGTACCTGCCGGGCAAGGGACGTGAGTTCGTCGATGAAGTGCTGATCCCGTATTCCGATGCTTACGAACACCTACTGACCCAGAACTATCCCGACGATGTGAACTGGTCCCCGGTGAACAACTGGCTTCGCCGCCTTATTCAGATCGACAACGACAACTGGCAGGCACCGGCGCTGTGGGCCCTGAAGGAGCACGGAAACGATCCCGCGTTCCTGGCGGAATTCCTCCGCAAGCTCGAGCGCCTAGCAGCGAGCATGCTGCTGCGACGCGTGTACGCGACGCCGCGAGGCTCCAGGTACGGCGAACTCCTCAAGCAGCTTGAGAAGGGCGATGGGCTGTCCGCGCCAGCCTTCGACCTCACGCCCGAGGAAGTGGCCGAGACGAAGGACCGCCTAGCTGACCGCCTGTATCTGGTTGCGCCCGTGCGTAAATACGTTCTCCTCCGGCTGGACGACTTGCTCGCCAAGCAGCCCGGCGTCAGCTATCAGCACAAGATGATCACCGTCGAGCACGTCCTACCCCAGAACCCTAAGGGCAGCAGCGGGTGGAAGCAGGACTTCACCGACGAACAACGCCTGCACTGGACGCACCGACTCGGCAATCTGGTGTTACTCAACCGCGCCAAGAACAGTGAGGCGCAGAACTACGACTTCGCCAAGAAGAAGGCGAACTACTTCACCAGCGCGAACGGCAGCGCCGTCTTCGCACTCACGACCCAAGTACTCACGCATGGTGAGTGGACGCCGGCTGTGATCGAGGCCCGACAAGCGGACCTGTTAGCTGTGCTTCATAAGGAATGGGAACTGAACTGACATGGCTCAGAGCAACCGCGACCGTATCGACCGCATGTTCCAAGTACTTGCGCCGGCACTCGACGACTTCATCTCAACCGTCGTTGGTCAGGGCGATCCGTCACTCGGGGCCGCGTGGACCAAGCTCGTTCAGGCCAAGGATGGCAAGAACGGGGCTCCGTCGACGAAGACGTACGACGCCCTGGACCCGCAGGTACAGTTCAGGATCCTGACCGAAGGCAACATCACCACCGGGTTCAAGCCTGGGTGGCGCCCGTTCAATCAAGCCATCGGCCGCAGCGGCGAGACATTTGCCAACGAACTTCGCGAGGTGCGCAACCAGTGGGCACACAACGGCACCTTCACCGATGACGACGCGTACCGCGCCCTCGACACGGGTGAGCGGCTCCTCAAGCTGATCGGTGCCGCGAAGGAAGCCGATGAGGTCCGAGGGATTCGGCACAACCTTCGTCGCGTCACCGCGGACAAGGATGACAAGAAGGTTCTGAAGGCCGCCGTCGACAACCCCGAGGCTGCAGGTCTTCGGCCCTGGCGCGAGGTGCTTCAGCCGCACGACGACGTCGCGACCGGGAACTTCCATGCGTCGGAGTTTGCGGCGGACCTCTACAAGGTCGCCACAGGCGGCGAGGTCGACTCCGACTACGCCGACCCCGTCGAGTTCTTCCGCCGCACCTACCTGACCGAGGGTCTCCGTGACCTGATCGGCCGAGCTGTCCGCCGGCTCGCAGGCGACGACAATGCCTCTCCGGTTATCAACCTGCAGACCAACTTCGGTGGCGGCAAGACGCACTCGATGCTCTCGCTGTGGCATGTGGCGTCGGGCTTGCCGGTCGGCGATTTCCCTCAGGAGACCCAGGAACTTCTCACCGCCAGCGGATACTCAGCCACCAAGGTCAACCGCGTCGCCATCGTCGGCAACCACTTCAGCCCGTCCGGCGTCACGAAGGATGACGGCACCCATGTGAACACGATTTGGGGTGAGCTCGCGTGGCAACTCGGTGGGCCGGAGGCCTACGCGGTCGTCGCTAAGGCTGACCACGACCGGACCCACCCAGGCGACGCTCTCCACGAGCTGCTGGCCAAGTACGCGCCCGCCGTCATCCTCATCGACGAGTGGGTCGCCTACGCGCGGTCACTGGTCGGTCGTGACGACCTTGCCGGCGGCACGTTCGACGACCAGTTCACGTTCGCGCAGTCGCTCACCGAGGCGGCCAAGGGCACCAAGGGCGTTCTGCTCGCGATCTCGATTCCGGCGTCGGAGACAGGCGACGCCAACGACAAGATCGCTGCGGGCAACGCGGAAGAAGTGGGCGGACAGAACGGCCTGGAAGCCCTCAAGCGCCTCCAGAACGTCGTTCGGCGCGTCGCGGACCAGTGGCGCCCCGCCTCGTCCGACGAGGCCTACCACATCGTGAAGCAGCGGCTCTTCAAGCAGCCGGATGCCGCAGCGCTCGCGGCCATCGGCGCGACTGCTCGCGCGTACGTCGAGATGTACCGCAAGTTCTCTGACGACTTCCCGCGCGAATCACGCGACGGAGCCTACGAGGACCGGATCAAGCGGACCTACCCGATCCACCCGGAGCTGTTCGACACCCTCTACGAGGAATGGTCGTCGCTGGAACGCTTCCAACGTACCCGTGGCGTCCTGCGCCTGATGAGTACGGTCATCCATGCTCTCTGGACCGGTGAAGATCAGTCGCCACTGATCATGCCTGCGTCGATCCCGCTTGCCACCGCGAACGTGAACTCCGAGCTCACGCAGTATCTCCAGGACTCCTGGAAGACGATCATCGATGCCGACGTCGATGGCTCGAATTCCGAGCCGGCTCGTATCGACAAGGAGAAGCCGCTCTTCGGTCAGCGGGCGTTGACCAAGCGCCTCGCCCGCACGGTCTTTTTCGGAGCGGCTCCGACGATCGCACCCGGATCGGTCCACAAGGGCATCGGTGCCCAGCGGGTCTTCCTCGGAACCGCGATCCCCGGCGACGTCCCCGGCAACTTCCACTCCGCGCTGACCCAGCTCGGCGACCGCGCGACGTACTTCTACTCCGGTTCGGGCAAGTACTGGTACGACGTCCAGCCCAACATCACCCGCACCGCGAAGGACCAGGCCGAGCGTCTCCACAAGGAGGATGTGTGGGCCGAGATCGTCCGACGACTCCAAGACCAAGGCCGCAAACGAGGCGACTTCGCCGGCGTCCACGTCTGCCCGGAATCAAACGCGGACATCCCTGACACCGACGAGACTCGACTGGTCATCCTGCACCCGAAGGTCGCCCACAAGCGGGGTACGGAATCTGCGGCAAAGGAATTCGCCCACACGGCCACTGAGCACCGCGGCAGTTCGAACCGAACAAACCGCAACGCACTCGTCTACCTTGCCGCGGACGAGGCGCGACTCGAAGAGCTCGAGAATGCGACCCGCGACTACCTCGGATGGACGCACGTACTCGCCAACGAGGCCGACCTCGATCTGACCCAAAACCAGAAGAACCAGGCGTCGCAGCGGGCGGCTCAGGCCGACAAGACTGTCACCGCACGTCTGCTGCAGAGCTTCACGTGGGTTTTGGTGCCCGCGCAGCCCGACCCGGGTGCGCCGTTCCTGATCAAGGAGACCAAGGTCGAGGGTCAGTCCGACGCCCTCGCGGACCGAGTCTCGCGACGGCTGGGCAACGACGGTGATCTTTCGACGCGGCAGGCCGCGGCAACGATCCGCCTCGCAGTCGGCAAGGTCCCGCAGATCTGGAAGGACGGCCACGTCTCATTGGGCTCGTTGTGGAGGCTGTACTCGCAGTACCCCTACATGCCGCGCCTACGTGACCGGTCCGTTCTCGACGCGGGCATCCTCGATCTGCCGATGATCTGGCAGACAGATGCGTTCGCCCTTGCGGCGGGCTACGACGAGGACGCCGGCCGGTACATCGGCCTTTGGACGCCGGAGGACAAGGAGCGCGCGCCGGTCGCAACCGACTCGCTCCTCCTCGTCCGCCCCGACGTCGCGGAGAAGCAGCGCGCGTCCGAACCCGGCCCTGTGCCGGCACCGGGACCCGGCCCCGAGCCGGCTCCGGGTCCCGCGCCGAACCCGCAGCCGGGTCCCGGCCCGACGCCGACTCCGAGGGTCGACATTGCCTGGCCGACGCGCTTCTACGGAGTGAAAACCCTCAACCCCGACAAGATCGCTCTGGAGTTCAAGAATGTTGCCGAAGAGGTTCTCGCGCACCTTCGTTCCGGGGAGAACACCAGCGTGACGGTGCGGATCGAGATCGAGGCGACGGACTCCGATGGCTTCAACGAGAGCCGCGTTCGAACCGTCTCCGAGAACGCGAGGACGCTCAAGTTCGACCAGTCCGGATTCGAGGAAAGCTAGGCCGGCACGGGCTGCGGAGACTGATTATGAACGCGCTTTCGCGCATTCGTCATTCCTAGGGAGGCTGGTCGGGTTCGTCGCCGATGAGATGCTCGGCGATGGACCCATAGCTGATCGCGACCTTGTGTTGAGACTTCAAAGCGCGGGCGGAAGGCGTCCGTCCGGCGGTAGCGGATGTGCCCGCCAGTTGATAGGTGCGGTGTGAAGTGCCGTCGAGGCTGCGCCCTGTCCGCCGCCCCTGTCCTAAGAGAGACAGGGGGGCTTTCGGAACAGGTCTCGCGTAAAGCCTGCTGTTCCGGGTAGTTCCAAACCTGTTCCGAACAGCTCCGAGCTGCGAAACGTGGTGACCTGTTCCGAACACCCAGAACAGTTGCAGGGTCGGAAAACCTGTTCCGAGACCTGTTCTGAGCCCCGTGGTTTGCGATCTTGTCCGGGAACAGGTCATTCGTCGTCCAATACGGTGGTCTGGGCCTTCGCATTCCGTATCCCGACCACGCGGGTCATGAATGCGGCGCTCCGTGTCGGCATGCCGTTGTCTTTCATCCACGCGATGGTCTTGTCTCGGCCAAACACCGGACAGCCCAGCCGGTCGAGTTCGTTCGCCATTTGCTGTTCCGCGTCGATCTGCTGTTGCAGCGTCGGCGCTTCGACCTTCACGGTGACCTGGTGGGTATCCGCGTCGGAGTCGAGTACCACCCGCGCGGCAATCTGCCTCTCGCCTGCCCTGCCTGCCGGACTCGCGCCGCGCACATACCCTGGCCGGTCCTTGCTGATCTCCAGTCGCAGGACGCTGGTCCGCCCCCGCGCAAAAGGAGGATCGTCGGAGCTGACGAGGTAGCACACATCGGCCAGTGCGCGCTTGGACTGCGCACCGATCGCGTAGTTCCCGCGCGTATCCTTCGCCTTGGTCACATGATCGGTGGACACCACGGCCGCGCTGTTTCGCGCGACGGGTTTCAGCAGTCTCTCGGTCCAGATCGCGACGTCGTCGTTGGAATCGCCCTTGAAGCCGAATGTGCTCAGACATGCGGTCACACCGTCGATTACCGCCAGCGCGTAGCCGGTCAGCGTGGCTGTGTCGTTCGCGGTGGGTGGCATCTCCGGCTGTCGATAGTCGAGGTATCGCAGTAGGTCGCCCTTGGGCACACCCATCGCGCGCAGTCGCCCGGTGATCTCGGCGGCGTCCGTCTCGTAGTCGAGGTAGAGAACCCGCTCACCGAGTGCGATCTGTTCGGCGACCGCCTGTAGCGCGATCCAGGACTTCCCTACTTCCGATTCGCCGATGAACGAATGCGCCTTGCCCGGATAGATCAGCCCGATGTCGTCGGATCGGCGCAGTATCGTCGCGCGGGGCGGCTCGTAGTCGTCGGCGAGGACTTCGGCCAGATCGACCTTGCCCCACGGTGAAACCGGCTCCGTCACTGCCGTATCCGTTGACATAGTCGTGTCAACCCCAGCCGCCGGCTCGTCTTCGGTGGTGGTCCGCTCGCGCAGATCCGGGGGCAGCCCCTCCAGTGGCCTGCGCCGCCACTGTGCCTCCCAGATCTTTCCGATCTTCGGCAGGTCGAAGCCGGGGTCGCGCGGTGCCTTCTCCACCAGCACCTTTCGCGCCTCCGCCTCGGTCAGCGTGTTCCAGTGCTCACGGGCGAGTTGCCCCAGCCGCCACGCCGCGTCGGCGGTGATCTTCTGCCAGCCATTGCCTTTCGCGTCGCGCTGGCCCGGCGTCCAGTCCTGCAACTCGCGCAGTTCCTTGCCGATCCTCTCCCGCGTGCTTTCGATATAGCTGTCCACGCGCGCGCGCTGGTTCTCGGTCAGGTCGGCGTATTCGACATCATGCTCACCGGGTGATTCATCTTCGGGTGCGGCGTCGCCCACGCGGGCGGTGCCGACCATCTCCGCGATGTGCGCGCCCGAGTCGTCGGTGGGGCCGTCCTCGGCCAGCCTGTCCAGATCCGGCCGCGTAGTCCATTGGTAGGCACGGATTTCGCCGTCCACCTTCGACTTCTTCCGCGTCGGCGCGATGAACAGGAAACCGCAGCCCGCACCGTCCACGCCCGCCTTGACATCCAGTCCGTTGCTGATGCCGTCGCGGCTACGCACACCAAGTGCTGCGACCAGATCATGACCACCGCCGCTCGGGGTCGCTGCCGTGCCATACGTGGTCGGCCATACTCCGGCGCTGAGCATTCCGTCGCGGGTGACATCGCCACCATGGCGCGTGTCCCAATCCAGCCCATCCAGGCCATGACCACAGACCATGCCCAGTGCGTCGCCGTCGCGGTAGGTGTCGAGCACCGCCGGGTCGGGCTTCGTGTGCTGCCATGCGGTCGGCAGCCGGTATCCGCAGTTGCCGGTGCCTCCGTCCGGGTCCCAATTGCCCTCGGCGTTGGTTGCCTTGGGAGCGACGAAAACCGGGATGCCGTGCTCGATCAGCTTTCGCGCGATCGTCAGGTCGTCTTCGCTCATTCGCGGCCACCGCCCAGCGAAAACGAGCCGGAGAAAACGCGCCGCCCGTCACGGCTGACCGTCAGCGTTCCGAGCACGCCCACACCGAGCGCTGCCGTCAGGAAAGCCCGTTCAGCAGCAGTCAGCGCGCGGGTGTATTCCGTGGCATCGGGATAGCGGGCAAAGAACTCGCGGTCACGGTTTCTGCGCCTGTTGTGTCGGTGTCGAGAGACTCGAGTAGGCTTGCAGACGCCGAACCGAATCTCTCTGGTGTTGGTATTGCCCCCGGTGCTATTGGTCACGCCGGGGGCTTTCTTCGGGCTCATCCGGTACCGCCGCCTTCGGCGTGCTGTGCGGCTTTCTTTTTCGCGCCGTACCGTTCGCGGTCGCGCTCACGCTTCTTCGCCCTGACTTCGGGATTCGACAGCCGTTCGCGGCTTCGGCTCCGGTTGCATTCAGCGTACTTGAGATAGCGCCCGTCTCTATACAATCCAACGTTGGCCAAGACGTGGCCGTTTATGCAGCGGCCCGAATCTCTCGCGCGGACTCTCTCGGCGGTCAAACCGACACCTCGCTTGAGGTTGATGCGATTCGTGACCGCCTCCAAATGCTCAGGTTTCACGCACGATGTATTTCGGCAAAGATGGTCCAGCACAAGCCCTCCGGGAATTTGCCCGCGAAACACCGTGTACGACACCCGATGGGCACGGAAGCCCTGCCCTTTGCGGTCGATATACCCGTAGCCTTTGGAGCTTCTCCGTCCCTGCCACACCCAACACGGGGTCCCGACAACAGGATTCGGTGTCTCGGAGACAACAACATTGGCGTGGATATCTCCGCGTGTGAACAGCCCAGCAGGAATCGGCCTGCACCTCATGCGACACCGCCGCCGAAAGGTCGTAGGACAGCGCCCAGGTCGGTCAGCCGAATCCGAACGGCCTTGGTTCCGAGCTTGTACGCCTTCAGTTTTCCGTCGGCGATGAGACGGCGAATCGTGCGCTCGTCGCAACTGAGGATCGTCGCTGCACCCTGAAGATCTGTGTACTCCGGCGCGGTTACTACTGTCTGCTTCGCCATTGTTTTGCTCCCTGCTTTTAACTCCGAATAGTCACGGACGTGACCGGTCAGATGCTGCAGCAGGAGCGGAAACAGGTGCCCGAGAACACAGCGCCCTCAGAACTCAATAATCTCAGCGGTTCACAGCAGTCACACCATGCGATGTGCCGTGTCGGGTGAAATTGCCTCTACGCCATCACAATTTGCAGAAAACGATGAGCGCAGACAAGAAATGAGAGAGTCGACGCCCCCCAAGGAGATTTATTTCGTGGCGATCTTCGACAACAGCGCCGCGATTTCGGCGTCCCGCCCTTTGGCTACGTGCTGATACCGCAGCGCGGCAGCGGATGTGCTGTGCCCCAGGCGATTCATCAACTCGGCCAGCGTCGCCCCGGTCGCAGCGGCCAGGGTCGCCGACGTATGCCTCAGGTCATGGAATCGCAGGTCACCGCGCCCGGCCGCCTCCCGCGCGGGGTACCACCAGCGGTAGAAAGTCGCCGGGGCCAGGGGCTGACCATGCACCGCCGGAAACAGGAGTGCGTCGGGCTCGGTCCCCACATGGTCGTCCAGATGCGCGGCGACGATCGGGCACAGATGCGGTGGAATGGCCACGTCCCGGCTACCGGCCTGCGACTTCGGTGTCGTGACCTCGAACCCGTCGTCGGTGCGCACCACCCCGCGATATAGGCGAATCTCCCCGGACCACACCGTCTTCCGCTTCTTCTGCTTCGATTCGAGGCGAATATCGCTGCGCCGCAACTCGGTCAGCTCCCCGAACCGCAATGCGCACCACGCCGCCAGCAGCACCATCGCCCGATAGCGTTCGGGCATCGCGGCGGTGATCGTCTCCAGCTCCGGCAACGTGGCGGGGCGAATCTTCACCACGCGCTTGGCGCTTCCGGCACCCCGGATATGGCATGGGTTCGCGCCGATCTTTCCCTCACTCGCGGCGCTTCCCAGGATGGCCCGCACTAGCCCGTAGGCATGGCTGCGCATGGTCGGCCGGTCGGTCAGGGTCACGGCGTGCCAGTCACGGATGTCGTCGGCGGTGATCGAACCCAGCAGCTGCTCTCCCAGCATCGGCAGGATGTTCTTGTCCAGCAGCCGCCGGTAGTGCTCGCGGGTGCGCGTCTTGAGCGGCCGGTGCTTGAGCCACTGCTCGGCGTACTCGCGGCAGGTCACGCGCTTACGATCCGGTGCCTGCGGCGGCTGCCATACCTTGCGGATGATGTCGGCCTGTTGCATCGCCAGCCAGCCGCGCGCGTCCTGCTTGGTGAGGAATGTGGTCGGTGCCTTGTACCGCTTGCCGTCGCCGTCCGGGCCGTAGTACAGCGCCCTGAAACGTCCGCTGGGCAATTTCTGCACCGTGCCGAACGTTCCGGTCTGCCTGGTTTTCCTGCCCTCGCCACGTGCCATCGGGAATCGCCTGTTTCGTGAACTGAACGTGAACTGAGATGTGGCACTCTGTGTCCGAATCTGTCCACAGCTGCCTGCTTACACATCCACTGTACGCGCAGGTCAGAACACTATTTGCGCAAGCAAGGGACTTTCCCGACAGTAGGCTTAGAACTGGTTCAATCCCAGTATCGCGCACCAACGAAGAACAGGTCAGCCCCGGTTTCGACCGGGGCTTTCTTGTATCCGGACCCGAAACGAACGCGTCCGCCGCCCCTCGACTGGGATACGGTCGAACAACAAGCCGAGCGACAAGGAGGGATGTCGTGCGCGATTCGGTAACCGTCCATATGGCGGCGTCGCCGGCGCAGGTGTGGGCGCTGGTCAGCGATGTCACCCGGATCGGCGAGTTCAGTCCGGAGACGTTCGAGGCCCGATGGGTCGGCGGGGCAACGGGCCCCGCGGTGGGGGCGAAGTTCCGGGGGCATGTGCGGCGCAACCAGGTGGGGCCGGTGTACTGGACCACCTGCCGGGTCGAGGTGTGCGAGCCCGACCGCGAATTCGCCTTCACCGTCCTGGGCCCCGGGGGAATGAGTATCAACAGGTGGAGTTACCGGCTCGAGGCGCGCGACGGGGGCACCGATGTCACCGAATCGTTCGAACTGGCGGCGATCGCGCCGTTGCGGCTCTACTGGACGGCGCTCGGCTGGGCGCGCGGCCGGCGCAACCACAACGACATGGCCACCACGCTCAACCGGATGAAGATCGCGGTCGAGCACGGCTGAAGCCGGTCCGGGCTAGCCGGCGAGGTCGACACCCAGCACCCGGTCGAGCACCCGCGCTCCGCTGTCGGTCAACCGCAGCGTGCGGCGGGTGCCGGGGCGTTCCACCCAGCCCGCGGTTTCCATGCGGGTCAGGACCGCGGCGCCGAGCGCGCCGCTCAGATGATGGCGTTGCTCGCTCCAGTCGACGCAGAAACGCAGCAGCGGGCGGCGCCGGCCACGGGCGGCGTCGAGATCCACGCCCAGCTCGGCGAACAGGGGCTCGGCATTCGGGCCCAGGCGGTACGGGTGGTCCGTCATCGGCGCGGAGATCGGATCTCCCTGTGCGCGTGCGGTTCCCGCGACACCGTCGGTCCGGGTCAAGGCCTGCCGATCGAGCAGCGCCTCGGTGACCGCGACGCCCAGCCGACCGGCCAGGTGGTCGTAGCAGCTGCGGGCCCGGCGCAGCGCCGCCGCGCGGGTGGATTCGCGCAGGGAGCGCACGGGCCGCGTCGGCGCCAGCACGGCCAGCGCTTCGATCGCGGCGCCGACCCGCGAATTCGCGATGCGGTAGTACCGGTGCCGGCCGGATCGCTCGACGGTCAGCAGCCCGCCCTCGACCAACCGCGCCAGATGTTCACTGGCTGTGGATGCCGCGACCCCGGATTCCGCGGCCAGTACCGACGCGGGCAGCGCGCGACCGTCCGCCAGGCCGATCATCATGCGCGCCCGGGTCGCGTCGGCCAGCAGGGCGCCGACGGCGGCGATATCGGCATATCCGTAGAGAGGTCGGCGATCGGTCATGATCCGAGTCTGCCGCGACAACACTTCGGTGCCCACCGAACCGTCGTCGCCCGCAGGACGCGGCGACATCCGCCGACCGGTGCGCGACCCGGCTTCGCGACCTTGACTACCGTCCTGGTTCGGCCGACATTGAGGTGGTGCGTGTGCGTGCGGAGGAACTGGATGCGCCACCGACCGAGGGATTCGACCCGATCGGAACGGTCGAGATGACGCTGAGCGCGTTCGGCGCCGGCGACATCCACGGCTCGATCGACGAGATCGCGTACGCCGCCGCCGACCTGGGTGGTGAGTACTTCCACGTCACCGACTCCCTGGGCGCACGGGTCACCGCTGTCGTGTATCGCCGGAGTCGCCGCCGGCGATGGTTCCGCCGCCGGACCTGACTCGCGCCGCCACGGGCGAAGAGCGAAAGAAGCGGCGGGAGATGGATGTTCGTCGTCACGAGCCGCTCCGTCGCCGATACTTCGGTCCGGGCCGAAAGGTTCCGCACCCACACTGCGGATATGACTTCGACTCCACAGGTGCGCAATCCGGCCGTCATCCTCACGGTGATGTGCGCCGGGATGTTTCTGGTGTTGCTGGATGTGACCATCGTGAATGTCGCACTGCCTGCGATCGGGCGTGGTCTGCATACGGACGTCGCATCGCTGCAGTGGGTGGTGGACGGATATGTGATCGCGATCGCGGGACTGCTGCTGGCGGCGGGGACCGTCGGCGATCGGACCGGTCATCGCCGGATGCTGCTGGCCGGATTCGCGGTCTTCGGGCTGGCGTCGCTGGCCTGCGCACTGGCTCCGGCGATCGGCGTGCTGATCGCGGCGCGGGTCGTCCAAGGCGTGGGCGGCGCGCTGCTGTTGCCCAGCACCATGGCCGTCATCGTGGACGCCTTCCCGGATCGGGCCCGACAGGCGAAGGCATTGGGTACCTGGGCGGCGGTCTCCTCGCTGGCACTGCCGGCGGGGCCATTGGCCGGCGGAATTCTCGTGGACCGCTTCGGGTGGCGGCCGGTGTTCTGGATCGCGGTGCCGCTGACGATCGCGGCGACCGTCGCGGCGCGGGCCGTGGTACCGACCACACCAGCACGGCGTGGCGGGCGTATCGATGTGCCGGGGCTGGCCGGGTTCGTCCTCGGCCTGAGTGCGCTGGTGTTCGCCATCATTTCCGCGGGCCACCACGCGGCGACGGCGGTCGTCGGCATCGCGGTGGTGGTCGCGGTGGGCGCTCTGGCGGGCGCCTACGGCTCGGCGCGGCACAGCACGCATCCGTTCCTGCCGGTGGACCTGTTGCGGCACAAGGAATTTCTCGCCCCGAATGTCGTGGCCCTGATGATGAACCTGATCTTCAACGGCATCCTGTTCATCGGCATGCTGTATCTGCAGGACACGCTGGGCCGCTCCCCCGTCGCGGCCGGCGTCAGCGTGCTGCCGCTGGCCCTGCCGCTCGTGCTGCTGGCACCGGTCTCGGGGCGGTTGACCGCCCGGTACGGGCCGCGCCCGGCGATCGCGATCGGCTGTGCCCTCGCGGCCTGCGGTTCCGCGATGCTGCTGACGCTCGACGGCCGCGGTGGAAGCAGCGGACTGCTGCTGAGCTTCACCGTGCTCGGCTGCGGGTCCGGCCTCATCACGACGTCGGTGGTCGCGGCGACGGTCCGCGCCACACCGGCGGACCGGTCCGGGCTGGCGACGGGTGTGTCCAATACCGCACGGCAGGTCGGAACCGCTTGCGGTGTCGCGATATTCGGTGCGGTGGCCGGATCACCGACCGGGGCGCGCTTCGTCGGCGCCATCCACACGCTGGCGATCGGATCGGCGCTCGCGTGGGTGGTGGCGCTGCTGGTCACCGTGTTCGCCATCGAAGCCGGCGGGTCGCGAACGGCCGAAGCGAGCCGACAGGGCCGCCTCACCGAACCGGCTCGCCGCTGAGTCACCGAGCGGCTCGCCGCTGAATCCGGTCACCACATCGGCGGACACGCCCGCGCGCGAGCGCCCGGAACCCGCACGAGGGCATAGGCTTTCGAAAGGACGTGCGAGACAGCGAAAGGCATGTGGTGACCACCAACCGGATCGAGGAGATACAGGCCGGGCTGCTCGACGACCTGCGCGACGGCATCTCCTTCACCTCCGAGCAGATGGCCGACACGCTGGCGGACATGGTCGCGGCCCAGACCGAGGAACGCCCCCGCGACGGCGAGCTGCTCACCCGCCGGCTCGGGCTCGACGGTGCGCGCCCGGAGACCTTGACACTGCTGGGCGCCCGCTTCGAACTGTCCCGCGACCGGGTGCGCCAGCTCTACACGCGGGCGGCGGGGCAACTGCTGCGGCGAGTACAGGCCACCGGCTACCCCGACCCCGCCGTGTTCGCCGGGCAGTATCCGGTCGGCTGGGGCGATCAGCGGCTCACGCGCACGCTGCTCATCGAGACCTACGTCGGAGATTGCGATATCGCCGCCCAGGATCTCGCCTATCTGAAGCTGCGGCTGGCCGGGCATTCGCTCATCGACGCCAAACGGGTCGCGGGTTTCGTCTATCAGCGCATCGCGGGATGGCAGCAGCGTGGCCGGTGGCATCTCGATCGCCCTCGTACGGCCGAACCCACTGCCGGGCAACTGCTTCCGCTGCTGCGGCGGGTGGAATGGCCGAGCGCGGATCCCGACGACCTGCCCGAGCTGCCCATCACGACGGTCGATGCCGACGACGACGCCCGCGGCCACATGTTCGCCGAGAAGCTCGGCCGCGAAACCACATTCGACACCGCGCTGCAGGCCCGGCTGCTGCGCATACTCGACGACGGCGAACAGATCGACAGCTACACCGAGCGGCCCACGGCTGTCGACTTCACCGTCGACGGCGTCGCGGACTCCTACTGCCCCACCGTCGGCGCGCGGCTGACCGACGGACGGGTACTGCTGATCGACGTGGTCGCGTTGGGGCAGTTGGGGTTACACGCCAACCGGGTGCGTCTGGCGGCGGCCCGGGCGCACGCGCATTCCCGCGGCTGGGGGTGGCTGGTGTTCACCGGCAGCCGGCTCGGGGAACCGGATCTGTTGCGGCACACCGTACCCGCTCGCTCGGAGAACATCCTCCGCAACCGGATCGCCACCGGCGCCGTGCACTGGACCGAGTTCCACGGCCTGGCCGACGAGACCGGCCTGGAACCGGTGGACCTGATCGCGCTCGTCCTGCGCCACGGCTGGCGCTGGGATCGTGCCCCGTTCCGGCTGAGCGCGACCTGACCGGTCCTACTTCAGCATGAATCCCGCCACGATGAACGTCACGATCACCAGCATCGCGAAACAGGTCATCAGCTGCCAGTGCAGCACCGCCTCGCGCTGACGCGCGATCCGTACCCGCAAGCCGGCCTCCAGACGGTCGCGGTCGGACAGCCGGCGTTTAACCGCATCCAACTCCCCGGCGACGAGTTCGGCGCGTTCGAGCCGGTGCATCATCTTGTGCATCTGTTTGGCTTTGTCGCGAGTCGCCCTGCGCGCCAACGCCAATTCGGTGCGCTGGTCGAGCAGTTCCTGCCGCTGCTGCGCGATCATCATCGCCTGTGCGTGGGTGTGGGCCTCCCAAGTGCTCACCGTCGCCCACCCTCTCGTGTCCTCGTCCAGATACCCGCAGGCCAACGTGCCCCCGACCCAACCATCGATGAATTCCCTTATTCCCCACGGGGTTTGCCTGTGGCTGAGGATACCGTCGGAATCGAGGTCCAGCCCGCCCGACAATGCCCGGTACTCACAGCCGGCGGCGGCGAAATCGTCCACGCCCAGTGCCGGTATCTGCCCGATCCAGTATCCGGTCGGACACAGCCACAACACCTCGTCACAACCCACCGCCTTCAACCGGGCCGTGCGTTTTCGCGCGTGCTCGATCGAGACCGGCGCGCTGCGCACCTCGATAGCGCACAACCGGTTCCCGCGCCGCCACAGCAGACCCGGCGTCTGCGCACCCAGCGGTTTGTCCACCTCGGCATCGTCGGCGCCCGCCGCCAGCAGCCTGCCGCGCAACCAGTACTTGAGCCGCTGCACATCCCAGTGACAGTCGCCACATCCGGGTTCCCGACACCGGTCACCCGCCTGATGTCCACGCGGATTCGGCTCCACCACAGGCAGTTTCACCGGCTCCAGGGGAGCCAGCGTCGTCGTCTGCTGCCTCGTGTCGGCCCGTTCTGTCGTACTCACGCGACCACTCCCCTACCCGTGCACCAGCGGCCCGTGCGGTCCGCTGTCTCCAGAGTGCCGCACCGGCCAGGGGGCTACACGTCCCCGTGACCGGTTTCGTTATCCAACCGGGAGCCCGACGTGATCATCGACTCCGGTGAACTGCGGAATCGTCCGCCGTCGGACGGCGGCGTAATCGCGACGTTGCGAAGCCGGAACGTCCGCCGCACGGCCTCGGGGCCCGAGCCCTCCGCTACCGCCAACGGGCACTCACCCATTAGGCTGCGCAGATGTTCGACCGCGGATACATTCCTGTATCGACCACCCTGCGGGCCGCCCGCACCGCCAATTCGGTGGCCTTCGCGCTCCAGGGCTTCTTCCTCGCGGTCGTGCTCACCGAACTGCCGCAACAGCGGGATCGGCTCGGGCTCACCGACACCGTCATCCTGGTCGCGGTCGTGATGATCTCCGGCCTGGCCGCCGGCGGCAGCCTGCTCGCCGAGCGGGTGGCGGTGCGCTGGTCGAGCCGGGTGGCACTGCGGGCCGGGCTGACGCTGATAGCGGTGAGCGGGCTCGCGATCGCGGTCGCCCCGAATATCGTGGTCGATCTGATCGCGCTCGGCTGCTACGGGGTCGCTGTCGGCATGGTCGACGCGGGCACGAATATGCAAGCCGTCTTCATCCAGCACGGGTACGGGCGGTTCGTGCTGTCGTCGTTCTACGCCGCGTGGAGTGCCGGCTCGATTCTGGGCGCACTGTTCGTCTCCGGCTGCGAGAAGGTCGGCATCACGCTGCCCTACGCGGTCACCATCGCCGCCGCGGTGGTCGCGGTGGCGAGTCTGGTGTTCGGGCCGCGACTGCTCGGCGCCGGCCAGGCCGAGGCCCAGCCCACCGACTCCGGCCGTACCCCCGAACCCCTTGCGGCCGTTGCGCTGCGGGCCTATCTCGCCCTCGGAATCGCGATGGCGCTGGTGTTCGCGATCGATCTGGCGGTGGGCAACTGGTCGGCGCTCTACCTCACCGACGATCTGCTGTCCTCGTCGGCGACGGCGGCCCTGGCACTGGCCGCCTATCAGGGCGCCTCGCTGCTCACCCGGCTCAGCGGCGACTGGTGGGTGCGCCGCTACGGCGCGCGGGCGGTGGTGCGGGTGGCCGCCGGTATCGGCGTGCTCGGACTGACGCTCGTGGTGGCCGCGCCCGGACCGGCCACCGCGCTGGCCGGATTCCTCATCGCGGGCCTCGGCCTGCCCGTGATCGCGCCGCTGTGCTTCAGCGAGGCCGGTCGGCTCACCGAAGGCCGCGGACTGGACGCGGTGATCGCGCGGCTCAACCTGTTCAACTACGCGGGCACGCTGATCGGCGGCGGCGTGGTCGGTGCGGTCGCCGCCGCGTCGAGTCTGCGGATCGGGTTCGTGATCCCACTGCTGTTCGCGCTCGTCCTCATCGCCACCGCCCGCTTCTTCCGGCCACGTCCGGCGCCCGGCGACCTGTCGGCGACGCACACCGGACATGTTGTACTGGACCCATGACCGAGCAGGAAGTCGTCGTCGACCGCGCCGGACTCTGGGACGCCGAGGAATTGAGCGACGTCGCTACCGCGACGTTTCCCCTGGCCTGCCCGCCGGAGCTGAGCGAGGAGAACATCGGCACCTTCATCGCCGAGGTGCTGTCCGGCGAGCGCTTCGGCGACTATCTGAGCGATCCGCAGCGGATCGTGCTCAAGGCCGTCCTCGGCGGCGACATCGTGGGCTACACCATGCTGATCTCCGGCGAACCGGTCGACGCCGCCGTCGCCGCCCTGATCGAAGCCCGCCCCGCGCTCGAGATCAGCAAGATGTACGTGATGCCCGGCCATCACGGCAGTGGCGTTTCGACCGCTCTGATGAACGCGGCGGTGGATTACGCCCGCCGCGGCGGATATCCGGTGATCTGGCTCGGCGTGAACCAGCGCAACGAGCGAGCCCAGCGCTTCTACGGCAAGCACGGTTTCCGCCGGATCGGCACCAAGACCTTCACCGTCGGCGACCAGTTGTGCCACGACTTCGTGATGCAACGGGAGTTGTGAATCCGGCTGTCGCGCAACCGGATTCCACCCGCGTGCCGAAATCCGCGGTCAGGACAGCAGTTTCGCCCTCAAGGTCGCGATATCGCCGTCGGTCAGCTTCAATCCGTCGTGCACGTAGTTGTCGAAACCGCCGTAGCTGCGATCCACCTGATCGAAGGCGGAATCCAGCGCCGACTGCACGACACCGTTGACCGCGTCGCCCGCGGCGGCGTCGCGGTAGTAGTTCGACAGCAGGAAGTCGTAGTTCACCGTGTGGCGATCCACGCCGAGGATCGTCAGCAGCACGGCCGCGGTCCAGCCGGTGCGATCCTTACCGGCCGAGCAGTGGAACAGCACCGAACCGTCGCTGCCGGCGACGTCGTGCAGGACTCCGGCGAACGCCTCGCTCGCACCGGGAGCCGTGACGAACGCGCGGTACAGGTCGCTGCCGGCACTCAGCGTCGACGCCATGACCTGCGGCGGCGCCTGGCCGATCACATCGCGGATGTTCAGCGTCGCCCCCGCCGGCACCCGGTCCTGCCCCAGCGCGCGCTCGTAGCTCGTGCGCAGATCGTCGACGACCCGCAGTCCGCGCGCGGACAGCGCGGCGGAATCGGCGTCGGACAGTTTGCTCAGGTCGGCGGTACGGAACACCAGGCCGGTCCGGACGACGTGGCCGTCGGTGGTGCGGTATCCGCCGATATCGCGGGCATTCTGCACACTGGCCAGACGCAGTGACCGGTTCTCGGTGTTCACCGCGACCGACGAGGGCGCCGCGGGCGGGTCGGCGGCGACCGCGACACCCAGCGCCGGACCGGTCGCGATCAGGGCGCCGGCGGCGACGGTGGCGGCGAGGCGAATCGAACGATGGGCCATGTCAGCTCCGTTCAGAGGGAAACTGGACAGTCGTCCATGGTGGAAATTCGCCTCCCGACAGTACGCTGTACGAACCGGGCTCAGCCCGCCGGGACCTCGAATCGCGACAACGCCAGCAGGCGCGAGATCGCGCGCAGGTACTTCTTGCGGTAGCCGCCGCCGAGCATCTCCTCGGAGAAGATCTTGTCCAGCGGCGCGCCCGACACGGTGACCGGCGTGCCGGCGTCGTAGAGCCGGTCGGCCAGCACCACCATCCGCAGCGCCACCGCCTGATCGGTGATGGTGTGCACCGCCGAGATGTAGACCGACGACACCCCGGCGATCAGCGAACCGTACTTCGACGGATGCAGCGTGCTCAGGTGGGCGAGCAGCGCGTCGAAGTCGTCGAGCGTGGAATCCGGTGTGGCCGCGGCCTTTTCGGACAGCAGTCCCGGATCGGTCGGCTCCGGCGCGGGCGGCAGATCCCGGTGGCGGTAGTCGGGGCCGTCGACGCGGACGGCGTCGAACAGCGAACCCAGCTTGCGGATCTCGCGCAGGAAGTCCTGCGCGGCGAACCGGCCCTCGCCCAGCTGATCGGGCAGCGTGTTCGACGTCGCGGCCACCGACACGCCCCGCGCGGTCAATTCGGTGAGCAGCCGCGACACGAGCATGGTGTCGCCCGGATCGTCGAGTTCGAATTCGTCGATGCACAGCACGCTGTTGCCGCCCAGCCGTTCCACCGCGTTCGTGAAGCCCAGCGCGCCGACCAGATTGGTGACCTCGCCGAAGGTGCCGAACGACTTCGGGCCGGGCGAAGCGTGGAAGATCGAGGCCAGCAGGTGCGTCTTGCCGACGCCGAATCCGCCGTCGAGGTACAGCCCGGCGCCGTCGACCTGCTTCTTCTTCCCGAACAGGGATTTCCTACCGGCGGCCGCGTGGATCTTGCCGACCCGCGCGGCGAAATCCTCGGCCGCGCGCACGGCCGCGGCCTGGCTCGGCTCCTTGGGGTCGGGAATGTAGGAGGCAAAACTCACCTCGTCGAAGGTGGGCGGGGGCACCATCTGGGCGATGAGTTGATCGGCCGGAACCTCCGGATGACGATCGACGAGGCGTTGTTGCACGCTTGCAGCGTACTGACGTGGTGTGATCGGACCTTATGCAGCGTGTCCCCGATGCGATCCAGTTCACAGCACTGACCACCGACGGTGCCGGCGAGATCACCGACCTGGTTCAGCTCTACACCTATCCGACGGCCCTGGAGCGGCCGTGGATCCGGGTCAACTTCATCGCCAGCCTCGACGGCGCGGTCACCGTCGACGACCGTTCCGGCGCCCTGGGCCGGCCCGCCGACGCCACCGTCTTCGCCATCCTGCGCGACCTGGCCGACGTGATCGTCGTCGGCGCCGGGACCGCGCGCGTGGAGAACTACGGCGGTGCGCGCACCGACTCCCGGCGCCGCATGCGCCTGCACCACCACGGGCTGGGCGGGGCGCGCGACGGTGCGCCGCCGCCGATCGCGGTCGTGACCGCCAGCGCCGCGCTGGATCCGGCCAGCCGGCTGTTCACCGACACCCAGCGCCCGCCGATGATCCTGACCACCGCCGCGGCCGACGGCGAACGCAAACGCCTGCTCGCCGAGACCGGCGCGGAGGTGATCGAGGCCGGGCAGAGCACCGTCACCGCCGCCGACATCCGCCGCGTGCTGGGCGAGCGCGGACTGCTGCGGGTGCTGTGCGAGGGCGGGCCGTCGCTGTTCGGCGAACTGATCGGCGCGAGCGCGGTCGACGAGTTGTGCCTGACCCTCTCGCCGCTGCTGGTCGGCGGTACAGCGGGCCGAATCGCGGTGTCGCCCAATGCCTTGCCGACCCCGATGAGCCTGCGCCACGCACTGATCGACGACGACGGCACGGTGCTGACACGGTGGGAGCGCAGCCGCACCCAAGGCTGAAACGGCGCACCGGACCTGGCAGGCTGTAACGCATGCGTTGGACTCGCGCCGCTCTGCTGGCATCGTCGCTGACGGTTCTGCTGACCACCGCCTGTGGTGCCGGGCCGTCGCAGCGGCCGGGCGTGGCGGTGGAACAGCCGCACGGCGGCTCGGGTCCGGCCACCAGCACCAGCGCCGCGCCGGCGCCGCCACCGCAGGCCCAGGTCCCCAAAACCGATCTCGCCTGGCACGATTGCGCGGCACCCACCTTCGCGCTGCTGGGGACCGGGGCGCCCCCGGCCGGGGTCGGTTTCGATTGCGCGGAGTTCTCGGCGCCGATCGATTCCGGTGGCACCGTCCTGGGCACCTTCCGGATCGCCGCGGTCCGCGCGCGCACACCGCAGACGCCCGCCGACGCCGCGCCGCTGGTGGTGACCTCCGGCGGTGACCGTTCCTCCACCGCCACCGTCGCGGGCCTGGTCTCCGGCCCGGGTGCGGCGATTCTGGCGAGCCGGCCGGTGGTCGGGGTGGACCGGCGCGGTATCGGCAGCTCCCAGCCCATCGACTGCCTGCCCGACGACACCCGGCAGGGACTGGCAGACAACGCCCAGTTCGCGCCCGGTGGCGGCGACCGGGTTGATGCGGTGGCGACACTGAGCCAGAACGCCACCATCGCCTGCCAGGACTTCCTGCAGCCCTATCAGGGCACCTTCGACGCCCCGCACGCCGCCGACGACATCGAACAGCTGCGCAAGCAGTGGCAGGTCGACCACATCGATCTGCTGGCCACCGGAAACGGTGCACGGGTGGCGCTGAGCTACGCCGCCAAATTCGGCGACCGGCTGGCACGGCTGGTGCTCGATTCGCCGGAACCGGCGAACACCGATGCGGTGACCAGGACCGAACAGCAGGTCAAGGGCGCGGAAGCGGCGCTGACCGGATTCGCCCGCCGCTGCGCCGATCTCGGGTGCTCACTCGGCGCGGATCCGCGCGCCGCGATCACCGATCTGATCAACCGGGCGGGGGCGGGACAACTCGGCACACTCTCGGCTTCGGCGCTGACCACCACGATCACCGCTTTCCTCGGCGCTCCGCGCGCGGATCAGGCCGCGCACACCACCGAACTCGCCGACGCGCTGTCGGCGGCCGGACGCGGCGATCAGGGGGCTTTGCAGACTCTGGTCACCCGGGAGGCGGCGGCGGTGGGAGCCGACGGGCAGTTCGTCTCCCGGTGTAGCGACGACCAGCAGCCTGCCACCCCCGATCGCGCCAAGCAGCTCGAAATCGACTGGGCCGCCAAATATCCCGCCTTCGGTAAGACCGCGGCGACCGGACTGATGGAATGTTCGGCGTGGCCGGTGGCGCAGGCGCCGCGACTGCCCGACAAGTTCACCCTGCCGGTGCTGGTGCTGGGCACGACCGCCGACCCCGTCGTCGGCGGCGACGGGCGATCCTCGGTCACCGGCGCGCTGGGTGCGGCCGGTGCGCGCACCTCCACCGTGCAGTGGCAGGGCTGGGGGCATCCGGTGTTCACCCATTCGGGCTGCGCGCAGCAGAACATCATCGGCTACCTGAAGGACGGCACACTGCCGGCAGACGGCACCGCCTGCCCGGCCTGAGGTGATCGTGCGCGGGCGCACGAAGTGGCGTGGCACACTTCCGGCAAAAGCGGTCTCCGGCGCGCCTGACGGCGGGTCCGCGCAACCACCGCCCAGGTTTCCGGTGTACCGTGCCCCAGTGTTCCTTCGTCAGCTCGAGCCGCGCACCGCTCGCACCACCGCCGAAGTGTTCAACTTCGCACTGTGGCCGTTTGCGATCCTCACAGTGCTGCATCAGGTCATCGTCAAAGGGACCAACTTCTCCATCACCGACGATTTCGCGCCCGTCTACAAGGCCTCGCTGGCCTTCCTCAACGGACGCGCCATCTACGGCGAGAACTTCGACCTGGTCGACCCGCACTACCTGTACCCGCCCAGCGGCACTCTGCTGATCGCGCCGCTGGCGCTGATCGACCCGGAGAAATCGCGCTGGTGCTTCATCGCGCTCAACGCGGTGGCGATCATCCTCGCCTGGTATCTGCTACTGCGGCTGTTCAAGTACTCGACGAGATCGGTGGCCGCGCCGCTGCTGCTGTTGCTGATGTTCGCCTCCGAAACCGTCATGAACACATTGGGTTTCGGCAATGTCAACGGCTGCCTGCTGCTGGCCGAGGTGCTGTTCATCCAACTGCTGCTGCAGCGGCGCGATCTGCTGGCCGGACTGGTCATGGGGCTCACGATCGCGGTCAAGCCGACGCTGGCGCCGCTGCTGCTGATACCGCTGGCGCGCCGCCAGTGGCAGGTCTTCATCACCGCGATCGGCGTGCCGGTGGTGCTGATGGCGGTCGCGTGGCCGCTGACCAAGGATCCGATGGACTTCGTCCACCGCACGCTGCCCTACCTGCTCAAATCGCGCGACTACTTCAATAGCGCGCTCGTGGGCAACGCCGAGTACTACGGCCTGCCGATGTGGCTGACCTGGAGTATGCGCATCGTGCTGGGTGTGCTGGTGCTGATCTCGCTGTGGCTGCTGTACCGGTACTGCCGCGAGGACGAACTGTTCTTCGTCTGCACCACCGCCGGCATCATCCTGACCGCGTTCTGGCTGCTGTCGGGGCTGGGACAGCAGTACTACTCGATGATGCTGTTCCCGTTCCTGATGACGGTGGTGCTGCGTAATTCGGTGCTGCGCAACTGGCCGGCCTGGCTGGCGATCTTCGGGTTCATGACCTACGACAAATGGCTGCTCGACCACTGGCAGAGCGCCGGGCGAGCGCTCGAGTACCTGCGCGTGACCTTCGGCTGGGCGCTGCTGCTGATCGTGACGTTCTGCGTCCTCGGCGACCGCTACCTCACCGCACGGCGTGAGGGCCGGCTGGATTCAGGCATCGAACCGGCGTTTTTGCTGCCCGAGGCGGCCACGACTCCCGCCGCTCCCGCCGAGCCGGCGCCGCGCATCGAGCGCCACGAACCGGTGCCCGGTGACGAGACGCTGGATCCGACGACTCAGTCCGAGGCCGGCGCACTGCGCTGACCTGCGGCGATCCGGCGAGGCCCGGTAGTGGTCGCGCGGCGCCACTAGACTCGCGTCATGAGCTCACAGGATGGTTCGCCCGCGACCTCATCGCTTCCGGCACCCAAAATCGAGCTGAGTCCGCAGCAGTGGCGGACGCGGCTGACCCCGCAGGAGTACGCGGTGCTGCGCGAAGCGGGCACCGAACGCGCCTTCACCGGTGAATACACCGATACCGAAACCACCGGCGTCTACACCTGCCGGGCCTGCGGCGCCGAGTTGTTCCGCAGCACCGAGAAATTCCATTCGCACTGCGGGTGGCCGTCGTTCTTCGACCCGGCCGATTCCGATGCGGTGATTCTGCGGGCCGACGACTCGCTCGGTATGCGCCGGGTCGAGGTGCTGTGCGCCAACTGCCACAGCCACCTCGGGCACGTCTTCGAGGGCGAGGGTTATCCGACCCCGACCGACAAGCGGTATTGCATCAACTCGATCGCGCTGCGCCTGCACCCCTCGGACGACGCGGCGGGCTGATCGCGACAGGGCGAGGTTTCGAACCCGCCGCCCGAGTGCCGGATGCGATCCGCCGACCGCTGCGGATCGCGCGCCGAGCAGGCGCGCGACCGAGCTGACGGGAAGATATTACGGGCCCGGCCGCGCCCCGGCACGCCCCTAGTTCCGGGGGCACCGATCGATCGCGCGGCTCAGGGGAGGGCGTTGACCAGCTGTTCGACATCCACGCGCGGGCCGCTGAAGAACGGAATCTCCTCGCGCACGTGGTTGCGGGCGTCGGTGGCACGCAGATCGCGCATCAGGTCGACGATGCGGTCCAGTTCCGGGGCCTCGAAGGCGAGGATCCACTCGTAGTCGCCCAGGGCGAACGAGGCCACTGTATTGGCCCGCACGTCCGGATAGGAGCGGGCCTGCTTGCCGTGGTCGGCGAGCATGCGGCGACGCTCCTCGTCGGGCAGCAGGTACCAGTCGTAGGAGCGCACGAACGGGTAGACGCAGATGTAGTTGCCCGGTTCCTCCCCCGCCAGGAAGGCCGGGATGTGGCTCTTGTTGAACTCCGCCGGACGGTGCAGCGCGGCGTTGCTCCACACCGGCGTGCTCGCACGGCCCAGATCGGTGGTGCGGCGGAAATCGGCGTAGGCGGCCTGCAGATCCTCGATCCGCTCGGCATGCCACCAGATCATGAAATCGGCGTCGGCGCGCAGGCCGGCCACGTCGTAGAGCCCGCGGACCACGACGCCACGCTCCTCTAGCGAGTCGAAGAACTCCCGCGCCTGCTTGACCACGGTGTCGCGCTGATCGCCCAGCACCCCGGGTTTGACCTGGAACACCGAGAACATCAGATACCGGATTGTCGAATTGAGAGCTTGGTAATCGAGTCGCGCCATAGCCTCCATCGTGCCACTGAGCGCCGCGGGACAGGACGGCCGGACCCCGTGTGCTGCGGCACGACAACGGTCATGGGGTCACGCGGATGCGCCGGTCCCCATCGCACGGATCACTCGGAACGCGCACCCGGCTGGGCCCCGGCGACAGAATGAGCGGGGAGTAGCGGCGAATCTGGTTCATGGGCTTGCCGAGCCGTTCGCTTGCAGCCCATGACTCCTCGGCCGGGGCCCGGTCCCCGCCCACCGGTGAAAGCAGCGCGCTCTCAGCGCGACAGAATGCGTTGTGCCGCAGCGGTTCCCGAGGCAGCACAGGCCGGCACGCCGACGCCGTGCAGGTAGGCCCCGGCGATTGCCAGGCCGGGCAGTGCCTCGACCGCCGATTCCAGTTCCGCGATGCGGGTGGTGTGACCGGGCGCGTACTGGGGCAGGCCACCGCGCCAGCGCTGCACGAGGGCGGTTTCCGGGCGGATCGGCAGTCCGGTGACGGTGGACAGATCGGCCACCGCGGCCGCGACGAGGTCCTCGTCCGACCAGTTCAGCGGTGTGTCGTCACCGAAGCGTCCGAAGGATGCGCGCACCAGCGCCACATCGCGTTCGGCCAGATGCGGCCATTTGCGGCTGGAGAGCGTGAATGCCTTGGCGCGCAACGATTCTCCGGTGGCGACCAGGATGCCGGAATTGTCGGGCAGGGGGGTGTCGGCGGGAAGTCCGAGCGCCACCACGGCCGAGGACGACAGTTCGATGGTGGCCGCGATCGCGGCGGCCGCGGGGGTGACCGCGCCCAGCAGCGTCGCGGTGACCGGGGCCGGGGTGGCCACGATCACCGCGTCCACCTCACCGATGGGGTCGACCCGCCAGCCCGTGGCCGTGCGAGTCAGGCCCGTTGCCGCGGTATCGGTTTCGACCTTCGGCGCGGCGGCTTCGCGCAGGGCGGCGAGGAGTACGCGATATCCGTCGCGCAGGCCGCCGAAGACCGGGGCCGTGGACGGCGGCGGCAGGGCGTCGGCGACCGCGCGGGTGAGATTCGGGGCGCCGGTGTCGAGGGCGGCGGCCAGGGTCGGCAGCGCCGCCCGCACCCCGATCGACTCCGCGCGCCCGGCGTACACCCCGCCCAGCAGCGGATCGACACTGCGCCGCACCACCTGCGCGCCGAAACGGTCCCCGACCAGTTCGGCGACCGAGACGTCACCGCCGCGTTCCCAGCGCAGCGGCCGGGTGGGCTCGGCGGCGATGCGCTCCAGGGTGCCGGCGTCGACGAGGCCCGCCACGGCCTCGGGCCCGGCGGGAATGCCCATCAGGGTGCGTTCCGGCAGGGGGTGGGCGGTGCCGCCGGACCAGATCAGCGGTCGCCGCCCGGCCGGATGCACCAACTGCTCGGTCAGGCCCAATTCCGCGAGCAGCGCGGGGATTTCGGGCCGGCGGCCCACGAACGCCTCCGCTCCCAGATCCACCGGCTCGCCCGCCAGCTCGGCGGTGTGCAGAATGCCGCCGACGCGGTCGCGCCGCTCCAGCAACACCAGTTCGAGTTCCGAGCCGAGGGCCGTCCGCAGCCGATACGCCGCGACCAGACCACTGATCCCGCCCCCGACCACCACGACCCGCATAGTCTGCTCCTCACTCGTACCCGCGCCGCCGCGCGGCGCTACCGCACCCTCTGCAACGTACTCGCCACGCGATGGGTGCCCAGGTACCGCCTCGATCCACGCTCACGGTTCCACGCGCCCCGGCATTCGGCGGCACACCGGAGAGAGTGCCGCTTACAACGGCGTAGGCAGGCTGTGGATCAGCTCGACCGCCGCGGTGATCGCACCGGGGTCGGTGTCGGGCAGCACGCCGTGGCCCAGGTTGAAGATGTGTCCGGTGGCGCCGAGGGTGATCGCCTCGTCGGCCTCGTGAGCGATGCGGCGGACCTCACGGTCGACGACCTCGCTGCCGGCGAACAGAACGGCCGGATCGAGATTGCCCTGCAACGCTTTTCCGGGTCCGACCCGACGCGCCGCGGCGGTCAGCGGCACCCGCCAGTCGAC
Source organism: Nocardia sp. BSTN01 (assembly GCF_015354405.1). Taxonomy (GTDB): domain Bacteria; phylum Actinomycetota; class Actinomycetes; order Mycobacteriales; family Mycobacteriaceae; genus Nocardia. The sequence goes on along the minus strand of NZ_JADKYP010000016.1, from coordinate 84,113 downwards.
GCCGACGACATCGGCTCCGGCCTCCCCCATCACGCCCAGCAGTTCACCGGTGCCCACGCCGAAGTGGATGCGCGGCACACCGGCTTGCCCGATCTCGGCGAAGACCCGTTCCGAATGCGGCAGAACGAATTCCCGGTACTGCGCCAGTGACAACGCGCCCGCCCACGAGTCGAACAATTGCACCGCGTCCACGCCGGCCGTGATCTGGGCGCGCAGGAATTCCACGGTGATGTCGGTGAGCACACCGAGCAGCGCGTGCCAGGTCTGCGGATCGCCGAGCATGAGCGCCTTGGTCCGCTCGTGGTGGCGGCTCGGCCCGCCCTCCACCAGATAGGACGCGAGAGTGAAAGGGGCACCGGCGAATCCGATGAGCGGCGTCTCGCCGAGTTCGTCGAGCAACAGCCGCACCCCGTCGGTGACCGCGCCCACCTCCTCGCGCCGCAGCCGCGGGAGTGCGCGCACATCGTCGACCGAGCGCACCGGATTCGCGATGACCGGCCCCACGCCGGGCACGATATCGAGATCGATGCCGGCCGCCTTGAGCGGAACGACGATGTCGGAGAACAGGATTGCCGCGTCCACACCGTGACGGCGGACCGGCTGCATGGTGATCTCGCACACCAGCTCGGGGTCGAAACACGACTCCAGCATCCCGATGCCCGCGCGCAGTTCGCGGTACTCGGGCAGCGACCGGCCGGCCTGCCGCATGAACCAGACGGGACGGCGGCCGGGTCCGGCGCCGGTGGCGGCGGCGAGGAACGGCGCATCGGGCAAGCGGCGGCGGGTTGGAGTGCTCATCCCCGCTATCGTATGCCGCCGCCGAGCGCCTACCCGCGCGGCCGTCCCCGCCCGGTCAAGGGCCCCGTAGCGGCGCGCCTCCGCGTGCCGGACACCGGAGAGGTCTACCGTTCACAGTCGTGACACCGCTCGACTTCCGCGACGGCGCCGCACCGACCCCGGGCCCTGACAGCGAACCAGCCCAGTTTCGCGCCGCGGTCGATGCGATGGGCACCGCATCCGTCCATCCTCGGATCGAGCTCGCACCGATCCGGCCCCCACAACGCCTGGCACCCTATTCGTACGCCATCGGAGCCGAGGTCAAACATCCCGACACCAATGTCATCCCGGTCGATTCCGACGACGACGCCTTCGGCCGCCTGATCCTGCTGCACGATCCGAACGGGCACGAGGCCTGGCACGGGGTCTTCCGATTGGTGGCCTACATCCAGGCCGATATCGATGCCGCGCTGGCCGGCGATCCGCTGCTGCCGGAGGTGGCCTGGAGCTGGCTGGTCGACGCCCTGGAATCGCGCGGCGAGGAGTTCACGGCCCTGGGTGGCACGGTGACCTCGACGAGTTCGGTCCGCTACGGCGATATCGCCGGGCCGCCGCGCGCCTATCAACTGGAGTTGCGTGCCTCGTGGACGGTCGGCTCACCCCAGCTGGCCCCGCACGTCGAGGCGTTCTGCGAGGTGCTCGCCTACGCCGCGGGACTGCCCCCGGCCGGCATCACCCATTTGCGGCCGCATCCGCAGATTGCCGACGACCAGTTCTGAGCGACACGTAGAGTTCGGGCTATGCCCGAAGCCGACGAGTCCGACACCATCGCGAGGACATCACAGCCACCGCAGCAGCCCACGCAGCACGACGCGGACAGCGCGGTTCCTCTGCTCGCCCCGGCCGACGGCATCCCCCCGGTTCTCGATTCCGCCCGCGAGATCGCGGACGCGGCCGCCGCGCTGGCCGCCGGTTCGGGCCCGCTGGCCGTCGACGCCGAACGCGCCTCCGGATTCCGCTATTCCAACCGGGCCTATCTGATCCAGCTGCGCCGGCGCGGCAGCGGAACCTTCCTCATCGATCCGATTCCGGATCCGGCGGCGGTGGACGCGTTGGCGGCGGTGATCAACGACCTGGAGTGGGTGCTGCACTCCGCCGACCAGGACCTGCCGTGCCTGGCCGAACTGGGGCTGCGACCGGCCCGGCTGTTCGACACCGAACTGGGTGGCCGGTTGGCGGGATTCGAGCGGGTCGGCTTGGCCGCCATGGTGGCGCAGCTGCTCGGCCGGGAACTGCGCAAAGGGCACGGCGCCGCCGACTGGTCGACCCGGCCGCTGCCGCAGGACTGGCTCAACTACGCGGCCCTCGACGTCGAACTGCTGGTCGAACTGCGCGACGAGGTCGCGGCCGTGTTGACCGAACAGGGTAAATCCGACTGGGCCGCACAGGAATTCGACCATGTGCGTACCGCCCGCCCGGCCCCGCCGAAGCCGGATCGCTGGCGGCGCACCTCGGGCATCCACACGCTGCGGCGGGCGCGACAGCTCGCGACCGTGCGCGAATTATGGACGGCCCGTGACGGTATCGCGCGCCATCGCGATGTGGCGCCGGCGCGGATTCTGCCGGATTCGGCGATCATCGCCGCGGCGCAGGCGGATCCGAAGACCGTCCCGCAGTTGCGCACGCTGCCGGTGTTCGGCGGACCGCGGCAGCGGCGCTATTCGCGGGAATGGCTCAACGCGGTCGAACGTGCTCGCGCGCTCCCGGATTCGCAGTTGCCGCCGATGTCACAGCCGTTCGACGGCCCGCCACCGGTCAATCGCTGGGAGCGCCGCGATCCGGTCGCGGCGGCTCGTCTGGCCGCTGCCCGGGCCGCGATGAACGGGCTGTCGGAACGACACGCGGTGCCGGTGGAGAATCTGCTGACCCCGGATCTGCTGCGCCGGCTCTGCTGGGACGGCCTGCCCGAATTCCGTACCGGCGCAACGCCGTCGGACCCGGCGGCAGCGATCGGCAAATATCTCGAGGCCGGCGGCGCCCGGGCCTGGCAGCGGGAACTGGCGGTTCCCGAGCTGACCGCGGCGTTGTTCCCGGGACCGGATCAGTCCTCGTAGATCGGGGTGCGCCGGTCGCGACGGGCGCGGATGGCCTCGTCGAAATTCTCGGTGGTCAGCCGCACGTACAGTTGCGCCGTACCCTCGTGCTGCATATGCGATTCCAGGCTGCCGGCCTCCATCCCGCTCCACAGCATGCGTTTGGTGAGTTCGGTGCCCACCCGGCTGTAGCCGATGATGCGTTCGGCCAGTTCGTAACACGTGTCGAGGAGTTTGTCGGCAGCGACCGTTCGGGAGACCAGGCCGATCCGCTCGGCCTCGGCGGCGTCGATATCGCGGCCGGACAGCATGATCTCGAAGGCCCGGGAGGCGCCGATCGCGCGCGGCAACAGATAACTGATGCCGAGTTCGGCGGAGGTCAGGCCGTTGTTGATACCGGCGGCTCGGAAATAGGCCTGCTCCGACGCGATGCGGATATCGGTGGCCATGCTCAGGCAGAACCCACCGCCGATCGCTGCCCCGTTGATCGCCGCGATCACCGGCTGATGCATCCGCCGCAGCGTGGTCATCACGTTGTCGAGCAGGTCCATCGAACGCCGCGCCACGGTGGTACGGGTGAGGCCCTCGATATTCGGCACCCGGCCGGCGCCCTGCAGATCGGCGCCGGAGCAGAAGCCGTGGCCCGCGCCGGTGAGCACGACGACGCGGACGTCGTTGTCGGCGGCTACCGACTCGAGCGTTTCCCGCAGCGGGATCATGACGTCGAACGCCATGGCGTTCATACGTTCGGGCCGGTTCAGGGTCACCAGCGCGATCTGCGGGCGAGGCTTCTCGACGAGCACGAACGACGACATGCAGACTCCTACCGGCGACGAAAACTGTAACCGGTTTCAGAATCTACACCGCACCTCCGGTCAGCCACCGGGTAACGCGCTCGGCGATGTTCTCGGCCGTCAGACCTAGTTCCTGATGGATCTGGGCACGCGAGCTGTGCTCGAGGAACTGCTGCGGCACGCCGAGTTCGCGGGTCGGCACGTCGAGCCCGGAATCGCGCAGCCGTGCCGAGACGGTGCAGCCGATACCGCCGTGCAGGCCACCGTCCTCGACGGTGACCACCATGCGATAGTTCTCGGCGAGTTTGACGATTGTGTCGGAGACCGGCAGCACCCAGCGCGGGTCCACCACCGTCACCGAAACTCCACGGTCCGCCAGCAGATCCGCCGCGGCGACCGCGGTGGCGCCGAGCGCGCCGACCGCCACGAGCAGAACGTCACCGCGCACCGCCTGCGCCGAGGAGCCTTCCGGCATCCGCAGCACGTCGATGCCGTCGAGCCGTTCCAGCGCCGAAACCTCCTCGACGACAGGGCCTTTCGGAAAACGCAGCGCGGTCGGCCCGTCGGCGACGGCCAGCGCCTCGGCCAGTTCCTCACGCAGGGTCACCGCATCGCGCGGGGCGGCGACGCGAATACCGGGCACGATGCCCAGCACCGACAGATCCCACATGCCGTTGTGGCTGGCGCCGTCGTCACCGGTGATCCCGGCGCGGTCCAGCACCAGCGTCACCGGCAGTTTCAGCAGCGCCACATCCATCAGCAGCTGATCGAAGGCGCGGTTGAGGAAGGTCGAATAGATGGCGACCACCGGATGCAGGCCGCCCAGCGCCAATCCGGCGGCGGAGGTCATCGCGTGCTGTTCGGCGATACCCACATCGAACAGCCGGTCGGGGAACCGCTCACCGAACGGCGCCAGCCCCGTCGGACCCGACATGGCGGCGGTGAGGGCGACGATGTCGTCGCGCTGTTCGCCGTGGCGGATCAGTTCCTCGGAGAACACCGACGTCCACCCGACGGTCTTGCCGCCGGTCGGCCGTCCCGTCTCGGGGTCGATGGCGCCGATGGAATGCATCTGGTCGGCGACGTGGTCGACCGCGGGCTGATATCCGCGGCCCTTGAGCGTCACCGCGTGCACCACGACCGGACCGCCGAAATCCTTGGCGCGCCGCAACGCGGCCTCGAGCGCCACCGGATCGTGCCCGTCCACCGGGCCGACGTATTTGAGCCCCAGATCGCTGAACAGCTCCTGCGGCGCGACCGCGTCCTTGATGCCGGCCTTGAGCGCGTGCAGCATCGAATAGGCCGAGCTGCCGACGCGCGGTATGCCCTGCACGAACCGCTTCGTGGCGTCGAGTGCCTGCTCGTAGGCCGGTTGCATGCGCAACGCGGTCAGCCGGTCGGCCAATCCGCCGATGGTCGGCGAATACGAGCGGCCGTTGTCGTTCACCACGACGATCAGTGACCGATCCGGACCGGCGGCGATATTGTTCAGCGCCTCCCAGCACATACCACCGGTGAGCGCGCCGTCACCGACGACGGCGACCACATGGCGCTGCTGCCCGGTCAGCGCGAAGGCCTTGGCCAGACCGTCGGCATACGACAGCGAGGCCGAGGCGTGGGAGGACTCCACCCAGTCGTGCTCGCTCTCGGCGCGGCTCGGATACCCGGACAGGCCGCCGTGTTTGCGCAGCCGGTCGAATCCGTCCTTGCGGCCGGTGAGCATCTTGTGCACGTAGGCCTGGTGCCCGGTGTCGAAGATGATCGGATCGGCCGGCGAGTCGAAGACCCGGTGCAGGGCGATGGTCAATTCCACCACCCCCAGGTTCGGACCCAGATGGCCGCCGGTGACCGCTACTTTGCGGACCAGGAACTCCCGAATCTCCTCGGCCAGTTCGCGCAGCTGCGGCACCGTCAGCCGGCGCAGGTCCTCGGGCGTATCGACCCGGGAAAGAACTCCCACCGTTCTCGCTCCCTCTCCGTGGCTCATCTGTTTCGAACAGTCTACGGAGCCGCATCAGGGCCCGACGACGGGAACGACCGGCGAGCTGCGACATCCGATCTCGGTGTGAGGCTCGACATAGATCGACCGCATTACAGTGGGTGGCTGCCCGTCCCGCCCGCAGGAAGGACGATATGACCGCCGAGCAGCAACGAGCCGACTCTTCGGCGCGGCAGCGACACGCCATCGTCACCACATTCGGACACGGTGTGGCGACCGCGACTCCCGACCGGATGCAGGTATCGATCTCGATCGAAACCCGCGCCGAGGCGGTGGCCGTCGCCTACGGCCGGGCCGGCGAACGCACCGCCGCGGTCACCGCCGCCCTGCGCGCCGACGGGGTGGCCGCGAGCGATATCGCCACCACCGGCTTGTCCGTACGGACCGAGACGACCTGGACCGAGAACGAGGGCACCCGCATCACCGGTTACGTCGCGACCACGTCGCTGACGGTCAGCCTGCGCATCCCCGGCGCTCCCACCGCGTCCGCCGCCGATCTCGGCACCGCGACAACGGCCCGGCCCGACGCGCCCGCACCGGCCGATCCCGCCGCCGTCATCGCTCGTGCCGTCGAGGCCGGGGGCGACGACGTGCGCCTGGGCGGGTTGAACCTCGCTGTCGCCGACCGCGCCGACCTGCTGATCCGAGCCCGCGAGGCGGCCTGGGACGACGCCCTCGACCGCGCCCGCCGTTACGCCGCGCGTGCCGGCCGCAGCCTCGGATCGGTCCTCGAGATCACCGAAAACGCCGAACGCACACCGGAACCCCGAGGCGACATCCGTTTCGTGGCCGCTCGTTCGGCCGCCCCCGGCGCCCCGGTTCCCGTCGAATACGGCGAACACGAGGTCACAGCCGACCTGCGCGCCACCTGGCACTTGGCCTGAGCGGCAACGATCTTCGCCGCAAAAGCCGGTAACCGCCGACGTCTCCGTTACGCCCGTTCGAGCAGGGCCAGACACTCCACATGGTGTGTTGCGGGAAAGGCGTCGAACGCGCGCAGTTCGCGCACCCGGTACCCCGCCTCGCGGTAGAGACCCACGTCGCGGGCGAAAGACGCTGGGTCGCAACCGATATGAACGATACGCGCGGGCGCGGCGGCAGTGAGCGGGGTGACGACCTGTTTTCCGGCGCCGGCCCGGGGCGGGTCGAGGACGACGACGTGCGGTGCCCGGTCCTGGGTGGCGATCCAGCGCTCCACCCGATCGGCGTGCAGGTCGACGGCGGGGAGATCGCGCAGCGCGGCGACGCCGTCCGCGACCGCCGAGCGGGACGATTCGACGCCGAGCACCGATCCACGCGGTCCCGCCTGCTCGGCCAGCCGGGCCGCGAAAACCCCTACGCCGCAATACAAGTCCCAGGCGGTGGAGCCGGGGCGGAGGTCCGCCCAGTCGGCCACCACATCCGAATAGCGTTGCGCCGCATCGCGATGCGGCTGCCAGAAACCCGTCGCCGAGACGTCCCAGCGGCGGCCCGCCACATACTGCACCGCTCGCCCGCTGCCGGACACGACGCGTTCCGCGCGCCGCGCGTGGGCGGCGGCCCGGCGTGCGGCGGTAGCCCGACGATCGCCTCCGCGCCGCGGGGGCGCGGCCGGCGGCGCGAGTTCGACGATATGGCGCAGGCCGTCCCCGTCGACCGAGATCACCAGTTCGGCGCCGGGGGTCCACGCGCGCTCCGCGATGCCGTCCATCGCTCCCGAAACCGGTTGGGGGCAGCGCAAATCCGTGATCACGTCACTGCTGCGATACCTGTGGACTCCGGCGCGGCCCTCCGCATCGACGACCAGCCGCACCCGAGTCCGCCACCCCACCTCGGCGCCGGACGCGGCCGTGGTCGCGTTCTCGCCGAGCCGGTGGTCGACATCCGGCTCGGATCCGGCCGCCGGCCCGTGGGAGCCTCCGGCACCACCCGCCGGTGACCCGTCCCCGGGCTCGCGCACCGGAAGCGGTTCCACCACGATGTCGGTGTCCCAGTGCGCGAGCCGCTGCAACTGCTCCCGCACCACCGCCGCCTTCAGGCCGCGCTGCGCTTCAGGGGTGGCGAAGGCGAAATCGCAGCAGCCGGCGCCGCCGGGGCCCGAAACCGGGCAGTTCGGCGTCACGCGGTCCGCGGACGCCTCCAGGATCTCGATCGCCTCGGCGCGGCAGAACGAGCCGCCGCGGTCCTCGGTCACCCGTGCTCGCACCAGCTCACCGGGCAGGCCGTGGCGGACGAACAGCACCCGGCCCTCGTGCCGGGCGACACAGAAACCACCGTGGCCGGGTGGCCCCAGCCGCACCTGCAGTGCGCGCCCGGACCAGTCCGGCCCGGCACTCACGAACGGTCCTCGTAGCCGCGGCGAACCGCGCCCGGCGCGTTGACCACTTCGGGACGGCGTGCCTTGGCCGACGAACTCAACTGCCACGGCACACTCGTCACCATCACACCCGGCTCGAACAGCAGCCGGCCCTTGAGCCGCAGCGCACTCTGGTTGTGCAGCAACTGCTCCCACCAGTGGCCGACCACGTATTCGGGGATGAACACGGTCACCACGTCGCGCGGCGAATCCTTGCGCACCCGCTTGACGTAATCCACCACGGGCTTGGTGATCTCACGGTAGGGCGATTCGATCACCTTGAGCGGCACCGGAATATCGCTGTCGGCCCACTCCCGCACCAGCGCCCGGGTGTCGGGCTCGTCGACGTTGACGGTGACCGCCTCGAGCGTGTCCGGCCGGGTGGCCCGGGCATAGGCGAGCGCGCGGCGCGTCGGCAGATGCAATTTCGACACCAGCACGATCGAATGGGTGCGGCTGGGCAGGACGCCGGTGAACTCCTGCTCCTCGAGTTCGCGCCCGACCGTGTCGTAGTGGCGGCGGATCAGCCGCATCAGGCCGAAGATCGCGGCCATGGTCACGATCGCGATCCAGGCGCCCGCCAGGAACTTCGTGATGAGCACGATGATCAGCACGGCGCCGGTCATGGTCAGGCCGATAGCGTTGATCACGCGCGAGCGCAGCATCCGCCGGCGCACCGCCGGATCGGTTTCGGTGCGCAGCAGCCGCGTCCAGTGCCGCAGCATGCCGGTCTGGCTCAGCACGAACGAGACGAACACACCGACGATGTAGAGCTGGATCAGCCGGGTCACCTCGGCGCCGAACAGCACCACGAACGCGATCGCGGCGCCGGACAGGAACAGGATGCCGTTGCTGAACGCCAGCCGGTCGCCGCGGGTGTGCAGCTGCCGGGGCAGGAACCGGTCCTGCGCGAGAATCGAGCCGAGCACCGGGAAACCGTTGAAAGCGGTGTTGGCGGCCAGCACCAGGATCAGCGCGGTGACGATGGTGATGTAGAAGAAGCCGGCCGGGAACCCGGAGAAGATCGAGTCGGCGAGCTGCGCGATGAGCGTCTTCTGCTCGTAGCCGGGTGGCGCGCCCACGAGATCCGCCTTGTCCGCGGCGAAGACGACGCCCAGTTTGCGCGCCATCAGGATGATCCCCATCAACAGGGTGACCGCGATGGCGCCGAGCAGCAGCAGTGTGGTGGCGGCGTTGCGCGATTTCGGTTTACGGAAGGCCGGCACGCCGTTGCTGATCGCCTCCACACCGGTCAGCGCCGCACATCCGGAGGAGAACGCGCGCGCTATCAGGAAGGCGAAGGCGATGCCCTGCAGATGCGACTCGTTGCCGTTGAGACTGAACCCGGACGATTCGGCATGCAGATCGTCACCGAAGACGACGATCCGCACCACGCCCCAGGCCAGCATCAGGAAGACACCGATCATGAAGCCGTAGGTGGGAATCGAGAACGCGGTGCCCGATTCCCGCACGCCGCGCAGATTCACCGCGGTCAGCAGGACGATCGCCGCCACCGCGAACAGCACCTTGTGGGTGGCCACGAACGGCACGGCGGAACCGATGTTCGACGCCGCCGAGGAGATGGAGACCGCGACGGTGAGCACATAGTCGACGAGCAGCGCGCTGCCCACGGTGAGCCCGGCCATCGGGCCGAGATTGACGGTGGCGACCTCGTAGTCGCCGCCACCGGACGGATAGGCGTGCACGTTCTGGCGGTAACTGGCGACCACGACCGCCATCACGGCCGCGACCGCCAGCCCGATCCAGGGCGTATAGACGTAGGCGGACAGGCCGGCCGTGGAGAGCACGAGGAAGATTTCCTCGGGCGCGTACGCCACCGACGACAGGGCGTCGGAGGCGAAGACGGGCAGCGCGATCCGCTTGGGCAGCAGGGTATGTCCCAGGGAATCGCTACGGAAAGGGCGGCCGACCACCATACGCTTGACGGCCGTCGTCAACTTGGACACTCGGCACAGCATAAGGGCACGGCCTCGAGGGGCATAGCGGGCGGTTCACTCGCGTTTCGGTGCCGGCGAATGGGGGAACGTGCTGCGGGGAACCGTCAACGGGTACGGTTCCCCCGAGAGGGAACCAGACCGCACACCACGGTTTTCGGCGGAATTGGGGTTGACACGGTGTACGTAGTGATCATGGGGTGCGGCCGAGTCGGCTCCGCATTGGCGCGCGCCCTGGTCCGGATCGGCCACGAGGTAGCCGTGATCGACCGGGATCCGGGCGCATTCCTGCGCCTGGGCAAGGATTTTCCCGGTGAGCGGGTCACCGGCGTCGGCTTCGATCGGGGCGTACTGATCCGCGCGGGGATCGAACGCGCCGGGGCGTTCGCGGCGGTGTCCAACGGCGACAACTCCAACATCATCTCCGCGCGCGTCGCCCGCGAGACCTTCGGGGTGGAACGGGTGGTGGCCCGCATCTACGACGCCAAACGCGCGGCGGTCTACGAGCGGCTCGGCATCCCGACCATCGCCACCGTGCCGTGGACCACCGACCGGTTCCTGCGCACGCTCACCGGCGACGAAACCACCGCCACCTGGCGCGATCCCACCGGCACCGGCTCGGTCACCGAACTCGTCCTGCATGAGGACTGGTACGGGCGTACCGTGCGTGATCTGGAGGATGCGGTGCCGGTGCGGGTGGCCTTCCTGGTCCGCTTCGGACAAGCACTGCTGCCCACCAGCAAAACGGTGCTGCAGGCCGACGACACGGTCTACATCGCCGCCGTCTCCGACAAGGTCGGCGAGGCCGTCGCCGTCGCCGCCACCGCACCTTCGAGCGAGGACAAGTCGTGAACGTAGCGATCGCGGGAGCAGGCGCCGTCGGCCGCTCCATCGCCCAGGAATTGCTGCGGGGCGGGCATCGGGTGACCCTGCTCGAGCGTCGGCTCGACCATATCGACCCGGCTGTCGCGCCCTCGGCCACCTGGATGCACGGCGACGCGTGCGAACTCGAACTGCTCGAGGAAGCGGGCCTGCAGGACTACGAGGTGGTGATCGCGGCCACCGGCGACGACAAGGCGAATCTCGTGTTCAGCCTGCTCGCCAAGACCGAATTCGGGGTGCGCCGGGTGGTGGCCCGGGTCAACGATCCGCGCAACGAGTGGCTGTTCGACGGTTCCTGGGGTGTGGATGTCGCGGTCTCGACACCACGGCTGCTGGCCTCGCTGGCCGAGGAAGCGGTCTCGGTCGGCGACCTGGTCCGGCTGATGACGCTGCGTCAGGGCCAGGCGAATCTGGTCGAGATCACGCTGCCCACCGATACCGCGCTGGCCGGCCGCGCGGTCCGCACGCTCTCGCTGCCCCGCGATGTCGCCCTGGTGACGATCCTGCGCGGCGGCCGGGTGATCGTCCCGCAGCCCGACGATCCGCTCGAGGGCGAGGACGAGCTGCTGTTCGTGTCCACGGTGGAGGCCGAGGAAGAACTGCGCCGCAGACTGGCCACGGAGCCGGCGGGCGCGGCGCCCACCGGCGCGGAGCCGCCCGCCTCGATCTGAGCGTGGCTCAGGCGCTTTCGGGGACGAGCTGCGCGCGCAGCTTGGTCAGCGCGCGATGCTGCATGACCCGGACCACGCCGGGGCTCGTGCCGATCGCCTCGGCGGTCTGCGCGGCTGTCCAGCCGAGCACGATCCGCATCACCAGCACCTCGCGATGGGCGGGCGCGAGGATCTTCATCAGCTCGCGGGTGGCCTGGCGGCGTTCCAGATTGAGCGCCAGCTCCTCGGGTCCCGGTGCGGTGGATGCGCTGTCGGGGAATTCGGCCACCGGATAGGACGGGTGCTGCTGGGCGCGGCGGAACGCGTCGGCCACCTTGTTCGCGGAGATGCCGTAGACGAAGGCCAGAAACGATTTTCCCTGATCACGGTAGCGGGGAATCGCGGTGACGGTCGCGATGCATATCTCCTGCGCGATGTCGTCGGCGGTGACGTGCGGGTTGTTGCTGCTTCCGACGCGCGCGGCGCAATAGCGGCGTACCAGGGGATGCACGATGCGGATGATCTCGGTGACCGCGCGCTGATCGCCCGCGGCGGCCGGCCCGATCAGGCGGTCCAGTTCGGCGGCGGCGCGGCGGCTGTCGGAACTCGCGGGCGCCGATCTCGGTGACCGCACTCCCGCACCCTTCGCCGGGCCGGGCGCCGTCACCGTGTTGTTCTCGGTATCCACCGAAGATCCTCTCGCCGATCGCTACTGACTACCACGATCGTGCGCCGAATCCGGTTCGCGGAATAGATACCCCAGGGGTGGGTTCACCCCACCCCGTCGTTGCGTGCCCTCAGAATTGGTGGCATAACCCGACTTCGAGTCGGTTCGGTCCGCCGGTCGATCCTCCGGCGCGCTATTCGGTGGCCGAGGAGACCGGCATATGGCCGGCGCGGCGTACCGCCCACACCGTGACCAGCAGCGCGACCGCGGTCAAGGGCCAGCCCATCGCGATGCGGGCGGCGGCCAGCCAGCCGGTGCTGTCGGTGTCGTAGAAATGGTTCTGCACCAGGTAGCGGGCGCCGAAGACGACCACCCACACCACGGTGGCCAGATCGTAGAGTCGCATCGCGCGCCGGTCCGAACGCCAACTGTGGCCGTGCCCGTTGAGCACTCCCCAGATGACCCCGGCCAGCGGCCAGCGCACCAGCAGCGACACCAGGAAGACCCCGGCGTAGACCAGGCTCGCCCAGATACCGAAGAGGAAATATCCCTTCGCCGCGCCGGTGCGGTGAGCGATGAAGGCGCAGACCGCGACCCCGATGAATCCGGAGATCGCGGGCTGGATCGGCGACCGGCGGATCAGCCGCCAGACCAGGACACCGGCGGCGGTGGCCAGCGCCGTCCAGATGGCGGCCGTCAAACCCCACAGCGTGTTCGCGGGGACGAACACCACCACCGGCAGCGTGGAATAGATCAGTCCGCTGATACCGCCGAGCTGCTCGAGCAGCGTCTGCTGGATCTCTTCCTCACGGTCCTCGCCGGTGTAGGCGTGGCCGTCATCGCCCGCGGCCGGATGCCGGGCCGGGGATTCGCCGTCGGACTCGCGCAGGCGGTGACGACCGCGCCCCGCAACGGGGTTCGCGCGGAGCCGGGCCCCGGCGGCCGGGTCGGCGCCCTCGTCGTTGTGGGGTATCGGCATACGTCAGGAATTCTCGCGGAGTTCGTAGTAGGGGTTGAACATCACCTTGGCGCCATCGCGTTCACCGATGCGGCCACGGACCAGGATACGGCGTCCCGATTCGACACCGGGTATGCGGCGCCTGCCGATCCATACCAAGGTCACCGCGTCGGTGCCGTCGAAGAATTCGGCCTCCACCGAAGCGCTCACTGACTTCGGACACGCCTCCACACTGCGCAATCGCCCCAGCATGGTGACCTCTTCGCCACGTCGGCATTCCGCCGCCCTGCACGCGCCCGACGCTTCGGAGGTCTCCGCCAGCTCCTCCGCATCGAGGACGTCGAGATCGGCCGTCAGACGACGCCCCAGGCGCCGGAAATAACCGCTGTCGGGTCCTACCTTGCCCGCGGCACCGGGACCCGCCTTGTTTCCGCCTGTGAAAGGCATCTTGCAACACTTCCTGCACTACAGACGGCGTGGGTCACACGTCGTCGGTTTCCCACACGACCGGCTGATGGGCCGTACACCGCCACTGTAGATGCACCCGGACGCCCTCGCTACGGGAGCCCGCACCACCGAGACGGCGCTGACCGCACCGTGTGCTGGGTTCCCCGCCCATCCGCGCGCGAACCCTCGGATTCGAGTGGTCGACAACACGTTTTCCGAGCCTCGCGACGCGGGTTCGCCCGGCCCACCGGCTAGGCTGCGGCCCGTGTCAGAGCTACCCCGTTCCGGCGGCCCGCGCCCTGCCGTCGTCGTCGCCCTGCCGGGGACCGGATCCGACGCCGACTTCGCCCGGCGTGCGTTCGAAACCGCTTGTGCCGCCAGGGATCTGCCGTTCATGGCGGTGGAACCGGATCCGCGGGCGGTGGTCGCGAGCTGCCGGGCGGCCCTCGACGAGGCGGCCCGCACCGGGCCGGTGCTCGCCGCCGGAATCTCGCTGGGCGCCGCGATCGCGGTGGAATGGGCCGCCGCCCATCCGGAATCGGCGTTCGGTGTGGTCGCGGCCCTGCCGGCGTGGACCGGCTCCGACATCACGGGATGCCCGGCGGCCCTGAGCGCGGCGACCACGGCGGCTCAGCTGCGCGCCGACGGCCTGGAGCCGGTGATCGAGCGGATGCGGGCGGGCAGCCCCGCCTGGCTGGGACAGGCACTGACCCAGTCGTGGCGCACCCACTGGCCCGATCTGCCCTCGGCACTGGAAGAGGCCGCCACCTACGCCTGGCCGGACACGGAATTGCTTGCGGCACTGCGGGTTCCGACCACAATCGTCGGCGCGATCGACGATCCGGTGCATCCGCTGACCGTCGCCGAACAGTGGTACGAGCTGATCCCGCAGGCGCGCATCCACCGCATCACCCTCGACGAACTCGGCGCCGATCCGGGGATTCTCGGCGCCCGGGGCATCCCCGGCCTGATCGCGCCCACACTGCAGGCGTGACGGCCGCCGGGCGCCCGCGCTACTTCCGCGGGCGCCCGGTGCCGATCAGTTGCGACCGAGTTGCTGCATCGCCGAACCTCCGGCGCCGCGGCGCGGTCCCTGCTGTTCGGCGGTGACCACGGGGAAGGTGCCCGTCGCGGCCGCCTCCGCCGCGGCCGCCTGCGCGGCCAGCGCCTGCTGCTGCGCCTCGACCTGCTGCTGATGCGCGGCGATCAACTGGTCGGCGAGTTCCTGCGGCAGCACCACCGGCAGCGGTTCCCGCACCGGCATCGGCTCCTCGCCACGACGCACGACGGTTTCGGCGAGGATCGCCCGAGCCGCCTCGACCAGCGGACCGCCCTCGTCGGCGGCGCCCGACGGCCCCGCCGCTACCAGCCGGACCATCCAGCGATAGCCGTCGACACCGATGAAACGCAGATCGGCGCCCTCGGTCACCGCGTGCAGTTCACGGCCCCACGGCCCGGTCTGCACCGAGACCTGCGCGCCGTCGGCCCGCAGCGATTCCGCCAGGTCCGCGGCAACGGTCCGCCACTGGCCCGGCGACTTCGGTGCCGCGTAGGCGGCCACGGTGAGACGTCCGTGCGGGGTCGCGAGATGGACCGCCTGCGGCGTGCCGTCGGGCGTCATCTCCACCTGCAACTGGCCGCCGTCGGGGACGGGGAGCAGCACCGAACCCAGATCGAGATGCTGATCGGAGATCTCGGCGAGGATCTCGGACACCTCTTCGTAATCGAAGGGCCCGGTCCGCGGGGCGGAATCCTCGGCCTCGCCGTCCTCGTCGTCGCCGTCCTGGTCGTCGTAGCCGTCGGCGTCGTACTCGTCGTCGTAGTCGGAGTAGCCGGCGTCGTACTCGCCGGCGTCGTGACCGAGGGATTCGGCGTCGTAGCCGTCGTCCTCGGCATACGCCTGCGCACCGGCATAGGCGGAACCGTCGGCGTAGCCCGATGTTCCGGCGGGCTCCTCGGCGTAGGCATCGGCGTACTCGGAAGCTTCGCCGTACGCGTCGCCCGTATGCGCCCCGGCCGGCTGCCGGTAGGGGTCGGCAACGGCGAAACCGCCTGTGGCCGGGCCGGATTCGGCGGGATCGTAGCCGTGGTCGGCGTAGGAGTCCGGCACCGCGGCACGCGGCTGCGCGGGCTCGCGATAGCCGGCGTCGACATCCGCGGGACGATGGCGCCCCCGCTGCGGGTGGCCGTAGTCGGCGTCACCGGAATCCGGGCGCTGGTGTGCGGGCACCACGGGGTGCCGGCCGGTAGCCGTCGGCGCACCCATCGGCTCCTGCCTGCGTCGCGGCGGAAGCGGAGCTCCCGCGGGCGGGCTCGCCGGAGCCGGCCTCCCGCCCGGCCCGGCACCCGGCCCCGGCGCCGGACGTCCGGGTCCGGCGGGAAGGCGTGGGACCGAGCCCGTCGGCGGGCCTGCCGGGTTCGCGCCGGGCGGAATCCGCCGGACCGCTCCCGTCACCGGCCCTACCGGACCGGGCGTGGCGCCGGGAAGCCGCGGCACCGCACCCGTGCCTTCCGGTCCCGTTGGGTTGCGCCATGTCGGGCCCGTACCGGCCGGAGGGCCGGGATTGCGCGGCACCGCACCGGTGTCGCGCGGGCCGCCGGGAATCCGCGGCGTGGCCCCGGCGCCGGCCGGACCACCCGGAATCCGCGGCGTCGCACCCGTTCCCGCCGGACCGCCCGGAACGCGCCGGGTCGCACCGCTACCGACCGGGCCGCCGGGGACACGCGGGGTCGCACCGGTGCCGCCCGCGATACGCGGCATCGCGCCGGAGCCCGCCGGGCCGCCGGGGACGTGCGGGATCGCACCCGTGCCGCTCGCCTGCCGCGGAGGCAGCGGGCCGGGTGGAATCCGCGGAATGGGCCCGGTGTCGTCCATATCCCCGTGCGCCGGTGGCAGATCCGGACGCGGTCCGCCCGGCGCTCGGCGCGGCGGACGGGCCGGCGCCTCACCGCGCGGCGGAGTACCGGGACGCGCGGGAACTCGTGCGTGCGTGCCCGTCTCGTACGGCTCCGGTCGCCCGCCGGGATACGGCGGAGGCGCCGGTCGGCCGGGCGCCCCGTACCCGGGCGGAGTCATCTCGTGGTCCGGCTCCGCGCGGCCGTGCCGGCCCCCGGTGCGCCCGGCCGGATACTCCGGCTCGGAATAGCCGGTGGCGTAGCCGGATTCGCCGTACTCTCCCCCGTCCCCCAGATCCGGTGCCCGGTGGGTCCCGGTCCGGTAGCCGCCCTCGGCGTATCCCTCGCCGTAATAGGAATCGCCGTAGTCGGTGTCGTCGCGCTCGGAGTCATGATCGGATCGATGATCTCCACGGCCGAACATGTTCATACCTCCCCTCCGGCGCGGCCCACCCCGCCGGATTGCGGCGACAGACTGTGGTGTCCGCCGCTCGACCCGTAACCGCCTGCGCCGCGCGATGTTTCGTCGAGCTGGTCGACCTCCACGAAGTCCACCAGTTCCACACGCTGCACCAGCAATTGTGCGATTCGATCGCCGCGACGCAACTGAATCGCCGTACGCGGGTCGTGATTGATCAGGCAGACCTTGATCTCACCCCGGTAGCCGGCATCGACCGTGCCGGGTGTGTTGACGACAGACAGACCCGTCTTGGCGGCCAGCCCCGACCGGGGATGAATGAGGCCGACGGTGCCCACCGGCAACGCGACAGCGATTCCGGTGCCGACGAGCACCCGCTCGCCCGGCTCCAGGATGACGTCTTCGGTGGTGCACAAATCCACTCCGGCATCGCCCGGGTGCGCACGCGTGGGCACCGGGACGCCGGGATCGAGCCGCAGCAGAGGTATGGGTGCAATTCCGGTCACGTCCAGCGAGCCTACGCGTCCGGCGGCCGGGCCGTGGGAGCGCCGGGCTCCGATGTGGCGGCGACGATTCGACGGCGGTCGCGGACGGCGCGCAGCGGCTCCCGCCGACAGCGAATATGTCGGCCTGACCTAGCATGATGTGGTGTCCGACCAGTCCCACGCAGTACCTCCCCACGACTCTCCGGCGCCCGCGCACGCCGACGGCACCGCCGCGGTCTATTCCGAACGGCTGTGGGTCCCCCTGTGGTGGTGGCCGGTGGCGCTGGCGGTGACCGGTCTGCTGGCCGCCGAAATTCACATGGGCGCGCCGGGGATCCGGGCGTGGCTGCCGTATGTGCTGCTGTTCCCGGTGCCCGTCTGGGCGCTGATATGGATGAGCCGCCACCGGGTCGAGGTGGCGCCGGATGCCGACGGCATCCTCGAATTGCGCGCGGACCGGGCCCACCTACCGGTAACGTATGTATCCCGGGCGGTGGCGGTGCCGGCCAGCGCGAAGAGCGCGGCACTGGGTCGTCAGCTCGACCCGGCCGCATTCGTCCAGCATCGTCCGTGGATCGGGCCCATGGTCCTGCTCGTCCTCGACGATCCGGACGACCCCGCTCCGTACTGGCTGATCAGCACGCGTAAACCCGAACAGGTACTGGCCGCGCTCGGCGTACCGAGCGCGGGCTGACGAGACCTGCCGGGCTGTTTGTCGTCGTTTCTTCTGCTACCCGCGCAACGAATCCGCTGCGGCCGCACAGATCCGCTCAGGCGGCGCAATCCATGCAGATCATCTGCCCGCCGGCCTCGCTGGCGAGTCTGCTGCGGTGATGAACCAGGAAGCAGCTCGAGCAGGTGAACTCGTCGGCCTGTTTCGGGATCACCCGGACCGAGAGCACCTCCTCGGACAGATCCGCGCCGGGAAGCTCGAACGACTCCGCGGTATCGGATTCGTCGATATCCACGACGGCGGACGCGGCCTCGTTGCGACGAGCCTTCAGCTCCTCGAGCGAGTCCTCCGACACCTCGTCGGATTCACTGCGCCTAGGTGCGTCATAGTCGGTTGCCATGTCGTCTTCCCCTCGTCCTTACTCCGTATATCCCGGACCGGCTCCGCCGAACGTCGATCCCTCTCGGAATCGCCCGGCGATGCCGCCCCGCCGTGGTGTACGTCACGTGTACACCGCTCGCCGCCCGGCCGGATCACCCTGACCCATACCGGATCGCGCTCGGTCAACGCAGGACATGCCCTGGTTGTTCCCGAAATCGCTTCCCTGATTCACATCAGCCGATTCGTATCGGGCCGCCAGACAATAGCGGACGCCGGGGCAAAAGTCGCAATCAAAACTCGAGCGAGTCGAAACCGACGGATAATCGTCACTGCGACCGCACGGGTGTGGCGATACGCCACCGCTTCGTGCCCGGCGGTTCCCCGGCCCGTGACCCGATCGCGATCCCCGCGGCCTCGCCGATCGTTACGATCCCGATATCCACCACGGCCGTAGCTGCCGATTTCCACCGCAGCCGTGGCCGCCTGGTCCGTCGTGGCCGCCCTGGCGATCGGCGCGCAGGTGTCCGCGTGCGCGACCGCCGCCCGCCAACTCGTAAGGTGTGCGTGTGGTTTCACTGATCACCGAAGGCAGCGCGGTCGACAACAAGGGCCGTCCGTTCCTGCGGCGCCGCTACCAGCCGTGGGTCGCACTCATCGCGGTTCTCGCCCTCATCTGCGCAATCGTGTGGATCAAGGCGCTGACCACCGCCGATGCCACCCATACCGCCATGGCCTGCAATTCGCCGGCTCCGGCTACGGATCCGAACGCGCCGCAGCCCGCGCCGCTGGGCGAGGTGGTCTCCCCGTCGCGGTTGCACGATGTGGAGCCGGCGCCGCTGGCTCAGGCGAAGGTGCGGGTGCTCAACGGTTCCGGCCAGCGCGGCCTGGCCGAGCACATCGCGTCGAAACTCGGTGACTACGGCTTCGCCAGCCCGCCGGCCCCGGTCTTCGGCAACGATCCGGTCTATCTGAGCGGCGATCTGGTGTGCACCGGCCAGATCCGCTACGGCGTGAGCGGGCGCCCCGCCGCGGCCGCGGTACAGCTCGTCGCGCCGTGCGCGGAGCTGATCGAGGACCAGCGCACCGACGACACCGTCGACCTGGCCCTGGGCACGCTGTTCGGCAACGATCTGCAGCCGAGCACCGATGCCGAGGAAGTACTGCGCGCCCTGAAGAACCCGGCCCCGAACGGCCCGGACGTCGATTCGGCGCTGCTGCAGGCCGCCCGCACCGCCCGCTGCTGAGCCGCACTTACCCCTCCGGGGTGGGGCCGCGCTCACTGCTCCGGAATGGGGGCGGCGACGCCGAGCCGGTCGAAGAGTTCGGCGAGTTCGTCGGCGATGCCCGCGGCGGCGGCCACGGTCAACGCCCCCTGGGCACCGGTGGAGTCCGCGCCGGGCAGCCGCAGCACGGCGCCCGCCTCGGCCGCGATCAGCGCTCCGGCGGCCCAGTCCCACGGATTGAGGCCGTGCTCGTAGTGGGCGTCCACGCGTCCCGCCGCCACCATGCACAGGTCGAGGGCGGCCGAGCCGATCCGGCGGATGTCGCGGACTCTCGGCAGCAGCCGCGCCACCAGTTCGCCCTGCCGTTCCCGGCGCGCCGCGCCGTAGCCGAAGCCGGTGGCCACCAGGGCCAGCCGGACCGAGTCGATATCGTTGCAGCGCAATGCGATCGGCTCGGTGTCGCCGCCGGCCACGGTGGCACCCGCGCCCAGTCCGGCGCTGTAGGTGAGCTCCCCGGCCACGTCGACGACCGCACCGGCCAGGGAGCGGCCACCGCGCATCGCGGCCACCGATACCGCATAGGCCGGGATGCCGTACACGAAGTTGACCGTGCCGTCGATCGGATCGACCACCCACACGATCTCGCCGGCGGCTCCGAGGCTGCCGCCGCCCTCCTCGCCGAGGACCGTCTCCCCCGGGCGGACCTCGGCCAGCAGCGAGCGGATCAGCCGCTCGGTTTCCGTGTCGACCACGGTGACGGGGTCGGTGGGTGTCGATTTGGTACGGATCGAGCCGTCCTCGGTCCGCCCCGGGCCGAAGACCTCGGGCCGGCGGCGGCGGACGTGTGCGGCCGCGGTCTCGGCCAGATAAACTGAGACACGGCGTAATTCGGCGATTTCGGCAGGATCGAGGACGGGCGCTTCCGCGATATCGGCGGGTGAATTCGTCTCGGACACGGTTTCCATCCGACCACAGATCCGCCCGGACTCGCATCTGCGCGGTCGCAGCCGTGGGCGCGTCGCGCGGTGTAACGTGCCGCTGGCACCTTCATCGGCCTAGACCACAGGGAACGAGGAGTTCGCGATGTCCGCTCGGGGGCAAGCATTCGGTATCGATATCGGGGGCAGCGGGGTGAAGGGCGCGGTCGTCGACCTCGCCACCGGCGACCTCGCCCACGAACGGATCAAGATCTCCACGCCCCACCCGGCCACCCCCAATGCCATCGCCGAAACCGTCGCCAAACTCGTCACCCAGGCCGACTGGGACGGCCCGGTCGGCCTCACCCTGCCCAGCGTCGTGGTCAACGGCATCGCCCGCACCGCCGCCAACATCGACAAGAGCTGGATCGACACCGACGCGCGTCAACTGTTCTCGCTGGCGCTGGGCGGACGCGAGGTCGTGGTGCTCAACGACGCCGACGCGGCGGGCCTGGCCGAGGACCGCTACGGCGCGGCACGCAACATCGACGGCCTGGTGATGCTGCTGACGTTCGGCACCGGCATCGGCTCGGCGCTGCTGAACCACGGCGTCCTGGTTCCCAACACCGAGCTGGGCCACCTCGAGGTGCACGGCAAGGAGGCCGAGCATCGGGCCGCGTCGTCGGTGAAGGAACGAAAGAATCTGTCGTACAAGGAGTGGGCCGCCGAGGTGACGAAGGTACTGGTCACCCTGGAGGACTTGTTCTGGCCGACGGTGTTCGTCGCCGGCGGCGGGATCAGCCGCGATGCCGAGCACTGGATACCGTTGCTGGCCAATCGGACTCCGGTCGCGGCCGCCCATCTGCGCAATACCGCGGGTATCGTGGGCGCCGCGATGGCCGTGGATAGCGGGATCGCGCCGTGAGCACTCGTTGCCGATAGTTACAATGGAACGAGACCGGCGGTGAGCCGGAAAACAACCCCGGCACGTAGAGCCGGGTTCAACCCCGACAGAACCGCTCCGCCGGATGATTACTCTGGCGTGACGCCGCACGAGACCGTCACGAAAGGGCGTACGTGGTAGCCACGAATACCCGACAGACCGCCGAATCGGCCGAAGCTGCCGACTCCGCAGAAGGCACCGCAGCACGGCCGGTCCGCAAGGCTGCCGCGAAGAAGGCCCCAGCCAAGAAGGTCGCCGCGAAGAAGGCCCCCGCCAAGAAGGCGGGAGCCAAGGCTGCGAAGAAAGCGCCCGCCAAGAAGGCCACCACGAAGAAGGCGGCCCCCGGCGCGGACAACGAATCCGACGAGCACCTCGACGACGAGTCGCTGGAACTCGACGATCTCGGTGATCTGGAGGTCTCCGAGGACGATCTGAGCGACGAGGGCGAGGATCTGGTCGAAGAGACCGCCGAGGACGAAGAGGCCGAAGCCGAGGACGAGGAAGCCGACGAGCCCTCGGAGAAGGACAAGGCCTCCGGCGACTTCGTCTGGGACGAAGAGGAATCCGAGGCACTTCGCCAGGCTCGCAAGGACGCCGAGCTCACCGCGTCGGCGGACTCGGTGCGCGCCTACCTCAAGCAGATCGGCAAGGTCGCGCTGCTGAACGCGGAGGAGGAGGTCGAACTCGCCAAGCGGATCGAGGCCGGTCTCTACGCCACCGAGAAGCTGCGCGAATTCGCCGACAAGGGCGAGAAGCTGCCGGTGGCCACCCGCCGCGACCTGCAGTGGATCATGCGCGACGGCAACCGCGCCAAGAACCACCTGCTCGAGGCCAACCTGCGTCTGGTCGTCTCGCTGGCCAAGCGCTACACCGGCCGCGGCATGGCGTTCCTGGACCTGATCCAGGAGGGCAACCTGGGTCTGATCCGCGCGGTGGAGAAGTTCGACTACACCAAGGGCTACAAGTTCTCCACGTACGCCACCTGGTGGATCCGCCAGGCCATCACCCGCGCGATGGCCGACCAGGCCCGCACCATCCGTATTCCGGTGCACATGGTCGAGGTCATCAACAAGCTGGGCCGCATCCAGCGCGAGCTGCTGCAGGACCTGGGCCGCGAGCCCACGCCCGAAGAGCTCGCCAAGGAAATGGACATCACGCCGGAGAAGGTCCTCGAGATCCAGCAGTACGCGCGTGAGCCCATCTCGCTGGACCAGACCATCGGCGACGAGGGTGATTCCCAGCTCGGCGACTTCATCGAGGACTCCGAGGCGGTCGTCGCGGTCGACGCGGTGAGTTTCACGCTGTTGCAGGATCAGCTGCAGTCGGTGCTGGAGACGCTGTCCGAGCGCGAGGCGGGCGTGGTCCGGCTGCGCTTCGGGCTCACCGACGGCCAGCCGCGCACCCTCGACGAGATCGGCCAGGTCTACGGGGTCACCCGTGAGCGCATCCGCCAGATCGAGTCGAAGACCATGAGCAAGCTGCGCCACCCCAGCCGCTCCCAGGTGCTGCGCGACTACCTGGACTGATATTCCCGTCACCGACGATGCCGCCGAGGTTCCGCCTCGGCGGCATCGTCGTTATGTCCGGCGCATTGCCGCGACGGCACCCTAGGGTGGGCTGTCGTGGATCAGTTGGTGTTGGTTTTCGTGCTGGCGTTCGCGACGATCCTGGCGCAGCCACTGGGCCGGCGCATCGGTTTGGCGCCCGCGGTGCTGATGACGGTCTTCGGACTCGTCATGGCCGTCCTGCCGTTCGTGCCCGATATCGCGCTGGCGCCCGACCTCATCCTCCCGCTGGTCCTGCCGCCGCTGCTGTACGCCTCGGCCCGGCGCACCTCCTGGCAGCAATTCGCGTCCAACGCGGGGGCGATCCTGTTGCGTGCGGTCGGCCTGGTGGTGGCCACCGCGGCCGCGGTCGCCGCGATCTTCCACGTCTGGTATCCGGCGCTGCCGGTGGGCACGGCCTTCGCACTGGGTGCGGTGGTGGCGCCGCCGGATCCGGTGGCGGTGAGCGCGATGGCGGACCGGCTGGGCCTGCCGCGGCGTCTGGTGGCGGTGCTCGAAGGTGAGGGCCTGTTCAACGACGTGACCGCGGTGGTGCTCTACGACGTCGCGGTGCACGCGGTGGTGACCGGGCAATTCTCGGCCTGGCGGACGGCGATCGACTTCGTGATCTCCGCGGTGGTGGCGGTGGCGGTCGGACTCGCGCTCGGCTGGGCCGGCAGTGCCATGATGCGGCGGCTGACCGAAGCGCCGTGGCAGGTGGCCCTCGGCCTGCTGCTCCCGTTCGCCGCCTACGGGCTGGCAGAGGCCGCCCATGGTTCGGCGGTGCTCGCGGTCCTGGTGTGCGCGCTGTATCTCACCGATGCCGCGACGGATTTCAGCGATGTCGGGTACCGGATCGTCGGCGATTCGTTCTGGGACGTGATCGACATGCTGGTCACCGGATTCGCCTTCGGATTGGTGGGCCTGGAGCTGAGCACGGTGCTCGCCACCACCGGCCCGAACTGGCCGCGGCTGCTCGGCGGGGCGGCGGCGGTGGTCGGCGTGGTGGTCGCCCTGCGGCTGGTGTGGCTGCTCGCCAGTACCGGGCTGTTCCGCGGATGGTGGCGGCGCCGGCGCGTGGACGAGCCCTACACCTGGCGCGAAACCGTGGTCACCTGGTGGGCCGGCATGCGCGGGGTGGTGACCGTCGCGCTGGCGCTGGCGTTGCCGCTGACCACCGATTCGGGGGCGGACTTCCCCGGCCGCACCGAGGTCTTGTTCATCGCGTTCGTCGTCGTGCTGTTCACGCTGCTGCTGCAGGGGCCCACGCTGCCCCTGGTGGCCCGCTGGACCGGAGTGAAGGCCGATACCGAGGTCGAGCGTGCCATGGAGCGGCGGTTGTGGACGCGGATCCTGCGCGCGGAACTGGCCCGGCTGGAGGAGATCGCCGACAACGAGGATCTGCCCGACGAGGTGTATCAGCGGCTGCGCGACACCGTGGAACGCCGGTTGATGCGCGCCGATCCGGAAGCAGCGGAGGCCGCCGACGGCAGCAAGGCCGTCGAGCACGCCATGCGACTGACCGGCAAGTTGCGCACGATCAGCAACGACGTCCTCGACGCCGGGCGCGGTGAGGCCCTGGCGGCCCGGCGCGAACCGGGAATGCCGCCGGATCTGGTGGACCGGGTGATGCGCCGATTGGATCTGCGCCCGCCGCCGCTGCTGTGAGATTGCGGGGACCGCGGCGCGGTCGAGTCCCCTGAACACGTGGCGACGATCGGCGGCCGGTCGGGCGAACCGCCGATGTGAACTGGGGTGGAGCTCCGGCAAACATCAGCTATTTTCCAGGACTAACGTTCGGGAAATTTACTACCTGCGAGTATATCGCTAATGTGCGGACGGTCACCGGCATGGGGATGCGGTGACGCACTTTCGGCAAGGAGTCCGCATGCTTCAGATCGACCAGTTCACCTACGGGTGGTTGACACCCACACTGGCCTACGTCATGTCCGTCATCGGTTCGTTGCTCGCACTGCGCTGCATGGTGCGCGCGCGAGCCAACCCCGGGCACCGCGGATGGATCGTCACCGCGGCGGTCGCCCTGGGCGGCACGGGCGTCTGGGTGATGCACTTCATCGCGATGCTGGGCTTCTCGGTCCACGGGGCGACCATTCGCTACAACATCCCGGTCACGTTGATCAGCGCCGCGATCGCGGTGGTCGTGGTGTGGATCGGCCTGTCGCTGGTGAGCCGCCGGCAGGGCGATACCTCCGCGCTGCTGACCGGCGGGGCGGTCACCGGGCTGGGCGTGGCCGCGATGCACTACGCCGGCATGTACGCGATGAAAACCGATGTCGCGATGCACTACGACCCCTGGCGGGTCATCGTCTCCATCGTGATCGCGGTCGTGGCGGCCACCGCGGCGCTGTGGTTCGCGCTGCACGTGGAGGGGCTGTTCGCCACCATCGGTTCGGCGATGATCATGGGCGTCGCGGTGTGCGGTATGCACTACACCGGCATGTACGCCATGCAGGCCCATATGGCCGACCATATGCAGGCGCCGTCGGGCGCCCAGGCCAATGAGCTGCTGACGCCGCTGATCATCGGCGTGAGCATGGTGACGCTGCTGCTGTTCCTGCAGGTCGGTATCACCGATATCCACGAACCGGATCTGTCGCGTATCCGTGGGCAGCGCGCGAGCCGGTACTGGCCCAGCAGCACCGAGTCCGAACCCGCGGCGGCGGAGCCGTTCGCTCGCGAGGAGCACCCCGCCGATGAGACACATCGGCACCGTCGATAACGACCGCGGTGGTGAACCCGCGCAATCCGGTGATCGCACAGCTCGCTCGCAGGAATCCGCCGCGAGGCGAACTCGCGGCACCGGATTACGCGGGTCGGTGGGCGCGGCGGCCCGGCGCGGGCGACACTGGCATACGTGGCGTCCTCCGCATTGAATCACTACCGGTCCCCGTGGACCCGGACTCTCGACCTCGATGCCGGGCGGCGGCAACTGCTGGACTGGTGGCACGGCCCGGACCGGATCTACCGGGCCGGGAAGGCGATTCACGACCATCTGGCCGGTGCGCCCGCTTCCTGCGCCTACGCGTTCACGCTGTTCGTGACCTGGTGGACGCTGCGCGGGATCAGCGATTTCGCCGGGCATCGGCTGATCCTGTCGGCCTCGACGAATCTGCACAATATGCGCCGCGAGCCAGTGCAGGTGCTGGTCGCTTCGGCGTTCTGGACCGATGGCGGATTCCCGTGGGTGATCATCCTCGGCTTCCTGACCGTGATGGCCTTCGCCGAACGCTGGCTGGGCACGTTGCGCTGGATCATGGTCTTCGCCTGCGGCCACGTCGGCGCCTCGATGCTCGTCGTCACCGGCATCGCCTTCGCGGTGCACCACGACCTGATCCCGCTGCGCATCGCGGTGGCCTCCGATGTGGGGTCCTCCTACGGCTCCACCGCGGTGCTGGCCGCATTGAGCTTTCATCTGCGCGGCACGCCCCGAGCCGTGTGGGCGGCGGGGTTGCTGGCCTGGTTCGGCTTCGCCGCCTGGCACGGGCGCACGTTCACCGACTACGGCCACCTGACGGCGCTGTGCATCGGCTTCGCGGTCGGGGCGGTCGCGGTGGCGTTGTCGCGGCGGCTCGAGCGCATCCGCGACCAGCGGCCCGCGGGCACGCGCCGTCTATCGGGCGATACCGCGCCCGGGCCGATCGATTCTCCGGCGTCGGCGGACGCCTCGGTGCGGCAGAACCAGCCCTCAGCCGACGGCCGGAGCGAATCGACGCTGCATTGAGCGCACCACCGGTTCCACCACCCGCGCGGCGACCGGTCCGAGGATCGCCATCAGCAGGACGTAGGCCGAGGCCAGCGCCGCCAGCTTGCCCGGCACCGCCCCGACCGAAACGGCAAGTCCCGCAATGACGATCGAGAATTCACCGCGGGCCACCAGGGCGGCACCGGCGCGCGCACGACCCAGGCGGCCGATGCCCTGCCGCTTGGCCGCGAACCAGCCGGTCGCGATCTTGGTCAGCGTGGTGATCACGGCCAGCAACACCGCCCAGCCGAGGACCTGCGGGATCTTGTGCGGATCGGTGTTGAGGCCGAAGGCCACGAAGAAGATGGCGGCGAACAGATCCCGCAGCGGTTCCAGCAGTTTGGCGGCGCTCTGCGCGGTGGACCCGGAGATCGCGATGCCCAGCAGGAACGCGCCGACCGCGGCCGACACGTTCAGCCCCGAGGCGATGCCCGCGACCAGCAGCGCCGCACCCAGCAGCTGCAGCAGGAACACCTCGCGATCCTTGCTGTCCACGATCGCGGACACGAAGCGGCCGTAGCGCAGCGCGATGACCAGCACGATCGCGATCACGAGGAGGGCGAGCGCCAGCGAACGCAATCCCGCCATCCAGCCGACACCGGCCAGGATGGTGGTCAGGATCGGCAGGTAGATCGCCATCGCCAGATCCTCGAACACCAGGACCGACAGGACGACCGGCGTCTCCCGGTTACCGAGCCGGCCGAGATCGTTGAGCACCTTCGCCGCGATGCCGGAGGAGGAGATGTAGGTGACGCCGGCCAGGGTGATCGCGCCGGTCGGACCCCAGCCCAGCAGCAGCGCCACCACAGCGCCGGGCGTGGCGTTGAGCACGATGTCGAGCAGGCCGGCCAGCCAGGACTTGCGCATTCCCGACACCAGTTCCGGTGCGGTGTATTCCAGGCCCAGCAGCAACAGGAGCAGGACGACGCCGATTTCGCCTGCGAGATGGCCGAATTCGGAGGCGGCCTTGACGGTCAGCACACCGCCGTCGCCGAAGGCCAGGCCGCCGAGCAGGTAGAGGGGGATCGGGGACATGCCGAAACGCCCTGCGACGCGCCCCAAGACACCGAGGGCGAACAGGACCGCTCCGAGCTCGAACAGGGCTAGTGCGGTCGACTCCACCGGCTCACCCGCCGGTCAGAATCTCGAGCGCCTCGTCGAGGCCCTGCGGGGTTCCGACCACGACCAGCAGATCGCCCGCGACGAGCACGAAGTCCGGACCGGGCGAGGGATAGATCTGCCCGGCCCGCATCACGGCCACGATGGATGCCTTGGTGCGGGTACGCATGCGGGTGTCACCGAGCGCCCGCCCCGAATACGGCGATTCGTCGCCGATCGGGAGCTGGCGGGTGGTGATGCCCGGTAGATCGCGATGATCGTCCTTGAGCTTCTCGACCAGCTGCGGTGCGCCGAGCAGATTGGCGAGCACAGCCGCCTCGTCGACGGTGAGTGGTACCTGGGCGGCGCAGTCGTCGGGATCGTCGTGTTTGGAGACGATGAGATCGATGCCACCGTCGCGATGTGCGACCACTCCGATCCGGCGACCGGACCGGGCTTCGAAGTCCTTACGGACGCCAATTCCGGGCAGTTGTGTCACATCGACGTTCACGAAATCCAGCCTAGATCAAGCACTTCGAGAGGCAGGCCACTGATCCGGATCAGCGGTGAGCGCCGGAAATGTCCCTTTTTCATCAAGTGCATAGTAGCTGGTGCGCACCACCGCCGTGACGGGAAGTGGGCCGTAGAGGTGCGGAAAGCGCATCGAACCCGGATCGTCGGCCACACCCGGCTCCCAGCGCAGCGGCGCGGTCAGGCGGGTGACGTCGATCCAGAGCAGCACCATATCGTCGCGACCGGCGAACAGCCGGTTCGCCGGCAGATGCACTTGATGCGGCGCGGACAGGTGAAGGAACCCCTCACTCTCCAGCGAGGGTGCCACGCGTTCGCCGATCCGCTGCGCCTGCTCCCACTCCGCGGGGGTGCAGAGGTGAACCAGCATGCGCCCGTTGATGTTCTCGGCGTCGGCGGCGGAGGCAACGTTGTCGGCAGTCACGGCAGCACCATACCCAGCGTGGCGCGCGCGACCCGCCGAAAGGAACGAAGCGGACGTTTGATTGAGCGGTTGATTGTCGGTGGGCGCGGGTAATCTGCGAGCAGACAACTGGATCGGCCTTTTTCCGAAGTGTTGAACCACAGGTGGTGAACCGAGGTTCCCAAGGATGGCCATGGTGTTCGCCCACAGCGAAATACCTGGTCATGTTAGGGAAAACACATACAAACATCTTCGGGAACAAAGCCCCCGTCCCGAACGTCTGACAGAGTAGTCATCAGCCACTGCTGGGAAGTAGCGGTAGCGAGCCCGCGGAAGGGACCGCGGGCCCCACACCAGGCGAACGGCTTTCTGCGCCGGGAGCCAGGACGGAGGAGTCATGCCAGGAACACTGACAAGCACCCCACTGACCGCGGTCGATCGTTGCGACCGCTGCGGGGCGGCCGCGCGCGTGCGCGCGACACTTCCCGCCGGTGGCGAGTTGCTCTTCTGCCAACACCACGCGAACGAGCACATGGAGCGCCTGCGCGAGCTGGAGGCAGTCATCGATACCGAGTCGGCACCGGCACCATAGGTCGGCTCCTCACGTCCCTGTCAGCCAAGGGCGGCCTTCGGGCCGCCCTTTCCGTGTCTCCGCTCACACCGGCCCGGGTACGAGCCCGTCGAGCAGACGAGCCAGCCCGAACTCGAAGGCGCCGTCGGGATCTCCGGGCGCCTGATACTGCTCCCCCACCGCGGTACCCACCCGCTCCGCGAGCGGAAACGACTGGCCCGTCATGGCCTCGGTGAGCAGCGGCCCGTACACCTCCCACCACCGCGCATCGCTCATCTCGTCGGCTTCACGCCGGGCCGCGACCGCCGTGCGAGCATTGCCGGTCGCGAAATCCGACAGCACGGCGATCGTCCGGTCCATCTCGACATCGGTCAGTTCCGACCCTTCCAACGCGCTCAGCTGCCGCTCGTAGCGGCGCAGCCGCCCCGGGCCCAGATCCAGCCGCCACGGCGGCACCTCGAGCAGCCACGGATGGGTGAGCAGTTCCGCACGCACCCCGCGAGCAACCGCGGCCAGACGCTCGCGCAGCGGCGCGGCCGGATCGATCGGCGCGTCTTCGCCGGCCACCCAGTCGACCATCGCGATGATCAGCGCCTGCTTGTCCGGGACGTAGGTGTAGAGGCTCATCGGCCCCAGCCCGAGCGCCGTGGCCACCGCGCGGATGGACACCGCCCCGTAGCCGTCACGGTCGGCGATGCGGACCGCCGTGCGAATGACCTCGTCCACCTCGACCGTCTGCTTCGGCCCGCGTAACACCGGCCGGGCCGGGAGTTCGCGGCGCCACAGCAGAGCGATCACCCGTCGCGCCCGGTCGGACGCGGATTTCTGTGCCACGACGCTCCTCGGGAATCTCATTACACCGTACGGGGTTATAATACTCCGTACGCTATACGTAGATAAGCGAGGGCCCTCTGCACACCACACATGCCACCTATCTGCCCGACCGCCATGCCTTCGCCCTGTGGAACTGGGCAGGCCGGGTGACCGAACCCCCGCCGCACGGCGCGCGCGAGACCGTCCGGCTCGCCGTGCCGGAGCCCGACGGCGCCTCGATCGAGGTGAGCGAGGTCACCTGCACCGTGGTCGACGCCGACCGGCTCGATGCGCTCGAGGTGGGCCACGCCGGTTCGTCGCTGTCGGCCTGGCAGCGCGTCGCGCGGGAGGCGGGCGGGCCGGAGCTGCTGCCCGCCGCCGCGCACGCCGTGCCCGATGCGGCCGCCACCGCGATCGTGTCCGCCGATCGGGCGGTGCGGGCCTACCGCGAAACCGAGGAGGTCGTGCGGGCGTTGCGCGAGCCACTGCGCGCGCGGTTGCGGCCCTATCAGGCGCGCGGGATCTCCTGGCTGCACCGGACGACCGCCGAATACGGCGGCGCGGTGCTCGCCGACGAGATGGGGCTGGGAAAGACAGTGCAGGCCATCGGCTTTCTGCTCGGACGCGCCGACGACGGCCCGCAACTGGTGGTCTGCCCGACCTCGCTGGTCGGCAACTGGGTGCACGAGATCGGCCGCTTCGCGCCCGGACTGCACCCGATCGCGTGGCGGGGCGGGGAGCTCGGCGATCTCGCCTCCGAAGCGGTGATCGTCACCGGATATCCGACGCTGCGCGGTTACGGGCCGGCATTGTCCGATATCGAGTGGGCCACCGCGATTTTCGATGAGGCGCAAGTGCTGAAGAACCCCCGCACGCAGGTCTCGCGGGCGGCGCGGGGCGTGCCCGCGCGAGCAAGGGTCGCGTTGACCGGTACGCCGGTGGAGAACCATCTCGACGAATTGTGGGCGCTGCTCAATCTGGTTACGCCCGCCGCGTTCACCCACAAGGCACAGTTCCGGCGACGCTTCGTCCGGCCCATCGAGGAGGGCTCCACCGCTGCCGTGCGGCGACTGCACGACACCATCGAGCCGATCGTGCTGGCCCGCAGGAAACTTCAGGTCGCCGCGACCTTGCCGCCGAAGATCCACACCGATCTGGTCTGCGATCTGACCGCGGAGCAGCAGCGCCTCTACGACGAACTGCTCGACCGGGCCGAGGCCGACGGATTCGGCGCGGGCGCCGAACGCCATGCGCGCGTGCTGGCCGCGCTGACCGCCCTGAAGCAGGTCTGCAACCATCCCGGGCTGGTCACCGGCGATCTCGACGAGCTCACCGGGCGCAGCGGAAAGTTCGATGTCTGCTCCGACATCCTCGCCAACAACCTGGAACTGGACTGCCCGACACTGGTTTTCACCCAGTATCGGCGCACCGGCGAGTTGCTGGCACGCCACTGCGCGCAGCGATTCGGTGTGGCGGCGCCGGTTTTCCACGGCGGCCTGTCACAGGCCGAGCGCGACGCGATCGTCACGGCATTCCAGAGCGCCGACGGCCCGCCGATCCTGATCCTGAGCCTGCGCGCCGCCGGAACCGGCCTGACCCTGACCCGCGCCGCGGACGTGGTGCACTACGACCGCTGGTGGAATCCCGCGGTCGAGGCGCAGGCGTCCGACCGCGCACACCGCATCGGGCAGACCCGCCCGGTCACGATCACCACCTTGACCAGCGCCACCACCGTCGAGGAACATATCGCCGGCATGCACGATCGCAAATCCGCGCTGGCCGGACTCGGCGCCGGTGACGGACGGTCGGCGGTGGCGCGGCTGGCCCGATTGGACGACGACCATCTGCTGGCGGCGCTGCGCCGGAAGCGAGGCAATTGACATGCCCGACAACGAATTCGGCTACACGCCGTGGGGTATGGGCTGGGTGCGGCTGGCCGAGCCGATCCGGACCGCACGTCCCGAGCCGCTGCTGCCCCGGGCCCGCAGTATCGCCCGCAACGGCGGCGTCCGCCTGGATGTCGACGGCACGACGGTCTCGGCGCATATCCACCGCGGCGGGCAGGCATCGGTGACATCGCTGGAAATCGCACCGCTGCCGGCGTCCGTGGTGAACGCCATGGCCGAGCACATCCCCGCGCACCTGGTCCAGCTCACCGACGAGGTGCACGCCGTCCTCACCGCCGCCGGCGTGGCACCGATACCGCGGCTCGGCGCGACCGACTGCTCGTGTTCGGCCCGCAATCCACGGTGCCTGCATCTGCTGGCGGCCTGCTACGCCCTCGCCCGGGCGGTGGACGAAAACCCTTGGCTGTCCTTGGAACTGCAGGGCTACCGGTCCGGTGGCGCACCGGAGAGCGCAGGCGCGGACGCCCCGCCCGCGCGGTGGACCCCTCTCGATTCCCTCGACCCCGCAACATTTTTCACCGGCATGGTGCCGGATGAGCCGGTGCGACGACACTCTGCCGGTTAGGCGGCGCTACTGCCGCAAGGCTCGGGTGGTCGCCGTCGTGCGGGCCCGTACGGCGCGGCCCGCACGACGGGACTTCAGGCGTTGGTACCGCCGTCGACGGTGAGGGTCGCGCCGGTGAGCCGGGCGCCGGACGGACCGGCGAGGAAGGCGACGACACCCGCGACGTCGTCGGCCTCGCCGAAGCGGCCGAGCGCCGAATGCCGCAACTGGTTCTCGGCGTGCGAGGACGCGGCCGGATTCATGTCGGTGTCGGTGGAGCCCGGCTGGACGAGGTTGACCGTGATTCCGCGTGGGCCCAGTTCCCGGGCGAGGGCACGGGTGAATCCGTTGAGTGCGGATTTGCTCAGGTTGTAGAGCGTCAGCCCCTCGAACAGCGCGCGCTCGGACAGATTCGAGCCGATGCTGATGATGCGCCCGCCGCGGCCCATGTACGCGAGTGCGGCCTGCGCCGCCACGAAAGCCGCCCGGGCGTGGATGTGCAGCGCCTCGTCGATCTCGGCGACGGTGAAATCGGTGAACGGCTTGGCGGGGAAGATGCCCGCGTTGTTGACCAGGATGTCGACCCCGCCCAGTTCCGCGGCGGTGCGATGGACCGCCGCGGCGACCTGCCCGGCGTCGGCACTGTCGGCGCGCACCGCGATCGCGCGCCGCCCGAGGGCACGGATATCGGCGGCCACCGCCTCGGCCGCGTCGGCGCCGCCGCGGTAGGTCAGCGCCACGTCCACACCGTCGGCGGCCAGCCGCCGCGCGATCGCTGCACCGATGCCCCGGCTGCCTCCGGTCACGAGAGCCACGGTCGACTCGCTCATCTGCACTCCAATTCTGTGTCGATCAATACAGAAATAGACAAGCAGGTCTAACCGGCGGTCGTCAAGAGATATATTTAGTGATCGACACAGAAAGAGGATTCGATGGCCGAACGCGGACGACCGCGCGGATTCGATCGTGACATCGCGCTGCGGCGCGCGATGGAGGTGTTCTGGGCACACGGCTACGAGGGCGCCGCGATGAGCGATCTGACGTCCGCGATGGGCATCAATTCCCCTAGCCTCTACGCCGCCTTCGGATGTAAGGAGCAGCTGTTCCGCGAGGCCGTCGAGCTCTACGGGCGCACCGAGGGCGGGTACACCGCCCGGGCTCTCGAGACCGCGCCGACCGCTCGCGCGGCCGTCGAGGCGATGCTGCGCGACAACGCCGCCGCCTACTGTGACCCCGCCACGCCGCGCGGATGCCTGGTGGTGGTCGCCGGCACTACGGCGGGGCCTCGCCACGGCGCCGTCCGCGATCTGCTCGCCGAGTGCCGCCGCCACACCACCGAAGCGGTGCGGCAGCGACTCGACCGCGGCATCCACGACGGCGATCTGCGGGCCGATGCCGATATCGAGGGTCTCGCCGACTTCTACACCGCCGTGCTGTTCGGACTGTCGGTGCAGGCCAGTGACGGGACGGACCTGCATCGGCTCGCCCGGACCATCGACCGGGCACTGCAGGCCTGGCCGGAACCCGTGCCCGCCGAACAGGGCTGACGCGCCGGCTACCGAAAATGCTGCGGACCAAGGCTTTTCGCCGCAGCGTCCCGGCGACGGCTACATGCGCCGCAACGCCGCGATGCGCTGGGACAACTGATCGGCGGTCGCCAGTGCCGTCGGCGGTCCGCCGCATTCGCGCCGCAACTCGCCGTGGATCACCCCGTGCGGTTTCCCGGTGCGGTGATGATGCATGGCGACCAGCGAGTTGAGCTCGCGCCGCAACTCCCCCAGCCGGTCGGCGGTCGCGACGCGCTCGGCCGCGGCCGCCGCGGAGGGCCCGGCGTCGGGCGCCTCGGCCACCGAGACGGCGGCGCTGCGTTCGCGGATCTGGCGAGTCTGGCGGTCGCGCAGCAGGGCCCGCATCTGGTCGGCGTCCAGCAGGCCCGGAATGCCGAGGTAGTCGGCCTCCTCGTCGCTGCCGGAGAAGGTCGCGGTACCGAACGAATCGCCGTCGTAGATCACCTGATCCAGTTCGGCGTCGGCCGCCAGCGCGACGAAGGCGCGTTCCTCCTCGCCCGGCTCGTCCTTCTGCTTGTTGGCGTCGATCAGCAGCTCGTCGTCGAGAGCGTTCTTCTCCCGATGCGGTTTGCCGATGACGTGGTCGCGCTGCACTTCGAGCTGGGCGGCCAGATCGAGCAGCACCGGCACCGACGGCAGGAAGACACTCGCGGTCTCCCCCGTCCGGCGCGCACGCACGAAACGCCCGATGGCCTGGGCGAAATACAACGGGGTCGAAGCGCTGGTGGCATAGACACCGACGGCCAGACGCGGCACGTCCACGCCTTCGGACACCATGCGCACGGCGACCATCCACGGGTCAGTGTTGCTGCTGAACTCCCCGATCCGCTGGGAGGAGGTGGGGTCGTCGGAGAGGACCACGGCCGGTTTGCTGCCCGAAATATGTTCCAGCAGTTCGGCGTAGTCGCGGGCCTTCTCCTGATCGGTCGCGATCACCAGGCCGCCCGCATCGGGCATGCCGGTGGCGCGCAGCTGCCGCAACCGGGTGTCGGCGGCGGTCAGCACCTTCGACATCCAGTCGCCGGCCGGGTCGAGGGCGGTACGCCACGCGCGCGCGGTCTGTTCGGCGCTCAGCGGTTCACCCAGCCGGGCGGAATACTCCTCACCCGCGCTGTCACGCCACTGCGCCTCACCGGAATAGGCGAGGAAGACCACCGGCCGGACCACGCCGTCGGCGAGAGCCTCGGAATAGCCGTAGGTGTAGTCGGCACTAGACCGCGGGAAACCGGATTCGTCCGGTTCGTAGTTGACGAACGGAATCTGCGAATCGTCGCTGCGGAAGGGCGTACCGGTCAGCGCCAGGCGGCGGGTGGCGTCACCGAACGCCTCGGCCACCGCATCGCCCCAGCTCTTGGCGTCACCCGCATGGTGGATCTCGTCGAGAATCACCAGGGTCCGGCGGTTCTCGGTCCGCACCCGGTGCTTGAACGGATGCGAGGCGACCTGGGCGTAGGTGACCACGACGCCATGGAAGTCGCCGGAGGTACCGCCCGTGCTGTTGGAGAAGTTCGAATCCAGCTGGATGCCGAGCCGCGCCGCCGCCGCCGACCACTGATGCTTGAGGTGTTCGGTGGGCGCGACCACGGTGACCTGGTCGACGGTGCGGTCGGTGAGCAGCTCGGTCGCCAGCCGCAACGCGAACGTGGTCTTACCCGCGCCGGGCGTCGCCACAGCCAGGAAGTCACGTGGTTTGGTCGTCAGATATCTGGTGAGTGCTCTGCGCTGCCATGCTCGTAACGAACCGCCACCACCCGAAGTCACTCGACAGACAGTAGCGACCGGCACCGACACCTAGCCAATTCGACACCACGTGATCTGCCGCGAATCCCGCGACGGCACGGCTCACCTCGCAGATCACGGCGGACCTGTGCGGCAGAACACTGACGACACGTTCGCAGCCCGTTGCTGCCGTGGCGCCCTCGGTGGGCAATGCTGTACTCACGATGTGTTCCGACCGACCGGCCTCGACGTCCGGCGCAGCGCGCTCCTGGCAGCGGCTGCGCGGTCGAGTCGTGGCCGCACTGCGGCGGATCTGGCAGGTGATCGCGCGAGTCGCAGAGAAGGCATGGGGAGATTCGATCTTCGCCAAATCGGCCGCCGCGGCGTTCTGGCAGACGCTGTCGCTGGCGCCACTGCTGCTCGGACTGCTGGGCAGTATCGGTTACGTCGGCGGACTGTTCGGCCCCGACACCGTCCATATCGTCGAGGGCAAGATCGTCAGCTTCAGCCGCAACCTGTTCAGCGCCAACGTCGTCGACGAGATGATCGCGCCGACCGTGCGCGACGTGCTCCAGCGCGGACGCGGCGCGGTGGTGTCGGTGGGTTTCGTGCTGTCGCTGTGGGCGGGATCCTCGGCCATGGCGACCTTCGTCGACTCCATCGTCGCCGCGCACGGACAGGCCGATGCCCGCCATCCGGTCTGGCAGCGGATCTTCGCGCTCGGGTTGTATCTGCTGTTCCTGGTGGCGGCCGTATTCGTGCTACCGCTGGTGGCCTTGGGCCCGACCCTGATCGGGCGTACGCTGCCACCGGACTGGCGCGAACCCGGGCTGCGCCTGATCGACACCTTCTACTATCCGGCGGCCGGGCTGCTGCTCATCGTCGGCCTGACCACGTTGTACAAACTGGCGCTGCACCGGTCGCTGCCGTGGCATCGGCTCTTCGGCGGGGCGCTGGTGGCGGGCATCTTCTTCATGGCGGCCAGCGACATCCTGCGCCGCTATCTGACCTACGCGGCGCGGGCCGGCGTCAGCTACGGGGCGCTGGCGACACCGATCGCCTTCCTGCTCTTCACGTTCTTCCTGGCGTTCGCGGTCATTCTGGGTGCGGAGTTCAATGCCACCGTGCAGGAGTTCTGGCCGGCCCGGGCCACCCGGTTCGAACAGTTCAAACAGTGGTGGGCCCGGCGCAAGCACGGGCACGACGGCCGCGACGACGAGGGCGAGACCGCGCGGACAGACGGTGAACCGCCCGCGGATCGGCGCCGGACTCGGTCCGATGACCTTGAAGCCGCGGATCCGCACCACTCGGACGGCCCGCTTCAGGACGTCCGGCCCGACGACCCGGCCGGTGGTTCCGCCTACCGCGCCGACACCCGTCCACCGTCGGTTCTCGACCAGGGCCGGATCCGCCCCACCGGATAACCGGCGACGATCGAACCGGCGCCGGGCATGCGGACCATCGTCGCCCCGGTCGGCATGTGCCTCACTTCCCGACGGGCAGCGGATGGTCGCGGAAGAAGTCCCAAGTGATCCGGTTCGCGCTGATCGCGGTCGTGGTGCGGCCGACCAGCGGTTCCGGCGAGATCACCGACGCGGTGCCCGGCCAGGTGTGGCCGCCGCCGACTACCGCGTACAACTGCACGGCCGTCTGCTCCGGGCACGGATAGGTGTAGCGCACGACGTCCGGCACGAGACCGTGCGAAACCACCGGAACGTCGCGATACACATGTACTGCCCACCTCGCGGAATATCGTTCTCACCGAAGAGAACAATGATCACACAAGCGAGGCGGGCGTGGGCGCAAACGGACGAGACGGCCCGGAACGGCCGCTCGATCCGTCCTCCGAGTTCAGTCCTTCTTCATCATTTCGTAGATGCGTTTGCAGTCCGGGCAGACCGGCGAGCCTGGCTTGGCCGAGCGCGTCACGGGGAACACTTCGCCGCACAGCGCCACCACATGGGTGCCCATGACGGCACTTTCGGCGATCTTGTCCTTCTTCACGTAGTGGAAGAATTTGGGAGTATCGCTGTCGGTCGTCTCGTCGGTGGTCGTATCCGGACGAACCAGGGTGTCGGTGCTCACCCCATCGATTCTGCCATCGGTGCGCGAGGGTGGTGAGCGGGTGTCGCCAACCTCATCGGACAACCCGCCGTTCGACGGTGCTTGCGCGGTGGCGGGCGCGTGTGCATTCGATCATGCGGAGTGGAAGACTCGACGTATGCAGCGTGACGGCGACTCCTCCGACCTACCGCCCGAGACCCGGACGTCGGGCCCGGGACGGGTCGGTTCGGAGCGCGACGAGGCACGCGCGGCCGAACCCGGCGTCTCCGCGGAGGCTCCGGACATCTCGGCGGCGCCGGACGATCCACGGCCTTCGGGCGCGACGTTCGAACGCCGGCCACCCGGTTCGATCCCCCGCCCCACCCGTGCCTCGACCGGCTATTTCCCCGGTGAGGACAAGCATCCGGTATTGATCACCGAGGCCGCGCCCTCACTGGACCAGCAGCACCGCGCCCGCGTGAAGCGCTACATGATCCTGATGGGTTTCCGCATTCCCTGCCTCGTACTGGCGGCGGCCGCGTACGGCCTGTGGAGCAATGCGCTGATCTCGCTGGCCATCATCGGCGTGTCCATCCCGCTGCCCTGGATCGCCGTACTCATCGCGAACGACCGGCCACCGCGCAGCAAGGACGAGCCCAGCCGCTGGGACGACCGCCGCGCGGCGAAAGCGCTCGAATCGGGACAGCATCGCTCCATCGACGGCTGAACGACACGGGCGACCTGCCCGGCCCCGGCGAGCACGGCACTCCGTACCAGGTGGCAGAGTTCTCGTGTGCCTGCCGACCGGACCACCACCTCCCTGCTCACCGCCCTCGCCCCCGCGCTGCGCGCCGCGCTGACCCGGGTCCGTTACGACGCCGACACCGTGCTCGAGGCCATCGGCGCCGACGCTCACGCCGCCCTCGGACGCTCCGAACCGGTCCCGGTGCGCCGGGCCGCGCGCGACGCCGGTGAGCTCGGCACGCTGATCCGGCTGCTGCTGCTCGGCGACGCCCTGCCCGAACGGGAGGTGGCCGCGGCCTTCGCCCCGCTCGACATCGACCGGGCCGCCGCCGCGGGTCTGCTCGAGCGCGACGGCGACTCGATCCGCGCCGCGCTGGACCTACGGCCCGTGGATCTGGGATCGGGCACCCGCTGGGTGCTGTCGGATCTCGACGACTCGATGCGGCGGCGCACCCTCAGCGCCGACCACGTCCTGGGCGTGGGCCAGGCGTCGCTGTCGCTGCTGCGCGCGACGCCGACCGATCCCGTCGGATCCGTGCTGGATCTCGGCACCGGCTGCGGTGTGCAGGCGGTGCACGCCGCGGGCTATGCCCGCACGGTGACCGGCACCGATGTCAGCGGCCGCGCGCTGTGGCTGGCCGAGGCGACCGCCGCGCTCAACGGCCTCGACATCGAGTTCGTCGAGGGCTCGTGGTTCGAGCCGGTCGCCGGACGCCGCTTCGATCAGGTCGTGGCCAATCCCCCGTTCGTCGTCGGGCCGGCCCGGATCGAGCACACCTACCGCGATTCGGGCCTGGCGCTCGACGGCGCCAGCGAACTGGTCGTCTCGCAGGCGCCCGATCTGCTGAATGCGGGCGGCACCGCCGCGATGCTCGCCTCCTGGGTGCACGCCGGCGATGCCGACTGGCGGAGCCGGGTGGCGAGCTGGCTGCCCGATCATGGGGTCGACGCGTGGATCGTGCAGCGCGATGTGGCCGATCCGGCGCTGTATGTCGGTACCTGGCTGCGCGATGCGGGACTGGATCCGCGCGATCCCGAGGCCCAGCGGCGGGCCGAGCAGTGGCTGGCCGCCTTCGACACGGCGCAGGTCGAAGGCATCGGCTTCGGCTTCGTCTATCTGCGCGCGATCGACGGGCCCACCGAGGTGCTCGCCGAGGATCTCACCCACGGTTTCGACGACCCGCTCGGCGCGGAGGCGCCGGCCTACTTCCGCCGTTCGGCGTGGCTGCGGACGGTTGTGGCGGACAACGAGGTCGCCTGGCGGGCGCGATTCACCGTCGACGCCGCGACCGCACTCGAACGCGTCCTGCTGCCGGGGGCCGAGGGCTGGCAGGAGCGCGTGGTCCGGCTGCATCGCGGTGACGGCCCCCGCTGGCAGCACGAGATCGACGACACTCTGGCGGCGTTGCTCGCGGGAATGCGGCCCGACGGACTGCCGTTGGAAGAACTGGTCGAATTGCTCGCAATCGGCCACACCGGAACCACCGCCACGCCGAAATTCCGATCCGAGGCGTTGTCGGCGGTCACCGGACTGGTCCGGCACGGACTGATCACACCGGACGAACTCGACGCGACCCCGGCCGACGCCGCGCGCACCCCCGTATCCTCGGAGTTCCCTTCTTAAGAACTTCTCAGACGGAGGATGTGAAAGCCGCAGCTCAGCACGGTTTATCGGCGCCAAGGCGGGGAACTTTCCCAGTGTCGGGTCCGTTGTTCGGAGTGAGACACCACCGACAGGAGGCAAGTCATGACAAGCCCCGCCACCACTGGAGTGCGCGCCATCGATTCGGACCTCGACGCCCAGAGCCCGGCAGCCGACCTGGTACGTGTGTACCTGAACGGGATCGGCAAGACCGCGCTGCTGACGGCCGCCGACGAGGTCGAGTTGGCCAAGCGCATCGAGGCGGGCCTCTATGCCCAACACCTGTTGGAGACCGGTAAGCGGCTCTCGGCGACCCGCAAGCGGGACCTGGCGATCCTGGTCCGCGACGGTCAAGCCGCCCGTCAGCATCTGTTGGAGGCCAACCTCCGCCTGGTCGTATCGCTGGCCAAGCGCTACACCGGCCGCGGTATGCCGCTGCTGGATCTGATCCAGGAAGGCAACCTGGGTCTGATCCGCGCGATGGAGAAGTTCGACTACGCCAAGGGTTTCAAGTTCTCCACCTACGCCACCTGGTGGATCCGGCAGGCCATCACCCGCGGTATGGCCGATCAGAGCCGCACCATCCGCCTTCCCGTGCATCTGGTGGAACAGGTCAACAAGCTGGCCCGGATCAAGCGCGAGCTGCATCAGCAGCTCGGCCGCGAAGCCAGTGACGAGGAACTGTCGGCCGAGTCGGGTATTCCGGTGGAGAAGATCGCCGATCTGCTCGACCACAGCCGCGACCCGGTGAGCCTGGACATGCCGGTCGGCAACGACGAGGAAGCCCCGCTGGGCGACTTCATCGAGGATTCGGAGGCGACCTCCGCCGAGAGCGCCGTCATCGCCGGGCTCATGCACCGCGATGTGCGCAGCGTGCTGGCCACCCTCGACGAGCGCGAACAGCAGGTCATCCGGCTGCGCTTCGGCCTCGACGACGGCCAGCCGCGCACCCTCGACCAGATCGGCAAGCTGTTCGGTCTCTCGCGTGAACGCGTGCGCCAGATCGAGCGCGAAGTCATGGCCAAGCTCCGCAAGGGTGAGCGGGCAGACCGCCTGCGCGCCTACGCCAGCTAGGTCACACAGACGCTGGGCCGCCCGGAATCCGGCCCAGCACCATCCCGGTGACCGGATAGCGTGGTCACCTCCGCTGCGCCGGCCGACGCCGGTGTGCCCTTCCCCCTCCGGGGCACATCCGTCGGCCGGCGTGCTGTATCGATTCGCCCGTCGCGAATCCCGTTGCCGCGACCTCGAATTGCGCGGCTAGCCCGAGTTGCGCAGGGCCGTCGCCAGGCCGTTCATGGTGAGCAGGATGCCGCGCTCGACCAATTCCGATTCGTCCCCGGCGCGCCTGCGCCGCAACAGGTCCACCTGCATCTGGTTCAACGGTTCCAGATATGGGAAGCGGTTGCGGATGGATTCGGCCAGGGCCGGATTGTCCGACAGCAACTGATCGCTACCGGTGATCGCCGCATGCACTTGCACCGTGCGGTCGAACTCGTCGCGGATCATGCCGAAGATGGTGGTGCGCAACGTCGCATCCTCGACCAGCCCGGCATAACTGGCGGCGATATCCATATCCGCCTTGGCCATCACCTGCGCCAGATTGGACATCACGGTGCGGAAGAACGGCCAGCGCCGGTACAGGTCGCGCAGCGTCTGCCAGCGCTCGGAGTCGGTACCGGCCCACTCCTGGATGGCGCTGCCGGTGCCGTACCAGCCCGGCAGCATCACCCGTGACTGGCTCCACGCCATCACCCAGGGAATCGCCCGCAGATCCGATACCGAACTGGTGGGTTTGCGCGAGGCGGGCCTGCTGCCGAGATTGAGGTCGGCGACCTCCGCGATGGGTGTGGAGGCCCGGAAGTAGTCGACGAAGCCGGGCGTCCGATGCACCAGCCGCGCATAGGCCTCGCGCGCCGCGTCCGCGAGCTCCTCGAACACCTCGTAGGCCGCCTCGGCGCCGGACCCCAGACCTTCGACATCCAGCAGCGACGATTCCAGTGTGCCGGCGACCAGCGATTCCAGATTGCGGTGGGCGGAACCGGATTCGGCGTATTTGGTGGAAATCACCTCCCCCTGCTCGGTCAGCCGCAGCGAACCGCGCACCGCGCCCGCCGGCTGGGCGAGGATCGCGTCGTAGCTGCGGCCGCCGCCGCGGCCGACGGTGCCGCCCCGACCGTGGAACAGCCGCAACCGGATTCCGGTTTTGCGGGCGGTTTCCACCAGGTCGAGTTCGGCGCGGTACAACGCCCAATTCGCCGCCAGATATCCGCCGTCCTTGTTGGAGTCGGAATAGCCGAGCATCACCTCCTGCGCCATCGCGCGGGCGGCCACCAGGCGGCGATAGGCCGGAACCTCCAGTGCCGCGCCCAACGTCGCCGCACCGCCGCGCAGATCGTCGATCGTCTCGAACAGCGGAACCACCCCGACCGGGGAGTGCGGCGCGGTCTGATCGTCGCCGGGATCGAGAATTCCCGCCTCTTTCAGCAGCAGCGCCGCCTCGAGCATGTCGCTCACCGAGGTGCACATGCTGATGATGTAGTTCGGCACGGTATCGGGCCCCAGCGCGTCGATCGCGGCGCGGGCCGCGCGTACCACACCCAGCTCCTTGGTGGCGAGTTCACTGAGCCGAGCGTGCGGGCCCAGCAGTGGCCGTCGCGTACTCAATTCGGCTGCGAGCAGCTCGACGCGCTCCGGTTCGGACAGGCTGCGATAGTCCGCGTGCACACCCGACCAGGCCAGCAGTTCGGCCACGACCTGTTCGTGCACCTCCGAGTTCTGGCGCATGTCCAAGCCCTGCAGATGGAACCCGAAGGTCTCCACCGCCCCGCGCAGCGCGGCCAGGCGGTCGTCGGCCAGCAGGCCGTCACCCGATTCGCGCATGGAGGCGTCGACGGTGTTCAAGTCGTCCAGCAGCTGGTCGGGGCCCTCGTACGGCGAGACGCGGGCGAGTTGCTCACCGGACAGCTCGAACACCGAGGGGAATTCGGCGGCCGAGCCGAGCGCACGCTGTGCGGACGCGGCGAGGCGCAGGCGAATGCCACGGATCGCGCGACGATACGGCTCGTCGGCGCGCTGCGGTGAATCGTCGCCCGCGGCGTCGGCCAGCCGGGACAGTTCCGGGGTGATCGCGACCAGCCGGATCGACTGCGACAGCGACTTCTCCAGGGCGACAAGCTCTTTCAGATAGTGGCCGAAGATCACGGTGGCGGCCCGGCGGGTGGCGCGTTCGACCACCTCGCCGGTCACGTTCGGGTTGCCGTCGCGGTCGCCGCCGATCCACGAACCGGGCCGCAGGATCGGGCGGGCGAGCAGATCGTGTCCGGGCCACCGGGTCCGCAGCGCGTGGCGCACCTCGGCGTTGATCCGCGGAATCACCTCGAGCAAGGTGAGGTCGTAGTAGCGCAGTCCGACCTCGATCTCGTCGGAGATCCGCAACCGCGCGAGGCGGATCAGCGCGGTGCGCCACAGGGTGAGGATCTGGCGGCGAAGGTCGTGGTCGATGGTGGCGTACTCGGGTTCGTCCTCGCGGTAGCGGGCCCGCCGGCGCATCAGTTCGGTGATGCGGGCCTGAACATCGAAGACAGTGCGGCGGCGCGTCTCGGTGGGATGGGCGGTGATCACCGGCGAGACCAGCGCGTCCTCGAGCACCTCCGCGGCGAGCGCGCCGTCGACGCGAGCGTGGTCGAGCGCCCGATACGTCGCGGCCAGGCTGGATTCCTGCGGCGGCTCACCGGCGGCGACGTGCACCGCGCGACGGCGGTCGCGCTGCAGATCCTCGGCGAGGTTGGCCAGCAGCAGGAAGTGGCTGAACGCCCGGATCAGCGGTATCGCCACCCGCAGGTCGGTATCGCGCAGCATCTCCGCGACGGCGCTGCGCTCCACTTCCGAACGCCGCACCCGGAAGGCCTCGACCCGCACCCGTTCGACGAGGTCGAACACCTCGGGGCCCTCGTGGTCGCGGATCGTCTCGCCCAGGATCGCGCCGAGAAACCGGATATCGTCCCGCAGGGGCGCCGTAGCGCTCTCGATCTGATCTTCGCGCATACGGCCAGTATCGACCATGTCCGCGGACCGGCCGCGGTGGCGCTGGTCACCACGGTATGGCGGACCGGGCACCGAACGCCTCACACCAGGCGGCGCGGACCGTTGTCGAAGCGGCTCGGTTCCGGGCCGATCCGCACGCGCGCGTACAGGATCGCGGCGCCCTCCGGTGAGGCCAGCACCGGTTCCACCGACAGTTCCCGTACCTCCGGCAGATCGTCGCACAGCGCCGAAATGCGTTGCGCCAGCGCGGCCAGCGCCTTCTTGTCCACCGGTTCGCCGATGGTGCGG
Organism: Nocardia sp. BSTN01; assembly: GCF_015354405.1. Lineage (GTDB taxonomy): Bacteria > Actinomycetota > Actinomycetes > Mycobacteriales > Mycobacteriaceae > Nocardia. The sequence continues at coordinate 39,396 of NZ_JADKYP010000016.1, read as the reverse complement.
CCCGATCCGGCCTGTCCGTCGAGCAGCGGGGCGGCGCGGGGGGCGTCGATCAGTTCGACCGCCTCGGCCTGGGTCAGTGGCAATGCCCGGTAGGCGCGGTCGCCGAGCAGGTCGATGATGGTTCCGGAGAGACCGAATCCGATGACGGATCCGAACGACGGGTCGTCCTGCACCCGCAGCACGCACCCCACCCCCTTGGTCGCCATCTTCTGGATGTGGACCACCGCGTTGCCGGTCAGTTCCGCCAGATCGGTGTGGGCGCGCCGGACCGCGGTGTCGCGCCACAGGTCGAGGCGGACACCGGTGAAATCCGGTCGGCTGCGCCACATTTCGCCCGTGGCCTTGGCGGCGACGGGATATCCCAGTTCGGCGGCCGCCGCGACGGCGGCCTCGGGATCACGTGCTTCCCGGAATTCCACCACGCGAATGCCGTAGCAGGCGAGCAGTTCCGCGGCCTCCAGATCGCCGAGCCAGTCCCCGTCGGGACTGCGAGACATCCACTGCTCCACCAGTTCTCGCGCCCGCCCGACCTCGAGGCCGTCCGGGCGCACGACCAGGGAGGCCGGGCGGGTCCGCCACGCCGCGTATCGCCGCACCCGCGCCAGCGCTCGCGCCGCGCGTTCCGGATCGGGGTAGGACGGGATGGAACCGCGGTCGACGATGCCGCCGGCACCGCGCACGGTGAGCAGATTCGGCATGCCGTGATCGGCGACGAAGGTGGTGAGCACGGGTTTGACCGCATCCTGCGCGCCGGCCCGGATCGCCTCGGCGAAGGCGGTGACCGCCGCCGGCACCGGCGGCGCGAAGATGACGATGACAGCGTCGACCTCGGCCGAATCCATCGCACTCGCCACGGCGGTCAGGTAGTCGGCCGGTTCGGCCTGCGGCCCGAGATGGATCGGCTCCCCGACCTCCAGTCCCTCCCCGCGCGCCGCGTCCACCGCCAGCCAGCCCAAGGCGGCGCTGTTACCGATCACCGCGAGCCGCGGGCCGTCCGGCAGCGGCTGGTAGGCCAGCAGCATGGCACAGTCGAACAGTTCGGCGATCGTATCGACCTGCACGATGCCGGCCTGGGCGAACAGATCGCGCTCCACGGAACGTTCCAGACCGCTGACCGGCACGTTGGCGGCGTTGCGGCCGCTGCTCACCGCCACCACCGGTTTGGTGCGGGCCACCCGGCGGGCGATGCGGGAGAATTTGCGCGGATTGCCGAAGGTCTCCAGATACAGCAGCACGACGTCGGTGTCGGGATCGGTATCCCAGTACTGCAGCAGGTCGTTACCCGACACGTCGGCGCGATTGCCGGCCGAGACGAAGGTCGACAGCCCGAGCTTGCGCGCCGCCGCCTCGGCCAGGATGGCCGCGCCCAGCGGCCCGGACTGGCAGAAGAATCCGACTCGGCCGCGGCCCGGCAGCACCGGCGCGAGCGTCGCGTTCAGCGAGACCGCCGGATCGCTGTTGGCGATACCGAGCGCACTCGGTCCCACCACGCGCATGCCGTGGCCGCGCGCGGCGTCGACGAGAACGCGCTCGGCGCGGAAGCCCGCCGGCCCGGTTTCGGAGAATCCGGCGGTCAGCACGAGCAGGCCTTTGACTCCCTTGGCCATACAGTCGTCGAGAACGGATTTGATCTCCTCGGCCGGTACGGCGACCACCGCCAGATCCAGTTCGTCGGGGATGTCGTGCACGGTCGGATAGGCGCGCACACCGCGCACGGAGGTCCGGTTCGGATTCACCGGGTACACCGGGCCCTGGAACACGCCGGACAGCAGATTCGCCAGCACCGCCCCGCCGACCCGGCTCGCCGCCGGGGTGGCGCCGATGACCGCGATCGACCGCGGCGCCAGCAGATTGCCGACACTGCGTGCCTCCGAGGCCCGCTCCCGCGAATCCCGCACCGACAGCAGCGCTTCGGTGGGGTCGATGGCGAATTCGAGGTGCAGCACGGATCCGTCGCGGCTGCGCTGCACCTGGTATCCAGCCTCCCGGAAGACCGTGACCATGGTGTGGTTCTCGGCGAGTACCTCGGCGACGAAGGTGTCGATATCGTTCTCGGCGGCCGCACCGGCCAGATGCTCGAGCAGGATCGACCCCAGGCCGCGGCCCTGATGTTCGTCGGCGACGACGAACGCCACCTCCGCCGCGCGGGGACCTTCGCGATCGGTGAGCAGTTCGTAGCGGCCGACCGCGATGATCACCGACCCCAGTTCGACGACCAGCCCCACCCGGTTGTGGTAGTCCACGTGGGTGGTGCGGTACAGATCCTTCGGTGTCATCCGCGGGTACGGGCCGAAATATCGCAGATAACGGGTCCGATCGGACAACGCCGCGTGGAAGGCCTGCATCGGCTCCGCGTCGTCGGGGGTGATCGGCCGCAGCCGGACCACCCCGCCGTCGGCGGCGAGCACATCGGCGAACCAATGCTGCGGGGGCGGCGGCGGATCGGCGGGAGTGTTCTCGGCGTCCGGTGCGGGGGCGGATGATTCAGTCACGGGGGTCCTCCGGGTCCAGGCCCAGCAATCCGTAGGTCGCGCGGCGGGTGGCGAGCACCGACGTGTCGATCGCGCGTTGTGCGCGGTCGAGATGGGCGTCGCCGGTGTCGAGCGCGCCGCCTGGCCCCTCCCAGGGGATGAAGGCGGTGTCGCCGCCGTCGCCCATCGTGGTCGGCGCCGGCACGGTCGGGGCGTAGCCGCGCACCAGCTCACGCCAGTCCTCGGGAATGGCGGTGCCCGGATCGATCTCGCGATCCAGCGCCGTCGCCAGCAGGTGGGTCCAGGCTCGCGGCACCACGCGGACCAGTCCGTAACCGCCGCCGCCCACCGCGAGCCAGCGCCCTTCGGCGTACCGGTCCGCCAGTTCACGCATGGCACGAAACGCCGCGCGCTGGCCGTCGACGGTGAGTTCGAGGTCGGCGAGGGGATCTTCGCGATGGCTGTCGACCCCGCACTGACTCACCACCAGTTGCGGCCGGAACGCCGCCAGCGCCCCGGGCACGATGGCGTGAAAACCGCGCAGCCACTGCGCATCCCGGGTGCCGGGCAGTATGGCGAGATTTATCGCGGTGCCCTCCGCCGGGCCCGCGCCGATCTCCTCGGGCCAGCCGGTGTTGGGCCACAACGTCGCCGGATGCTGATGCAGCGAGATTGTCAGCACGCGCGGATCGTCGTAGAAGGCACGCTGCACGCCGTCGCCGTGATGCACGTCGACGTCGACGTAGGCGATGCGGTCGAAGCCGTTGTCCAGTAGCCACGAAATGGCCACCGCCACATCGTTGTAGACGCAGAACCCGGATGCCGCGTCGGGCATCGCGTGATGCATACCGCCCCCGATGCTGACCGCCCGCCGGGCGCGGCCCGCCGCGATTTCCGCGGCGGCGGCGAGGGTTCCGCCGACGATCACCGAGGCCGCCTCGTGCATACGGGGGAAGACGGGATTGTCCATCGAACCGAGCCCGTGCGGAGGTGCGGCCGGGGGTGTCGTGCCCGGAGGGGCGGGAACGGCGTGGCGCACGGCCTCGAGGTAGGCGGCGGTGTGAATGCGCAGCAGCTCACCGTCACCGGCCGGGCCGGGTGCGAGGGTTTCGATGCCGTCCAGCAAACCCAGACTGCGCGCGAGCGCCATCGTGAATCGGAGCCGGGCCGGTTTCATCGGATGTTCCGGGGTCCAGGTGTAGTCCAGGAAGCGGTCGGTCCACACCACGGCGGCGTCGTCTGCCATAACGGTCACGCTAGTCCACCGCGGCCCGTCGCCGTGGCGTTGCTCGCACCGGCGGGGACACGGGAAGCAGACCACCCGCGTTGTCGTTGTCATGCAGTAGAAATGCAAGACGACACCGGGCGCGCCTGTCGCCCGCGCGCATCCGGTCGCGCGCGCAGGTATCGGCGAGGTTCGCGCAGGACGTGCGAAATATGCTGACGCCGATTGTGCAGCCGGGCGTGGGTAGAATTCGTGCCGACGAAGGGGTAACAGGTGAAGGATCTGGTCGACACCACGGAGATGTATCTCCGTACCATCTACGACCTCGAGGAGGAGGGCGTGGTGCCGTTGCGGGCGCGTATCGCCGAGCGCCTCGAGCAGAGCGGCCCGACGGTGAGTCAGACGGTCGCGCGGATGGAGCGCGACGGTCTGCTGATGGTCGCCGGCGACCGCCACCTCGAACTCACCGACAAGGGCCGCGCGATGGCCGTGGCGGTCATGCGCAAACACCGGCTGGCCGAACGGTTGCTGGTCGACGTGATCGGGCTGGACTGGCAGAACGTGCACGCCGAAGCCTGCCGCTGGGAACACGTGATGAGCGAGGAGGTGGAACTGCGTCTGCTCGAGGTGCTCAATCACCCCACCACCTCGCCCTACGGCAACCCCATCCCCGGCCTGGACGAACTCGGCGTCAACTCCATCAATTCCGGTGAGGAGACCCTGGTCCGGCTCTCCGATCTGCCGCCCGGACAGGTGTCGGCGGTCGTGGTGCGCCGGCTGTCGGAACATATTCAGGCCGATCCGGACGTGATAGGTCAGCTGCGGGAGGCGGGGGTGGTTCCCGACGCCCGCGTGACCGTCGAGACCAAGCCCGGTGTGGTGATCATCTCGGTGCCCGGGCACGTCGGTTTCGAGCTGTCCGACGAGATGGCTCACGCCGTCCAGGTCAGGCTGGCCTGACGGATGAAACTTCTGGTGACCGGCGGTGCCGGATATGTCGGCGGAGTCTGCGCCCAGGTACTGGTTCAGGACGGCCACGAGGTCGTGGTGGTCGACGATCTGTCCACCGGCAACGCGGAGGGTGTGCCGGCCGGGGCGAAATTCGTCGACGGGGATATCGCGACCACCGGCGTGGAGCTGATCGAATCCGAATCCTTCGACGGCGTCCTGCATTTCGCGGCGCAGTCGCTGGTCGGTGAATCGGTGCAGCAGCCCGAGAAGTACTGGTACGGCAATGTGGTGAAGACGCTGGCGCTGCTGGAGGCGATTCGTCGCACGCAGACCCCGCGGCTGGTGTTCTCCTCGACCGCGGCGGTTTACGGTGAGCCGGAACAGGTTCCGATTCTCGAGTCCGCGCCGCCCCGCCCGACCAACCCCTACGGTGCCTCCAAGCTCGCGATCGACCACGCGATCACCTCGTACGCCGTCGCGCACGGTCTGGCCGCCACGAGTTTGCGGTATTTCAACGTCGCCGGCGCGTACGGAGGGCTCGGCGAGAACCGCGTGGTGGAAACCCATCTCATCCCGCTGATCCTGCAAACGGCTCTGGGACATCGGGATTCGATTTCCGTATTCGGCACCGACTATCCGACGCCGGACGGCACCGCAGTGCGTGACTATATCCACATTCGTGATCTCGCCCGCGCGCATGTACTGGCATTGGCGCAGTCGCGGCCCGGCGAACATCGCATCTTCAATCTCGGTAGCGGTACGGGTTTCTCGGTGCGCGAAGTGATCTCGGCCTGTGAGCGCGTCGTGGGCCGGCCGATTCCGGCGGTGGACGCGGCGCGGCGCGCCGGTGATCCGGCGGTGCTGATCGCGTCGAGCGCGAAGGCGATCGACGAACTCGGCTGGCAGCCCGAACACAACGATCTCGACGAAATCGTCTCCGACGCCTGGGAATTCCTCACCTCGCTCGGCGACCGCGCGCACAGCGCTCGCTGATACGCGCGGCCTCCGGGCCCCTGATCGGGTCGCTGTCATCGCGACTCCGGTTCGCCGGGATCGGTGATGACGAGGTCGACACCCAGACCCGCGGCGATATCGCGGCCGCTGACGGCGAGTTTGCGCACATCCTCGGGGCGCATGCCGGTGCGTAGCGCCGCATCCAGCAGTCGTGCGATGCGGTGAGCCGGGTCGGCCTGCAACGCCGCCTCGAACGCGACACCGGCCAGCGGTCCGTCGCCGCGGGTATAGGCGCTGTAGCCGAAGAGGGTGGCCAGCTCGGCCCGGTCCGGGCCGGTGAGGCCGCGGCAGGCACGAGACCACAGTGCCTCGGCCGCCGCGGCGTGCGCGCCCAGTGCCACCGCGAACAGGGAATCGCGCACCGCGGTGTCGCGCACGGCGACGGCCAGATCCGCGAGTTCGCGTGGATCGAGGTCATCGCCCGATTCGACCGTACTGATCTGCCACAACACCATGTCCAGGGCCGCGCGGCTGTAGGAGCGCGGCTCCCCGGCACGCAGTGCGCGCCGGAACCGCTGCCTGGCGGCCTCCGCGGCGTTGCCGATCGCCGCGTCGACCTGGACACGCAGCGGCGTGTTCTCCGCCACCGCGGCGGTGAGCTCGGTGCGCGAGCCCCGGATGGGACGGCCGTCGAGCACCTGCGCGAGCGCGACCGGTGAGGCCGCCGGATCCGCTTGCGTACCGGCACTGTCGGTATCGAGCACGCTCCACCAGTCGGCGCCCGGGGTGATCTCGCCCACGGCCCATGCCTCGGCGAGAAGCACGTCCTGGCTCTGCAGCGCACCATCGAGCACCCGCACCAGATCGCGATGGCGGGCCGCGCGCCGCCCGGCCCGCCCCGTCCGCGGCGCCGTCGCGCGATCGTCGACGATCAGCGCCACCACACCGACGGCTTGCTCCTGCCCGCAGATGGCGGCCAGTTGTGCGGCCAGCCGCACCCACGCCCCGCAACCCGCCACATCGAGATCGTGCCGGGCCACCGCGCCGAGATAGACCGCGCCCGGATACTTCTGCGACCGCAGCAGCAGGCACGCCACCAGCGAACGCTGCGGGCGAAATCCCAGGAGTGCGGGCACGGCCGCGATGAACTCCGCCGGTTCGTTCATGGTCAACGCCGTCGCCGTCCACAGCTGTTCGACGCCTTCTGCGCGCGTGCGGTGCCCCTCCGCACCACCGACTCGGTCGCCGGAGATGTCGCCGTCGCCCGGGCCGGACACACCCGGTTCGGACTCGCTGTCGAGGCAATCTCCGCCGGGCAGTGTCGAACCCGGCCCGGCGATCGGCCCGTCCGCTACGCTCCCCGCGAGTCTCGGCGGCGTATCGTCCTGCGGTGGCAGCGGTTTCGCCGTTTCACCACCGGTGTCCACCCTATCGTCCGCGTTGCGCGCAGCACCGTATTCCTGGTCACCGCTGTCGCTTCCGTGAATATCCGCACGCGGCCGCAACACCTGGTCGGACCCACAACACAGACGCCGCTGCGGCCCCGTCGTGTCGCCGCAGCCGTCTTCGCATTCGCGCACGGCCGCGTATCGGGTGGCGGGACACGTGTCGCGCGACGCGTCCACGCATGCGCTCCTGCGAATTGTGCCGCAGGGCAACCGAACTGGTCCCGTCGGCGCGGCGCCCGTCGTTCCGCCCACCGTGCGAGTGACCCCGGCCTGTGAGCGACAGATCCGGTTCGCGCGTGCGGCGACGCGCCGCGAAGAAGGCGACGACGCCGCGCCGCACTCACTGTCCGTAGCGGCTTCGTCCGCCACCGCCTTCGTGGCCGCCGAGGCCTCCACCTTCCGCGCATGGCCTGTGGTGGCGGGGGCGGTGTCCTCCGGCCCGGCGTGCCCTGCCGTCCGCGCATGGCCTGTGGTCGCAGGGCAGCCGTCTGGGTCCGCTGCGCCCTCCCGCACCTTCGACTCGGGCAGTGGCGGGGTGCCGGGGGCGGTCACGACTCGTATCGTGTCCGGCTCCGGCGAAGCCGAGTCGGGATGCGACGCAGTGCTCGAGGGCGACGGCGTTCGCACGGCATCGGGGCGGTCGGCGCTGCGCCGGCTGGGGTCGGTGTGTGTGGTCATGGCCTTCACCCTGCCCGTGCGTCATCGTCGAGCCGCCAGGCTGAGCTGGGCTTTTATTTCGTCTGGGGAATCGGTCGAAAACTGGGGATCGCGGTGCCGACACGCGGTGTAACCGGGCGGGGATGTCGGGGCCTGCTGTTACCGTTGCGCCGGGGAGAGCTCAGTCGCCACAGGCTTCAGCGGGTGCGGACCTTGGCGACCGCCGCCGTGAAGACCTGGTCCAGGCCGGTCGTGTCCGGCGCTGCGGCAGCGAAAGTCATTGCCGTGGTTTCGATTCGGATGTCGCCGATCTGGGCGAGCAGGGTCCGCAGCGCCGGATCGGCGGCGCTGCCGGGCGGCGAACCGGTCACCGTGCGACCGAAGGCCACGCTGTCGTCGGCGTCGACCGGCGGGGGCGGCAGCAGCCGGGTGGTGATCGTGCGATCGATCGCGCCGTGCCGGGCATGCACCGTGGTGCAGCGCGAAAGCTGGTCTTCCAGAGCGGACAACGGCTCGTCGGTACGGCTCAGCACGACGGTGATCGTGGCTCGGGTCCGGTCGTCGGTCCCGACCGTCGCCGCGATGTCGGCGGAATCGTGCGGGGCGGGTGCGCAGTCGGGCGGATCGATCTGCGCTCCCGGCGGAATCGCGGTGAGATCCGCGGCCGCCGCCGCGGCGCGATCACCGGAGGCGACGACGGTCGTATATCCCGCCGGGAATCGGTCCTGGCCGGGCAGCATCGCCGTCAGATCGCCGTCGATATGCCGGGTGACCACACTCTGCCGCATCGCCGTCGGATGCCCGGACACCGTGGAACCGCACGCGGCGAGCAGACAACTCAAGGCCGCGTACCCGACGGTGTGGCCGAACCCGCGGCGCCTCCGCGAGGCCGGCGGATTCGGGACGCTCACTCCCCCACTATGGCCGATGCCGCCGCCCCCGCCGATCTGCCACGCCGACCCGGCGGGAATACCCGCCGCCGATCCGGAGTTGTGTTCTCCGGTAGGGCATGAGCGTGGCCTACCTCCGCCGGGTACGCTCCCCGACCGCTACTCTGCGGGGGTTACATCCCCCGGTGGACCGGCGGTTTCCGTCGGATGTCACCGCCCCGCACGCCGACCGGTACGCGACACCCCCGCGCGTACCCTGGACGGTGGCGAGGTGGTGAGATCCGACACCGGACCACTACTGAAAACGACTGAGGCGGACAGGGCTTGACCAGGGAGTTTGGCAAATGAGCAGTATGTACGAGCTGGAGTTCCCCGCTCCGCAGCTGTCCTCGGCCGACGGCGAGGGTCCGGTGCTGGTGCACGGCCTGGAAGGTTTCACCGACGCCGGCCATGCGGTACGGCTGGCAACGACCCATCTGCGCGAAAGCCTCGAATCCGAGCTCGTCGCCTCGTTCGACGTCGACGAATTGCTCGACTATCGCTCGCGGCGGCCGCTGATGACCTTCAAGACCGACCATTTCTCGGACTACGCCGATCCGGAACTGAACCTGTGGGCGCTGCGCGACACCGCCGGCACCCCGTTCCTGCTGCTGTCCGGCATCGAACCGGATCTGCGCTGGGAGAAGTTCGTGACGGCCGTGCGCTTGCTGGCCGAACAGCTCGGTGTGCGCCGCAGCATCGGCCTGAGCGCTATTCCGATGGCGATTCCGCATACCCGGCCGCTGGGTATCACCGCCCACGCCAGCGACCGCGATCTGATCGGTGAACATCAGCGCTGGCCCGGCGAGCTGCAGGTTCCGGGCAGCGCGTCGTCGCTGCTGGAGTACCGCATGGGACAGCACGGCCACGAATCCATCGGATTCTCGGTGCACGTCCCGCACTATCTGGCGCAGACCGCGTATCCGGAGGCCGCGCAGACACTGCTGGAGAACGTCGTCGACAACGCGGGCCTGGAACTTCCGCTGGCGGCGCTCGGTGAGGCCGCGGCCCGCGTCCGCGAACAGGTCAACGAGCACATCGCCGGAAATGCCGAGGTGGAGACGGTCGTCCAGGCGCTCGAGCGTCAGTACGACAGCTTCGTCACCGCGCAGGAGCGCCGCTCCAGCCTGCTCGCCGGAGAGGCCGACCTGCCGACCGGTGAGGAACTGGGCGCGGAGTTCGAGCGCTTCCTCGCCGAGCAGACCGAATTCGGCGACGGCGACGAGCCCCGGGACTGACCCGCACCCCATCGCCCGGCGCGCACGGTTCACCGCCGTGGCGCCGGGCGATGCGGTACTCGCGACGGTTCGTCGGTAACGTGGACGCACGTGCAGCTGTCCGAACTGGTTCCCGACCGTGCCGTGCCCGACGTGGATGCCGACTGGCTGTACGAAACCTTCGCCGAATGGGCCTCCGCCCAGGGGCTGACGCTGTATCCGGCGCAGGAAGAGGCGCTGATCGAGCTGATGACCGGCGCGAACGTCATCCTCGCCACACCCACCGGCTCGGGAAAATCGATGGTCGCCGTCGGCGCGCACTTCGCCGCGCTGAACCGGGGTGAGCGCAGCTACTACACCGCGCCGATCAAGGCGCTGGTCAGCGAGAAGTTCTTCGCGTTGTGCGAGGTGTTCGGCGCCGACAAGGTCGGCATGGTCACCGGCGATGCCGCGGTGAATCCGACGGCCCCCATCATCTGCGCCACCGCCGAGATCCTCGCGAATCTCGCGCTGCGGGAGGGCGCGGACGCCGATATCGGCCAGGTCGTGATGGACGAATTCCATTTCTACGCCGATCCCGATCGCGGCTGGGCCTGGCAGGTGCCGCTGCTGGAACTTCCGCGCGCCCAATTCCTGCTGATGTCGGCCACTTTGGGTGAGGTGGACCATTTCGCGCGGGATCTGGAACGGCGCACCGGACGATCCACCGCGATCGTCACCGGATCCGAGCGCCCGGTGCCGCTGCTGTTCTCGTATGTCCGCACCCCCATCACGGAGACCTTGGAAGACCTGGTGACCACCAGCCAGGCCCCGGTCTACGTCGTGCATTTCACCCAGGCCGCCGCATTGGAGCGCGCCCAGGCGCTGACGAGTGTGAATTTCGCGTCCAAGGCGGAGAAGGACGCGATCGCCCAGGCGCTGGGCGGTTTCCGGTTCGCGACCGGATTCGGCAAGACACTGTCGCGGTTGATCCGCCACGGCATCGGCGTCCATCACGCCGGGATGTTGCCGAAGTATCGGCGTCTGGTGGAGCGGCTGGCCCAGGACGGGCTGCTGAAGGTGGTCTGCGGCACCGACACCCTCGGCGTGGGCATCAACGTGCCGATCCGCACGGTGCTGCTCACCGGATTGACGAAATTCGACGGGGTGCGCACGCGGCGGTTGAAGGCGCGCGAATTCCATCAGATCGCGGGCCGGGCCGGGCGCGCCGGATACGACACCGTCGGCACGGTGGTGGTCCAGGCGCCCGAGCACGAGGTGGAGAACGCCCGGCTGGTCGCCAAGGCCGGCGACGATCCGAAGAAGTTGCGCAAAATCCAGCGGCGTAAACCGCCGGAGGGTTTCGTGTCCTGGTCCGAGGACACCTTCGACCGGCTCGTCGCCGCGCAGCCGGAACCGATGGTGTCGCGGTTCCGGGTCACCAATTCGATGCTGCTCAATGTCATCGCCCGGCCCGGCAACTGCTTCGACGCGATGCGCCATCTGCTCGAGGACAATCACGAACCGCGGCCTGCGCAGCGCAAACACATCCTGAAGGCGATCCGGCTCTACCGTGCGCTGCGCGATGCGGGAGTGGTCCAGCAACTCGACGAACCGGATGCCACCGGCCGCCGGGCGCGGCTCACCGTCGACCTGCAGCGCGACTTCGCGCTCGACCAGCCGCTGTCGCCGTTCGCGCTGGCCGCGCTGGAGCTGCTTGACAAGTCAGCTCCCAGCTACACACTGGATGTGGTGTCGATCATCGAATCCACACTGGAGGATCCGCGCCAGTTGCTGCTCGCCCAGCAGCACCGGGCGCGGGGCGCGGCGATCGCCGAGATGAAGGCCGACGGCATCGAATACGACGAGCGCATGGAGCTGATCGAGGAGATCACCTGGCCGAAGCCGCTGGCCGAGCTGATCGAACCGGCCTTCGAAACCTATCGCGCCGGCCATCCGTGGGTCTCCGAATTCAGCCCCTCCCCCAAAGCCGTGGTGCGCGAAATGATCGAGCGCTCACTGACTTTCGCCGAACTGGTCTCCCAATACGAGCTGGCGCGCTCGGAGGGCCTGGTGCTGCGCTATCTCGCCGACGCCTACCGCGCGCTGCGCCGGACCGTCCCCGAGTCGGCGCGCACCGAGGAACTCGAGGACATCACCGAATGGCTGGGTGAGCTTGTCCGCCAAGTGGATTCGAGCCTGCTCGATGAATGGGAACAACTCACGAATCCGGGCGCCGAAACCGACGACGACCAACTCGCCTTCGGCGCCGACACCGTGCGGCCAATCACCGCGAACGAACGCGCGTTCCGGGTCATGGTGCGTAACAGTATGTTTCGCCGGGTCGAGCTGGCCGCGCGGCAGCGCTGGGACGAACTCGCCGAATTCGACGACGGTCCGGACTGGGCGGACGATCTGGCCCCGTACTTCGACGAATACGGTGCGATCGGCACCGGCCCGGACGCGCGCGGCCCGGCGTTGTTCGCCGTCGAGACCCGACCGGGTTTCTGGCGCGTGCGCCAGGTGCTCGACGATCCGGCCGGTGATCACGGCTGGGCGCTCGAGGCCGTCGTGGATCTGGCCGAATCCGATGCCGCCGGCGAGGTGGTCTTCGACGAGATGACGGTGCGTGCCGGATGAGCGCGAACGTCCTCGACCTCCGCCGCGATCCCGCCACGACGCTCGTACGCCGCCGAAAACCCGGTGCCGACGCGCTGATCTGATCCGGCCACCGTCCCCGGTGCGGGCCGCGCTCACCCGAGCGTGATCAAGCTGACCCTCGTTCCGGTTCGTTTCCCGTGCCCTCGCGCTGATACTCTCTCGCTCGCTGCCTGCAGCGGGAGGCTGCCCAGAAGAAAGAGAGTTCCCTTAGATTGACCGGTACAAACGCGCCCGAGTCGCCCTGTCTCGTCATCGACCTCGATCGGGTGCGCGGCAACTTCCACGCTTTCCGTGCGGCCTTCCCGTCGGCACGAATTCGCTTCGCTGTCAAAGCATCTCCGATGCCGGAGATCATCCGGCTGCTCGATTCCGAGGGCGCCGAATTCGACGTCGCCAGTATCGGCGAGATCGAGATGTGTGTGGCGCTGGGCGTCGACCCGGCAGCGCTGTGCTACGGCAATCCGATCAAGAAGGCCGCCCACATCGCCGCCGCCTACGCCGCGGGTGTCCGCCGGTTCGCCTTCGACACCGAGGACGACCTGGAGCGGATCGCCGAACTCGCACCGGGCTCGGAGGTGGAGTGCCGGTTCCTGGCCTCGGCGCCGCAGTCGCAGACCCCGTTCGGCACCAAATTCGGCTGCGCGCCCGGTGAGGCGGTGCGACTGCTGGTGCGCGCCCGCGACCTGGGCCTGCAGGTCGCCGGCCCCTACTTTCACGTGGGCTCCCAGCAGCTGGATCCGGTGGCGTGGCGGATCGGCATCGAGCAGGCCGCGGCCATCACCGAGGCGCTGGCGGTCAAGGACATCCCGGTGGCGTCGGTGAATATCGGTGGGGGCCTGCCGATTTCGTACGCCGACCCGGCGCCGGAGCTGTCCGAACTGAGTGTCGTGATCACCGAGTCGGCGACGCGGCACCTTCCCGAGCACACCGACCTGGTGGTGGAACCCGGCCGCGCCCTGGTGGGCAACGCCGGCGTGATCCACGCCGAGGTCGTGAACGTGCGCATCGCGCCGGACGGGCGGCGCTGGGTGTATCTCGACATCGGCCGCTACAACGGCATGGCCGAGACCGAGAACGAGTACATCGCCTACCGGATCGACACCGACCGAGACGGTGACCCCGCCGACGAGGCGGTGATCGCGGGCCCGACCTGCGACGGAGACGATGTACTGTATCAACGCACGCGAGTCCTTCTGCCGACCACGCTGCGAGCCGGTGATCCCGTTCGGATCCTCGATACCGGCGCTTATACGGCGAGCTATTCGTCGGTGTCCTTCAACGGTTTTCCGCCTTTGACTGTGCATGTCATCGGCGCTGAGCGAGAGTGAGTTTGCCCATGACGGCAGAATTCACCGGCTGGCACGTGCTGGCCGAGTTCGGTGGTGTCGACGTAGCCCTCTGCGACGATCTCGAACGACTCGAAACAGCGCTTCGACAATCGTTGCTCGCCGCGGGAGTGACGATCTGCGAGGTGGTGCACAAGAAGTTCGAGCCCCACGGCGTGACGGTGCTGGCGCTGCTGTCGGAATCGCACGCGTCGATCCACACCTATCCGGAATCGGGCGACATCTTCGTCGACGTGTTCACCTGCGGCAGCATCGGCGCCGGCGCCACCAAGGCGGTCGAGTTGCTGCAGGATGCGTTGCAGCCGGAATCGGTGCACATGGAGGTCGTGCAGCGCGGGCATCACGCACGCCGGGTGCACGAGCCGGTCGGCGAGGGCCTGACGCGAGTCTGGGATCTGTCGGAGGTGATCGTCGATGCGCGAACTCCGTTCCAGCACATGGTGATCGCGCGCACCGCGCAAGGTGTATCGCTGTTCTCCGACGACGACCGGCAGTCCACCGAGTTCTCTCAGCTGACCTACCACGAGGCGATGCTGGTCCCCGCCTACGCGCTGGCGGCCAAGCTCGACAACGTGCTCATCATCGGTTCCGGTGAAGGCGTGGCCAGCCAGATGTCGGTGGCCGCGGGCGCGACCCGGGTCGACCACGTCGATATCGACCGGATGGAGGTCGAGCTGTGCGCCCGGCATCTGCCCTACGGATACACTCCGGCCGATCTGGAGGCCGCGGTCGGCGGTGAGGGCGCGATCCGGATGCACTACGCCGACGGCTGGGATTTCCTGGCCGAGGCCGAAGCCGCCGGTGTGCGCTACGACGTGATCGTCATCGACCTGCCCGACGAGCGGGTCGAGGACGCCCAGCACAACCGCCTCTACGAGGAGGAGTTCCTCACCCGATGTAAGGCGTTGCTGGCCGAGGGCGGTGTGCTGGCCGCTCAGGCCGGTTGCCCGACGATGTGGCGCAACGAGACGCTGAAGCGGTCGTGGCAGCGGTTCACCGATCTGTTCGACACCGTGGTGCCCTACGGCAGCGACGAGCACGAGTGGACGTTCCTGTTCGGTGTCGCCGAGCGGATCGAGGACCCGGTCGCGGTCATGTGCGAGAAACTGCCGAAGCTGCCCTACCGCGCGGAGACGGTCGACGAACGGGCGCTGGTACGCGGCGCCGTCGAACCGTACGCACTGCGGGAGATCGCCGCTCGGGCCTGATACGGCCGACATGCGCAGCGCGGGGATCGCCTTGCGCGGCAATCGAATACGAGAAGGACCGCCCGGGACAACCGTCCCGGGCGGTTCGCGTCTCGGTCACCGGCGCCACCGAACCGGCCGCACAGCCCGCACCCGGCGTCTCACGACCCGTGGACGGCCGGCGACGCTCAGGCGCGCTCCTGCCGCCACTGGGCGGCGCGTTCGACGTAACGGTCGAGGTGGTGGGAGACGAACACCTCGGGCAGCCAGTCGTTGCCCGTGACCGCCGACGACCAGACGAAGGTCCGCACGGGCTCCTCGCATCCGATGAGCTCGATCGGGCGCAGATCGTATTCCGGATCCTCGAAGGCTTCGATGATCCGCCAGTCGGCCGCGGTCAGCCCACGCAGCACCAGCCCGCCCGCCATCCGCTCGGGCTCGGCCACCAGCCCCGGATAGAGCCGCTGCGGCAGGGCCGCGACCCGCCAGCCCCGCGCGACCGCGACATCCATGTCGGGAGTGCGGCCCAGCAGCACCTCGAGTACCGGACCGAATTGCAGGGTGCCGTAGGCGAACAGGTCCGGGCCCGGATCGTCGGGGCGCGCGCGTCGTTGCGGCGCGGGCTTCTTCGCCGCGGTCATCGGATCACCCGCCCGCCATCTCCGGCGCCGCCCTCCGCGCGCCTATCCGTCGTTACGTCGAACCATCCATTCCTACTCGCACACCCGTTTCGCATCCCTCCACTGTGCCGAATGCGCGGGCGGCACCTCACACCGGGTAAACGTGACCTACATCACAGCTCGGGTCCTCGCTGGTCACGGGTTGCCGAGAAGTCGCCATACCGGAAAAACCTCGCTCCCACCGGGTATGCGGGCGGCGCTCGGGGGGCTATCCGACAGGCCGCACCGAATTCCCGCTGACCCGGGCGAACAGGTCCGCGTCGTGGGAGTTGACGATGGTGATCGCATTGCCGTGCGCGCGGCCCAGTTCCACCAGTCGCCGGCGGTTCTCCAGATACGCGCCGCGCACGATCGAGCCCAGCTCGAACGACCACCAGAACAGCGGCGTCTTGGGCCCTGCCGGGTCGATCTCGCTCGCGACGTAGAACGCGTCACCGGCGTGCAGCAGCCAGCCCGATCCCGTGTCGACGGCGACCCCGACGTGGCCGCGCGTATGGCCGGGAAGGGGGACGACCAGGATTTCCGGCGGCAGTCCCGGCAGGTCGCGTACCGCGCGGAAACCGAACCACTCGTCGGTGCCGTCGAGTTCGTTGACCATCCAGCGCGGACCGTGCGACCACTGGGCCGCGCGATAGCGCAGCCGCTCCGACAGCGTCCGGCCGGCGGTCGCCGCCCGAAATTCGGGGCCGTGCACGTGAATCGTGGCCTCGGGGAAATCCGCCAGTCCCGCGGCGTGGTCGAGATCGAGGTGGGTGAGGATGATGTGGCGTACATCGGCGGGGTCGTAGCCCAGCGCCTGGATCTGCCGGATCGCGGTGTGATGCTCGGCGGGCCGGATACCCAGCAGGAAGCGGCCGGGGCCGACGAAGCGGCCGGGATCGCGTACGCAGTCGAGCCCGAATCCGGTATCCACCAGCACCAACCCGGTCCTGGTCTCGATGAGCAGGCAGTGGTCCACCATGCCCATGGCCATGGTGCCGCAGTTGAGGTGATGAATCCGCACGCGACGAGCGTTCCAGACGCCCACCGGCCGGTCAATCGGGATGGGAGACGATGGAATTTCTCATATCGGGCGTTGTGCCCGAATGATTTCCGCCAGCTGTTCGTAGTCCTCCACGCGCGCGGTCGAACCCCGGAACACCAGGCCGACGGTGCGCCCCGGCGCCGGCGCCGCGAAACGGGCGATATCCAATGTGCCACGGGAGGTTTCGGCCGCCACGGCCATCTCGGGAATCAGCGTCACCCCGAGCCCTCCGCCCACACACTGCACCACCGTCGTCAGCGAGGCCGCGCGGGTATCGCCGACCGGTCCCGGACGCACGTCCTGCGACCGGCACAGATCCAGGGTCTGATCCCGCAGGCAGTGCCCCTCGTCGAGCAACAGCAGCGGCAACTCGTCCAGGGCCGCGGGTGCGATGTCGCTCCGCCCGGCCAATGCGTGCCCGAGCGGTGTGACCAGCACGAATTCCTCTGTGTACAGCGGGATTTCGACCATGCCGGTGGCCTCGGACGGCAACGCCATCATCGCGACGTCGAGGACGCCGCTGCGCAATCCGTCGAGCAGCCGCGCGGTCTGATCCTCGATGACGTGCGGTACCAGGGCGGGCAGCCGCCTGCGCAGCTCCGGCAGCAACGTCGGCAGCACATAGGGCGCGACGGTGGGAATGATGCCCATGCGCAGGGTGCCGCCGAGGCCGTCGCCGGCCGCGGTGGCGACGAAACGGTCGGCGGCCTCGAGGGTCGCCATCGCCTGCGGCAACAGCCTTTTCCCCGCGGCGGTCACCAGCACCCGGCGGGTGCTGCGCTCGATCAACTGCAGGCCCAGTCCGTTTTCCAGTGATGCCAGCGCCTGCGATAACGTGGGTTGGCTCACATTCAGGTGAGCCGCGGCGGTCCCGAAGTGGCGATATTCCGCAATCGCCACGAACGCACGCAGCTGTGACAGGGTGGGCTGATAAGTCTGATCAGTCACGCCTATCAGTATAGTGCAACTGATCACCTTTACCTTTTACTGGGTTTTCGGCATGATCGACAGCGAAATGCTTCGACGGTGTCCCGCACAAGGGCGATCCGTCATCCGTGTCCCACTACGACGAAGGAGACAACATGGCTCTGCTGACCATCGGCGACCAGTTCCCCGCCTACAACCTGACGGCGGTCATCGGCGGTGACCTGTCGAAGGTGAACGCGCAGCAGCCCGACGACTACTTCACCCAGGTCTCGAGCGACGACTACGCCGGCAAGTGGCGCATCGTCTTCTTCTGGCCGAAGGACTTCACCTTCGTGTGCCCGACCGAGATCGCCGCCTTCGGCAAGCTGAACGAGGAGTTCGCCGACCGCGACGCCCAGGTCCTGGGTGTGTCGGTCGACAACGAGTTCGTGCACTTCCAGTGGCGTGCCCAGCACGAGGATCTCAAGACCCTCCCCTTCCCGATGCTGAGCGACCTCAAGCGTGAGCTCGTCACCGCGACCGGCGTGCTGAACGCCGACGGTGTCGCCGACCGCGCGACCTTCATCGTCGACCCGAACAACGAGGTCCAGTTCGTCTCCGTGACCGCCGGTTCGGTCGGCCGCAACGTCGACGAGGTGCTGCGCGTGCTCGACGCGCTGCAGTCCGACGAGCTGTGCGCCTGCAACTGGAAGAAGGGCGACCCGACCATCGACGCCGGTGAACTGCTGTCCGCGAGCGTCTGATCACCGAAAAGGAAGTGCCTGCCCGTGTCTGTTGAAAACCTGAAGAATTCGCTTCCCGAATACGCCAAGGACCTCAAGCTCAATCTGTCGTCCATCGCGCGCTCGACCGTGCTGAACGAACAGCAGCTGTGGGGAACCCTGCTCGCCGCGGCGGCCGCCACCCGGTCGGCCACCACCCTGCGCGAGATCGGCGAGGAGGCCGCCGACACCCTGTCCGCGGAGGCCTACAACGCAGCACTGGGCGCGGCCTCGATCATGGGTATGAACAACGTGTTCTACCGGGGCCGGGCGTTCCTCGAGGGTCGCTACGACGATCTGCGGGCCGGATTGCGCATGCAGATCATCGGCAATCCGGGCGTCGACAAGGCCGATTTCGAGCTGTGGTCGTTCGCGGTGTCGTCGATCAACGGCTGCCAGCACTGCCTGGAGGCCCACGAGCACACCCTGCGTGAGGCCGGTGTGTCACGCGAGGTGATCTTCGAGGCGCTGCGTGTCGCCGCGATCGTCGCCGGCGTCGGCCAGGCCGTGCAGGCCAGCGAGACACTGGCCGCCGCCGCGGTCTGATAGTCGAAACGCGTCTCCCACGATGCCCCGTCCCGTCCATCGGGACGGGGCATCGTGGGTGTTGCCACGGGTACGCTGGGACAGCATGAGCCAATGGGAAAGCGACGGCACGCAGGTCGAGGTGGTTCGGGTCTTCACCGACGTCACCGGCCGGCTCGGTAACCCACTGGGCATCGTGCGCGCGGCCGCGGTGACCGAGGTCGATCACCAATTACTGGCGGCCCGGATCGGTCACAGCGAGACGGTGGTCCTCGACGATCCGGTATCCGGCCGCACCCGGATGCGCATCTACACCCCCGCGCGGGAGCTGCCGTTCGCAGGACATCCGACGGTCGGCGCGGCATGGTGGCTGGCCGATCAGGGGCATCCGGTCAAGATCATCGATGTCCCCGCCGGTCCCGTCGAAATCCAGATGCTCGACGACGGACTGGTCTGGATTCGCGCCCGCGCCGAGTGGGCGCCCGAATTCACGTTCGACGAATTCTCCGATGCCGCCTTCCTCGACACGGTCGACCCCCGCCACTTCACCGACGGCCAGCACTACGTGTGGGCCTGGACGAACGAGGCACGTGGTGCCGTCCACGCGCGAATGTTCGCTCCCGCCTTGGGAATCGCCGAGGACGAGGCGACAGGCGCGGCCGCGATCGCACTCACCGCGAAGCTGCGCCGCAGCCTGATCATCACCCAAGGGGCGGGCTCGCAACTGTTCACCGAATGGGATTCCGACGGCTGGGTGCGCCTGGGCGGGCGCGTCGTGGCCGACCACCCTGTGCTCCTCTGAGGAGACGGGGCTCAGGCGACGGCGGCGATCAACATGTACGCGGTCCCGAGGTCCATCACCACGTGCGGAATGGCGCCGATCGCGCCCGGCGCCCCGGCCGGATGCGAAATACTGTGCCGCAGGGCGGTTCTCGTCCGTGGGAACATCAGCAGGAGACCGTCGAGCGCGAACAGGGCGGCCACGAGTGCCACGGGCACGACCGGCAGGCCACCCGTGCCGCGCATCTCCGCATGCCCCATACCGTGGTGATGCCCGGCCATCACCCACAGCATCGCCGCGGCCGCGACCAGGTGGTAGACCACCGCCGGAAGGCGGAATTCGGCGCTACCGTCCCCGGATGTCGTCCGCCAGTGTGCGATGCGCACGATCGACAGCCCCGCGTACACGACGATCATGGCGATGAGCACCCCGCGGATCGCATCGGGGGCGGCAGCCGCGGGGAACAGCAGCATCGCGAGCATGACCAGGCACATCAGGAGATGAGCCGCATCGGATTCGTGCTCGTCGACGCCGATCGGCCACGTCCCCGGCCGCGGTCCACCCGATCCTCCCGGCGCCACCGGCACCGCCACGTGCCGCACGAGGACGATGCCCGCCGCGGCGACGAACGCCACGATCACGCCCCAGCGCAACACCTCGTGCTCTGTCACGAAAGAGCCCACACCCCACCACCTTCCGACGCGCGGCGTGTCCGCCTTCGCACACCATGCTCGCACGGCGAGGCGCCGGGCACCGCTCATCGAGCGGCCCGGGGCACCGAAGAGGCAGCTGACGGGCAGAGCGCGTACTCAGCCCAGCGCGCGGCCGATCGCCGCCGCGAGCTCGGCGATCTGCTCGTCGGTGATGACGAACGCCGGCGAGATCTGCAGCGCGCCCTGCCCCGCCGACCGGGTGGAAACACCTTCGGCGCGTAAGGCTTTCACCATGGCCGGCCCCTCGGACGGATCGGCGAGCTGGATCCCGGCCACCGCGCCCAGCCCACTGCGTACCTGCGCCACGCGGGGATGTCCGGCCAGCGGCGCGAGGTGTTCGTGCAGTAGCGATTCGATGTTCTTGCTGGCGTCGAGCAGATGCTCGCGTTCGATGATGTCGAGATTGGCCATCGCGGCGGCGGCCGATCCGGCGTGGCCGCCGTAGGTGTAGCCATGCCGGAACCACACGCCGCCACCGAAGAAGGGTTCGGCCACCCGCGGCGCCACGAAGACCGCGCCCATCGGCAGATAGCCGGAGGTCAGGCCCTTCGCGGTGGTCATCAGATCCGGTTCGAGCCCGAATCGGGTGGAGGCGAACCAGGATCCGCCGATCCGACCGAAGCCGGTGACGACCTCGTCGGCGACGAACAGGATGTCGTTGTCGCGGCAGAGGCGGCGAACCTCGGTGAGATATCCCTCCGGCGGCAGATACACCCCGCCCGCCCCGATGATCGGCTCGCAGAAGAACGCCGCGATGCGGTCGGCGCCCACCTCCTCGATCAGCGTCCGCAGCGCCTGCGCCTGGTCGAATTCCACCGTGCGGGTGTCGGCCATCAGCTCGCCGTAGCCTTCGTGATTGACCTCGATGCCGGCCAGCGCCGTTCCGGCCACGTGCATTCCGTGATAGGCCAGCCGGCGGCCGACCAGCAGCGTCTTGTCCGGACGGCCCTGTTCCCGCCAGAACCGGCGGGCGAGTTTCGCGGCGGTGTCGACCGAATCCGACCCACCGGAGGTGAACATGATCTTGCTGCCCGGTACCGGCGCCAACTCCGACAACCGTTCGGCCAGCCGTTGCGTCACCGGCGCGGTCAGGTCGCCGAAGTTCGAATAGTGTGCCAGCGTCGACAATTGCGCCGCGACCGCGTCGGCGATCTCGCGGCGGCCGTGACCGACGTTGGTGAACCACAGCCCCGCCGTCGCATCGAGGTAGCGCCGCCCGGCCTCGTCCCAGATGTAGGCGCCCTCACCGCGGGCGACCACGAAGGCGCCGTCGCGCTCCACCGCGCCCATATCCGCGAATCCGTGCCAGAGCGAACCCATGCTCGGCTCCTCTTCCCGTCGTCCGGTGGCGATGGCCCTACCCGATCGCCTGCGCCGCCAGACTACCCGCGCCGCGCCCGGACAGGCCTGGTCGTCCGGCGCGCGCAATCCACCGGCAACCGCGCGATCAGACCGGGAC
The DNA here is from genome assembly GCF_015354405.1 of Nocardia sp. BSTN01. Classification (GTDB taxonomy): domain Bacteria; phylum Actinomycetota; class Actinomycetes; order Mycobacteriales; family Mycobacteriaceae; genus Nocardia. Next base: position 17,501 of record NZ_JADKYP010000016.1, on the reverse strand, counting down.
GGGAGCGTCGCGACGGTGGTGCAGCGACCCGAGCCACGCCACCGCGATCGCCAGCAGCGTGATCACCGCGGCCAGCATCACCACACCGATCAGCAGCGACGGATAGCCGTGCACTCGCGGATCCAGGAACGGGTACGGATACCAGTCCACGATTTCGCCGCGGATCAGGCTGTAGCCGCAGTAGACGATCGGATAGACCAGCCACCCGCCGATGAGCGCGGCCGAGACCCGCAGCCGTGCCGACACCAGAATCCAGTCGGCGACCACCACGATCGGCAGCACCCGATGCAGTGTGTCGTTGATCCATTTGTCGGTGAGCATCACATCGATGTTCGCCAGCAGCACCGCGTAGATCACCGCGGTGATCAGCAGATACAGCGTGGCCGCGCCGCGCACCACCTGCCAGCGCCGCGCGGCCGGATCCAGCAGGCCCCCGCCCAGCAGAACCAGCACGCCGGCGATAGTGGATTCGATGGTGAAGTAGCTGAGGTAGTTACCGAGGGAGAAGTCCGGCGATCCGTGGGAGCGGAGCAGAATCCACAGCAGCGCAACAATTCCCAGCACGCCGACGGCGATCCGCAGGATCCGGATCCAGATCGGCGTCCCCGCACGGGCCATCATCGTACGATCCTCGCATACCGGTCGGCCCGCGAGGCGTTTCACGACCGGCACCAGCGGCGGGCAGACGACGACCCCTGCCACCGGCGTCATCCGGTGGCACGAGAAGTTCTCCGTGCCTAGGCCGATCCGATCGGCGAGGTGCGCTGCCTCGTCGCGGGCTCCGCCGCCACCGGCCGGCGCAGCGTGTTCGACGCGGTCGTCGCGACCGCGTGCACGCCCTCGCGAACCAGTGCGGCAATGCCCAGCAGCACCGACACCACGCGCAGTCCACGGACCCACATCGGCGTTCCGGAACCAGCAGTCATGGCCCGATGGTGGCATATCCGGCCCCGGCAGGGAACCAAGATCATCCAATAGCAACGATTCGGTTATCTTCACGATTCGGCGTCCCGACCAGCGCGGGAACGGGCCGGACGGCCGGTTTCGCTACGCTGGTCGATGCAATGACCTCGACTGCCACCACCCGCGAGCTGCGCGCTCGCCTGGCCGACCTCTCCCTCCGCGACGAACACCGGCTGCGCCGACGGCTGGACAAGGCGCACGGCGACGACGGTGAGATCGAGCGGCTGGAGCGCGAGATAACCGCCGCGCAGGCCCGTATCGAGACCCGCCGCGGCGCCGTCCCGGCCATTCGCTATCCCGAACAACTGCCCGTCTCCGCCCATCGCGACGACATCGCCGCCGCGATCGCCGCCCATCAGGTCGTGGTGATCGCCGGGGAGACGGGCTCGGGTAAGACCACGCAGATCCCGAAGATCTGCCTGGAACTCGGGCGCGGGATCCGCGGCACCATCGGCCACACCCAGCCTCGGCGATTGGCGGCCCGGACGGTGGCCGAACGCATTGCCGCCGAACTCGATACCGAACTCGGCGACGTCGTCGGCTACACCGTGCGCTTCACCGATCAGGCCTCCGATCGCACCCTGATCAAATTGATGACCGACGGCATCCTGCTGGCCGAAATCCAGCGCGACCGGCTGCTGCGCCGCTACGACACGATCATCATCGACGAGGCGCACGAGCGCAGCCTCAACATCGACTTCCTGCTCGGCTACCTGAGGTCGCTGCTGCCGAAGCGTCCGGACCTCAAGGTGATCATCACCTCGGCGACCATCGACCCGGAGCTGTTCGCCCGCCATTTCGCCGATCCGGTCTCCGGCGAGCCGGCGCCGATCGTCGAGGTGTCGGGCCGGTCCTATCCGGTCGAAATCCGGTATCGCCCGCTGGCTCCCGAAATGACCGACACCGACGACGAGGACGAGTTCGAGGAGCAACCGGCGCCGCGGCGCGGCCGGCCGAGCGGACGCGGCAGCGCCGAGGACGCTCGCGACCAGACCGATGCCATCGGCGACGCGGTGCGCGAACTGCTCGCCGAGGGCGACGGGGACGTGCTGGTCTTCCTGTCCGGTGAACGCGAGATCCGCGACACCGCCGACACCCTGCGCGACCTGAAACTGCCACGGACCGAGATCGTTCCGCTGTACGCGCGACTGTCCGCGGCCGAACAGCACCGGGTCTTCCAGCCGCACACCGGTCGCCGTGTGGTGCTGGCCACCAACGTCGCCGAGACCTCGCTCACCGTGCCGGGCATCCGCTACGTGGTGGACCCGGGCACCGCGCGCATCTCCCGCTATTCGATGCGCACCAAGGTGCAGCGCCTGCCGATCGAGCCGATCTCACAGGCCTCCGCACGGCAACGGTCCGGACGCTGCGGACGTGTGGCCGACGGTATCTGCGTCCGGCTCTACTCCGAGGAGGACTTCGAGGCCCGCCCCGCCTTCACCGAGCCGGAGATCCTGCGCACCAACCTGGCCGCGGTCATCCTGCAGATGACCGCGCTGGGACTCGGCGACATCGAGAGCTTTCCGTTCGTGGAGGCACCGGACCGGCGGGCGATCCGCGACGGCATCGCGTTGCTGCTGGAACTCGGCGCGCTCGGGCGCCCCGGCGAGACGCCCGCGCCCACACGCGGTGCCCGCCGGCGCCGCGGACGCGGCGGCGATGCTGCCGCCGGGGGCCATGTGCGCGCGCCGGAGGGCGGAGACGAGCTGGCACTCACCGCGGTGGGACGGCAGATGGCCCAGCTCCCGGTCGATCCGCGGATGGCGCGCATGCTCGTCGCCGCCGAGGCCAACGGCTGCCTGTCCGAAGTGCTGGTCATCGTCGCGGCGCTGTCGATCCAGGACGTGCGGGAGCGGCCGGCCGAATTCCAGCAGGCCGCCGACACCAAACACGCCCGGTTCACCGTCGAGGGCTCGGATTTCCTCGCCTATCTGCGATTGTGGGACTACCTGCGAGGTCAACGGAAATCGTTGTCCTCCAATCAGTTCCGGCGACTGTGCCGCGACGAGTTCCTGCACTATCTGCGCATCCGGGAATGGCAGGATCTGCAGGGGCAGTTGCGCACCATCACCAAGAGCCTCGGCTGGTCCGCCGCGGAATCGATCGCGCCGCAACAGAATCCGGAAGCGCTGCCGTGGGACGGCGACGGGATCCATCGCGCGCTGCTGGCGGGCATGCTGTCGCACATCGGTGTGCGCGAGGCGGAATCGCGGGAATTCCTCGGCGCCCGCGGCGCGAAGTTCATGATCTTCCCCGGTTCGGCTCTGGCGAAGAAGCCGCCGCGCTGGGTGATGGCGGCCGAACTGGTGGAAACCTCGCGACTGTGGGGCCGCATGGCGGCGCGGATCGAGCCCGAATGGGCCGAACGGCTCGCCGGCGACCTGGTCAAACGCAATTACTCGGAACCGCACTGGTCCTCCCGGCGCGGCGCGGCGATGGCCTACGAGCGGGTCACCCTCTACGGCATTCCGCTGGTCACCCAGCGCCGCGTCGACTTCGGCCGCATCGATGCGCAACTGTCGCGGGAACTGTTCATCCGGCACGCACTGGTCCAGGGCGAATGGCAGACCCGGCACGGGTTCTTTCACCGCAACCGCGAACTGCTCGACGACGTGGCCGATCTGGAACATCGGGCGCGCCGGCGCGACATTCTCGTCGACGACCAGGTGCTGTTCGATTTCTACGACCAGCGCATTCCCGCCGACGTGGTGTCGGTGCGGCATTTCGACAGCTGGTGGCGCAAGGCCGAGCGTGAGGATCCGCATCTGCTGGACTTCTCGACCGCCACCGTGGTCAATGTCCAAGCGGCCCAGCTGGATCCGGCCGCCTACCCGGACAGCTGGCGGCAGGGCGAACTGAGTTTCCCCCTCACCTACCAGTTCGAGCCGGGACAGGCCGACGACGGCGTGACCGTGCACATCCCGGTCGCCCAGCTCGCCCATGTGCGGGCCGTGGGCTTCGACTGGCTGCTTCCCGGATTGCGTGAGGAACTCGCCGCCGCGCTGATCAAGACCCTGCCGAAACAGCTGCGCCGCAGCGTCGTGCCCGCGCCGGACTTCGCGAGGGCCGCGCTGGCGCGGCTGACCCCGCGCGCCGAACCGCTGCGCACCGGCCTGGCCCGCGAGCTGTCGGCACTGGCGTCGACCTCGATCGCGGCGGCCGACCTCGACCCCGGCGCCCTGCCCGATCATCTGCGGATGACGTTCGCCGTCACCGGTCCCGACGGCGCGGTCCTCGCCCGAGGCAAGAGCCTCGCCGCCTTGAAAACCCAGCTGTCCCAGCAGGTTTCGCAATCGGTGGCGAAGGCGACGAGCGCGGCCGAACGAGCGCCGGCGACGGTGTGGACGGCGCAGACGCTGGGTACCGTGCCACAGACCATTCGGCGTGAGGTCGGCGGCCAGACCATCACCGGCTATCCCGCCCTGGTCAGCGAGGGTGACGGGGTGGCCGTGCGGGTGTTGTCGTCGCCGGCGGCACAGCGGGCCGCGATGCGCACCGGCACCAGGGCGCTGCTGCTGCGCGAGATGCCGGCCGCGCAGCGCTCGGTCACCTCGGGACTGTCGGCCTCCGATCGCCTCGCGCTGAGCCAGAACCCGTACGGATCGACGGACGCGCTGCTCGACGACTGCCGCGCCTGTGCGGCCGACGAACTGATCGCCGCACACGGTGGTCCGGTGCGCAGTCCGGAGGAGTTCACCCGGCTCGTCGACCAGGTGCGACCGCAGTTCGCCGGTGCGGTCGCGCGCGTCCTCGCACTGGTCGTCCCGGTGCTGGCGGCCGCACACCGGGTGCGCACCGCCTTGTCCGACACGACCGATCGCGATATCGCCGACGATGTCGCCGGGCAGCTCGACGAACTGGTCTTCGCCAGTTTCGTCAGCGAATTCGGCACCGCCCGGCTACGCGAGATTCCGCGATATCTGCACGCCGCCGAGGCACGGCTGCTCGCGCTGCCCGCCTCGGCCGATCGCGACCGTCAAGGCGCGGCCGAACTGGACCGGGTGCACGCCGCGTACGCGCGACTGCTCGATCGTCTTCCCGGCCCACGTCGCACGGCCGCCGACGTCACCGAGATCTGGTGGATGATCGAGGAACTGCGGGTGAGCCTGTTCGCACAACAGCTGGGCACGCCATATCCGGTGTCCGCCAAGCGCATCATCAAGGCCATCGACGGAATCGGCGCCGCGCCGGCCGGGGCCCGGCCCCGCTGATCAGTCGGCGCCGGCGGCCACCGACCGTTCGGCGCGGTGGCGGCGCAGAGCGTCGATTTCGCGTTCGAAATCGTCGGCGGAGCTGAAGGACCGGTAGACCGACGCGAAGCGCAGATAGGCGACCTCGTCCAGATCGCGCAGCGGCCCGAGGATGGCCAGACCGACCTCGTGGCTCGGCACCTCCGGAGAACCCTTCGCGCGCACCGCATCCTCGACCTGCTGGGCGAGCAGGTTCAGGGCGTCGTCGTCGACCTCACGCCCCTGGCAGGCCCGGCGGACGCCACGAATCACCTTCTCGCGGCTGAACGGTTCGGTGACACCGCTGCGTTTGACCACCGAGAGGATCGCGGTCTCGACCGTGGTGAAGCGGCGCCCGCACTGCGGACATGCGCGACGGCGCCTGATCGCGCTGCCTTCCTCGGCCTCACGCGAGTCGACCACCCGCGAATCCGGGTGCCGACAGTACGGGCAATGCATCCGGGATCCTTCGTCGATGCCTGCGTCGGTTCGCGACGAGCTGCCTGTTCTCGACCTGTTCCGCCGATACAGCCGCACTCACCACGTATGTCCTGAGCGTCTTTCAGGATACCCGTACGGCGTTCGCCCCGGCCCATGCGGACCCGCGACCGGGGCCGCTCACGCCGTCAGTTGCCACTGGCTCGTCAGGTCGGTGAGCAGATCCGGTAGGCGATTGAGCAATCGTCCGGCAGCGAGATCACCGGCGAACGGCACCGACAGCACCTGGCGGGCGAGCCCCGGAGCGGCCTGCATCCGTTCGTAACACGGCACCAGATCGCCGGTGATGTAGGTCCAGCGCGGGTCGCGGTCGGCCCAGTTGAAGGCGGGCAACGGGGTGCGCAGCGTCATCGCGCGCCCGTCGACCTCGGCCGATACGGCGGTCGGCGCGAACACACCCGGTGCGCGAACGCCGGGCACCGCGGGTTTGGCCGCCAGGGTGCTGACGTAGGTCATCACCCGGCCCATCGCACCCTGTCCCCGCGAGGTGACATCCCATTGATCGGCGATGATCTGATTCTGTTCGCGATCGGTCATCCGCATCAGCGCGTCGTCGTACCCGGCGACCGTGCCCGTGGCGAGTGAGCGCCAGGCCTGCACCGCGTTGTCGTCGAGCACACCGGCGGCGTACATCTCCTCGATCGCGGGCAACCCTGCGGCGATATAGGCCTCGTGCATCGGCACCTGGTCGAGGAAGATGTGCTTCTGCATGATCATCAGCCGGGTCTGGAACCACGCCAGATCCTCGGCGGTGAGTCTCGGCCCCTCGGTGGCCAGGAGCCGGATGTCGGCGGGCAGCACCGCGACGAGCTGCGGCGGTGTGGCCCGCAGCAGATCCGCGACCGCGCCGCCGAGCTGGTGGATACCCGGCACGCTGAGAATCGTTGCCACATCGCTCATATCGAAGAATCCCGAGGCGAACGATCCGCCTGCCAGTCCGGCCAGCCCTGTCCAGTAGAACTCCGGATGGGCGGTCGTCAGCCGGAGGTAGTTCACGTAGACCTGGGTGAAGGTGCGCGAATTCGCGGCCACTCCACGGATCGGATCCCACGCGGCCAGGTCGATGTCGGCATCGGCGGTGGCCACCGTCAGCCAATACTGGTGTAGCAGGGCCGCGTACCGCCGTGGTGCGATCCCGTCGGCGCGGGCCTGCTCGAGCGCCGCGGCCAGCGTCGAATTGTCCAGTGGCAGCTCCGGATTCAGGCCGCCGGCGCTCTCCCCTGCGCCATTCACCACCGGAATGTCCAGATATGCGGTGTATCCCGCCTCCGCGCGCACCGCGGGTGCCGCGGCACAGGCGATCACGAAACAGATGAGCAGTGCGGCCGTGCGTGCGAACAGTCGCGGCAGCGCCCGATGGAGGGTGTGCACCATGATGCCTCGTCCTCGAAATCCGTTGGCGGAGAATGTAGCCCCGATCACATTCCGAGCAGAGTAGCAACATGTTTCAGTTGTGGATCAATAAATCCGGCCATGCGACGGCGCGCCCCGGGACCCCTCGACCACGGCTTATCGCGATGCCGGAACCACGAGCGTGCGCCCGGCGGCCACTTCGGTGCCGCGCAGTCCGTTCAACTCCACGATGCGGGCCACCGTGTCGCGCACCGCACCCTTCGGCGCCACCCGCTGCGCGAGGTCGGACAGCGATTCGCCGGGCTGCACCTGGACCGTCTGCGTGGACGCCGGACCGCCCGCGTCTCGCAGCTGCGCCACGCCCAGGAGGCCACAGACCGCCGCCGCGGTGAGCAGTGCGGTCGCCGCGAGGGTGGCCAGCCCGATGCGGGCCTGTTCCACCCTCTGGAGCGGATGCGGCCCGCGGGCCGGAGTGGCGACCGGCACCCGGTCGTAGCCCGCCACGACATGCGGGCGCTGCGGACCACGGGGACGCCGGAGGTCGGCCCGGCGGTGGCGCCGGACCGGCCGCACGGTGTGGACGGGAGCGTCGCCGGACGAACCGGCCCGGACGCCGATCGTGCTGAATTCATCGATCGCGGTACGCATCTGACGACCTCCATGAATGCTGTGACGAGTGCTGGGCGGATGGATCACAGGGGTATGAGAGTTGTGGCGTATTCGCTCATCTGTTCGAAGAACTGATGTTCGAATTCTTACCACGCGGGGGCGACAAAGTCACCAGCCACGCCGACATGCGTCGAACAGATGTTTGAAACCTGGCCGCGGGCGGACTACATTCGAAGCACGCGATCCGGCGGCGCCGGCAGAACCCCGCGCCGGCAGAACCCACGTCGGCAGAACCCGACAGACACGCCCCGGCAGACAGACGAACGGAGGACGGCGAGCGTGAGCGAACGTACGGTGGTCGGACACGAGGAGGCGGCCGGCGACGGCACGGTCTCCCCCGACGGCGCCCAGGTGCCGGCCGGTGACACCGAAACCCCCGGCAACGGAGCGGATCTCACCGTCCGCCAGCGCAAGGTACTCGAGGTCATCCGGACCTCGGTGAACGAACGCGGCTATCCCCCGAGCATCCGTGAGATCGGCGACGCGGTCGGACTCACCTCCACCTCTTCGGTCGCGCATCAGCTGCGCGCGCTCGAGCGCAAGGGCTATCTGCGCCGCGACCCCAATCGACCCCGCGCGGTCGACGTCCGCGGCCTGGACGAGACCGCCGTGCGGGCGGCCGGTGCCGCGCCGGTGCTGCGCGCGGTGGCGACCGAAACCTCCGACGCGACCCCCGCCCCCGCCTATGTGCCGGTACTGGGCCGTATCGCCGCCGGTGGGCCGATCCTCGCCGAACAGGCGGTCGAGGACGTGTTCCCGCTGCCGCGCGAACTGGTCGGCGAGGGTTCGCTGTTCCTGCTGAAGGTCGTCGGCGAATCGATGGTCGACGCGGCGATCTGCGACGGCGACTGGGTGGTGGTCCGCCAGCAGAACGTCGCCGACAACGGCGATATCGTCGCCGCGATGATCGAGGGCGAGGCGACGGTCAAGACGTTCAAACGCACCGGCGATCAGGTGTGGCTGATGCCGCACAACCCGCTGTTCGATCCGATCGACGGTAACGACGCCCAGATCCTGGGCAAGGTCGTCACGGTGATTCGCAAGATCTGAGCGCGGTGGCGCGTCCGGGCGGCATCGTCGGCTGCCGTCCGGACGGGCGAATCCGTCAGCGCCGGAAACGGTCGCGCAGCACGGGATCGTTCTCCCACCACAGCCCGCTCTGGACCGGCGCCTCCGCATGCGCCGCCGTCGCGGCCGAGGTCCGCGCCACCTCGCTCGCCGGTGGCGCCGAAAGTTCTTCGGCCGCATCGAGTTCGGCGTCCATCCGCGCGGCGTTGCGACGTTCGTCGGCCGCCCACGACCGCATCAGAGTCAGCAGATAGGGCAGGCCGAGCACATCGCCGAGCACCCAGATGATGCCCGCGCCGATGATCTGGTCCATCCGCAGATCCGGGCCCCACGTCCGGCCCACCTCGGTGTAGTAGTCCACCGCCACCAGCGGCCCGAACCACAGCACCAGCCCCAGCACTCCGTCTGCCAGTGATTCGAACACCGTGATCAGCAACGAGACTGCCTGCGAATAGCGGTGCGGAACGGGATCGGTCTGCAGCCGCGAATAGAAGTACAGGAATCCGACGGCCACCAGCAGCAGTCGGGTGAGGGCGTCGATCGCCCCGTGCCGCAGCACCGCTTCGAACCACGGGGTCAGAATCAGCAGCCAGGGGGTGGCCAGGATGGCGATCGACGGGACCAGCGGATAGGTCACCACCCGCGCCGGCGCCGAGGCGAGTACGCGGTCCAACCGCTCGCGTCCCGCCGGTCCGAGCGCATCGCGCAGCACCGTCAGCGGCCGCCCGGTCGCCAGGCCGAACGGCACCACATAGAGCAGCAGCAGTATCTGCAGCGCCCGCATCCAGAACAGGGTGCCGGAATACACGCCGATCACGCTGATACCGGTCAGCAACCACACTCCGAGGCCCACCGCGCCGAACGCCCAACTGCGTCCCGCCGACTCCGCACTCCCGCGCCGGTCGGCCCGCCGGCGAGCCAGGCCGTAGCCGAGCCCCAGCGCGGCGGTCACCACGATCGTCGAGGTGTCCCAGCGCCATTCCTCGATGACGGACTGCACGGTCAGCGGCGTGTCGATCCATCCCACGGCAGCCAGTATCCACCCGGTATTCGGGAGCGTTTGCGCCGGTCCGGCGGGGTGTCCGGTTAGTTCTGATTACCGGATTCGTGAGTGTGCGCGACATCCCCTGAGCGGTGCGCGGGGCCGTGCGACTGGGCGCAGTGGCCGCTCGGCACGGCGCCGAGTTCGATCAGTTCGGGCTGTGCGTGATCGACCTGCAGTGTGGCGTGCTCGATGTGATGGTCGGCGGCCAGCCACCGCGCCAGATCCTGACGCACCGCATGGCAGTCGCGGCCGGGCTCGACGAGCACGTGCGCCGAGAGAGCCGGGGATCCCGAGGTGATCTCCCAGATGTGCAGATCGTGCACCTCGACGACACCGTCACGCGCGGCCATGCCGACGCCCACCGCCGCCGGATCGATATCGGCGGGGGCGGCCTCCAGGAAGATCCGGCTCGAGGCACGGACCAGGCCGACACCCGCCTTCACCATCAGCGCGACCACCACCAGTGTCGCGATCGCGTCGGCGCGTTCGAAGCCCGTGAACATGATGACCACACCGGCCACCGCGGTCGCGAGGAAGGCGTAGAGATCGGTGAGGATGTGCTGGAACGCGCCCTCGACATTCAGGCTGCTGCGGTTGGCGCGCGAAATCATCCAGGTGGCAGCGAGATTCACCGCCACACCCACCAGCGCGGTCGCGAGCACCAGTCCACCGGTGACCGAGGGTGGCTGGATCAGGCGGCGGATCGCCTCGTAGAGCAGCCAGGCCGACAGGACCACCAGCGTCAGGCCGTTGGCTTGCGCGGACAGGATTTCCACCCGCTTCCAGCCGAAGGTCATCCGCCCGGCCGGCGGTCGCGCCGCGAGGCGAATCGCCCACAGCGCCAACGCGATCGAGGCGGCGTCGGTGAGCATGTGCGCGGCATCCGACAGCAGGGCCAGCGAGCCGGCCACCACACCCACGACCACCTCGCCGAGGAGGAAAGCCACGATGACCGCGAGCGCCCCGGCGAGCCAGCGGCGGTCGCTGTCGGGAGTGGCGTGCGCATGACTGTGCGCGTGCCCGTGGCCCGAGCCGTGTGTATGTCCGGCACCCATGCCCCGTACTCCTCTCCGTCGCTGCCGCTCGCCATCATATGCATACATCACTATGTATGCAATATCCCCTGCTCGCGCCCGCCTGCGGGGATCGGCAGCCGGGTACCCGCGTGCCGATCCCTTTATCCGAACCCGGCGATCCGAACTCCCGGGCAGTGTCCGAAGACCGCGAGCATTCCGATAACTTTTGCGGTCCTCGCACTAAATGCGTCCGGCCGATTCTTTTCTCATTCCGGGAACATTCACGATCGAAACCGCCCGAATAGCACGGGATTCACTACGGCCGCTCACAATACGGTACGGTATACACAATCCCAGTTGCTCCGTGTCAGTGCGAAAGGGCTCGATCATGGCCAAGAAAGTCACCGTCACACTCATCGATGATTACGACGGGAAGTCCAAAGCGGATGAGACCGTGCAGTTCTCGATCGACGGTGTGGCGTATGAAATCGACCTGTCGACATTGAATGCCGGGAAGCTGCGCGGGGCACTCGAACCCTGGACGGAAAAGTCCCGCAAGGTCGGCCGCCTGAAGTCCGGCGGCGGCACCCGCACCAAGTCCGCGGCCGACCGCGAGCAGACGGTCGCGATCCGGGAATGGGCCAAGAAACACGGCTATAACGTCTCCGCGCGCGGCCGCATTTCCTCCGAGGTTGTCGCCGCCTATCACAAAGCGAGCAAGTAGCCGGCATCCGATCTTTCGACCGAGATCGCACGTACGCTACGCACCCAGCGGGCCCGCAGCCTCACGTCACAGCCGTGATCTTGCGGGCCCGCTCGGCGCGGTAATCTGGTTCTCTGGTTCGGCGCCGCGCCGTACTCACAAGTCGCTGGGAGTAGTTCCGAGGCGGGGTTGGTGTGCATGACAGGGGAAACCGGGATCGGTGAACTGGCTCGACGATGGCGCATCGCGATCGCCGACACCGGTTTCGTTCCCATGTCCACACGCGAGCTGGAGGAACTGCTGGCGGGTCTGCTCGAGCAGCTCGTCGCGATTGTCGGGGCCGAACCGTTCGACGCCGCGGCCGCGGCCACCATCGGCGCCGCCCTGGTCCGCGCCAACCTCACCGATCCGCAGGTCATGCCCCGCTCCGCCGGTGCGCTGACACCACTGGCCACTACTGTGTTCCCGCCGGGCGATCGGGTGCTCGCGGTTCTGGGCGAGATGGCCCGCGGATATACCGAGGAGTTACTCGCCACCCGGGCCCGGCATCAGGAAATGTTGCACTCGGCGATGGCCGACGCCCGCAATGCCGCCGAGGCGCGATTCCGGGTGGTATTCGACAATGCCGCCATCGCCATCGGCATCGGTGACGCGGAGGGCCGGGTGGTCGACGTGAATCCCGCGATGGCCACGATGCTCGGCGTCAGCCGCGAGTATCTGCTCCAACGCGCGGTCACCGATCTGATACATCCGGACGACCGCATGGAATTGCGGCGCCGCGTACTGGGCGAGCTTTTGCACGCCGGCTCGGGCACGGTCCGGATGGAATTGCGGTATCCCCGTCCCGAGGGCGTCGACGGCTGGGCCACGTGGGCGATCACCCTCGTGCCGGCAACCGGTGGACGGGCGGCGTATCTGCTGGTGGTCGGCGAGGACACCACGCAGCGGCGGGAATTGCAGGCCGAATTGCATCGGCAGGCCCGGCTGGATCCGCTGACCGGCCTGCCCAATCGGCGGCAACTGGTCGAAGTGCTCTCGGCCATCATCGCCGACGCCGGGCCCGAAGACTGCATCGGCTTGTGTTTCATCGACCTCGACGGATTCAAATCGGTCAACGACACCTACGGCCACGGAGTCGGTGATCGGCTGCTCGTGGCCGTCGCGGAGCGGCTCTCGGCGGCGGTTCCGGCGATCCTGCTGGCCCGGGTGGGCGGCGACGAATTCGTCGGTCTGGTACGCCCGGCCTGCGATACCGAGCACATCGCCGCGGTGGCCCAGCGCCTGCTCGACGCGCTGGCCGAACCCATCCCCGTCGACAATCACGACCTGATGATCTCGGCGTGCATCGGCGCGATCGTCACCCCTGTCACCGGCACCGACGCCGAGCGGCTGCTCGATGCCGCCGACGCCGGGCTGTACCGCGCGAAGGCCAGCGGGCGCAACCGCTGGGTCCTTCATGCGGCTGATGTCGCCGCCCGGGTGCGCGGCCTAGGATGAGCGGCGTGCAACCTCTGTTACCCGACTGGGCAGCCGACGACATCGACCCCCGGATTCCCAGCCCGGCGCGAGTGTACGACTATCTGCTGGGAGGATTCGCCAATTTCGAGGTGGATCGGTCGGTCGCGGCGCAAATGATCGAGGTCATTCCCGACGTTCCGCGCACGGCCCGTGCCAACCGTGCATTCTTGCAGCGTGCGGTCGGTTTTCTCGCCCAGGCGGGTATCGACCAATTCCTCGATCTGGGCTCCGGAATTCCGACGGCGGGCAACGTGCACGAGATCGCGCAGCGCGTGGTCCCGGATGCGCGGGTGGTCTATGTCGATATCGATCCGGTCGCGGTGACCATGAGCCGCAAGCTGCTCGCGGACAATCCGAATGCGACCGCGGTGCACGGGGATTTCACCGATATCGACGGAGTACTCGAGCATCCGCAGGTCCGCGAGCTGCTCGATTTCGATCGGCCGGTCGCCGTCCTGCTGGTATCGATGTTGCATTTCGTGGCCGACGACGCCTTGGCCGCGACGGTATTCGAGCGACTGCGCGCCACCATCGCTTCCGGTAGTTATCTGGCGCTGTCGCATCTGACCAGTGAGGGACCGCCCGAGCAGATGGACCGCATGCTCGCGGTGACCGAACGCGTCACCGGTCGCGGTGACCGCCTGCGCACCCGCGCCGAGATCATGGAACTGCTCGGCGATCTGGTCCTGGTCGAACCCGGCCTGGAATATCTGGCCCGGTGGCGGCCGGATCCGGACGAGCCGCTGCCGGAGGTCCGGCCCCTCGACGGCTACGCGGGTGTCGCCCGCAAGCCCTGATCCGAGCCGCTAACCGGCGAGCGCCCGCGCGAAACCGGGCCACGCCTCGTGCAGGGACCGCTGCCAATATGGCCAGTCGTGCAACCCGCCCGGCGTGTAGCGGTACGTGGCCGGGATTCCCCTGCTCTCGGTCACCTCCTGCAGGCGCCGGGTGCATTGCGCGACCACCGATTCCAGGGCCCCGCCACCGGCGGGATCGGCGACGGCCGGACCGCCGGTCGCACCGCCGGGCCGCGGCACGCCCGCGGTCACGAAAAGCTCTGTCCCACGCAGTTTTTCCACATTCGCGGGCGTGCTGGGGTCGGCGTCGGTCCAGCCCGGCGAACCGTCCGGGCCCCACATGTTCCACGGATTGCCGCCGCCGGAGGCCACCACCGCCTGCACGAAGCGACGGCCCGGGTCGGTACCCGTCTGGGCGCATCCGCTGAACGATCCCACCGCGGCGTACAGGCCGGGAGCCGCCTGCGCCAGCGCGAGCGCCGACGTCGCCGACATCGACACCCCCGCTATGGCGTTGCGGCCCGAGGTGTGCAGCGCGGCGTCGACGAGCGGCGGCAGCTCACGCGTCAGGAATGTCGTCCACTCGTTGCGACCCAGCACCGGATCGTCGGCGAGCCAATCGGTGTAGTAGGTGTAGCGGCCGTCGAGGATGGTGACCACGGTGACGTCCTTGTCCGCGGTGAAAGCGTCGACGTCGGTGCGGGTTTCCCACGAGGTTTCGGTGCCGCCGGGCCCGATGCCGTCCTCCGCGCCGTCGAGCAGGTACAGCACCGGAGCCGGCGACGAGGTCTCGGCGGGCCGCAGCACTCGCATGCTCACCGTGCGGTCCATGGCCTCCGAGTACACGATGAGCGTGGCGTGGCGGGCATCGTTCTCGATGATCCGGTCGATCCGGGATCCGTCCGCGAACGCCGAGGCGCCGGTCGTCGCCGCGGCGACGCCGGTCGACAGCGCCGCCACGACTGCCAGCGCCAGGCACAGCACCACCGGGCGCCGGTACCACGACCCGAATCGCCTGCTCATCGAGCTCACACATCCTTTTCCGGCGGGGTCCGGCACCGTTGTGACGCGGGACAGCCGCTGGCTCAACGATCGAGGCGGCGGGCGATGTTCCGTTGCGGGCTGCGACGCACATCACGCCCGGACGCTCGGCGGCGAACTCACAACCGCGGTCCCGGACGCGCCGGGAATTGTCACAAGGCATCTTCTGCGCCGAGTCGATCCCGGTTACAAAGGAATTCCCGCCGGTGCGCTCGAGGAACCGGCCCGCGAGAAGTGTAAGAAGTTGGCTACCGAGGTTTTCGACACCGCCGTCGAGCTGCCGGTCGAGCGCAGCGCCGTCTGGGAGCTGCTCGTCGACCCGCAGCTGTATCCGCGCATCTTCACCGGGATCGGCGCCGGTGAACGGCTCGAGACCGTCGCCGATGCGCCGCTGTGGCAACTGCGCGTCGGAACCGCCGACACCGAGATCCGGACCCTGTCGCTGACGGTGCGGGTGGGCCCGCGCGGGGAAGCTTTCGAGTTGTACTGCGCGGCGACCGGGAGCTTCGCCTCCGTGCGGCTGCGCGATATCGAGGGCGGCACCCGGGCGGTGATCACCTGTTTCGCCGCCGGCCGGATACATCCGATCGCCGCGCGTACCTCGACCGCCGGCGCGCAGGCCTGGCTGGACGCCGGGCTGCGGCGACTGCGCGAATTGGTCACGGCCGCACCGACTTCGGTCGTGGTCAACCGCGAGAACACGCCGCTGCGGCGGCACGCGGACGTCGCGCGCCACATCCTCGGCACGGGCGTGGTGCGCACCGCGCGACCGGACCGCAGTGTCGGGCAGCTGCGCGGACTCGCGCGGTGGGGTTTCAATCTCGCCGGCGGCTACGCCGCCGCGGCCGCGCATTCCCCCACCCGCATCGCCGTCGTCGACGATCGGCGCAGCCGCACCTTCGCCGACATCGACCGGCGCAGTACCGCACTGGCCGGCGGAATGGCCGGACTGGGCCTGCGCACCGGCGATGCGATCGGCCTGCTCGCTCGCAATCACGCCGGCATGGTCGAAACCATGGTCGCGGCGGGCAAGCTCGGGGTGGACACGATCCTGCTGAACGCGGGTCTGTCGGCCCGGCGCATCGAGGAGATCGTGCAGCGGCACCGGCTGGCGCACGTCTTCGTCGACGCCGAACTGGAGCAACTGATCCACTATCTGCACTCCGACATCGTCCGCATCGCCACCGACGACGGCGCCCCCGGCCGCACCACCATCGAGGATCTGATCACCCACGGCGACAACGGTTTCGACAAACCGGCGCGGCCGGGTCGATTGATCGTGCTGACCTCCGGAACCAGCGGCACCCCCAAGGGCGCGCGCCGCCCGCACGCCAAGGGGTTCGCCACCGTGGCGGCCCTGCTGTCGCGTATCCCGTTACGGATGAACGACACCATGCTGATTCCGGCGCCGCTGTTCCACACCTGGGGTCTGGCCGCGTTGCAATTGAGTACCGCGCTGCGCGCCACGGTCGTCCTGCCGGAGCAGTTCGATGCCCGCGACACCCTGCGCCGGATCGCCGAGAACCGGGTCGGCACAATGATTCTGGTGCCGACCATGGTGCAGCGGATCCTGGACCTGCCGACCCCTGTGCGGGCCCGTTACGACACCTCCAGCCTCCGTATCGCGGCCAGTTGCGGCGCCCCGCTGGCCGGTGCCACGGTGCTGCGGTTCGCCGACAACTACGGCGATGTGCTCTACAACATCTACGGCTCCACGGAGGTGTCGTGGGCGACCATCGCCACCCCCGAGGATCTGCGGACCGCGCCGACCACCGCCGGGCGGCCGCCGCTCGGCACGAAAATCGCTGTGCTGGGCCCGAATCGGAAGCCCGTGCCGATCGGCGCGACCGGGCGCATCTACGTGGGCAACCACATGCTCTTCGACGGATATGTCAATTCGGCGCCGCCGGACGAGACCGACGGCATGCTCGATACCGGCGACCTGGGATATCTGGACGCCGACGGCCGGCTGTTCATCGCCGGCCGCGACGACGAGATGATCATCTCGGGCGGTGAGAACGTCTTCCCGCGGCCGGTGGAGGAGGCACTGTCGCATCTGCCGCAGATCGCCGACGTGGCCGTGGTCGGGGTGCCGGACCACGAATTCGGGCAGCGGCTGGCCGCGTTCATCGTCAAGCGGGAGGGTTCGGGCCTGGACCCGGACATGATCCGCACCTACGTCCGCAATCGGCTGAGCCGGTTCTCGGTGCCGCGCGATGTCACCTTCCTGTCGGCACTGCCGCGCGGCGAGACCGGCAAGGTGCTCAAGCGCCTGCTGATCGGCGGGAATGCCGAACTGACCGGCCCGTTTCATCCGGCGGCCGAGTTGTGACCGCTCACCAGGCCACGCCCGGGCGGCCTCCTCATTTGTCACGAGGATGGGCGAAAGACATCCATCGGGGTCTCGTTACGGTTACGTTATAAAGGCAGCGCAGTAAACGGGCGGGGGAAGGAAGTTTTCGCCAATGTCTGTTGCCACGCCGGGTTCTGCCGCCTCGCCGGGATCTACCGCGTCCCGCGGGCCCCTCGCGGCGCCGGACGTTTCCGGCGACGCCACCGCCACCTCGACGCGTCCCGGTCTGACCATGTCCGGTCAATTGC
>NZ_JADKYP010000159.1 GCF_015354405.1 Nocardia sp. BSTN01 | reverse complement strand
TCCGGACCTGCTGCGCGAGATGATGTCCACCTTCATCCAAGCCCTGATGAGCAACGAAGCCGACGCGGTGTGCGGCGCCGGCTACGGCGAACGATCCGACGACCGGGTCAACTCCCGAAACGGGTACCGCCACCGTGATTTCGACACCCGTGTCGGCACGATCGATGTGGCGATCCCGAAACTGCGTTCGGGCTCGTATTTCCCGGATTGGCTGCTCGAACGCCGCAAACGCGCCGAACGTGCCCTGACCTCGGTGGTGGCCACGTGCTATCTGCTCGGGGTGTCGACTCGCCGGATGGAGAAACTTGTCGAATCCCTGGGTGTGACAAAGCTTTCCAAGTCCCAGGTGTCGATCATGGCCGCCGAACTCGACGCTCAGGTCGAAGCGTTCCGAACCCGCCCCCTCGATCAACGCCCGTACACGTTCGTCGCCGCGGACGCTCTGGTGTTGAAAGTGCGTGAGAACGGGCGCGTGGTCAACGTCCACGCCCTGGTCGCCACTGGTGTCAATGCTGATGGCTACCGTGAGATCCTCGGGATCCAGGTCACCAGCGGCGAGGACGGCGCGGGCTGGCTCGCGTTCTTCCGCGACCTGGTCGCCCGCGGCCTGTCCGGAGTCAGCCTGGTCACCTCCGACGCCCACGCCGGGCTGGTCGCCGCGATCGGAGCCACACTGCCCGGCGCGGCCTGGCAACGGTGCCGAACCCATTACACGGTCAACTTGATGTCGATAACCCCGAAATCGTCGTGGCCATGGGTGCGTACTCTGCTGCACTCGGTGTTCGACCAGGCCGACTCCGAATCGGTGGCTGCTCAATATGATCGGATGCTCGACGCACTCACCGAGAAGTTGCCGAAGGTGGCCGCCCACCTCGACGCAGCGCGCGCGGATCTGCTGTCGTTCACCACGTTCCCGAAACAGATATGGCGCCAAATCTGGTCCAACAATCCCCAGGAACGGTTGAACAAGGAAATCCGCAGGCGCACAGACGTTGTCGGCATCTTCCCCGACCGGCAAGCCATCATCCGG
>NZ_JADKYP010000158.1 GCF_015354405.1 Nocardia sp. BSTN01 | reverse complement strand
TAGCTGTCGCCGACCGACCCCATGGATTGCGATATCCCGTTGTCTGCCAATCGATTAGCGAACCGAATCGCTGTGTAGGTCGACCCGCGGTCGGAATGATGGACCAGCTGCCCGTCACGCACGTCACGGGTCCAGACCGCGTACTCGAGAGCGCCGAGCACCAGTTCGGTGTCACAACGGTCCGAGCACTTCCAGCCGACGATCCGGTTCGAGAAGGCGTCACGGACCGCGGCCAGCCAGAACACGCCCTCACCGCAGACGATGCGGGTGGCGTCGGCCACCCATAACCGGTCCGGCTCACCGGCGGTGAAGTCGCGGTTGACCAGGTCCGGGGCCGCCGTGGCACGCGGATCCCGCCGGGTCGATCCCAGCCGCCACTTCTTGCGCAGGAACGCGCCCTGCAACCCCGCACCCTGCATCAACCGCTCGACTCGTTTGCGGCCAACCGAGATCCCGCGCCGGCGCAGCATCGCATGAACCCGCGGTGACCCGTAGGTTCCGCCGGAGCTGGTATGGATATCGACGATCTCGGCGAGTAACTCCTGGTCGGCCAGCCGCCGCCGAGACGGTGTCTTCGCCTGCCGTAACCAGCCGTAATAGGTCGACGACGCGATGCCCAGAACCCGTAGTACGAGCTCGACCGGGTGCTGTGGGTGTTCGCTGACGAACGCCACGATCACCGCCGGGTCTGGCCGAGCTCCGAGGCGAAATACGCACTCGCATCACGTAATACAGCGTTCACCCGCTCGAGCTCCGCGACTCGCTTCATCAGGGCCCGGTTCTCGGCCAGCATGTCGGTCGTCGGCTTGTCGTCGCGTTCGCCGGCATCGGCCTCGGCTTGGCGGATCCACAGCCGCAACGCTTCGTGATGCACCCCGAGCTGGGCGGCCAGCTTCCGGATCGTCGGCTTCGGGTCGGACTCCCGATACAGCCGAACTGCCCGCGCTTTCAGCTCGTCCGGGTACTTCTTCGGTGCTGCCACGAATGACTCCTTCCGGTCCTATCGGACCACAGTCAGAGCCCTCCGAGAAAGCGGGGGAACC
>NZ_JADKYP010000157.1 GCF_015354405.1 Nocardia sp. BSTN01 | reverse complement strand
AACGGGACGAATTCATCCCACGCGTTGTTCCAAAGCCGCACGATCGCACCGTATTTCGTGCCCCATTTCTCGGTCAGTTCGTCCAACGCCGCGCGGGCCGCGGTGGCGTTGACAGCGGTGTAGATCGGTTTGACGTCGCGTTTGAGCGCGTCCCAGTGCTGGCGCCCGGCCAGTCGGAAGGTGTTGCGGATCAGGTGGATGATGCAGGTCTGGACCGTGGCCAGCGGCCACACGTTCCCCACCACTTCCGGCAGGCCCTTCAGGCCGTCGCAGACGAGGAAGAACACATCCTTGGTGCCGCGGTTGCGGATTTCGGTGAGCACACTCATCCAGAACTTCGCGCCCTCGCCACCGGTCCCGGCCCACAACCCGAGGATGTCTTTCTCCCCGTTCACCGTCACCCCGATCGCGGCATAGATCGGGCGGTTCGCGACCTGACCGTCTCGGATCTTGACCACGATCGCGTCGATGAAGATCGCGACATACACCTCGTCGAGCGGCCGGCTCGACCACTCCTGCATTTCCGCGACCACCGCGTCGGTGATCCGGGACACGGTCTCCTTCGACACCGACGCCCCATAGATCTCGGCGAAATGCGCCGAAATCTCGCCCGTGGTCAAACCTTTCGCATACAACGACAACACTATCTCATCGACCCCGGTCAACCGGCGCTGGCGTTTCTTGACGATCTGGGGTTCAAAACTGCCGTCGCGGTCACGCGGCACCTCGATCGGCACCGGCCCGGTCGTCTCGGTCAGCACCGTCTTCGGCCTGGTCCCGTTACGCACATTGGGTGAGACCCGTTCGGCGGGAGCCTGATTCGGCTCATAGCCCAAGTGCTCGGTCATCTCCTCGTTCAACGCGGTCTCGAGAACGGTCTTGGTGAACTGTTTGAGCAGCCCGTCCGGCCCGGTCAGGGACAAGCCCTGCTCCTTGGCCATCCGCACCAACTCCGCCGCCGCCAGCTCCTCAGCCGACGCGTCGGCCTTCTTCTTCGCCACGGCATCAAGTGTCGTCATCACGGCACCTTCCCGCTGACCATCCGATCA
>NZ_JADKYP010000156.1 GCF_015354405.1 Nocardia sp. BSTN01 | reverse complement strand
GAGGTCGCAATTCCTCTACCATCGACTCTAAGTTGACCGGAGTTACACGCCAACGTTTAGCGTTTTTGTACTCAAAGTCGACTTGAACACTCATGTCCGATCGCCTGATTTGAATCAGGCACACTTTCCAACCCTTGCCGTCCGGAGTTGTCATGGTCGTTCGCAGGTCAATCGCGCGATCGAGCACCTGCATACTGAGACGCACATCAGCACTCCAGTTTCCGTCATCAGCATAACGGTATCCGAACATCGACTGCCGGCGATCGAGATTGACTACGACGGTCAGCGCATCCCATTCCAACTCTTCATCAACACAGCCTTGAACGATCGCTTCGGCCATGGCCGACAACGCATCCGAGGCTGCATCAGTATCGAATCTTGGGTTATTCACTCAACGTCCCTTCATTGCTTTTTTAATATCCTTTGAAGAAACTTGCGGGTAAGTTTTTCCGGCTTGGTTGCTGAACCGATAATCGCGCGCTGCGGGCGTCGACCGCTCGTTCGTCTATCGCCATCACGACCTGCTCGCCCAAATCCACATCGCCAAGTCGACCCAATCGCGGCCCCGCCGCCGAGGGCGGCGCGGCGGCGGTCACGACCGGCCGCGCTCAAGGTCGATCTGGCCAACGCCCAGGTCCGCATCGGCCGCCTGGCCGCACACAACAAACAGCTCGAACGCAAGCGTTCCGAGCTCCTGGGCGAGCCCGTCTGGCAGGAATCCGGACTCGGCGCACCGACCGACATCGACGCGCTGCAACGCCGAATCACCGGTCTCGAACAGCAGGTCGTCGAGCTGGCCGGCCAACTCACCGAACGCGAACGAGACTCGACGCGGCCCCGCGCCGCGAACCGGGAACTGTTCGCCAACATGAACAAACGGTCTTGAATTGCGCTGTCCTGCCGCGCGCCGAGGTGCGCGACAGGACAGGTTCCTCGTGGCCGTGCTGGTCAAATCCGCAGTCAACCATCGACGTACCAACCCTGGACATCATGCGGCGCAGTGGATCCGGGTACATCGACGGAACTGAACGCCGCCAACTGGCATGTTGA
>NZ_JADKYP010000155.1 GCF_015354405.1 Nocardia sp. BSTN01 | reverse complement strand
TGAACCGTCACGAGTTTGGGACCGCTTCCAGTCTTGTGGAAGATGGTTCCCATCATGTCGAAGCGTTACCCGCCTGAGGTTCGTGAGAAGGCCGTGCGTCTGGTCTTGGAACGACTCGATGAGTTCGAGTCCCCGTATGCTGCCGCTCGTGCGATCGGCCCGCTGGTGGACGTGCATTACGAGACATTGCGGGTATGGGTGAAAAAAGCCCTCGCGCAAGGCTCCCGACCGGGCGCGAAGGCCGGAACCGAGCTGTCGTCGGCTGAGCGTGACGAGCTGGCACGACTGCGGAAAGAAGTGCGAGACCTCAAGCAGTCCAACGAGATACTGAAGTTGGCCTCAGCTTTCTTCGCGCGGGAACTCGACCCGCGACACCACTGATCGTCGGGTTCATCGACGAATACCGCCAGGCCTACGGCGTCGAGTCGATCTGCCGCGCGCTCGCCGCGCACGGAATCCAGATCGCGCCACGGACCTACCGCAAAGCCCGCCGCCGACCACCGTCGGCCCGTGACATCGCAGATGCGCACGTGGAGAACGCATTACGCGACCTGGCCGGCCAGCCGGAGGAAATGTACGGGCGGCGGAAAATGACCCGCTACCTGCGGCGGAAAGGCCACGACGTGGCATTCTGCACAGTGGACCGGATCATGCGCGAGCTCGGAATGAACGGCATCGTGCGAGGCCGCAAGCTGCGCACCACGATCCCTGCCAGGGATGGGATACGCGCCGGGGACAGGCTCAACCGCGACTTCACCGCCGCCGCACCCAACCGCGTGTGGGTCGCCGATTTCACCTACGTCTCCACCTGGACCGGATGGGCATATGTGGCGTTCGTGTTCGACGCCTACTCCCGCGCCATCGTCGGCTGGACCACCGCCGCCACGAAAGCCACCGCATTGGTATCCAAAGCGCTCAACATGGCCGTGTGGCGGCGTGACCATTACGGGCATCCGATCGAGCCCGGCCTGATCCACCACTCCGATGCCGGGTCGCAATACACCACGGTGAAATTCACCGAATCACTTGCCCTGCAAGGACTCTCGGCATCGATAGGTTCGGTTGGAGAT
>NZ_JADKYP010000154.1 GCF_015354405.1 Nocardia sp. BSTN01 | reverse complement strand
TACGCGGGGCCACACCATCAGCATCTTCGGTCGAAGCTGTTGCCCGCGTTGGCGTATAGGTGAGGTCTCCGGTATTCGGATTAGCGACCAAGCACATCTGAATAAGCTCCGGAGACCTCGTGGTCAGCCTAGCGGTGGCGGGGCGCGCGGACCTGACTGATGCCCAATGGGCCCGGTTGGAGCCGTTGCTGCCTCGTGGGAAGAAGGCGGGACGCCCGTCGAAGTGGACGAAACGGCAGCTCATTGACGGGATCCGGTGGCGGGTCCGAGCCGGTGTGCCGTGGCGGGACGTGCCGAGTGAATACGGGTCCTGGCAAGCGGTGTACGGATTATTCCGGCGCTGGCAACGGGCCGGTTTCTGGGCGACGATCGTGACATCGCTGCAGATGCAGGCCGATGCTGCCGGGGGGATCGACTGGCAGATCAGCGTGGACTCCACGATCACCCGGGCGCATCCGCATGCTGCGGGTGCCCGCCGCGCGGGCGGCGGCCAGGCCGAACCACCAGCGGGGCCGGGGCAGTGCGAGCCGGCCGATCATGGGTTGGGTCGTTCGCGGGGCGGGTGGACCAGCAAGCTGCATCTGGCGTGTGACCAGGGTTGCCGAGTGTTGTCGGTGCTGGTCACAGCAGGTCAGGCCGGTGACAGTCCGCAGTTCACCGCGGTGCTCGATGGCATCGCCGTGCCGAAACGCGGTGGCGGCCGGGCGCGGGTGCGGCCCGAGCGTGTGTTGGCCGATAAGGCGTATTCCAGTCGAGGTAACCGGGAATGGCTGCGGCGTCGCGGGATCCGCGCGACGATCCCGGTCCCCGCCGATCAGGCTGAGCACCGGCGGCGGCGTGGTCGGGGCGGCGGCCGACCTCCGGCGTTCGATGCGGTGATCTACCGCGACCGCAACGCTGTCGAGCGAGGCATCAACCAGTTGAAACAGCATCGAGCGGTAGCCACCCGGTTCGACAAACTCGCTGTCCGATACCAGGCCACAATCCATATCGCTGTGATCAATCAGTGGCTACGGCACTCGTGATGGCGGGCCGCTGGCCCGCCATCACTCACTTCGAGACACAACCTAG
>NZ_JADKYP010000153.1 GCF_015354405.1 Nocardia sp. BSTN01 | reverse complement strand
TGTACTGACCTGAGAGGTTGGGGACGCGGCTGGCGGGTGGGTGTCCGCCGAGTGCGGTGTGGCCGCGGTGGTTGTTGTAGGTGTGTAGCCATTCGGTGTAGGCGGTGCAGCGTTCGGTGTCGTTGCGGTAGGCGCGGGCGTAGGCCCATTCGTCGGCCAGGGTGCGGTGGAAGCGTTCGACCTTGCCGTTGGTTTGTGGGCGATAGGGGCGGGTGCGTTTGTGCACGACTGTGCCCAGCGCTGCACCGAAAGCGTGTGATCGGTAGCAGGAACCGTTGTCGGTCAATACTTTTCGGACCGTGATGCCGTGGCCGGCGAAGCAGGCGGCGGCTCGGGTCCAGAACGCGGCTGCGGTGTCTTTGCGTTCGTCGGGCAGCAGTTCGCTGTAGGCCAGCCTGGAGTGGTCGTCCAGGGCGGTGTGCAGGTAGTGGTAGCCGATGACGGGGTGGCTGCCACGGCGGTTGGGGGTGTGCGCGCGTGAGTTTCGGCTGCCGATGCTGCGTCCGGCCACGCGCCATCCACCGCCGTCGGGATCTTGCCGAGTTTCTTGACATCGATGTGGACCAGGTCGCCGGGGTGGCGGTGTTCGTAACGGCGTACGACACGTCCGGTGGATCGGTCCAGCCACCGCAACCGTGCGAGGCGGTATCGGGTCAGGACGCGATGGACCGTGGAGGGGTGCAATCCCAGCAGATAGGCGATGCGAGCCGGTCCCCAGCGGCGCAGTATCCGCAGTTTGATGATGCGGCGTTCGGTGCGTGTCGGGGTCCGGTTAGGGCTGTGGTGCGGTCGGCTGGACCGGTCGGCCATGCCGGTCGCGCCGTGGTCGCGGTAGCGCTGGGCCCACCGCCACGCTGTGGTCGCTGAGACCTGGAATCGTTCAGCAGCTCGCCGTAGCGGCCACCCGTCATCGACGACACAACGAGCCAGCCGTAGCCGGCCCAACTCCGACAGCGGGGCATTACGGTGAGACATGAAGACCTCCGACAGGTGAATGCGTTCCTCGACAGCTCGCACTTCACTCGGAGGTCTTCGCCATGTCACCTCGCCACGCCGTCACCAACGTCCATGGTCAGTACA
>NZ_JADKYP010000152.1 GCF_015354405.1 Nocardia sp. BSTN01 | reverse complement strand
CCGTTGCAGATATCGTGCGAGGGAGTCGAGGATCTCTTCGGCGGTCTTGCGCCAGACGAAGGGGCGTGGGTTGGTGTTCCACTGGTCGACCCAGTTGCGGACGTCTTTCTCCAGTGCCGCAACGCTTTTGTGGACGCCGCGCCGCAGGAGTTGCTGGGTGAGGAAGGCGAACCAACGCTCGACTTGGTTGAGCCACGACGATCCGGTCGGGGTGAAGTGCACGTGGAATCGTGGATGTGCGGCGAGCCATTGCTGGACCAGCGGGGTCTTGTGGGTGGCGTAGTTGTCGCACACCACGTGCACGTCCAGTTCGGCCGGCACGGCCTTGTCGATGCTGGTCAGGAACTTGCGGAACTCGGTCGCCCGGTGGCGGCGGTGCAGTTCGCCGATCACGGTGCCGTCGGCGATGTTGAACGCGGCGAACAGGCTGGTCGTGCCGTGGCGGGCGTAATCGTGAGTGCGGCGCTCGGGCATACCCGGCATCATCGGCAGCACCGGCTGCGACCGGTCCAAGGCTTGGATTTGCGACTTCTCGTCGACACACAACACGACCGCTCGTTCGGGTGGATTGTGGTACAGGCCAACAACATCCACGACCTTCTCCACGAACAACGGATCGGTGGAGATCTTGAATCCATCACTCAGGTGCGGTTTCAGCTCGAACCGCCGCCAGATCCGCCCGACTGTCGATTTCGACAGACCAGTCCGCTCGGCCATCGACGACCGCGACCAGTGCGTGGCATCGGACGGGACCTGCTCCAACGTCATCTCCACCACCTGCTGCACCTGATCCAGCAGGATCGACGGTGGCCGGCCCGGCCGCGGCTCATCAGCCAAACCCGCCAGCCCGTACTCGATGAAACGTCCCCGCCACTTACGCACCGTCATCGCCGACACACCCACCTCGGCAGCGACATGGGTGTTGAACGCGCCCGGCTCCGCGCAGGCCAGCACGATCCGGCACCGCAACGCATACGCCTGCGTCGAGGTCGCCGCTCGCGCACCCCGCACCAACTCCCGACGTTGAGCCTCGGTCACCACCAAATCCGGCCCCGACCTCGGCCGCCCCGTCCTCGCCACCG
>NZ_JADKYP010000151.1 GCF_015354405.1 Nocardia sp. BSTN01 | reverse complement strand
CCGTGGCCTTCGGGGGTGCGCAGGCGGTGGGCGTTGGCTTGTAACGGAGTGGCGTGGGTGGGGGGCCGGCCGTGGGCGGGATGGTCGCGGGCAGTGGTGTGCTGGGTGCGGGTTGTGCCGGTGGCGATGAGCCGGTCGGGGCCGGGATAGGTGAGGTTGGCGCGGGTGAGGTAGCCGCTGTCGGCGAGCAGCACCCCGATCCCGCCGGTGCCGGTATGTGTGGTGTGTGCGCGGGCGTGGGTGATGAGCCGGGCTGCGGCGACGGCTTTGTCGAGCATGCTGGTGAAGGTGGTGGAGTCGTTGGGGTTGTTCCCCACTCCGGTGGCGATGATCAACCCATCGGCGCTGGTCACGGCCTGGCAGTTGTAGCCTTGCAGCCACCCTCCGCCGCGTAGCGGCATCAGCCGCGACTGCGGGTCGGTGATATTGCGCGAGGGTGCCGCGGCCTGCGATTTCGCTTTCACGCGCTCGGTTTCGGTGAGCGTGGCCGGGGTGGCTGGGGGGTGTTCGGTTGCAGTGGCCTGTTCGGCGATCGCGCGGTCGAGTGCGGCTCGTACTCGTTTGACCATGGCGTGGTCATCGACCGCGGCGGGTCGGCGGCCTCGACGGATTCCGCGCTGGGCATAGCGGTCGATCTTGGCTTGCTGCGCGGCGCGGGCGGCTTCCCAGTTCCGGGTCAGCACCTGCACCCGGATCTCGGCGGGCGGGCCACCGGTCACCGAACGACCGGGCAGTCGACGCTGCTCGAACGCCTCCAACCGGGCGGCCCGCGCGGCGGCCTTGCGGGTCCGGCGTGCTTGTTTGCGTTCGGCCCCGGCCTGCTTGTCTGCCTGTTCACGTTCCCGGCGAGCGTGCTCGGCCGCCAACTCCGCCAAGGCTGCCTCGATGCGCCGGGCCCGGCTACTGGGCTCGATGAGATCCGGCGGCACTTCTGCTGCACGGCGACCGACACCATAAAGTTCGTCTTCGGCGGCGTCGGTGGCTGCGTGTTCAGCCGCCGCGCGCCGCGCTACCGCGGCCGCCGCGTCCCGGATCCCCTGCTCGGCAGCGGCTTTGCGCAGTCCCTGTTCACCCCGGTTGGCGCTGATCGAGGCGTTCGACGCGATCTTCACCCCGTCCAGCGCCACCACACCG
>NZ_JADKYP010000150.1 GCF_015354405.1 Nocardia sp. BSTN01 | reverse complement strand
GGGTGTGGTCGCGCTGGACGGGGTGAAGATCGCGTCGAACGCGTCGATCAGCGCCAATCGTGGCGAGCAGGGACTGCGCAAAGCTGCCGCCGAGCAGGGAATCCGGGATGCGGCGGCCGCTGCGGCGCGGCGCGCGGCGGTCGAGCACGCGGCCACCGACGCCGCTGAGGACGAGGTCTATGGTGCTGGTTGCCGTGGCGGGCAAGTGCCGGCGGATCTCGTGGAGCCGAGTTCGCGGGCGCGGCGGATCGAGCAAGCCCTGTCGGAGTTGGCGGCCGAGAACGCTCGGCGGGCGCGGGAGCAGGCGGATAAGCAGGCCGTGGCCGAGCGCAAACAGGCGCGCCGGGACAAGAAGGCAGCCGAGCGTGCCGCCCGGGTGGAGGCATTCGAGCAACGCCGCCGTCCCGGTCGTTCGGTGACCGGGAGCCCGCCCGCCGAAATCCGGGTGCAGGTGCTGACCCGTAACTGGGAAGCCGCCCGCGCCGCGCAGCAAGCCAAGATCGACCGCCACGCCCAGCGCCGAACCCGCAAAGGCCGCCGCCCCGCCGCGGCCGATGACCACGCGATGGTCAAACGGGCCAGAGCCGCCCTCGACCGCGCGATCACAGCACAGGCCATCGGAAACGAACACCACGCAGCCACCCGGACCGCGCCCGCGCCCGCGGAAACCGGGCCCGGGAAAGCGAAATCGTGGACGGCCACACCCGCACGCAACATCACCGACCCGCAGTCGCGGCTGATGCCGTTACGCGGCGGGGGATGGCTGCAGGGCTACAACTGCCAGGCCGTGACCTCCACCGACGGACTGATCATCGCCACAGGTGTCGGCAACAACCCCAACGACTCCACCACCTTCACCAGCATGCTCGACAAGGCCACCGCCGCAGCCGAGCTCATCACCGGCGCCCGCGCACACACCACACCCGCAGCCACCGGCCCCGACGGGATCGGGGTGCTGCTCGCCGACAACGGCTACCTCACCAGAGCCAACCTCACCCACCCCGGGCCCGACCGGCTCATCGCCACCGGCAAAACCCGCACCCAGCACACCACCGCACGCGACCATCGCGCCCACGGCCGGCCACCCACCGATGCCACCCCGCTACAAACCAACGCCCACCGCCTGGCCACCCCCGAAGGCCACAC
>NZ_JADKYP010000015.1 GCF_015354405.1 Nocardia sp. BSTN01 | reverse complement strand
GTAAGCGATCGCTCCGGCACGGGGCCCACGGCGAGAGATGATGACACTGATGCGTTTCCACGGAGACGGTCCCACGAACTCGGTAGTCATTCTTCGAGCATGACACCGACGGGTCAGACATACAGTGGCGAAGGGGAACCGACGAGTATCCGCGATTGCCTCGACGCCAGTCTTGTACCTCACATTCGAATCACCGCAGAGCGCACGACATGCGGGGAAGGGGCCGGGCCTGCGGGAGATCGCCTTCCGACCACCAACTCCCGATGAACTGGTGCGGCGAGGAATCGACTATTCGGCGAGTTGACCGAGCATTCCGCCCGCGACGCTCGCGGTAAAGGCGTCCCAGGCGTGGGGCGGGAAGGCGAGTGCGGGTCCTGTCGGGTTCTTCGAGTCGCGCACACCGACCGTGCCGTCGGCGAGGAAGGCGACCTCCACACAGTCCTGGCTGCCGCCGCTGTGGCTGCTCTTGAACCAGCGAGCCATGGATAGATCAGCGCTCACTTCGCGAACTCCCTTGCCTTGTCCCGCAGCAATTTCCTGCTGTCCTGCTCATTCAACGCTACCTGTCCGAGCGCAGCGTGCGCGCGGTGATACCGCCGCACGAGATCCGCATCATCGAAGTACATGGCTCCCGTGTAGCCCTCGGCGTAGACGACGGGAGGTTCGGCCGGCCGTCCGTCCCCGGACTTTCCGAAACTCAGGATGGTGAAAGGACCGGTCAAGTCGCCCAGCGGAAGGCCGGCGGCGAACGGCAGGACTCGGATTCGGATGTTCGGTCGAGTTCCGGCGTCGGCGAGGTAGCGCAGCTGTGCGTCCATGATTCGCCGGTTCCCGATGACCCGGTGCAACGCCGACTCGTCGAGGATGATGTCGGCCGGTACGGGATCCGACTTCTTGGTCAGCAGTACCTGGCGTCGCACCCGCATCTCGACCCGGCGGGCGATCTCGCCGTCCGATTCCGACGGATGTGCCTGCCGGGTGACGGTTCGCGCGTAGATCGGGTGTCTGAAGCAGACCGGGAATGAGTTCTTGGAATGAAATCAGCTTCGCGGCAGCCGCTTCCAAGCCCATGTAGACATCGAAGCTGACCGGGATCAGATCCCCGTATTGATGCCACCAGCTCTTACTGTTTCCCTGCTGCGCAAGGCCTTTGAGCGCTTCGGTGGTCGTATCGTCTGCGCCGCAGACTTGGCAGATCGCGTCGACGTCCCACAGCCGGATCCGGTCGGCGGTGCCTGTCTCGAGCCGCTGGACCGTGGTGGCGCCGCGTTCGATGCGGCGCGCGAGCTCCGCGATCGTCAGGCCGGATCCCTGACGGAGCTCCCGGAGATACCGGCCGAGCTGACGGCGGGGGAGCGTCGAACTGATATCCACCATGACGAGCTGCCTCCTTTGGATGCGGCGGTCCAGGGTTCTGGATGGACACCGCGGTGTTCTGGGACGACGAGCTTGGACTTCTGATGAATCCCAACGGATCATCCACACTCGCTTGTCGGTTCACGACGAATTCGCTGTGCTGGGACTGCATCTGGGGCGGGGCGCGCTGAACAGCCGTCGGCCCCTCCCATCGAACCGAGGCATCGCCAGTGATGACAGCAGATCGAGTGGAACGGCCTGGGCAGGCAAACCCGTTGGCGCGCATACGCGGAGAGGACTACGTGGCAGTTGGTGAGCGTATCACCGAGGCCGACGGGTTACGTGCGGTATGGCGGTCGACCCGGGACCCACGGGGCCGCATCGAGATATCGGCCGTATTCGACACCGGCACCGCTCCGGAACAGGTCCAGCGGTTCGCGCCCGGTACGGACCTGGCTCAGGCGCGTGAACTACATCCGAAGTGGAATCGATTGTGGGACAACGTGAAGCGAGATTTTTGGGCAGACATAGCTGCTTCGGCCGGCTGCTCACCGGTGACCAAAGGGGAGGACCCTCGATGAGAAATGCGAGTCCCATGCGTGCGCCCTCATCCGAGGAACCTGTCGCCGCCTCCGCGCCTGATCGCGGCGCGGACTCCGCTCCGGGGAGGGCCCTCGCCCCCGTCTTCCCGGCCGGGCCAGGCGAGCTGCTGATCGGACATCCATCGAGAAGGGGTGGCGTATGAATGGCTCCAACCCCACCAGGGAAGAGGCGGAATCGATTGCGGCTCTGCGGGATGTCGCCGGTGCGCTGGCGGTCATGTCGGTGGCGCGCAGCAAGGCTGTCGGGTTGGTACGTACCGAGATCTCGGGGGCCGACACGGCTCGGCACGACATCGAAATCCAGTGTCTTGCTCACCATCTCGGATTTCGCTGGCTGTGCACCTTGCGCCCACCCGAGGGTGCCCGAGACCCCATCGGCGACATCCTCGCGATCGCGGCGGGGATGGACGCGTCGGCCGTCCTCGTCTACGACCTGGCCCACGTCGACGATCGGCCCGACCGCGTGAGCGCCGACTTCGACCTGGCCACCGTCGCACCGCCTCGGTTGTGGCTCGCCGGAACGACGGGACCGTATGCCGTAGAACCACCGCCGTTGAACGACTGCACCTGGGAGCCCACTCACCTCGAACGAGACTGCGCTCGCCGCTTGTGGGAGGTCCACCGTGATTGTTTCCCCGGCTGCCTGGCCGGGCTCGCGGCGAGCGCAGCACTGTCGGCACTGGACGAGGTCGACTGATCGACACAGAGCAGAGGTGCACGCGTCGCTGCTGATCTGGCTCGGTGTGAACAACCATGATGTCGTGCTGCTCGAGGGGGCGGTTCAACGGCGAAGTTGCTTGCGATGCAAGGTAATTCAACCTGTCGATACTTGTGCGCTCAGGTCTGGACACGGGGGAGTTCATGCGTATTCAGGGAACAGTAGGCGCGCTTGCGGTGGTGCTGGCTTGCGTGATCGCGGTTTTCGGGAGCGGTACCGCGGCAGCCGAGCCGCTGGCCGACAAGTCGCGGGATACGGTGACCGATGACGGCTGGCATATGCGGATCACCAAAACCGAGGAAAACCTCGACAGATACCCGAATCTCGCGGCCACCCCGTTCACTCGCGAGGGGTTCGTCAGCTTGAAAGCCGTCGCCGATATCGACGGAGACGGAACCGCGCCCGTGAATGCGGGCTCGATCGCCCTCGGTTATCAGATCGGCTGCCAGGTCGATGTCACCAACGGGATGTCGCTGGGCCTCGCGATCGGGCCGAGTGTCAGCATCGGTGTCTTCTCCAGTATCGGTGGTAGCGCGATGCTGTCGCCGACGGTGAACCTGAAGCCGGGGACCATCGCCGACATTCCTTTCAGGACGAAGCCGTTGGCTGGTCGTCATGGCTCAATCACGTCCGATCAAGTACACATCAAGATCGACGGTTGCCTCGGGCCGGTGAGTCTGCGCTCCTATGCGCAGATCACCATCTCGACGCCGAATGCGGACAACTCCCTTGCCGTATACGGCGACCCGATCTATCTGTGAGACAACAGATGTCGACGGTCAGGATGCGGACTCCGCAGGGGTACTGCTATGGCGTGCTGCTGGCGGTTCTGGCGTTGGTGATAGGTTGCGGCGCTGTCGTCGGCGCACGGAACGCGCCGCATGCCGACGCGAAACCGATCAACCCCTATGTGCCGTGCTCGCAATGGCAGGTAGAACACCCGGGTTGGCCCTGCTTCGGCAATTTCCCCGAGATCGAGGAGCCCAGCCCGCCTCCCACGCCTCCGCCGTCGGCCGGTCCCGGCCTGCCGACCCCCGCGCCGCCTCCGGCATCACCGCAGACGACGACCGCACCCCCACCGGCGGCGGCCCTCACTCCACCGCCCGCGCCCCCCTCGGACGATCCCTGTGACGCGATCATTCCGGTGCCCGACTACGTCCCACCGGCCTTGCCGGGCAACCCGCCGAACGCCCCGTGCGGACACCGTCCGCCGACGTTCCGCGAACTGCTCGACTACTTCCTGCGGACACCGGTCAGACAACTCACCGACGGTCAATATCCGGACGGAGATACGCTGCTTCAGCGGGTGAATGCCTGCGTGAACCACGACGACCTCCACCGTCCGCAATATCCTGATGCCTATGGGTTCGAGGACAGTACGTGGACCGTGGTGGGAATGGAGCGCGGGCTCGGTGCCGAACGAGCGATCCTCGGCTGCGACGCGGCGCGCCATATGATCCTCGACGGCAACACCCGCTACGACGGCAAAATTCACGACCCTCGGTCCAATCCCAGGGCGTTCATGTACTGCATGCAGAACATCATGCGAAAGCCGAACAGCGCGAAGATCGACACCAGGACGGGCAACCAGAAGTTCGTCTACCAGTACGCTCCCGGGAAAGAAGCCGTGATGTACGTGGGTCCGGCGGAAAATGGTGTCCGTCAAATCCGGACCGTCTATACGAACAGCGATCCCGACGACTGGGTCGGTTGCGCGGGTCCATCGATGGCGGGGCCGATCCGATGATCTCCGAGCAGGAATTCACGCGGCTGCACAGGCAGGAGTGGGAGCGGCTGAAACAGTGGCCCGCGTCGGACTTTCGCCGGGCGGTCGATTCGCTCCTGTCCGTTGTCTGTTCGTACTTCACCGATTTCGAGACCGACGAACGTCAGGTGGTGGACGCGTTCGGTGACTACATCGCCGGCACTGCCGGGTCGGAGGTCCGGCCGGTCGGCGACTTCGAGCAGTTTGCGGCCGGCCATCTCGCTCAGTTGGCGCACCGTCACGCTTCTGTGGTCCGTACCGTGCGAGCCACTCGCCGAGCCGAAGACGACGAGAAGTACGGGTGGAGGATCGGCAATGAAGTGTCCTGGCGTTTCGGTGGCGAGGTCGGGGCACGTGGTGACTGGCGTGCCGACAAGCTCTTCGTCCATGCGGCGATCGCCGATCGCACGCTCACCCCGTATCTCGGTCTGTCGCGCATCCGCGGCGCAGCACGCTCGGGCGCGATCCGAATCCCTGACGACGAACGGGAATTCCTCGACGCTACCGCGCGGTGGCTGACCAGTTGGGAGGTCGAGCCGGAGCGCAGGCCCGAACTGGAAACTCGGGCACAGCGCGACGCGGTGGCGGCGGCCGGCCGTTTGATGCGCGAAGCGACCGCCCTGCACGAACTGTCGGATCTCGACGAAGAACTCGACAAGCTACCCCCGACCCGCTGGGTGTAGCCAGGCGGCTGCCGCCTCGCAGGAAGTGGTCAATCGACCAGTGAAATAACGCTGCCGCAGGGCGCGCGCCTTCTGCTCACAGGACGCCTGTCCGTTTTACGAAAACGCTAACTGGGGGGCTGCCGGAGCCCCTATTCTCACCAAGCACGAGGTGACGCTGTCGGCTGACGGCGAATCCCCTGCCGCGCTTGTTGGTTCATTCTCTGGAGTCACCCCCTTTGTCAACCCCACCTTCCGACCTGGCTGCGGCCCCCGGCTGCCCTGTTCATCAGGCCGGCACCCCCTTCGACGCCGACGGCCCCCGAATCGTGCTGGACACACCGGCATTCGTCGCCGACCCCCATCGCGCCTATGAGGCGATGCGCCGTCGCTTCGGCTCCATGGTGCCGATCGAACTGGCGCCCGGCGTGCCGGCGACGCTGGTCATCGGCTATCACACCGCCTTGCAGATCCTCAACGATCCCGACCATTTCCCGGCCGACCCGCGGGCATGGGAGCGGACCGTACCCGCCGATTGCCCGGTGCGGCCGATCATGGAGTGGTACCCGAACGTGATTCGCAGCGCGGGCAGTGCGCATGCGCGGTATCGGCAGGCGTTCACGGCGGCCTTCGACCGGGTCGACCTGCACGAATTGCACACCACCGTCGAGAAGATCGCCATCCCGCTGATCAACGAGTTCTGTGAGTCGGGTTCGGCGGATCTGGTGTCGCAATACGCGTTTCCGCTGGCTTTCGAGGTGCTGAACCGTATGGTCGGCTGTTCGGCGGATCTGGGCCGGCGCGTGGCCACGGGGATGGCGGCGATCTTCGACACGGTGAACGCCGCATGGGGTATGGACCATATGAGTCAGGCGCTGATGGAGCAGGTTCAGTTGCGCCGCGCCGAGCCCGCCGACGATGTCACCTCACATCTGGCCCACCATCCGGCTAAGCTCAACGACGAGGAGATGGTTCGGAACCTGATCGTCTTCTACGGCGGGGGCATCGAACCGCAGCAGAATCTGATCTCCAACACCCTGTTGCTGATGATCACCGACGAGCGTTTCGGCGGCGACATCCTCGCCGGCAGCCTGTCGACTCGCGATGCGCTCGACGAGGTGCTGTTCAGCGATCCGCCGCTGGCCAACTTCTGCATGACCTACCCTCGCCAGCCGATTCTGATCGACACCACCTGGCTGCCTGCCAACCAACCGGTAATTATCAGTCTGGCCGCGTGCAATAACGATCCCGAGATCGCGGGCGGCGATCGCACCGGTAATCGCTCGCATCTGGCCTGGGGCGCGGGCCCGCATGCGTGCCCGGCCCGTTCGGTGGCGTATCTGGTGGTGCAGGACGCGATCGATCAGCTGCTCGACGCGCTGCCGGAAATCCGCCTCGCCGTCGACCCGAGTGAGATCAGCTGGCGGCCCGGGCCGTTCCATCGCTCGATGACGGCACTGCCGGTCACCTTCCCGCCGTCACCTCGGCTGCATCTGGTCTAGGTGAGGCGGTAGGCGGTGTAGCGGACCGTGTTCGCTTCCCGAATCGCCGAGGCGACGAAGAGGGACTGTTCCAGCTGTGCGAACCGCGGATCCGAGGTCTCCAATCGCACGACCAGGCGGAAATAGTAGTCCGACGGATCGACCGGATCTCCGCGCAACGAGGCGTCCAGCACCTCCGGCGCTCCACTGCGGATGCCGGAGGTCCGGAGGTAGATGTGGGCGCCGGCCGCGGTGCGCGCCGAGTAACGGGTGTCGATTTCGATGGCGCCGTCGGGGCGGATCACCTGCCAGTCCGCGCCGCCGGGAAGGATGTCGGCGTCGAACAGGCCGCTGACCCGGCCGCCGACGATCGGTACCACGCGGCGGTGGCCGGCGCGGGTCACACCATGGTCCTCCGGTGGGCCGAGGCGTGCCTCCACCTGGAACGCCACCTCCAAGCCGGGGACTGCCGGGGCGCTCATGACGACCACACCGGCAGTTCGATCCGCGAAGGAGACACCGTGCTGTGTGAAATCTCTTGCGTCGCAAGGTGAATGGCGGCTGCGGTGGCGGCCGGCTCGCCGGATCCGGGATTGCGGGCGTATCGCGGGTGGGCGCCGGAGCTGATCTGCACGCTGATGCGGTGGCCGGCCGCGAACCGGTGGAACGTGGGCCACAGCCGCACCTCGATATCCCGGAAACCGTCCGCGTCCGGCGCCGGATCGGTCTCGGTCGTGGCGATGCTGCCGATGCGGCGGATACCGTCGCATACGGTCATCGACCGCCCGTCCGGGTGGAGATCGCAGATCCGGACGAAGATGTCGGCGCTCGGTTGCGACGATCGAAAGCTGATGCGCGCCACCGGTTCTCCGGCGACAGCGACCGGGGTGGTGAGCGGCTCGCCACGGAATACGGTGACGTCGGCGCGGCGCTCGTGTGCGGCGTTGTCGACCGGGCTCGACGTCGGGCCCAGGCTGGGGCCGCCGACGGCGGGCGTGGGATCGGCGGGGTCGTAGACGTAGCTGGTGATGCCGCCTTCCGGGCGATCCGGGCCGAGTTTGCGTGCGGCGTGCAGGTACAGCGTTTCGCTCGCCGTTCCGGGAGGTGGCCAGGTTTGCAGGTCGTGCCATCGTTCGGCGCCGGTGAGATAGGCGCGCACCGGTGCTACCCGCTTGCTCGGAGCATCGGCGAAATGCTCTTTCAAGAATTCCACCGTCTCGGCGACCGTCGGTGCGCCCATATCCCGGGTGAGATGCCCCCACGGGCCGACAGTGAGGCGCGGTGGTCGTCCCGCTTCGGCGAGTTGTGCGTAGTTGCGCAGCTGCCACGGCAGGAAGATGTCGTACCAGCCGGTGATCATGTACACCGGCGCTGTGACGTCGGGGACCGAGGCGGTATGCGACTGCTGGGTCCAATACTCGTCGGTGAGCCGCTCGTGTTCGACCCAGTCCTGGTACCAGTGCACCGTGCGACCGTTCGCGGCCACATCGCCGCCGGACAACGGGAGCACGTCGAATGCCTTGCGCAGCTTGCGATCCGGTCGCAGCTGACCCAGCACCAGGGCGAGCAGTTCACGGTGGATCATCCGGTCCATCATCTGCGTCCAGCCGAGCGCGTTGCGCAGTGCGAAGGCCGCGTTGTCCCAGGTGATGGCACCGAAATCGGGCATCGTCACGACCAGGCAGAGGGCATCGGGCGCGATGTCCGGGTTCTCCTTCTGCAGCTTGCCCGCCACTGCCCACTGGGTGAAGCCCATATAGCTGGCTCCGAAGGTGACCACCGGCCCGGTGCACCAGTCTTGTTCGCGAACCCAGCGATGGGTGGCGATACCGTCGCGCTGCTCGTCGATCTGGGGGGTGAACACACCGCGGGAACCCCAGGTTCCGCGGCAGCTCTGGAACAGTACCGGAAAACCCTCGCGGGCCAGGGCACGAGCATGGCCGGCGACGGGTCCGCTGCGCCCGTACGGGCCACGGATCACGATCGTGGGAAGCCTCGGATCGGGCTTGCCGATCGGCGTGATCAGGTCGGCGAGCAAATCGACACCGTCGTCCATCGGGACGCGCAGGTTCTTGCGGACGGCGATGTCGTGCGGGCCGGGAACGAGTCCCGTGATGATCCGCGCTTGTATCCACCGCGAAAGGCGCTGGCGGGGCGTGCTCATTCGGTGTCCTCCGAGGTCTGGAGTCGTTGGAGAGCCTCGCGCAGGCGTTCGAGCGCGGGGAGGGCGGTGGCCAGCGCGGCGCGGTCCTCGGGATCGAGAGTCGCCGCCGCGGCAGTGATGAGAGCGCCGCTGGCCTGGTCGAATCGGGCGAAAAGATTGTGCGCCCGTGCGGTTGTCGCGATT
This sequence comes from Nocardia sp. BSTN01, assembly GCF_015354405.1. Lineage (GTDB taxonomy): Bacteria > Actinomycetota > Actinomycetes > Mycobacteriales > Mycobacteriaceae > Nocardia. Next base: position 128,191 of record NZ_JADKYP010000015.1, on the reverse strand, counting down.
TCGACGTGGCGTCGGTCGCCGGGCCGGGGGCGGCGCTCGACCAAGCCGCTCGCCTCCATCGCGGTGAGCAGATTGCTGACCGTGGGACGGCTCAGCCCGAGTCGTTCGGCCAATTCACTCGAGGTGCTGACGGTGCCGGGCGGCAGAGCGCGGACGATTTCGATCTGCGCATCCGGGATGTCCGGAAGATGTTCGGCGGCACGGGCGGCGGCGAGCAAGCTCCGGCGCAGCGGTGAGATGACCCATGCCAGCCGTGCGGGATCGAGATCGGTCACGAGACATGCCCCTCGTTGGACGGCGGGGTCAGCGACGGCCGGTTGTTGAGGGTGTCGCGATCGAATCCGGCGGCCTTCTTGTAGCCGGTGGCGATGGCGGCCAACTCTTTCGGCGAGATGACGTCGTGGATGTGCGCGAACCCGTTCGGCGCGCGTTCGTGGGCGAGAACCATGACTTGCTCGGGACCCTGCTTGCGGTTGCTGTGCACCAGGGCTGTCGTGGCGGGGCGTCGATCCTGCTCATAGGCGGCGAGAGCCTCGTCGGGAGTGCGCGCGGTGGCCAGGTGGAACGCGAGGGTTCGGGCATCGAGGATGGCTTGTGATGCACCGTTCGAACCGTTCGGGTACATCGGATGTGCCGCGTCTCCGAGTAGTGTGGTGCGCCCGTATGTCCAGCGGTTGAGCGCGTCGCGGTCGACCATCGGATATTCGAGTATTTCGTCTGCGGCACCGAGTAATTCGGGTACGTCCAGCCACTGGAAGCGCCAGTCTCGGAACAGATCCACTATCTGCGCCGGTGCGACTGCGCGATTCCAGTCGGCATTCTGCCCGCCGAATCCGACTGTCCGGCGCTCGGCGATGAAATTGATCGCGTCGCGGATCGGATACGCCACGAACTTCTGCTCGGCATCACCGGCCATGATCATCGTGCGACCGTCGAGGAAGCCGGGAAGCTTCGCTGTCCCACGCCACAGCGTCAGTCCGTTCCAGACGGGTGGGCCCTCGTCCGGCTGATGCTGGTGGCGTAGGGCCGAATGAATGCCGTCGGCGCCGATGACCAGATCGGCGTCGACCGTCGATTCGCCTGTCGCCGTGGCGAAGTGGGCTCGGCCGTCGGTGTTCGCGGTGAGTAGGCGATGTCCGGTGCGGACGGTCTGCGCGCCGAGCCTTTCTTTTACGGCATCGAGCAATTCCCTCTGCAGCCGGCCGCGATGCACCGACAGTTGCGGCCAGTGATATCCGGCTTCGAGACCGCGCGGCTCACACCAGATCTCTTGTCCGAACCGGTTGTAGTAGGCCAGTTTTCGCGGCGCCACGCCCAGGGTGGCCACTCGCTCGCCGAGGCCGAGTTCGGTCAGCTCACGCACGGCATGCGGAAGCAGATTGATCCCCACGCCGAGCGGTCGCAACTCATCGGCACGCTCGTACACAGCGACATCCCGGAACCCGGCCGCATGCAGGCTCAGAGCCGCGGCGAGGCCACCGATGCTGGCGCCGACGATCACGATCCTCATGGGCGGACAGTTTTGCAACAAAACTATTCCTGGTCAATGGGTGTGGTCGCCCGCGGTACGGCTCGGGGGCCGAAGTCGCCGGGGTTGAATGTCGAGATCCGCGAGGTGCTGCGGACGGCTACCTGCATACGATCTGCTCGCCCTGCCGATCCTGCGACCGGGTTCGTGGATCCGGGGAGGTTCTTGTCGCACCGTGATGGACGTCAACCGCTCCGGCGCCCCCGGAGGTATCCCTGGCGGGCGCCAAGGGAGCGTGCCCTGCCGTCCTCTTCTCTTGTGATGATCAATAAGTGGAACCGAGTGGCCGTCGCGTGCGTCCTAGACTCCAGGAGGACGTGTGCGCGGGGATCAACGGGAGGCATCGGTGATACGTAAGGCGGCTACCGCTGTGCTGGCGGCTGCGGTGGTGTTGGTGGGGGCCGGGTGTTCCTCGTCGACTTCGGGGACGGCTTCGCCGGAGACGAGTGATCCGAAGGTGGCGACGGCGGCGTTATGGGACCCGTGCACTCAGGTTACGGATGACGCGTTGCGACAGGCCCGGATGGACCCGGCGACCAAAGCCGCCAACATCGGGGGTGTCGCAGTGGACGGGTGGAAGCTTTGCTCCTGGCACGACAACCCTGACTACTACTACACGCTCGGGGTTTGGTCGTCGCTCTTCACCATTGAGGATCTGAAGAAGAAGCCGGACAACATCGATTTCCAGGCAGTGACCGTTGGCGGAAGAGACGGCTTCCAGTATCGAACTGCTTCGGACAAGAACGGCACGAACTGCTACGTGGCCTTCCCTGCAACCCAGGGGACCTTCGAGGTCTCCATCTACAACATGAGCACTCGTGCAGCAGAAGCGCCATGCAGGCACGCCGTGAGCGCCGCTGCGGTAATCGTGCCGTTGTTTCCGTCCTGAGAGGGGGACCATGGGACACACCGAAGAAGTGACTATCTGGAAGTACCTTGCCGGCGAGTCCCAAGCTGGTCGGCTGGACCTCGATCCATCGGTCTCGCGCGACTGCTTGAAGGCTTGTGAGGATCAGCTACAGGTCTACAAAGAGTGCAAGGCGATGTTGCTGCAGATGTCCAACGTGACTGGGCTGGGTGACTTCCCGGCTGCTGATCAACTCGCGAAGATGTTGGGCGCCAAGGCTGTCGGTGGCGAAGGTGATTTCGACTCCGCCTTCGACGAGCACATCCAGGTGCTGGAGTTGATCCGCGACACCATCAAGCACTCCGTCGACCGGCTCGTCGACAACGACCAGCAGAACGCCGGCACCATCGCCGGCTCCGAAAACCACTGACCGGGGGAGCACATGGTACTTCCACTCGTCCCGCTGGTTGCTGCGCTCTGGGAGCAGCACAAGGGCGGCCCGCCCGACTCTTTCGCGAATGCGCAGGGTGATCAGAGTCCGGACGCGACCGCGGCGCGCAACAGAATCAATCAGATCGTGAACGGCCGATTCGGAGGGCAATACCAGAACCCGCAGGTCGGGCAGGACGCGTACAAGAATCCGCAGAACATCGACAATCTGTACGACCGCATTCAGAAGATGCAGCCCAGCACGGTGGTGACGTTGCACAACTTCTGGGAGGGGCTGCGGAACAAAATCGAGAACGGGCACAACACTTTCGGGCCGCAGATTCAGAAGGCCATTCAGGAGAAGTGGCAGGGTGCGGCGGCGCAGAAGACCGCCGAGGGCATCAAGAGTTTCACCGACAAAGAGAGAGATCTGGTGAGCTCCGCCCAGTTGGTCAGCGAGAAGGTGAAGCTGGTTCGCTCGGCGGTGGAGATCACCAAACCTGCCGCGCAGCCGACCCCGCGCACAAGCTGGACCAGCGATCTTGCCGGTTGGGTGCCCGGCCCGACATGGAAACTGAACGACCACCGCAAAACTCAGGCCAACGCGGCGAACGAGCATTTGATCAACAACGTGTTCTACCCGGCCGTGCGCGAGAGTGATACGCAGGTGCCGTTGGCGCCTCGGCCATACAATCCCGTGAACACGCCTGACGACAACACGGGATGGAAGCCGTCGGGAGTTCCGCCGGTGGGCCCACCCTCGAAAGGCCCCGACGATGGCCACGGCTCCGGCGATACCGATCAGCCCCAACCGCCGAATCCCGATCAAGGTACGGGTGACGGCACCACACCGAGCGCTGTCGACCCGTCGGCCCTGACCAACTCGGCGCAGAATCCCGCGAATACCACCTCGGCGAGCGCCACCCCGGCTGGATGGGATCCTTCGGCGGCGGGCACGCAGACCACGCCGTCGGCAGTGACGCCTTCGGGTATCGACCCACGGACCGGGCTCCCGTACGGTTCGGGCGGGCCCGGCGTGGCGGGAACCGTTGGCGGCTCCGGCAATTCGGCCGGTCGTGGTACATCGGTCCCGGGTGCCGCTGTCCCGGGGCAAGGGACAGCTCGTGGGTTGGCTACCGGTGTGGGCAAGGGCGCAGCCGGGATGAACGGCATGCCCGGCATGATGCCGCCCGGCGCCAAGTCGAAGAAAGAGGACGAGAAGACCCACAAGTCCAAGATCAGCGAGGAGTTGGTGTCGCGGGACAACGGCGACGAACTGACCGGCCTCTCCGAGGAACAACGGCAGAAGACCGTCCCGCCGGTCTTGGGTGAATAGCCCATGGCAGGTTGGACTTTCAGCGCGCTCGGCTTCACGGTCCTGTGGCGTGCCGCCGGACACGACGTCCTGCCGTACCCGTTACAGTTCCGCTCCACCGCCGAAACCTCGGACGAGCTGGAATCCCAGTGGAAAGCCGAAGCCGCCGACCTCGCCGGCCGCGTCGACGACAACGCCGAAGCCGCGGTGCGCATCCTCCACGGTCCCGAATCACGCATCGAGATCGCCGGATTCGCCGCCGCGTCGAACGGTTCGGGCGATCTCGAGCAGATGGGCGATCCGCGCCATCGCGTCCGCATCCACGCGGCCGTGCACTACCGGCAGGCGGTCCTGGTCACCCAGCAACCCTCATCCGACCCGGAATCCGGTGGGACCGTGCGGATGTCGCTGCTGCGTGCCGAAAACCTCACCCGCCACCTGCTCGCCGCCATCCCCGGCCATCCCCGAGGCACCCGCCCCGCCCTGCAGGTCAACCGCGCCGACCTCACCGACGACGGCCGCCCCTACACCGCATTCCACGACGACGCCCCCCGCTCACCCCGCGACGAAGCCGCCCGCTTCTTCGAACGCCCCCGCAGCACCGTCCTCCACGTCGCCGTCTGCCCCGGCCCCGCCTGGGACCGCCGCCCCACCCCGGCCCGCGATTTCCACATCATGGACTACTCCGACGGCCGCTACCTCGTCCGCCACACCAAACACGACCTCCGCGCCGATCCCGCGGACACATCCATCGTCCACAACCACCTGCAACGCCTCATCGACGCGACGGTCCAGGGATTCCGCGAGGACAACGATCCGAGTTATGCGTGAAGGTTGGTGCAGAGCGCAATTCGGACCTCGTCATCAGTACTCGAGTTCGGACCAACTGATGACGATCGGGAACGGGAAATCTATTCGTACTTCTTCCGAGTCGGCGGGGGACCATTCGCCGGCGAGCAGGTAGTTGGCCGGATGGAGCGGCCGGACGCCCGGGGGGAGGTCGCCGTGCCCGGTTTCGAGGGCGTAGGCGCGAATCGTGGCGATCGCGCTCTCCGTGCGAGCCAAGGTCACCTCCCAATACCAGGGGATTCCGGCACCCGCGTAGCGAGCCTTTTTGGCCTCCATGTCGGACTGCGTGTTGGACGGCGACAGCACCTCGCCGACGAGCAGGGTGTCGGCGGAGCGGATGTCCTGGTAGGGCGACTCCAAGCAACGATGCACAAGGAAGTCTGGAGTCAGGAAATCGGATTTTCCGTTACTGCCGAGGAAGACATTCGTCTCTGTCGTCACTCGCCAACACTCGTCCGGGACCGTGCGATTGACCTCCCGGGTGTGCCGCTCGATCGCAGCCCACAAACGGTTGGTGAAGATCTGGTGTTCCGCCGGGCCACGGCGGACCCACACCACACGACCGTCCCACAGTTCGATCTGCGCGGCGATCTCCTCGGGCAATTGTTCAAGTTCCTCCCACGTCATGAACTCCGGGAGGTCGGGACGCTCGATCCGCGGCTGGGACATACGGTCATGGTAGGCCCACCAGGCGTTCCGGTAGGTTGTCCAGGACGGTTCATCAAGAGGGGGAACGATGAGCAATCCTGAACCGGCTGTCTCTGCTGACCTGGAACAGGTGAAGACGCTGGGCGTCACGGCCCTCGGGATCGCGAATCAGTGCCGCGTCGGACTGACCGCTCTCGAGGCCGACGTCCGCGAGGTACTGGAGGGCTGGACCGGTAACAATTCCGACGCCTTTTCCGCTGGGTGGGACGAGTTCCCGCCGATTCTCGGTGGACCTCGAAAAGCTCGACGGTCTGGCCGCGCGAATTCGAGGATTCGCCGGTTTTGGATTCCCTCTCGAAATATGTCGTCGAGTATGTTGCAGACGCGGAACTACGGGAAAGTGTCGGCGGAATCAGCGCGGACGTGCTCTGAGACCGCGCACAGGGCGCATATCGACGCTTGTACGGCTGAGGGGCATGAGCTCACCGTTCGCAACCGGTCAGGGACGACGGGCGGTGTGCGCCTTGCTTCTTGTCAAGGTCTATCAGCGAGCTTGTCACGCCACGTAACCCATTCGCGAACCATCGACATGTCGAAGTCGGGGCCGTGTACCTCCAGCGTGAACGTGGTGACGCCCTGCTCCAGGAGTTCGGCTCCGACTACCTCGGGGTCGCCCTGTACACCTGCTGACAGTTCGATTTCGCTCGGATCGCGGCCGATATCCGCGCAGTGCTTGATCAATATCTGTTTCTTGCGGGCGAATTCGGCTCCCGAGGAGAACCAGTGCCAGATGTCGGCGTGCTCGGCTACCAGACGCAGGGTTTTCTGCTCGCCGCCTCCGCCGATCAGTACGGGGATCTTGCGGGTCGGTGGTGGGTTGAGCTTGGCGAAGCGTTGTTCGATTCGGCGGAGCGCGTCGGCGAGTGTCTGCAGTCGGCCCGCGGGGGTGCCGAAATCGTAGCCGTATTCGGCGAAGTCGCGTTCCATCGCGCCCGCGCCGATGCCCAGGAGCATTCTGCCGCCGCTGATGTGGTCGATGGTGCGGGCCATGTCGGCGACCAGGTCCGGGTTGCGGAAGCTGATGGAGGTGACCATCGGGCCCAGGTGTACGCGCGACGTCTGCTCGGCCCAGGCGGCGAGCATGGTCCAGCATTCGAAGTGCTTGCCGTGCTCGTCTCCGGAGATCGGCAGGAAGTGGTCCCAGTTGACGATTACGTTTACGCCGATGTCTTCGGCCTGGGCGGCGGCGCTGCGAATAGCCGGGTAGTCGACGTGTTGCGGGGCGATCTGCACACCGATCCGAATGGGGCGCGGGTTCGCAGCGGACATGTCGGCAGCTTAGTGGAGTACGCCTGCGGCGGGGTGGCTTCGATTGCACGGATCACGGACGATTCAACGGCTACTGCCTCCCGCCGACCGCCGGTTCGAACGGGCACTTTGCGGACATCGTCGTGCCTTTCGAAGGCTGACAGACGCTTCCTGCGCATGCCCGGACCGCAGTACGAATTGCTCTCTGTGGGAATAGGTCTCGTCGGTCCGCAGCTGTATAAAATCGCGTCTGTCACGGCGGATCCGGACCGATGCCTCGGCCACGAACACCGGGCGCCACGCACCCGGAGATGCAAGGAGAACTGATGCCCGGACCGGAGTTTGCGACGCTACGCGATCAGGTGGCCGCGTTGCAGGCGAAGACCATCTCGGCGACCGAACTGCTCGAACTGAGCATTGCGCGGATCGAGAAGTTCGACGAGAAGGTCAATGCCGTTGTGGTGCGGGATTTCGAGCGCGCTCGCGTTGCGGCGGAACAGGCCGATGCGGCACTGGCGCGGGGTGAGGATGCGCCGCTACTCGGCGTTCCGGTCGCGGTGAAGGAATCGTTCAATATCGCCGGTCTGCCGACCACGTGGGGACTCCCGGACGCGAAGGGCTGGGAGCCGGCCGAGGACGCGGTGCTGGTGTCACGCGTCAAGGCGGCGGGCGGGGTTGTCGTCGGCAAAACGAATGTGCCGTTCTTCCTGCGTGATTGGCAGTCCTACAACGACATCTACGGCACCACCAACAATCCGTGGGACCTGACCCGTTCCCCCGGCGGCTCGTCCGGAGGGTCGGCTGCCGCGCTCGCGGCGGGGTATGTCTCGCTCGCACTCGGTTCCGATATCGGCGGCTCCTTGCGGGTTCCGGCGCATTTCTGCGGCGTCTACTCGCACAAACCGTCGCGCACACTGCTGCCGGGGCGCGGACACATCCCGCCGCGGACCCCGGCGCTGGCCGCACCGATGGACCTTCCTGTCGTGGGACCGATGACTCGCAGTGCCGCCGACCTGACCTTGGCGACACGGCTGCTGGCCGGGCCCGACGACGTGGAGGCGGTCGCCTACAAGCTGGAGCTGCCACCGCCGCGCGGCGAGGACCTCGCACAGTTCCGCGTGCTGATCATCGACAGCCATCCGTTGGTGCCGACCTCCACCGTGGTTCGCGACGGCTTCGACCGCATCGCGCAGGGGCTCGAGAAGGCCGGTGCCGTGGTCGCGCGGCAGAGTGCGCTCCTGCCCGACCTCACGCTGACGGCGAAAACCTATTTCACACTGCTGATGTCGCAATTCGGCGCCGATGCCTCGCCCGATGCCGTCCGGGCGATCCAAGCCGTCGTTGCCGAGATCCCCCCGGACACCGACACCATCGAGGCGGTCATTCAACGCGCCTTCGTTGCCAGCCACGGCGACTGGATCAAGGCCGACCGGGTTCGCATCGGCCTCGCAGACCGATGGCGACACCTGTTCAAGGAATTCGACGTGGTGCTGTGCCCGATCACGCCGACACCCGCCTTCCCGCACGACCATTCGGCAATGGACACCCGCACGCTCGAGATCGACGGCACCGCCTACCCGTACAACTACAACCTGGTCTGGGCGAGTATCGCGACCCTGCTCGGGCTCCCGGCCACCGCAGCTCCGATCGGACGCTCACCGGAAGGTTTGCCCTTCGGCATGCAGATCATCGGGCCCTATCTCGAAGACCCGACAACCTTGCGATTCGGCGAATTGCTCGAGCAGGAGTTCGGGGGATTCACCCCGCCGCCGGGCTTCGAATAAGCAGTCTCCACCCGAAGTAATCGAGGAAGGCGAGAGGTCCCATCTCAGGCGACCTTCCAGGTACGGTCGCCAAGCGTGACGACAAGGTCGACCGATCCACCCAGAGCTGAGACATACGCTCGGATCGCGTCGATGCCGGACACCTCGCCTCGCTCGATCTTCGAGACCTCGCCTGCGAAATCCCCAAAGCTTCAGCGACTTCGGTCTGAGTGAGGCCGATCGACTGTCGGATCTCGGCGAGCTGGTGGCCGCGCAGGTAGGTCTCGTCGACTGTCGACGTTGCAAAGAAATGGTCAGCAGCCTGCTTGGAAGGGGTAGCAGGTTGCTCCTTCCGTAGGTGTTGTCGAACGCTGTTGTGTGTGCGGTGATTCGGGGGTCGGCGTCGGTGAGATCGAGGCCGGTGTTGTTGTCTTCTCCGGCGGGCGGACCTGGGATGGTGCCGGTTGGGAGCCGGGTTGGGCGCGGGGGTGGTCTTTGCCGGCCATGTAGCCGATGCCGCAGACGAGGATCAGGGCGGCGGCGATTCCCAGGAGTGCGGTGCGGAGGCGGTGGTTTGCCGGGGGTTGGGGTCGAGGGTCGACGATCGTGAAGTCTGTGTCTGGCTCGTGCCGGTTGGGCTCCGGTGCGTCAGCCTGGGGGGACGTGATCGGCGTGGTGGGGGCGACGGTGTCGGACAACGAAGGGTTGAGGGCGGGCTCGTCCGTTTTCCGGGGAGGGGCTGACGGGGGGATCGGGGCGGACTTCGTGGGCTCCGTCGTTGGGGCATCCGCGCCAGTCGGTGCAGGTGTCGAATCGGATGTCGACGCGACAGCCGGTGTGGGATCCACTCTGGTTGCGGTTGCGGTTGCGGTTGCGGGTGCGGGTGCGTCGTCCGGCGTCCGACGCGGGCGAGCGGGCCTGGCGTAGGAAACCGGTGAGGTCGGCGAAAGTGGTGCAGGCGATGTCGGAGGGGCCGGTACTCCCGAGGGCATGGAGGCGGAGGCTGGGGTGGGCGGGGCTGTAGGGTTCGACTCGCGTCGCGAAGGCGAGATGTGTGAATTTGCCGGGGTGACTTGTGCATTCGATTCGGCCCCCTCCGTCATCTCCGGCTGGGCGGCCGATGTCTCCGACGAGGTGAAGGCGGCGGCGGAGGTCGGCGGGGCTGTGGGGTTCGACTCGGGCCGGGAAGGCGCGATGCGCGAGCTGGACGGGGCCACTGGCAAATTCGGTCCGGCCATGTCTGCCCGCTTCGGCTGGTGGGCCGGTGCGTCTGCGGGTGGTGGGGTCGAAGCGGCCGGTTCCGGATCTCCCTCCCGCCGAGCCGCGGGCACCTCGGTAGGAAAGCCTTCCGCCACCAGGTCGGCGTACAGCCGCCGGCGGCTCTCGGCGTCGCGGGTGCGGTCGACTCGCAGGGCCGTCAGTACGGTGACGACCAATTCGGCGGTCCATGGGGTTCGGTCGCGGTGTTGGGCGGTTCGGCCGAACCACGAGTACAGCTGGGAGGCGCTGTCACCGGCGAGGACGGTGAAACCGCCGGGCGTCGGCCCTTTGTCGAGGGTGAGCGTGTTACCGGCCTTGGGTATCAGCAGGATCATGCCGTCTACGAACGGTTCCGGGCCGCGTGTCAGTTCGGCGACGAAGGTTCGCAGGGCGGAGACGGGCCTGCGCACTTGGTGTAGCGGGTTGAGGTCGTCGCCGCGGAGTCGGACCGGGTCGCCGTGGATGCCGGGGGCCGACCATCGCTCGTTCATCGAACAGGACAGCGGTCCACGGACCTTCTTGCGTGGCACGTCGACTTCGAGGACAGCCACCGCGTACGGGGTGAAAACCAGAAGACCGGCTTCGGTGCTCCCGCCGTCCAGCCTCGGGACGTACACGCCGGAGACAGCGATTCCGGGATGGGTGACGTAGTTCGCGAGCCATTCGATGACCTGCTGTTCGGTCTTCGGTTTGGTGATGTCGCCGTTGATTATCAGCATGGCCGGTTCGACCTCCAGAAGCGTTGTAACACATCAACGTTAACCGAGGGCTTCCACGAAAAGTCGCGTGATAACGCTGCGCTACAAGGGCTTTCGCGCCGTCGTCGCTGGTGGGCTGCTACAGCGGGGAATTTCGATCGAAAAGTGAGATGAGACAACAGATTCCGACCGGACGGAATGTCGGCTCGACGCGATCGCTCGACGCTTCCGGGAAATCCTGGCCTGGCTCGGCCTTCCGCCTGGTCGGCGCCTGCGCGCAAGTGGCCGGTACGCCCGGCCGGTCTCCGTGCGAATGTGCGCCCGATGCATGCTGCCGATGCCGACACCGAGGCATCTTCGCCCCCGGCTGGTCGGGCCGTCGCAACCTCCGGGGTGGCATCACTGCCGACATCTCGCACCTTGGTGTCACCGATGTGAGGCGGCCGTGTCGACGGTGCCCGGCCGATTCGTGGGCAGTCGACCCACTGCGCCGCGGCGTTGCGGCTGATCGGCGGAGACGGTGGTCCGTGGCCCTCGCAGGGGGTATCCATATTCTCGAGTATGGAATTCTCATTCTCATTGAGAGAGAATGCTTCCATGCCTGACACGCCTCGCCCAGCCACAGCACTCGACGACGCCCCCGCGCCCGATAGCGCCGACGCGGTCTACTGGGACCCGTTCGACCGCGAGATCGCCAAGGATCCCTACCCGATCTATCGGCAGATGCGGGCGGAAGCGCCGCTCTACTACAACGACAAGCACGACTTCTATGCCCTCACCCGCGCATCGGATATCGATCCGGCGCTGCTCGACTGGGAGACGTACTCGTCGTCGCGGGGGCCGATCCTGGAGATCATCAAGGCGGGGATCGAGATTCCGCCGGGCACGTTGCTGATGGAGGATCCGCCGGCGCACGACATTCATCGCGCGCTGCTCAAGCGGGTGTTCACGCCCCGGCGGGTGATGTCGCTGGAGCCGCAGATCCGCGATCTATGCCGTCGGTCGCTGGACCGGCTCGCCGGGAAAGATCAGTTCGATCTGATGACCGCGTTCGCGAACGAGGTGCCGATGCGCGTGATCGGCATGCTGCTCGGCATCCCGGAGGCCGATCAGCAGACCGTCCGCGACAAGGCCGACAGTGCGCTGCGCACCGAACCGGGGCAGGGGATGCAGATCTCCGACAAGGCGATTCCGGATGCGGAGCAGTTCGCGCAGTACATCGACTGGCGCGCCGACAATCCGTCCGACGATCTGATGACCGAGTTGATGCGCGCCGAATTCGTCGATACCGAGGGCGTGACGCGGACGCTGACGCGCGACGAGATCCTGACCTACGTCTCGGTCGTCGCCGGAGCCGGCAATGAGACCACCGCCAGGCTGATCGGCTGGCTGGGCGCGCTGCTCGCTCGTCATCCCGAACAGCGCGCCGAACTCGTCGCCGATTCGAGCCTGATCCCGAACGCGATCGAGGAGACGCTGCGATTCGAGCCCACCGGGCACGCCATCGCCCGCTACGTCACGAAAGATGTGGAGCTCTACGGCACCACCGTGCCCGCCGGTAGCGCGATGATGCTGCTGATCGCGTCGGCGAACCGGGACGAGGAGCGCTGGGACGCCCCCGAGCGGTTCGACATCCACCGCAAGATCAGCAACCTGCGCACCTTCGGCCTCGGCACCCACTTCTGCCTGGGCGCGGCGCTGGCCCGGCTCGAGGGTCGCGTGGCGCTGGAGGAATTGCTGCGCCGCTTCCCGACCTGGGATGTCGACTGGGACAACATCAGCTTGTCGTCGACCTCGACGGTGCGGGGCTGGGAAACATTGCCGATCACCGTGGGCTGACGGGGCCGCCCGCTCGGCGTCGTATTCGCTTGCACCCGGGACCGACTGCGGCGCAGTGGCTTCCGGCGCAGCCTCACAGCAGCGCCGTCACAACTGCTCGTGCCAGAGCGTCGGCATATGCGCGGGCGGGTCCGGCGCCGCTGTCGTGTTCGTGTGTGCCCGAGAGTGAGTGCGGCGCAACTACTTCCGGCGCCACTCACCGGCATCGGCAGCGCAACTCTCGCGTCGGAGCCTCGGCATGGTCGCGTCGGCGTCGCCGCCGTGTGATCGGCCGTTCCGGTTCAGCGGAAGTGCGGGGCGACAGCAGAGTTCACCGAACTGTCGTTTCCGGGACGTTCCGGTATGTCAGAGTCTGACGGTATGGGTGTTCTGCGGCGCATGGCGGCCGGTGGTGTCGTCGCGATGAGTCTGGTCGCACTGTCCGGATGCGGCGGAAGCAGCGAAACCGCACGTCAGGGCACGGTACCTCTGAGATCCACCGGCGACCTCCCGTCGGCGCAGCCCGGCGAGGTGCATCTGTTCGCGTTCAACGATCTGCACGGCAATCTGGAACCGCCGCAGGCGAGCAACGGGCAGGTGGGGGAGTACACCGCGGGCGGCGCGGCGTATCTCGCCACACATCTGCAGCGGTTGCGGGCGGCGTATCCGGAGAGCGCGGTGGTGTCGGCGGGGGACAATATCGGGGCGAGTCCGCTGGTGTCGTCGCTGTTCCACGACGAGCCGACGATCGACTTCCTGAATCAGGCAGGGGTCGCGGCGTCGGCGGTGGGTAATCACGAGCTCGACCACGGGGTCGTCGAGCTGGGACGGTTGCGGACGGGCGGTTGTGCGCTCGACGGGTGCTCGCCGGGGGAGCCGTTCACGGGCGCGCGGTTCGATTTCCTCGCCGCCAATCTCACCGATTCCCGCGGTCAGCCACCGGCCGGGGTGCGGCCGTGGACGATGCTGACGATCGGCGGGCACAAGATCGGCGTGGTCGGTGTGGTGACGCCGGATACGGTGAATCTCGTTTTCCCGGAAGGTATTCGCGGCTACAGCTTCGGCGAGGGGGCCGCAGCGATCAACAAGTACGTGCCCGCCATGAAACAGGCCGGTGCGGAAACCGTTGTCGCCCTGGTGCACGACGGCGGCGCGCAGGGAACACCGGCGAAGACCACCGACTACAACGGCTGCGCCGACATCAGTCCCGATGTGCCGGCATTGGCGGCGCATACGGATCCCGCCGTCCGGGTGCTGCTCACCGGGCACAGCCACCAGGCCTACAACTGCGAATTCGACGGCAAGGTGGTGACCCAGGCCGCATCCTACGGCCGCCTGATCACCGACGTCACCCTGCGGTTCGACCACGGAAAGGTGTCCGCGCACGCGGTGAACCGGGTGGTCACGCGCGATGTCGCGCCCGATCCGGCGGTGGACCAGATGATCGGGTTCTTCTCCGGCCAGGCGGCGCCACGTGCGCAACGGGTCGTGGGCACCGCCACGGCGCCACTGACGCGCAGCGATCGCGGCGGCGCTGAATCCCCGCTGGGTGCGGTGATCGCCGATGCGATGCTCGACGTCACCCACGATTCGGCTCGAGCGGTCGCGGCGTTCATGAATCCGGGCGGGGTGCGCGCCGATATCGGTCCCGGGCCGATCACCTACGGCAGCATCTACGAGACGCAGCCGTTCGGCAATCAGGTCGTCACCGTGACCCTGACCGGCCGCCAGATCCTGGACCTGCTGGAACAGCAGTGGGACAACAAGAGCAAACCGGCCGTGCTCTCGGTCGCGGGCATCTCCTACGCCTACGACGACAAGGCCGCGCCGGGGCACAAGGTGGTCGCCGACTCGGTCCGCATCGGCGACCACCCTGTGAATCCGGTTGCGACCTACCGGGTGACCACCAACAACTTCCTCGCCTCCGGCGGCGACGGATTCGCGATGTTCACGCGGGGGACGGACACGACCGTCGGCCCGACCGATCTGGACGCCTTGGAGACCTACCTGCGTCAGCGGGGAGCGGTCGGTCCGCCGGAGGAGCGTGTCCAACGCCGGTGAGTGCGGCGTAGCACGCTGTGGCACCAAGTGCTATCGCTCTGTATCATGTTGTCATGAGCGCCCAGCCCGAGATCACGCAGCGCGACCTGCGCAATCGGTCGAAAGAGATTATGGACGCTGTTCAAGACGGGCAGTCGTTCACTGTTACACGAGATGGCCACCAGATCGGGCAACTCGTTCCGTTGCGCCGGCGTCGCAGATTCGTCTCGCGTCTCGAGTTTGCCGCGATGTCACAGACAGCTCCGGCCCTCGATGTGGACAGCTTCCGCGCGGACCAAGATCGTACGGCGGAGCAGCGACTGGACGACCCGTATGAGCGCTGATCACACCGGCCGGACTCGCGGGATCATCGACACAAACATCATGATCCTGCGTCGGTGGTTGGACCCGATGGAGCTTCCGGACGAGATGGCCATCACGGCGGTCACTCTGGCCGAGCTCTCCGCCGGGCCCCATGAAGTTCGCGGAAACGATGAGCAGGACCTGTACGACGAGCATGCCGAGCGGGCGCGCCGACTCGACGTCCTGCAGCGCGCCGAGAACGAGTTCGACCCCATACCGTTCGA
Source organism: Nocardia sp. BSTN01 (assembly GCF_015354405.1). Taxonomy (GTDB): domain Bacteria; phylum Actinomycetota; class Actinomycetes; order Mycobacteriales; family Mycobacteriaceae; genus Nocardia. Next base: position 113,101 of record NZ_JADKYP010000015.1, on the reverse strand, counting down.
CGTGGAAGCTGCCCGGGCATACGGCAGAGTCTGTGCTGCCGTGATCGCGGTCGGCCGTAAGCCACGCCGCCGTCTTGCCGATTTGATGATCGCCTCTGTGGCTGTCGCCGAACAGCTGCCGCTCTACACGACCAACCCATCGGACTTCGAGGGGTTGGAAGAACTACTCACTGTTGTCACCGTGACGCACCCTGAGGTACCGCACGCCGGTAGAGGCTGACCTTCGGGGGCGCGATACGTCGAGTTCGCCCACATTTGTGCTCGCAGCAGGCACAATGCGGACATGCGCGGCGGGCGGGAGCGGCCAGCAGCAGACCGCCGGGCGGGACGGGAGCCGGGCGGAGGTGGGGCGCGGAAACGGCACGGGCGGCACTACACGCCGCCGCGGTTGGCGGCGTTTCTCGCGGAGCGGATGCTCGCGCATGTGCGACCTGGTCGTGAATTGTCGGTGCTCGATCCCGCCTGTGGGGATGGGGAGTTGTTGTCGGCGGTGGCACGTGTTGCGGCGCGACGCTTTCCGAATACCGCCCTGCATCTGGTGGGGTACGACCTGAATGCCGCAGCGGTTGACGAAGCTCGGGCCAGGGGTGTGGCGTGGAACAGCCGATTCGGGAGCTCGTCGCAGGTCTGGCCGGAGAAGGGCACCGCCGAATCGTGGGCGGGATCGCGGGTGGCCGACGGCGTCGGTGCATCTTTCGATGCGGCGTCCGGGGCCGATGCCGCGCCGCCGAATCGTGTCGTGATCGATTGGCGGGTGGGTGATTACCTCTGTGCCGCAACCGAGTTGGCCGACGCGCACTTCGATGCCGTGATCACGAACCCGCCGTATGTGCGGACTCAGCAGCTGGGCGGCGCGACCGCGCAGATGTTGAGCAAGCAGTTCGGGTTGTCGGGACGTATCGATCTGACCCACCCGTTCGTCGCGACGATTCCGCGATTGTTACGCCCCGGTGGGGTGCTGGGTCTGCTGTGTGCCAACCGATTCCTCAGCACGAAGGCGGGGGCGAATCTGCGGGCGCTGCTGTACGCGGAGCTGACGCCGGTGGAGCTTTTCGACCTCGGGGATACTCGGCTGTTCGAAGCGGCGGTATTACCTGCGGTGACGATCGCTGTGCGCGGGCATGAGCAGCGGACCTGCCGGTTTGTCACGGCCTACGAGTCGGAGCGCGAACCGACAGGCGATGCCGACCTGTTCGACGCTTTGGTCGGCCCGGCCGATTCCGTGGTCGAACACGGCGGGCGCCGCATCGCGGTGGAGACCGGAACACTGTGGACCGGTGCGCACGACAGCGCGGGGCGAGTGCGGAATCCGGAGCCCGGTATGGCCCCCTCCGTCGCATCGGCCAGCGGGAAGTCACCGTCGAGCGAAAAGTCCATGGCGAGTGGAGAGTCGCCAGTGGTCGCAAGCCGAGCGGGGGCGAGCCGCCCTGCCGGTGGTGTTCCGGCGCACCGCAGCGTCTGGATCGGTCGCGAGCATGACGCTGAATCCGGGATGGCATGGCACGCGGCGTCGATCGACCGGCGGCGCGGGGATGTGGTCGAGCCTGGGCAACCGCCCGCGGACGTGCCTTCGTGGACACCCGTCGAGGGTGTCGACGCCGACGTGAAGTGCGAAGACGAATCGCTCACCAGCACTTTCGATCCCGCGACGCCGTGGCGCATGTCGCGCCCGGATACCGACGCCTGGTTGGCGCGAATCGCCGCCGGCACGTGGCGCACATTCGGTGAGGTCGCGCGAATCAGGGTGGGAATCAAGACGAATGCGGATCGAATCTTCATCTCCGACCGTTGGGAAGATCGGCCCTGCTGTCCGGAGCCCGAACTGCTCCAGGGGCTGCTGACTCATCACGATCTCGTTCCGTGGCGGATCGCCCGCGCCCACGATACTCGCGTGCTGTATCCCTACGACGCTTCCTGTACCTGCCGCACACCGATCGACCTGAACGAATACCCGCTCGCCGCAGCCTATCTCGCTCAGCACAAGGACACCCTGGCCGCTCGGGACTACCTGACCGGCACCGGGCGGGAGTGGTTCGAGATCTGGGTGCCGCAGCGGCCGCATCTGTGGTGCCGGCCGAAGGTGGTGTTCCCGGATATCAGTGTGGCGCCACGCTTTGCGCTCGATCGCAGCGGTGCGGTGGTGAACGGGGACTGTTACTGGATGTCGCTGGCCGATATCGGCGACGAGCGCCTGGCCTATTTGCTGATGGGCGTGGCCAATTCGACGCTCGGGCTGCGGTTCTACGATGCCGTGTGCGGAAATCGGCTCTATGCCGGGCGGCGACGGTGGATCACGCAGTACGTCACCCGGCTTCCGCTGCCCGATCCGAATACCGTTGCGGCACAGGAGCTCACCGATCTGGCTCGGGATTTGGCGAACGGCGGAGCCGAACCCGATGCCGCGCTGCTCGACCGGCGAGTGGCAGCGGCGTTCGGGCTGGGCGAGACCGGAGTACGCCCGCAGGACAGTGCCGCTTCGGAGTCTTCGTAGCAACCGGCGACGGCCGCGACCGCGAGACGGTCAGGCGGTGTGCCCGCCCACCATCGGCAGCAAGGTCCGCCGGGCGAAGGCGCGGGCGGCCTCCGCATCCGAGAGCGGGATCAGCCCGTCGGGAGTCAACGCCAGCGATTGCGCCAGCCGGGCCATGATCTCGGCGACGAGGTCGGCGTCGAAATCCGACTCGGCGTTGGTCTTCTGCAGGCCGCGCAGCTTGTCGCCCAGATAGGCGCGGCCCACCGCGAGGATCGGGCCGGCGTCGGTGGTCAATCGGGGCAGGATCAGCTCCGGTTCGGTGCGCAGCAGACGCTGCAGCAGCTCGTTGTGCGCCAGTGCGGTGATGAAGACGACGAAGATCTCCACCAGCTGATCCTCGTTGTCGGTGATGCTGCCGACCCGCTGTTCGATATCGGCGACGAAGCGCTGCGCCTCGCGCACGCTCACCGCCTCGACCAGATCGTTCTTCGATTCGAAGCGGCGATACAGCGTCGCGGGACTGATGCCGGCGCGACGCGCGATCTCACCCATGCTGGTGCGCTTGATCCCGAAGTCCAGGAAGGCCGACAGGGCGCTCTCGAGCAGCTGCTCACCGTCGGAGCGGGGCTTCTCGAGGATGCGGGCCAGGATGGACGGAACAGGGGGCATGGGGTCTCCAGTCGAGTCGGCGAGGGACCGCGTCGATGCGGAAGGCTGACGATCATTATCTCATCGCGCCGGACCGCCACCGACGTCCCCGACCGCCCGCGCTCATCGCAGATTGAGGGCGGCCATTTCCTGCTCGATCGCATTCGCGGCGAAATCGCTTCCGCTGGAACGTAATTCGTGGACCCGGCGCTGTAGCGCCTCGATGCCACCGGGTTGGGCCGCGATATCGGCCACACTGATCCGCCCCTTGGGTCGGTGCATACCGGACTGCTCGTACGACACCGTCTAACCTCCTGCATACCCACGTCGCAGTACGCCGCCCGAGGCGATGATTCACTGCCGCGGACCGCGAACATGCTGCGACGATGTTACCAAGAGATCAACATGGACGCTTGACCAGTGTGGCCCCTCTCACAGCTGGGTGCCGGTGTCGCGGTGAGTGCTCATATTGTGCAGATAGACCGCGGCGTTGAGCTTGATGCGATCGCGTTCGGCATCGCCGAGTTCGCGCCGCACCTTGCCCGGCACGCCCGCGACCAGCGAGCCGGGCGGAATCTTCGCCCCCTCGGGAATCAGGGCATTGGCGGCGATGAGACTGCCCTCTCCGATCACCGCGCCGTTGAGCACCGTCGCGCCCATGCCGACGAGCACGTCGTCGCCGATCGTGCAACCGTGCAGGATCGCGTTGTGGCCCACCGACACTCCGCTGCCTACCCGCAGCGCGAAACCCGGGTCGGCGTGCAGGACGCACCCGTCCTGGATGTTGGTGCCGGCGCCGATCGCGATGTCCTCCAGATCGCCGCGGATCACCGCGCCGTACCAGACGCTGACCTGTTCACCCAGCCGCACCCGGCCGATCACCGTGGCCGTCGGCGCCACCCATGCGGTGTCGTCGATCTGCGGCTCGTGCTCACCCAGCTTGATCCTCATGCAGGTCAACATAGCTGGCCCGGAACTGGGCGCGATGTGCGGCCGGTGGCAGTCCGAGCGTGCGGTGGAAATGGTGGCGCAGATTCATCGCCGTGCCCAGGCCGGTCTCGGCGGCGATGCGGTCCATCGTGTCGTCGGTGGATTCCAGCAGCAGCCGGGCGCGGTCGATGCGCTGATCGAGCAGCCAGCGCTGCGGGCTGGAGCCGGTGCGGTCGCGGAAACGGCGGGTGAAGGTGCGCCGCGACATCAGGGCGGTGCGGGCCCAGCCGTCCAGATCGATCGGATGATCCAAATGCGTTCGGGCCCAGACCATCGCGTGTTCGATCGGATCGTCGTCGTCGGCATCGGGCACCGCGAGCGGTATGTACTGTGCCTGTGAACCGGCGCGATAGGGCGCCAGGACCAGCGTGCGCGCGAGTTCGGTCGCGGCGCGGGCGCCGTGGTCGGCGCGCACCAGGTGCAGGCAACAGTCCAGTGCCGCAGCGACTCCCGCGGAGGTCACCACATCGCCGAGGTCGGTCCACAACCGATCCGCGCGCACGGTCACCGCGGGAAACGCGCGGGCCAGGGCTGCGGCCAGACCCCAATGGGTGGTGACTTCACGCCCGTCCGCCAGGCCGGTGGCGGCGACGACCCAGGAACCTCGGCACAATCCGACGATGCGGGCGCCGCGGTCGTGCGCGCGCCACAGAGCCGACGAAATGACCTCGGGCACGGGCAGTTCCGGGTTCCAGCTGGGAATCACCACGGTCTCCGCGCGGTCGATCGCCTCGGGGCCGTGGCGCACGACGAGGTCGAAATCGCCGGGGGTGCTCAGGATTCCGGGCCCCTCGGCACAGGTGAGCACCTGGTAGGGCGCGCTGTGCTGCACGCTGGTGCCGATGCGCCCGAACACCATTCCGGGAACGGACAGATGAAACGGGCTGATCCCGTCGAAGGCGACCACCGCGACCACATGCATGGCCCGATCTTATCGAAGCGTGGCCTGCGGGCCACTGTTCGAACGTGCCGGATCGGTACAGGCTGTTGCTCATGACGAACACGCTCTCCACCACGGTCGAACTCCTGCACATCGGCGGCCCCACCGTCCGGCTGAACTACGGCGGGCTGGTCTGGCTGACCGATCCGACGTTCGACGAACCCGGCGACTACTCCGCCGGCGCGCTCACCCTGCACAAACTGACCGGACCTGCGGTCGCGGCGGAGCAGGTCGGCGCGGTGGACGTGGTGCTGCTGTCGCACGATCAGCATCCCGACAATCTCGATCCGGCCGGGCGCGACGTCATGGCCGGCGTCGAGACCGTGCTGTCCACGCCGGAAGCGGCCGGACGACTGGAAGGCGTTCGGGGACTGACGGTGTGGGAGTCGGTGACCATCGGCGCCGTCACGGTCACCGCGGTACCGGCACTGCACGGGCCGGAGGGGGCCGAGGCGTTGAGCGGCACGGTCACCGGGTTCGTGTTGCAGGCCGAGGATCTGCCGACGGTGTACATCTCCGGCGACAACGCCTCCGTCGACTACGTCGAGCGCATCGTGGCGAGATTCGGCCGCATCGACATCGCCCTGCTCAATGCCGGCGCCGCGAACGTGGGCCGGTTCGAGGATCGCGACGTCACGCTCAATGCGCGCACGGCGCTGGCCGCGGCGGCGGTGCTCGGCGAGGCGGTCGTGGTGCCGGTACACGCCGAGGGCTGGGCGCACTTCACCGAGACCCTCGATCACCTGCGGCGCACCTTCGGCTACGGCGGGCGTGCGAAGCAGTTGCGGATCCCGCCGCTCGGCGAGTCGATCACGGTGTGACGAGGACGGCGGGCGGCCGGGCGCGGATCGATTGCCAATTGGTTGCGGTTCGGCGAATCACCGCCACATGATCATGGCGCCGCGCCCGGATCAGGGCCACGATGGCGGTATGAGAATCGGGGTTCCGCGCGAGATCAAACCGCAGGAGAGCCGGGTCGCCCTCGCCCCGGCCGGCGCCGTCGAACTCACCCGGCACGGTCATCGGGTGCTGATCGAATCCGGCGCCGGACTCGAGTCCGGATTCACCGACGCCGATTACGCGGCCGCCGGGGCGACCATCGCCGCGACCGCCGACGCGGTGTGGGACGAGGCGGAACTGGTGTTGAAGGTGAAAGAGCCGGTCGCGCCCGAATATTCACGCATGCGCGCCGGGCAGGTGCTGTTCACCTTCCTGCACCTGGCGGCCTCCCGGAAATGCACCGACGCCGTGCTGGCCTCCGGCATCACCGCCATCGCCTACGAAACCGTGCGTGGACCCGACGGATCGCTGCCGCTGCTGACACCGATGAGCGAGATCGCGGGCAAACTCGCACCGCAGGTCGGCGCCTACCACCTGATGGCGCCCGAAGGTGGTGCCGGGGTATTGCTGGGCGGCGTGCCAGGGGTGCGGCCGGCGGAAGTGGTGGTGATCGGTGGCGGGGTGGCCGGAACGAGTGCCGCGACGGTCGCGGTCGGAATGGGTGCGCGGGTGATCGTGCTCGACACCAATCCGGTCCGATTGCGGGAACTCGATGTCCGGTTCGCCGGTCGCGTCACCCCGCTCGCCGCGAATGCCGCCGATATCGAGCGGGCCGTCCTCGCCGCGGATCTGGTGATCGGTTCGGTCCTGGTGCCGGGAGCCCGTGCGCCGCAACTGGTCCCGGACACCCTGGTACAGCGGATGCGGCCGGGGACCGTGCTGGTCGATATCGCCATCGACCAGGGCGGTTGTTTCCAGAGCTCGCATCCCACCACGCACGCCGAACCGACCTTCGCCGTGGCGAATTCGCTGTTCTACTGCGTCGCGAACATGCCCGGCGCGGTCCCGCACACCGCCACCGTCGCGTTGACCAACGCCACCCTGCCGTATGTGCGGACCATCGCCGATCTGGGCTGGCGGGAGGCCTGCCGGGCCGACCCCGGGCTCGAGGCCGGCCTCAATGCCGATGCGGGACAGCTCTATTCCACGGCGGTGGCGCGAGCGCACGGCCTGGTCGGGGTCGGTCCCGGCGCGAGGTGGCGCGCCTGATCGAGCCGCGCCTGATCGGGCCCGGCCTCACATCGTCCAATCCGGTTCGCCCTCGGGCAGATCGTGCAACTTCTCCGGGTTGCGGACGATCGCGATCGAGGTGATGCGGTCCTCTTCGACGGTGAACGCCATGATTCCCAGGTGGTTGCCGTCGAACACCATGAGCCCGGGCAGCCCGTTGACCTGAACCATGCGCGCCCACGCACCGGTTCCGGCGCGGTACCAGCCGAAGTACAGCTTGGCCACCAGCTCGGCGCCCTGCACCGGCTGCCGGATCGCCGGCACCCGGCCGCCCCCGTCGGCGGTCAGGGTGACGTTCTCGTCGAGCACGCCGAGCAGGCCGCTCAGATCGCCGGACCGCCACGCCGTCGAGAAGGCCGAGACCACCCGCTCGTGTTCGTCGCGGGAGGCCGGGAAGCGCGGGGTGCCGTCCTCGACGTGTTTGCGGGCGCGGGAGGCGAGCTGGCGGACGGCGGCGGGGGTGCGGCCGACCACGTCGGCGACCTCGGGACCTGTCATGCCGAAGATGTCCTGCAGTACGAAGGCGGTGCGTTCGGCGGGCGAGAGCGATTCGAGGACCACCAGCAGGGCGGTGGTGACGCGCTCGTCCTGTGAGATGCGGTCGGCCGGGTCGTCCCAGCTGGTGACCTCCGGTTCGGGCAGCCATTCGCCGACGTACTGTTCGCGGCGCGCCCGGGCCGAACCCAGCTGATCCAGGGCGAGGCGTCCGGTGACGGTGGTCAGCCAGGCCCGCAGATTGTCGATTCGATCACCGGGAGAACGGGTTTCGTACCAGCGTTGCAGCCGCAGCCACGCCTCCTGCACGACATCGTCGGCATCGCTGAGGCTGCCCAGCGTGCTGTAGGCCACGCGGCGCAGATACTGGCGGTGCTCCTCGAACTGCCGTGCCAGTTCGGTCTGGTCGATATCGTCGTGTCCGGTCGTCACAGCTGCCATCCTCGTCTCGCCGTGCGGGCCCGCCGCCCGGGTGCTTCCCCATGGTGACGACGCCGCGGTGCCGAGTGTGACATCGGGGTGCCGGACGCGGCCGATAGTCTCGCCCGGTGCGATATGGAACGGCGCGGGCCGCGGGACTGCTGATCGGATTCGCGGCGGATCGGATATTCGGTGATCCGCGGCGGGGACATCCGGTGGCGCTGTTCGGGTCGGCGGCGGCCGCGCTGGAATCGCCCTGGTACCGCGATACGCGTGCCGCCGGGGTCGTGCACGAGATCGTCTTGGTGGGCGGGGTCGTCGCGCTGGGTGCCGGTGCGGAAATCGCCGGTCGGCGATCGGGAGCTCTCCGTGGGCGCCGCGCGGTGGCCTCGGCCGGAGCGGATCGGCGCAGGGGCGGTGGCGCAACCGGTCGTAAGCGGGACGGGTGCACCGACCCCCGAACAGCGGCGGGGCGTTCCGACCTGCGCGCGGGGCTCGGCACCGTCGTGATGACCGCAATCGGCACCTGGATCGCGCTCGGCGGCACCACGCTCGCCCGGACCGGACGCGACATGGCGGACCGGTTGGAGGCGGGCGAGTTGAGCGGTGCGCGCGAGGTGCTGCCCTCGCTGTGCGGACGCGATCCCGAGGTGCTCGATGCCGACGGATTGGCCCGTGCCGCAGTCGAATCCATCGCCGAGAACACCTCCGACGCCACCGTCGCACCGCTGGTGTGGGGCGCGATCGCGGGTGTGCCCGGCGTGTTGGGCTACCGCGCGATCAACACCCTCGACGCGATGATCGGCTATCGCAACGAGCGGTACCGTAACTTCGGCTGGGCCGCCGCGCGCGTCGACGATCTCGCGAATCTGCTGCCCGCGCGGGTGAGCGGTGCGCTGACCGTCGCGCTCGCGCCGCTGGCGGGCGGCCGGCCCGGCGATGCGTGGCGGGCGTGGCGCCGTGACGCCCGATCACATCCGAGCCCCAATGCGGGCGTCGCCGAAGCCACGATGGCCGGAGCGCTGGGCGTCGCGCTGGGTGGGCGGACCGCATACCGGCACGGGGTCGAGATGCGGCCGGTGCTGGGCAGCGGGCGGACTCCGCAGGTGCCCGATCTGCGGCGAGCGGTGCGATTATCGAACGGAGTGCAGCTGGCGGCCGCGCTGGCAGCGGCAGCGTATGCGCTCGGCCGCCGCCGGTCAGTTCGGGCCGAATTGCCGGAGTAGGGCCGCGGTGTCCAGGTATTGCCGGTCCCGCACGACCTTCAAGTCGTCGTCGAAGACCAGCACTTTGGCATAGGCGATCTCGAACCGCCGGCCGGTCGCGGGAAGCACTGTCACACCGGCGACGACGAAGTCGTTCACCGCGGTGGCGCGGCCGACCAGTTCGGCGACCGCCGAGTTCGGCGCCGGGTGGAGCGCGCGAATGCCCTCGGCGTAGTCCGGGAACGCCGTGAACCAGGCGCGGCTCCAGTCCAGGGTGCCCGCGAGATCCAGTCGCAGGCCGGTGCCGGTGTCGAACTCGTAGTCCCGGGCGCAGGTGGCCGCCCAGAGATCCCACTGCTGTCCGGTCCACGATCGCTGGACGGCATCGTAAGCCTGCTGGATGGCGTTCATCCGGTTCTCCGCTCGCATGAGTCGATCTAGCTATATCAATCTATAGCCAAATAGGTTGATCGAGCCAGTCCACCAGCGAAGCGGGCGAATTCTGCGCCGAGCCGGTCAGCGGCGGGCGTTGCCGTAACGGTCGGCGAGGCGGTCCGCGGTGGAGCGGGGTTTCGCCGGTGGTTCGTCGGATACGGGCGTGGTCTCGGAGTGCGCCTCCGGAGCTGGGTCCGAGGGGGCGGCGGCCGCAGCCGTGCTCATGTCTTCGGTTGCGGCACTTGCTGATTCGGCAGCGGGCGATCCGGCTGTACTCATCGCCGGAACCTGTTCACTCGGTGTGGCCGCCTCCGTGGCGGCACGGTCGCGGCGGCGTTCGCGGATTTCGGCGTAGACGAAGTAGCCGAGGCCGAGCGGGGCCATGACACCGAACGCGATCCACTGCAGCCCGTAGGACAGATACGGGCCCGCGTCGAGCTGGGGGAGTGCTTCCGGGGTGAAGGCGCCGGGCTGGCCGGCGTCCAACTGCAGATAGCCGCCGTGCTCACCGGTGGCGAAGCTGGTCAGCGGCGTGCCGAGAACGGTGGAGAGCGCAGCGGTATCGACCGAGTACACCTGACGCAGACCGTCGCGGACCATCGGATCCTTACCGGGGACGACGCCCTCGGATCGGCGGACCCGCCCCTCGATGCGCTGCGGACCCGACGGCGGTTCCGCGATCATCGGCAGATCGGAGCCGTTCACCGCCGCGATCAGGCCGCGATCGACCAGTACGACCCGGCCGTCGTCGAGCCGGAACGCGGCCAGCACCCCGTAGGCGGGCTGATCGTTGAGGCGCTGCAAACGCTCGACCACCATCGAATTCGGCACATAGCTACCGGTGGCGATGACCCGCCGCCATTCGGTGTCGGCCGGATTCGTCCCGGCCGGTGGTGTGCCCTCGCCGGTGTTCAGCAGGTTCTGCGCCGGAACCGGGTCGGCGTTCACGGAGGCGGCGATCAGGTTGTTGCGATGCGACGTCGAGGTGTTCTTGCCCAGCTGCCAGGGCGCGAGCACGGTGAAACACAGATAGGCGAACGCGACCACGACGACCGCCAGAATCGCCCAGCTGGGCCGCAGCAGGAAGGTGAGCCGGCGCAGGAGGTTCATTGCCGCGGTCCGGTCGTCGCGGGTTCGCCGAGTTGTTCGCGCACCCAGGCCAGCAGCGCCGGAACCGCTGCCTCGATCTGCGCGCGCACCAGCTCGAAATCGGTGTCGTCGCCGTAGTAGGGATCGGGGACGTCGTGATCGTCGGCGGCGGGGTCGAAGCTGCGCAGCAGTCGCCGGCGCGCTTCCGGAATCCGCAGCCGGGTCAGTTCGCGATCGTGGTTGGAATCCAGGGCAATCAGCAGATCGGCGTCGAGATGATCGGGCCCGATCATGGCCGCGACGTGCCCGATCGGATATCCGTGCCGGGTGAGCAGGGCGGTGGTGCGCGGGTCGGCGTCCGAGCCGACGTGCCAGGCGGTGGTGCCGGCGCTGCTCACGCGCACCCGATCGGCCAGTCCGGCTCGTTCCAGATGCGCGGCGAAGATCTTCTCGGCCATCGGCGACCGGCAGATATTGCCGGTGCAGATGAAGGTCACGTGCAGCTCGCCCACGCACCCATTGTGGCCGGTCGGTGCGGGCGGCGGCCACGTAGGGTAGGTGGCTGTGCCCGAGGACACCCCCACGACCGCCGGCACGCGGTCGCACCGAGGCCCGGGCCGCCCCAGCGATAACCGTCCGGGCGGACCCGCGGCCGACGCCGATGCGACGCGTGCGGGTTTCGCCGTGGGCGCCGACAGGATGCGGGTGCCCGGAGCTGCGTCGCATGAGGGTGGGGCGCGGGAGGGTGGCCCGGAGTTCGTTTGTTCGGCGTTGCGGCATCACGGGGACCGCGACGTGCGGCCGGGGATGCTCGACTTCGCGGTGAACGTGCGCGGCGACGCGCCGCCGGAGTGGTTGCTGCGGCGGCTGGCCGCGCGCTTGCCGGAACTGGGGCGGTACCCGTCCGAGACGGAGGCCGACGCGGTGCGCACGATCGTGGCCGCACGGCACGGGCGTGCGCCGGAGGAGGTGCTGCTGCTGGCCGGGGCCGCGGAGGGGTTCGCGCTGTTGCCGCGGCTGGCGTCGCGGTTGGCGGCCGTCATCCATCCGTCCTTCACCGAACCGGAACTCGCGCTGCGTGAGGCGGATGTTCCGGTGGTGCGGGTGATGCTGGCGTCGCCCTACGAGTTGGAGGGGGCTCGGGTCCCCGAGGACGCCGATCTGGTGGTGCTCGGTAATCCGACCAATCCGACCTCGGTGCTGCATCCTCGCGCGGTGATCGAATCGCTACGGCGGCCCGGTCGGATCGTGGTGGTCGACGAGGCGTTCGCCGACGCGGTGCCCGGTGAGCCGGAAACGCTTGCGAGACAGCCTTATCCGGATGTCCTGGTTTTACGCAGCCTGACCAAGACCTGGGCCCTGGCCGGCCTGCGGTGCGGATATCTGCTGGGGCCGCCCGAACTGCTGGCCAAGTTGAACCACGGTCGCCCGCATTGGCCCCTCGGCACACTGCAGCTCGAGGCGATCGCGGCGACCTGTGAAACGCATGCGATCGCCGAAGCCGAGGCGAGTGCGGTCCGGATCGTGGCCGAACGGGAGGCGATGATCCCTCGCCTGCGCGCCCTAGGTATCGAGGTGCACGAACCGGCCGCCGGTCCCTTCCTGCTGATCCGCGTGCCCGATGGTGAGCTGTTGCGGAAACAACTGGCGGACAAGAACATCGGTGTCCGGCGGGGCGACACCTTCCCCGGGCTCGGCAACGAATTTCTGCGCCTGGCGGTCCGCGACCACGACGCCGTCGATCGTTTGATCGCCGCGATCGAGGCCGTCGGGCTGTGAAGCTCGACGCGGCGTCCGAACGCCCGGCTGCCCGGTTGCCCCGCTCCCAGGCGGCGGCCAGTGGGGCACGCGGCGCGGTCCGGCCCGGCAGGCGGCATCGGAGTGGATAATGACCGGAACGGCGAAACGGTGGAGGTGCGGTGGTGACAGCGACGAATTCTGTTGTGACGCTGAAGGACTTGATCGGTGTCCTCGACGGCGCGTATCCGCCTCGGCTGGCGGAGTCCTGGGATTCGGTGGGGCTGGTCTGTGGTGATCCCGCGGCCTCCGTCTCGCGGGTGCTGTTCGCGGTCGACGCCACCGCCGCCGTGGTCGACGAGGCGATCGGTTGGGGCGCACAGGCTTTGGTCGTGCACCATCCGCTGCTGTTGCGCGGGGTCGACACCGTGGCCGCGAGTACGCCGAAGGGCGCGCTGCTGCATCGGCTGATCCGCAACGACTGTGCGTTGTTCACCGCGCATACCAACGCCGATTCGGCCGATCCCGGAGTGTCGGACGCCCTCGCCCACACACTCGGGTTGACGGTGACCGGGCCGCTGGAGCAGAAATCGGTGGCGCCGGTGGACACCTGGGTGGTGTTCGTTCCACGCGCACACACCGACGCGGTGCTGGCGGCGATGTTCGAGGCGGGCGCGGGTGGCGCCGGGTTCTATCGCGAATGTGGCTGGCGGGTGCCGGGAACCGGGCAGTTCCGGCCGATGGCGGGAGCGAATCCGGCGATCGGGCAGGTCGGCGACCTGGAATTCGTCGAGGAGGACCGCGTCGAGGTGGTGGCGCCGCCCTCGGCCCGCGCCGCGGTGCTGGCCGCGCTCCGCGCCGCCCACCCCTACGAGGAACCGGCCTTCGACGTCACCGAACGCGCGGCGCTGCCTTCGGCGCAGGGCCTCGGCCGCATCGGCACCCTGCCGGAATCGGAAACGTTGCGCGCCTTCACCGCTCGCGTGCGCGCTGCCCTGCCCGGCACCGCGTGGGGTGTGCGGGCGGCCGGCGATCCCGACCGTGAGATCCGCACCGTCGCGGTGTGCGGTGGCGCCGGCGATTCCTTCCTGGGCACGGTCGCGAAGCTCGGCGTCGACGCCTACGTCACCGCCGACCTGCGCCACCATCCCGCCGACGAACACCTGCGCGCGGGCGGCCCCGCACTCGTCGACGTCGCCCATTGGGCCAGTGAATTCCCCTGGTGCGCCCAAGCGGAAGGCGTTGTGCGGGAAGCCCTTCCGGGAGTGGAAACCCGGGTCAGCACCCTGCGCACCGACCCGTGGACTCTGGGCGCCGCCGACGACTGACGCGAACAGCTTCGACCCGCAGGCCGATAACCGTCGGGCACGCAGCGCGTTGCATCGGTGGCGAGCCCGATGTTTCCTCGGCGAAATCGCACTCTCGGTCCGTCCGCCCGAAAGCTATGACCGGCGCCGATTCACTCGACCCGGATGTCGGGCTCGTGGTCGACCGGGAAATTGACCGAGTTGGCGATGAAGCAGCGCTTGTGCGCCTCCGCGTGGAGGGCGCGAGCCTGCTCGGCCAGAGCGGCATCGGTGATGGTGACGCGCGGGCGCAGGGTGACGTGTTCGAAGCGGTGGTCGTTCATCACGCCTTCGGCCTCGTCGAGATAGTCGATCACCACGATTCCGGCCTCGACGCACAGATGCAGGTACCACAGCATGTGGCACTCCGAGAGCGAGGCGACCAGGAGTTGCTCGGGATTCCAGCGGGTCGCGTCGCCCCGGCCGACGAGAGGGTCCGCCGAGCCCTGCAGCGGCGGCCGCCCCTCGGCGAGCACCTCGTGATTGCGCGAATACGAGCGGTAGTCGGTGGTGGCGCCGGTCCACACCACGTCCACGCGATAGCGATGTTCGGCCATCCGGTCAGAGTGTCACAGTGGCGGCGGCACCGCACTCGAGTTGTCGGTGGGCTGCGAACCGGCACCCGCGCCACCCCGGCACACCGCGTTCGGCCGCGTATCCGGTGGTCGCGGGCGGGCGATGCGGGGTTGGGGCGAAACCGGCCGTGGGCAGAGTACGGTTGAGCACCGGCGTCGCGCACCCGCTGCCCGTCGCCCCGCAACCGTCCATAGTGTCGAGGAGTACGTCCCGCGTTGAATGTCGAACCACCGATCCAGGCCAAACTGCTCGACCTCGCGGCCGTCGACGCCGAGTTGACGCGGATCGCGCATCGCCGCAAGGTGCTGCCCGAACAGCAGGAAGTGCAGCGGCTGGAAGCCGAACGCACCGACCGCAAGGATGCGGCGGTCAAGGTCGAGATCCAGCTCGACGATCTCGACCGTGACATTCGCAAACTCGAGGGCGAGATCGACGCCGTGCGCAAACGCGAAGCGCGCGATCGCGGCATGCTCGAGGGCGGCAACGTGGGTGCGAAGCAGCTCTCGGAGTTGCAGCACGAACTCGGCAGCCTGGAACGCCGGCGCGGGGTCCTCGAGGACGAACTGCTCGAGGTGATGGAGCGGCGCGAGGCGGCCGAGGCCGATCACCAGCACGCGGGCGCCAACCTCTCGCGCGCCGAGGAGGATCTGACCCTGGCGCAGAGCCGTCGCGACGACGCGGTCGCCGACCTGGACGTGGCCGCGCAGCGCTGCGGCACCGATCGCGAACAGCTGCTCGCCGGATTCCCGGACGAGCTGCTCGCGATCTACGACAAGCAGCGCGCCCAGCACGGCGTCGGCGCGGCGCTGCTGCAGGCCCGCCGGTGTGGCGCCTGCCGGATCGAACTCGACCGCGGCGAGATCGCCCGGATCGCCAAAACCGATCCGCAGGTCGTGGTCCGCTGTCCCGAATGCGGTGCGATCATGGTGCGCACCAAGCAGTCCGGATTGTGACGGGCCGGCGATGACGGTACGCACGGTGATCGTCGAGGCCGACGGCGGCTCGCGAGGTAATCCCGGCCCCGCCGGCTACGGCGCGGTGATCTGGGATTCCGACCGCGCCACGATCCTCGCCGAACGTCGCGAATATCTCGGCGTCACCACGAACAATGTCGCCGAATACCGCGGTCTCATCGCGGGTTTGGCGGCCGCCGCCGAACTGGGCGCGCGCACCGTCGAGGTGCGGATGGATTCCAAACTCGTCGTCGAGCAGATGTCGGGACGCTGGAAGGTCAAGCACGCGGCCATGATTCCCCTCGCCGAGCGCGCCCGGCAGCTGGTCGCCGGCTTCGATCGGGTGGGCTTCCAATGGATTCCGCGCGAGCAGAATTCGCATGCCGATCGGCTTGCCAACGAGGCCATGGACGATGCGGTGGTGGTCGCCGAGGTGCGCGAGGCGGATACCGAGCGGCCGATGATCGACAGTGTGGCCGAACCGGAATCGGCTGCCCAGGATTCGGCACGCGGCGTCGAAGCCGAGCTGCCGAGCTGGATCGATGAAGCGGCCGATGCCCGTGCCGCGCACGAGGATCCGGTCGTGCAGGAGACGGCCCCGGCGCCCGGCCCGGGCTGGACCGGCGCCCGAGGGCGGCCGACCCGGCTGTTGCTGCTGCGTCACGGTCAGACCGAATTGTCCGTGGAGCGACGGTATTCCGGCCGGGGTAATCCGGAACTCACCGCGCTCGGTCGCGAACAGGCCGCTCGTGCCGCGAAATACCTTGCCGCGAAAGGCGATATCGCCGCGGTCGTGAGCTCGCCGCTGGGCCGGGCCCGTGCGACCGCGCAGGCCGCGGCCCAGGCGCTCGACGTGCCGGTGCGGGTCCTGGACGCGCTGACCGAAACCGACTTCGGCGAATGGGAAGGTCTCACGTTCACCGAAGCGGCGCAACGGGACCCGGAACTGCATCAGCGCTGGCTAGGTGATCCGTCGCTGCCCGCTCCCGGCGGTGAGAGCTTCACTCAGGTGCGCGAACGGGTCGAGGCCGCGCGCCGCGATCTGCTGGCGCTGTATCCGGGGCAGAACGTCGTCGTGGTCAGCCACGTGACGCCGATCAAGACGCTGCTGCAATTGGCCCTGGAAGTCGGCCCGTCACTGCTGTACCGGCTGCACCTGGATCTGGCGTCGCTGTCGATCGCCGAGTTCTATCCCGACGGCGGATCGTCGGTGCGGCTGGTCAACGACACCTCGTACCTCTGAACACCGGTTGGGGCACCGGGTCCGGTACCGCGGCGTTCCCCACCAGTGTTCAGGGCTCGGTGTTCGGGGTGGTGTGTGAATGTGGGGCGTTCAGGGGCGCAGCACCGACACCAGGAATTCGGTCTGGTCGTAGACGGCCTTCTCGAACCAGTCGTCGAAGTAGATGTCGAAGTGCCCGATCGGGTATCGCTTCACGATGCCGTGTTTGGTGCGCTCGGCGGCCTTGAGCGTCGGACCCACCGGCGCGACCGAATCGTTGTCGCACACCGCGTAGAACACCGGCACCTTGATGGCCTTGGTGCGCCGCCACGGTGCATCGAACATCGCCGACATACCCACGCGGGCAGCAACTTTCGGCTGGTACTGCGCGCTCTCCTCGGCGAGGCGGCCGAAACCCTCGGGCACGTCCGAGGCGCTCATCAACGCCGCCGAACGCTTGCGCCCGGCCAGTCGCACGCCCACCGGCTTGCGGCGGATCGGACCCACGAGGAGGTCGACGAGCGCGAGAGTGCCGGTTTTGGCGAGGTTGATCGGCCCCTTCGCCATCGCCGAGGACCAGCCGCTGGTGAACGGGCACTGCGCCACGACCGCGGCCAGATAGTCGTCCTCGTGCGCGATGGACAGCACGTGCCCGCCGCCGAACGAACTGCCCCACAACGCGATTCGGGTCGCGTCGAAACCCTTGAGGGTGCGGGCGAAGGCGATCGCGGCGCGCCAGTCGTCGCGCTGGCGTGCGATGTTGATCAGCTGGCGCGGTTCACCACCGCTGGCGCCGAAATGCCGGTAATCGAAGACCAGCACGCCCATTCCGGCCGCGGCGAACCGGCGTGCGTAGCGATCCAGACCCATTTCCCGGTTCGCACCCAGCCCGTGCCCCATGATGACCAGTGGACGCGGTTTGGGCGGGCCGTCCGGAAGATAGAGCCACGCTGCACACTGTTCGCTTCCCGAACCGAACCCCACCTCGACACGCTCCATGGGCGAATACCGTACTGGGTCGCGCGCCCGGCCGCAGACGTGGATCCCCGCTCAGGGCACGATTACCGGTGAACGGAACGCAAACACTCGCGAGTCAGATCCTTCAGCGCCGGGTAGCCGTCGACCGCCATGATCAGGTCCGCTTCCGCCAACAGAGTGCGCAGGACGTGCACGATTCCGTCCACGCCGCCGAGCGCCAGACCGTAGGCGTAGGGCCGGCCCACTCCAACCGCGGTGGCGCCCAGTGCGAGCGCCTTGACGACGTCCGCGCCACTGCGGATTCCGGAGTCGAACAGCACCGGCAGACCGTCGGCCGCGGCGACGACCTCGGGCAACACATCCAGTGCGGGCAGTCCGCCATTGGCTTGGCGCCCACCGTGATTCGAGCAGTAGATGCCGTCCACGCCACCGTCGCGGGCCCGGCGCACATCGTCGGGATGGCAGATTCCCTTGACGATCAAGGGCAGATCGGTGAGCGAGCGCAGCCAGGCCAGATCCTCCCAGCGCAGCGGGTTGCCGAACAGTTGCACCCACCGCAGCACCGCGCTCATCGGATCCTCCTCCGGTGAGCGCTGCAGTCCGGAGAGGAAGACCGGATCGGTGAAATAGTTGGCGAGGCAGTGCCCGCGCAGTTGCGGGAAGTTGCCGGTGGACAGATCGCGCGGCCGCCAGCCCGTGATCCAGGTGTCGAGGGTGACGACGATGCCCCGGTAACCGGCCTGCTCCGCCCGATGCACCAGGCTCGCCGCGAGATCGCGGTCGGTGGGCGTGTAGAGCTGGAAAAAGCCCGGGGTGTCACCGAATTCGGCGGCGACGTCCTCGAGCGGATCGACGGTGAGGGTCGAGGCGACCATCGGCACGCCGCTGCGGGCGGCGGCGCGAGCGGTCGCCAGATCGCCGTGGCCGTCCTGGGCGCAGAGGCCGATCACGCCCACCGGGGCCATGAAAAGCGGTGTGGGAAGCGTCATTCCGAACAGGTCGACCGACAGGTCGCGCTCCTTCGCGCCGACGAACATACGGGGGATGAGCCCCCAGTGGTCGAAGGCGGCGACATTGGCGCGCTGGGTGCGCTCGTCGCCCGCGCCGCCGGCCACATACGACCAGATCGAGGGCGGCATGGCCGCCTGCGCGCGCTGTTCGAGTTCGGCGAACGCGACCGGGTACTCCGGTACGACGCCGCGCAGCCCCTGGAAGTAGATCTCGTTCTGGAAGTCGCCGAACCCCATGCGCGCTGCCCTTCTGTGCCGTCGGTTCGCCGGCGAGTATGCGCGCTCGACGGCGAATGCGCGCTTCACTGTATGCGTAACCAGCGGTACCGCGCCACGACTCGGCCGGTGCTCGCGTCCGCCCGGGACTATTCGACCGCCTCGCGGGACAGATGTGTAAGACAAGCGTCTTGCACATCTGTCTGAAAGTAGCTACCGTTGCCTTCGAGCGAGTGCGAAGGAGATCTGAAATGACTGTTACCCGAGCGACTTTCGAGGTGAACGGCCGGCGCCTGTCCTATCTGGACTTCGGTGGAGCCGGTCGCCCGCTGCTGGCACTGCACGGCCATATGTCGAATGCGGCGAGCTTCACCGACCTGGGGGAGCGGCTGGGGGACCGCTGGCGGCTGATCGCGCTCGACCAGCGCGGGCACGGTTTCTCCGACCGTGCCGGGGACTATTCTCGCGCCGGATACATCGCCGATATCGCGGCGTTGCTGGACCATCTCGGACTCGGCAGTGTCGTGCTGCTGGGCCATTCTCTCGGCGGTATCAACGCATACCAGTTCGCTGCCCGCCATCCGGAGCGGGTCGAGGCCTTCATCGACGTCGACGGCGCCGTCAGCCTCGGCCTCGACGGGCGCAACCCGTTGCACTTCGTGCTGGCTCTGCCCTACGAGGCGCCCACCCGTGCGGCGCTCGTCGAGGCGATGGGGCCGATGGGTGCCCACTTCGCCGACGTCGTGCGCGAACGGGCGGATGGCCGCTGGAGCCTGCCGTTCCATCCTGGCGACATGGTCGCCTCCGAGGATCAGGTGCACGGCGACCACTGGGCCGACTGGACGTCGAGCGTCTGCCCCGCCCTGCTCATCCGGGCGGCCCACGGAGTGATTCCGCGCGAACAGGCCGAGGCGATGATCGAGCGCCGGCCGAATACCCGGATGGTCGAACTGGACACCGACCACTTCGTCTACGCCAACGATCCGGACGGTTTCGGCGAGGCTGTCGGCGAATTTCTCGCGATGCTCCCGGCATGAGCGCCGTGGCGGCTCGGAGGCCGACAGTCGCCGGCTTTGCTCGTCGGCGCTCGCACGGCACAATGGTGCGCGACGAGTCGGTCGGGCGACCGCGTCGACGGGAACGGGCACGGCTGTGCCGCTGCCCGTCGCCGAGGAAAGTCCGGACTCCACAGAGCAGGGCGGTTGTTAACGGCAACCCGGGGTGACCCGCGGGACAGTGCCACAGAAAACAGACCGCCGGCGGTCTCTCCGGAGGTCCGCCGGTAAGGGTGAAACGGTGCGGTAAGAGCGCACCAGCGCCCCGGGTGACCGGGGCGGCTCGGTAAACCCCGCCCGGAGCAAGGTCGAAGGTCGCACTCTCGCGAGTGCGGCTGCGCAGGTGCCCGAGGGCTGCTCGCCCGAGCCTGCGGGTTGGCTGCTCGAGGTGCCCGGTGACGGTGCACCCAGATGGATGGTCGCCTCCCGGTGCGAACCGGGAACAGGATCCGGCTTACAGACCGACTCGTCCCCTCCGGGGATTCTCGTTCGCGGCGTGCGACGCTGAACGCATGGATGCGACGCCGCGGCAGATCATCGTCACCGGTTACCTGCGAGTGGACCCAGCCGATCGCGACCGTTATCTGGCGACTTGCGTGGAGGTCGTGGTCGCCGCCCGGCAAAACCCCGGATGCCTCGACTTCGCGTTGTCGGCCGACCTTGTCGACGCCGGTCGCATCAACATTCTGGAGCGGTGGAGCGACCGAGCGGCGCTGGACGCATTCCGCGGCGCGGGCGTCTCCGGCGAGCAGGGCGCGATGATCCGCGAAGCGCAGGTCACCGAGTTCACCGTCGGCGACGAAACCCTGCTGCGCTGACCGGCCTTCCCGGTCAGCGCGCGCAGCCCTCGCCGTTGTCCGGATGGGGAGTCGGATTCGGGTACGGCCCGTTGCGCAGGGTTTCGTGCAAGGCGTCCGAGATCGCCGCCAGATTGGCGCCGGTGCGCTGGAAGGCCCGGGCGACAGCCGAACTCGGGTGACGCAGCGACGCGAGGACGAGGTGTTCGGTGTCGAGAGCGGTGTGGCCGGCCTCGCGCGCGATACCGGCGGCTTCGTCCAGTGCGCGGCGCAGGCCGGGGGCGTGCGGTAGCGGTTCCGCGGTCATGCACCCATGATCACCCGTGCCGAGCACTTCAGCGCATATTTCGCCACTATTCGGCCACGGCGGTTCGGCCGCCGGCCGGTCGGCGGCGACCCGCGTCTACGGGTGCAGCGGTGTGCGCCGGGGGCGCACGATGCGGTGGGTGATCTTCCAGCCGGCGCCGATGCGCTGGATGGTGTCCTCGTAGGTGACGCTGCCGACCGTGCCGTCGGTCAGGACGCCGAAACCCTTGGACAGGGCGCGGACGGTGCCGTCGGCGACCTCGTTGACGACGATGTTGGTCACGTGGTGGGCGACGGGGTTGTTCTCGCCCAGTGCGAGCGCGGCGTCTCGGCAGGCGGGGATGCCGACCAGGACGCCGCCGCCTATGGCGGTGACGTCGTAGACGACATCCTCGGCGAACAGCGCCGGCCAGCCGTCGAAATCGCCGTTGTCGGTCAGGTGGCCGTGCAGGTTGATCAGGTCGGTGATCGCGAAGCGGTCGTCCGCGGACAGCATGGCGGGTCCTCCGGTCGAGACGAGGGGAGTGATCAGCGGAAACCGGTGTCGGCGGCCCAGGGTTCGAGCTCGTCCAGATCGGTGAGGCGCTGGGTCAGGGTGGCGCGGATGCCGGCGAAGGCCTCGGGGCCGAGCGGCAGCCGCAAGGGCGGTTCGTCCATGGCGACCGCGCGCAGAATGGCCGCGGCGGCTCGGGCCGGATCGCCGGGCTGGGCGCCGTCCTGAGCCTGGAAGCGCTCACGTTCCTCGGCGAAGATCGGTGTGTATTCGGGCATCGGTTCGGCCCACTGGATGGACCGGCCGGCGAAGTCGGTGCGGAACGGTCCCGGCTCCACGATGGTGACCTTGATGCCGAACGGCGCGACCTCGTACGACAAACCTTCCGACAGTCCTTCGACCGCGAATTTGCTGAGCGCATAAGGGGTTCCGCCGAGGCGGGCACGCACACCGCCGACCGAGGACAGCTGCACGATATGCCCGCTGCGCTGGGCCCGCATGAGCGGCAGTACCGCCTTGGTGGCCGAAATCAGGCCCCAGACATTGGTTTCCATCAGGGTGCGCAGTTGCTCGTCGTCGCATTCCTCGAGCGCGCCGCGCAGTCCGTACCCGGCGTTGTTGACCAGAACGTCGATGCGGCCGAACCGAACTCGCGCCTCCTCGACCGCCGCGGTGATCGACGCCGGATCGGTGACGTCCAGCTGTGCGACGAGCACCCGCTCCGGATCGCGATCTCGAAGCTCGGCAAGGGATTCGGGTATGCGCGCGGTGGCGACCACACTGCCGCCCTCGGCCAGCACCGCCTCCGCGATCGCACGGCCGAAGCCGCTACCGGCGCCGGTGATGAACCAGACGTGATCGGTGGTCATGGTGGAGGCCTCCTGTGTCGGATCGTCGTCGAAGCCGGGCCTTGCGACCGCATGCGGTGCCCGCGGCGGGCCGCCGGCACCGGGTGCGGTCGCGCGATGATCAGCCGGCGGGGTTGATCACCAGAATCTGGGCCCAGTAGGCCGCCTGCTCGGGACCGACGAGAGGCAGCAGGTAGTCGAAGACGATGGACGACATGCGGTGTGGAACTCCTTGTACTCGAGGAACTATTACTCGACGACTCTCGCCGCGCGGCGCACTCTCGTTACTGCACGGACCCCCGAATCCGTGGGTACGCCGTGGCCTGTCACCATCGGCAACAGTAACAGCGCGCTCCGACAGTCGCAGGCCCAGCGGAAAACGGACTCGACGGGCCGATTCGGCGTACGGTAGCGTGATCTGGACGTAGGTCCGAGTCGTCCGAGTTATGACTGTTCGCTCTGAATGGTGTGCTATTTCCTTCCGGAATGATCTGGTTCGACGATCGTTGCGGGCCGTACTCGAGCCGATTCGTCGACCCCCGTTGCACTCGGAGAAACCGCATTGCCGCCGTCGCGGTGGGTGAGCGCGAAATCGCAGGCACCGACGGTTGGCGCGGTCCACGCCTCGGTTCACGCCCGGTCCGGTGGGCGGGCGCATTCTCGGCAAATGCGGGCGAATCGCCTGGTCTCGGCGTGTCCCGTGCGACGAACCGCCCCGGAGTGGCCGGAACCGTGATCGACGTCATAAAGTGTTGGCCGTTGGAAGTGTCGCTGCCGGGGGTGGCAGTGGCTATGGGTGCTACGAGTGTCGGAAAGCAGGTTCTGTATATATGCGAGTAGTTCGCAAGTTGGCGGCCGGTGCGTTGATCGCCGCAGCTGCGTCGGGTGTTGCGGTGCTGGGCGCGGGATCGGCGTCCGCGGTCGCGGTCACTCCGCTGCCGGGTGGCGTCCAGGTGGACCTCAGCCCGGGTGACACCCAGTGGGTCCACCAGTCCCATGTCGGCCAGACGATCGCGGTCCTGCCGCACCCGTCGGCGGCCTCGTTCGGCCAGGCTCTCGATGCCGCGGCGACCCTGTCGTCGCAGTACCCCGACGGCCGCGTCGTCTTCACCGTGTACGGTCCGTTCGATCAGCTGAACGGCACCATGCTGGCGCTCAAGTAAGGTTCAGCGCCCCGCGTGGAACTGCATCCCAGGATCGTCTCGGCACCGGTGGACTTCGGTGTCGTGCGATCCGAATTCGGACTCGCCTCGGAATATCCGTCCGAGGCGGTCTCGGAGGCCCGCGACGCAGCCGATGCGTTCGCGGGCGTCCGGGCCGATCGCACCGACATCCCGTTCGTGACGATCGACCCACCCGGCGCCATGGATCTCGACCAGGCGCTGCATCTCGAACGCACCCCGACCGGATTCCTGCTGCACTACGCCATCGCCGATGTGGGCGCGGTGGTCGCGCCCGACGGCGCGCTCGCGCGGGAATCCCTCGCAAGGGGGCAAAGCTTCTATCTCCCCGACGGCATCGTGCCGCTGCATCCGCCGGTGCTCTCGGAAGGGTCGGCCAGTCTGCTGCCCGGGGCGGTTCGTCCGGCCGCCCTGTGGACCATCGACTGTGACGACAAGGCAGAGCCGCAACGCTTTTCGGTGCAGCGCGCCCTGGTTCGTTCCCGCGCCCGCCTCGACTATCCCGGCGTCCAGGCCGACGCCGGCGCCGGCCGCCTGCACCCCTCGATCGCCGCACTGCCGGAGTTCGGCCGCCTGCGCATCGAGGCCGGCCTGGCCCGCGGCGCGATCGAACTGCGGCTGCCCGCGCAATCGGTGATCCCCGACGGGCGCGACCACGACACCGAACACTGGCAGTTGGCGGTCGAACCGCGCACCGCCGCCGACGACTGGAACGAACAGGTCTCCCTGCTCACCGGCATCTGCGCGGCCCGGATCATGCTGGCGGACAACGATTCCGACGCTCGCATCGGACTGTTGCGCACCATGCCCGCGCCACCGGCCTCTGCGATCGCGTCCATGCGCCGCACCGCCGCCGCGCTCGGCGTGCCCTGGCCCGCCGGGATGCCGGTGGGCCGGATGCTGGCCGGACTGGATCCGAACACCCCCGCCGCGCTGGTGCTCAACTCCGAGGCGACCAGCCTGCTGCGCGGCGCGTCCTACACCGTGCTCGACGGTGAAGCGCCGGATGTGGTGCAGCACAGCGGCATCGGCGCGGCCTACGCCCATGTGACGGCGCCGCTGCGCCGCCTCGCCGACCGGTACGCCACCGAAATCTGCCTGGCTCGCTGCGCCGGCACCCCGGTACCGCACTGGGTTCGCGACGGACTCGGCGCCGCCGCGGATACGATGCGGCGCAGCGACGCGGTCGGCGGCAAACTCGAACGCGCGTGCATCGACCTCACCGAATCCACCGTTCTCGCACCACGTCTGGGCGACACCTTCGAGGCGGTGGTCATTCGCGAGGGCAACGGCAACCGATCCGCCGAAATCTTCGTCGCCGAGCCGCCGGTGCTCGCCAAATGCACCGGATCGCCGCCGGAGGGCCGGCGGGTGCGCGTGCGCCTGGACATCGCGGATCCCGATAAACGCGTGGTGGGCTTCACCTTTCCGGCGGATGCGCGCGAGGGCGCCGATCAGGACAGGTAGTCGTAGTTCAGGAATTCGATGAGGGTCGGGTACTGGGCGAGGGCGGTGCGTGCGGCTTCCACCTCTGCGGCGCACAGCAATTCGTAGGGGGCGGTATCGGCGCCGTGGTCGCGGACGATCTCGGCACGGGCGGTGATGGTGGCCAGCGCCTCGATGGCGTCGCGGTGATCGCCCAGGACGCCCTGCACCTTCTTCGCGCGGCGGGCCAGGTCCTCGGCGGGGCCGTCGAGAACATCGGTAGCCGCTTCGGCGCTGTAGCGTAAACGCTTGGCGGCCTTGCGGATATCGTGCAGCGCCTCCACGCGGTCGGCCTCCTCGACATCTCGTTCCGCGTCGACGCGTGCTTTCAGCCGGCGCAGGTCCGCGCGCACGGCCGCGGTGAACACCCGGTCGGCATCGCGGCGGGCGTGTGTGCGGCGCAACGGGGGATCGGTGCGCAGGCCGACCACTCGTGCCCGCAGCAGCCCGTAGCGCTCACCGTCGAGTTCGCGCAGCACGGTGCGGTGGGCGTCGGTGTAGGCCGCGCGTTCCGCGCTCACCAGCCGTCGCCCGAGATGGCGTTGCACATCGGGGTATTCGTCCAGCAGCGCGGCGAACCGGTCGGCGCGCACCTCGGCGTCGCGGGCGATGCCGAGCAGGCCCGCCAGCCAGCGCAATTCGGCACGGATCGCGTCTATCTCGTCGCGGTGGAACACTTTCCGATACGACCGCAGCACCGACCGCAGCCGGCGGGTGGCGACCCGCATCTGATGTACCGAATCCGATTCGTCGGCGCGGACCTTCGGCTCCGCGGCCAGCAGCCGGTCCACGTCCTCGCCGAGGGCGGCGACGACGGCGGGACCGGCCGCCCCGCTCATCGCCGATCCCGGAATTCGTCGGTGGCCTCGATCAGATGATGGGTGGTGCCGGGCTCGGCCGCGGCATGTCCGGCCTCGGACACCAGATGCAGTCGCGAACCGGGCCAGGCCCGATGCAGATCCCAGGCGCTGACCGCCGGGCAGACGACATCGTGGCGGCCCTGCACGATCACCACCGGAATATGCGCGATCCGGTCGACATCGCGCAGCAGTTGGCCCTCTTCCAGGAATCCGCCGTGCACGAAGTAGTGGTTCTCGATGCGGGCGAAGGCCAGTGCGAAGCGGGGTTCGGCGGATTCGGCGACCCGTTCCGGTTGCGGCAGTAGCGAACTCGTCGCACCTTCCCAACTGGACCACGCCACCGCGGCGGCTGTCGCCACCTCGTCGTCGGGGGAGTGCAGCAGCCGGTGATAGGCCGCCACCAGATCCCCGTCGCGCTCGGCCTCCGGAATCGGCGCCAGGTACTTCTCCCACTCGTCGGGATAGACGAATCCGGCGGCACCGTTGTAGTACCAGTCGATTTCCTTGCGCCGCAACAGGAAAACGCCCCGCAGCACCATCTCCGTGACGCGCTCGGGGTGGGTCTGGGCGTAGGCCAGCGCCAGTGTCGAACCCCAGGACCCGCCGAAAACCTGCCAGCGCTCGATACCCAGATGGGTGCGCAGCCGTTCGATATCGGCGACCAGATGCCAGGTGGTGTTGACCTCCAGGCTCGCCCTGTCGGCCACATGTGGCGTCGAATGCCCGCAGCCGCGCTGATCGAACAGCACGATCCGGTAGGCGGCGGGATCGAAGAATTGGCGGTGCGTCGAATTGGTGCCGCCACCCGGGCCGCCGTGCAGGAACACCACCGGTTTGCCCTCGGGGTTGCCCGACTCCTCCCAGTAGAGGTGCTGCCCGTCGCCGACGTCGAGCATGCCCTCACGGTAGGGCTCCAGCGGCGGGTACAGGGTGCGCATCAGAAGGCGATTCCCGAGGCGAGATCGGGCAGCTCCAGCGCCTGCAGCGCCTGAGTACGAGTATCCGAGCAGGTCTTGGTGGTGATCCGGTCCACCACGGCCTTGTCGCCGAGCACCGCGAGGTTGATACCGCCGTTCTCCGCGGCCCACTGGTGCACCGTGATGTTGAGCGCCACCTTCCCCAGCGTCGGGCCCTGCACCCGCCAGTCCGACAGCTGCGGGGAGATGGCGTCGCACAGCTTCTGCGCGACCGGGTCGGGAACCTGCACGGGACTGGTCTGCCCCGGTTTGGCGGTGACGCCGGCCGAACCGCTGGGGCGTGCGGCCGTCGACGTCGCCGAGGCGCCGGATTTCTCGGGCCCGGCCGAACCCGTGCTTGCGCCACCACATCCGGCGACCAGCGCGACGGCCAGCGCCGCACCGACGGCGAGCGCTCCGCGAGTCATCCAACGGCTCTGCGACATCTGTTCCCTTTGTTCGATTCCGGAGTTCATCCGAAGTTCCTGCTGTCGACCTACGAGTCTGCCACCTCGCCGCGGGTGCCCGCGTGGCTCAGGCGAAGTTCGCGCGCAGCTGGTCCAGCATCTCGGTGACGAAGGGCGCGAATCGTTCGGCCGGGCGGCCCGGCGCGGTGTCGATGGTCAGCCACGAATGCAGGGTGGTCAGGGGCGCGAGGCGTTCGGCCAGCTCGATCTCGCGGTCGGTGACGGTGGCCAGTTCGCGCCAGGCGTCGAAATAAGCCGCTCGCTGCGGGTCCCGGAACGTGCGCACGGACAGGAAGGGATGGGTGAGCAGTGCATCGCCCCAGTCGAACACCGCGGCGGTGGTGCGGAAGACGTGGCCCGGATACAGGTCGTTGTGTTCCACGCTCAGCCGGTCGTACTGCGCGAGTTCGGCGGCGGCCGACTCGATCGCGTGCTCCAGTCCCGGGGCTCGATCGGCGAAATGGTGGTAGACCTCGATCAGACGCGCCGGTGGCAGATGCGGAGTTCCGGTGTCGCGCAACGACTCCGCGTGCGTGCACAGGGTGTGCTGCAGGGCCGCGTAGGAGCGCAGCACCGATTCCCAGCCCGGCGGCCGCGGTGGCGGCGCGTCGGTGCCGTCGAGGGTGAACTGCCGGTCGAGCGGTCCGGTCCGCATGGTCTCGCCACCGTCGCTTCCCAGGAACCACCCCTTCTCACGCTGTACCGCAAGGGGTTTCGGCACCGAACCCGGAACGATCCGATCCAGCGCCGCCAGCAGCGGGCCCTCGTGGGCGAACGCACGCGCACTCGCCTTCGCCCAGACGGCTCCGCCGTCGGTGTCGATGCGCGCGAGCAGCGTCCAGTCCCGCCGCCGCATCTCCTGCGCACCGGTCACGGTCAGCCCCAGGTTCGCGAGTTCCGCGGTGGCCCAGTCGATCAGCGGTGGCAGTGGCTGGTCGGCCACCGATACAGGCGCGTTCACCGGGACAACCTAACCTGCTCGCCGATCGTCGGTGCGAGACCGGCCGAAGCCGGTCTCGCACAGCCGATCACAGTGTCAGGTACTCGCCCAGCTCCCACGGCGTGACCTGGGCGCGGTAGGTGGCCCACTCGTGGCGCTTGTTGCGCAGGAAGAAGTCGAACACGTGCTCGCCGAGGGTTTCGGCGACCAGTTCCGACCGTTCCATCGCCCGCAGCGCCTCGTCCAGGGTCGAGGGCAGCTCGCGAAAGCCCATCGCGCGACGTTCGGCGGTGGTCAGCGACCACACGTCGTCCTCGGCCTCGGGCGGCAGCGTGTACCCCTTCTCGATGCCGCGCAGGCCCGCGGCCAGCAGCACCGCGAAGGCCAGATACGGATTGCAGGCGGAATCAGGGCTGCGGATCTCGACCCGCCGCGAGGACTGCTTGTTCGGCGTGTACATCGGAACGCGGACCAGCGCAGAACGATTCGACCGGCCCCAGGACGCGGCGGTCGGCGCCTCGCCGCCGTGGATCAGGCGCTTGTAGGAGTTCACCCACTGGTTGGTGACGGCGCTGATCTCGTTGGCGTGTTCGAGAATGCCCGCGATGAACGCGCGCGCGGTCTCGGACAGGTTGTTCGGGTCGTCGGGATCGGCGAAGGCGTTGTGCTCACCCTCGAACAGGCTCATGTGGGTGTGCATGGCCGAACCCGGGTGGTCGGAGAAGGGTTTGGGCATGAACGAGGCCCGCACGCCCTCGTCGATGGCGACCTCTTTGATGAGGTAGCGGAAGGTCATCACGTTGTCGGCCATCGACAGCGCGTCGGCGTAGCGCAGGTCGATCTCCTGCTGGCCGGGCGCACCCTCGTGGTGGCTGAACTCCACCGAGATACCCATCGATTCGAGCGCGTCGATGGCGTGGCGGCGGAAGTTCGGCGCCTCGTCGTGCACGGCCTGGTCGAAGAACCCGCCGTTGTCGGCGGGCACCGGGCGGCCCTCCTTGAGTGCCGAACGGATCAGGAAGAATTCGATCTCCGGATGCACGTAGCAGCTGAAGCCCAGGTCACCGGCCTTGTTCAACTGTCGGCGCAGCACGTGGCGCGGATCGGCCCACGACGGCGATCCGTCGGGCATCGCGATATCGCAGAACATGCGCGCCGAATGCTGATGGCCCTTGCTGGTGGACCAGGGCAGCACCTGGAACGTCGACGGATCGGGCTTGGCGACCATATCGGCCTCCGACACCCGGGCGAAGCCCTCGATCGCCGAGCCGTCGAATCCGATGCCCTCCTCGAAGGCGCCTTCCAGCTCCGCGGGGGCGATCGCCACCGACTTCAGATATCCCAGGACGTCGGTGAACCAGAGTCGCACGAAGCGGATGTCCCGCTCCTCGAGCGTCCGCAGCACGAATTCCTTCTGGCGATCCATACGCGCGAGCGTAGGCACCCGCGGTTAAATCCGTGTTACATCGTGCAACAACCGCCGGTCCGCATGTGTGGCGTCAGCCGCAGGTGAGCCCTTCCGGGGGTGTCTTCAGGTCCGTGAGGTAGGCGAATACGGCATCGTCGACGCACGGCACGCCGCCGGAGAGGAATGCCGTGTGCCGGGTTCCCTTGTTGGTGATCAGCGCCGCGCTCAGCTGATGGGCCAGATCGACACCGGCCTGATACGGCGTGGCCGGATCCGCGGTCGTGGAGATGACGACGGTCTTGGGCAGGCCCGGTGCGGAAATGTTGTGCGGGGAGCCGCTGTTGGGCACGGGCCAGAACGCGCACATCTCGAGCGGCGCCTGCCCGGTGGCGTGGCCGTCGTCGAGGAACGGGGCAACCTTACGGTATTCGGCGTCCTGCTCATCGGTTTCGGCGCGGTCCTTGATGGCCGGATCGTCGACGCAGTGGATGGCCAGGAACGCGTCCTGCGAATTGTCGTAGGTGCCGTCCTTGCCGCGGCCGTCGTAGAGATCGGCGAGCTGCAGCAGGATGTCGCCCTTGCCCTTGGCCAGCTGAGCCAGGCCCGCGCTCAGCACATTCCAGCTGTCCTCGGCATAGAGGGTGTTCTGTACGCCGGTGACGGCGTCGCTGTAGGTGAGGCCACGGCCGTCCCGGGTCTCGGCCGGGTGGTCCCAGAGCGGGTTGACCAGATCGTGGAAGCGGGCCACCGCCTGGGTCGCGTCCTGCCCGAGCGGGCAGTCCGGTTTGCTCGCACAGTCGGCGGCGTAGGCGTCGAACGCCTTCTGGAATCCGGCGGCCTGCTGCACCGATTCCTTCTCCGGATCGGCGTCCGGATCGAGAGCGCCGTCGAGCACCATGGCCCGCACCTTGTCCGGGAACTTCTCGGCGTAGGTGTAGCCGAGCCGGGTGCCGTAGGAGTAGCCGACGTAGTTCAGTTTGTCGTCGCCGAGCACCCCCCGGATGATGTCCATGTCCTGCACGACCTCGCGGGTGCCGACGTGGGCGAGGAATTCGTTGCCGGTCTTCTCGGTGCAGTGCGCCGCGAAATCCTTGTTCTCCTGCTCGGCGGCCGCGATGCCGGCGGGGGTGTAGTCCTTGGGCGGTTCGGCGCGCTGCTGATCCCATTGCTGCCCGGTCAGGCATTCGATCAGCGGCGTGGACGCGCCGACGCCGCGCGGGTCGAAACCGATCCGGTCGAACCGCTGCGCGAGCGGGGTGTCCTGGCCCTGCGCGGCCATCCACAGTCCGGCCTGGCCGGGACCGCCCGGGTTGAACAGCAGCGATCCGATGCGCTGCCCGGTCGCCTTGATCCGGGAGACCGCGATCTGCGCGGTCGCGCCCTCGGGCTTGTCGTAATCGATCGGCACCGAGATGTGCGTGCATTCGGTGCCCTGCGGGAACCGGGTCGAGGAATCGCCGAACCCGTCACAGCTACCCCACGACGGAACCTGGGTGTAGTACTTCTGCAGCGCGGCCGGACTCGGCGCGGACGGCGGGGCGACGGGGTGATTCTTCGACGTCGACGAGCAGGCGGCGGCCACACACATCAGGGCCACCGCGGCTGCGACGCGACCGGATCGCGACAAGGACATGCGCGCCATCCTTCCATCTCCGCCTGTGATCATCGCGGTGTCCGCGGCGGCCTCCGTGGTTACGCAGGCTGCCTCCTCCGGCCGCGTCGCTCCCACCGCGTGTGACAAATCCCATCCCGGGCACGCCTTAATAGCGGCCATGCCGCGGTGGCAGACTGGACGGGTCATAGCAACCCGGGGACCCGATCGGGCCTCGAGGACAGACGAAAGGGACGATGATGTCCGCTGCTCAGGACAATCCTGCTTCCGAAACCACCGCCTACGGCGCCGCACCGACAACTTCCCGGCGGAAGACGCGAGTGCAGCACCTGCAGCAATGGAAATCCGCGGGCGAGAAGTGGGCGATGCTGACCGCCTACGACTACTCCACCGCGAAACTGTTCGAAGAGGCCGGCATCCCCGTGCTGCTGGTCGGCGATTCGGCGGCCAACGTGGTCTACGGCTACGACACCACCGTGCCGATCACGATCGAGGAACTGCTGCCACTGGTACGTGGCGTGGTCCGCGGCGCGCCGCACGCCCTGGTGGTGGCCGACCTGCCGTTCGGCAGTTATGAGGGCTCTCCGGAACAGGCGCTGGCCAGCGCCACCCGCTTCATGAAGGAGGGGGGTGCGCACGCGGTGAAACTCGAAGGCGGAGAACGCGTTTCCGAGCACATCGCCCGGCTCACCGCCTCCGGCATCCCGGTGGTGGCGCATATCGGCTTCACCCCGCAGAGCGTCAACACCCTCGGCGGCTACCGCGTGCAGGGGCGCGGCGACGGCGCCGAACAGCTGATCGCCGACGCCATCGCGGTGCAGGAGGCCGGCGCCGTGGCCGTGGTGATGGAGATGGTGCCCGCCGAGCTGGCCGGTCAGGTCACCAACAAGCTGACCATCCCGACCGTCGGCATCGGCGCCGGCAGCGACTGCGACGCCCAGGTCCTGGTCTGGCAGGACATGGCCGGCTACACCAGCGGTAAGACGGCCAAGTTCGTCAAGCGCTTCGGCCGCGTGGGTGACGAATTGCGCAGCGCCGCAGCGGAATACGCGCGCGAGGTGGCGCAGGGGACCTACCCGGGTCCGGAACACAGTTTCTGAGGAACGGGTCGACCGCGGGCTGCGTGCACGCTGCCCGCGGTCGATTTCACCGCACCGCCGACGCCGATGCCGCGTCTCGCACCGGCGCCGGCGGCCCGGGGCGTTCGGCGTGATGATCGGAGCGAGGCCGGGATCGCGACGCATACAGCTCGCCCACGGGCCCGGTGACCCGCGGGCGGGACTGCGCTCCTACGGCTTCGCCGAGGGGAATCGACTCGGCGATGAAGGCGGGCGAGCCTCCCGCCACCACCCGCGAGCAGGCAACTTCCGCATGCTCGGCCGTAACGGTAATTTGAGAGAATGGTCCGGCCACCGACTGCACGTCCCGCAGTGCCCGGTGCCGGTCGGCTGGGATTGCTGGAGCCGACGGCAGCCGCGTCGTTACGAGAGCTCGCCTGGGACAATGTCGACAGTGTTTCATTGCTGTGGGCGTTGTCGCGGTCGCCGGATGCCGATCTGGCGCTGCTGACCCTGATCCGCCTGCGCGAGGCGCTCGGGTCCGATTGGGCCGCACTGGATTCCGCGGTGCGCACCGATCTGTCGTTGCGTGGCAGACTGTTCGCGTTGATCGGCTCGTCGAGCGCGTTCGCCGATCATCTGGTCGCGGATCCGGCGAGCTGGCAGCTGCTGCGGCGGGAACTGCCGAGCACGCGGGAGATCCTCGACGATCTGCTCGACGCGGTCGGCGCCACGCCCGAGGCGGGGCCCAACGCCGCCCCGATGCTCTATCGGGCCACTCACGCCGGTCCCGACGCGATCGCCTTGCTGCGCAAGCGATATCGCGATCAGCTGATGGTGCTGGCCGCCCACGATCTGGCCGCCACCGTAGAGAACGAACCGGTGCTGCCGTATCAGCAGGTCGGCAACCATCTCACCGATCTCGCCGATGCCGCACTCACCGCCGCGCTCTCGGTGGCGGTGGCGCGGATCTGCCCCGACGAGCCGGTTCCGGTCCGGCTGGCGGTGGTCGCGATGGGCAAATGCGGTGCGCGCGAACTGAATTACGTCTCCGATGTGGACGTGGTGTTCGTCGCCGAACCCGCCGACACCACCGCGACCCGGCTTGCCGCGGAGATGATGGGTATCGCCGGCAGCGCGTTCTTCGACGTCGATGCCGCGTTGCGCCCGGAAGGCAAGGCCGGGGCGCTGGTGCGCACCCTGGATTCGCACATCACCTACTACAAGCGCTGGGCGCGCACCTGGGAATTCCAGGCGCTGCTGAAGAACCGCCCCGCCACCGGCGATCTGGAACTCGGCAGGCAGTACGGCGAGGCGTTGATGCCGATGGTGTGGAGCGCCTCGGAACGACCGGATTTCGTCTCCGACGTGCAGGCGATGCGGCGCCGGGTCGAGAGCCTGGTGCCCGAGGACATGCGCGAGCGGGAACTGAAGCTCGGCCACGGCAGCCTGCGCGACGTCGAATTCGCGGTGCAACTGCTGCAGTTGGTCCACGGTAAGGCGGATGAATCGCTGCACGTGCCGGGCACGGTCGAGGCGCTGACGGCGCTGGCCGTGCGCGGCTATGTGGGCCGCGACGACGCCGCCAACCTCACCGCTTCCTACGAATTCCTGCGCCTGCTCGAGCACCGCCTGCAACTGCAACGGCTCAAGCGCACCCACACCCTGCCCGCGTCCGACGACGAGGAGGGGATGCGCTGGCTCGCCCGCGCCGCGCATATGCGTCCCGACGGCCGCCAGGACGCGGTCGGGGTGCTGCGTAGC
Source organism: Nocardia sp. BSTN01 (assembly GCF_015354405.1). Taxonomy (GTDB): domain Bacteria; phylum Actinomycetota; class Actinomycetes; order Mycobacteriales; family Mycobacteriaceae; genus Nocardia. The sequence goes on along the minus strand of NZ_JADKYP010000015.1, from coordinate 79,068 downwards.
GAGATCAAGCGCAACACACTGCGGGTGCGCCGGCTGCACGCGAAGCTGTTCTATCGCCCGCTGCTGGAATCGGTGGCCCGCCTCGACGCCGCCGCGTTGCGGCTGAGCCCGCAGGCCGCGGTCCGTCAGCTCGCCGCCCTCGGCTACGCCGCCCCGGAGAACGCCCTCGGCCACCTCAAGGCACTCACCGGCGAGGTGGGACGCAAGGGCCGCATCCAGGCGCTGTTATTGCCGACTCTGCTCGAATGGCTCGGTGACACACCGAATCCCGATGCCGGGCTGCTGGCCTACCGGCGGGTGTCGGAGGGCCTCGACGATCAGATCTGGTTCCTGCGCGAACTGCGCGACGAGGGCGCGATCGCGCAGCGGCTGATGATCGTGCTCGGCTCCTCGGCCTATCTGCCGGATCTGCTGATCAACGCGCCCGAGACCATCCGGATGTTCGCCGACGGACCCGACGGGCCGCTGCTGCTGAGCCCGAAGGCCGAGGACGTGCGTTCCAGCATCCTGGCCGGGGCCGCCCGCTACGACGAGCCCCGGCGCGCCGTCGCCACCGCCCGCTCGCTGCGCCGCCACGAGCTGGCCCGCATCGCCTCCGCCGATGTGCTCGGCATGCTGGAGGTGCCGCGGGTGTGCCGGGCGCTGTCGTCGGTGTGGGTCGCCGTGCTCGAGGCGTCGCTGCAGGCCGTGATCCGGGCCTGGGAGGCCGAACACGCCGCGCCCGCGCCCGCGGACTTCGCGGTGATCGGCATGGGCCGGCTCGGCGGGATGGAACTGGGCTACGGATCCGACGCCGACGTGCTGTTCGTCTGCGATCCGCGCCCCGGCGCGGATGAGACGGTCGCGGTGAAGTGGGCGATCGGCGTGGCCGAACAGGTGCAGCGGCTCCTCGGTGCGCCCAGTACCGATCCGCCGCTGCAGGTCGACGCCGGACTGCGGCCGGAGGGACGCAACGGTGCCCTGGTCCGGACCCTGGCCGCGTATCGCGCCTACTACCAGCAGTGGGCGCAGCCGTGGGAAGTGCAGGCGCTGCTGCGCGCGCATCAGGTCGCCGGCAACGAGGAGCTGGGTCTGCGGTTCCTGCATTCCATCGACCCGGTCCGTTATCCCAAGGGCGGTGTCTCCGAGGAGGCCGTGCGCGAGATCCGGCGGATCAAGGCGAGGGTCGACTCCGAGCGCCTGCCCCGCGGCGCGAATCCGGCCACCCACACCAAACTGGGCCGCGGTGGTCTCGCCGATATCGAGTGGACCGTGCAGCTGCTGCAACTGCAGCACGCGCACGAGGTGCCCGATCTGCACAACACCTCGACCCTCGAATGTCTCACGGTGATCGAGCGCGACAAACTCCTCGACGCCCTCGATGTGGAGCTGCTGCGCGATGCCTGGCTCACCGCGACCAAGGCCCGCAACGCCCTGGTGCTGGTGCGCGGCAAACCCGCCGACCAGCTGCCCGGGCCCGGGCCGTTGCTCTCGGCCGTGGCCCGGGTAGCGGGCTGGCCGACCGACGACGGCAGCGAATTCCTCGACCACTACATGCGCGTCACGCGGCGGGCGAAGACAGTTGTCGAGCGCGTCTTCGGCGGGTGAGCGGGGCGTAGATCCGTCGCGGCCGGGTACGCGATGGATGACACCGATGCGTGATCGCGGCGGTTGCCGTGGTCGCGGGGCTCGCCCGGGGCGATAGGCGGCGTTTTCGCGGACCGGCGATGAATTCTCGCGATACGGGCGGGTCTGCGCCGAAAAAGTGTTGCGGGGAACAGACCGGGCGCGATATCGGTTGGTACGGAGTGTGCTGTGCCGTCGTGACCATGCGAGGGGTCCCGCAGAGCCGGAACGAGCGTTCCGGATACTGTATCCGTACGCGACCATTCGGAAGGACCGCCATGGTGAGGATGTTCGTGGACGTGCGTTACGCCCACCTGCTCGACCGCGCACGCGATGCACTGTGTGATCGGAGACCGTGATGGCTGAACTCAATTCGGCCGTCACCGGTTACCGCACCTATCGGCACGCCGCCCTGAATCCGACCCGTGCCGTGCGGGTTCCGTTGATCGCGGTGCTGTTGCTGGTCGGGGTGGTGCTGCTCTACGCGGCCGACCACGCCTCGCGCGAAGGTGTCAATCGCGGCTGGTTCGTGGCGGTGTCGCTGTCGGGTCTGTTCGTGGCGCGTGGTCTGCATCTGCGGCGGCCGATCACCCTGCCGCACTTCACCGTCGCGGTGATCGTGCTCGGGGTTTCCAACATCGCCTACCGCAGCGACCACGGCACGGTCGGCTTCGTCTGCCTCGCCTCGACCGGCCTGATCCTGATGTTGCCGCAGAGTTCGCGTCCGCAACCGGATCAGCGGCATCGCATCGCCGCACTGGTCGACCGCACGGTCGAGGATCCGCTGGCCCCGTTCGCCCTGCACTCGGCGAAATCCTATTTCTTCAGCGCGGATTCGAACGCCGCGATCGGATATCGCGCGCGCTTCGGCATTGCGGTCGTCGCGGGCGACCCGGTCGGCAACTGCGCCGAATTCGGCAGGCTCATCGCCGAGTTCTCCGAATTCGCCTCCGCCCGCGGCTGGCGGATCGCGGTGCTGGGCGCCAGCCCCGCGGTCACCGAACTGTGGCGCACCCGCGCGGCCGATCATCATGGCCTGCACGCCATTCCGATCGGTCGCGACGTGGTGGTCGAGGTCGACTCCTTCGATATGGTCGGCCGCAAATTCCGCAACCTGCGCCAGGCGGTGAGCCGCACCCGCAACTTCGGCGTCAAGACCGAGGTGATTCCCGAACGCGAACTCGACCGCGAGATGCGCGAGGCGCTGCTGGGCGTCGTCGACGAGTGGGGCACCGGTCGTCAGACCCGCGGCTTCTCGATGATCCTGGACCATCTGCTCGACGGCCGGAATCCGGGCATGCTCGTGGTGATCGCCCGCGACGGTGAGGGCCGGGTCGCCGGATTCCAGCGGTACGGGTCCTCCAATCACGGCAGCGAACTCAGCCTCGATGTGCCGTGGCGGCGCAAGGACGCTCCGAACGGCTTGGACGAGCGGATGATCGTCGACCTCGTCGACTACGGGCGCGACAACGACGTGCACCGCATCTCGCTGGCGTTCGCGGCGTTCCCCGAACTGTTCGCCGACAAGGAACGGTCGCGCTCCAAACAGGCCATCTATGTGCTGGCCCGCACGCTGGACCCGTTGATCCGGCTGGAATCGCTGTATCGGTTCCTGCGCAAGTTCAACTCCTTCGGCAATCAGCGTTTCGTCCTGATCCGCTGGCGTGAGATCGTCTTCACCGCGCTCGCGCTGCTGACCCTGGAATTCGTTCCCCATCGCAAACAGGGCTGAGCCGCGATCACGCCAGATTGCCCTCGTAGCACAGGCCGGTTCCGCGCCAGGTCGGTTGCGGGGCAACGGTTCCGCGATCGAAGCGCCATGCGCTGACGGGTTCGCTGGCCTTCCAGAACAAGCGGCCGTCGTGGCCGCGCACCACCTGATAGACGTCGTCGGTGCCCTCGACCAGTTGATTGCCGACGCAGTAGTCGTTGTAGGCGGTGCCGGGTTGGCGTGCGCCCAAGCTGAAGTGGGCGGCGGGGTCGCCGGCCGAACCGGGGTTGGCGACGGTATCGGGCCGGTCCGACGTCGCGCCGGCCGACCACATCGGAGTGCCACGGCCGTCGGCGCCGCAGGTGTAGCCGCGTCCGCCCGCGATGATCGTGGCGCCGGCGGGGTGGGTGGTTCCGGCCCACAGGCAGCCGGCGGCGGGTTGGGCGGCCGATCGCCTGGATTCGGCTTCGGCGGGCGCCGCGGTGAAGCCGAGGCCTGCGGCGGTGAGCGCCGCCAGGGCGGGAAGGGTGAACGATGCGCGGGGGTGCCTGGGCATGGTATCGGCCTCTCTGCTCGCCGTTGAGCATCTACTAACTACGTAGGTAAATAGTAGTTGAACGAGCGGTGTGCGCGCCATGTCGTGGTCGTCACCGTGCGCCATCCGTGCCGATATCGAGACATACGTTGCGCATTCGCGCGGGCGCCCGATTACGATGTGAGCGCTCGGGAGACGGGGGGACCGCTGTGCGGAATCCGGATCGTCGTCGGTCCGGGCGTCGACAGTGGTACTCGGGGAGGACACGAGATGAAATACGACAGGCGGCTGCGGCTGGCCGCGACGGCCGGGCTGCTGGCGCTCGGCGCGGTATTGGCCGGATGCGGCACCGATGCGAAAACGACTGTGGCACATGACGTTGCCGCGACGAACGAGAATCCGTGGGCACTGAGCGGCGCCGCGCCCAATGCCTCGGGTCCGAGCGGTCCGCGACCGGGTGTGCCCGACGCGCCGCTACATGCCGACAACGGCGACGGCGGCGAGATGGACCGGCTGGCGCTCAACACGCTGTCGGATCTGCAGGACTACTGGGGCGCGGAATACGGCAAGAACTTCCCGGGCACCTTCAAGCCGGTCGACCACTTCATTTCCTGGGATGCCAACGCGCCCAAGGAACAATCGGTCACGTTCTGCCGCTCCAGCACCTACCACGTGGTGAACGCGGCCTACTGCAAGATCGACAAGACCGTCGGCTGGGATCGCGGCAAGCTGCTGCCGCTCATCTCGGACAAGTACGGGAAGATGGCAGTGGTGATGGTGCTCGCGCACGAGTACGGTCACTCGCTGCAGGATCAGGCCCGGCTCAACGGATTCTTCACGCCCGGAATCGTGCTCGAACAGCAGGCCGACTGCTTCGCGGGTGTGTTCCTGCGGCATGTGGCCGAGGGCGGTTCGGCGCATTTCACGCTGAACACGACCGACGGGCTCAACGGTGTTCTGGGTGCGGCGGTCGCCGTGCGCGACCGCGACCCCGACAATCCGAAGAATGTGCACGGGTCGGCGTTCGAGCGCGTGACGGCGGTGCAGATCGGCTGGTCCGACGGTGCGGCCGGATGTAAGGGCATCACCAAGAAGGAGATTCAGGAGCGCCGCGGCGGTCTCCCGACGACCTTCGAACCGGGCGACGAGGAGAACCAGATGGGTGTCGACGTCGACGGTCTCAATGCTGTCGCCGCCGCGCTCGGGCGGATCTACCCGCTCCAGAACCCGCCGGCCTTCGACTACTCCGGCATCGTGAAACTGTGCCTGAAAAACCAGGCGGTGGAACCGGTTTCGTACTGCCCGTGGATGAACCGGATCGGAACCGATGTGCCGGAGCTGGCCAAACGCGCCGGCGCGCAACCCGGCGACGACGAACCGCTGTCGGCGGTCGTGGACGGCAACTACAACGCCTACGTGGTGTTCATTTCCCGCTATGCGCTCGCGGTGGAGAACGAGCGGCATCTGTCGCTGTCGGGGCCGGAGACCGCCGGTCTGCGGACGGCATGTCTGTCCGGGGTGATCACCACCAAGCTCAGCGACCCGGCCAGCGATCCGCGCTTGACCGCCGGTGATCTGGACGCGGCGGTATCCGGCCTGCTGGCCGACGGACTGGCCGCCAGCGATACCGACGGCAAGGTCGTGCCCAGCGGCTATCAGCGACTCGACGCCTACCGCACCGGAGTGCTCGACGGCGAGGCCGCCTGTCTGAACAACTACAAGTGACGCCGAGGGGCGACCGGCAACCGGTCGCCCATCCTCGTCAGTTCTCTCGGACCGCGCCGGTGGGGAGGGTGCGCAGGGAGCTGAGCGTGGTCGCGACCGCGCGGGCGGCCTCGGCGCCCTTGGTGTGGAAGTGCTTGGTGAAGTAGTCCACGTGCTCGCTGTGCTCGTGGAAGTGATGCGGGGTCAGCACCACGGAGAACACCGGGACATCGGTCTCGAGCTGCACCCGCATGAGCCCGTCGACCACGGCCGAGGCGACGAAATCGTGCCGGTAGATGCCGCCGTCGACGACCAGTGCCGCGGCCACCACCGCGGCGTACCGGCCGGTGCGGGCCAGTCGCTGCGCGTGCAGCGGGATCTCGAACGCGCCGGGCACGTCGAACACCTCGACGGCATCCGCCGAATACCCCAGATCGCCGTACTCCGCCAGGAAACCCTCGTGGGCCTGGGTGACGATGGACTGGTGCCAGTTGGCGCGGATGAATGCGATGCGTCCCTGGTCGGTATTGCTCATCCTCGGATGTTACTGCGCGCCGGTGTGCTCCTCCAACCAGTGCACCAGGTCGCCGAGTACCTTCTCACGCTCGGGTTCGTTGAATATCTCGTGGTAGAGGCCCGGATAACGCAGCACCGTGAGATCGGTCGCGGTGGCTCCGGCCTCGATCCGATCGGCGCCCACCGGGGCGGCCAGGGCATCGGCGCCGCCGTGCAGCACCAGCGTCGGCACCCGCAGCGCGTCGAGGTGGCCCAGCACGAAGTCCGCGCCGTGCAGAATTTCGGTCGCCGTGCGGGCCGGTAGTTTGCCGCGGTAGACCAGCGGATCCTGATCGTAGGCGCGCACCACCTCCGGATCGCGGCTGATCTGCGCCGAATCCAGTTGCAGCACACCCAGATTCGGCGCCCAGCGGCTCAGGGCCGGGGCGAGCAGCCGCTGCACCGGGTTACCGGCCTCGATCACCACCGGCGGCGCCGACACGGCGATCCCCGCGACGTCCAGCGGTGCCCGGGTCGCCAGATACAGCGTGATCAGGCTGCCCATGCTGTGGGCGAGGACGAACCGCGGCAGGCCCGGATGCTTCGCGCTCGCGATATCGAGCATGGTGTTCACATTGTCGGCGGCCGCGTCGATCGATTCGATATTCGACCGCCCGCCCCCGGAGCGGCCGTGCCCGATGTGGTCGAAGGCGTAGACCGCGAAACCGCTGTCGGCCAATCGTTTTCCCACATGGTCGTAGCGCCCGGAGTGTTCGGCGACGCCGTGCACCAGCACCACGACCGCGCGCGCCTGCTCGGGCAGCCAGGCCCGCCAGAAGACCTGTCCGCCGCGGGCGTCGAATTCGCCGGTATCGCCTGTCGTCATACTGCCTCCGTCTGCGCCGTCGCTGCGCCGCCATTGTCGCGCACGGCGGGCCGGTGCGTCGCGCATCGGCCCGCCGCGCGGTGATCCGCGGTCAGCCCAGGTCGTAGTCGAACCAGATCCGGTGGGTGCCGTCGGTGTCGACCGCCAGCCCGCCGGTCCCGGTGATCTCGCTCAGCTCCCCGGTGCCGCTGCTGGGCACGATGGTGAAGAATTCCGCACTGCGGTCCTCACCCGCGGTGGTCGCCGAATGAGCGAAGTTGAACGTACCGGCCAAACCGTTGAGCGAACCCTCGAACGACTCCATCGCCACATAGGTGCCCCGGCCCGACAGCTGGTCGAACGCGGCGGTGAACAACGTGGCCGAGCGTCCGACCGCCTCACCCTCGAAATGCTTTTCCAGCCGGGCGATTCCGACCGGCGTCGCGGTGGGGATGTCCGGATCGGGAAGGACGTCCGTGGCGACGAAGGATTTGACGGTGAACGTTGCTGTAGCTCGCACCCGCTGAGCGTAGCCGCGAACACCGACATTCCCGGCATCAGCCGCCGGCGCTGGTGTAGTGCGCGAGGACGCGGCGGTTGAATTCGATCAACCGCCCGTAGTTGGCCCGGGAGAGCCGTTCGTCGGTGCCGTGGATGCGCTCCAGATCCGCCGCGTCGACCACGATCGGCGCGAAGTTGCATCGGGTGGTGGCCAGCCCGTCGTAGTGGCGGGAGTCGGTGGCGCCGGGCACGATGCCCGTGGTGACCACCGCGTCGGGCACCACGGCGCGAGTGATGTCGGCGATCACGTCGAAGGCCGGTCCGGGGCCGGTGATCCGCGAGGGTTCGGAGGCGGTGCCGAGTACCTCGATCGTGACGCGCGGGTCGGCGACCACGCGGCGGCAGTGTTCGAGCACGCCGGCCACCGAATCACCGGGCAGGATACGGAAATTCACCAGCGCCTCGGCGCGCTGCGGCAGTACGTTCGCCTTCACCCCGCCGCGGATCACCGTCGGTGCGGTGGTAGTGCGGACCAGGGCCTCGGTCTGCGGTCGCGCCGCCATCATGCGGGTGATCACCCCGCCCGCGATCGGTGCGAGCCGCAGGGCGGACCGGCGTGGTTCGGCCATGGCGGGCCGCATCCGGGCCAGCATGTCGGCGATCACCGGCGTCAGGCGCAGCGGCATCGGATGGTCCTGGATGCGCGCGACCGCCCGCGCGATCCGGCCCACGGCGGTTTCGCGGCCGGGCATCGAGGAATGGCCGCCGGTGTCGGTGGTGCGCAGTTGCACGGTGGCCCAGCCTTTTTCGCCGAGCATGATGGAGGCGACGGGTGTGGTGGCGCCGTCGGCGACGCCCTGGGTGATCACCCCGCCCTCGTCGAGCAGCAGGTCGGCGCGCACCTCGAGCTCGCGCAGCCGGGCCGCCATCCGGGTGGCGCCGGCGCGGCCGAAGATCTCCTCGTCGTGGCCGAAGGCGAAATAGACGGTGCGGCGCGGCCGGCGGCCCTCGGCGAGCAACGATTCGGTCGCCTCCAGGATGGCGAGCATCCGGCTCTTGTCATCGATCGCGCCACGGCCCCAGATGAATTCGTCGTCGACCACACCGGCGAAGGGGGGATGGGTCCAGCGTTGCTCGTCATCGACCGGAACGACGTCCTGGTGGGCGAGCAGAACGGCCGCCGTCCCGGGCTCGGTTCCCGGCCAGCGATACAACCGGCTGTGGCCGAATCGCTCCAGTTCCAGGTGTGTGTGCACCAGGGGGAATTCGTTGTCGAGAAGGCTTGCGAGCCGGTCGAATTCGACCTCGTCGGCATCGGCGTCGTCGCGCGAGACGGTGACGCAGCGCAGGGCGGCAGCGAGCCGCTGCGCGGTCGCGTCGTCGACGGTGGTCGCGGTCGTACCGGTCGCTGTCATCGATCTCCTCGTCGTTGCGGGAAGTCCACGGTCACACCGGAATCGCGCAGCACCGCGGCCGGCAGGTCGGTCACCCAGCGCGCGCGCCACTTCCCGAGCGCTTCACTGGTGCCGCCGGTCAGATCGAAATTCCGGGTGCCGGTGAGCAGCGGCAACTCCACGGTGCCGGAATGCACGCTCACCCGCGCGTTCGCCGGAGTGTGCGACCAGACGGAGTCGACCACATCGGTGATACGCACCCCGATCCGATGACCGGCCGACACGGTCCAATCCTGTGCCAGCAGGCGGATGTCAGCGGTATCGGCGACCTGCGCGATACCGCGAGTAATCACCGTGCCCGCGCCGTTGGGCGCCACATCGTAGAGTTCCACGGCCACCGTGGCGGCCGGTGGGCCACTCAACGCCAGTGTGGCCGTGGGGATTCCGGACAGATGCTGATCGGAGGGCAGCGGCTGCGAGAGCGACCAGTACTCGCGGTCCGGGCCGGGGAGCAGGCCGCGATCGGTGTATTCACCGGGCCGGATCGGCATTGTCACTCGCGCGGAATCGACGGGCGGCCAGGTTTTTTCGCTTCGCCATCGGCCGTCGAAACTGCCGACAGTGACGCGCGGGCCCGGAACCTGGACGTCGCGTTGGGCCACATATTTGTCGAAGAAGGCCAGCGCCTCGCTGTAGAACTGCGGTGTGCCGCATGCCTCGTGGCAGTTCTGGTGTCCCCACTGGCCGAACCAGCCCCTGTCCTCAGGGAGATCGTGGTTCTTCCAGACGTCGAAGACGCGATAGGCGCGGGTGTTGTAGTCGAGGAAACCCTGGCTCAAGAACAGCGGAACCTTGCTGCCGCGAACGCGATCGGTGAGGTCACGATCGCGCCAGAACCGGGTACCGCCGTCGTGGTTGGTGGTGCCCGCCAGATACGACTGCGCGCATTCGATCGGTAGCCGCGCGGCGTTGGCCTTGTATTCCGGTGAGTCGGAGGGGTGCGCGGGGGTGGAGGAGATCAGCAGATGTTCGAATCCGGCCATATCGCCGGGGCGAACACCGTCCTCGGTCACCGGCTTTCCGGAGAACTTCCACGAAATGCCTTGCATGTACAGGTAGCTGTAGGGGTCGACGACGGGTTCGAACGACGCCACCGCCGCCAGCCCCTTCGGGTTGGTGGCCAGACCCATGACGCCGGTCCATGCCTCGTAGGAGGTACCGGTCAGGCCGACTCGTCCGGTCGACCACGGTTGTGCCGCAGCCCATTCGACCGCGGTACGCACATCGCTCTGCTCGCCGGGGCCACCGAAGTCGGGGCAGCCACTGGACCCCCCGAAGCCTCGCAGATCCACGATCACATAGGTGTAGCCGGCGTCGAGGAACAGTTCCGAATACAGATCGCGTAGCGACGGGCCGCCCTGCGGATGAATTTCGGCTGTGAATGCCAGATGGTTGCGGTAGGGGCTCACCGTCATGACGACGGGGGTGCGCACGTCATCGGCCATGCCGGCGGGTCGGAGGATGTCCGCGTGCAATCGCACACCGTCGGGGGTGGTCAGGAACTCCTGGCGCCACTGATACGCCGGGGCCGGTGCGGCGGTCGCGGTGACCGGCGCGGCCGCGGCGATCAGAAGGACCAGCCCGCCCAGCACACGCATGAGCACGCGCCGGGCGCGTGGCGATGAATTCTCGAGCACCATAGGACTATCGAGTCTGCACCGCCACCCGTCCAGCCCTCAGAACCGGGGTCGGGAAACCGGCCGGTCATCCGGCCGCGGCGCCTCGATCACATCGGGCGCAGATCGAGCACCTTGCGCAGCCGGGCGCGGTCGCGCTCGAGTTTGCGCGCTTCGTAGGCGATGGGGAAGTAGCGGATCCGTTCCGGCAGCAGCGGGACGAGCCGGGCCAGGATCCAGCCCAGAATGCGCAGGTTGCGTTCGTCCTGCGCGGTCCAGGTCAGTCCGAGTTTGCGGCGCGCCGGTTCGGGCGTGGTGCCGACGGTGCAGAAGTACTGCATGCGGCCGAGCGGGGAGGCGGCCAGTTTCCACAGCGGCACCAGCGGTTTGGGCAGCGACTTGGGCGGGGCCACGTGGCGGATCGTTTTCAGGTAGTCACGCGCGGTGTCGGTGGCGACGAGGTGGTTCTCCACGGTATCGGCGAAGAAGACCTCGAACTCGGCGTAGGTCGGCGGAATCTCCTTGGGCGCCACCGAGAACATGCGCAGCAGTTGCAGCACCTCCTGGTAGTACTGCTCCTTCTCCGCGTACGTGAGCGGAGTGCGGCTGAAGTATTTCGAGCCCTCGTTGAACGCGTAGGTGCCGGTGTGCAGCACCCAGGCCCACGGGCCGGAGGCGAGCGCGGAGTGGCGTGTGCCCTGGGCGTCGACGGTGTTGAGCGAGGCGTGCATATGCCGCAGGCGATCGGCCTCGGCGACGGCCTCGTCACCGCCGTAGGTCCAGGTCATCACCGCCGCGAGACTGCGCATCGCGCGGCGCATCGGATCGGTGCGGAAGGTGGAGTGCTCGTCGACGACCGCGGAAATCGTCGGTTCCATGGTCTGCAGCAGGAAGGCCGAGCCGGCGGTGAGGGAGAAGGTGATCAGTCCTACCTCGTCCCACATGCGGGTTCCGGGCTCGATCGGCTTGCGGGGGCCGAGTTCGTGTTCGGTGCGCTCGGCGCGGGCGACGGAGGCGGTCATCCGTGATCTCCTTTGACCACTCGACATGATGAGAAGATTACATGCGAATCATCTCACTCTCTTTCGATCTTGGCAACCGGGCGCCCGCCACCGACTCGCCGGAGCGACCATAAGTGAACACAACCTGAAATCTCGGTGAACTGGTGGGAGAATGGGATCCTCGCCACATCGAAAGTTCAGGGAGGAGGGATCCAGCCATGATCCACACTCACGCCCACCCCTCGTTTTTGGGGACCTTGCGCACCTACGCCCGCCGGGCGCTGGCCCGCCATACCCTGACCGCCGAGGAACGCCGCAATCTCGCTGCCGCCCAAGCTCATCCGGCCGTCTACAGCGCATCCCTGGGCAGCCACCCGCATCTGTGAGGAGCCCCGAAACGCACCGAAGCCCCAGCCGGATTCGGCTGGGGCTTCGTGAATTCGAGTGTGCCGTAACGACTTACACGTCGTAGTACAGCTCGAACTCGTAGGGGTGCGGACGCAGGTTCACCGGCGCGATCTCGTTGTCACGCTTGAGCTGGATCCAGGTCTCGATGAGGTCGTCGGTGAAGACGTTGCCCTCGGTGAGGTACTCGTGGTCCTGCTCGAGGCGGTCGATGACCGAGGCCAGCGAGGTGGGGGCCTGCGGGATGTTCTTGGCCTCCTCCGGCGGGAGCTCGTAGAGGTCCTTGTCGACCGGGGCCTTGGGCTCGATCTTCTTCTTGATGCCGTCCAGGCCGGCCATCATCATGGCGGCGAAGGCCAGGTACGGGTTACCCGAGGAGTCCGGCGCGCGGAACTCGATGCGCTTTGCCTTCGGGTTGTTGCCGGTGACCGGGATGCGGACCGCGGCGGAGCGGTTGCGCTGCGAGTACACCAGGTTGATCGGGGCCTCGTAGCCCGGCACCAGACGGTGGTAGGAGTTCACGGTCGGGTTGGTGAACGCCAGCAGCGACGGCGCGTGGTGCAGGATGCCGCCGATGTAGTGGCGGGCCAGGTCGGACAGGCCACCGTAGCCGGCCTCGTCGTGGAACAGCGGCTTGCCGTCCTTCCACAGCGACTGGTGCACGTGCATACCCGAGCCGTTGTCACCGAACAGCGGCTTCGGCATGAAGGTGACCGACTTGCCTTCCTGCCACGCGGTGTTCTTCACGATGTACTTGAACAGCTGCAGGTCGTCGGCGGCCGACAGCAGCGTGCCGAACTTGTAGTTGATCTCGGCCTGACCGGCGGTGCCGACCTCGTGGTGGCCGCGCTCGAGCTCGAAGCCCGCGTTCTGCAGGTTGGTCGAGATCTTGTCGCGCAGGTCCACGTAGTGGTCGTAGGGCGCGACGGGGAAGTAGCCGCCCTTGTTGCGGACCTTGTAACCCAGGTTGCGGGAACCGTCGGGGTTGAACTCCTTGCCGGTGTTCCACGAACCCGAGACGGACTCGATCTCGTAGAACGAGCCGTTCATGCCCGATCCGTAGCGCACGCCGTCGAAGATGTAGAACTCGGCCTCGGCACCGAAGAACGCGGTGTCGGCGATACCGGTCGAACGCAGGTACTCCTCCGCCTTGCGCGCGATGTTGCGCGGGTCGCGGGAGTAGGCCTCACGGGTGAACGGGTCGTGCACGAAGAAGTTCAGGTTCAGCGTCTTCGCGGTACGGAACGGGTCGATCCGGGCGGTGGAGAAGTCGGGCAGCAGCAGCATGTCCGACTCGTCGATCGACTGGAAACCGCGCACCGAGGAGCCGTCGAACGCCAGGCCCTCTTCGGCCAGGTCGGAAGTGAACGACTTCGCCGGGATGGAGAAGTGCTGCTGAACGCCAGGAAGGTCCGAGAAGCGTACGTCGACGTACTCGACGTCCTCCTCCTTGATGTACTTGATGACCTCGTCGGCCGTGCTGAACGCCACTTAGTACTCCTTACGGATCGGTTCCCAGCCTGTGCCGATTGCTGGGTTTCAGCGCTGAACGGTATGGATGCGGTGTTTCCCCGCAATCAAGGCTGTGTTTCGCCAGTGTTACACGTGCTGCTGGACGGGTCGGCGGCGTCCCCGGGCAACACCACGTGATGGTTCGTTCACGATGCGGTGCCGGACCAGCACAGTTATCCTGCCACCACGGCATCCGGCGCTCGACTCGAGGACCGCGCATCGTCGCCGATCGGTGCGCGCGACGCCCAGAGTTTCCCGCCCGCAACCGCTTTGGTGAATCGCCCCGGCGGGGCATCGTGCTGTCGTCCCCGCGGGCCCGCGAAGCCGCGAGAGCGACGCCGCCCGCGGACGGCGGCCTCCGACCGCCGGTGTCGCGCGCGGGTGCGTGCGCGGTCCGGGTGTGACGTAATCCTCACCGCCGATACGCCTACGCTGGGAGCATGGCGCGAATTACCGGTTCCTGGCTGTCCGGCCCGAATGCGGCCCACCCCGGCGAGCCGCAGCCCGACGACTATCCCGGCAAGCTGCTCGGCCTGCCGCAGGAGGGTGTGGGGTCGCTGGCGCCCATGTCGCGCCGCATCCTCGCGCTGTTCGTCGACTACTTCATCGCCATGGGTATCGCCGCGCTGATCGTGCGCGGCGCCGGCTCGCTCAACACCGTGACCTATCTGATCTGGTTCGTGATCGGCGTGGTGACGGTCATGCTGTTCGGGTTCACGCCCGGGCAGTACTTCCTGGGCATGCGCACGGTGCGGATCGATGCGTCGGCGCCGGTCGGCTTCGTGCGCTCGGTGGCGCGGCAGGTGTTGCTGACCTTCGTGGTGCCCGCGTTGTTCACCGACGGGGATCGCCGCGGTATGCACGACCGGGCGACCGGGACGGCACTCATCCGCGCTCGGTGACAATCGGCCGCCCTGCGCCGAGTCGCACACCGTCGAGCAACAGGTCGAGAAGGCGGTCGATCTGCTCGCGGTCGATACCCGCCAGTGTCGCGCCCGCCATCGCCGCCGTCACGTCCTCGGGCCGGACGTCGTCGCGCAGTGTCCCGGCCGCGACGCCCGCATCGAGCACGGAACGGATTGCGGTACTGAGTCTTTCGCGTGTCTGCGCCGAGGTCACCGCCCCGGAGGCGATGACCTCGCGCAGTGCCTCGGCCATGCCGCGTTTGGTGGCCACGAAGTCGGCGTAGCGGCCCAGCCAGATCCGCAGCGCGACCTCCGGGGCGTGGTGGCCGAGCAGGTCCGCGGCCTGATCGCACAGCTGTTCCAGTTCGCTGCGATAGACGGCTTCGATGAGCGCTTCCCGGGACGGGAAGTGCCGATACAGCGTGCCGATGCCCACGCCGGCGGACTTGGCGATCGATTCCAGGCTGGGCGTGCCTTCTTCGCCGGTGAACGCGGTGAGAGCGGCGTCGAGGAGTAGTTGGCGATTGCGCTGCGCGTCGCGGCGTCCACGCGGCTGTCCGGGCAAAGTGGAGGGTCCTCCGTTTCTGTATTAGTCTGGAAGTAAGCGGAGGTTCCTCCGCTTATGCACAGGGTAACAAGGGAGACCCGAATGACGGTCATGACGCAACCGCGTGACGGCGAACTGGCGGGACGTCCGGTCGGCCGAATCGGCTACGGCGCGAGGCAGCTGGAATCCGGCGCGGACGCGGTCGCGGTGCTGCGGCGGGCGGTGGAGCTCGGCGTGGGCCATATCGATACCGCCGGTTTCTACGGCAACGGCTCGGTGAACGCGCTGCTGCGCGAGGCGCTGCATCCGTATCCGGACGATCTGCTGCTGGTCGACAAGGTCGGCGCCGTGCACACCGGCAGCGGGCTCGTCGCCGCGCAGAAGCCCGAGCAATTACGGGCCGCGGTGGAAGCCGACCTGCGGGCGCTGGATGCCGAACAGTTGGCGGTGGTCAATCTGCGCCGGACCGACGCTGCGCCGGGCATCGTGGCGACCGGAGATCAGATCGTGGACCTCGACGACCAGCTGGCCGAACTGGTGTCGTTGCGGGACGAGGGCAAGATCGGGGCGATCGGGCTGAGTCATGTCACCGTCGAGCAGCTCCGCCACGCCGCTCCCGCGGGTATCGCGTGCGTGCAGAATCTCTACAACCTGCTGGAACGGCAGGGGGAACCCGTTTTGGCCGAATGTTGTTCGCGCGGAATCGCTTTTGTTCCGTACTTCCCGCTCGGATCGGGATTTCCGGGACGGCCCAAGGTGGCCGACGACGACGTGGTGCGCGATATCGCCGGCCGCCTCGGCGCGACACCGAGTCAGGTGGGTCTGGCGTGGTTGCTGGCCCGCGATCCGCACATCCTGCTGATTCCGGGCACCCGCAGCATCGACCATCTCGAGCAGAATGTGGCGGCGCGGGAGCTCGAGCTGGATGCCGGGATGCTCGCCGCGCTCGACGGGCGGGCCTGAGCGGCGTCGGTATGGATGATCGCGTTGAGCCCGAAGTGACTGTCGTTGGCCAGCGTCAGGACGTCGGCGGTGTCGGAGAAGGGGATGATCGTGGCGACCGGGCCGAAGATCTCCTCGCGCGCGATGCGCTGGTCGTGGCGGCCGAGGAAGACGGTCGGCTCGACGAAATAGCCGGGCCGATCGGCGAGGGAGCCACCGGTCACCAGCTCGGCGCCCTCGGCGACACCCAGTCCGAGGTAGCCGCCGATGCGCTCGTGCTGCTGCCGGTTCACCACCGGTCCCATGGCGACCTCGGCGTCGAACGGGTCGCCCAGCGTGAGGGATTCGGCATGGTCGGCCGGCCGCCGCGTCACCTCCTCGACCAGGCTGTCGTGCACGTAGACGCGGGTGGTCGCGCCGCCGCTCGCGTCGCGCCAGCGCCCGCCGATCCAGAGCCGGCGGGGCGGGAACGTGGTCGGAGCCTGCGCGCCGTCGGCGCGGGGGGTGGAGGTGCGGACACGGCTGCTCCTGACGACTGAACGAAGTGTGAGCAGGCTAGCGCGATGATCGTATGTTGTGATGAAGTTTCCGATTATCGGACAAATGCCTGGTTCGATAATCGGCTCGGAGGTTATCCGGAATGTTCAGCCCAGCGCGGCGTACAACCGCTCGGCGGCCCGGCGCACCGCATCGACCATCGCCGGAGTTTCCTGCCCGACCAGCGTGACCACGCCGACGGCCGCCGGGGGACCGGGCAGTCCGGGCAGCGAGGCGACGACGCCGTGCGCGCCGGGCACCAGCTTGCCTGCGCTCTCGAAGATCCCGCGCTCGCCCTGCCGCGACGCCTCGATCGCCTCGCCGAGGGCGCCCTGTCCGCGCGCGGTGCGGGCGCCGACCCGATAGGCGACATGGAAGGTGGTGAACGGCGGCTCGACGACCGCGACCGCGAGGACGTCGTCCCCGTCGGCGACGCAGAAATGGGCCGTGGCCTCCACCTCGCGGGCCAGATCCTCGAGGATCTCGCGGGTGGCCTCGCGCACCGAGCCGAGCACGTGCTGAGTGAGCACGAGCGCGCCCGCGGAGACACTGACCGTGCCGTCTTCGGCGCGGCGCACCAGTCCGTGTTCGACCAGCGTGCCGACCAGGCGGTAGATGATCGTGCGCGACAGCCCGAGCTCCTGCGCCAGTTGCGCCGGGGTGCGGGCATGGGGGCTGCTGGCGAGCAACTTCAGCACGTCGAGTCCGCGGCTCAGGGTCTGCGAGGTGTCGGGAGCCGGCATGGCAGAAATCCTACGTGGGCGGCGCCTCGATCAGCTCGCGCTCGGCGGCCCACTGCTCGACGTATTCGAGGCAGGTGCGCAGATGGCCGGGTTGGCCGACGTAATAGTCTGTGGCGCCGGGGATTACGCGATAGGTGCGGTCGGGGGTGGCGAGCGCGTCGCGCACGATCGGGTTGTGGGTGGCGGGCACCGCGTCGTCGGCGGAGTTCTCGATCTGCAGCATCGGGCCCTTCGTGATCCGCGCGGCATTGCGTGCCCCGCCCGCCACCGAATGATCCGGACTCCACTGACTCAGCCACGATCGCAGCGTCGTGTAGCGGGCCAGGCCGACCGGTCCGACATTCGCGGTGCGCGGATCGCCGAGATAGCACCAGTTCGGGCGGCGGTCGTTGGGGTCGACGGCCGGATCGAGCCAGCGCACATCGCACATCGTGCGGTGGACCAGGAAGGGCTGCTCCTGTTCGGGCCCGCCCGCGGCGCGCAGGTCGGCCAGCCGGGTGAGCGCCCAGTCCGAGATGCGGCGATTGCGGGCGCGCTGGGCTTCGCGGAATCCGGCGACGTACTCGGGATCGTAGGGCGGGCGCCGCGGCGCGTCGTCGGCATAGATGTCCCAGGTGGCGTCGCGGCGGTGCGGATCGGTTTCGTCGATCACCGACGGGTCGAGCCATTCGGTGAGAGTTTCCGCCCGCGACAGATGCGCCGCGATGAACACGACCCCGTCGCCCGGCGAAAGTCCCGCTCCCACAACATCGACCGGATCTCCGGCAGGTGTGTGCGTGATGCTCGGATCCCATGCCTCGGCCTGGTACAGCAGCGACAGCGATCCACCGCCGGACCAGCCGACCAGAATCACGCGGTCGTAGCCCGCGACCTCGCGCGCCCAGCGCACCCACGCGCCGAGGTCGAGGACCACCTTCTCCATCACCAGCGCGGAATCGTTCTTCGGGTAGCGGCTCGCCCCGCACAGCACGTGATGTCCGCGGGCGGCGAGTGCGGTCGGCATCGGCAGCAGATTCAGCGTCGAGGTCGGATGCTGGAAGAGGAAAACCGTTGCGCCCGAACGCCGATCGCCCGGTGGGCGCAGCAATTGCCCCTCCAGCACGATCCCGTGGCCGCCGGTGAATCCGTGGGTCTCGCGGACCGTGGGCTGCTCCTCACTGTGCAGGATCACCGGGATCCGCGGTGCTCGGGTTGAGCGGCGAAGTCGGCCGCGGCCCCGGACGCATGGGGTAGTGGACGAGAAATCGCCGCCGCTCCCTGACTCCGGGATGCGGCGGCGATTCGAGACTTCAGTTGTGCAGCAGCCTCCGCATGCGGCGGTGCTGCCGTGCGTATGTCAGCGGCGGCGGATGGTGCGCTGCACTCCGCGCATCTTCGCGCCGGCCGGCAGCGGGCCCTTCGGCAGGGCCGGTCCGCCGCGGGTGGCCAGGGCGGTGAGGCGGCCCTCGATGAGGTCCATCCGCTTGGCGTCGATATTGCGGGGGAGTTTGGTGAGGTGGCGCTGCAGGCTCTTCAGCGGAACCTGGCCCTCCTCGTTGCCGATCACGATGTCGTAGATCGGGGTATCGCCGACCAGGCGGGCGGTCTTCTTCTTCTCCTGCGCCAGTAGCGACTTCACGCGTTGCGGCGAGCCCTCGGCCACCAGGATCACACCGGGCAGGCCGATCACGCGGTGGACGGCGTCGAGCTGGGTGGTGGCGGCGACGGCCTGGGTGGCGCGCCACTTACCCTGCAGGTTGTCCAGCACCCACCAGGCCGCGCCCGCTTGCCCCTCGGCCTTGGCGTAGACGTTCTTCTGCACGCGGCGTCCGAAGATGATGAAGGCGACCAGCGCGCCCAGCAGAATGCCGACCGGCAGCAGGAACCACTGCATGTCAAAAAGGAAGCCGATGAGGAACAGCACCACGGTGATGCCGACCAGCGCGCCGATCATCAGCGGCAGCAGCAGTTTGTCCTCTTTGCGCACCATCTGGAACGTCTGCCAGAGCTGCTGACGCCGCTCCTTCGACGCCTGCCTGCGCGCCGCCTTCGCCGCGGCCTTCGCTTCCTTCGACGGTGTGCCGCCCTTACCTGCTGCCATACCTCTCAGGATAGTGGTCGAGCGGGCCATAGCCCGCACGGGCCGCAGAACAGGTGCGACGCTCGCCTCAGACGGTGGCTTCGCTGCGACTGCGCAGGTCCGCGGCGATCTGGCTCGGCATCGGTTCGTGCCGCACATAACTGCGGTCGAACTGGGCGGCGCCGCGCGAGAGTGAGCGTAGGTCGATGGCGTAGCGGCTCAATTCCAGTTCGGGCACCTCGGCGCGGATGACGGTGCGCCCGGCGGTGGCCGGTTCGGTGCCCAGCACGCGGCCGCGGCGGCCGGCCAGGTCGCCGAGGATGGTGCCGACGAAATCGTCGGCGACGGTCACCCGCACCTCGGCGATCGGTTCGAGCAGATCGATCCGGGCGGCCGCGGCCGCTTCCCGCAGGGCCAGCGCCCCCGCGGTCTGGAACGCCGCATCGGAGGAATCGACCGAATGCGCCTTACCGTCGAGCAGGGTCACCCGCACATCGACCAGCGGATATCCGGCGGCGACCCCGCGCTCGGCCTGCGCGCGCACGCCCTTCTCCACCGAGCCGATGAACTGGCGTGGCACCGCGCCGCCGACCACCTTGTCGACGAATTCGATCCCGGAGCCCTCCGGCAGCGGTTCCACCTCGATATCGCAGATCGCGTACTGGCCGTGGCCGCCGGACTGCTTGACATGCCGCCCGTGCCCGGAAGCCTTGCCCGCGAACGTTTCTCGCAACGCCACCCGATACTCGTCGACATCGACCTGCACCCCGAACCGGGACCGCAGCCGCTCCAAGGCGACATCGCGATGGGCTTCGCCCAGGCACCACAGCACCAGCTGATGGGTGCGCGGATTCTGCTCCAGACGCACCGTCGGATCCTCGGCGACCAGACGGGACAGGCCCTGCGACAGCTTGTCCTCATCGGCCTTGCCGTGGGCGCGCACCGCCACCGGCAGCAGCGGTTCGGGCAGCGGCCACGGCTCGATCAGCAGCGGAGAATCCTTGGCCGACACGGTATCGCCGGTCTCGGCGTGCCCCAGTTTGGTGACGTAGGCGATATCGCCGGCGATGGCCTGGCCGATCGGGAACTGTTGTTTACCGAACGGCGCCGTCACCGCGCCGACCCGTTCGTCGACATCGTGCCCGTTGCCGTCGTTGTGCCCGCAGATGTGCACGGTGTCGTCGGCGTGCAGGGTGCCGGAGAACACCCGCACCAGCGACACCCGGCCCACATACGGATCGGAGGCGGTGCGGATCACCTCGGCGGCCAGCGGCGCACCCGGATCGCAGGACAGTGCCTGCGGGGCCGCCCCGTTGCCGGGGCAGCGCGCCGCGACCGCGTGTTCGGCGGGCGTGGGGAAGCCGCGGGTGATCAGCTCCAGGATCTCGACCATGCCCAGACCCTCGCGGGTGCCCTCGGGTGGAGGCGCCGCGATGAGGATGGGATGGAAGCGGTCGTGCGCCACCGCGCGTTCCAGATCCGCGATCAACGTGGTGAGGTCGATCCGTTCGCCCTCGAGGTAGCGGTCCATCAGGGTTTCGTCTTCACTCTCGGCGATGATGCCCTCGATGAGCCGATTGCGCGCGGTCTCGATCTGCGCGGTCTGTTCGGCGGTGGCGTCGGTGCGGGTGTGCGCTCCGTCGGAACAATCGAAGACCTGCTCGGTGAGCAGGTCGATCACCCCGGTGACCGGGCGGTGCCCGTCGGGGCCCTTCGGGCCGTACACCGGCAGTTGCAGCGGCAGGATCGCGTCGGAATCGCCGTCGCCGAGCAGATCGGCGCAGGTCTGGGCCATCAGGTCGAAATCGGCGCGGGCCGCGTCCAGGTGGGTGATCACCAGGGCCCGCGGCATCCCTACTTGCGCGCATTCCTCCCACAGCGCCAGCGTCTGCCCGTCCACACCGTCGGCGCCCGCGGCGGCCGAGACCACGAAAAGGGCCGCATCCGCAGCTCGCAGACCGGCCCGTAGTTCGCCGACGAAATCGGCATATCCTGGCGTATCGATCAGATTGACCTTGATGCCGTTCCAGGCGACCGGCACCACCGACAGCTGGACCGAGCGATGTTGGCGCTGCTCGATATCGTCGTAATCCGACACACAGGTGCCGTCCTCCACGCGGCCGGCTCGGGTGAGCGCCCCGGCCTCCATGGCCAGTGCCTCCACCACTGTGGTCTTGCCGGAGCCGGTGTGCCCGACCAGGACCACATTGCGGATACCGTCCGGCTGGGACGCCTCGAGGACTCTGCCGGCGGAACTGTTACGGGCGGCGGTGCTCGCTTTCTCGGCCATGTCTCTTCACTTCCCGGAGTCGACACGTGCGGTTGCTTCGAGCTTCCCACCGGCGCGCGGCTGTGTCACCCGTTCCGGGGATCCGCACCCCATCCGTGGTGAATCCGCACCCCGTACGCAACGAACGACCGGCCGAAGGCGAATTCGGCCGGTCGCTACGAGGTGGCTGGGGTTCGGTTCAGCTGCCGAATCGGGCGAGGACCGAGCTCGCCTCCTGGCTCGCCGAGCCCTCCTCGGCCAGATGCGACATCTCCGGTGCGATCTCGCGGCCGTGATGCGCCATCGCCTGCGCGTACAACCGGCCGGCGCGGTAGGAGGAGCGCACCAGCGGACCGGCCATCACGCCGGCGAAGCCGAGTTCGGTTGCGACGCGGGAATGTTCGACGAATTCCTCCGGCTTCACCCAGCGGTCCACCGGATGGTGGCGCGGCGAGGGCCGCAGGTACTGGGTGATGGTGAGGATGTCGCACCCGGCCTCGTGCAGGTCACGCATCGCCTGGGTGACCTCTTCGGGGGTCTCGCCCATGCCGAGGATCAGATTCGACTTGGTGACCAGACCGGCCTCGCGGGCCGCGGTCAGCACAGCCAGCGACCGCTCGTAACGGAACGCCGGGCGGATCCGCTTGAAGATGCGCGGCACGGTCTCCACGTTGTGCGCCAGCACCTCCGGCCGCGCGGAGAACACCTCGGCCAGCTGATCGGGTTCGGCGTTGAAATCGGGAATCAGCAACTCCACACCGGTGTGCGGGTTGAGCCGCTTGATGGCGCGCACGGTTTCGGCGTACAGCCAGGCGCCGCCGTCGTCGAGGTCGTCACGGGCGACGCCGGTGATCGTCGAATACCGCAGGCCCATCGCCTGCACGCTCTCGGCCACCCGGCGCGGTTCGTCGCGGTCGAGCGCGGCGGGCTTACCGGTGTCGATCTGGCAGAAATCGCAGCGGCGGGTGCACTGTTCGCCGCCGATGAGGAAGGTGGCCTCGCGATCCTCCCAGCATTCGAAGATGTTGGGACAGCCCGCTTCCTCACAGACCGTGTGCAGCCCTTCGCGTTTGACCAGGCCCTTGAGTTCGGAGTACTCGGGGCCCATGGTGGCGCGGGTGCGGATCCACTTCGGCTTGCGTTCGATCGGCGTCTGCGCGTTGCGGGCCTCAATGCGAAGCAATTTGCGACCGCCTGATTCCCGTACCAGGGAATCGGAGGACGAAGTGGCCGGCGCGGCGGTGTGTGCCGTGCCGCTGTTCGATGTCGGGGTATCGACGGAGGTCACTCGAACGACTCTACGCCCGCCGAAATCGGGCCCGGCAGCGTGCGCTGCATCAAGGTCAGATCCATCCAGCCGCCGAACTTGTGACCCACCTCGGGCAGCTGGCCGACGATCCGGAAGCCGAACTTCTCGTGCAGCAGAATCGAGGTCTTGTTGGAGGTTTCGATCGCCGCGATCACGGTGTGCACCCGCCCGGACTCCTCGGCCCGCCCCAGCAGGGCCGTCAGCAGCGCGGTCGCCGCGCCGCGGCGCTGGAACCGCTCCGAGACGTACACCGAATTCTCCACGCAGTACCGATAGCCGGATTTGGGCCGCCACTGCGCGTAGCTGGCATATCCGGCCACCTGACCGTCGATGATGGCGACGAGCACCGGATATCCGGCGGCCACCCGGTCACGCCACCAGTGCAAACGATCGTCGAGGTCGACCGGCTGGGTGTCCCAGATGGCGGTCGTCTCGGCCACGGCGTCGTTGTGGATGGCGAGGATGGTGGGGATGTCGCGTTCCTCGGCATCGCGAATGCGCGGTCCACCCGACTGGATATCGGTCACCGCCTCAAACTATCCGCAACCTTCGGTGGCGGCGAGCCGATCGGGTTCGAACGCGGGCGCTGTCCGTGCAGGTGTGAGCGGTTTCACCCCGCTCGGCCGTCATCCTGTTCAGTCGATCACCGACGCCAGCGCCTGGCCGATGGTTTCGTGGCGGAAGGTGTAGCCCGCCTTCTCCAGCACGGTGGGAATCGCGCGCGGGCCGCGCAGGATCGCCTCCTGGGCCAGTTCGCCGACCGCGGCCTGCAAGGCGACGGCGGGCACGATGAACGGCGCCGGACGATGCAGCGCCCGCGCCAGCGCGCGATTGAATTCGGCATTGGTCACCGGCGCCGGGCCGACCATGTTGACCGGTCCGCGCACCGCCGGGTCGGTCAGGACGAACGAGATGCCGGCGACCTCGTCGTCGAGTGAGATCCACGGTTGATATTGGCGCCCGCTGCCCAGGCGCCCGCCCAGGCCGATCGAATACAGCGGCCGCAACAGGGCCAGCATGCCGCCGTGGCGCGACAGCACCACCGCACTGCGCACCTGCACCACCCGAACCCCGGCATCGACCGCGGGCTGGGTGGCGGCCTCCCAGTCCCGGCACAGCGTCGCCAGGAAACCCGTTCCGGCGGAATCGGATTCGGTGATCACCCGGTCGCCGGTGTCGCCGCCGTAGAAATGCACGCCGCTGGCGTTCACCAGCGTCGGCACGCCGGCGTCGGCGACCGCGGTGGCCAGCACATCGGTCGGGCCGATGCGGCTGTCGCGCAACTGCTGTTTGTAACTGCCGTTCCAGCGGCGTGCGCCGAGTCCGGCGCCGCACAGGTTGACCACGGCATCCGCCGCGCGCAGGGCCGGTGCGGGCACCTGCGCCCGCACCGGATCCCAGCTGAACTCGTCCTCGGCCGCGGCGGGACGGCGCACCAGGCGGGCCACCTCGTGCCCGTGCCGGCGCAGCGCGGCGACCAGCGCCGTCCCGACGAGTCCGGACGAACCGGCGATCACAACCTTCATGTCGTCACCGAATCGTCATGTCGCGCAGCGTTTTACAGACCGAGATCGGCCTCGAACGCAGCCTCCTCCAGCCGGTGCCTGATGGTGGTCAGGAAGCGGCCCGCGTCGGCGCCGTCGATGAGGCGGTGATCGTAGGTCAGCGGCAGGTAGCACATCGAGCGGATGCCGATGAACTCGCTGCCGTTGTCGGAGATCACGATCGGGCGCTTGACGATCGCACCGGTGCCCAGCATCGCCGCCTGCGGCGGAAGCAGGATCGGGGTGTCGAACAGGGCGCCCTGGCTGCCGATGTTGGTGATCGTGAACGTGCCGCCGGCCAGCTCGTCCGGCTTGAGGCCGCCGGTGCGGGCACGGTTGGCGATATCGGCGATCGCGCGTGCCAGCCCGGCCAGCGACAGGTCGCTGGCGTTGTGGATGACCGGCGACAGCAGACCCTGCTCGGTGTCGACCGCGATGCCCAGGTGCACCGAGGAGTGGTAGGTGATCTCCTTGGTGTCCTCGTTGTAGGAGGCGTTGACGTTGGGGTGCACGCCCAGCGCCTCGACGGCGGCCTTCGCGAAGAACGGCAGGAACGTCAGGTTGACGCCCTCACGGTTGGCGAACGCGCTCTTGGCCTTGGCCCGCAGCGCCGCGATCTTGGTGACGTCGACCTCGTGGGTCTGGGTCAGCTGCGCGGTGGTCTGCAGCGATTCGCGGGTCTTGGTGGCGGTGATCTGCCGGATGCGGTTGGCCTTCTGGACCGTGCCGCGCAGTGCCTGCAGTTGCGGACGGGCGCCGGCCGGAGCCGACGGCGCGGCGGGGGCCGCGGCAGCGGCCGGAGCGGCGGCGGGCTGCGGCGCGGCCGGGGCCTTGTTGGCCTCCGCCGCCGCGAGCACGTCCTGCTTGCGGATGCGGCCGCCGACGCCGGAACCCTTCAGCGTCGACAGATCGACGTTGTTCTCCTGGGCCAGCTTGCGGACCAGCGGGGTGACGTAGGGGGATTCGCCGTTGCCGGACGCGGCGGCGGGCGCGGCCTGCGCCGGAGCCTGCTGGGCCGGGGCCTGCTGTGCGGGGGCCTGCTGCACGGGCGCTTCCTGCTTGGCCGGCGCCTGCTGCTGCGGCGCCTGCTCGGCGGGGGCCTGCTGGGCGGGCGCTTCCTGGGCGGGTGCCTGTTGCTGCGCGGGCGCCGGAGCCGGGGCGGGCGCGGACTGCGCGGCGGCGGGCGAGCCGCTGCCGATCACGCCGAGCTGACCGCCGACCGACACCACATCGTCCTCGTTCGCGCTGATCTCGAGCAGCGTGCCGGCCACCGGCGACGGGATTTCGGTGTCGACCTTGTCGGTGGACACCTCGAGCAGCGGCTCATCGACCTCGACCTGGTCGCCGACCTGCTTGAGCCAGCGGGTGACGGTGCCCTCGGTGACGGATTCGCCCAGTTCCGGCATCTTCACCGGAGTGCCGTCGGCGGCACCACCGGACTGCGCGGCGGGGGCGGACTGCTGCGCGGGGGCCTGCTGGGCGGGCGCTTCCTGCGCGGGCGCGGATTCGGCCGGTGCCTGCTGGGCAGGTGCCTCCTGCGCCGGGGCGGGTGCCGACCCGGACGCCTCGCCGGCGTCGCCGATCACGCCCAGTTCGCCGCCGACCTCGACGACGTCGTCTTCCTGGGCCACGATCTTGGTGAGCACACCCGCTGCGGGGGACGGGATTTCGGTGTCGACCTTGTCGGTGGACACTTCGAGCAGGGGCTCGTCGACCTCGACCGTGTCTCCTTCCTGCTTCAGCCACCTGGTCACAGTGCCCTCGGTGACGCTCTCACCAAGAGCTGGCATCTGGACGGAGAAGGCCATGTCCGTTGACTCCTCTAACTGCTCGACGGGTTCACAACAGTTCGTCTCTCGGCGGGGCGCGCCGCGGGTCGCGGCGAGCACCCGGCTGCCACCGAACATTCCTGTGGCACCGGAGATCCGTGCGGTTCTTGTTCCGGTTCTCCATCCTTGCACTCGCCGTTGCGATACGTACCACAGGGCGGGCGGTCGGCGGGCCCGTGGCGACATCACAGCATCCGCGCCGCCGCGGAGAGCTGCCCCGATGTCGATCGTCCGGCTCGGCGTGTCTGGTTCGACACCCCGCACCGGACCGCGGGCTTCGGACACTCTGTCCTCCGCGGAGCTGGGCGTGCGCCCGAAATGCCCGACAGCTGGCACTATCGATAGATCGGGAGTACACGCACCCGACATTCGACCAGGAGGTAGGCGGCCGTGGGGTTGCTCGATCGTTTCCGCGGCGGCCGCGCGGGTAGAGGCGCCGACGCCTCCGATATTCGTTATCTGGCCGACTGGGTGCGCACCCACGTGGGTGTCGAGGCGTATATCGAACCCAAGACGACAGTGACCGATGTCACAGCGATTCTTATCGCCGCCGATGGGGAATGGACGCGCCGGGTCGTGGGCGAGCGCGGCGCGCGCCAATTGTCGAGCCGCCTGGGCGTTCCCGTCTACGACGTCGGCCGCACCGGCTACCCGCAACGTATGCGCGACTACGACGCCCGCAAACGCATCGAGCGCAAGCGCGCGCTGGAGGCCGATCTGCGGGATCTGTCCGCGGAGTAGAACGCTTCGGGCCGAGCAGGGGCCGACAGTCGGAAATCGCGTCGGCAGGATCGCGACGGCGGCCGTCGCCACCGGCGACGGTCTACCGGTGTGCGCTCAGCTCGTCGGTGAGGCGTTCGGCATCGGCGGTGCCGAACCGGCCCGGGTGACGCGCTGACCAGATCCCGGTCGGCCACACGTCCGATAGTCGCCGACCGGGAATCCGAATTATGTTGTGCCGCTTACTCGCCCGCGATATCGGTCAACACCGCGACCAACGTCCGCACGGGAACGCCGGTGCCGCCCTTGCCGATATAACCGAACGGCCCGCCGGTGTTGTAGGCCGGACCCGCCACATCCAGGTGCGCCCACTGCACGCCCTCGGGCACGAATTCCTTGAGGTACGTGCCGGCGACCAGCATGCCGCCCCAGCGGTGCGGGGACACATTGGCCATGTCGGCGACCTTCGAGTTCAGGTCGGCGCGCAATTCGGCGGGCAGCGGCATCGGCCAGCCGTTCTCGCCGACCTCCTGCGACAGCCGCGCCACCCGGTCGCGGAATTCCTCGGTGCCCATCACGCCCGGGGTACGGGTGCCGAGTGCGACCATCTGCGCGCCGGTCAGCGTCGCGACGTCGATCAGGTAGTCCGGGTTGTCCTCACCCGCGCGCACGATCGCGTCGGCCAGGATCAGCCGGCCCTCGGCGTCGGTGTTGATGACCTCGATCGTGGTGCCGCCGTACTGGGTGAGCACATCGCCGGGACGCTGGGCGGTTGCCGAGGGCATGTTCTCGGCCATCGGCACCGTCGCGGTGACCGTGATCGGCAGTCCGAGTCGCGCCGCCACCAGGGTGGTCGCGATGACCGCCGCGGCGCCACCCATATCGGAGGTCATGTTTTCCATATTGGCCGCCGGCTTGATGGAGATACCGCCGGTGTCGAAGGTGATGCCCTTGCCGATCAGCGCGACCTTGGTATCGCCGCCGGAGTAGGTGATGCGGATCAGTCGCGGCGGGCGCGAGGAGCCCTTGCCGACGCCGACGATACCGCCGTAGCCGCCCGCTTCCAGCTGCTTCTCGTCGAGAATCTCCACGTCCAGTCCGGCCGCCCGCGCCAATTCGGCTGCGCGCTCGGCGAATTCGGCCGGGAAGAGGGCGTTCGGGGGAGTGTTGACGAAATCGCGGGCGGTCGCCACCGCCTCGGCGACAGCCTGGGCGCGGAACAGTTCGTCCTCGCCGGAATCGGCTGTGGGAACGAGGAATTCGACGCGCTGCAGCGGCCGTTCGGCCGGCTTGGGCGCCGACTTGTCGGACTTGAACGTGGTGAAGGTGTAGGCGCCCAGGTAGAAGCCCTCGGCAGCGGCGCCCAGATCCAGTCCGGACAGCGTCGTGACGGCCGTGGCGGTGCCGGCGAGCGAGCGGGCGGCCACACCGGCGGATTTGCGGATCTGCTCGGCGTCCAGCGCGTCCCGTCCGCCGAGTCCGACCGCGAGCACGCTGGTCGCGCCGAGCCCGTCCGGCGCCGGGATACGGGTGAGTTCCTCGGCCTTACCCTTCGCGCCGACGGCCAGCAGCGAGGCCAGCAACTGCTCGCGGGTGCCGGCATCGAGCACCGCGTCGAATACGTCGGCCGCGGCGATCACGGGCCCGTCGTCGGTGGACAGAAGTCCCACCACGAGAACATCGGTATCGGGGCCGATGCTCTCGGTACGTGCCAGTTCCGGGCCGAGTGAACGATCTGCAACAGCTGTCATGCGCCCAGGTTACTGGGTGGGGTTCGGGGCCAGCGGTGGGAGCGACGCGGCCGGACGCGGCAGCCTGCGTAACCACGGAGGTCGCCGCGGACACCGCCGAAGGACACAGCTGGAAGCACCGCGGCCGGAATTCGCTGGTGCTGCTCCGGGCGCCGTGCGATCGTGGTGGTGAATGACTATGAACGATCGAGAACTTGTGCGCTTGTCGAAGCGCCTGTCGAAGTGGTTGCGGCACGACCCGCAGGGGATCGGCCTGGAACCGGACGCCGCGGGGTGGGTGCCGGTGGACGTATTGCTGCGGCAGGCGAGCGGGGCCGCAACGACGATCACTCGCGCGGACCTGGACGCGGTGGTCGCGCGGAACAACAAGCAGCGCTACGAATTCGACGAGACCGGGACGTCGATCCGCGCCCGGCAGGGGCATTCCATCCCCGTCGAGCTCGGCTACACCGCGACGGAACCGCCGTCGATCCTGTTCCACGGCACGGCCGAGCACCTGGTCGAGGTCATCATGGCCGAGGGACTGCGCCCGATGCGCCGGCATGCGGTCCACCTCTCGGCGGATGTGGACACCGCACGCACCGTGGGCGGCCGGCACGGTCGCCCGGTGGTCTTCGACGTCGCGGCCGAGCGGATGTATCGCGACGGGCAGTCGTTCTACCGCACCGGCAACGGAGTCTGGCTGGTCGATGCGGTGGCACCGCACTATCTCGCGCGGAGACCCTCTACCGGTTCGGCCTGAATCCGTAGGCGCTACGGGAGCCCGGTGCGGTCTGCGAGCTCATCACCGCGGCGGAGTGTGGGTGCCGCTCACTCCTCGCCGGTCTGTGCCGACAGCGGTACGCCGGTGTGGAAGAACCGGATCAGCCGCCCGATCCGCACGCAGTGCGCGGCGCAGCGCTCGAAATGGTGTGCCAGCAGCGCTGTTTCGACCGCCATCGCATTGCCGTGCTGCCAGCCGTCGTCGGCGACCGCGCGCAGCAGGTGCTGCTGGAGCTGTTCGATCGCCGGATCCGGCGGAATCAGGGTGGTGTCGGGTTCCACCTGCTGGGCCGAGATCACCGCGATGGCCGCGGCGGTGAGGTCGACCAGCGCCGCGGCCATCGCCGAGAGCTGATGCGTGATGTCCTCGGGCGCCACGGGTTCCGGGAATTTCCGCACCACACCGTCGGCCACCCGGCTGAGCCCGCCCGCGATACCGGACAGATCCTCCGCGATCTGGATGGCGGTCACCACATTGCGCAGATCCCGCGCGACCGGCGCCTCCAGGGCCAGCAGGATCACCGACCGGTCCTCGCATTTGGCGTGCTCGGCCTGGATTCTCTCCTCCAGCGCGAACACCTCGTAGGCAGCGGTCAGATCGGCGTTCTCGATCGCCACCGCGGCGCGTTCGGCCGCCTCGTGTGCCAACCGAGCCATATGAGCGAGCTCGTCGGAGAGCGCCGCGAGTTCGGAGGAGAATTTCGTTCGCACTCTGGTATCTTCGCCGCCCGCCGCGCCGAACGTGCAATATCGCAGGAAAAGTCATCGAATATCCGCCTCGCGGGCCGGTGTCGTGCAGTGCCGCAGCGGGTGTCGATCATTAAGGTGTAGCGCACCGTGCCGACGGTTGTGTGAATGGAGGGTCTCGGGCTGGTGGAGTTACGAAGCGAGACATCATCCGGGCAGCGCACGGGATCGGTCGAGGTCGTGGGTCCGCTCGGTGCGGCGCAGCCGGCGAATGCGGCGGCCGACGAGGACGGATTCGACTGGCTGGGGCGTACCCGGGCCGGGCGTGTGCTGCGGTTGGAACGGCCGCAACGGATCTGGGAGACCGAGCGCACGCCGGGGCGCTCACGCCCCTATGTGGTGGCGACGTTCAACTTGAAGGGCGGGGTGGGTAAGACCACCACCACGGCCGCGCTGGCCGAAATCCTGTCCGCCGAATTCGACAAGCGGGTCCTGCTGATCGATCTGGATCCACAGGCCAATCTCACCGCGATGATGGTCGGCGAAAACCGGGCGATGGAACTGGATTCCGGTGACCGCACCCTGGCCGCGATCTTCGCCGCCGCTCTGGCCGGGCGCCCCGCCCCCGATGTGCGCGCGCTGATTCAGCACGAGGTGTCGCCGATGCTTGCCGTCACCACCGTCGATCTGCTGCCCGCCTCGCCGAAATTGATTGCGCTGCAGGATGAGATGCCCGGGCTGCGGCAGGGCGAACCCACCGCGGTGCTGGCCCGGGCGCTGTCGGGCGTGCTCGAGGACTACGACTACGTGCTCGTCGACTGCCCGCCGAATCTCGGCCCGATCACCCAGAACGGCCTGCGGCTGTCCGACGGTTACCTGATCCCCACCATCCCGGACATCATGTCCACCTACGGAATTCCGCCGGTACAGGCGCATCTGCGTCACCTCGCCGCACGCTGGGGTGATCCGCTGGAGGAGCTCGGCGTCGTGGTCACCAAGTATCGCCGTTCCTCCGCGGTCCACCGCACCACCCTGGAGATTCTGCAGGCCAATCGCACTCTGCCGCGGTTGTTTCCGACCCGCATTCCCGACTCCAATCAGATCGCCGCCGCGGCCGCGTTCACCGATTTCGGAAGTCTGCGAAGGAAATACGGGACGGGCGGGCAGTTCCTGGCATTGCGCGAACTGACGGCGGATTTTCTCGCGACGACGCGAATAACGCTCGCGTGGGGACGGTGAACACCAAAGGCGCGAACGGCCCGTCAATCATGTGTTGACGATTGCAGTAGTCGTCAACTTATGGTTGACGAATGACATCGCTCGATTTACCGTTGCCGCATGTCCTCCACCGAACCGCCCGCACCGGCGATCACGCCCGCCCAGCGCCGGGCGACCGGCGAATCCTTCGGCATCGATCCGGCCCGATACGACCGCACCCGCCCGCCGTATCCGCAAGCCATGATCGACCGCATCGTCGCGGCGAGCCCGGGGTCGAACTATCTGAACGCCGGCTGCGGAACCGGCATCGAAGCGCGGCAGTTCCGTGCCGCGGGCTGCACCGTGCTGGGTGTCGAACCCGACGCCCGGATGGCCGAGTTCGCGCGGCGTGACGGACTGCGGGTGGAGGTGGCCCGGCTGGAGGAGTGGGATCCGGCCGGGCGCGTCTTCGACGCGGTGGTGTGTGGCACCGCGTGGCATTGGATCGATCCGGTCGAGGGTGCGCGCAAGGCGGCACAAGTGTTGCGCCCGTCCGGGCGGTTGGCATTGTTCTGGCACGTTTTCGAGCTGCCGCCCGCCGTGGCCGAGGCATTCGCCGAGGTCTACCGTCGGCTGCTCCCGGACTCGCCCTTCCGGCCGCCGGTCCGTCCCGACCGGGCGGTGGACCCCTACGAGCCGATACTGGTCAACTCCGCCAACGGAATTCGCGATGCCGGCGGATTCGGTGACGTGCAGCGGTGGCGCTTCGATTGGGAGCACCGCTACACCCGTGACGAGTGGCTGGATCAGATGCCCACCCAGGGCACGCTGACGCGAGCTCCGGCCGAGGTGGTGGATCGGGTGCTCGCCGGCGTCGGCGAGGCGATCGACGCGATGGGCGGCAGCTTCACGATGCTGTACGCCACCATGGTCCTCACCACCGCTCGGCTGTGAACTGACTCACATCTCCGGTTCGGTGGAACCGCGTCGGGTCGGGAACGTCCAAACCCGTGACGGACAACATCTTTCGAGACAAGGATTCGCCCATGACACGCATGACGGCCGCACTTCTCGCCTCCGCCGCGATCGCGGGCTTCGGCCTGACGGCCGGCCAGGCGGCGGCGGCTCCGCTCGCTCCGGCTCAGCATCAGGCTCTCGACCCGTCGGCCGCCCAGAACGGCTGCCCGCCGCCGCCGACCGGCCCCGACGGTCGCCCGCTGCCGCCGCCGCGGGGTGTGGACGGCAAGCCGCTGCCCCCGCCCACCGGAGCCGACGGAAAGCCCTGCCCGCCGCCGACCGGCCCCGACGGCCGCCCCCTGCCCCCGCCGCCCGGCGCCTGACCCGGTGACGGTCGCGCCACAGCCCACCTCGGCGGTGGGCTGTGCGTGTGTTCCTACGGCTTCGGGCGGGTTCACGGTCGCCTAACCGGCGTGGCGACTGTGAACCCGCGGTATCGCCTAACGGACGATATCGTAACGGGCGCAGGCGAATTCACCGTTCTGCGCCAGTTCGGTCAGTTTCATCTCGACCCGGCGGGGCAGCAGTGGCTGTCCCGCGCCGAGGGTGATCGGGGCGATCGATACGCACACTTCGTCCAGCAATCCGTGGTCGGCGAACTGTCCCGCCAGCTCGCCGCCGCCGACGATCCAGATGCTCTTGCCCGCCGCGGCCTCCGCCATTTCCTTGTGCACCACGGTGATCGGCTGCTGCGTGTACCGCACGTCGGCCCCGTCGGTGCGCGGATCGAAGTCGCGGTGGGTGAAGACCCACGCGGGCATCGGGTACGGCCATTTCATATCGGGGTCGTTGTCGAGGATCCACCGATAGGTGTTGGCGCCCATGGCGATGGCGCCGATGTCGGCGATGAACGTGTCGTATCCCATCGGTCCGTCGTTGTCGACCTGCCGGGTCAGCAGCCAGTCCAGTCGATGGTCCGGTGTGGCGATGAATCCGTCCAGGGTGGTGGCGGTGTAGTACACGGTGCGGGGCATGGTCATCCTCTCCTGCGCAACCACATGATGGGGTCGCCGTTGTCGTGTTCTGTTGTCCGATCGGGGAATTCGCTGTCGATCCATTGGCGTACCAGCAGTCGCCGGTAGGCCGAATAGGTGAGGACGTGGGCGATCACGGAGCCGAGGACGAAACTTTCCGGCGGCTCGCACAGGGCGTCGATCAGGGTGTCGTCCCAGCCGCCGCGACGGTCGATGTCGCGGACGGTATCCAGCCACCGCGGCACCACCTCCTCGAATCGCCGTGTCAGCTCGGGGAGGTCGTCGGATCCGCGGTCGGGTTGATCGGTGCCCTCGATGGCGGCCAGCCACACCTGTTTGGTCCACAGCAGGTGAGCGAGGACGGTCGCGATCGACGCATCCGGTCCGTCCCACGCCAGCACCGCCGCCGTCGAACGCTGCCGCCGGTACCGGTGCTCGTCGAGGCCCTTCGCCAGGTCGAGGAGTTCACGTGTGTCCTCCACATCGTGGTGCAGCAGCAGCGACGTCGGATCCATATCGTGTCTGCCTTTCGGTTCGCCCTCCACCCACAGCGACATCGGCGGGTGGAAATGGATCCCGTTCACCGCGGGGAGCCAGCGGGTGCGGGAGGCGGCCGGCGTCGCGCTCGGCGGATGTCCGTAGGCGCGGCTGTAGGCCCGGCTGAACCCCTCCATCGAGTCGTATCCGGCGTCGAAGGCCACATCCGTCACCGCCGCGCCGCCACTCAACTGCCAGGCGGCGCGCTCGAGCAGCACCCGCCGCCGCATCGCGACCGGCGACTCGCCGGTGCCGCGCGAGAATTGCCGGGAGAAGTGATAGGGCGAAGCGAACGCGCCCTGCGCCATCGCGCTCAGCGTGGTGTTGTTCTCGTCGAGAACGGAATCGAGCAGTTCCCGTAATCGGTCACGTCCGGTCGTCACATCGTTCAGTGTGGTCGGCGCGGGTCATGTCGCGCTTGACCGATCTTGCGCATGTCTGCGCGCACCGGCTGTGGGGGCGCGATCACACCCGATAGTGCCGGCGGGGGCCGTATCCGGGCGGGCCGTAACCGCGGCGGTGGTGGATGAACAGGAAGAACAGCGCCGGGAAGACGAAGAACGGAATCATGTGGGTGGTGGCGACGATCACGACCGCGACCACCACGGCGGCCAGCAGCAGCGCCGGGAACACCGGGCGCGCGCGGCGGGCCTGCCGCTGCGGACGAGCCGGCGGGGCGGGTTGCGGACGCGGCAGGTCGCTGAACAGGACGATCAGGTCGGCGGCGGTCTTCGCGGCGTAGGCGCGGCTCACGCGCTCGTCGTATTCGTCGAGCTCGAGGCGCCCGGCCGCGAAATGGTCGCCGAGGGCGGCCGCGGCCTGTTCACGCTCGGCCGTGCCGACGCGGACGCTCGGCGACCCGAACACCGCGGGGTCGAAATCGGTCATGGCAACCGCCTCACCGGGGAAACGAAATCACGATGCACCCAGCGTAGGACGCTTCGGCGGATCGTGCCTGCGCCCGCGGGCGTATCCGCGACTACGCTTCCCGGCGGATCCGGCGCGGACCGCCCGCGCGGACGGTGCCGGAGACCTCCCGACGAGCAGGGGAAAATACCCGGAAGCCTTGCCGTGAAACACTATTCACCGCATCGGCGCAGGTCGCGAAAGTGTCGGATTTCGCACAGCCGCGAGCGGCGGCGGGCTGCGGTTTCGCTCGGTAGCGTGGCTGAAAGTCCGAGATACGAGCAAGCCCGAGATACAGCCGTCGCAAGGAGTTGGAAGCCTTGGAGGAGGTACTTCGACCGCTGGTGGTCTTCGCCGCGACGCTCGCGGTCACCATTTCGATCGGCGCGATGGTCGACCGCTTGTTGAGTCACGCCGCGCAGAAGCATCCCGCTAACCGACTGCCCGGTCTACTGCGTCGCATCCACCTGCCGCTACAGGTGTTCCTGGCGACGATAGCCCTGCATTTCACCTATCCGCTGGCAGAGATCAACATGCGCCACGACGCGGTCGTGCTCAACATCCTCGCCGCGGTGGCGATCCTGTCCGCCGCCTGGGTGGTGATGCGCGCCGTCGACGCGGTCGCCGAGAACACGCTGGAGAAATACGCTCACCGCACCAACGACATCGCCAAGGTGCGGCGGCTGCATACGCAGCTGATGCTGGTCCGGCGCATCATCACCACGGTGCTGGCGATCACCACCGCGGCGGTCGCGATCCTGCTGTTGTTCCCGAACCTGCGCACCCTCGGTACCTCACTGCTGGCCTCGGCCGGCATCATCGGCGTGATCGCCGGTGTCGCCGCGCAGTCGACGCTGGGCAATCTGGTGGCCGGCCTGCAGATCGCGTTCGGTGATTCGGTGAAGATCGGCGACACCGTGGTGGTCGAGGGGGAGTGGGGGACGGTCGAGGAGATCACACTGTCGTTCCTCACCGTCCGCATCTGGGACGACCGCCGCCTCACCATGCCGGTCTCGTATTTCAATTCCAAACCGTACGAGAACTGGTCCAAGGGCGGCCCGCAGATCACCGGCACGGTCTTCCTCTACCTGGACACCAGCACGCCGGTGGCCGAACTACGTGAACATCTGCGTGACTATCTGCGCACCCGCGACGATTGGGACGGCCGCAGCTGGAATCTGCTGGTCACCGACAGCACCCCGTTCGGCATCCAGGTCCGCGCCTCCATGTCGGCCCGCAATGCCGACGACGTGTGGACGCTGCGCTGCGCGGTGCGCGAGGAATTGCTGGCCTGGTTGCGCAACGAGCACCCGAACGCCCTGCCGAAGATCCCGACCAGCGTCGTCGAACGCGAACATGCGATGGCCGAGTAGCCGCCTATAGAGTCGTGGAGTGCGCGAATTCCGCTTCGGAGTCAACTTCCTCGATCCCGGGTCCGCCGACGAGTGGGCCGCGAAATGCCGGCGAGCCGAATCGCTCGGCTACGACGTGCTGTTGGTTCCCGACCACCTGGAACTCCCGGCGCCCTTCCCGTCGGTGCTCGCCGCCGCGCAGGCCGTCGAACGCCCGCGGGTGGGCACCTTCGTCCTGAATGCCGCGTTCTGGAATCCGGTTCTGCTGGCTCGTGATGTGGTCAGCACCGCCCAGCTCACCGGTGGCCGGCTCGAACTCGGTCTCGGAACCGGTTATGTGCGAGACGAATTCGAGGAAGCCGGTATCGATTTCGGCACCCCACGGTCCCGGGTCGACCACCTCGAGAAGACGCTGACCGAACTCCGGCGGCTGCTGCCCGAACCGCATCCCACCATTCTGCTGGGCGGCAGCGGTAACCGCATGCTGCGGCTGGCCGCCCGCCACGCCGACATCATCGCGTTCACCGGTGGCGAATCCGTCCCCGGCGCCACCGACGGCTCGATGCGCCTGTCCAGTGCCGAGACGGTCGACGAACGTGTCGCCGCGGCACGGCGTTTCGTCACCGAGTACGACCGCGATCCGGAATTCAACATCCTGGTCCAGCAGGTCGTCCAAACCACCGACCGCAAGGCCGCCGCCACCGAGATCGCCGCGCAGATGGGTCATCTGAGCGTGGCCGACGTGCTGGACGCGCCGACCCTGCTGATCGGCACGGTCGCCGAGATGGCCGATCAGGTGCGCGAACGCCGGGAACGGTACGGATTTTCCTATGTCACCGTATTGGAGCCCGCGATGGAGGGGTTCGCGAAGGTGATGCGGGAAGTGCGGGGCTAGTGCACGACCGACAGATGCGGGCCGACCTGCGCCTCGCCGAGGACCTCCGCGAGAAGCCATGAGGACCACCGCAGTTCGTCGGTGAGCTCGGCGCGCCCGAGCCCCGCGCCGCGC
This sequence comes from Nocardia sp. BSTN01, assembly GCF_015354405.1. Lineage (GTDB taxonomy): Bacteria > Actinomycetota > Actinomycetes > Mycobacteriales > Mycobacteriaceae > Nocardia. The sequence continues at coordinate 42,068 of NZ_JADKYP010000015.1, read as the reverse complement.
GCCCGCGCCACGGCCTCCGCGAGCAATCCTGGGGCCTCGCCGGGATATTCGGCGACCGGCTCACGGTCGTGATCCACAATTCGGGTCGGTTCGAAAATGTGCATGCGTGGCCCTCGGTCCTGGCCGATCCGCCTGATCACCTCGGTCGGCACACCCCACTGCCGGGCCAGCGCCGCCGGGCTGGGGAAGTGAATCGGCGACGGAAACAGCTGGTCCATGTCGTCGGCGGGAACCAGCAGTTCGGCGGCGAACCGGTCGGCCTCCTCTGCCTGCGTCCGGTCTCCCGGCAGCGGGCAGGGGTGCAGCAGCAGATGACCGAGTGCGCGCGCACAGGCGAACCGGTAGCCGTAGACGCATTGCGCGTGCCGGGCGGCCACGACGATCAGTGAGCGCCCCCAGGTGTGCGCGGCGTAGGTGCCGACCCGAGCCATGGCCGCACTCGTCGCCGGCGCGAAAGCCACCACGATGCCGCGCGACTCGAGTGTCGCGCCGAGATGGGCCAGCGGACCCGGTGCGATGCCCCAGTGGTCGCGGAGCAGGCGCGCGGCGTCGGCGGGCGCTGTTCCTTCTTCGAGGGCGGGAAGGTCGAGGGCCGGGAACCGCATTCGGCAGGCCAGCGTGTACGCCAATTCCCAGAGGTACTCCGCGAACGCCACCGCCTTCGCCCGATCGGATGCGGTGGCCGAACCGGGATCGTCGAAATGCAGGTCGGCGGCGTCGATCCGGCACATCGGGCGTCCGGTGGCGAAGTAGTCGACGGGGACTCTCAACACCCTGGCCAGGTCGGCCGGAACGTCCGGATCGGGCTGTACGGCGCCGATCTCGTACTGTTCGACGACCGCGGCGGACAGACCTGCCGCGTCCGCCAGCTCGCCGACGGACAGTTCGGCCCAGCGTCGCGCCTGCGTCAGTCGTATCGGTTCGAACGCCGATGCGACGAACCCGAACGGCTCGTCGGCCCGTTCGGTGAGGAGTTTCAGCCCGCGTCGGTCCTGCCGACCGTCACTGTCCACCCGAATTGTTTACCGCATCGACGGTCACTGCGGGTGATCCGACCCGAGAAAAGTTCGGTTTCCGGCGAAGCGGACAAACTGGTGCGCGGCGAATTCTTCGGCCATTCAGGGCATTCCGCCCGGTATCACCGGCAGCAGTTCAGGGCGTTTCGCCAACCGGCCGTCACCGGTCGACACGCCGCGCAGCCGCCGCCACATCCACGGGCGCAATGTCGCTGCCACCCAGGCGAGTTCGCCGGCCGCGCCGGCCGCGCGGAAACGCTCGGAGCCGTCCGGCGGCTGCGCCCAGCCGTGATCGGCGCCGTCGAGGCCCAGTGCCTCCGCGGCGGCCAGCGCGAAGCGTTCGTGCCCCAGTTCGGACCCGTGCAGCCGGTCCGCGCTCCACATGCGCAGATCGACCATCGACGCGGCGCCGAACAGATCGACCAGGCGCAGGTCGTAGCGGCTCGCGCACAAGCGAATTCGATCGTTGATCAGGTCGACGCGCGGTCCGATGTAGCGGGCGGCCAGCGGCACGATGCGGCGCACGTCGGGAAAGGTCGTCGTCACCACCGTTGCGCCGCAAGCGGTCAGCTTCGCGTACAGCTCCTCCATGAGGTCCAGTGCCGCGGCGAAATCGGTGCCGGGCGCCGTGACGTCGTTCATGCCCGCGCAGATGCCGACCAGATCGGGGTCCATCGCCAGGGCGGCATCGAGTTGTTCGTCCCGCACTTCCGCGAGGCGGCGGCCACGCACCGCCAGATTGGCGTAGCGGATCTCCGGATTGTCCTGAACCAGGCGCTCGGCCAGCCGATCGGCCCACCCGCGCAGGCCGGTGCCGTCGTCGCCGTCCCACAGCCCCTCGGTCTGACTGTCGCCCAGCGCGACGAAGCGTTCGTAGCGGTTCGGCGATGCCGCCGGGCCGTCCGAACGCGGCGAGGACAACGTCGTCATGGCAGACCTCCGGAACGTGAAGAGGGGTGCGGGTGCGGCGACGGCCCGCGAGCAGTCGCCACCGGCCGACCAGGTTACATCGGCGCTGTTCGGCGGAATCGGGGCTTCAGGACCGCGGTGATCCACGCCACCGGAACGCTGCCGCTCCGGCTTGTGATCCGCTAGCCCGCCACCCGAAGAGCCCTGCGATCCGGTTTCGCGTTCCGGCGGCGGGCAGTCTGGCCGCACACCGCGACTCGCCCGATCCCGATGGCCGGAACGCGGGCACCGCCTCACTCGGGTGTGCGCTATTACTCGACCCGAGTGGGCCGGACCACCGCTGAATCGGCCCGGCCGCCTGTCCATCGGAAGGATTTCGCCGTGACCGAACTGGCCGAACTGCACCGACGCCTCGCCCGGATCGAGGACGAACGCGCGATCGAGCGGATGATCGCCTCGTACGGCCCGCTGGTCGACGCGGGCAATGTCGCCGCTGCCGATCTGTGGTCCGCCGAGGGCACCTACGACGTCGAGGACTGGCAGATGCGCGGCCGTGCCGATGTGGCCGCGATGGTCGGCTCCGACGCCCATCAGGGGCTGATCAAACGTGGCTGCCTGCATTTCCACGGTCCGGCGGTGGTCACCGTCGACGGCGACGAGGCGGTCGCGGTCTGCGAGTCCGTCCTCGTCGTCGCGCACAACGGCCGCAATGTGGTGGCCCGCACCGGCGCCAACCACTTCACCCTGCGCCGGATCGACGGCCGCTGGCAGATCACCGCCCGCACCGCCCGCACGGTCGACGGCGATCCCGCGGCCCGCGAACTGCTGACCGCCGGAATCGAGGGCGTTGCGCGATGAGCGGACAACTCTCCGGCAAGGTCGCGGTGGTGACCGGTGCCGCCGCCGGGATCGGCGCGGGAATCGCCCGCCGGTTCGCCGACGAAGGCGCGCGCGTGGTGATCACCGACCTCGACGAGACATCGGGCCACGCGGCCGCCGAGGAGATCGGCGGCCGATTCGTCGCTGCCGACATCCGCCATCGCGACGACGTCGAAAACGTCGTACGGACAGCGGTTTCCGAATACGGATCCATCGACGTCCTGGTCAACAATGCCTGGGGCGGAGGAACGATCGGCCGCGTCGAGAACAAGTCCGACGAACAACTCGCGCACGGCATCGCCCTCGGCTACTACGGTCCGTTCTGGGCCATGCGCGCCGCCTTCCCGCATATGCGGAGCCGCGGGTGGGGGCGCGTCGTGAACATGTGCAGCCTCAACGGCGTCAACGCTCACGTGGGGTCGCTCGAATACAACGCCGCCAAGGAGGCATTGCGCGCCCTGACCCGCACCGCCGCCCGCGAATGGGCGCCCACCGGCGTCACGGTGAACGCGGTCTGCCCGGCCGCCAAGAGTCGCAGCTTCCTGCGCGTACTGGGCGAACACCCCGAGATGGAAGCGATGGCGGATGCGGCGAACCCCATGGGCCGCATCGGAGATCCGTACGACGACATCGCGCCCGTGGTCGTATTCCTCGCCTCCGACGACTCGCGATACCTGACCGGGAACACCCTGTTCGTCGACGGCGGCAGCCACATCAACGGGGTCGCGTGGGCGCCGGATCTCGATGCCGCCGAACAGGATCGGCCGATGTAGACCTTCTCCGTCCGTATCCTCTGCACTCCATCGCGCGATGTAATACCTTGATAGACACAGGTTTTGGTAGCCAGGGGTGTGGCGGCTCCAGCACGGACCCGCCCGGCTACGCCGGTAAGGGGGCCCATGATGGCCGATATCGAGTTCGAGCGGCGTCGTCGAAGAGTGGCGCAACAGCTCGGCGAACTGACCGTACTCACGCCGGCCTGGCGCCGGTTCCTGTCGGTGCCGCTGATGCGCAACGGCTGGCATGTGCTCGTGGAACGCGAGAACAGCCGTTCGGATCGCTTCGACGCCTACGCCGTCGGCCCGGGCGGCGTCTTCGCCCTGGTTCTCACCGAGGTGGTGCCGTCCGCCGCGGAACTACGCCGGATCCGCTGGCGTGCGGAGGAGACGTTCGCGAATCTCACCGCGGGCCGCACCCGGTACGTGCCGCATATGATCGAGGTGTTGCTGCTGATGGACGAGGCGGCCGACACGCCGGTCGAGGCGCGTTACATCGCGGTCGACCCGACCACCATCGCCGCGCGGCTGTTCTCCGAAGCGAGCCTGTCCAGCCGCAGCGCCCGGCAGATCGCGATGACGGTGGCCGAACGCAACACCTGGTTCGCCCTGCTGTCCGCCGACAGCAGCGCGGTGCCCGAAACCCTGCCCGCCGAAGGACTTTTCGAGACGACGACGCTGCGTGCGGACGAACGAGCGCGGGCGTTGAAGCGACCTTTCAGCGAATGGATGACGTTTCTCGATCCGGCCCAACTCGACCTCGTCTACCGAAACTACAACGGCCCCGCCCGATTCAGCGGTCCGGCGGGAACCGGGAAGACCGTCGTCGCCCTGCACCGCATGGCACGGCTGTCCAAAGAAGGCGCCGGGCCGCAGCTCTTCACCAGTTTCGTGCGGACGCTGCCGACTTATCACGAATCGGGTTTCCGGCGCCTCGCACCGCATGCGGGTGAGCGGGTGGAATTCGCCGGACTCCACTCGTGGACCACCCAATTTCTGCGCAGCCGCGATATCGGCTGCCGCCTGGGCAGCGGCGACAACGCCTTCTACCACGCCTGGCGCAATGCCCGCCGCCACCTCGAACCCCTCGAACCGAACCCGAGCTACTGGAAGGACGAACTGCATCGGGTCATCAAGGGGCAAGGTATCGATCGCGACCTCTATCTGAAGATCGACCGGGTCGGCCGAAACCGCCTGCGGCTGGACAAAACTCACCGCGAGCTGGTCTGGGATCACCTGTACCTGCCGTATCAGGCGGCGCTGCAGGACCTCGCGACGGTGGACTTCAACGACGTGATCGATCTGGCGATCGACGAACTGCGCGCGGCGCCGCTGGACGCACCCTACGACCTGGTGGTGGTCGACGAGGTCCAGGACTTCACCCTGATGGAGCTCAAACTCGTCCACCAGATCGCCGGTGGTACCTCCACCTCGCCGCTGTTGCTGGTCGGCGACGGCCAGCAGCAGGTCTATCCCGGTGGCTGGCGCCTGTCCGATGCCGGCATCCCGATCGTCGGCCGCGGCGCTGTACTGCGCACCAACTACCGCAATCGCGCGGCCGTGCACGACTACGCCAAGCGGGTCGACGCCACGAATACGGTCGACGACCTCGACGGCGCTCCGGGATTCGTCCTGCGCGACAGCGAGGTCGTCTTGCCGGGCGGCACCGCCCGCTCGGAAACCTTCTCGCGGTCGCGAGCCGAGGAGAAGGTGATCGCGGCCCTGATCGACTCCGGATATCCGCACTCCGACGTCGCCGTGATCACCGATACCAACCGCCAGGCAGAAAGAATCCGAGCGGCATTGCGCCGCAAGCGGATTCCCGCGGTGTCGCTCGAACATTACGACGGCACCCAGCACGATGCGGTGAAGGTGGGAACCGTGCATCGCGCCAAGGGGATGGACTTCGCCGCGGTGTTCCACCTCACCGACGCGCCGATCGCGCCCGTCGACCGATCGCGTGGCAGCGAGCGCGACCGGGCGGAGCTGGCGGCACGGCAGACCATGGTGGCGCTGACCCGCGCCCGCGACCACATCTGGATCGGGCTGATGCGGGATTGAGGCCCACGAGTCGGTCTTTCTCAGCTGAATCGGTTACCTTCGGCATCCATGACCGACGCATCACCGGGTCCGGCCGGGCCGCACGCCCTGCCGGAATCGACGCCCACCGCACCGGCCCGAGATCGCCGGCCACGACGCCTGGGCAAGGTCCGCCAGCTGGTCGTCTCGGTGATGCTGGCGGTGATGACCGCCATGGTGCCGCTGGCCTTCGCGCCCGCCATGCCCGCCTCGGCGGCGGTGGCGAAGCCGGGTGTGGAGAATGCGCCGGCCCGCGCGGCGGTCACCGATCTGGTCGGCGACCACCCGTGGTCGGTGGCCGTACCCGCTGATTTCGCCGCCGAGGCGGGCTATCGACCGGTGGTCGAGAACGGGATTCTGGTCGATCCCGACGGGGACTGCTCGTCGCCGATTCAGCTTCCCGCCGAGTTCACCGAGGCCTGCAAGGCACACGACCTGGGCTACGACATGCTGCGTTACGCCGAACAGCGGCAGCAACCGCTACAGCCGTGGGCACGCCAAGCCATCGACGCCACCCTGCAGCGTCGCATGCACGCCGCCTGCGATACCCGCACCGACACCGCCGCCCGCGCCCGCTGCGATGTCCTGGCGACGGTCGCCACCACGGGCGTCGACCTGAATTCCCGGCGGCAGAACTACGCCACCCCGGACCCGGAGTTCCTGTTCGGCACGCAACTGTCCGGCGAACGACTCAGCGACCAGCTGCTCCATTTCGGCGCTCCGGCCGCGGTGGGAGCGGTCTCGGCGGCGATCGTCGGCATCGTGGCGTGGCGGCGGCTGCGACCGGCCCGGCTCGCGGCCCCGAACGTCGTCGCGGAAGCCGGTGCCGCCGGGTGACCGCCATGACAGTGCAGAGCACGACCTCACGGGCCGACGCGACGACGCAGCCGCGCCGGCATCGGTCCCTCCACGTGCGACCGCGCGTCGATACCGTCGTCGCCGTCACCCTCGCCGTCGTGATATCGCTGCTTCCGGCCGTCCTGCCGCGCACCTCGGTATCCCAGGCCATCGTGACCGGTGTGCCGGTGGCACTCGCCATCGGAGTGGCCGGTGTGGTGCGTATGACACTGGGCCACTGGCGTATCGATATCGATGAACGCTTCGGCCGCCACCGCGTCCCGATCCTGCTGCTCTGCGGATTCGTGGTGACGGCGGTCGTCGTGCGCGCCGCGGCATGGCAGAACGGGCTGCACGCGGCCATGGGGGAGGCCCCGGTCGGCGCGGCGTACTGGCTGCGCTGCGCACTGGGTGCGGCGGCGATCGTGGTGTTCCTGGTCGGTACCGGGCGTGGAATGCGCTGGGGGGCACGCCTGTTCACGCGCGCCGTCCTCCGCGTCGGGACAGCCGAGAACATCGCGCTGCGAGAACGCGACAGTCCGAGGCGACGAGCCGCCGTCAGCTGAACCGCAGCACCTCCCGGTGCCGGGTCAGTAGGTCGATCAGTAGCCGGGCGGGTGCGGCGTCGCCCTCGACCCTGACCCGCTCACCGATCGCCACCGGATCGACGGGGCCGTACGCGAGGCCGGCCAGAGTCCGCAGGTCGGTCACGACAACCGTGTCGGCGTGGTCCACTTCTCCCGGGGTTACCCGGATGGCGCCGTCCTCGATGGACAGCGCGGCGGCGGAATCGTCGAGCCGGAACTGGACCGTCACGCGCACACCCACGGTATCGGCAGGATCGATGAGCGCGGCCAGGAAAACCAAGCTCCACTCCGCCCGGTAGTTCTCGTCGGGGCGTCGCGGTTCGTCCAGCCGGTGTCGCATCCCCCACAGGGCGAGCGGGACCAGGGCGGCGGCGAGTTCGCGGCCCGTGGGCGTCAGTGTGTAGACCTGCGATGCTGCGGGTGGCGGCAGGTGCTCCCGGGTGATCAGGCCGTCCTCGTGCAATTGCTTGATGCGGTTGGCGAGGAGGCTGGTGCCGATGCCGTCGAGGGCGTCGGCGAGGTCGGAGTAGCGCTTCGGCCCAGACATCAGTTCGCGCACGACGAGCAGCGTCCAGCGCTCGCCGACGAGGTCGAGGCTGCGAGAGAGCCCGCAGTACTGGTTGTAGGACCGTCGTGTCACGGCTCGGACCTTTCGGTAAAAAATCATAGAGTGCTTACTTCTAAATCTTATGTTACCGTGATCTCACGGGAACGACGACAGGAGGGGCATCGTGACGACGTCAATGACGGACCCGGAAATTCTTGCGCTGCAATCGTTGTCGTCCGGCATCGGAGTGGATGTCGAACATCGGTTCGCCCGGATCGACGGCCTGCGCATGCACTACGCGACAGCGGGCACCGGTGATCCGCTGATCCTCCTGCACGGCTGGCCGCAGCACTGGTGGGAATGGCGTCACCTCATCGGCCCGCTGTCTGCGCATTACCGCGTGATCTGCCCGGACATTCGCGGGCTCGGTTGGTCACAGGGGCCTCGTGGTGGATACACCTTCGAGCGGCTGGCACGCGATGTGGTCGAGTTGATGGACCATCTCGGGGTGCGCCGGGCGCGGATCGTCGGGCGGGATTGGGGACTCGTGGCCGGGTATCGCGCCTGTTTGAACTGGCCGGACCGGTTCGAGCGGTTCGTAGCCCTCGCCGGTGTTCATCCGTGGACGGCCGACGGCATCAGCCTTCCGGTGCTCCTGCGCCCGTGGCATGTGTATCTGCTTGCGGCGCAGGGCAACTCGCGTCGACTGCAAGATCGACTCAGTCGCCGCAGTTTGGATGCCTGGCGCTACCACGGCCGCTACAGTTCCGGCGAGATAGCGGTGTACCAGGAGCGGATGCACACTCCCGACGCATATGCCGCGACGGCCGATTTCAATCGGAATGTGGTGTTGCACGAGGTCCCACATTTTCTGCGGCACTATCGCATGCTTCGGCTGCGGGTTCCGACTCTTCATCTCAACGGTGCTCGCGACCCGCTCTCGGAGGGCGTCCCCGACCGCTACCACGACTACGCCGATGCGATGGAGCTGGAGATGATCCCGGACTGCGGTCATTTCGTGCCGGAAGAACAGCCGGAGTGGCTGACCACGCGACTGCTGACGTTCTTCGGTTAGGCGAACGGCCGGCCGAGCAACCCCGTCGCGATCAGGTCGGCGAGTTCGCGCGCGCTCCGCATCTGTGTCTCCCGGGTGACCGGCGCAGCCCGCCCGAGCCGGTGTGCGAGGGGCAGTTGCACCAGCCCGGCCACCGGACTGATGACCGCGAAGAAGAGCACATCCATCGGCACGGCCGGCATGCGGCCCGCCGCTGCGAGCCGTTCGACAGCCGGGACGAGCGGGCCCAGCGTCGGCGCCACGTAGTTCTCGTACAGATAATCCAGCCGTTCGGACTCGCGGCCGAATTCGTCGGCCAGCAGGCGGCCGAACAGTGGCGTCTCGACGGCGGCTTCGTAGAAGTGGACGATCATCGCTCGAACTCGCTCGGCGTCGTCCATCTCGGCGTCGAGGATCTGCTGCCGTTCGCGCTGATCGTCCGCCAGTGCCGAGTCCACGACCGCGCGCCAGAAGTTGGCCTTGGATCCGTAGCGGTCGTTGATGAAGTTGTGGCTGACGCCGAGCCGTCTCGCGAGCTCGCGCGCCGAGGTCCGGTCGTAGCCGAGTTCGGCGAAGGCTTCCATTCCTCGTCGCAGGATTTCGCTCTCGGCCGGCACCGGGCGCGCGCCTGCCCCGGGACGCCCCGGCCCCCGGGCCGCCTCGGTCGTCGACTCTGCTATCGCCATGGGTTCATTGTCCTGAGGGCTGCGTCCGGGCCGGATGCGGGGACGGTGTACTTGACAGCCGTCAGAATACGCTTAATCTGACAGGTGTCAGAAGCTCTCCGAAATGTCGTCGGAAGAAGGACAATGGCTGCCACCACACCTGATATCCCGGTTCCCGACCTCACGGGCAAACTCGCGGTGGTCACCGGCGGCAGTGACGGTGTCGGGCTGGGCCTGGCCACTCGACTCGCGGTCGCGGGCGCCGAGGTGATCCTGCCGGTCCGCAATCCGCGCAAGGGAGAGGCCGCGATGGCGACGATCCGCCGGCAGTGCCCCGATGCCGAGATCTCCCTGCGTGATCTGGATCTGTCCTCCCTGGCGTCCGTCGCCGGTCTCGCGGACCGGCTCCTCGCCGAGGCCCGCCCGATTCACATCCTGATGAACAACGCCGGGGTCATGACACCCCCCGACCGGCAGACCACCGAGGACGGTTTCGAGCTGCAGTTCGGCACCAACCACCTCGGCCATGTCGCCCTGGTCGCCCGCCTGCTTCCGCTGCTGCGCGCGGGCAAGGCCCGGGTGACCTCGCAGATCAGCATCGCCGCCGACCAGCACGCCATCAACTGGGAGGACCTGCAATGGGAGCGCAGCTACAACGGCAACCGGGCCTACAGCCAGTCGAAGATCGCCGTCGGCCTGTTCGGGCTCGAGCTGGAACGGCGCAGTCGGGCCGGCGGCTGGGGTATCACGAGCAACCTGTCCCACCCCGGGGTGACGCCGACGAATCTTCTCGCCGCGCGCCCGGAGGTGGGTCGCGACCGCGACACCCTGCTCGTCCGGGTCATCCGTGCGCTGGCCGAGCGCGGCATCCTGTTCGGCAAGGTGGAATCGGCCCTGCTGCCCGCGCTGTACGCCGCGACGTCGCCCGATGCCGAAGGCGGCCGTCTCTACGGCCCGAGCGGGTTTCGCCACCTGTCCGGCCCGCCGGCCGAGCAGGAGCTGTATTCGCGCCTGCGCGGCCAGGACGACGCGCGCCGGATCTGGGCGGCCTCCGAGGAGTTGGTCGGTCTTCGGTTCCCGGTTGTGGACAGCCCGGCACCGGCATGACCGCGCCGCGCCGATCTACAGCGCCGCCGCGACTTTCCACGCCGAGTGGATCGCACCCTCGATGTAGTCGACCGATCCGGCGTCACCCACGACGTGTACCTCGGGAACCAGCCCCGCCAGCACATCGGCCAGTGGCGCTTGCGCGGAGACACCCGAGGCGACCACAACCAGGTCCGCCGCCGCGGTCGACGTCCGGTCCCCGACGCGAAATTCCACGTGCCGCTCGGTGATTCGCTGTACGGTCGCGTGCCGGTGAATGGTGACGCCCGCCTCGCCCGCATGCCGAACGGCGGTCCACCGCCGAGGCATCGCCATCGGCACACCCAGCTGCTGACCTTCCTCGAGTACCGTCACGGTGCGTCCGCGTTCGGCCAGGAACTCCGAAAGTTCCAGTCCGACAAGCGAACCTCCGATCACGACCACATTCTTGCCCATCGGCAGGAATCTGCGCGTCACCGATCGGATCGCGGCGGGGCTCTTCGTGATGCCGGAAACCTTGCCCAGCTTCGCGACGGTGCGCAGCAACGGCGGCACCCGGGATACGTCTCCGACACCGGTCATCAAGGCGCGCAACGTGTCACCGGTATGCACGTGCGGCAGATCGCTGCCGGGTACCGCCGGGCGATCCCGCACCGCGCCGGTAGCCACGACGACCACGTCGGGCTTCAGCGCCTGGATCAACGGCACGGTCGCCTCGGTCTTCAACCGGATGTCGATATCGAGTTGCTCGACCTGGCCCTTCAGCCAGTTCAGCAGGCGCTCGTTGTCGGGCGTGGTCAGGCTGGAGAACCAGAGAGTGCCTCCGAGGCGTTCCGCCTTGTCCAGCACCGTCACTCGGTGTCCGCGCTCGGCGGCGAGACGGGCGATTTCGAGTCCGCCGGGACCGGCCCCGACCACGACGATCCGTTTCGATGTCGTGCTGCGAACCAACGGAAGGACGTTCTCGTCACCGAGGGCCGGGTTCACCGCACACAATGGGGTGTCGTCCCAGAAGTTCTCCTGAACGCACACATAGCAATTGATGCAGGGCCGAATGTTCTGCGGTGTACCGGCGCGGAGTTTGTTCACCAATTCCGGATCGGCGAGCAATTGCCGCCCCATCGCCGCGAAATCCGCCTTCCCCTCGGCGATCACCTGCTCGCCGATCTCCGGCAATACCCGGCCGACAGCGATCACGGGAATTGAGACGGCCTTCTTCACCTCGCCCGCCAATTCCGTATAGGCGCCCACGCGGTCGGGGAGTGGCCCGTCGGTGAAGTTGGAGAACGGGTTTCGGCCCCAGCCGGTGACATGAATGGCATCCGCGCCGGCCGCCTCGAACAGCGCCGAAGCCTGCTTCGCCTCCTCGGTGGTCAGCGCACCGTCCTCTCCGAATTCACGCCCCGCGATCCGCACCAGAATCGCCAGCGCATCGCCGACCTCCGCCTTCACCGCGCGAATCACCTCGACCGCCAACCGCGCCCGATTCACCAGCGAGCCACCGTAGTCGTCGGTCCGCTTGTTGTCCGCCCGGCTCAGAAAGCCGCCGAGGATGTATCCGTGCGCGCAATGAATTTCGACGGCGTCGCCACCGGCTGCCTGCACCCGCCCCGCAGCCTCCGCGAAACACCGCACCACCCAATCGATATCGTCCTGCGTGGCTTCGCGATAGGTGGCCTGCTTACCACCCGTGACAGCCGCCAGTTTCTGCAGTTCTTCCGGGGTGTTGTCGGCCAGCGCCGACATATCCGACGAGCCGCGCGGCGCCGACGGAACCAGCAGTGGCCGCCCTTGCACGGTATCGATCCGGGCGATCTTCCCGTGGTGCGTCATCTGCACACACAATGTGCTGCCCGCGGCGTGCACCGCGTCCGCGAGCGCGCGCAGACCGGGAATGAACCGATCCTCGGACAGCCCGGGTTCCTTGGTGCTCGCACACCCCACCGGATAGGCGACAGCACAGCATCCGGTGATGATCAGCCCCGTCCCACCGGCTGCGCGGGCGACGAAATGATCGATATCGCCCTGCTCGATCTCCCCGTCCTCGCAGAGGTTCATATCCATCGCGGGTAGAACGACGCGGTTGGGGACGGACATCGGCCCGATCGTCCCGGGGGCGAGCAGGTGGGGAAAGGTCTGGTTGCGCGGCACGCGTCGACGCTAGAACTCCCGGCAGCGGGCCAGGGCGAACCTCCCGATCACCGAGACATCGACCGTGCGCCGCCGGCGATGACCCGGAAACGCACTACCCGATGTGCAGCAGCGCAGCGGCATTCTCCGCGAGGACTTCCGGTGTGCGATCGGTGTGGAGAACAACCCCGCGTTCGGCGCCGTCCAGTGGCTCGAGCGTCCGCAGTTGCGAATCGACCAGGGAGGCGGGCATGTAGTGGCCGCTGCGGCCGGTCACGCGCTCGATCAATTCCTCGCGTTCCGCGGTCAAATGCACGAAGAACACTTCGGGCGCGGCCGTCCGCAAGATATCGCGATAACTCCGCTTCAGCGCCGAGCAGGCGATCACACCGCCGCTCTTCTCGACCATCCGATCGTGCAACCAGCGCCCCACCGCCGCCAGCCACGGTGCGCGATCCTCATCCGTCAGCGCGATACCCGCGGACATCTTCGCGATATTGGCAGGGGAGTGCAGATCGTCCGCATCCGCGAACGGACTACCGAGCCGGTCGGCAAGCAGACGGCCGACCGTCGATTTCCCGGTGCCGGAGACCCCCATCACGACCACACAGAGCGGAGGAAAACGGTCGGTCACCCCTGGCACGGTAACCGACTCGGTTACCGCCGCCGATCATGGGCGGATGTTCGTCGAATCCTCCAGCAGATCGGAATGCGTCGGCTCCCGAACCTCGCCGGGCGCGTGCGGCCGGAGCTGATGCCGGAACGGTCAGCGAGGAGGTAGCCGATCACCGGTCTCACTCGTATCTGCGGCGCCGGGCTGCCATCCCGGTGGCCCGAACACATATCCGGCCCATTCGCGAATACGTCTGGTGGAACGCAGGTCTCGCCACAGCGCGCCGAATTCGTAGTACTGGAGCGTGAGGACGTTCGAGCTCTCGATGTTCTTCGTGAGCCCGTAGGTGGGGCGGAAGGTTTCGGCGCGAAATGTGCCGAACATGCGATCCCACAGGATCAGGATGCCGCCGTAGTTGCGATCCAGATACTCCCGATCGCTGGCATGGTGCACGCGGTGATGGGACGGCGTGTTGAAGACGAATTCGAACCATCGGGGCAGCTTCCCGATGGTCTCGGTGTGCACCCAGAACTGGTAGATCAGGTTGAACGACCAGGCCGTGAAGATCATCCACGGCGGCACGCCCAACAGCGGTAGCGGTACCCAGGCCAGGAGTTCGAACCACGGATTCCATTTCTGGCGCAGTGCCGTCGCGTAGTTGAAGTACCGGCTGTTGTGGTGCACCTGATGTGCCGCCCACACCACCCGGACGCGATGCGCGAGGCGGTGATAGGCGTACCAGAGCAGATCGACCGCGAGCATGACCGCGAGCCACGACAGCGGATTGCGCGGATCGACCTGCCACGGCGCGTGCACGTACAGCACGGCGTAGCCGACGAGTGCGGCGAATTTCGCGGCACCGCTGACGAACAGGGAGACGAAACCCATGGTCAGGCTGGTTCGCGCATCGGTCACGTCGTAGCCGGCGCGATCCTCGGCATGACCGCGCAGCGCGGCGATCTCCAGAACCATCGCGAGCACGAAGAACGGCACCGCGTAGGTCACCGGCTGGTTGATCTGTTCCCACAGGGTCATCGCAGGCACTCTCCGGAACGACTATATGACCCTACGGTCACTTCAATGGAAGTGACCGTAGGGTAAGTTCGGGCGCATGTCAACGGCCGCCGGACTCGGAACCAAGGGCATGCCCGCGCGGGACCGCCGCGAGGAGATCCTCATCGCCGCCATGCGGGAGTTCGCCGAACGCGGGTTCGCCGCCGTATCGATGGTGTCGATCGCCGGGCGCGCGGGCATCTCGAAGGCGCTGGTCTATCAGCACTTCACCTCGAAGGAACAGCTCTACGCGGAGTGCCTGACCGCCTTGGCGGACCCGCTCCTGGAACGCCTCGATGACGAAATGAATCCCGCCACAGCACCTTTCGCGATGCCGGGTAACGCACTGCGCGGCCTCTTCGACACCCTCGGCCCCGACCGCACCGCCTGGCGGATCATCCACGACCCGACCGCCCCGGCGACCGGCGCGGTGGCCGATCTGGTGCACGGCTACCGCAACCGGATCGCCGCACACGCCGACTCGGGCGTGCGCCGATTCCTCGACGCCCTGGGCGACACCGACGAACGCGATATCGAAGCGCTCGCCGGCATCTGGACCGCCGCGGTCGACGCGGTCATGGCCTGGGCGCGTGCCCATCCCGAAGAATCCGCCGACGACCTGACCACCCGATTTACCCGCCTGATCGACATCGTCTTCTCCATCGGCGCGACACGCTGAATCACACGGCTTCGGCCGGCGCGGCGGTGGAGCCTGCTCGGTAGCCCGGGACAGCTGATCGGGCATGCTGGAACGAACCCGTGAACACAACCCGCCGAACACGCGCACCCTGGTCGCGCGGCGGGACCGAAAGGGAGAGTCGGATGACGGCAATGGGTCCCGACCCGTCGAGCGCATTCCCGTCCGTTCCCTCGGCCGCGATTCCGCCGCGATATCGCATGCGCGACCTCTGGATCATCCGCCACGGTGAAAGCCGAGCCAATGCCGCATTCAGCGCCGGTGCCGACGAGGTTTTCCCGGGTAGCGACGCCGACGTCGAGTTGACGCCTACTGGATACGAGCAAGCCGCTCGGCTCGGACGGTGGCTGGCGGGTCTGGCCCCGAACCGGGCACCGCAGCTGGTGGTGTGCTCACCGTATCTGCGTGCCCGGCAGACCTGGGCGACGATGGCCCGCACTGCCAACGGCCTCAGCGAGGGATCCGGCGCCGTTCCCGTCGTGGTCGACGAACGCTGCCGCGACCGCGAGATGGGTGTCTTCGAATTGTTTCCGCCGCAAGCCATTCGGCGCCACGCGCCGCAGGAGTACGAGCGCCGCACCCGGCTCGGCGAGTGGTTCTATCGGCCGCCGGGCGGAGAGTCGGTGGCCGATGTCGCGCTACGCATGCGTGATCTGCTCACCGGGCTCGACCGAACCACCGCGGAGCGGATTCTGATCGTCGCCCACGACGCGGTCGTCGTCACCGCCGCCCATGTCCTGGCCGGTGTCGGAGCGACGCCCCTCGACGCTCCGCCGCCTGTGCCCAATGCCTCGATTACGCAGTGGCACAACGACGGAACCCATCTGCGGACGGCCGCATGGGGCCTCCCGCCGCCTGTGCGAGATGACGCGATGCCGGAGTCCGATGCGTGATCGCCCCGGCCGTCACTGGGGCCGGCCGTGTCCGGCGAACAGACCGGCACGCGCGCTCGTCAGCGCCAGTCTCGCGGCAGCGTCCGCGGTCTCGTCGTCCACCCGCTCTCCGGTGATCAATACGCGGAAATAGATCGGCGCCACAAGCGTTTTGATCATCTCCGCCGGATCGGTGCCCTCGGGCAGCTCCCCGCGAGCGACCGCCCGCGTCACGACCGGCAGCGTGTGCCGGATCCGATCGCGGAAGACGTGTTCCTGGTGACGCGATTCGGGAATGTGCCGATCAACCAGCAGATCAAACGATGGGCGGTGGGCACCCCGCCCGCGGATTACGCCGACATCCTGCGCCGTTGGGAATTGTTCCATTTCACCCGAACCGGTTGCGCCGTAATGGCATTCATTCTGGTGATCGTCGCGGTCGTCGGATTCACCTCGACCGACGACAATATCGGGCGGATGCGGGAAAATCCGCACCGATCGCCCTCCATCCAACGGGCGGGGGAACGATGATTCGCACTCCGTCGACGCCGATCGCCGGGCAAGCCGTCGGCATTCTTGCCGACGGCGCCGTCAAAATACTGCTCGCCGCCGTCTACGTCGCCGGTGCGGAACCGCTGAGTCATCGGCTCGGTGTCGCCACCTGGCTGCTGATCGCCTGCGCCGCGGCCCTGCTCATCGCGGGCGGCAGTGAACTCGCCTACCTGCGCAGCCGCTCGATGAGCACGTATATGCGGCTCATGATCGGCTACGACAGCGGCTGGTCGATCGTGACCGTCGTCGCGCTGCTGCTGGCATGGCAGGGCAACCGGACGGCCGGCGAGCTCTGGATCGGTTATCAGACGATCGCGCCGCTCGCCTTCGCCGCGCTGCTGATCGCGGCCGGCGGCCGTGACTGCGCGCCGGAATGAACCGGCGGGGCCGACCGTCGTCGTGGTGATCGGCACCCTCGGCTACTCCCCTCGGGATACCGACGGGTAACTCCGTTCCGCCTGTCGACATGTGGCATCGAAGAATTGAAGCAATAGGTATTTTATTGTCTTGCAATGCTTTCGAGTGCTGTAGGGTACTGTGCTTCTGGCGCTGCGATCGGTGCGGGCGCCGGTTCGCTCGGATAATCGTTGTCTTACAGTGGAATCGAGATACGTGCGTGAATCACAAGCTCTGGTTGCTCGGTCGTTCTGTCACCGTCGGGACCCGGATGCTGGGTGAGAAGATTCGCGGGCCGAGATCGCGCTCCCTGACCGACGTACCGATCTCCGGAGATCACGTCACCCCCGAATGGCTGACCGCCGTGCTGTGCCGCGATGTTCCCGAGGCCGAGGTGACGAGCTTCGAGACCTCCGACGGCAGTAGCGGCACCTCGACGAGGGTCGCGATCCGGGTCGAATACAACGAGGCGGGAACCAGGGCGCAGCTGCCGACCCGGTTGTTCGCCAAGACCACCACCAGTTTCAGTCAGCGAATCCTGCTGGGCGGCGGAAAGATGATCGACGGGGAAACCCGGTTCTTCCGCGACTTCCGGCCGGCTGTCGACATCGAGGCACCGATCGGATACTGGGGGGCGTCCGATCCGGCGTCCTGGCGGTCGATCGCCCTGATGGAGGACATCGCCGCGACCCGCGGCGCCGTGTTCAGCGAGCCCACCGCGTCGATCACCCGCGAACAAGCCGAGGATCTGGTCCGCAATCTCGCCCGGCTGCACGGCACCTTCTGGGAATCCGAGGCGATCGACGCCCTCAACACCCCCGCGTACATGCTCGACGTGTACCTGTCCGCGATCGATATGAAGAAGCGGTGCGAGGTGGGCCTTCGCCGCGCGGAGGACGTCGTCCCGCCATCCCTGCACGGCAGCAGCGAACGGCTGTGGGCCGGTGTGGAGCGGGCGGTGGCCATCGCGACCGAGGAGGTTCCGCCGACGCTGCTGCACGGCGATCCCCACATCGGGCAGACCTACGTCACCAGCGCCGGCCGCATGGGTTTCGTGGACTGGCAGGTCGTCATGCGAGGTGGATGGGCACACGATTTCGCCTACACCGTCAACTCCGGATGCGAGCCGGAAGACCGCCGAGTGTGGGACAGGGACCTGCTCGCGGCGTACCTGGACGAACTGGGGGAGGCCGGCGGTAAGCCGCCCGCCTTCGACGACGCCTGGTTGCTCTACCGCCAGCAGTCGATGTTCGCCTACGCCGCATGGGCTTTCACCATCGGACGCGCGAGTTACCAACCCAAGATGCAGTCGAACGAAACCTGCCTGACCCTGTTACGACGCATCACCACGGCCATCGACGACAACGATTCCCTGGGCGCCCTCGGCGTCTGATGTAACGCTTTACCACGAATGATCATCGTGCTGCCGATGGTCGCCCCGGCCAGGGTCGTCCGGATGCGACCAGCGCAGCCTTCGACGCGCGCGACATCCCCTCATGCGGTTCGACCAGGCGCGCGATACGACAACTGGAGTGGTTGATGACTACGTCACAGTTCCCGACCCGCCCGACGATGTGCCCCGTCGCCCACGGCTCGCCGACGAGTTCCGACGGCCCGCGCGTCCCGTTGTACACCCCGGATTTCTCCGACGACCCACATCGGGTCTACCGCGAAATGCGCAGCAGGTATGGCTCACTCGCACCCGTCGAACTGGCGCCGGGCGTGCCCGCCACCCTGGTGATCGGCTATCGCACCGCGGTGCGCATCCTCAACGATCCCGAACACTTTCCCGCCGACCCGCGCGTGTGGCAGCAGACGGTGCCCTCGGATTGCCCGATCCTCCCGCTGCTGGAATGGCGTCCGATGGCCAGCCGCAGTTCCGGCGCCGATTTCCACCGCTACCGTGAGGCCATCAACGCCGGTATCGACGCCGTCGATCTGCACTCGCTGCGCGCGGCGGTCGAGAAGGCCACACTTCCCCTGATCAACAGCTTCTGCCAGGACGGCCAGGCGGAACTGATCACCCAGTACATCTATCCACTCGCATTCGAGCTCGTGAACGTCATGCTCGGATGCCCGCCGGAGATCGGCGCGCAGGTCGCCGCCGGTACGGCCAAACTGCTCGAAGGCGTCGACGCCGAACAGGGCAACCGTATCCTCGGCGAGGCGCTGATGAGCCTGGTGCGCCTCAAACGAGCCACCCCGGGCAACGACATCACGTCGGTCCTGCAACAACACCCGGCCGCCCTCGACGACACCGAGGTCTCGCATCATGTGTCGCAGATCTACGGCACCGGAATCGAATTCGAGCTGAACCTGATCGCCAACACCTTGCTGCTGGTACTCACCGACGACCGTTTCGGCGGCAGTGTGCTCGGCGGGAATCTCTCCTCCCGCGACGCGGTGGACGAGGTGCTGTTCAACGACCCGCCCTTGGCGAACCTGCTGATCACCTACCCGCGCCAGCCGATGCTGATCGACGATGTCTGGCTCCCCGCCAATCAACCGGTCGTGATCAGTATGTCGGCCTGCAACAACGATCCCGTGATTCGCAGCGACGACATGACCGGCAACCGGTCGCACCTGGCCTGGGGCATCGGCCCCCACGCCTGCCCCGCCCAGTCGATCGCGTACCTGATCGCCCAGGAAGCGATCGACCAACTCCTCGACGCCCTGCCCGAAATCGAGCTCGCGACCGACGCCCCGAGCTGGCGGCCCGGCCCGTTCCACCGAGCATTGACGGCCCTGCCGGTGACCTTTCCCCGCACCGAGCCGCTGAATTTGAACAACAAGCCCGCAATGCCGGGGTGAGACGGGGCCGTTCGGCTGTTATTCGGACATGGAGTCCACGGCCTTGCCGATTCGACCGAGACTGGTCGCGTACCGTTCGTCGACACTCGTTCGCGCGCTGACGATCTCGACGATCTTCTTTCCGATGCTCTCGAGTTCTGTCAGGCTCGACAGGATGTCCTGCTTTCGCGCCGACGCGAAATCGACGAGCGCGGGCCCGGTCTGCCAGCCTTCGTTCGCTTGCCGCGCGGGTTCTATCTCATCGAATTGTTGCTCGACCCGGGTGCGGGATTCGGTGCTGTTGGTGGAGATGTCCACCCCGGCCTGTTGCGCGGTCGCGGGGTCGATGCAGACGTCTGTCATGGTGCAGCCCTGTCAGAAGAACGCTTCGCACGGATGGTAGCGAGGCGAGATCGGTTCATCGGTATTCGGTTGCAGCAGTGCAGATCCCACGACCAGTGCGTAACCGATGCTGATGATCACCGCCGAGGCCGCGACAACGACCCCGAGGACCGTTGCCGGCGTCGAGGAGAAACGCGTGGCGGACACGAGGAACACCACTGCTGCCGCGGCGGCACAGATCAAGAGGACTGTCGCGGCCCAGCTCGACGCGGTGGCAGCCGTCGGAACGGGAACGCTTCGCGCACAATGTGATTCGAGAAGAGCGTCGGCCCGCTCATCCAGCTTGTGATCGGCCACCGCCAGGAGAAGGACGGCAGCTGCGAAGCAGGCGAGAAAGAGCGCTGCGGACACGATCGTGAGGCGCTTCAACTACCAGGTCTCCTTCGGCCGAATGATTCGGACGTTCTGTGTGCCGCCGTCCTGATTCGAGAATCCGATCCGGTCGGTCAGGCTGAAATCCTTGCCGTTGGTGGTGTGCTGGGAATAGAGGATGTCACCGTTGGGAAGTACCGCGGTCACGACCGCCGTGTGGTGCGCTTCGCCCGGCTTGTAGTCGCCGACGTTCTGCGTGTGCTCCCAATACACGAGATCCCCGGGTTTCGCCCCGGCCGTCCCGACCTCCTGCGCCCCGTTGTTCAGGAAGAAGTTCTTCTGCTTCTCCGCATTGAACCAAGTATCGCTGTGGCTCAGTCCCTGCAGGGAACCGGGCCCCGGCGGATCGAAGTCGATCCCCGCCGCCCGGCTGCGGTTCCAGCCGTCCGAATCGGTGGTCAGAGTGCCTTTGTAATCGAGACCGGCCGACGCGAGCGTGGTGGAAACGAAGTTCGCGCAGTTGTTCTGGAATTTGTCGATCGACGTGTCGTTCGCGTGGTCGCGAGCGAACTGCACCGCCTTGACCGCGTTGTAGCCGTTGGAACCTTCGAGTTCCTTCTTCACGCTGTCGGGGATCCCGTTGAGATCGTGCAGTTCGACCGGCACCGCCAACATGAGTTGCTTGCGTCGATCGACGGCCAGCGAGTCCCACCACGCCTTCACCACATCGGGAGGCTGGCCTTGCGGCAGGGTCTCGCGAATGGCGTCGAGCGCGTCGGCCACCGCCGCGGACTGCTGTTTCAGCGCATCGTCGAGCGAGCTGGTGTCGACGTTGATATTCAGTTTGCGCAGCGCGCCGGCGACTTCCCGGTCGGCGCGATCCGCCGCGTCGATCGCATCCTTGATCAGCGCGTTGTACCGCCGGCAGTCATCCGCCGCGGTGTCCGGATCATGGTGTCCGGCAGGTACGACCAGAACGTCGCCCTCGAGTTCCAGGCCCGCGACCGTTCCCGCCGTGATCGCCGAACCGGCCTGTGCCTGCGCGATCCGAGCCGCATCCTCGAGCGTGTCCAGCGCGGTGACGGCGCCCCGCAACAGGACACCGATCTCCTCCAGCTTCCCCGTGACGTCGGAGATCCGCCCGCGCACGATCTCCCCCAGATAGTCGGTCCAGGATTCCTCGAGCCGACGCGAACCATTGGCATGAATTTCGGCGACGGCTTCTTCGCAATCCTTGGCCGCCGCCAGCAGATCGTCGGCTGCGGCTTGCCAGCTGCCCGGATTCGCGTACCGAAGTTGATGCAGATCCATGACCGTCCCCCCGTACCTTCGATGGTGGTCTGAGGGTAGTCAAAACGCCAAAAACGGGCAAATAGAACAAATTTGGTGGCGCGGCGATCTCGGTTTACGCGTCGCACGCCCGCCAAGGGCTACTTGCGGTGGCGACCGGTATACCCGTCGGTCGACGGAGAATCATGAGCCTCGTCCGGGTTGCCGTCGCCGCTCTCGACGCCGGATCGATCACCAGGACCTTTGCCGATCCGGCGCGGTTTGGCGATGCGCCGGATTCCGGTGGCCGGGGCGCGTTCACCGGCTCGCTTCCGCCGCAATTCGTCGAGGTCGACGACGCTTGCGTCCTGGTCGGCACGGCCCGCATGAACCGATGCGGGACCTTCATCGGCCACCGCGGGGCCGGTATCGGCCACCGCGGGACCATGCCACGCAGTA
Organism: Nocardia sp. BSTN01; assembly: GCF_015354405.1. Classification (GTDB taxonomy): domain Bacteria; phylum Actinomycetota; class Actinomycetes; order Mycobacteriales; family Mycobacteriaceae; genus Nocardia. Next base: position 20,088 of record NZ_JADKYP010000015.1, on the reverse strand, counting down.
CTCGAATCCACCGGCCACGACCCGGTCTCTCGCTGCAATTCCGACCGCATGACGGGCCTGGTCGGCGGCGGATCGTTGACGCGGCCGCCCTCCGAACGCCACGTCTTACCCGGTGGCTTGGCGTCGTCCGCCACCCGCCGGGGACGCCGCGGCAGCTGAACGACCTTCGGCGCGCCCGCTCCGGTTGCCTCCGGTGCGGATCGCGATCCCGGTACTTCCTGGTCAGACATCGAACTACCGGGCGACGAACGCCGCTGTCCCAGTCGCGGCGCCGGTCGGGTCGCCGAGTCGATGTCCACTCGTGTGGCTGATGGTGGTGCTCACATCCCTATTGTCGCAGAGCGCCGCGGGCGGGAGGGAGGTCGGTTCCGTCGGGCGCGTCATGCGGTCGAATTGTCAGAGGCAGTGCGCGGGCGGGGCCGGGCTCCAGCTGCCGATGCATCCCGCCCCGATGTACGCGAGCAGATCGATCACCGTCGATCCGGTTTGCAGGACGACAGGCCGGTTCGCAGTGATCTCGTCGGTGTTGTTGTACTCCAAGGGGATTCCGGTTTCCGCGCCGGCGATCCCGGCCGGGGCGATCCAGAAGGCAGCGATTGCGGCTACGAGGATGGCAAGCCGCTTCATGGTGTTCCTCCCGAAAAACTGCATCAGGTTTCAGTGTTCGAGCCAGCATAGTGTGAAGTGATTGTGTTTCGGAGCGGATCGGCGGGCTTTTGGAGGTTTGCGGACCGCCTGCTCGCGAGGGTGAGACCTGCGGAGGAGCCGCGCCCCGAGGGGCTGCCCGCCCTGGTTGCCGCCCGTTCGAATATCCGAGGATGGGCTGCATCGCCTTGGTGGTCGTATCGGTGATCCCGCGCCGGAAGCGCTGCTGCGGCAGCAGTTGCCCTCTACGTCGACGATGTCGAGGCCGCCGTGGCCGCCCTGCGGGAGCGCGGCGTGGTCTTCGAGGAATACGTGCCGGTGTACCAGTCCGGGAAAGGTCCGTCGACGGAGTTGGTCCCGGAGTCGGCGCCGCCGCAACGCGTGATCCAGCGTTTTCGGATCGGGCCCCTCGGACGTAGGCGCCATGATGCCGTAGCCGATTCCGGAGGATCACCGTCCTGGACGTACCGGGGAATCTCATTCATCGAGGGCACTTCGGGGAACTGTCACAAATGGCGTCGAACCTCAGCGAACCAACCCGCTCTGCGATAGTTTTGAACGGCAGTAATTCAATTTTCCTGTGGGGCGGGAGGATTCGTTGCATCGCATCCCTACATACCGACCGGTGTCGCGGGCCGTCACAGTCATTACTGCCATCTTCGCGCTGGCGATGCCGAGCGCGGTCGCCGTGGCCGAGTCGGCTCCTCCAGGCGAGCCGGACGCTTCACCGGCAGCCTGCTCGCTGGCCGCCACCTCGGAGACACGCACCATCAACGACCAGCGGTATCTCCTCCGCGTCCCCAGCGGCCTGACCAGTGCCGCGCCGCTACTGATAGCCCTTCACGGCGGCGGGAGCAATCCAACTACGTATGAGAACCAATCCGGCTGGACGCCGTTCGCCGCACGGCACAAGTTCATCGTCGCCTACCCGCTGGGTGGCAAGAAAGACGTACCCGAACCCAACCGCAGCTGGTACTTCGAAACGGCAACAGGACCGACGTCGACTTCCTCCTGAAGGTCATCGCCGATATCGAGGGCTACCGCTGTGTAGACACCAAGCGGGTCTACATGACCGGCCACTCCAACGGCGGGCAAATGACCTCCCGCATGGCCTGCGCCGCATCAGCCCAGCTGGGCGCGGTAGCGATGTACGCCGGCGGCTCACACGGCGGCTGCGAAGACGGCGTCCCGATCCGCAAACTCTCCTTCGGCTTCTTCACCGCCGACAACGACTTCACCCAGGCACCGGTCTTCGCGGCTCACCTCCAGTGGCGCGGTACCATCGGCTGCAGCAACGACGCCGGCACCGAAACCGGCCCCGAAGTGGCGGAAGGGTACCGGTATTCCTGCGAGCAGGGCGCCAACGTCGTATGGCGCAAATACAAAGCAGGCAGCCATGATTGGCCGAGCGGCGACCGAGGCGTCGATGTCCGCGATCGCATGTGGCAACTGTTCCAGAATCATCCGGTGCCGTGACGTTGGGGCGCCGGTGAACGAGACCTGCGGCACGGCAACGAGATTCGGGCTGATCGCACGCGCGCAAGTTCCGGCGAAGACCCCGGATCGTCAATCGTTGATATCGTCCGATTCGGGCTTGTCTTTCAAGTAGTCCGGCCGCCCTGGCCAATGCGGCGGAGTGACAGATTGTCCCGTCCATGCATCCAGCGGCTGGATTTCGAATATGGAATGGTCTGCTATCCCTGCAGTATTCCAGACGACTCGATGTCCGAACTGCACCTCAAGAGGGAAATCTTGTCGGTCGGCGTCGATAAAAAGTATCCACCCGTTCTTGAGCCCGAGACGAACTGTTCCAGTCTTGAAGAATACGGCCGAAACGATCCTCGCGTCGAGGAATTCTTCAACCTGAGTGCGGTCCCAATAGTCGATTCGATGCCGGTCGGGGGAGTCCTTGGCGACGGATTTAGCGCACAGTTCAGCGTCGTACCCGATCAGAATGCGAAAGTGGTCGTCATCCAATACGAGTTCGAAGTGGTCCGCTTTCCAGTTGATCCTCCTCACGGACCTCCCGCGCAGAGACTTGAACAGCCATCGGTCGTTGTGCTCAACGATGACCCGAATCGTCTCATCGGATCTCGCGGCGACCGGATCTGTCACATTTCTACCCTGACATCCGGCGCACCATGTTCAGCGAACCAATGCTGCAGTTCCGGGCCGTTCACGATCTGCGATTGTGCGGTTCCGACATCTACTGGACCGATCACCGTACCGCTGGCCCCTGTGACGTCGGCGCCCCCGATTCGACAGTTTCGCAACCTGGTCCGGCCGAACTGGCACAGCGAGAGATCCACACGTTCGAGATCAGATCCGGACAAAGTCGTGCGTCGTAGGTCCGCTCCGTGGAAATCGGCGTCGGTTAACACGCAGTCATCGAATACTGCTCGTTGTAGAACAGCGCTTCGGAATATCGTGGCACGACCGACGCATCCGCGGCCCTCGACTTTTCGCAAATCCGCACCTGAGAAGTTCGCACGAGACAGATCGGCAGCCATCATCCACGCCTGGTACAGATCGGTCTCCGTGAAATTGACGCCGGTCAGGTCGGCGCCCAGCAGTGACGCGCCGAGAAGTTCCATGCCCGAAAGATCGGCGCCCCTGAAGTCGAGGTTATCGCCACCCAGTAGTTCCTCGACAACTACTTCACTGTCCAGTTGGTCAGTAAGACTTGAAAAATATGTGTGTAAACAAGCAGCAGTGATCGCATTGTCCGGCCAGCGCGATACGTCGTCCGGTGAACGTGCGAAGGTATCTCTCACTGGGACCAGACGACCTTTCCTTGCCAGTTGGGATTGTTCTTGACCAGCTGCTCCAAGTGCGCTCTGCGGTCGGGCGACATTCCGTCGGGATCGATTATGATGTGCTCCCCGTCTGCAATATCATCGTTGATCATATCAGTGAACTTTTCGTCCGACTGTGGTGGGATCGGCATCCCCGGCGCTTTTCGATAGCTGGGTTGGAAATCCGGTGAACTCTTCACGTCCCAACGCTGACCGGATGAATCTACGAACTCTCCGCGATCCTCTCCGTTGGGTCCCGGCTCTGCCCGAGATATCGGTCCCGGAATCAAGCCATTGTGTTCGGCGCTGAGACCGACCTCGGCTTCGCGTCTGGACTGTTTGGTGATCTTCCCATTCTTCGCCGCGTCCTTCGCGAGTTCTTCCAGACGTGTGGAGTATTCCGCCGTACCAGGGGAGTTGGAGGGATTCGCGGTGGCACCGTGGTCGTCGATGAGAACGACCCGCACGCCGATGATCGACGTGAGAGCATTGACGGCCCGGTCGAGGTCGTTGGAAGGGATCGGCTCGAAGGCGGTGATTTTGCGCTGATTGTCGTGGATGTCACCGATGGATTTGCTCATATCGGTGGTGTGGTATGCGGTTTCGATCGCCTCAACGGTGGCCGCGACAGCTTCGGTGACTTCGGCCGCGGCACCGACTTCGGCCGCTCCGAGACTCAACACCGACAAGGCGCCTCCGACGACTGCGGTCACTACGAAGGCTGTCGTCAGTTTGTTGATTGCTTCCGTCGCGTGGGATCTCAGGTCGTCGGTCGCCTGGCGGTAGTTGTCGATCGGAGCCGTGATGTTGCCCGCGGCGGTAGCGACGGCATCGGCGCTGTTCCGGAGGGTAGTGAAATAGTCTTGGATGCGCTCGCGATGGCCATCGTCGTCCATGCCGTCGAACAGCGCGGAGATTGCGGACATCGTTGCCGCCGCGTTGGTAACGGTGCCGTTGGCAGCGAAGGTGCTCCACGTGGTGTGGGCGGTCCGCAGTCCGTTGCTGTCGCCGTTGGGAAGTTTCCCGAAGACCTGGATGAGTTTGGCGGAGAGGTCGTTGAAGAACCCTTGCAGCCCGCCCTTCTTCTCGTATCCGTCCCCGTTGTCGCCGATGGAACTCGGAAGGGAGACCTTGTAGTCGCCGACCTGACCGGTGTGCGGCCTCGGAGGAGGCGGATTGGATTTGTTGGCGATGCCCCAGTTGTAACCCTGGGCGTACAGGACTGATCCGTAGTTGGTCAGGGCGTTGGCCAGGCTCGCACACGCCTGCAAGGTCTTGCGGCTCACCTCGTCGTAGGCGTGGCCCCAATCGCTGCACCCTGGGGCATCGCCGGCCATCTTCCTGCAGTCGCCTTTGGCCGCGTCGTGGACGGGCTTATCCGCTTTGCGGAGTTCGGTGGCGAGGTCGTGGCATTTCTTCGCGGCGTCGTAATAGGTCTCCCAGTCGACGATCACGTCACTGGCCGCTTTCGAGCATGCGTCGGTTGAGTTCCAAAGCTCGGCTGTAGCCGGCGTGCGCGGCCTTGGCGGCATCGCTCATTTCGCGGATACCGTCGACGAGTTCTTTTGCCCCGCTGATCCATTCACGATGGGCGTCGTCGTAGGCGCGGGCGGCGACTCCTTCCCAACCGGTGCCGCGGAGGGCAGTGACCCGCTGGTGGATGTCGTCGAGGTGGTCGTCGATGAATCCGGCGAGGCCGGACAGCCGCGTGACGAGCTGGTCGAGGTGTTCGAGATCTACGGTGAAACGTGAGGCCACGGCAGTTACGACCAGTTGAGCTTCGGGATGCCGAGGGCTGCGGCACTGGCTTCGTCGGTAGTGGCGAAGGTGTCGGCGGTAACGCCCAGTTTCTCGGCCATCGAAGTGAGGGCGGAGAAGATCTGGCGGCCGCCGTCTTCGACTTCGTGCCACCCTTCGGCGAATTCGTCGGCGTAGTCACCGGTCCAACTGCTGTTCAGCAGTTCGGCCACTTCCTCGGCTGCGGAATCCAAAGCTCCCGACAGAGTTTCAGCCAGGCCGTATACGTAGGTTCCGACGTCTCGGACTTGAGCCGGAACGACTGAAAATCCCTGTCCAGGAACGGTATTCCCCCCGTTGTCACTCACATGGCGATGTTAGACGAAGCCTGTGCCACCCGTCCATCGGGCCACCGCTGGCCCTGGCACGTCGGTGATCACGGCGGGCCAGCGGTATCCGTTGGGGTCTGATGCGCGGCGAGTCATCGAGAGCCCGTACCGTGCACCAGCCCTGCCGGGGTGCAACCGAGTTGGTCACCCGTAGTTCTTCACCGTCGCCAGCAGCCGGTCCGCATGCTGGTACAGGTCGACCACACTCTCGATGTCGTGCCGTTCGCCATCCTTTCCGTTCTCGAACGTCGTGATGAACTTGACGCTCTTGGCGTTGAAGTGCAGGCGCACAACCGGTTTGCGGTTGTTGTCGTCGAGCAGGATGGCGAAATACACCTTGCCGTCGCGGTAGTGGACGCGGTTGGGATCGACCTCCTTGGCGAGGATGGCGCGGACGATGTTGAAGCCGTCGAGTTCTTCTTCAGTGGTGACGATGTCATCGTCAAGTTTCGAATCCTCAGCTGCCTGCTGCACAGTCTCGTTCGCAACCGCTTCGGCGGGGGCCGCTACGACCGTGCTCGTGTTCTCACCGAGGGCGGAATTCAGGCGGTCGCTCACCTGATCGGCGATGAACTGTGCGGCTGCCTTCGCGACCAGGACTCGGAACTGGTCGACGATGCGCTGTGTCGCCTTGCCCTCGTAGATACGGGTGGTGAAGTAGCGGACCCAGTCGTCGGTCGGGTTCTTGACCTCGAGTGCCAGTAAGCGCTTGATCTGCCCGATGTACTTGAGCTCCTCGGCGGCGCTCACGATCGAATCGAGGTCGAAAGATTTCTTGGACAGTTTCGCGACCTCGGGCACGAGGGCGTTGTCCATGTCGAGGATGTCGAACACCAGGAACGGCTTCGAGTCCATGATGTTCGGACGGTCGCCATCGGTGAACACCTGATATTCGCGGCCGTTGGTGAGGATCGCGATCCGCGCGGAGGTGACCGAGAATTGCCTGCGCGCTCCCAGCCTCGCACGCGTTCGGTTTCTGCGAGCCGCTGAAACTGTCCACGCACCTCGCGATCGATGGCGCTGGCAAAGCGACTTGGGTACAACCTGCGCAAGATCATCACATTCACGACCCAGGTAGACGACGTCGGACTTCGGGTCCGCAACGTTGCCGAACGACTCGGCGTCGAGGCTGTGTTCGTCCCCAGCGTCGACCACTTCGAGGGCGGTGTAGTCCCCGCGAAGCTGGTGGAAGTCGCCGATGTGATCACCGTCGAACCCGAATACACCTATGCGCGATGGGCTAGCGGAGAACTGCCGGCCGAGATCGGGGGCGACCAGTGACGGCGGAGGTAGGCGTATCGCTCATCTGAGATGCAAGCTTCAGCGGTCGGCCGCGGGCGGCAGCATGTTTCCCGAGTCCATATCTGGTGGCCTACATCACAGACATTCAAGGGGATTGGTCGGAACCGGCAGGCATCTCGGCGCATCCAACTAGATGTGCGGATCCGAAATTTCGCGCCGCACAAACACTTCGGAGGGGGACTCTATGAATGTGAGCCATGCTGTGCTCAAGATCGGCTTCGCCGCGCTGGCGATCGCAGCGCCGCTTCTGGTACCGGCCAGCGCCGGAGCCGCACCAGGGAACGGTAACGCTACATGCCACATCACGGCGAACAACCCACACCATTCGAAGGGGTCGCCCGGGTGGATCGTGGGCAAGGGACGAATCTCCTGCACCGCCGACATCGACTCGCTGGAGATCGTCGTGCAAATCGAGCGGAAGCAGGGCGGCAAGTGGGTGGTTGTCTCTGGTCCCGACAAGACTCCACACGATGCACCCAAGGCGGGCCAAAAATACACTGGCCAGTCGAATTTCAGATGTGAAAACGGGGAGTATCGCACGGCCGCCAGCGGTCGCGGCGTATACGGCGGACGCCCGTCCGGCTCGATGGCGTGGCAGTACTCGGGCACGGTCACCGACCCCTGCGGCTGACAAGGAGCGACCAAGGATGAGCGAACAGGGTGGCTGGGATGAATTCGTTGTGGCGCTATGCGATTTGGCGGTGAAGTACGACGCTGACACATTTCTCCACGAGTCCCTCGTGCTGCTCACCGCACGCGCGATACCGCCTGGCGACAAGGCGGGAAGAATTGCGGTCACCCGGTTCGACGACGAAGCCGCCCGGATCGAAACCGGGTGGTGTTTCAACATTGTCACCGACTACGTCGCCGAGGACACCAGTCAGCCGGTGCCCGCGCTGAGGCTCGTCGAAGCGATCTGTCGCGGCGATGCCGAAGAGCACTGCTTGATCGATGAGGACGGCCGCTGGGTCGGAGTTCTCCTCAATGCGTGGGGGCGAGGCGGCAACTGGATGTCGGGTGACCACGATCGGCCCGAGACGCGGGCGACGCGACGGTTTCCACGCTGGAACGACGACGAGTGAAATGGCGAGCAGCCCGCCAATGTTCGTCGGCCGGGCTGCTCGTCATCGGGACTGCTCGTCGGCCACGGCGTGGCCGTGGGGCCGCGCCGTCCAGAGCATTCAGAATCGATACTGCTCGAGGCGGTCCGGGTTCCACACGCGGCGCGCCAGTTCCAGGACCAACTTGACTCGCTCCTCCTGCTCGGACTTGCCGAACTCGGTGTAGGGCTTGAATGGCAGTTGCTCTCGCATCAGGAAGGCGGTGAACTGCGGTTGGTGTTGGTCGATAGCGCCGAGCAAATACGCCTTCAGCATGTCGACCGGGCTCAGTGGCTTTCCACGGTCGTTCATCGTCTCGAAGATCGAATACGCGTGCGCGTCGGTCGTGGTGGAGATTTCGATCAGGCCGACATTGCCGATCAACCAATAGATGAACGTCTCCAGACCGTCGCCCAGCTCGCCCGCGAGGTCGAGCGACTCGATGTCACGGTAGCGGCAGACAATGTTCACGATCGACTCGTCTTTGCCCGTCGCATCGAAGTTTTCGCCGTTGAAGAGCGCCTTGAGCACCGGAACACGTTCGGTGATATCGAGATTGAATTTTCGCTCACCATAGTTGTCGGAGAAGATCAACGGCTCGATCGTCGAGCTGACAGCGAGTCCGCGCTCGCGCGCCTCCCGGTACAGGAAGATCAAAAGCAGCGTCAGCGACGTCACCCGCTGTTGCCCGTCGACAAGATACCCCTTGGTTCCACGGTGCGTGACGATGATCGATCCGAGGAAATAGTCGCCGTACCCGGTCGCGGCCCTCGGTGAGTCGCCGGGATGATAATCGGTGGCGAACTTCGAGAGCAGGTCAGCGACCAGCTCTTCGATGTTCTTCCGCTCCCACTTGTACTCCCGTTGGTACTCGTCGATGGCGAACGATCGGGTCTGCAGCAGATCCTTGATCGTGCGGTAGTGCGGAGTAATGCTGCTCATGCTTGTACTTTCCTGTCAGGCAGGGGACGTCGGCGAGGGCACTTGCATGCTTTCGGACGGCGGTGGGTACCGCGGTGGTGTTCCGTCGAGGAACATCGTCGCCGGATGCTCTTCTGTAACAGTCGATTTCCTCGGCTGAAGGTTCACATTTCGGGCTGGCGCAGCATGAGTACGACGGGGGCCGATGCGGCCTACTCTGTCGACGGGCGATTGGCATCGCCAGTCCGGCTCGTGAATACCGGGCGCACCCATCGGGGGATATGCATCTCCTGTGACCGGACCCCGATGACGGGACCGTCCGGTCTTTGGGGCATGGTTTACACCCTTCGCCCGCCCGGGAGCACTCGTGATCCGGTTGGGTACATGATGGCTATGGCCGAGGGCATGGGCGTATGGGCGATCATGTTTCCGATCTCGCTCATGTCGATAAACGGCCGGAACGAATCAGCGCCGCCTTCGATCTGGCGACCGGTCAATCCACCACACGTGTGGCGCCGGGGAACCGTGGAACCGGTAGCCGTGCAGTCGCTTTCAGTGAACGACTGCGATTTCGAACCCACTCAACTAGAATGCGACTGTGCGCGCCAGCTGAGCTTGGCGACACCAATGCCCGGTAGGCGAGGGAGAGCTGTCGGCCGATCTCGGGGGCCCCTGATGCCTGTGGCGAAAAATCGGGGCGCCGATGCATCCCAAACAGCTGCCTGGTTTCGAAATAGCTTCCCGCAGAGTCACTTCGGAGGTGCATGGCGCATCAGTCGAACCTGATCTACAACAGACCGGATTCCTCGAGTCCGGCACGCAGGCGTTGCTGATGCTCCGGCGGGCCCTGCCGGTATGGCATGCGCAGCGCGTCGGAGGAGATGACGCCGAGCATTTTCATGGCGGCTTTGGACTGGATGGCGCCTTGTGAGACGTGCATGATCGCATCGACGGCGGGGATGAGGCGCCGGTGGAGCTCGCGTGCCCGAGGCAGGTCGCCGCGGTCGACGGCGGCGATCATCTCCGCGTAGAGAACGCCTGCGACGTGTCCGACCACCGACACGATGCCGGTCGCGCCTTGAGCGAGGTGTGGCAGGTTGACGACGTCGTCGCCGGAATACCAGAGCAGGTCGGTCTGCGACATGAGCCTACTGGCCTCGAAGAAATCACCCTTGGCGTCCTTGACGGCGCGCACGGCGGGAATGTCGGCCGCGCGGAGAATGGTGTCGGTGCTCAGCGCCGTCCCGGTCCGGCCCGGGATGTCGTACAGCATGACGGGCACGCCGCCGCCGGCCTCGGCGACCAGACGGAAGTGTTCGAGGATGCAGTCCTGCGGCGGCTTGTTGTAGTACGGCGTGACAACGAGCAGAGCGTCGGCCCCGCAGGCGACCATCTCGCGCGCCGCACGAGTGGAGTGCTCGGTGTCGTTGGTGCCGCAGCCGGCCATCACCTGGACGCGGTCGCCTACGGCCTCGACCACCGCCCGCACGCAGGCGTAGTCCTCCTCGTCGGTGGTGGTGGCGGACTCACCTGTGGTCCCGTTGACCAGCAATCCGTCGTGGCCGTGGTCGGCGAGATATACGGCGAGGTTCTGCAGGCCGTCGTAGTCGATCGAGCCGTCGGCGTGCATGGGGGTCACCATCGCCGTGATGACTCGACCGAAGGGGGTGTCCACCATGATCGTGAGATTACAGGCGAGCACCTCACCTTCCGTGCGGACGGTCCGTGCACACGCGAAGTGCGTCGTCGGGGTGGTTCGACGGGCGCTCACCGGGGACCAAAAGCGTCAACCAGCGACCGGCCCGAGGGGTCGAGGGCGGCGTAAATTGGTAGCTAGAGGTTTGCCTTATGCAACAGCGATGGTGGGTGTGGATTGCCGCGTTCCTGATGAGCTTGGGAATGTGCACTACGTTCGCGTGCAGTAGCGGCACCGGCACCGGCACCGGCACCGGCACTGGCACCGCTACCCGCACCGGACCTGAGCAGGCGGCACCTGAGTCGCCCCCACCCTCCCGGGTAGGCGTGCCCGTGCTGGTCGCGAAGATAGACAACAGTCCGCAGGCACGGCCACCGGTTGGGCTCGGAGCCGCCGATGTGGTCTACGTCGAGCCGGTCGAGGGTGGTTTGAGTCGGCTGGCCGCGGTGTTCTCGACACAGAAACCTCCGGTGATCGGGCCTGTCCGGAGTGCGCGGGAAACGGATCTGACGCTATTGGCCCAGTTCGGTAACCCGACGTTGGCATCCTCTGGTTCCGCACCCGAGCTGATTCCCGCCCTCGATTCCTCCTCGCTCCAGAACGCCTCGGCCGATCGGCAACCCGCGGCGTACTTCCGCGATTACAGTCGCGACGCTCCGCACAACATGTTCGTCCGCCCCGATCAGTTGCCCGAAGGCGGCGGCTGGCCGGAGGCTTCGCAACTGCACTTCGGTCCTGCGCCTGCCGGCGGCCGGCCCACGCAACATGACGAAGCGCGGTATCCGGCTGCGGTGGTCGGCTTCGACTGGTCACCCAGCGATCACGGCTGGCTGGTGTCCATGGATGGTGCTGCCTACAGCGCTGCCGATACCGGACGACTCACGCCGAGTACGGTCGTGCTGCAGAGTGTGCCGGTGCAGAACTCGGCCATCAGCGACGTGGCGGGCAGCGTCTCACCCCTGGCCCAGACGACCGGTAGCGGTCAGGCACTTGTACTTCGCGACGGTCAAGAGTTCCCGGCCATGTGGTCCCGGCCCTCTCCGGAGGCGGGCACAACGTATACCACCCCCACTGGTGCAGTCATCCCCTTCGCGCCGGGACAGGTCTGGACTGTTCTGGTTCCAGAGCAACTCTGGTGAGTCTGTCCTCGCGGTATGACCGTTGATGCCGAATTCGGAGATGTCAGCGACGTACCGACCGCTGGGCCAGGGGAGTGGGGCGCCAACGCTGCTCCGCCCGAGGAGTGCGGCGAGATCGATGGCCCAGGTGTCGTTCAGAATTCCCGGTAGTGACTCGACATCGAGACGGAGACTGAAGTGACAGACGAAGAAGGACCGGTCAGGGGAAGGGAGGCTCGTCTCACTCCGGAGCAAATCGGTCGGATAAGGCGAATGAACTCCGATTGCCGCGCTCTGCTCGCCCTGCTTTCGGACAGGATTCCGGGCGAACAGCTCGAAAGCTGCCGGAGCTTCAGTGCCGCCGGAGAATACGCCGAATTGGTGGACGTGATCGCGGCGATTCTCGTGAAACGTCAGATCCCGGTGACCTCGGTTGAACGTGACGCACTCCGGGAGGTGATGGCGATGTTCAGTCAACCCATGGACGGATACGCCTACCTCGGGAACCCCGACCTGACAATCGCTGGGATCAAAGTAGTGCAGTCGGAACATGGTGGCGCGCTCTGATCTTTGAGGTCCGGCGTCCTCGAGGTGGGCGGCGTGATCCGGTGGATCTCAGTGGCGTGGAGCGCTATTCCGCTCAAGTACCGTTCGACTTCGGCCGGAGAAGCGGATTCGAATAGGCGCTCGCCGTCGTCGATGTCCACCAGAACCAATCGGTTGATCTGCTTGGGTTCGGCGATGAGTTGGTGGCCGGCGTGGCGGGCGCGTGCCATCGGGAAGCGCAGGCGCGATACCTGGGACCGCTGTGCGGATGGGGGACAACGTCACCTGACCGCGGAGCCTGCCTATCTACGGTTGGGAGTCATGATTGTGGTAGCCACCGCCGCGCCTGCTCTCGCGTGACTCGATCGGAGTCGACGTACCACAATTTGTTGGTCCGGTCCCACCGCGCACGCAGCAGCCTTTTAGCCTCGTCCTTCTCGTCGTAGCCGACAGCGAGGTAAAGGCGCCCGTTCACCACGGTCCCCGGCACGACTTCCCTTTCATCGGGCCCTGCCCCACCGCTCGTCACCGGTGTTCTGAGCGTCTGCTGTCCGAAATTGGAGTTCGATGGGGCGGTGAAATTCCTTGCCGCTCGGTCTTTTCTGGCGCGCTCGATCACGGTGCCGACGCGCTCGCAGGCGCCCGGGTCGGTGAATCGCATCATCAGATCCGTGGGACCGCTGTTGGCCAGCAGGTTCAACGAACCGTGCCAGAGGATCTCGCGGTCGATGATGAGGACCTTCTCATGCATACGTTCCCGAAAATCGACCGCGCATCCAGCCGAGCGCAGTTGTTCGATCCGCGCGCGGTGTCGTTCGGCAGCCGGGGGATCGCGCTGTTCCTCCACGCTCCGCGTGTACACGACGACCTGGACGCCGGCACCTGCCCGGTCGCCGAGTCGTTTCGACCATCTGTTCACCGGTACGGGATCGAGGAAGGGGCAATACAATTCGATACTCGCCGCGGCGCGTGCGATATCCCAGTCCACCGCCTTTTCGACCTCGTCCGCGGGAAAGAAGGCTGGTCGTCGTAATTCTTCCTCGGACAGCTCGGATAGTTGAGCCGCCTCGCGGATAGGTACGAGCTGGTCGGCGGACAGCACCTGTGCATGGTTTTCGAGGTGCTCGATCATCACACGGGCTTCGCTGTACGCCGGAAGGTGCTGCCGCAGATGATCGACATCGGCCACCACGATCAGGTGGTCCTGCGCCCGGCTGAGTGCCACATTCAACAGCCGGCAGGTCTGGGAGGACAAGCCGGAGCCGGTGTAGAAGTATCCTGGATCGCTGCCTGCTCCCGCAGCCGTGTCGAATATGACGATCGGACGCTGGCTGCCCTGGAACCGATGGATCGTGTCCACCAATCCGTCGTAGTCGGTTCCGAACCGGTACTTCACACTGCTTTGCAGGGCTTTGACCTGTTTGCGGTACGGGGTGATCACCGCCAGCCGATCAGTGGGGCGCGAGCCGTGCGCGACCTCCGATTCCTGCCATTTCCGGCCGGGGAGCACACCCTCGTATTGCAGGCCACGAATGAGTTCGTGGACGACGGCCTCGTGCACGGTATTGGATTGGTTCTGGCGATTCGGGATCCGCTGTCGCGACGTGTCTATGAGTATCATCGGTGTTTCCACCAGCGGATTGGCGGGGATGCGGCTGGTGTTGTTTCGCCCGGTCCGCAGTGGCGCGTCGGGATACGCGACGGCGTTGACGAGGTCGCAGATCGGCTCGCGCATGCGGTACTGAGTATCCAGGGCAACCAAGCGCGGATCGTCGCGCACGGTTCCGCTTTCGGTCACCAAGCCGGCGGCGCGAAATGGGTCGCGGGAACTCCACATCCGTGCGTGCGCGCGATCGTCGTCGCTTGCCTTCCGGTCGCTGTCTGCTTTGGTCACCGCCGGAAGCTGTCGGAAATCCCCTGCGATGACGACTCGTTCGCGTGCGAGAGCTGCCGCAAGCCATGCGGATGGCAAGTCGACCATGCCCGCCTCGTCGATGACGACCACATCGATGCGGTCCAGCAACCTCCGTGACTGGATGGCCTTGGCGATGGTGGTCCCCATGATGCGGCACCGACCTCGGACGGCCTGCCGGATCTTGGCGCGCTGCTGATTCAATTCGTCGAGCTGTTTGCGCAACCCCTCGGCTCGGTCGACGAGTGTCGAATGCGGTTCGACGTACTCGAGGATTGATGTCACTGCGGCGAGTTCATGCTCTGCCTTGTCGATCTCACCGGCGGATTGAGCGATTGCGTCCTCCGCCGCCTGCCGCTGCTGTGCGGCACGCTGCCGTTGGCCCTCGGAATCGGCCAGATCTCGCCGCAGTACGGCGATTCGCCCTTCCTTCCGATCGGCGAACATCCCCCTAGGAGGAGTTACACGGATCAATTTCTCCTGAAGCTTCTGGGCATCGGCATCCGCTTTCCGGTAATCTTGACCGGCTCGGACACGTTCAAGTTCGGCATCCTTCTTCGCAGAGCGCGCGTTGTGCAGGCGTTCCATCAGTGATCCGGCGTCGTCGTACAGCCGGAGTTGTGTCTGTGCTCGTGTCCACGCCTCGGTCGACTGGGCGATCGCCTCGTCGAGTTCGACGGTCACCCTGTCGATGACCTGCTCGGGATCGATCGACGATCCGTAGCGAGCACGAAGTGTGCCTACTTCGATGTCGCCGGCACGCTGAATCAGTCCGTCCGAGAATCCGGCTTCGTTGTTCAGCAGGTCGCAAATGCGCTCGAGGGCTTGGTCCACTGCTACTTTCGTGGGCGCCAGAAAGAGCACGGTGCGTCCCTGCCGGAAGTTCCCTTCGACGACATGGCCGACCACATCGGTCTTACCGGTGCCTGGCGGCCCCCACAGAAACAGGACCTCACTCGCCAACGATCGTTGCACTGCGATCCGCTGGCGCGAATTCAATTTCAGCGCTGGCCAATTCGCGACCCAGCGACTGGGGTTGTCATCGATTCCGCTTCTCGGTTCGCCGCGGCCGACGACCCATCCGGCAGTCTCGAGATGCAGCGCGTCGTCATCGGCCGCCGACTCGAGGCGTTCGATGGCTCTCGTGAACCCGGTCGAATCATCTTCCCGCAGTTGTACATTCAGCGGCGCCGTTCCCAAGCTCTCAGCGGTCACGAGCCGAACGGTGCCGTCCGGCATTCGCGCGGCCTCGGCAGGCATCCATGAGCCGCGCGATGTCGACGGTCGAACGAGCACGGCCGCGGTATCCAGCGATCGGTGCCATTTCTTACAGGTGAACAGGTACTCGTACCGTTCGGCAGCCGAGGACACCACCCGTCCTGCCGACAGCGACACCTTGACACCGTCACGAGGTTCGGAGCGCCGTGCGGTCACGACCTCGAGTTCGACCGCTCGTAACAGTTCGTCGATCGGAAAAGGGCGCTTGGTCTCACTCACTTCTCCACCCCCGAAGGCTCGCGTACCGGTCCCGCCTTGCGTCACACCCGAGTGACAACCCTACTCCGGCCTTGTGAGCCTCGCATCCACAGCAGCACAGCAGATTTCAGGCCGAGGCAGCGAGATGTGCCCCCACGGCAGTGCCATCGATCCGTCGTTGATCGGCCGCCCGGCCGTCGAGATCTGCTGACGCTCTTGATCCCTACGTGCCCCAGCACGACCGATTGTCTTAGACCTGCTTATGTGAGTCCTCCGCTATCGTCGGTGCGCGATCGCAGGTCGATGTTCTCCGCCCCTGTATCCCTGATGATTCGTACCGAGCCTGCCTTTCGGCCTGAGGGGAGCAACGTCAGCGGGTTCGGTAATGGGTGGGTTCGCCAAGCCCCGGCCGGCGTGTATGAGTGGGAATTCTACGTTGACGTTACGGTTGACGGGAAAATCCGCTCGCTCGTCGTCGATGACCATGGATCGCCGTTCAAGCTGGCAACATCGGCGCCCGACTATTCCGCTGAATATGGTCTGAGGTATTCCACCGACGGTTCATCGATTGTCCGCAAATGAGACGGACGGCGGCGTCGGCATGTTCGTGGCACTACTCTGGGCCAGACACCGACCCTCGCGATTCGAACGCCTCCGCGAACCGCGGGTGTGCCCTGATCCGTGCCGACCCGAGGTCGACGATAGGCCGGAACATCACGAATGTCGTCGAGCGACGGTAGAGCAAGTATGCGGCGATCAACCCGAAAAGCCCCCACCCAGGGAAGACAGCCAGCACGAGTGCTACGGGAAGGTGGTCGGAGGTCGTTGTTTGGGTGGCTGCGAGGATGACGAGGATGGCAGCAAGGCCCAGTAGAACGATCGCATGTCCGATGTATTGGCAAACCTGGCTTGTGCGTTCGCATTTCGCACAGATCGGCCAAGTTCCCTCGAGGACGGTGGATGGTGGGTTGACCTCGACCCATCTGAACGTCGCGATGCGGTAGACACCTCGCAACAGAAATCGAACCTCATACGCAGCGGTCCGCTGTACCCATTGTTGTTCCGCGGAACGCCGGACCGTCATCGGCCTGAAGTCGAAGTCCTTGTCGCGCTGTTCGATTGCAGTCTCGCCGTGACGAGTGCATACGTCGGGTAGCTCGTCGGACAATTGTAGGACGAACGTTTCCTGCGGATCGAAATCGGGGTTTTCGGCGAAGTCTTCGCGGAGGCGAATCCGCACTGCGACATCGGTTCGCGCGTCGGAGCGGGGGGTCACTCCAGCCATCCTTGGGTGCGTCGCTGTTGGAAGTAGAGATCGTCCTCGTCCGGTTCATCGGGGGTATACAGCTGTTCGCGATTCGGTTTTCTCGTTCGTGGGATCACCGGGCTCCCGGTATCTTTCGCGGGCGACGGGGGAGTCGGAGGTACATCCTCCCGAGGTGGAGTGGGCGCGGTCTCGTGCTGATCACTTCGGAGACGTTCGAGTTCTTGTTCTCCGACCTGGGCCAGAGCCTGGCGCTCGTCTTCCGGCATCGTCAGCGCTCGGTTCAGTTGGCCGGCAGGTACGGAGTCCATGATGCCCGCGAAGGCGTCGGACGCACCGAAGTCTCGCATACTGCGGCGGCCGCTCAGCACATCGTCGAGTTGCTTTCGCAGAGCGGGATCGGTTACGGCGGACTTGATCGTCTCGAGGGAACGGCGCAGCTGGCGGGACACCGCGATGTCGCCGTGGGCCACGTCGAAGCTGACTTCGGACGGATTTTCCATTCGATCAAACTCCGGGGTGGTCGTAGGACGAATTCGGCAGTGGGGGAAGGTTTTCCGGTGTCGTCTGGCTCGACAGCGCGTTCAGCAATCCGATCATCCCGTATATGGCCTTGTACCCGGTCGTTACGAGTTTGATGAGTTGGCCCACCTTCGCCACGATCTGGACCAAGTAGGCGGCCGACACTGCGGCTTGGGCCGCGGCAGCGGGTGCGCCGACCAGGCTGGAAGCGAGAACCGCCTCGGCCGCTTGCGACGCGAGCCAGAGCAGAGCCAAATCGGAGATGTCCTGCAGAAAATCCCCGACTCGGCGGCCCAGTTCCCGCATGCCGGTGCTGATATTCGTCAGCTGCCGTTCGATCTCTTCGAGCGGGCGAACTTGGAACTCGACGCAGGCAGCGAGATGTTTGAAGTAGGTCTCCGAGCTCTCCGCGGCGTGACCGTGCCAGGTGGCGCCGGCGGTCTGCTGCCACTGAGTGTTGATCGACTCCGCATACGCCGAATTGAAGCGGCTCAGGTTGCCCGCGGCTCCGGCGGCCTTCGCGACCGCCTCCCAGTCGCCGTTGACCTTCTCTCCTGCCCAGCCGTACACGTCGAAGCCGACGACAGTTTTGATCGTGGTCGAGATGTAGTAGGCGGGGGAGACGAAATTCCCGCCGGCGATGAACGACACCAGGCCCGGCATCGGATCCTCGGCCTGTGGGTCGACCAGTGTCTCTTCGGGACGGGTCATCGCGCGTTCCCCGGATACGTCTCGTCGAGCTGCCGAGCGTGCTCGGAGTCGGTTGTGCGGTAGAGCTGGGCGGCTTTGGCAAGCTCGGTCGCCGAACCGTCGGCCAGCGTCTGGAGGTGCTTGTAGTTGTCCTCGAGGTTCTGCCGAATATGTTCGACGATCCCCTTGACCTCTACGAATATGCCGGTGTGCGCGTCCGAGAGGTTGAACCACTTCGTTACGTGAGTGCCCGCTGCGCCGGCCTGGCCGGCGAGATCACGCAGCGCGCCGCTGAACTTGTCCACATCGTCGGGTACGACTTGGAAGTCGGTCATTGCGCTCCTTGTGTGATGGGCTGAACACTTCTGATCGCTTGGACGGACGGCGACTGCCGTCGGTTCCGGTCGACAGCCCGCGGTTGAGAACCTGAGCGTCTGTACCACATAGCAGCCCAATTCCGTGTCATACCAAGGGATGAGAAGGAACGAGAATTCCGCGGATAGCTTCGGTGTACCGAAATCGCCACCCCGCCTCACGCAATCGCGTTGTGTGTTCGATCGACGTCGATCGGTCGGTATCGAGAGCGGGCGTGGCCTCTCCGACCCAGCTTCCAGGAAGAAACATGACGACACCGGCTTTGGTTTCCGAGTCATCCCCACGATCGGCGCGGCGCACCGGCGCAGACGGTGATTACGCCCGACTACTGCGTCGCATCTCCGACGCGGGCTTGATGGACCGCCGCCCCGGCTACTACGCCATCCGGCTCAGCCTCGTCGGATTCGCATTCGCGGCCGGCTGGGCGGCGTTCGTTCTGATCGGCGACTCGTGGTGGACGCTCATGGTCGCGGCGTTCATGGCCGTCACGTTCGCTCAGGTCGCGCTGGTTATGCATGATGTCGCGCATCGTCAGGTCTTTCGGCTTCGGCGTCCGACCGAGATCATGGGGCGGGTCGTCGGGAATGCGGGGATCGGGCTGGGGTATGGGTGGTGGCAGGACAAGCACACTCGGCATCACGCCAATCCGAATCATGAGGAGCTCGATCCCGATGTCGCGCCCGACATTCTGGTGTGGTCGCAGCGGCAGGCGCGCGATAGTCGTGGGCTGCCTCGGCTGATCGGGCGGGCGCAGGCGTTCCTGTTCTTCCCGCTGCTGATGTTGGAGGGGCTGAATTTGCATGTGGCCGGGGTGCGTGCGCTTCGGAACCGGGCGGTCAAGCACCGCCTGTTGGAGGGGGCGCTGCTCTTCGGTCACTTCGCTGTGTATCTGGGCGCACTGTTCGCAATTCTGCCCGCCGACAAGGCTTTTGCGTTCTTCGTTGTGCATCAGGCGCTGTTCGGTCTCTACATGGGGTGCATCTTCGCGCCGAACCACAAGGGGATGCCGACCTTCACCGGGGACGACCGGCCCGACTATTTGCGCCGGCAGGTGCTGACCTCGCGCAATGTGCGTGGTGGTGCGTTGACCGATATCGCGCTCGGCGGGCTGAACTATCAGATCGAGCATCACTTGTTTCCGAGCATGCCTACTCCGAACTTGCGGCGTGCGCAGGTCATCGTCCGCGAGTACTGCGCCGAGATCGGCGTGCCGTATCACGAGACCGGGCTGCTTTCCTCGTACCGAGAGGCGCTGAGACACCTGCATGACGTCGGTGTGCCGTTGCGCGCCGGAGATCCACGCCAGGCGCAGGGTGAACCGATCGAGGGGTCTACAGCGGGACGCTAGGTCGATTCGAACGCCTATCTCTTAGCGCTACGCCCTCGCCTCACCGCGCGACGCACCGGCAGGACCGCACCTGGCGGCACCGTGTCACGTGCCCGTATCACCGCCGCACGCGGCGGCACCGTGCCCCCCGCGTCATGGCGCTACGTCAGCGGAGCCGGGCTGCGCACGGAGAAGTGGTCGTGTCCTCCATCCCCAGCATCGAGCAGTGAGAGAGGGGTGTGAACTGATCGTGCAAACCTCGTCGAATTTTGC
>NZ_JADKYP010000149.1 GCF_015354405.1 Nocardia sp. BSTN01 | reverse complement strand
TTTCCAGCAGCGAGACGTCGAAGGTGCCGCCACCGAGGTCGAAGACCAGGATGGTCTGCTCTTTGTCGCCCTTGTCGAGGCCGTACGCCAGCGCGGCGGCGGTCGGCTCGTTGACGATGCGCAGGACGTTCAGACCCGCGATCTGGCCGGCCTCCTTGGTGGCCTGGCGCTGCGCGTCCTCGAAGTAGGCGGGCACGGTGATCACCGCGTCGGTGATCTCCTCGCCCAGGTAGGCCTCGGCGTCGCGCTTGAGCTTCATGAGGGTACGGGCGCTGATCTCCTGCGCCGTGTACTTCTTGTCGTCGATCTCCACGCTCCAGTCCTCGCCCATGTGGCGCTTGACGGACTTGATGGTGCGATCGACGTTGGTCACCGCCTGGTTCTTGGCCGGCTGCCCGACGAGAACCTCTCCGTTCTTGGCGAACGCGACGACCGACGGAGTGGTGCGCGAACCTTCCGAGTTGGCGACGACGACCGGCTCACCGCCTTCGAGAACAGCGATGACCGAGTTCGTGGTCCCGAGGTCGATACCGACCGCACGAGCCATAGTGGTTCCTCCTAGGTGATGTAACTGTGTGTGGTGCAGGGGGCGACCCTGCGCGCGGCACTTGTTCGTGCCGGTCGGACCTTTCCCGTATGTGTAGAGGTGGCCCCTGACACCGCACGGAGCACGGTCCTCAGCAACACTGAGCGTGGTCGGCTCAATCCTGCCCCCCGATCCCGTCGGAGTCAACCAGAGACTTGAGCCGCTTGCACTCAACCTTGCGTCGAACAGCTCAACGAGCGGGGCGGACGGTTCATTCCCGCCGCGGCGAAAAATTTTCCCGCTCCGCCGGCGATCACCCGGTCGGGCACCGCGATACGCGGATGACCAGGCGTTTCGATCTCCCAGGGGCTCAGCCGACAGCCGCGAGCACCTGGTCGGCGAGATCTTTGTCGAGACTCACCCGGACCAGCGCGGCGGCCAGTTCCGCGTCGTGGCCGGAACGGCCCAGGCGATCCAGCCGCTTCGGATCGGTCGACAGATGCAGCAGATCGGCGCCCTTGCGGGCCCGGTCGTCGAAATGCGGGCGCACCCAGGTCCAGACGTCCTGCACCTCGCGCAGGAAGATCTCCGCGCCGGTCGGCCCGATTCCCTTGAACTGCTGCAGCAGTTCGGCCAGCCGTT
>NZ_JADKYP010000148.1 GCF_015354405.1 Nocardia sp. BSTN01 | reverse complement strand
ACCATGCCGATGGTGACGTTCGCCGGGGGCTTGATCAGGCCGAAGTGGATGTTGAGGCCGTGGCCGAAGAACAGGGCGTCGCCGTCCTTCAGGTTCGGCTCGATGTCCTCGGTGAAAATCTTGGCCTGCGCGGTGTCGGGGGCGAGCAGCATGATGACGTCCGCCCACTCCGAGACCTCGGCGGGAGTGCCGACGGTCAGGCCGGCCTCTTCGGCCTTGGCCCGCGACTTGGAGCCTTCCTTGAGGCCGATGCGCACCTCGACGCCGGAGTCACGCAGGCTCAGCGAGTGTGCGTGGCCCTGGGAGCCGTAGCCGATCACGGCGACCTTGCGGCCCTGGATGATCGACAGATCGGCGTCGTCGTCGTAGAACATCTCGACTGCCACTGTGGTTGTGTCCCTTCGTTGATTCTTCTGAATAAGTGTTAGCGGGTCGCGGTGATGGACTTCGGCCCGCGGCCGACGGCCACCACGCCGGACTGCACGATCTCACGGATGCCGTACGGTTCCAGCATCCGCAGCAGCGCCTCGAGCTTGGACCGGGTGCCAGTCGCCTCGATGGTCAGCGCGTCGGGCGACACGTCGATGACCTTAGCCCGGAACAGGTTGGCCGATTCGATCACCTGGGTGCGCACGCTGGCATCGGCGCGCACCTTCACCAGGATCAGCTCGCGGGCCACCGACGCGTCGGCGTCCTGCTCCACGATCTTGATGACGTTCACCAGCTTGTTGAGCTGCTTGGTCACCTGCTCCAGCGGCAGATCCTCCACGGTGACGACGATGGTCATCCGCGAGATCTCCGGAACTTCGGTGCCACCCACGGCCAGGGATTCGATATTGAATCCACGCCGGGAGAACAGACTCGCCACCCGGGCCAGCACGCCGGGTTTGTCCTCCACCAGCACGCTGAGGGTATGGGTCGTGCTCACAGGTTGGTCTCCTTCTGCGAGGCCCGTTCGTGCGCCGACAGGGTCGCCTTGTCGTGGGACATGGCCTCATGGATGACGGCCGGCTCGGAGGCCTGCTCGTCCTCGTCGAACAGGGGCCGGATGCCGCGGGCGGCCATGATCTCGTCGTTGGAGGTGCCGGCGGCGACCATCGGCCACACCTGCGCGTCCTTGCCGACGATGAAGTCGATCACCACGGGACGGTCGTTGATCGACTGCGCCTCGCGGATGGCGGCC
>NZ_JADKYP010000147.1 GCF_015354405.1 Nocardia sp. BSTN01 | reverse complement strand
TGTCGTCGCCGTTGAAGGATGTGTGGTCGCTGTCGCGGCACATGGTCGGCCACTTCGTCGAAAACGTCGCCCCCTGCGGCACCCTGCCCGGCGACGCCATCCACGGCGACATCACCACCATCACCCGCACCTGCCTCGAACTCGCCATCAGCCTCCTCGACGGCCGCGACATCCCCGAAAAAACCGAACGCCTCAAAGACGCCGCCGCCGCCTGGGCCCGCGAAGGCGTCCCCATCGACACCATCCACCACGCCATCCACGAAGGCTTCAAAATCGGCTTCGACCTCGTCGTCACCAACGCCACCACCAAAACCCGCACCAACACCACCGGCAACACCGGCAGCAGCGGTGCCGGTGGCGGCGGCAGCACCGCCGACAGCGAACCCACACTCACCCTCACCCACACCGACTACACCAACCTCCTCCACGGCGCCAAACTCCTCGTCGAAATCCTCGACACCATGACCACCGCCGTCTCCCACGCCTACGTCCGCGAACTCCGCACCGTCGTCTCCGAACACCACAACGCCGTCCACACCCTCACCTCCGCCCTCCTCGGCGGCCACCCCACCAGCACCATGGCCCGCGAATGCGGCATCGACATCGCCGACACCTACCACATCCTCGCCCTCCACATCCCCCCACACCCCGACCAAACCAACCCCCACCTCGACCCCACCATCATCGCCCGCCGCAAACTCCGCCGCCTCCAAGCCGCCCTCGCCACCACCACCCACACCACCACCCTCTCCCTCCTGTCCACCGACGGCGGCACCCTCCTCATCCCCACCACCACACCCACCGACCTCGACACCCTCATCACCCACCTCTCCCACGCCGCCAGAGTCCCCATCACCGCCACCACCACAACCACCCCCACCACCGACATCCCCACCGCCACCGACCAAACCCACCAACTCCTCGACATGGTCACCCGCCTCCAATCAATCCCCGGCCTCTACCGCTTCGACGACCTCGCCCTCGAATACCAACTCACCCGCCCCGGACCCGGACGCGACCACCTCGGCACCCTCCTCAACCCCCTCGACCACCACCCCGAACTCCTCACCACCCTCCAAACCCACATCGCCAACAACCTCAACCGCCAACGCACCGCCCGACTCCTCCACGTCCACACCAACACCGTCGACTACCGCCTCAAACGCATCGCCCAACTCACCGGCTTCGACCCCACCCAAGCCAGCGGACTCTGGTACCT
>NZ_JADKYP010000146.1 GCF_015354405.1 Nocardia sp. BSTN01 | reverse complement strand
CACCGAGAACGGTGAGATGGCGCTCGGTAAGAACCTGCTGGTGGCGATCATGCCGTGGGAGGGTCACAACTACGAGGACGCGATCATCCTGTCGCAGCGTCTCGTGGAGGAGGATGTGCTGACCTCGATCCATATCGAGGAGCACGAGATCGACGCTCGCGACACCAAGTTGGGTGCCGAGGAGATCACTCGCGATATCCCGAACGTGTCCGACGAGGTGCTGGCGGATCTGGACGAGCGTGGCATCGTCCGCATCGGTGCCGAGGTGCGTGACGGTGACATTCTGGTCGGCAAGGTCACCCCGAAGGGTGAGACCGAGCTGACTCCCGAGGAGCGGCTGCTGCGTGCGATCTTCGGTGAGAAGGCCCGCGAAGTCCGTGACACCTCGTTGAAGGTGCCCCACGGTGAGTCCGGCAAGGTGATCGGCATCCGCGTGTTCTCGCGTGAGGACGACGACGATCTGCCTCCGGGCGTGAACGAGCTGGTGCGCGTGTATGTGGCGCAGAAGCGCAAGATCCAGGACGGTGACAAGCTCGCGGGTCGCCACGGCAACAAGGGTGTGATCGGCAAGATTCTGCCGAAGGAGGATATGCCGTTCATGCCGGACGGCACTCCGGTCGACATCATCTTGAACACCCATGGTGTGCCGCGTCGTATGAACATCGGCCAGATCCTGGAAACACATCTGGGCTGGATCGCCAAGGCGGGGTGGGATATTCGGCTCGCCGACGGCGCCCGCCCCGACTGGGCGCAGCGGTTGCCCGCGGAACTGCTTTCGGCACAACCGGATACGAATCTCGCCACACCGGTGTTCGACGGCGCTCACGAAGCCGAACTCGCCGGCCTGCTCACCTCCACGCTGCCCAACCGTGACGGCGAGGTCATGGTCGGCGCGGACGGTAAGTCGGTGTTGTTCGATGGTCGTTCGGGTGAGCCGTTCCCGTATCCGGTGGCGGTGGGTTACATGTACATCCTGAAGCTGCATCACTTGGTGGACGACAAGATTCACGCGCGGTCGACGGGTCCGTACTCGATGATCACTCAGCAGCCCCTCGGTGGTAAGGCGCAGTTCGGTGGTCAGCGTTTCGGTGAAATGGAGTGCTGGGCCATGCAGGCCTACGGTGCGGCCTACACGCTGCAGGAACTGCTGACCATCAAGTCCGACGACGTGGTCGGCCGGGTGAAGGTCTACGAGGCGATCGTCAAGGGCGAGAACATCCCCGAACCGGGTATCCCGGAATCGTTCAAGGTTCTGCTCAAGGAACTGCAGTCGCTGTGCCTCAACGTCGAGGTGCTGTC
>NZ_JADKYP010000145.1 GCF_015354405.1 Nocardia sp. BSTN01 | reverse complement strand
ATTTCAGGCGCGGAACACTAGGTTCGTGAAGCGCCCTTACCGCTCCGCTCAAGATCCCTTCAAGATCCCCACAAGAAGCAGCCGAGAGCATTGGCTCATGACCGATAGCGCCGCTGCCACAATCGATTTAGCCATGTTCCCGGGGCAGGGTTCACAGCGACCCGGGATGGCCGCTGCTGCGTTGGACGTCTTCCCCGAGATCGCCCGGAAGGTGTTCTCGCGAGCCGAGTCCGCAACAGATCTCCCGTTGACTGAGCTGTGCGTTTCGGGTTCTAAGGAACAACTCACTCGTACCGATATCACCCAGCCCGCAGTTGTCACTACGAGCGTCGCAGCCTGGGAAGGGTTACGCAGCACTGGATTTCACCCCCGAGCGGTAGCCGGCCATAGCCTGGGCGAAATCACCGCACTGATCGCTGCCAACGTCCTGGAATTCGAGTCGGGCCTGGCGATTGTGCGGCGCCGCGGCGAGCTAATGGCGCAGGTCGGCGAACTGACCGGCGGCGCCATGGCCGCCATCATTGGACTCGAGACCGAGCAAGTCGAGCGAATGTGCGCCACCGCAACCGGACTCGTCGAGGTCGCCAACTACAACTCCCCTGTCCAGACCGTAGTCTCCGGCGATGCCGATGGCGTCAATGCTGTTGCCGCGGAGGCCAAGCGGGCAGGTGCGAAGCGGGCCGTACGACTCGATGTCGGCGCTGCCTTCCATTGCTCCCTGATGTCCACGATCGAGGCGGAATTCGCTGCCGAACTGGACCGGCACGAGTTCCGCGATCCCACGATCACGGTGATTAGTTCGATCACCGGCACCGTGGTGAACGACGGCGAAGAGTTCCGGCGGCTATTGCGCTCGCAGCTCACTCGACCAGTGCGCTGGACCCAGGTGATGGAGGTGGCGCGCCAGCATGATTGGCACTCTCACGCCGAACTCGGGCCGGGCAAGGTGCTCGCTGGTCTGGTCCGCGCCATCGATCCGGTGGCGGTGGTGGCCACCACCGCCACTGCACGTCATCTTCTCTCCCTCAGCGACCCGTCAATGTCGACGCTGCGCTGAAACCACTCTGCCATTCAGGAGGTAATGCAATGTCAACCACTACTCCAATCGATGCCGAGCTCGAAATCGCAGTCCGGGAATCCATTGCCGAGGCTATGGGGCTCGAGTTCGACGAGGTGACGCCCGAGTCGACGTTGTTCGCCGAACTCGGTGCGGAATCGATCGATCTGCTGGACATGCTGTTCCGCGTCGAGCGCCGTACCGGGCACAAGGTGAAGGTGTCCGACATCGCCGAGACCCTGCAGGGCGGCATCGCAGACGACGTGTTCTCCGACGACAACGACGTAATCAGCCAGACCGGATTGGAACACCTGAAATCTGTTCTGCCCAGAATCGATG
>NZ_JADKYP010000144.1 GCF_015354405.1 Nocardia sp. BSTN01 | reverse complement strand
GACGGAGCGGGGGAGCGAAGCGGAGGAGCGGAGGAGGGAAAAATCGAGTCCCAGGGGGGCCGAAACCCCGCCGGAGCGAAGCGGAGGCCACAGGCATAGTGACGGTGTTCATGGGAGGGGGGAGGGCAACACGCTAGGTTCTTCGGTGTGGGGACGGACGCGGCATTGGGAGAAGACATGAGTGCATCGGCTGTGAGCGATGAAAGCACCGTGGTTGCCGGGGTCGATCTCGGCGATCCCGAGCTCGCGGCGACCGTGCGCAACGGGCTCGACGAGGTGGAGAAGCTGCTGGTCAGCGAGCTCTCCGACGGGGAGGACTTCCTGCTGGAAGCCGCGCTGCACCTGGCGCGCGCCGGCGGTAAGCGGTTCCGGCCGCTGTTCACCATCCTCACCGGTCAGCTCGGTCCGCGCCCGACCGACCCCGATCTGATCACCGCCGGCACCGTGGTCGAACTGGTGCATCTGGCCACGCTCTACCACGACGACGTGATGGACGAGGCGTCGATGCGCCGCGGCGCTCCCAGCGTGAACTCCCGATGGGGCAACAGCATCGCCATCCTCTCCGGCGACTATCTGTTCGCCCACGCCTCCCGGCTGGTGTCCACCCTGGGCCCGGACGCGGTGCGCATCATCGCCGAGACCTTCGCCGAACTGGTCACCGGTCAGATGCGGGAAACCTTGGGCGCCAAGAAGTCTCAGGATCCGGTCGAACATTATCTGCGGGTGGTGTGGGAGAAGACGGGTTCGCTGATCGCCGCATCGGGCCGCTTCGGCGGCACCTTCTCCGGCGCGAGCCTGGACGACGTGGAACGGCTGGCGCGCCTCGGTGACGCGGTCGGCACCGCCTTCCAGATCTCCGACGACATCATCGACATCTCCTCGGTGTCCGAGCAGTCCGGCAAGACGCCCGGCACCGATCTGCGCGAGGGCGTGCACACCCTGCCGGTGCTGTACGCGCTGCGTGACGAGGGCGCCGAGGGTGACCGGCTGCGCACGCTGCTGGCCCGGCCGCTGGAATCCGACGACGAGGTCGCCGAGGCGCTGGAGCTGCTGTCCCGCTCGCGCGGCATGGTGCTGGCCAAGCAGAAGTTGCAGGGCTACGCCGATATCGCGCATGCCGAACTCTCCGCACTGCCGCAGGGCCCGGCCAACGACGCGCTGGAGCGCCTGGTCCGATACACCATCGAGCGAGTCGGCTGAGCCCGTCCGCCGTCGCACCGGCGGCCGGCCGGAGTTCGGTATTCGCGCTGCTGTGATCGATATCGCAGCGCTGTGATCGATGACGCAAACGTGGAGCGCCCGTGCCCGAGCGGAACCCGAGTTCCCCGCCGATCGTTGATCCGACATGCATGGTTACGCGAACGGTTTGAAGACCTTCGGGCTGATGGTCGGCCTGTCGGCAC
>NZ_JADKYP010000143.1 GCF_015354405.1 Nocardia sp. BSTN01 | reverse complement strand
GGAGTCTCAATGAGGTTGTCAAGCCGCGAGCACGACCGGTGGAGCGGGGGTGAAAGCCCGACCGTCGCGCAGCAAGGCCCACAACACCGAGACCCGCCGCCGGGCCAACGCGATCACCGCCTGCACATGCAGGCAGCCCTCGCTCCGCTTTTTCAGGTAGAAGTCCCGGTTCGGCCCGTCGCGGATGATGCTGGTCTGCGCCGACAGATAGAACACCCGACGCAACCGCCGGCTGTAGCGTTTCGGGCGGTGCAGGTTACCGGTCCGTCGACCGGAGTCACGCGGGACCGGGACCAGCCCGGCTGCCGAGGCCAGGTGCCCGGCATCGGTGTAGGCCCCCAGATCGCCTGCGGCGACGATCAATTCCGCTCCCAGGATCGGGCCGATCCCGGGCATGGACTCGATGATCTCGGCTTGCGGGTGCGTGCGGAAGGTGTCGCGGATCTGGCCTTCGAGGCGTGTGATCCGGTCGTCGAGATCCAGGATCGCCCGCGCGAGCTCGGCGACGATCTGCGCGGCCACGCCCTCGCCGGGCAGGGTGGTCTGCTGGGCGTCCGCGGCCGCGACCGCGGTAGCCGCGACCGTTTCGGCCGATCGGACGTGACGTTTGGCCAGCCATGCCGTCAACCGGGTGTGTCCGCGGCGGCGGATCGCGGTCGGGGTTTGATACCCGGTCAGCAAGATCAACGCACCCTTGTGAGTGCTGTAGTCGAAAGCGCGTTCCAGCGCGGGGAACACCCCGGTCAGCACGTCGCGCAGGCGGTTGATCATGCGGACCCGGTCCGCGACCAGATCGGTACGGTGCGCGGTCAACAAGGCGAGGTCGGCAGCCAACTGGGCGGGCACGTCGATCGTCGCGAAATCATTTCTGTGCCGGGATGTTTCGGCGATGACATACGCGTCTTTGGCGTCGGTTTTGCCCTCGCCTCGGTAGGCACCCGACATGCGGTTGACGGTGCGGCCGGGCACATACACCGCGGAAATGCCGTGCGCGGCGAGCAAAGCCAGCAACAGCGCCGATGCCGTGCCGGAGATGTCGACGGCGAAGGACACTTCCTCGGCCAGGGCGAGGATCTCACCCAACGCGGTCAGGATCGCGGTCTCGTCGTTGTCGATCTTCTTCGACCACAACGTGGCACCGGTGTCATCGACAACCGCCGCCCAATGATGGCCTTTACCAGCGTCGACACCGGCCCATGCGCGGGCCCGCGTAGTGGTCACTCAGCACTCCTCGCTCGTTACGGCACAGGTTCGGTCCGAGGAGCACCCCGCTGTCGTCTCCGTAATCAGCGACCACGTCGTATCGCGCGCATATCTCAATCAGCAGCCAGGGCGCCCCGGAGGGTCGGACGGCCACTCCTGAGGAGCCACTCGAGGCAAGCCATCATCAGCCACATCCGGCCCTCCTGGGCCGCATAACAACTTACGGAG
>NZ_JADKYP010000142.1 GCF_015354405.1 Nocardia sp. BSTN01 | reverse complement strand
CGGACACGGCAGGCGCAGCGGGATGGTCAGCAGCCGCAACGGATTCGCGGTCGGCAGTCGGCGCAGACTCGCACTCGGCAGCCGACTTGGATGCACGGCCGGTGGCCGACGCCGGCTCGCCCTCGGCAGTAGGCACCGGAGCGGAGGCCCACCTCGGCACGGCAGCGTGGGCCGGCGCCGAAGCGGTGTTGCTGGCGGTGGCCTATACCGGCGTGGAGGAAATTTTGCGCGCGGTCGGCGCTCCCGGCGGCACGCTGTCCGGACTAACCGTCATCGACGCGACCAATGCGATCGACCACGGAGTCGGCGTGCTGCGCGTGCCGCCGGGGACCTCACACGCACAGCGCGTGGGGGAACTCGCGCCGGGCGCGCGGGTGGTCAAGGCATTCCATCTGTTCCCGAGCGAACAATGGGCCGCAGCCGAATCCGCCGACACCGGAACGACGCACCTGCCGCCGTGGGTCACGATCTGCGGCGACGACCCGGCCGCCCTGCGCACCACCGAACAACTGGTCCGCGACGTGGGCGCCGTACCGGTGGTGCTGGGTGGTCTGGATCGCGCACGTCAGCTGGAGGAGGCCGCCGGTTTCGTCATCTCGCTGGCCTTCTCCGGCGTGGCCCCCAGCCGGGCGGTGCCAGCCATGCCGGCCCAGTAGTTTCATGCGCCGCGGACCTTGTGCGGGTTCCAGCGTCACGGCGCCAGGCTCGCGCACCGAGATACGGGACGGCCGTCCCACGGTGCGCACGAAGATCGCGGCGGCCGCGCATCCGGACCGCTTGCTCGTCATCGCAGCGAGAGAAACCTCGCAGCCCGTTCGCGGCGATTGTGAGATCGGAGCAATCGTCTTTCTACACGGGGCAACCCGTCGGCGACACACAACTAACGGAGGTGAAACACCCCGCTGATTTCCTGTTTTCATGCGAATCTCGTCACTTTTCTCGAAATCGTCCGCAGCCCCGTCCGCGCCCGCTCCGTCGATCTACGAGCAGATCGGCGGGCACGAGGCATTGGAAACCGTCGTCGAGGACTTCTACGTCCGCGTCCTCGCCGACGAGGACCTCGCCGGCTTCTTCAGCGGCACCAACATGTCGAGGTTGAAGGGCCGCCAGGTGGAATTCTTCGCCGCCGCCCTCGGCGGCCCCGAGCCCTACACCGGCGCCCCGATGAAGCAGGTCCACCAGGGCCGCGGCATCACCATGCACCACTTCACCCTCGTCGCAGCCCACCTCACCGACGCCCTGGTCGCCGCCGGGGTGCAGGAGCCGACCCTCGGCGAAATCATCGGCGCCATCGCACCTTTGGCCCCGGAAATCACCTCCGACGCCCCCGTCTCGTGAGCCTGACCCGCGGCGTCCCGGGCGAGAGTGCCACACCTCCCTGCGCAGGCAACCGCTTCCCCGGGGCCGCGACTATGCACGGTTGACCTTGCCCCGCGGTTGACCTTGCCCCGCAGTTGACCTGGCCT
>NZ_JADKYP010000141.1 GCF_015354405.1 Nocardia sp. BSTN01 | reverse complement strand
CCAACCGCATTCGAAGTCAAATCGCCTGGTCATCCGGCCTAACGACACACATCGGATGCGATCGCAACGGCTTTCACGACATCGGCCCGCAAGGAGAAATTCCCGCCGCCGGCCGAATCCCGTTCCGAAATGCCGGAAGCCGGCCCGCCGTGGGTGCGGGACCGGCTTCCGATCGCAATTCGGGTTACGCGTCGGGACACGCGGGGGATTTCGACTGTGCGGTCAGCCGTTGCAGCGGGACACGGAGATGACCGAGGGTCCGGAGCCGTCCGAACTCAGGGTCGGCGGGTGTCCGGGGCCGAGGGCGGCGATCGCGTTGCGCTCGGCCTCCTGGAGGGTCGCGCCGGTGCCGCCGGTGTGGATGTCGTCACGCCGGGCGATGGCGCCGCATCCGTCGACGAAGCGCACGACGGTCGCGCAACCCTGCTCACCGTGGGACGAGCACTGCTCGATCGCGCCCGCGTCGGCCGTCGCCTGATCGGGCGCGTTGAGAGCGATTCCGATGGTCCAGCCCTCGTCGTTCGCATCGGAGATGGCCATCGCGCCGTAGTAGTGACCGTCCGGCCCCCGCTCCGCGGCTGCCGAACCGGTCCCGGCGACGACGAAGAGCGCCGCCGCAGACGCGACGAAACCCAGGGCAATCTTGCCCATTGAGAACATTTCTCTTTCCCCTATCGAAGGCTTCCGGATGAAGCCAACCGAAAAGAATGCGTTCCACAAAGGGTGTTGTCCAGCTCCGGCGCTTCGAAAGCCCTGGGGAGACCGCGAGTTAGGGGAAATGTGACTGAAAACCGCCAGATTCAGCGCCGCGCGGTGGCGCTGGAACTGCCGAAACGCCGGTAGCCGGCCCACCCGAAGGCGGACCGGCTACCGGTTCGAAAGGTGTTGCGGGAAAGCAGGACTCAGAAGTCCATGCCGCCCATGCCACCGGTCGGGTCGCCGACGGGAGCGGCGGCCTTCTCCGGCTTGTCGGCCACGACGGCCTCGGTGGTGAGGAACAGCGCGGCGATCGACGCGGCGTTCTGCAGCGCCGAGCGGGTGACCTTGACCGGGTCGGCGACACCGGCGGCCAGCAGGTCCTCGTACTCGCCGGAGTCGGCGTTGAGGCCCTGGCCGGTCGGCAGGTTGGCGACCTTCTCGGCGACCACGCCGGGCTCGAGGCCGGCGTTGAAGGCGATCTGCTTCAGCGGCGCGGCCAGCGCCACCTTCACGATGTTCGCACCGGTGGCCTCGTCACCGGTCAGCTTCAGGTCGTCCAGCGCCGGGCCGGCCTGCAGCAGCGCCACACCACCACCGGGGACGATGCCCTCTTCGACGGCGGCCTTGGCGTTGCGCACCGCGTCCTCGATGCGGTGCTTGCGCTCCTTGAGCTCCACCTCGGTGGCGGCGCCGGCCTTGATCACGGCAACACCGCCGGCCAGCTTGGCCAGGCGCTCCTGCAGCTTCTCACGGTCGTAATCCGAGTCCGAGTTCTCGATCTCGGTGCGGATCTGGGCGACGCGACCCGCGATGGCGTCGGCATCACCGGCACCGTCGACGATGGTGGTCTCGTCCTTGGTCACCACGACCTTGCGGGCGGTGCCCAGCAGGTCGACGGTGGCGGTCTCCAGGTTCAGGCCGACCTCTTCGCTGATGACCTCACCACCGGTCAGGATGGCGATGTCGGCC